>NZ_BOSF01000007.1:0-289471 GCF_018403205.1 Paenibacillus sp. J22TS3
TTCTTTTTAAATTCAGAGGTGAAGGTTCGTCGTTGTTGTTTTGGCATTGTAGAGATCCGCTCCTTAGCATGATAGGTTTATTCTACAAGCCCTTATTTTTTCTGTCCAACTAAGTGTAGACGATCCAACCTTAACTTACTTCTGTTCCACTGTCTCAAGCTCCCGGTTCTTCTCATCAAACCGGTTATTATGCGAGGATACATAGGCAACCTCAGGTGCCGCAGGGTCCATATACAGCTTGGCGCTATTGACCGCAAGAACCGCATCCGGGAAAGCCCCGGCAATCAGGTTCACTTTACTGTCATAAGCCGCAAAGTCACCAGCGGCAAATATACCCGGCAGGTTCGTGGCAAGCTTGCTGCTAGTGAACACATTCCAATCATTCATGTTCAATCCCCAGCTGGTAATTCCGCCAAAATCTGCTTTCAGCCCGTGATTGACGATAACAGCATCAACCTCCAGCTGTTCGGTCTCCTCATGGTCCACATGGCGGATACTAACTTTCTCAATAGTTCTGCCATCACTGCTGTGCAGATTTGCTACCACATGACGGGTACGAACATCCACCGTGGACTCCTTCATGCGCACGATATTTTTCTCATGGCCGCCAAAGCGGTCCTGACGATGCACCACAGTAACCTTAGCCGCAATAGGCTCTAGCTCGTTGGCCCAATCTACTGCGGAATTTCCACCTCCGGAGATCAGTACCCTTTTCCCGCGAAAAGCCTCAATCTCCTGAACCGTATAATGAAGATTAGTCACTTCAAAGCGTTCCGCCCCTTCAATCTCCAGCTTAGCCAACTTGAGAATACCACGTCCTACAGCAAGGATGACAGTACGCGTCCAGTGTTTTTCCCCAGACTCGGTGATAAGCAGGTAGGTCCCGTCCTCCTGCCTTTCCAGCCCGGTGATTTGTTGCCCGAACACCAATGTCGGATCAAACACCATAGTCTGCTGCTCCAGCTGTCTGATCAATTGTTCACACTGGATTGGCGCAAAACCGCCGACATCCCAAATCATTTTCTCGGGGTAAATGCGCATACGCCCGCCAAGCTCATCCTTAGCTTCGATCAGCTTGGTCTTCATATCCCTCATTCCACTATAAAAGGCGGCATACATTCCCGCAGGTCCCCCGCCAATAATGGTCACATCGTATAATTCCAAAGAACTTGTCATCCTGTTCCCTCCCGGCTTGTAATCGACTGAAATTATTATCCTGTTTCTTGAATAATCGGTATCTTACAGCAACCGCAATGCGCGGTAAGCTGGTTATCTTGTTTTGGACAACAAATATAGGAAATAAGGGGTGCCTACTACCGCAACCACTATACCTGTAGGGACCTCAATAGGCTGAAGAATAATTCGTGCGATGGTATCCGACATCACCACAAGCAATGAGCCTGCCAGTGCAGAGACAGGAATGAGAATCTGATGCTTCGTCCCGACAAGCCGTCTGGCCAAGTGCGGGCCGAGCAGACCAACGAATCCAATTCCACCGCTGACGGAGACACATGCTCCCGCCAGAGCCACAGCTGCACCAAGCAGTCTCAGTCTTTCCTTCTCTACAGGTGCCCCAAGACCGGCTGCGGTCATATCTCCCAGGTTCAACACATTCAATACACGCGACTTATAAATAACATACGGAATTATCAGCAGTATCCAAGGCAGCAGCGCAAGCACAAACTTCCAATTGCTGCCCCAGATACTGCCTGCCATCCAGGTGGCTACAAACTGGTATTTCTCAGGGTTAAGCCTTAAAGTAAGCACAATCGTCGCTGCGCTGGTTCCAGCCGCAACCGCAATTCCTGTCAGAAGCAGACTTGTTGGCAGCAATCCACGATGCCGCTTATAGGCAAGTCCATAAATTAGCGCTGCCGTCATTCCCGCTCCTAGAAGCGCAAGAACCGGCAGCAGAAATACCGGTGCAGAGGACGTGCTCGGATAGAACGAAATAAATAGCAGAACAGCAAGCCCCGCACCTGAATTAATGCCCAAGATCCCGGGATCAGCCAAAGCATTGCGTGAGACGCCCTGCATAATACAACCGGATACTGCCAGACCGGCTCCAATCAACACAGAAATGACAATCCGCGGCAGACGAAAATCAAATAGAATCAAAGACTGTTTCTGCGTTCCCTGGCCTAGTAGGGTATACATCAATTCTAGGGGTGATAAACGAATATACCCGGTATTCATGCTAATGATAAATGCGGCAATGATAAGCATTCCTAGTATAAGGACTACCTTAATATTCCTTCTTCCAGCCTGCCTCTCCCTAATAAGTCCAGAGGAACTCCCCATTACAGTTCCCTCCTTTCCTTACGCGCCAGGTAAAGGAAGAATGGAACACCCAAGAGGGCAATCACAGCTCCCAGTGGTGTTTCATAGGGCGGGTTGACCATCCTGGCCGCCAGATCGGCCATAATCACCAGCAAGCTGCCCAACACGGCGGAGCATGGGATAATCCAGCGGTAATCAACTCCTACCAAATAGCGGGTGATATGCGGAATAAGCAGTCCGACAAAACCCACAGCGCCGACAACCGACACGGCCGCCCCGGCGAGGATCCATACGATAATCGTTCCGGCCAGCTTAACCAGTACGGTCCGCTGACCCAGCCCCCGGGAAATGTCCTCACCCAGACTTAACATGGTAATAGACCGGGACAGTATAACAGCGCCCGCGAGCGCAGCAGCGATCCAGGGAAACATAATTTCAAGTTGATCCCATTTGGTTCCTGCCACACCTCCGGCATACCAGAACGCCAAGTCCTGCCCGATCCGGAAATACAGGGCAATGCCTTCACTTAACGCGGACATTAACGCGCTTAGCGCCGCGCCCGCCAATACCAGACGTACCGGGCTCAAACCGCCTCTGGACATGGAACCTATTCCATATACCAGGCCGGCGCCAATGCCCGCTCCCAGAAATGAGAACAGAATCAAATACATAAATGGCAGTCCGGGGAAAAAAGCAAAACAAACCGCCAGCATGAACCCCGAGCCTGCATTAAGCCCGAGCAGCCCGGAATCCGCCAGCGGGTTGCGGGTCATGCCCTGCATGATTGCCCCTGCCACCGCAAAGCTGGCTCCTATCATCGCCCCACCCAGCACACGCGGCAGACGCAATTCCATAATGATCTGATGCTGGACCAGATCGGGATTATAATGAAAAACCGCATCCCATACAAAGCTGAACTTGATATCTGCTGCTCCGAATGAAACAGACAGCGCGATACCGAATACAAGGGCAGCCAATCCTCCAATCAGAATTACAACTGCCGCCCAAGGGCGTGTCCGCAGCTTGGCCCTACCTTTTGCTTCTTGCTTATATAGATAATCCGCCGTCCGAGCCATAGCCTCCACCTTTTATTACAATTGAGATCATTGTATGATATTGATTCTCATTATCAATATTAAATTGATCATCCTCTACATGGCAATGGACAAAACCAAGCTCAATCTTTGTACTTTTCCCATATGGCTCTCCCGATTGGGGCTTGCACTCTCATAAGAATGTGAAAAAAACACCCCACGGCAGACGCCATGAGGTGTATAAACAAGAAGGTTCCTTATGTAAAATATGAACGGCTAGTCATTCTCTCGGGGCTAATCTCCCTACTCCTTGTGAAATGGGCAGCGTAGGGCTGCACCGGCTTCTACAGAAGGTGCTCCGGAGTTCTTCTGGCTTGAGAAATCAGCAGCACCATTATCCTGTCCCAGGCGCTTAGGGTGCTCTGGCTTCTCTGGCTGCTCCGCGTGATACGCCGGCCCTATCAAATAAGGAGCTGTCTGATACTCCAGACTGGGTTTCTCATTCAGATCCGTATAAGAGTTATGCCAGATCTGAGTTGCGGCCGGGGACATCGGGGGAATCAGCCAAGACCAACGTCCTGATACAGTCCTTCCGGCCTCTTCCTCCTGCTTCGCAAAACGGATGAACTGATCCGAAGCCGTATGATGATCCACGATACTGACTCCTTGCTGCTTGAAGGAATGCAGCACGGCCCGATTCAATTCGACGAGCGCCCGATCCTTCCACAGGGATGTATTCGTGGTCATATCCAGACCGAACACCTCGGCCACAGCCGGCAGCATGTTGTACCTGTGAACATCGGCCAGATTCCTTGCACCGATCTCTGTCTCCATGTACCAGCCATTGAAAGGCGCAGCCGGGTAGGTTATGCCCCCAATCTCCAGCTTCATATCCGATATCATGGGCACGGCATACCAACGTAGTCCCAGCTCTGCAAATGCCGCTATCTCGGGATGCACCAAAGGAACCTCCAAAATATATGACTCAGGAATAGGAAACCATTGGGGCTTCCGATCACCCAACTGAATCACAAGCGGCAGCACATCAAATGGTGTGCCTTCTCCCCGCCAGCCCAGCTTCAGGCATTCCTTCGTCAATGCGATCGAAGCGGGATCTCCGATAACTCCATGCTCTGTCTCATATCCAGCGTAGCGGATTAGCTGATGATTCCAGATTCGGACCGGTGCCTTCCCCTCATGCAAAGGCGCAAACAGAGTCATCAAAGGCCGGAGCCGCCCTTGATTGGTCGCCCATTCCATGTGCTGAAGCAGCGCTTCAGCTACCCCTGCTTCAGTAGATACTTCCCTTCTATCCAACACTTCAAGAGAAGGCCAGAATAACCGTCCAACACATTTGGCACTGTTGCGCCAAGCCATCTTGGCGCCGTGGACCAATTCTTCATAGGTATGTGTGTATGAGCCATGCCTTTGTAGGTCCTGTTTTATTATAGTCAGCCTGTTCTCCGTCTCTAGGGAGGATTTCCCCAGCTCCTGGTAACAAATTCGGATAAATTGTTCAGCTTCTTGCCACATCGTATTGTCCCTCGGTGGTAACATTGCTTTCCCTGCTTTCAACCAATCTAGTTAAAATCTGCTTCGGGCTGTTCATCCAACTCACAGTACATTCTTCCCCTATACTCTGCTGTGATTTAATTCATAGCTCAATTAAGCTTGCTAAGCTTAGTTACCGGATTAAAGAAAGTATGCCATCTAGGGCACTCTTCATAAATGCCGGGTCAGGACTGGACTTCATTAGAACGGTCAAGCCAATGAACGAGATCAGCAAAGAGCGCGCTGTAGTAGAGATGTCCATAGCTGAATCGAGTTCACCCGATTGTATTCCCCTCTGCAGCGTCTCCTCAAAGATTGAAGCAAGCCGAAGCTGATGCTCAAGGGACATTTGTTCAAATCTGACATTATGCGGGGCAAGCTCTACGATCGTATTAATGCAAAAGCAGCCACGTATGGCTTCATCTTCATCCCCCGTACGGATGGTCTCTTCGAACAAAGCCCGAAACGCTTCACGTACAGAGGCCCCCTTCTCAAGCACACCGCGGACTGTCTCCTCATGAGCCGTGGTATATCTGTTTAACGCTTTTTCATAGAGTCCTTGTTTATCACCAAAAGCAAGATATAGACTCGGCCGTTGAATCCCCATGGCGGCCGTTAAATCACTTAAAGAAGAAGCCTCGTATCCCTTCTCCCAAAAGAGCCGCATTGCCGCGTCCAAGGCTTGCTCCTCATCAAATTCACGCTTTCTCACCATTTCGAACCCTCTTTTCATATCGAACGGTATGTAATGAGTGTAGGCATTGCCGCTCTTCCTTGTCAATTGTCAATGAAGTGAACATTGGAATCCATCTTGAAAAGTTAGGATTGACAAATAACCTTCTGACATTTTATAGTTAGCTAAAATTAAATTGTACTGACCAGTATAATATACTCATCAGTACAATTTGTGACTGGGAGGGAGAAGATTGCACACTCACAATCTAAACGAAAATCAAAAAGAAAGCGGAAGATCCGATCGATACACCGGCGATTTAAGATCTGGCATCCATGAAGATTTAAGAGATCACACCTCTTTATCCGCTTTATCCGCTCCGGTCGGCTATTTGTCTCCCCGGTTGGCGCTGCTGTTTGCCGTGGCCGCCGGACTTGCCGTAGCCAATATTTATTTCGCCCAGCCGCTGCTGGACGCGATGGCCCTGGAATTCGGTATGGAGCCCGCTTGGGTTGGATCAGTGATTACAGTTACACAGCTCTGTTATGCAGCTGGACTCCTGCTTCTCGTTCCGCTGGGTGACCTGCTTAACCGTCATCGGCTCATCCCCCTGCAAATGCTGATCTCTGTGGTAGCCCTATTGATTGTCGGGCTTGCCCGCACTGAGAGTATGCTGTTTGCCGGGATGGCTGTCATCGGCCTGCTTGCCGTGGTAACCCAAACTCTCGTTGCCTTTGCAGCGGATCTCGCAAAGCCGGCCGAACGGGGCAGGATCGTTGGAATGGTCACAAGTGGTGTTGTGATCGGCATCCTGCTGGCAAGAACCTTTGCGGGAACCTTGACTGACCTGGCCGGCTGGAGATCTGTCTATCTTGCCTCAGCCTGTCTAACTTTGATTCTAGCTGGTGTACTAAGCTTACTGCTTCCTAAGCCAGCCGCCACAGCCAAGAGAATCTCTTATCTCCAACTGCTTCGCTCTGTGCTTAAGCTTTTCTTGGAAGAGCCGATTTTACGAATCCGGGCCGTGCTCGCTCTGCTGATCTTTGCCGCTTTCAGCATCTTGTGGACTTCACTCGTCCTTCCTTTAAGCAGCCCGCCGCTCTCTCTATCCCATAGTGGCATTGGAGCATTCGGGCTGGCAGGAGCCGCTGGAGCACTTGGCGCTTCTAGAGCAGGACGGCTGGCGGACCGGGGATTAGGGCAGCGCACTACCGGCTTCGCCTTGGCCCTGCTGCTGGTTTCCTGGTTCCCCATCAGCCTCGTGCACCAATCTTTGTTTGTGCTGGTCCTAGGGATCATCCTGCTCGATTTCGCTGTACAGGCGGTACATGTTACGAATCAAACCTTGATTCTGGCCACACGTCCGGAAGCCCGAAGCAGGCTTACAGCTGGGTATATGATCTTCTATTCCCTCGGCAGTGCAGTTGGGTCCATCGCATCTACCCATATTTATGCCAGCAACGGGTGGTATGGAGTATGTGGGCTGGGAGCCATGGTCAGCCTGCTTGCCCTCTTGTTCTGGGCGCTAACGCGCAAGAGATGACTCATATATATCAGATGCCTAATACTATGAAGCCACAACATCATCATCTGTGCGGTGAATGAATGAACAACAAAAGGCTGGCACATTTCGTGCCAGCCTTTAGGTTAAGGATATTTTACGGGTACATGTTATGGAGCGCTTGGACCTACCTCTTTGGTGGTTAACGGATGGTTCACAAAAGATGAGGCGTTCGAATATTCATCAGCACCCGCATCATTCTTATTTCTCAATTCACCGTCCAAGTCTTCTTTTACAAATACATAACTGCCTTTGGCATAATCAACAGCCGGGCTGGATGAGCTTATCTTTTGAAGCCCGTTTATCGTCATGAATTGGGGATTCGTATTCCAGATTTCATCTTTCTTTCGATCCTTGTTGGTCAGTTTCCCCCCATAACCGATGTTTCCCTCAAACCGGGTATTTGTTGTAGCTGCCTCGTTAAACAAGACACTGCCTGATTTCATTACAATATTATTGGCTACTATGCTATCCTGAGGATCGTACTCCTTACCTGATCCGATTGTAATCCCGGAAGCACTGTTAACAATCGTGTTGTTAACCACCATTGCCCGGTAAACTTTCCATTGGGCTTTCAGATCATCCTTACTTGGATTTGCCGGATTACCCTTGGAGCCCCCATCAAAATCACCGCTGTCGAGGATAATAGAGTAGTCGGTCAACTTCTCCATATAGTTGTTATAAATCTTATGATCATTACCGTATACCCGGATACCCGCTTGTTCCGGTTCCTTGCCATCCCCTAGGAAGAAGTTCCCGTAGAAGCTGTTATTATGCCCATGTCTAGAGGTCAAGCCACCCTTTGATGTCTTAAACGTATTATACCGGACCGTGTTGCTGCTGCTCTTGACGGAGACCATCTCCGGCTCGCCGTCCGCATTCTCAAACAAATTGTATTGAATTGTGTTGTATCCGTGAGACAGTGAGATTTTGGATAAGCCCAGACGAATCGTTTCTTTTCCGTTCGAGACCCATGGCCCGATATCATGGAAGTAGTTATATTCAATCACATCGTGCTGTGAAATGTTCCCTTTCCCATCCCCTTCATACCCGATCAGAGGATTCTTGTCTGACTTGTGCCCGAAATCATTATGGTCAATACGATTATGATGACTGTTCAACCCGCTTACCTGCAGCCATGTGCTTTCGGAACCGGTTGCTGCCAAGGCAAACTGATTACGGGTGATTCGAATGTGATTTGATCCGTCCAGCAGCACTCCCTTAGAAGCAGAATTCGTAAACTTTAATCCTTCAATCGTGACATAGGAAGAGTTCCTAATCTCAAATGATGTTTTACCTGTAATAACTGCCTTTCCTAGATTCGCCGCCTTAATTAACACCGGCTGGTTCTCGGTTCCTTTAACATTAATAAGCTCAAATTCCTTAGCCGTATAACTCCCGTTAGCCAGCACAATGGTCTGACCAGGCTTGGCACTCTTTAAAGCAGAAAGCAGCTCTTGAGAATTGGATACCTGTACTAGACCATTATTCGCTTCCTTCCAAGGGATAGATTCCTCCTTATTCCTAAGTTCTAATGGAGCCACTGATTCGGCGGCATAGCCGTGAATGGGCAGCAGCATGATAACCATCCCTAGACAAACCACTTTTGAAATAAACCGCTGACGAACATTCATAATCGCACATCCTTTATGTAAGTGATCGAACTAGTTTTTCCCATCACATTAGACTATCCAAAGTCAGAAAAGGTTACGTTTTGATAAAAATATTTCTACCTAATATAAAATGAACTTTAGAATTTCCCGGTCTCAGCTTCGATCCCGAGTGATTCTGAAGAAGCGGAGCGTCCGCCTTTGTCTCCGAAATGCCCCTACTTGGATTCTAGTTCAAGCATTTCGGAGACAACAGTGGCCTTAAAGAACACTCGGCATCGCAGCGCCCCTAAAGGGTAACCTTCATAAGTTCATTTTATATAACAAGATTCTTAAGGTAACTCAGCAGAATTGGAACACCCTGCCTTCATTTTAATTAGATTTCATCTAAATAAAAAAGGATACAAGCGCCTTCTCCCAAGAGTAAGCACTTATATCCAAGTAAATGTTGGCTTATAACTATGCGCCCAGGTTCACATCATAGCTGGATGAACCAGCCCGCCCCTTCTGCTTATTCTGACGGTTCTCAATCATGCTCTGAACTGCATAAGCCAACGGAATCATCATTAGAAGCATGGTCGGGTAGAAATAACGCTCCATCGTAATAAACGGCAGGTAGATAATAATGAAATAAGCTGTAACCGCAAATAAGCTTATAAACCTTTGAGCGCTCAGCTTAAACATCCTCCACAGCCCAACAATGGCTAGAGCCAAATAGCCTAAGTGCTGCAAGCCGGTCAGCCAGAAAGGGACTCCCATCACGGGCGCCCAGTAGAACGGGAGAATGATGAGCCGGATCAGCTTCCCGAACAACAGCCACGCTCCATAAATAAACGGATGATGTGTCAGCTGATATCTAAATATCATCCAGGCCAATTCCTTCTGCTGCTGCTCACTGCCGTGACGGTACGTATTATAGATCTGAGGATGATCCCGGATAAAATCCGCTGGCTCATTACCGTTGATGAGCATACCGAGCAGCAGAGGATTCGCTGACGAGTTCGTTAACGGAATAAACTGATGAAAGACCTGATAATTTCTGATCCACCAAGGAGCCAGACAGACTCCAATCGTCAAGGAAAGAACTACCGTATGCTTGAGCATCGTCTTGAATTTGTACTTCTTCAGCAGCCAGACTGCTCCTATAGCCAGCGGAAGCAGAGCTGCGGTCGGTCTGAAATAAATGGCTGCTGCAATAGATAATCCCAGCAGGATATAATCACGGATTCTCCCCTTGTCTAAGGCCACAATGAAACAGTACAGAATCAATACGGAAGTCAGCGTGAAGGCCGTTTCCGTCAGCACCAAATTCCCCGCATAATACAAGGGCACATAAGCAGCAGCAGCTACGGCAGCAATTCTAGCGGCCTGCCTATTAAACAGTTTCAATGAACAGCTGTATAACACGGCCACGGTCGCAACCGTCATGAGGGCTTGAAGAACCCGGAAAGCATAAATGCCCGCTTCGCCCGTGCCAAAGATGCTCATTACCCCGGCAAGAAGCAGCGGCAGCCCAGGCATAATAAATGCGGAAGGAGTCGTTACCGGATTATAATAAATCAAATGTCCGGTCTCCAGCAGATACCGGCCGCTTCGAATATAACGCACATCATCATTATCCAGCTTATTTAAGCTTCCTAACAGCAGTGAATTTCCATGGATAATCATAACCAGCAGACTTAACACAAACACAATCAAGCAGGTCCACATCAGGAACCTATCCCGCTTATTCCCCATTGTCTCTCTCTTTCGTTACTGATCTAACTCCGTAATGGTAAGTTCCGATCATCTTATTATATCCATTAACTATATTAGCTTTTTTCGCAGCAAAAAGACACTGTATAAGTTGAACTTCTATCTGGCTACTTCAGCAGCTTCAGTTCATGCAGCCGGTCAAAAATGATCTGGCTCACCGGAGACACCTTATCGCGATCCTTATATCCAAGCCACTTAAGCTCCTCGATTTCCGAAGCTGCGCTAACACTACCCTCAAAATCCGCTTGATAGCAGGCCATCTTCACCCGTATACCCTCTGATTTGCCATGAGCGTCCGCCTCAAATGTGCCAAAGTGTGAGATCGTATCCGGTTTGATCCGGACCGAAAGCTCCTCTCTAATTTCCCGGATTAAGGTGTCGGCATCCGACTCTCCCGGGTCTCTTTTTCCTCCTGGAATGTAATAGGTGTCTTTGCCTTTGGAGCGGGCCCCAAGGATCTGACCCTCTACAAGATGCAGCCATGCGATTTTATCAATTGTTGTAGTCATTCTTCGCCCTCCTAGTAATATATGTTGAACTAATGAATATTGTTTATTCATAAATATTCCGACCAGCGAGCTCGCAAAGCCTTTCCCGATCGTTGACCAGAATGAAACCCTTGCTCCGTTCAATCAGCCCGTCTTCAGACATCTTGCGGATAACGCGGTTCAGGTGCCGATAACTTGTGCCGATTAGATTTGCGGTATCCGTCAAACTTAACGTGTTCAGCCGGCCGCCCGACTGAGTACCCGACTCATCGGAGGTAACAGACAGAAGGTAGCTTGCCAGCCTGACCTCCACCGGATGCATCAAGTTGAAGCTTAGAAAATCGGATTTAACGTGAAACTTCCGGGTGACAATCTGCAGCAAAAAATGAAGCAGCGGAGCATACTCTTTGCCGTAATTATATAAAGGCCGCCGATGAATCCCAATCATGCAGACCGGAGTTACAGCCTCAACCGTATTGATCATAGGGATATCCTGGACATATTCGATGTCACCCACAACATCTACAGGTATTTTAAAGGAAAGGATCAGTGTCTTCCCACTGGGGGAGGTAGTATAAATTTTAACTTTCCCCTTGACCAGCACATACAGATGCTCAAATGCCTCGCCCTGCGAGCAAATCATCTCGCCCTGATCGAAACAGTATAAGGAAACGTGGGAGACCAACCCCTCATTAAATATGTGCTCAATACAGTGATCCCTTAGATAAGCTTTTACTTGTTCCAGGTCTTGAATTACCTTCATTGCCGCCCCCCCAGCTTCACATCATAGTCCCACAGCTTCATCAAGATGACACCTGCAATCAACATCCCAATGATGTTCGCACTCCTCGTATCAGGTTGCCCTAATTAAAAGACAATTCTAAGTTTTGAGGAAGGACATATGTCCCAAGTAGGCGGCTTACAGGGACACATTAAAAAATCCGCTTTACGCGGATTTTTAACACCATTTGACCAGATCTCTATTCACAAGTTGGAAACCCTAGCTGTAATCTTCAATTAGAACCAGCTTACCATCCAACAATTCAAATTTGGACCTGCCCTTTAACTGGATCTGGTCACCAGCCTTTAAACCATTAGGCAGATCTACTGCTAATTTCCCCTTATAGTCGATCTCAACCTCTGCCCCGCTCTCCGACTCCAGATAGCTTGTTACCGTCTGACACCGGCTTGAGAATACACCCGCAGACTGTTCGGCAAGTTGTTTGAACTCTTGAATTCCCTTGGTTTCCGTGTCCATCTCACCGCCAGCAATGTTCCTGAATACACAATCTTCACTCATCAAGCCAATCATACCTTCCACATCAAACGAGTTGTAGGCGCTTATGTACTGCTCAATGATTTCCCGATTCGTAGGTTTATTCATTCCCGTCAGACTCCTCGCTATTTTAAATTTAGTATGTAGCAAGCTTTTAAAAAATGAACTAGGCACCCATTGTAAGATTCAGCCGTGTGATACCCGTCATCTTCGCTGAACCGGTTTTTGCAGAGCGTACAGTTCGTCATCTACTTGACTATTCTTCTCGTAGATTACCTTTCTGGCATCTTCAATTGCCTTATTATAAACAGCAGGCCCCAGCTCCCCGATCATAAAATCAATGAGCTGTTCGGCTGCTAATTCCCCAATGCTCTCCCCACGTTCTTCTTCAAAATAGGTTTGAACACTTCGAATGATGACATCCTTGTCTTCCTTAGGCAGTTTAATCTGCAGCATTTGGCTCCTCCAATGTTATTCATGTGATATGACCATAGGACTGATCTATAATCTTTGTACCGCTCTAATGTGTCCTTCTATAATAAGGATACCACCCTCTTTTAGAAGATGCCATAACTCTTCACGGTTGGATTCCAAACAAGCATCAAGACAGGCCAATATAAAAAATAAGCTTCCCCCGGCCAACAGCAGGAAGAAGCTTATTTAAACAACGTAGTCTTGTACCATTTTTAGATAGAGTCTACCCGGATATAGTACTTGAGACTCCTTTCGGCCGGCTGGACAGAAATGAAATCACTGCAGCTTCAGCCTCATCAAGGTTATTCACTTTAAAAACTACCTTCTCCTCCCCATCGTACTGCTGGGAAGTGTAGTCGTATTTCGGGTCATAATAATACTCCAGCATTAGCCTAACGGCTTCCCTGAACCTATCCGCCTGCAGGCAGCGATCGATCTCGGCGGCGATAGGAACATGAATCCGGGACTTGATTCGCCGGAAAGCAGCAATATACTGCTCCTTGTACCGCTCTGGCTGGTAGTCCTCCAGAATAATGTCCACTCTGGCTTCAAGGGGCATTTCAATCCACAGCTGGGTGCCGTTTTCTTTCTGCTCGGCCAGGAATCCAGGCATGACTACCTTACCGATCCGCTTGCTCTCGGCTTCATACAGAACGTACGGAGCGTCCTCTAGTCTCTTCAGTTCTTCAAGAAGCAGGCTGTCAAAGGTCTTCTGATTGTTGGCCTTAAGCCCAATATGACCAAAGATAGAGCCGCGGTGACCTGCCATGCCCTCCAGATCAAGCACAGGATAACCTTTGCTCTTAAGACGGTGCAGCAGGTTAGTTTTCCCAGTTCCTGTATTCCCATGGATAACCAAAGACTTGGGTTTAAACGTAAAGTTCTCCAGCTCTTCAAGCACCCATTTACGGTAGGCCTTGTAACCGCCAACCAGCCTGTAGGCGTGAATGTCCATCAAGGAAAGCACGGTCGCAGTGGTCCTGCTTCTCATGCCGCCTCTCCAGCAGAACACCGCTTTATCCCCTTCAATCGCTCCGAACTCCCGGATAAAAGCCGGCAGCTTGGCAGAGACGATCTCAAGCCCCTTCTCCTTGGCTGCCTGAACACTGGTCTGCTTGTACAGCGTGCCAACCGCCGCCCGCTCTTCATCATTAAACAGGGGAATATTCAGACTGCCCGGGAGCGTGGAGTCCTCGTATTCAGAAGGAGAACGAACATCGATGACCGTCAGCTTCTTCTTCTGCTTCAGCTCTCTTAACTCTTCTAACGTAATATCTTGAAACAACGCTAATCCCACCTCTTGTTGTTAACTGCCTGTTCCACCCAAACTCTGGGCACAACCTTACAGATTCGCTATGTAACCTGAATTTGTCCCGGATGCTCCTCCGTGACCTCGCCAATCACAGCGGCCTCCACCCCTGCCCCGCGCAGTTCATCCAGCAGTTGGCTGCTCTGATGCGGAGCAACAGAAATCAGAAGCCCGCCTGAGGTTACCGCATCACAAAGAATATACCGGTCAATCTGATCCATCTGCTCAGGGAACAGGATGCTGCCTTCCAAATGGGCAAAATTATTCTTCGTTCCGCCAGGGACGAATCCATTCTCAGCCAGCTCCCGTACTCTTGGCAGCACGGGAACATCATTCTTGCGAATAACCAGACCTAGCCCGCTGCCTTTAGCCATCTCGGAAGCATGTCCGAGCAGGCCGAAGCCCGTCACATCCGTGCAGGCATGAACCTCATAAGGCTCCATGATCTCGGCAGCGGTCTTATTCAAGGTTGACATGACGGATACCACACGAGCTGTTTCTTCTTCGGTCAGCTGGTCCTTCTTAATGGAAGTTGTCAGGATGCCGACGCCAATCGGCTTAGTGAGAATCAAATGATCGCCCGCCTGGGCGGCCGCATTGGTTCGAACCTTGTCCGGATGAACCGTACCCGTTACCGATAAGCCGAATTTAGGCTCCTTGTCATCAATCGAGTGGCCGCCGACAAGCGTAGCGCCTGCTTCCTTCACTTTGTCGCCTGCGCCGCGCAGAATATCCGCCAGGATGCTTTTGTCCAGCACGGAAATAGGGAAGGCTACAATATTAAGAACTGTCAGCGGTTTGCCGCCCATAGCATAAATATCACTGAGCGCATTAGCCGCTGCGATCTGTCCGAACGAATAAGGGTCGTCCACAATCGGTGTAAAAAAGTCCAGTGTCTGAACGAGGGCAATGTCATCCGTAAGACGGTATACTCCGGCATCATCACTCGTGTCCGTTCCGACCAGGAGGTTGGGATCATGTATCGCAGGTGGCAATGTACGCAGAACCTGCATTAAATCGGCCGGACCGATTTTGCAACCGCATCCCCCTTTGGAGGATAGTGAAGTCAATTTTATATTTCCAGCTTGAGACATGTTGACTCAGCTCCTTAAAGTTAGAATAGGTCATCATCCTACATCATAACGCAGACTCACGAATCATGCAGTACGATTAATTTTACACCAATTCAACAATTGGCACAAAAAATAAGTTACTTTATTAATTTCCACATGCTATAATTTGAATCTTGAAATTCACTATAAACGGAGGTTATTTCGCGTTATGTCATCCCATGCTGACAACTCATTACTTAAAGACAAACGCCCGTCCGGTTCCAAAAAGGTATGGTTTACGATGCTATTCGTCATCATTGCCATTGCAGGACTTACTTATGTTAAATGGTGGCCTTACTATTTCAAGGCCCTTAAAGCTGCGGCCGAGCACTCCATCGGCTCATCCATTCTTACGGGAGATCAGGCAGCCGCACCGGCTCCTTCGTTTCAATCCGCCTGGGATTATGCCGTGGACTATTTCAAATCCGTATGGAAGGCTGCCGTGCTCGGAATCCTGCTCGGGTCCTTGGTTCAAGTCCTGCTACCCGCAAAATGGCTGCTCAAAGCACTTGGCAAAGCTGGCTTCAAAAGCACGGCCCTTGGCGGAATCGCCTCGCTCCCAGCCATGATGTGCACCTGCTGTGCAGCTCCGATTGCAGTAGGCCTTCGCAAGAAGAATGTGTCTGTCGGCGCGGCCCTGGCCTTCTGGCTCGGCAACCCGGTACTTAATCCGGCAACCTTAATCTTCATGACCTTTGTGCTGTCATGGAAATTCACATTGATGCGGATTGGATTTGGTTTAATCCTTACTTTCGCAGTAAGCTATTTCGCCGGCAGGCTTGCGGGACAAGCCCCCATTCCTGAACAAGTTCAGGAGGCGGTTGACCAGCCGGAAGAGCCATCAGGCTCATTCCTGACCCTCTGGCTTAGAAGTGTGGGGACGCTGCTCCTGACGATCGTGCCCGCTTACCTGATCACCGTTCTTGTGCTCGGTGCAGCGCGGGCGTGGATGTTCCCGGCTCTTGGAGCGCATGGGATGAACACAGTTCTGGCCATCGTCATCTTTGCCATTGCCGGTACCTTATTCGTCATCCCGACTGCCGCTGAAATTCCGATTATCGGCACGTTCTTGTCATTCGGCTTCGGTACTGGCGTAGCCGGGGCCTTGCTGATTACTCTCCCGTCCGTCAGTCTTCCGTCCCTGCTGATGGTCTATCGGTCATTTCCCCGCAGGGTGGTTTGGTTTGTCACCGGTTCCGTTATCGTGTTAGGCCTGCTCTGCGGAGCTATAAGCGCAGTTATCTTATAATTTCAACATGTAAAAAGGCTCCTCACCCATGGGTGAAAGGAGCCTTCTTTGATATAGCCCGACACGATTAGAACCAAGCGTAATAGGAACCCCCGCGTAAGAGGTTTCCCAGATTCAATGACAAGCAGTTGGCTCGTTTTATTTGATCAAAGCGTCCAGCGAGTAATCCCCTGCACCGGTTAGCGCGATTCCTATCACTACAGCGATCAGCACCAACGGGTATTCGTAACCGTTCGCGGTCGCCCAAATCCCGTTTTTGCCGTGAACCTTAGCAATAGCCCCGAGCATGGTCAATACAATCAGAACAGCTGCCACAGGAGTAAATAAGCCTGCTGCAAGCAGAACTCCTCCGATGAGCTCCATAAGCCCGCCGAGGACAGCCATCGCTACACCTGGTTTCATGCCGATCGACTCCATCCAGCCGGCTGTTCCTTTAATACCATAACCGCCAAACCAACCGAACAGCTTCTGTGCCCCGTGCCCCACAAACAACAATCCTACTACTATACGAATCACCAATATTCCTAATGCCATCATCTTAATCATCCTCCAATATTTTTAAATTAATAATCTTTAATTAAAGATTTATGACAGAGAAAATCCGTTAGTTCAACTAACGTTTCTCCGCCCCTCTACCCAGCTTCTTAAGCAAACGGATCGCTTCCTGCTTCTCATCTGCAGACAGTCCTTCGGTTAAAGCATGAATCGTTGAGGCGTGCTCAGGGAAAATCCGGTCAAACAGCTCATTGCCCTCCGCTGTAAGTTCAGCAAAGATAACTCTGCGGTCCTCTTCACAAGGAACCCTGCGGATATACTTCTTCTTCTCCAGCTTATCAATGTTATAAGTAATCGTACCGCTGGTAATCAGAATCTTCTCTGCAATCTGCTGAAGTGGAATTCTGCCCTTCGTGTACAGCACTTCCAGAATCGTAAATTCAGAAGGAGACAAGCCGTACTTCTTCATATCCTTCACCGCCCGGTCCATGACCGCTTTATACGCCTTCGAGAGCACTACGAAGGTCTTCAATGATATGCTCTCTTCATCTCCGATTTCAAAAGCCACGTCCATTCACCTCCTCACAATATTATTCACTGCAACGAATATCTTGAATTAAAGATAATATGGATTTCTTCTTTTGTCAATACCCATTTTCATAAAAACAGCCGCGTGCTGTTTCACGCGGCTTCGTCGGATTATTTTAGGACTGCAAAAGCCTCATAAGGACGGAGCAGCATCGTCTCGGAAGGATGGGTATCGGAATAGACAGCAGCCAGAACCACACCGTCCGCCAAATCGGTTGTTATCCTGCACGTTACAGGTTCTGAGCTCCAATTAGCGATCAGGGACAGCCTTTTCCCTTTCAGGCAACGCTCATAAGCGAAGATTTGGGCATCCTCAGGTGCAAGCAAATCAAAATTTCCGTGGATCAGGAGCTCATGGACACAGGAATCTTCTCTCAAGCTGTCAAGCTGGCGATAGAAGCCGGCCAGAGCACTATCCTCTGTGTCCATTGGGCTGGATATGGAACCGGGATTAGGCCCCGGCATCATAAGCAGAGTCAAGGCCATACATTTAGCGCTCTCATCGTGGTACAGTTCATTCATTTGAGCCCTGCAACCGAATCCCTCGGCTGCGGGATTCCCCTCCATTCAAACTGATTGATTAATTCCGGATGAGCTGCTAACTGCAGCTCTCGGCTCTGGTCTTGCCGGTGACTTAATGGACAGTACAGCTGCAGCAAGGGCTAACAGCACAAATCCCACTCCAATCCAGGCATTGTAATACACCGTGGACTTCTCAATTACAATACCTCCGACTGCAGAACCTAGAGCAATCCCGATATGCAAGGCGGAGCTGTTCAGACTCAACTGGATATTAGCCGATTCCGGTGCCGACTTAATCAGATAACTTTGCAAGGATGGAGAGATTGACCAGCTGAGCATGCTCCAAATCATCATAACCAGCATACAAACATACATAGATACCGTGGATAATGGCATTAGAAACATAACTACAGCGAAGATGCTTACGATAGCCAGAATACTCTTTTCCGCTCCAAATTTATCGGTAACCCATCCGCCAATTCCCCCGCCCAATACCGCAGCGATTCCGAATATGAAATAGAAAAGACTCAGTAGTGAAGCATTGATGTGTAAGGTCTCCTGAAGAAACGGGGTTAAATAAGCATATAACGTCAAATGCCCGGTAAGCATCAGTACAGAGATCAGCTGCCCGAAAATGATTTTTCCACTCTTCAGTGATTTCAGCTGCTCCTTAAGTGGAACTGTAGCTTCCGGCGGCGTTTTGGTTATGAAAGCTTGAATAGCCACCATCGACAATGCGGACAGGATTGAAATCATCAGGAAAGGCGCACGCCAGCCAAACGTGTTCCCCAGCATCATGCCCAGCGGAACTCCAAGCACCAGCGATCCGCTTACCCCCATATAAATAATGCCGATAGCTCTGGCTCTATGGCTGGGTTCAGCCATCTGCGATGCCATGGTTATGGATAAGACCACAATCAGCGAACTACTGGCCGCCGAGAGAACTCTAGCTGCCAACATGACTATAAAATTGGGACTCAGAGTGGATAGAACATTTCCGATAATAAAAACAAGCAGCGCCATTTGATACAACTTCTTACGCTCTATCTTAGAAGTGGCTGCCAGCAGCAAAGGCCCCGATATCGCGAATATAACCGAGTATAAGGTAATTAATTGGCCCGCTGTGCTTAAGGAGATGCTCAGATCATTTGCGATCAAATCTAAGATGCCTCCTACGATTAGCTCCACGGTGCCAGTTACAAAACAAGCCAGGGCAAGAATGTAAATCTTGAAATTCATATTGCTTATGCTCCTCTCATAGTTGCGATCATCCGTCACTTGGTTACTACCGAAATAGTAACCTATTTCCCGTTTGTCGGCAAGCCTATTTTGAGCAGGCACAAAAAGGCGGATAGAGCTGATCTATCCGCCTTGTAAATCTATCCATATTTTATAAAAATCCAACTGCGCTATCCGCTAATATCTTAATTGCAGCAGCTGGGCCATGATTTCCTTGTCCTTGGACAGAACATCCTTGTACTCGGTTGTAATCTTGGTGAGCAGCACATCATGATAGAAATAGTCTGTAAAAACACGAACAAACGGCTGGGATCTCGTCTTAATCGCCTGCCAGGCCTCATCCTCAACTCCGGCAAAGATGACTTCCAGATCGTCCACAATAAGAAGCCTGAATCTCTCAAGCAAAGTATGTTCCTCATTAGGCTGCATGGTGACAAGGTTTGAGAGGCCGCATTTCAAATCTCCGACCACGAGCGCTTCCACTAAAACCCCTTGGCTTTCCTTTTCTTCCAACAGAGGCAGATACTTCTGGAAGTCATCTTTCCAGGCAGAGAAACGGATAGACTTTCCGGCTTCCATCATCGCCTGCTTCAATTGAGTCTCAATGGAAGTATCGGCTTTCAGACTCCACACATGGTCGTCCACCAGTTCTTTTTTGATTTTGTGCTGCTCCAGCTGCTCGATATCTGTCTGAAACTCGGCAGTCAGCTTCTCAACCACCAGATGGAGCGGCAGGGAAGCATACAGCTTCTTTTTCTCAGAAATGGTCTCTAGAACCATCCCTTTCTCTACCATTCTAGAGATAACTTCATAAATCTTCGCCTTCGGCACACCCGAATATTTAACAATCATACTCGCATCAAGCGGTTGTGAACTGGAGGCCAGCGCCTCATATACTTTACTCTCATATTGAGAGAATCCGAACTTTTGCAGCATTGCCTTGACCTCGTTCCATGATTTTTTATTACTGTACCACAAAACGATTGCCGCGTACTATTCACCCCGGATAGTCTATACCGCTGAACGATGTTTAGCTTGGGGCGAATAACCAGCCTGCTTCTGGATTAACAAAAATCTGACTTCACGTAACTTGCCCCATCAGCGTGAGCTTCTTGTGAGACGAACCCTCGGATCGATCCATGTATACAGAATGTCTGCGATCCAATTTGCGATGATAACCACCAGGGATACGATCATAATAATCGCGAGGAGCACCGGAAGATCTCTGTTCTGAGCGGTCCAAACCAGCAGCAAACCAATCCCTTGCCAATTGAAGACGTTCTCAATCACGGCCGAGCCGCCTACCATGACCGGAATATCCATAGCCAGCATGGTCACCATCGGAATAGCCGCGTTCTTAAAGGCATGCCTATAAATAATCCGTTTCTCCGAAGCCCCTTTAGCCCGGGCCGTCAATAGAAACTCAGACGGGAGCACCTCTATCATATTGTTGCGGACAAACCTTAAATAATATGCCAGATTCCCTATGGTAAGTGTGAGGACAGGCAGTATCATGTGGATTAACAAATCCCCCACCTCGCCTTCCTTGGAAGGAGTGTGCATACCGCTGGGAGGCAGCCATAACAAGTCCATGTTAAACAAGTCCATGGCAAAGATCTGCTGTAGCAAATATCCGAGCACAAAACCGGGAATGCAGAGCCCCGTCAGGCTCAAGAGCAGGGCTGTCCGGTCGGACAAACCATATGGCTTCCTGCTGTTGTAAATCCCCCAGGGTACAGCGATCATGATCGAGAGCAGCCATGCAGTCCCCACCAAGATTAAGCTGTTCTTAACATAACTCCATATGTATTGATCAATCGCATTGCCATTATAATCCTGGCCCAAATAACCGGTAGATAGCCCCTTCAGCCAAAGGATATATTGTATATATATAGGTTGATCAAGGCTATGCAACCGGATCTGTTCCTCCGCATATATATGGTCTGCCAGCTTCATACCCACGAACGTCCAAGGGTTGCCCGGCATCATATGCATAAGCGTAAAGCATAGAAGAGAGACTAACAACAACACCACTATCGATTGAAAGGTTCTTCGAACTATATAAATCCACATAAGTCCTTCCCTCCTGAATTTGATGATTATTCCAGTTCCTCTTCAGCTTTCCTGATCTTGCTTCTGTGCACGATTAAAGTAATGATCAGCATAATCACACCGATCCACATTCCCATTGGAGCCAGCAGCAGCAGATCATGTGCAAATCCTGTGGTCGTGTTCATCGAGGTGGCGAGAGCTATTCCTGCCATCACGAATGGGAACAGAATTAGAATAACTGAGATCATATACGCTGTCTTTATATTCCGGCTTATGACAATCACCCCCTCGTGATTTGTTTGTAGAATAGTAATTTATTTGGGAACTGAAAATGCCACCGTAGTCCCTTGATCCGGTATACTGCTGATCTCAAGCCCCCGTCCATAAAGACGTTTCAATCTGCGGTCCGTATTTTGGACTCCTACTCCGCGTCTCTGCGACGTTGAACCGTCCCCTCTAACCGACAGAAGAGTAGCCTGATCCATCCCAACCCCATCATCTTTAATCACAATGGCAACTTCCTGAGGATGCTCAGTAATCCGTATCGTCAGCGTCCCCCCACGGGCACGTTGTAATATTCCATGACGCACCGCATTTTCTGCAAGCGGCTGGATAGAAAGCGGCGGGATCTCCACGCTGAGCGGCTCAGGCACTTCCCAGACCACTTTCAGCCTGTTGCCGAAACGTTCCTGCTCAATATACAGGTATGACCGAAGCAGCTGCAGTTCATGCGAGATGGGAACCAGGCGCTGCAGGTTCCTCGCATCAAAGCTGGTTCTAAGGTAATTTCCGAACTCTTCCAGAAGAATCACCATTCTTGACGTATCTGTCTCACTTAAAGAGGCGATAGAATTTAGAGTGTTAAACAAGAAGTGCGGTTGAATCTGGGCCTGCAGCCATGCCGCTTCCATGCGCAGTCTTTCGCTGATCGATTCTTTAAGATCAATCAAAGCCTTAACCCTGGATTTCAATTCAATCCCGCCAACAGGCTTGGTCAGGTAATCATTCGCCCCTGATAGAAATCCGGCCTGTATGTCCTCCTGCCGGCTTCGTGCGGTTAATAGAAGAACAGGAAGCTCGGAGAGAGAAAATTGACGGCGAATAGTCCGGGTCAACTCATACCCTGACATCTGAGGCATCATCACATCAGAGATTACCAGGTCCCATTCTCCTTGTTCGAGATGATCCAAGGCTTCTTTGCCGCTGGTGGCCGTAACAAGCTGATAATCCTCTCCACCTAAAATACTGCCCAGCACCTTCAGGTTAATCGGGTCATCATCAACCGCCAGAATCCGGTGACGAGCTCTCGTCTCCGCTGTAACGGCGGCTTCTTGCTCAGCCAGAACCGCGCCTATTTCCCCTTCATCTGAATCCCATGGCTCGAACTCGGAATCTATACTCACATCTGACCCCAGCCGGTTCTCAAATCGGCTGAAATCCGCACGCAGGGAAAAGGCAATTTCACATGCATCCGCCTCCCCGGTAATCACCTTAAATGTGCCGCCGTGAAGTTCGATTAGTTGGCGGCAAATGTTCATTCTGAGCTGCAGATCGTTGTTTAATTCCGCCTCGTCAGAGCACTTTACTTCCTCCCAATCCACGGTGGGTGAATAAATTCTAAACGCGGCCATTCCCTCACGAAGGCTGCCCTCCAGCACTATAGCTCCTTGTTGTGTAACTCTCAAAGCTTCCTGAAGCAGATTGAAAATAATCTGAACCAACCGGTTCTCATCTGCGATTACATAAGGAAACCGATCCGGTATGTGAAGCTGCACATCGGCCTGGCTACTGTTATTGGCGACCCGGAGCATATCTATAACTCCCGAGGCCGCAGCCGAGAAACTGACACTTTTCTTAACAAGATGAAGCTCTTGCTCTTTGAGCCGCGCGGCATCCAGCAGATCATCCAGCTGAAGTGACATTCTCTGTCCGACCTGGATCAGCAGGTCCATTCGATTCTTATGTTCCGGGCCGAGCTCACTATGAGCCTCACTCCGGACGGCATGTGCCATATTCAGCATCCCGTGAAGCGGATTGCGAAGCTCATGGGAGGTGTTGGCAAGGAAATCGTCCTTGATCTTGTCCGCCTTCTGCAGCTGTTCCGCCAGCTGCTCCGCCTGCTTGTTCATTTGGGCAAAGCGCACAAACCAGAAGCTGGCAAGACCCAGGAAGGCAATGATCAGATCAAATGGATAGAACAGCAAATCCGGCCAAAATCTGCCTTTGAGTGTGCCCCATACCCTGTTGGCGGAAACAGCAGCCACAGATAACAGCAGAAAGACCGCGGTAATCTCTCTCCGGTAAATAGCCGTAACCATCAGCCTAAGTTCCGTAATGACCGTGACAATCATAACGCTCACCAAAATAAAAGAAGCCGTTTGTTTGATCCATTCCATTGGAACCAGAACAATTACGATGGTGAATAACACATTTGCCCAGGCGTATCCGCGTGTGAACCAGCTGGTTCTCGTGCCTGTAAATGTCTTAACCCAGAAAAACAACGATACACCGCACGCCATGTAGGCTAGCACTCTAAGTCTTGTAGACCATTCCAGTCCAATCGGAACCCACTGCAGCAGAAGCTTATCATCATCCGTCAGAACCGCAAGCAGCACCGTAACCACGATACCTACGAAGTAGAACAACTCCCTACCCCGTACTCCAAGATAATACAAAATAGCCGCATAAACGCCATGTAAGGCAATTACGATACATACAATGAATTGTAGATTTTCCGAGAAAAAAGCTTCCCGAGTTACCGCTGTATCGGTACCAAATCTAAGAGACTGAATAATCCCTCCTGTAGTAGGAAGGTCAAAATTGGAGACATGGATCAGAATCTCAACTTCAGGTTTATCACTGCGAAAGAAGACGGAGTAGGGCACATTTCTGGCCTTGCTCTCTTCTTTGGTTACTGAAGGACGGCCCATAACCCCAAGCTCTTGTCCGTTCACGTACAATCTGGAAGCTGTTTGAATGCTTGGGACTCGTATTCCGTACATCTGATCCGAAGGATCAAGAAGAACGGTAAGCCGGTAGGTTCCGAAGCCAATAGAACTGCCCGTACCTGTAACATGATCCCAAATCCCTGGCACAACCGCTGTAATCGGCTTGGGCTTATGCTGATGAGTTCCCGGCGTAAGAAATGTATTCGGATAGAACTCCCATTCCCCATTCAAGGTGATGGTCTTACTATCGTCGAACTGCCAGCCGCGCAGGTCGACAACACCTGCCAAGGGCTCTGGGTGATCAGGAACCCTCAGCTCATAATTCCACAGCAGCCGGATTCCCGTCAGTATAAGAAGAAATACAGCAGTGAGCAGAATTAATTTTCTTTTGGGAAGCAATTTAGTTGAAGTCAGCAATCTGGAACCATCCTTTTATATTATGAGAAAACGCCTTGAAGTAAGCGAACTTCTATCCAAGAGGCAGGGTAAATGTAAACACTGAGCCTTTACCGAGACTGGATCTCACGGTAATTTCCCCACCATGAAGGTGAACCAGCTGTCTGCAAATGCTGAGCCCAAGTCCCAAGCCTCCTAGAGCCGCAGTACTAGTTGAATCTCCTTGCTCATAAGGAAGAAATATAATCTGTTGGATATCCTCATCTATGCCTATACCTGAGTCTTCAACATGAATCCGAGCCATGCTGTCCTGCACGTCCGCGTAGACCATAATCAGTCCTTCATTTGTATATTTAAGGGCATTGTGTACCAAATTGAACAAAATTTGGACCACTCTGTTCTCATCAGCATCCACATGAGGAAAGTCTTGAGGAATCCCTTGAACAAGCTCCACCTTCTTACCCTCGTTCATAAACCTGAGCATATCAAATACACTGGTCACGACTGGGGAAAGAGACAAGCTTTTCCGGCTGAGACGAACTTCTTGGGCATTGAGCCGCTTGATATCCAGCAGATCACCGAGCATTAAGGACATGCGCTGTCCTACCTGAATAATCAGCTCCAGATCTCCCCGGCTTCTTGCACTCATCGCTGCCCCCCGTTCCTCAAGAACGGACCCGGCCATTCCGATCATCCCCTGCAGCGGGGCCTGAAGCTCTAAGGAAGTAATGGTAAGATAATCGTCCTTTTGCTTATCCGCCTCTCTCAGCTGCTGAGCCCAGCTTTGAGTCTGTTCATGAGCCTGGAAAAAGCGGATAAACCAGAATCCTGCAAAACCGAGATAAGCAAAAATAATGTCAAAAGGATAATAAGGCATTTGATGCCAGAGCACATATTTTACAACCGTCCAAAAGATGAAGGAAGCTATGCTCACAGCTGTGAGCAGTAGGAACACCCCGGCATCCTTCTGTCTGCTGACGAATTGAAAGATTAGATAAATGACACGGATGACATTAATGACCATAAGCAGCCTAAAGAAATTAGCGAGCCACAGGAATACCTCAAGAGGCAGGAAAGGTATCAGAATAACAGCAGCCACGCTTATATAGATAACCCACTTCCATACGCTGGCCTGCGCTGCAGCGGACAGCAGCTGTTTGAATCCTATTCCTAGGAAAGCCGTGCCGCTCAAGTAAGCCATCATACTCAGCTTTAATGACCACTCCGGGGTTAGGGGCATCCAAATAAGCAGCCACCTGCTGCCATCGACCAGATCAGACAACACCAGGGAAAGAATGGCCAGGGATATGAACAGATGAGTCTGGCTGCGCATACCAATTAAGCTTAGGATTCCGGCATAAAGGACATGAAGAATGAGTATGGTGTATACCGCAATCTGCATTCTCGCATAGAATTGTTGTTCATGCTTTACTGCAGATTCGGTGCCAAACCGGACAGACTCCACAATCCCCCCACTGGCCGGGTAATCAAAATTGGATACCTGAACTATAATTTCAATCTGCTGCTGGTCAGGGATAAAGCTTACCGTATAGGGATAATTCCGGGGTAGGCTCTCCGAAGGCTCACTAGCTGGATGTCCTGCTTCTTTCAGAAACTCTCCATTTACATATATCCGGGCCGCGGTCTGAATGCTGTTGATCTTCAGCGAATAAGGCTCATGAATACGGCTTACCCACACTTTCATCCGGTAGGTAGCATAGCCGTAAGATGATGTGGAGCGAACGGACTTGTTCCACGGGGTAGGTACGGAAATGTAGCCAGGGGACGGCTTGACCTCGGTCCCGCCTTCTGTGCCCCCGGGCTGTATCCACTTGCCGGGATAGAAATCCCACTCCCCATCAAGAGGGATAGATTTGTTATCCGGCAGGCTCCACCCTCTGAGATCCAAGCTCCCTCTCTCCATACTAGGATGGGCAGGCGGCTCATTCATCTCAAACCAAATCAGCCTTAGTCCTGTTAGTACAAAAAGAAATATAAAGGTGATAAAAATTAGTTTGCGTTTAATAATCATGTTCTTCAGTTTCGACAAAATTTAGTAAATTCCTTTGAAGAACACGAAATTATTATTAGAATGACCTATTCATCCTCCTTCGCCTGGACAATGAGGCGGTGAGTAGGATTAATGAGCGGGTCACATGTAATCAGAGTAAGCAGCTTCTCTTGTCCCACCGGGTCAAGCACGGAGACTTCCGTGGGCAGCACGATCCATTTTTTATACACCGTGTATGTAAAGACTTTGCCACCAGACTTGATTACGATCTTATCCCCTTTGCTCACCTCATTAAGACGGTTGAACAGGCGGCCGGCCTTGTGCGCCCGATGAGCGGCAATAGCGGCGTTGCCGGTCTCTCCGAACCAGGAGGTTTCCGGTAAATGTACGGCGGCATGGCTCATATTCTCTTTGGTAGCCCCTTCAAGAATAGGGAGCTTAACATCAATAGAATCTATCGTGATCGTTCCAATTAGGTGTTCGTCTTCACTGTAAGATGAATCATCCGATTGCCCTGCAGACTGGTCACTGCCCTGTCCATTCTCCCCTTCATTTAATAAGCGTGAGACCTTTTCCAAACTGCTGGCTTTGCTTGTCTTCAATACGGCTGGCCGATGCTCCTTGTTGTATTCCTGGCTCTCAGCCCGCTTAAGCAGTTCATCCTGTTCCATATCCGCCCGCCATTCTATGATTTTGGGAGTCAAGAGAATGACAATCCCCAGCAGAATAACAACATATGATAACTTTCGCATAATTAAATAGCTCCTTCATGAATCATTTGCTGTGTAAATTGAACAAACCTGATTGTACGGATGAAAACACCCGCCAATCCCCTGATCTTTCTTTAGTTCAACTTATATGTATTAAAATACAACTTGTATCTAAACAAATTCTCGACTTCTTTCTTAATACACTTTAACTCCTTCCTCATTCTAGCAAAAAAAGACCCGAGAAAGGTCTCTTTCTCAGGTCTTTGTCAGTTAAAACTTGTCAGCGCGCTTTAAACGCATCCACAAACCGATTAATACGAGTGATAGTCCGGCCATATAAACCGGCCAATCACTTTCTTCACCCGTTTTCGGGAGCATAGGCGCATTGGAATGGTTAGGGTTGCCTTTGGATTTATCCTTGGCTTTGTCACCATTAACACCTCCAAGCGGATTGCCGTTCTCATCCAGATCCACTTCTTTAGGATCCTTCTTACCCGGCTGCGGCTTGGTTGGCTTCTTGCCACCCGGTGTTGTAGTCGATGGCTTGTCTGGCACTTCGACTCCAGGTCCGGTGATGATTGGCGGAGTTACTGGTGGCGTTACCGGCGGTGTCACTGGTGGAGTCACCGGCGGCGTTACCGGAGGAGTTACCGGTGGTGTTACTGGTGGTGTTACTGGTGGTGTTACTGGTGGTGTTACCGGTGGGTCCACTGGCGTTACTGGCGGTGTTACTGGAGGTGTCACCGGTGGTGTTACTGGCTTTTTGCTGTTCGTAACCGTAATCTTCTTAACGTTAGCCTCCTGCTTGATCGTGGAGTCAATCTTAATATTAAGTTTGGCTTGGTCCGCGACATATCCGGCAGGTGCTTCCAGCTCTTCTAATACATAATCATCGTACAAGAGCTTACTGAACAGGATTTTACCTTCGGCATCCGTTGTTTTGATGATCTCCGGTCTTTTCTTGGCGGCATCATACAGAACGAATTTGGCGCCTTCCAGCACTTTGGTTGGATCATTCTTGTCCACCTTGGTGATTTCAATGCTTCCTCTCTCCCCGACACCGGAGCCGGAGCCGGAAGATGTACGAACCTCAATCTCCTTGCTGGTCTTGTTGGATTCAACCTTGAACCCGTCGCCCTCAAAGCTTACGGTATTCTGAACCTTCTCCCGGTCAGCGGAAACCGCAATCTGGGACGAATATTCCAAAATGTAAGCTGTTGAGATCTCTTTCTTAAATGCCAGGACAAACGACTGCTGGTCCTTGGCATCGGTTGTAATTACAAGAGTGTAGTCCACGTCTTTTTTCAGTTCATCCGAACGGGTCAGTGCCCCGTTTGGCGCAACCTTGGTAGCATAAAGCTTGAAGGAGGCCTCATCCAAAATTTGATTGGCGCTTGGTGTATCAATGATTCTGGCATTCGTAACATAAGATTGGCCTTCATTGATTTTGATTTGCCAGTTGATCTTGCTTCCGTCCTGAGCACCAGTCTTACTTACATACACGCCGCCTTGAGGAATATTCACCTTAGCTCCCCACTTGTAAGCCGGAACCCCATCGCTGGTAAGATCAGCCTCATTGCTGATTTCACGGTCTAGGCGTGCAGCATCAAAGGTTGTTTTGAAAGTGACCAAGTAAGCTGAATCGATATCTCCCAATTCCACTTTCAGCTCATTGTCATTTTCAGACGTTGGAGCTATAACCTTATATTTGCTGCTGTCGACTTCGCTGCCCTTTGTGATGCTTCCGTTTGCATTAACGGTCAATTCATAGACCTTCACGGAATCTTTAACGATAGTTTGTCCTTGAAGCAGTTTGTCTGAAATTACCGCGTTCTTCAAGTCTTTACGATTGTAGTTCGCTGTAATATCCCAAGTAATTTCTTTTTTGCTGGCATCATAAGAACCGCTCTTGGAACCATTATTGGTCGTCTGAGCATTTGGCTTGAAATCAGCAATCACAGTGACAGGATCCTTGAGGGTACTTTCTACCCAATTGATCAGAGCCTGGTTGCGGTACACATTCTTGCCTGCAGCAAACCAATCACTGCTGTACTTGGTCTCATAGGTAATGGTCAGCTTGTCGGCAACCTTGTCCTTGAATGTAAGTGCAAAGCCTTCCGTTGGCTTATCTGCATTAACGGTATAATTATCTGCTGGATAATCATTCCCATCTGAAGATTTAATCTTCAAGGAACCCGGAACAAATTCCAACCCGCCATTCGGGAATGAATCGGTAATGGTTAACCCGGTCATCGCCGCTTTATCTTCATTCACTACAATCGTCCATTTGGCGGTTTGAGCCTTGTAATCGACACCGCTGTTCCACTTCTTGCCGATAAGGCTCACCAAGGTTTCCTTACCCGTGGCTGAAGTGTTACCCACTGTAGTGACATTGTTGGTTACCGGAGTATTTTCATACACCCGATCCTTGGCTTTGGTTTTGTAGGTAATCACGTAGCCCACATTTACATCCTTGGTGAATTCAAGATCGAATCCGGCTTTGTTATCCTTCTCGTCGACTGGAGTTAATTTATAGTCATCATTCTCTTTAAGGACGTTACCGGAATTTCTTTCTTTAACTTCCAAGGAACCAGGAACAAATTCCACAACACTGTCATACCGGTCAACGAGTTTGGCATCCGCTTGCGCAATTTTCTTCTCGTTAAAGTTGTAGTTGATTGTCCAAGTGATAGTCTGACTCTCTTTATCATAGGAAGCTTCCTTCGTCAAAGGCTTCTCACGTGGAATATTCACACTTGCTGATGCCTGCTCCTTATCATTCAAGACGACTGTGTTTGTAAAGTTAGTTTCGGTCTCCCCTACAACATCTGTCGCATATTGGAGCTGATAGGCTGATTTAATTGAACCCGATTTAAAGCTCAGCTTAAACGAAGAACCGTCATTCTCAGGTTCAAAGATATAGCTGGCCGGATCAACAAGATCGCCAAGTGTGGAGCTGCCATCCATGTTCACCTTAAGGTTATAAACCTTAAGTGATGCCGCATCCAGCTTAAGTCCGTCCGGAGTCTTGTCAGTAATCACCGCATTGTCGATTTTGTTAAGCACGGTATTCACATTGACTGTCCAGTTAATCTTCTTCGAACCCTCTGGCTGACCCTTCTTATCAAGCACCTTGCCGCCTACCGGTTTGAAGAAGACAATGGCAACCTGATCCCCGCCCTTGATCGGGAAAGGAATCTTCACCTCGGTGTCTTCAGTGATGGTGTCTTTGTTGAACTCCGTGGCAATTTTCAATGTGCCGCTGACATTGGAGTTTCCCTCGACGAAATCATTGAAAGTAACTGTGACTTTGTTCGTTTTAGAATCAACATGAAACGTTCCTGCCTCGTCCAAGCTGCCTGAGATGTCATTATAGAGCTTGAACTCCTTCGGAATGGTGAACTCGAAGGTATCCCCATTCTTATAACCATGATTATTCTCTAATGCCCAGTTGTACTCGATGGTCACGGCAGAGCCGACTTCCGTACGGCCTTCCCGGTCAGGATTGTATACGGCGTCAATCACCGTACCCTCTTTATCCTTCAGTACAACTTTAGTGAGAATGTTAGCCTTTTCCGCCACGTCCGGCTTGTCAGCGGTTGAATCCACCGCATCCGGTTTGTCAGCCGTAGAATCCACCACAGCATCCGGAGCAGCTGTCCCGGTTGTTCCAGTCCCCTGATCTCCTGCTGCTGTTATATTCTCTGGAAGTGCTGCCGCATCTGCGCTGACTGAAGCAACAGCCGGCCCAAACAGGCTATGTATCAGGAGGATTAATGCAAAAATGACTACAGATATTCTTTTTTTCATGCTTTTTTACCATTTCTCCCTATCTATTAATTTGTTGTTAATTTTAAAAGCTCTTTCACCTCCAGCAATTAGATACAAAATCGACAACTACAATAGTAGAACAAGCAACTTAACAATTTCTCTACAATCATCCGGAAACCGGGCCAGCCTTAGACAGCTTGGCGGCTATTGCACCCGCTCCCCTATACGAACCGGATCAACTTCCCTGGCGTGAGAGGTAGATGGGGAATCGTCATCCACAGTATAGAATGACTTAAATTTCTTGCGTTTGGCAGCCTTAATGAGCCAATTGAGGAACTCATGCATATTCCGGTCCAGATCTTCTTCAGCCCGTCCCCCCAGCATGCGGTAATATTTGATTTGCAGCACACTGGCCCCATTCCAGTCGAAGTAGAATATGCTCTCATCCTGCTTGTGCTTTAAGCGAAACTGATAGTTATCTCCCGCAAGCAGGTAAGTATCAGAATTGAAAAAGAATGCCGGTCCCTCAGGTGTCGCCACAACCCCCAGCATATTCCCCTGAAAGTTAATATAAAATCCTCTCTGATATTGAACATCCGGTTCTTTGGCAATATTGATTTCACGAAGTGAAGCGAGTTCCAGCCCCTTGAATCCGAAAGGGGGTGAAATCCGAAAATTTCTTATAATTCTCAACGTTTATCCCTCCGGTATACCCTACTCGTTCTCCCACCGTAAGGATTATAAAGAGAGAATCTATACAATTTCTGGACAAAGCAAAAAAACCACCGGTTATCCGGTGGCTAACTGTATATGTAAAACGCTATTATGACCGTAAAAGATCCGCTTCCCATTCCCGGTACCAGTTCTGAATGGACTGCCCCGGTTGTTCATTCAATTCTTCCGCTAATATCGTCTCTAAAGTTTCATATTGTCTGCGTACCATCAAGGCATTCTCCATTTCCGCATACAGCCGCATCAGCGCAAAATGAGCCTTCTCCTCTTGAGGGTGCAGGCCGCAAATCTCCGTGTAAAGCCCCACTGCCTTGCCCGTGTCCCCTTGCGAACTGTACCATTCAGCCAGAGCATAAGAAGCCGAGAGCCATAAAGATTTGTATCTCTGCCGCTCACTTTCCGCCCACCAGTAATCATACTGCTGCAAGTAATCCCCTGTATACAGTTTTAAGATTTCAATATGATCATCAATTGTATCCGCGCTAGGTGGAGTGCTCTCCTGCAGCCTGTTCTCCCATTCTTCCACATCAATCATAACCTGACTTAGTGTGAGCAGGTAACCCTCGGTTGTATTGGAGATTTGAAAGCAGGTGCCGTAAGGCTCTAACGTTTTGCGGATATGGTAAACAGCCGTATACAGCTGGGCATACACCTTGTCCGGATCGTATTCCGGCCACAGCAGATCAATCAGAGTTGATTTCCTGACCAGCTGACCCCGGTGCTGAATTAAATATAGAAACAGCTCCTGGGCTTTGGTGGTCCGCCAATGAAGCAGTGCAGGTTGACCCGGCTGCACTTCAATAGATACCTGCCGAAGAAGGTTTAATTTTAGCGGTGTATTGGAATCGGAGTGACTGGTCACATCCGGCTTCGATTTCAAAAGCCCGTCGATTCTGGCCAATGTCTTGGATAAACGCTCGGCACGAACGGGTTTAACAATATAATCAAGCGCATTGATTTCAAAAGCTTTAACTGCATATTCGTTATATGCTGTAACGAACACAATATGTATGTCTGGCTTGCTCTCCAGCAGCTGCTCTGCCAGTTCCAATCCGCTGATTTCTGGAAGGCTGATGTCCAGAAAAACAACCTGTACATCCCTCTTTAGAATCTCTTCCTTGGCCGTATAAGGGTCGGTATAAGCTCCCACAACCTCAACTTGAATCAGCTTCTTCAGCTGCCGTTCCAGGTAATCTAAGGCCAACTGCTCATCATCCACCAGGATCACTTTCATATTCTTACTCCTTAGACATCATAATCAGTACTTCTCCCAACGAGCCTAGAATAACATAATCTGTTTCTGCAAAGAAGCCCTGAGTATGCACCCAGGGCTTCTTGTCCTTTAATATTGTCTATCCGCAGTATATTTGGCTGCGTCTTTGATCATCTGATATTTAGTTGTGGTTCCCTTCCAGCCCGCATCAACTGTAGTATCGATAACGACCCACTTGTTATTCATATACACTTCATTCCAGGCATGGTATGTAGTTACATAAGCTGTCTTGCCCATGTCAAGCTTCGTCGGAATGTTTACACTTCGCAGCATGGCGGCGAACAAAGCGGAATAACCGTAGCAGGTATCCTTGCCCACTGTCAACGTGCGGTCAATTTGCGGTATGTAATCAGCCGGAATATTCAAGGCCAACTTCTTATCGTATTTGATATTGCTCACCACAAAGTTATAAATCGCTTTGACCTTCTGCTCATCCGTTGTTAAGTTTTTCGTTAATGCCTTGGCCTTGGCAACTGCGGCGCCCGCCTGTGCCCATTTCACATTCTGAATGGAATTAAGGTATACCGCGGTTGGCTCCTCAAGCTCCACGTTAACGGAAGCTTCATAAATAACCTGATATTTGCCGTTGCTCTTTTGTTCAAGAACACTGATTGCATATTCTCCGTCTCCCAGCTGAAGTGGAAAATTCTCCTCAGTGACACCTGGCAGTAGGCTGTATGTATATTTCTCATTGCCTTTGGCTATTAGCACTTTCGTCTTGACACCAGACTTCACCGTGTATTTGATTCCAATAACACCTTTGTCCACTTTGGTATCATTCAGCCAGGTCCCGCTCTCGGCCCTAACTGCAGTCCCACCATTCATAACCGTACACAACAACAGAAAAAAAGACAACAAAAAAACAACACTACGCTTCATCTTATAAAACTCCCTTCGGTGGCTAGGCTGCCATCTTGTTAGAAGGCCCTATAGCTTTGCGTCCCTGCCTTTCGACAGGTTTGCCATTATCGTGTAAAGTTCTATTTGCAACAGACAGCTGAGCTTGTCTGGATGAAATTATCGTACCATATCTTTAATTCAAAACAAGACTTTTTGTCGAATTTTATTAAAAAAATATCTCCACCGGTCACATCCACGCAAACCGGAAGAGATATTTAATCTTAGATTCAGTTACTGCTTACGCATGAAAATTCTGTCCGTCGGTCACTTCGGGCACGATGCCAACGCGGATCACGTAATCCCCAAAATGCTCACCAGGATGCCGGTCCTTCGCATACTGTGCAAGGATTGGCTCCAAGGATTCCAGAATTTCAGCTTCGTTAATATTCTCCTTAAACAGCTTGTTCAGACGGTTGCCTGAAAACCCTCCGCCCAGATACATATTGTAACGTCCCGGAGCTTTGCCGATAAACGCGAGTTCCGCGAGGGCAGGCCGTGCGCAGCCATTGGGACAACCGGTCATGCGGATGACGATCTCCTCGTCTTGAAGGCCATGCTGGGACAGCATAGGCTCAATTTTATCCATCAGTGAAGGAAGATAACGCTCGGATTCGGCCATCGCAAGCCCGCAAGTCGGCAGCGCCACACACGCCATCGAATTCCGGCGCAGGGCAGAATAATGCTTGCCGTCTGTAAGGTTGAACTGCTGAATCATGGACTCAATCTTTTTCTTTTTCTGAGTGCTTACATTTGCGATAATCAAATTCTGGTTTGGTGTCAGGCGAAAATCCCCGGTATGCACCTTGGCAATCTCTCTGAGGCCTGTCATAAGAGGATAACCTTCCTCGTCCTTCACACGGCCATTCTGGATGAAGAGGGTAAAATGCCATTTCCCATTGCTGCCCTTAACCCAGCCATAACGGTCACCATTGTGGTCAAATTGGAAAGGACGTGCCTCCTCAAGCTTCCACCCCAGGCGCAGGGTCAGCTCGTTTACGAACCAATCAAGGCCGCGGTCATCAATCGTATACTTGAAGCGGGCATGCTTCCGCACAGACCGGTCGCCATAATCTCTTTGAATCGTGACCGTCTTCTCCGCCACCTCGATCAGCTGCTCCGGTGTACAGAATCCGATGACTTTGGACACCTGAGGGTAGGTTTTCGGATCACCGTGAGTCATTCCCATACCCCCGCCAACGGAAACGTTGAAGCCTTTCAGACGGCCGTTCTCGGTAATAGCAATGAGGCCAAGATCCTGAGAGAACACATCTACATCGTTCGATGGAGGAACAGCTATGCCGATCTTGAATTTACGCGGGAGATAGACCGGTCCGTAGATCGGTTCCTGCTCCACGCCCTCACGGCTGTCCACAATTTTCTCCCCATCCAGCCAAATTTCATGGTAGGCCCGGCTGCGGGGGTCAAGATGAGCGCTTACCTTGCTGGCCCATTCGTATACCTCCGAATGAATTTCGGACTGGTAAGGATTCGGGTTGCACATCACATTCCGGTTCACGTCACCGCAGGCAGCAAGTGTGCTCAGCATGGCGTCATTCACTTCGCGGATCGTATTCTTCAAGTTCCACTTGAGTACGCCATGGAGTTGGAACGACTGCCGAGTCGTCAGCCGGATCGTTCCGTTTGCATACTTGTGTGCCACACGGTCCATCATCAGCCATTGCTCCGGAGTTACGACTCCACCGGCGGCTCGTACCCGAAGCATGAACTGATAGGCCGGCTCCAGCTTCTGCTTGGCCCGTTCGTTCCGCAGGTCACGGTCATCCTGCATGTAGCTTCCATGATGCTTCATCAGCCGGTTGTCATCTTCGGGAATGGACCCGGTAATCGGGTCTAGGAGAGTCTCTACCAGGCTGCCGCGCAAGTAATTACTTCTGCGTTTAATGTCCTCCACATCACTGTGCGGAGCGCTGTTCTTGGACAACAGGTTATTTTCAGACATTGTTTATATCTCCTCTCGTGATCTTTGGCATGTCCCCAGAATTAATAGACATCCCGCTGATAACGTTTCTGCTGCTGCAGGTCTGTCAAATAAACAGCGGCTTCCTCAGGGCTCAGCCCGCCCTCTTGCTCAAGGATAGTTGCGAGTGCCGCATGCACATCATGAGCCATCTTCTTCTCATCTCCGCACACATATAACGCAGCGCCTTCTTGAAGCCACTGGTACAATTCCTTGCTCTTCTCCAGCATCCGGTGCTGAACATAGACTTTCTTGTCGGTATCTCTTGAGAAGGCAACATCCATACGGGTAAGCACGCCATCCTTGAGCCAGCGCTGCCACTCCACTTGGTACAGGAAGTCTGTAGAGAAATGCTGGTCACCGTAGAACAGCCACGTCTTTCCTGATGCCCCTGTCTCTTCACGTTCCCCGAGGAATGCGCGGAAAGGTGCAACTCCTGTTCCGGGCCCAATCATGATCACAGGAGTATCCGGATTGTCCGGCAGCTTGAAGTTCGGGTTATGCTGGATAAATACCGGCAGGCTGTCGCCCGGCTGAATTCGTTCAGCCAGCTGAACCGAGCAGACCCCATATCTATTTCTCCCGTGGTTCTCATATCTAACGGTACGTACCGTTACGTGCACCTCGTCCGGGTTTGCTTTTAAACTGCTGGCAATGGAGTACAGCCTTGCCGGGATTTTGCGGAGAAGAGCCACAAATTCACGTGCCGGAGCTCCCTGCAGCGAATAATCCGTCACCAGGTCCAGCAGATCGCGCCCGGCAAGATAGCTTCGGAGCTCCTGTTCGTGTCCAGCTGCAAGCAGCTTCGTTAGACCCGAATTAGAAGTAAGCTCTGCCACTTGAGTCAGCAGAGGTTTCGTTAATACCGTGATCTCATAATGACGAAGAAGCGCCTCCTGCAGCGGCTTCTGCTCCCCGTTCTTGTTTACCGGCACAAGCTCATCCGGGTTCCAGCCCATCGCTGTGATCAGCTCTGCCACCAGCTGCGGATGGTTCTCCGGATAGATGCCCAAGCTGTCGCCAGGTTCATACTGAAGATTCGATCCCTCAAGAGAAATTTCGATATGTCGGGTCTCGCGGTCCGATCCCCGGCCGTTCAGGTTCAAGTTCTCAAGAACTTCCGCATGGAAAGGATGGCTTCTCGAATACTCCGATTCCTGCACAGTTACCCCTTCCGAACTTGCACTAACCGCTGTGGTCTGACCAGCTGCCCCTTGCCCCAGCGCCTCAGCAACCTGGCTCATCCAGGCCTGCGCCGACTCCTCGAAATCCACATCGCAGTCCACCCGGTCAGCCAAGCGTTTCCCGCCTAGTTCTTCCAAGCGCTTGTCGAAGTCCTTCCCCGTCTGGCAGAAGAATTCATAGGAAGTATCTCCAAGCCCAAGAACCGAATATCGCAAACTCTCAAGCTTTGGCGCTCTCTTACTGTGAAGGAACTCGTAGAAAGGAATCGCATTATCCGGCGGCTCTCCCTCGCCCTGGGTGCTGACCACAATGAGCAAATTCTCAATTTTCTTCAAATTGGCGGTCTTGAAGTTTCCCATAGAAGAGACGGTTACCTCAAACCCAAGGCCTTCAAGCTTCTTGGACAGCTTCTTCGCCAGTCCGTCACTGTTCCCGGTCTGAGAGCCGAACAGAACGGTAACCTCTTTGGAAGCTGCTGGCGCCTGAACAGGGGTAGTAGAATCAGAATGTACAGGAATACCGGCCGGCACGGACAACTGCACCTGTGCAGGGCCTTGAAGTCCCGCAATGTAACCTGTCAGCCAGATGCGCTGATGTTCTGTTAATGTAGGGATCAGGCGGTTAAGAAGCTCTGCCTGTTCCTGGCTGAAAGGACTGTTTGTAACTTGGAGTTCCAACAATATCCACCTCACGTAGCTTGCATGATTTTTTAATTCCTAGAATTTAGATCGACTTAATCAAAATCTACTAAGTTGAACGGTATCACATCAACGAGGACGGGTCAATTTGAATGATCTTATAGGTTCCATTAGTTAATCTGATAAATGCGCCTTAGCACAAAAAAAGAGCCGCGTGTATACGCGGCCCGATCAACAAATCTGCATCACTTAAGACTCTATTCCCGATCTTTATTCCATATAACTCAGGTAATCCCCTTCTAAGCCTGCTAACTTCTTCTTATCCGTACAACCAGACTTTCAGCATGGAGATCAGCCTTACGGTATCAATCGGCTTGCTGATGTAGTCCGATGCTCCTGCATCTAAGCATAGCTGCCGGTCTTCTTTCATCGCTTTGGCGGTTAGGGCAATGATCGGGAGATGCTGGAATTGCGGCATCGCCCGAATCGCTCTCATCGTTTCATACCCGTCCATTTCAGGCATCATAATATCCATCAGAATCAGGTTGAAGTTGGTATCTTTCTCAAGCAGTTCCAGCGCCTCACGGCCGTTCTCGGCAAAAACAACCTCCAGGTTGTGCGATTCCAGGACATTGGACAGTGCAAAAACGTTCCGGATATCGTCCTCAACCAGCAGAATTCGCTTGCCGTCAAATGCGTCTTCACTGTTATGCAGCTTATTCAGCATTTCACGGCGGTCTTCCGGAAGATTCGCCTCCACCCGATGAAGGAAAAGTGCGGTCTCGTCAAACAGCCTTTCCTGTGACCTTACATTCTTCACAATGATGCTCTCCGCGTACTTCTTCAGCTCCATCTCTTCCCGCATGTCCAGCTCTTGCCCGGTATAAATGATAATAGGAAGCTCGTGAAGCTGTTCTGTGTGCCGAATCCGGTCAAGCAGCTCAAATCCGGAGATATCGGATAAGCCAAGGTCCATCACCATGCAGTCATAATGCTCAACCTGCAAGGTTCTTAAAGCCTCTTCCCCAGTTGATACCGCCGTGATGAGTACATCATCGTGACCAATCAATTCAACCATGCTGTCCCTAAGCACAAGGTCGTCCTCCACAATCAGCAGCCGCTTCATCTCACGGTTCATGAAAGATTCAATCCGGGACAGGGCATTCTCAATATTCTCTTTATTCACCGGCTTCTTCAGGTAGGCCATCGCCCCCATGGTAAGCCCCTGCTGCTGCTCATCAACCACAGATATAACATGGACTGGAATGTGGCGTGTCTCAGGATTCTGCTTTAGACGTTCCAGGATCGACCAGCCGTCGATGACCGGCAGCTGGATATCCAGCATGATCGCGTCCGGCTTAAATGCATGTACCAAGGCTAAACCCTTATCTCCCTGAAGCGCAACTAACACCTTGAAGCCCCGCGAACGAGCAATATCGAGCATGATCTTAGCAAAATGGATGTCATCCTCAATGATCAGCAGCACCTTATCCCCCGGCTTGATCTGCTCCCGGTCATCCTCGATCTCTGAAGAGACGAGCAGACTCGGATTCGTAAGCTCAACATCCGGGATGAGCACCTCATTCCTCAATGGGGTATGCACTGGATTCACACCGTCACTTTGAATGGGTTCATCCCAGTTTGCTAGGAATGGGCCGGATTCAATATTCGGAATATAAAGAGTGAATGTGCTGCCGTGGCCCTCTTCACTCTCAATTTCAATATGGCCTCCGATTAAGCCGGCAAGCTCACGGCTGATTGTCAGGCCAAGTCCAGTGCCGCCATACTTTCTGCTGGTCGTGCCATCGGCCTGTTGGAACGCCTCGAATACCAGGTCCATTTTATCCTTGGCAATACCAATGCCTGTATCTGTTACAGCAAAAGCAAGATAACTCTCGGGTTCTTGCGGCGTTACCTCGCCTGAACGAGGTGTCGTAGTTATTTTCAGAGATACTCTGCCCTTGTCCGTAAATTTAATAGCATTTGACAGCAGATTCTTTAAGATTTGCTGGAGACGATGCCCATCGGTATATACCGTCTCAGGCACCCCATCTTCCGCTTCTATCGTAAATCCAATTCCCTTCTTCGAGGCCACAGGCTCGAAATTACGCTGTAGTGCCTCTTTCAACTCTTCCAGACACAACGTCTCCTTCTCCACTTTCATTTGACCCGCTTCTACCTTGGACAAATCTAGAATCTCATCGATTAACCTCAGAAGATCACTTCCCGAAGTATGAATCGTTCTAGCATAATCCACCTGCTTCTGCTGAAGATTGCCTTCCTTATTATCCGCAAGCAGTTGTGACAGGATAAGAAGGCTGTTAAGTGGGGTACGAAGCTCATGAGACATATTGGCAAGGAATTCAGACTTATACCGGGAGGCGGTCTTTAATTCTACCGCTTGCTGCTCCAGCTTTCTGTTCTGCTCTTCTACCTGCTCTTTAATCGTTTCCGTCTGACGCATTTGGTTCTCCAGTTCAACTGACCGGGCTTCCAATTCCTGATTAATCTGTTCAAGCTCGTCCTGCTGGGAGACCAGCTCTTCGGACTGGGCCTGCAATTCCTCTGTCTGCTGCTGCAGCTCCTCCGTCTGGGCTTGAAGTTCCTCGGACATCGCCTGGGATTCTTCAAGAAGCCGCTTCACCTCCATTTGTGCTGCCACGCTGTTCAGTGCCGTACCTAATGTTCTGCATGCTTCTTCAAGCAGCTCCTGTTCAAGTGAAGTGAATGTATCTACTGAGGCAAGCTCGATAACCCCTTCGACCTTGCCTTCAAATACTACGGGCACAATCAGGATGCTGCTTGGCAGGGATTCTCCCAATCCTGTTGTAATCCTCACATGATGATCGGGAACGGTACCCAGCAGAAAGCTGCGCTGCTCAAGTGCGCTCTGCCCAACCAGCCCTTCACCCATTTTGAAGGAATCCGCTGGCGAGCCTCCAGCCTGCCCGGCAAAAGCGGCTTCTTTATGCAGAGTGTCCCCTGTCCGGCGGTAGAACACACCATAAGAAGCGTGTAGCAGCAAAGCTGCTTTTGCTACAAACGCCTGAGCAAGCTCGGAGATAAGAGAGAATCCCTGAGACGATGTAGCCAGCTCAGCAATCCCGGTTTGGAGCCAATTTTCCTGCTCATGCTTATCCAGCAACCGATTGGTCGCCTCACCAAGATCACGAATTTCATCACGAGTCCGAATCTCTATCCGCTGCTGGCTTATCCTATTCTCCGATAAGGCAATCTCATCGATCGCCTTGGTTACCTGCTCAATGGACCTCACAATTGTCCTTGAAATAAGCAGTGCCGCAAGAATAGATACAGCAGTGACAAAAGCAAGCAGCAGGTATAACCCGGTTTTAAAATCAGCATTCTTCTGATCCAGATCATCCACGCGCTAGCTTGTTAACTTGCTCTCTGTATCCCTGAACAGTCCCAATTGCCCCCGGAGCTCATCTATCATTTCCTTTCCCGGATCTTCTTTGAAGAAACGGATGATCTCGGCCGTATTGTTGTTCCTTTTTAAATCTATGGTTCGGTCCCCAGCTACGTTAATCCACTGCTGGATGTTCACCTTGATTGCCTCAAGGTTCCGCTGCTGGGCGGGATTGTCCCCAACTAGCTGATACAGCTTGTTAAAATCAGATACCCACTCGGTTTTGCCGCTTCTATACGGCTCCAAGTAACTATCGTCCTTGGTAATCATAAAGCCGCGCTGCCCCGTTTCCATATCCAGCACATGTTTCTCAATCCGATTCGCCAGATTATGGACCTCCATATCGTGATCCGTAATGAAATCAATTTCCCGCTCCATGGCTGTAATCCGGCTGTTCAAGAGCACAATCGATGCACCAAGGCATAATACAATAAGGAAATAACCTAATATGATTTTGAGACGTATACTGAATCTCCGGCTTCTAAACATCAGACACTTCTCCCCATTCCCCATTTTGTTATGTATGAGATAATTTACATAGAACATCAGGAATTTTGTCCCAACCCTATCATTATAAAGCAAGCAGGCAGAAGAATCAGCAAATTAACACAGTAATTCACACAAAGCAATGTAAATCCTTCCTGAATCTGTATAAGTTGGCTTCATGATTGGCATTCTAATTAAACCCAATTCTTGAAATGACAGGAGGTGCAGTCGATGGACACAGAAGGAACCCAGCTTGAACAAATTAATGAGCTGCTTGCAGCCATTGAAGATGTTAACAAGATGAGCTTTGTCATCCATGGCCACACCTGTGTGCTTATTTACATAGAATCCATCATTAATATGCAGACCCTGCATCAGAGAATCGCTGATGTTCTGATTAAGGAAGCCGCGGCTTCGGAATCCAGCGAAGACAACATCGTCAGCATGCTAAATAAGGGCATGTTAATTCCCATGCCCTCCACAGTAGCCAAGTCTGCTGAGGATGCCGTTGATCACTTGGTTAGGGGGGAGGTTCTCCTGTATTTAAGTGAATCCGACAAGATCTTCATGTTCAACCTTGTAAAATACAAGAAGAGAGCCGTTTCCGAATCGAAAAATGAACTCGTCGTGATCGGTCCCCAGGAAGCGTTTATTGAGGACATTAACAGCAATCTGTCCCTGTTAAGGCATAAGATCAAACATCCTGATTTGAAAACAATCCGTTATGAGGCTGGTAAATACACCAAAACAGTCATTTATATTGTCTATATCGAAGGGTTATGCGAGCCCGAAATCGTTAGGGACCTGGATCAGGAAATGCGCAATATGGATCTCGATGGAGTACTGGGGATCAGTTATACCGCTGAGCAGACGAAAAAAGGAAACCGCACCCCTTTCCCCCAATTCCAGTACACCGAGCGCCCGGATTCCGTTGCAGCCTCATTGCTGGAAGGCCGGGTCGGAATTTTACAGGACGGGACTCCCTCGGCGCTGCTCGTCCCCGTTACCTTTTTCTCACTGATGCAGTCCTCCGAAGATTATTATCAGAGCTTTATGTCCGCCTCCTGGATCCGTATGGTCAGGCTGCTCTTTGCCGTCATCTCCATGCTGCTCCCATCCCTTTATGTAGCCATCACTACCTTCCAGCCGGAGATGATTCCGACCGATCTGCTGCTTACGTTTGCTGCAGCCCGGGAGAATATTCCCTTCTCCGCCTTAACCGAAGCCCTGATCATGGAGCTTACGTTTGAAGGATTGCGTGAGGCGGGCACCCGGATTCCCAAGCCCGTAGGACAGACCATCTCCATTATTGGGGCCATTGTAATTGGACAAGCTGCCGTACAGGCCGGCATTGTATCCACACCGATGGTCATTGTCGTCTCCATTACCGGAATCGCCTCCTATATTATTCCCCATTATGAACTCGGGCTTGCCCTTAGGCTGCTTAGGTTCCCGCTGCTTATATTGGGAGGAACTACTGGCTTAATAGGCGTATTTATCGGCACCTTTGTCGTATTCGGGCACCTTGTCAACCTCAAATCGTTCGGCACACCCTACATGCAGCCGGTTGCACCGCTGATCTTAAAGGACTGGAAGGATGTATTCGTTCGTGTGCCATCTCCGATCATGAAGTCAAGGTCGAGTGCTTACACTTCACGTAATCCAAGGAGACAGAATTCCAAATGAGTACTGTAAGACGCTTGATCCTCCTTCTGCCTTTCCTTCTTCTTACCGGCTGCTGGTCCAAGGTGGAGATCGATGAGCAAATCTTTGTCTTTGCCATTTATGTTGATAAAGGGGATAAGCCGGGGACAGTAAAACTTACAATCAGCAGTCCTCTGCCTAACCGGATGATGTCCGGTCAGCAGGCTGGAAGTGGCGGAAGCGGCGGCGGCAAGCCTTATGCGATAATCTCCAAAACAGCAGATACTATTCCGGATGCATTTATGGATTTACAGAAAGATCTAACACGTCGTTTGAACTTTGGGCATACACGTGAAATTATCGTGGGACGGGATTATGCTGAAGAGGGAATCGGGGACTTGCTCGACTGGATCAGGATGGAACCCGCATTTCATATCAGCAGCTTCCTTGGCACAGCTCCCGGGAAGGCCCGGGAGGTGGCAGATTTAACTCCTCTGTACGAACAGATGCCTGCCGAGGTGCTCCGTAAAATGAATTTGCAGCATGTAATGTTCAGCACCACCGTGAAGGACTGTTTAATTGCGCACAGCTCGAAGGTTGGCTTTGTCACAAATAACATGATGGTTGGCACTCAACAAATGCCAAGTGAGAATGGGAAATTGGATGAGTGGGTAGGAGTCCAGGGCGCGGCCCTTTATCAACACGACAAGTTTAAAGGTACGCTGCAAGCAGAAGAGGCTCGTGCCCTAGCCTGGGCTACCGGCAGGCTCGACAGGCTGGCCTATACGGTCTATTGGGACAAGGGGGATAGCCGGGCAAGCGTGCTGTTTACTGATCTTAAGGCAACAAAAAAAGTAACCCTATCCGATGGAACCCCAAAATATACGATTTCGCTTACAGGATCTGGGGATCTCCTTTATAAGAAAAATTCTAAACAGCGAGACGAAACAGAACTGAACTCCATTATCACAACTCAGCTAAATGCAAAAGTAAAACTAGATTTAGAACGGGCGCTTCTTCAGACCCGGCAATTGGGGTCGGATGCACTGGGGCTGGGCTTATTGCTCGAATGGAAGTATCCCGGTCTATGGGAACGGATACGGGAGGATTGGACGGATTATTACAAGAATCAGGTGGAGATCGAGGTCAAGACTACCATGAATGTTAGATACTTGACCAATAAGCCATAAGGGTTCCCGGCGGATGACATACTATGGAAAGGATGAGGCCCTATGCTGGCCATATTGTTTGCAGGTATCGCAATCTATGAGTGGGTTAGGGTCAAGAGCCCAAGCCCACATGATAAGCGGGTCTTCTGGTGGGTCTTGTCCATTCTGCTTGTATGGAACACAGCAGGCAATTTTTTGCCGTGGTGGCCTAACCCAAACCGGATTCTCCTGTTTGTAACAGGTTGGCTCTGACCGGAATCAGGCAATTCTCAGTATGAGGGGGGGATATGTAACATGCGTACAACTTCGTTTCAAATGTTTCGGTTCGCGACCATTTATATGCTTACGATCCCGCTTGCCTTTATGATTCCGCCCCTGATAACTACGTCTGGTTATCAAGGATGGATTCCTATATTGATCGGTGGTGCCATCAATATGGTGCTTATATTCTGCACGTACAAATTAGGTATTTTTACGGGGAGTCAATCCTGGACCGAGGCAGGTGAGAAGATCGCAGGCAAATGGGGGCACCGGATTGTGCTTCTCTTGCTCGTACTTTGGAGCATATATTATGTCTCCCTTGATATTGAACAGTTCACTTTATTTTATGGTACTGTCTATATGAGAGAGACTCCGTCCTGGTTCCTCAACCTCTTCATTGGGCTAATTACTATGATTACAGCAAGATGGGGGTTCTCAACGCTGATATATATCGGGGATGCCTCCTTTATTATTCTTGTTCTGGCGACTCTATTTATCCTGTACATCCTTGCCGGGGATGCGGATTATCAAATGCTGAGTGCGCTGCTCACCCATTTTGACACCAAAATTCTTGCTAAGGATGTGCTCAATGTAATTTCCTGGATCGGCGAATGGTTTGTCTTCCTGTTTATTACCCCCCATCTCGTTTTCAAGAAAACAACACTGCGTAACTTACTGTTGGGAAATGTGGTGGTGGTCTCCACCGTTCTGATCACTTGGATGCTGGTGCTCCTTAATTTAGGCCCGCATTTTGGCAGCATGGTGAAGTACCCTGTCCTCGAACTCATCAGGGGCACCTCCTTTACAGGTCTGGTGGGCAATGCCGATCCGGTGTTTATCGGCTTATGGGGCACATCCATGATCGTACATGACGCATTATTGCTCTATGTGGGGGCAACCTGCCTGTCACATCTGCTTAAATTTAAGGAGAAGGTACCGTTAATCATCCTGCTTGCTGGAACCTCAGTGGTGGCAGCCTTCCAATACAACCGGAATATATCTTTGTTCCAGAGTGACGTTTCACAATTTGGCTACTCCATTTACTGGGTGGTCATTAACGGGATTCCTATCTACTATGTGCTGCTGGCATTGGTTCGCGGGCAGTTTCGCAAGAAGAAGATTTCCTAGGATACAAGATGATCATTAGCACCTAGTGAATTCTGATGATAAAAGCCGCTTCGCAGCGGCTTTCATTGTTATTCTTTTGCAACCATTAACTTGTTGCCATCCGGATCTTCAATAACAAACCATTGCTCATACATGATTTCTGTGACCAAGGTGACGTCATTCTCCTGCATGAACTTGTAGGATGCTTCAAGATCGTCCGTGAGAAACATGAACGCTGGAGTGCTGATGTTCGGTGCACCTCCCTCCTCCGCGCCTCCCCACATCGGCATAGTGTCCAGAATCAGACCTGTTCCCTCCATGGGCAGCGGGCACAGGTGTCCAGCGATGATCTCAGCGTCCGCCGGGTTGAAGCCGAGTATCCGGCTGTACCACTCCCTTGCTTGCCCGATATCCCGAACGGGAAGAAACACGCTTCCAATCTTGTTCTTCAGCGGGCTTTGGCCAACTGATTGGTCATTCAATTTAGAACTCATTTGCAATCCCTCTCTTTTATCATATTATTCAAACGAAATCACCCACAAATAAATAGAAGCCACGGACCCCACGGGTGCGTATTTCTCGCAGTAACGATTAAACTGTGCCTTGTCCAGCTGGTCCAGCTGATACAGCTTCTTCATTCCCCTCCTTATCGCTATGTCTCCCCAGCTGACGACATCAGGCCGCTGAAGGGCATGAAGCAGCAGCATTTCAGCAGTCCATCTGCCAACACCCGGCAAGCTGGTCAGCCTTGCGATTACCTCCTCATCTGGAAGTGAATGAAGCTCGTCAAGAGAGAGCTCCCCCTGTTCAATAGTCCGGGCAATTTGTCTAATATTAATAGCTTTTCTCCTTGTAATACCGCAGCTCTGGATCTGCTCTGCAGTATACCCAGACAAATTTCCGGAAGTGATCTCCCCAAGTTCCCTCTGCATACGGCCCCATACCGTACCCGCCGCCTTGGCCGAGATGAGCTGTCCGATTACGGCATAAACAAGAGCCGAGAACATATCCGGCATGACTTTACGCTCCAATTTCCCAAGCCGCGTAATAGCCTGCCCAAGTATGGGATCAGCTTGAGAGAGATATTCCATCTCTTCTTGCCCGTATTCAAATATGTTCGTATGTGACAAGCTTCTCCCTCCATGTTTATTACTGGGTTGTGGTTTTTTGTTATCCTAGTTATAGCACATATTTCTGGATCAAGCCTTCACTATCTTGCTGTTTCATTCCTAGGAGACCCGGCACCCTGATTTCCATAAAAAATAACCCCCGGTTCGATTTAACCAAGGGTTCTGCCATGTAATGATTCAAGAAGGATTACATACCTACATATGCTGATAGAGCAGCAAAAATGGCAGCGATGATCCAGAGAACGGGGAAGAGTTTCATTATTACTTTCAGCCACTGTCCAAAATTAATCCGTGCAATGGCCAGCCCTGCCAATAGAACTCCGCCCGTTGGCGAAATCAGATTTGTCAGTCCATTCCCGAATTGATACGACGTAACGATTGCTTCTCTATTGATGCCTATAAGATCGCCTAATGGAGCGAGTACAGGCATAGTCAATGCAGCTTCTCCCGAAGAAGACGGGACGAAAAAGGTGATCAGATTATGAACAAGAAGCATGATGGTTGTAAATAAATAGCTGGGCAGTCCCCTCAGCAAGCCGGACAAATAATTCAGGATTGAATCAATGATCATTCCATTCTCGGCAATAACGAGGATTCCGCGTGCCAGTCCAATAATGACTGCCGCATATACAAATTCGGAACAGCCTTTAACAAAATTCTCTGCCATTTGTTTCTGGCTCATTCGGGATACAATTCCAGCGAATAACCCGAGAGCAAGGAACAAGGCACCAATTTCAGTCATATACCAGCCCTTGGCAAGAATACCCCAGACAATCAGACCCAACGTGACGACGAAGCCAATAATAATCAGCTTGTCCCGCAACGAGAAGTGAACCTCTTCTCCGGTATCTTCTTTTAGAAAGAGCGGACGATTGATAAGGTCATTATTAAATACAATCGACTTCTCAGGATGTTTCTTTACCCGGTGTGCATACCACATCGTAAACCCGATCGATACACCTGTGAATACCAGCCATTCAATCGAACGCAGCCATAATTGCGGATTGCCCTGAATGCCGGATACGCCTTGAGCGATAAGCACAGAGAATGGGTTCGTGGTAGAACCGACATATCCGATTTGAGTCCCCAAAAACAAGATGAGAATAGCGGTCAGAGAATCGAAGCCTAATGCAAACATCAGAGATATAAAGATGGTGTATAACGGTATGATTTCTTCACTCATCCCAAAAGTTGAGCCACCCAGGCTGAATATCACCATAGAAATTGGAATGACAAGAATTCCTCTATTCTTCAATCGTCGGGCGAGGGCCAGCAGCGCCCTGTCAATTGCTCCAGTGTTCAGGATAATTCCAAATGCTCCGCCCACGATAAGGACAAAAGACACCACATCGACAGCATTAATGACCCCCTGCATCGGAGCGCTGAGTATTTGGGGGATTCCCTGTTTTAAATCTCCAGCCTCACCGCTTTTCGGAACGGTATGATAGGTGCCGGGAACAATTACGGTTTTGGTAATGCCGTTTACGGTTGTCTCTTCCCGTTTGAACTGGCCGCTTGGGATAATCCACGTTAAAGCTGCCATGAGAATAATAATAAAGAAGATGAGGGTGTAGCTATGAGGTAAAGCCCATTTTTTCTTCTTATTTGTCGCTTCCATTGAAGAATCCCTCGTTCCAGAGTAATATCGTTATAGAACGTCTTACTTATAATGGTCTAGTTCTCCTCCCAACCATCTGTCATCATTACCCCGACGTTCTGTCATGTACGATTTTTCCATTTGCAATTGTAAGATCAGCTTTTGCTTCCCTAATCTGCTCTGGTCTTGTCGTGAACAGATTCCGGTCAAAAACTGCAATATCCGCATATTTGCCTGGCTTCAGTGTGCCCACTTTATGTTCCATAAAGGCGTGCTTCGCTCCATGGATTGTCCAGGCTTTTAACACCTCAGCCAAGGGCAGTCCCTTCTCAGGATACCAATCCGTACTGGCTGAACCCTCAGGAAACCGTCTAACCGTTGCGGCAAAGATAGAATCTGGCACACTCGTCATAAACAGAGGGAGGTCAGTGCCAATGGTTATAGTCACTCCGGAATCCAGCATAGTGCGATAATCATAGAATTTGGATGCATTCTCCTCCCCTGCGACCTCAGCCATGTAGGATTCTTCGCGAGATGGGTTAAGGAGCAGTATTTGAGCATAGATTTCAGCAAAGATTCCGTTTGATGCCATCCTTTTTAGATCATCAGGATGTGGATACTCCAGATCACTTATGGAATGCCGAGCATCCCGTTCTCCATGAACTTGTCTGCATTTCTCCAGCATGTCTACAGCTTTGCGGATTGCTGCATCACCTTCAGCAGTCAGACAACACTTCAATCCAGCCCGGTCAGCACGCAGAACAGCTTCTTCGATAGCTGCGTAATCCACCGGCCTCAGATTGGTGACGCCTGGCATGTCCGCATAAGGCTCCAGCATGTCCGCTGTGTGATCGGCCACTACGCCATCCAGCATGATTTTGTAACCTTGAAACCTGAGACGGTCACTGGAATAGAGCTCCTTATATTTCAGACCGGTCTCTGTATCAAGCTCATCAAGTACTGGTTCTAGTGAGAAATGAACCCGTAGCGGCAGCCGCCCTTCCTCTTCGAGTGAGGACAGAACCTGCAGCATGCCACTGTAATCATCAAATCCAATGTCTTTAATGGAGGTAACCCCCCGCTCCGCCAGCACACTGCAAAAATCAAGGAATTCCCTCTTAACCGTGTCTGTATCTCCCAGCATTTCTTTCAGTAGATGGGCTCTTGCCTCAGCACTGCATTCTCCAGGTTGGAAATGGTACTTATCTATAGCCAACTGGTTCATCCAGCACCAGTTCTTACTTCGGTTAATAGCGATAACCGCACGATCCAGAAAGGCCGTATCCAACATGGATTGATCCGGAAGCTCCCCCCAAATATTGAGGTCCCAACCGTAAGCGTATACATTTTCTCCATGGGGAAGAGTGCTTGAGTATTTAACCATTAAATCTAAAGCTTCAGAAGCAGATTGAGTATTGGAAAGATCAACCCCCCGGTGCATCGACATATAACCCGTAAAAAACACGTGGTTATCATGGATTCCCGGCATTACCAATTGATCCCCAAGCTGAAACACTTTAGTATCAGGTCCGATCCATTCCCTCTCTTGCCCCGGCTGGCCAACAGCAACAATATGGTCATTCTTAACTGCAACATATCCCTCCATAGGGACATCACCATCACCGGTAAATATAGCCTTGGATACAAGAACAAGATCGGCTGCGTTCTTAACCATAAGCCATGCCTCCTTCTCTGATTGAGAACCTATTACCTAAATGCCAAATTTAAGAATTAGCCATTATATAAAATGAACTTATGAAGGTTACCCTTTTAGGGCGCTGCAATGCCGAGTGTTCTTACGACCCCTGTTGTCTCCGAAATCCTTGAAATAGATTTCCAATGGGGCATTTCGGAGACAAAGGCGGACGCTCCGCTTCTTCAGAATCACTCGGGATCGAAGCTAAGATCGGTAAATTCTAAAGTTCATTTTATATATTTGAAAAAAAGCCGTTCTATTACATGACGTATTACAACGTTATGGATTAGAGAATACAGACTGCTCCCCTTATGTATAGAAGCAGTAACCATATCCACCACCAAAGAACGGCTCCATTAAAGTGTAAATTGATACCGGTCACCGATAATATATTGCTTGCCCACATGAACCGGCTGTCCATTCTGATCATTGATCATCGTGTACATATAAAATAATGGCTTGCCAATTGCCGTATCCAGAAGTTTGGCCTTCTGTTCATCTGCCAGAACAATTTCAAGTGTTGTCTCGCCAGGCTGGCAAGGATCAATATCGTATTTCTCCCGTAACAATTCGTACAATGAACCCTCCAAGCTTTCGTTAAGAAGAAATGCAAACCGTTTGTATGGATAGTAGTTATTTTCCAGCATTAGCGGATTGTCTCCTCCGTATCTCTTCCGCTGAATAAAGACTACCGGTTCCCCTGGCTCCAAGCCCAACTTATGCTGCACATCTGCATCGGGTTTTATAACCTCTTTTTGCGTAACAACACTATGCGATGATATTCCGTTAGCTGCACATGCCGCCGTAAAACCTATAACATGCTCAATCTTCCGCCCTATCTTCGCTTGATTCACGAAGGTTCCTTTACCCTGCCGTTTCACAAGGTACCCTTCCTGACACAGTTCCTCAACGGCTTTTCTAACGGTAATTCGGCTTACATTAAACCGGTTGCTTAACTCTATTTCTGTGGGAATTTTCTCTCCATGCTTAAATTCCTCATTCGTGATCGCCGTATGAATTGCTTTTTTCAGTTGAATATATAATGGTTCAGCTTGCTCTGGATTTAACATATTAACCCTCGCCTGTTCGTATAACGTTATAGATACAGATGATTCCATCCATACTACTCTTTAAAGAGTAACAAACGCCGTACCATTACACAAGCGGGTGACCGCTCCTTAATTATAAGGGACACCGTAGCCAAATGACCCTTCTACCAGACAGCTCTCGGCTGCGAAGCGGGAGCCTTCGATCATGGCAGCCTGCACGTTCTTTTCTCTCAAGTAATGGATGAGAAAGGCGGCAATGTAGGAATCCCCTGCTCCCATCGTATCTACAGCTTCGACAACCATGGGCTCCTGGAAATAAAAACGGGTTCCATCGTAAGCCATACTGCGGCTGCTTCCACGAGTCGCAATGATTAATTGGTTTCCACCCGCCCATTTGGACCTGATATAATCCTGTGCCGCTTCATCGGTCAAATGACTACAGGAGAAGAACGCAAAATCCGCATAACCTATATACTTATCCACCTGCTCTTCTTCGAAATCATCAGAGAAATCGAAAGAAAGTGGAACCCCGAGTTGAGTAAGTTCTGGAAGCAAATGGCCTGTATGACTGTAAAGACCGGTGTGCATAACCGCAAAGTTGCGAATATAAGCCTTATCATCCTCGGTCAGCTGGAGAGGATACATGCGGGTTACTCCGCCTTCATTACTTCCGAGGAATACCCGATCCCCATTCTCCAAAGTTACACGGGCGCATCCATTCTCGCCGTCAAAATGACGGCATCTGGATACATCGATCTGGAGCTCTTGCAGCACTTGCTCAACATGCCTTGCCTCTTGATCATTGCCAAACGTCCCCATAAAAGCTGCATCGACGCCTAATTTTTTTGAGAAGACACTAAAATTCACTGCATTTCCACCAGGGTACATTAGGTTAAGGTGAACATATTTATCTACGACATTATCTCCGATCCCCAGCACTTCCATGCTATTCTCACCTCGATTTAGTATGCCACTTTGCCCATGTAACGGCGTGTTTCGAGTGGATGATTCCGGACTTCGGCTAACGTTTCACGGTAAACACATAGAATGCTATAGAATAATACCGGATTGAAAAATTCAACCACTTCATCCGCAATGGTATTAATTCCGAGTTCCTTCGCATCCACGATTTCCACTTTCCCCGCGTATTGGTTAAGGAAGATTCTTGCACGTTCATCCAGAGCACGTGTACGTCCTTCATTCATCAACAGAATGAATGGAGTCTCTTTATCTGTTACTTCGAACGGACCGTGGAAATACTCTCCAGAATGAATTGAGGATGCATTCAGCCACTGCATCTCCATCAGGGAACAAATTGCGAAGCCGTATGCATGGCCGTAAGATGCTCCGCTTGATAAAATGTAGAACAAATCCTCGTTCTTATATTTGTCGGCAAAAGCTTGGGCGCGCTCGGCAACAAGCAGCTTGCCGCTATTTATAATTCCGCCTATTTTGTTCAATCCACTTTGGAACGCTTCGTATGCGGCATAACCTTCGGTTGTGTTTAGAATTTCCACCGTCAATTCCATAATAATCGCCATAGGATTGTTCTTAACGTCACTCTCCTCACCCCATTCGTAGATGAAGGAATGATCCGAATATTTCAACAGGGCTGCTTCCCGGTTATGTGTTAAGCCAATCGTGTGTGCTCCTTGTTCTTTAGCTGTTTTGGCCGCTTCCACGGATTCCGGCGTATTCCCCCCATGTGAGCAGACAATAACAACCGAGTCTTTATTTAGCCGCTTGGGAAGCGCGTGTACGAACTCATTGGCAGTGTACAGCCCTCCTACGATCTTACGTGCTTCACTGTCCAGAAAATACTTAGAGGGATACATGTCGACCAGAGACCCTCCACAAGCCACTAAATATACCTCTGAAATCCCATTCTCAGTCTGCTTGTTGATTGTCTGGATAACTTTTTGTACGTTCATTTTTCTTCTCTCCTTTTATATAACGTTATATAACGTATTATCTACGTGTTTTATATTAACCGCTTTCATTTATCTCGTCAAGAGTTTTATTTTTCAGACAATGGCCTATCCTAGATAGGACATTTATTGTAATATGAAATTTAAGTTTCTTTATCACATTAATTATGACAACCTGTCAGTCATAAGGGGGATCAGACAGAATTGAAGTCATCAGAAGACTCACTACAGAAGAAATTGCGGCCGCGCCATATCAGTTTCATGGCTATGGGCGGCGTAATCGGAACCGGAATATTTAAAGGAAGTTCAGAAACGATCAGTCTCGCTGGCCCGGGTGTTATCTTTTCGTATGTTTTTGCCGGGCTGCTTCTACTGGTTGTCATGGGGGCCATTGCCGAGATGGCCACGGTGTACACAAACAAGAATATGAAAGAGTTTATCCGTGAAGCTTTCGGCGAAAGACTTTCCTTTGTTGTTGGCTGGCTGTACTGTTTCATGTGGCTGGCTGTATGTATTATAGAAGTTATTGCCGCGGGAAGCTTTCTTCAATACTGGCTGCCCGGGGTTCCCCTATGGGTGCTAAGCCTTGCGAGCGCCGCGTTCATTATTCTGATCAACACGATGAATGTCCGTGGCTACGGGGAGATGGAATTTTGGCTGGCCGGAATCAAAATTTTTATGATCATTGTATTTATTGTTCTGGGAGCCTGCATCCTTGTCGGAATCATTCCCGACCCCCAGGTTCATGGACTGAAGAACTACACAGAGCATGGCGGCATCTTCCCTAATGGATGGACCGCGATCTTCTCAGCCCTTCTGGTGGTTATGTTCTCCTATGGAGGTTCAGAGCTTATCGGCCTAACGCTGACTGAAGCTGAGAATGCGGATAAGATTCTGCCTAAAGTGGTCAAGAACTTTATCCTGCGGGTCATCCTGTTCTATACCCTGCCCATCCTGATTATCTGCGGACTGATTCCATGGGACCAGCTAAGCGGGAATACAAGTCCATTTGTGCAGGTGCTGTCATCGACCGGACTGCAAGGAGCGGCTCATCTGATGAACTTCATACTGGTAACGGCCGTCCTGTCCGCTGCCAATTCAGGCATCTATGGAGCTACCCGGATGCTTCACTCTATGGCAAGCGATGGGGAAGCGCCCTCGGGGCTGCGCAAGCTTTCCCGAACCGGTGTGCCCATGAACAGCTTAATCTTCTGTGCGGTAGTTCTGCTGGTCGGCTCCATGCTGGCTTACATTTCACAGGAGGGATTGTTCCGCCTGCTCATGGCCGTGCCTGGGTTTGTCGTAATTCTGGTATGGATTTGCATCTGCCTGTCCCAGCTCAAATTGAGAAAGCAATATCCGAAAGAGCCAGGCTTCAAGGTATGGGGATTCCCCTTTATCACCGTGCTTACCATAGCAGCGTTAACCGTGATCGCCGTACTGTTCGTAGTGGATGCTCAGAACCGTATCAGCATCAGCGTATGTATCGCACTTGTGATTTTCCTGTCCATCTGGTCGGTATTCAAATTTAAAAAGAAAGCATAAACCCAACAGAGCCTCTGCGCAGTGCAGACGGCTCTGTTTGTTCATTGCTCTGATCACTCCCCTGATCCAAGCCAGGAAATTTCTGATTCAACTTGAATTCCATGCTTCCTCAGCAGCGCCGTGGTAACGCCAATCCCTTCAACCTTCATATTCGAGAATTCCCCGTTATAGATCATCGCGCTTCCACAGGATGGACTGTACTCCTTCAACACAACGGTTGATGCGCCCATCTCTTGGGCAATCTCCAAGGTCCTATACGCTCCAGCCACATACATTTCTGTCACATCCCTGCCGGAGAGCTCGACCACCTTAGCCCTGCCCTCAAGCACGTCGTTTCCATCACCGCCCTGAATTTCCGCTGGCTCCCTTGGAACAGAGAACCCTCCGAGCAATTCAGGACATACGGTTACCGCTCGACCTTCCTCAATTAACCTCGTTATTCGCCTATCCAAACTGCCGCTTCCGTTATATCTCACTTCAAGGCCTGCGAGACAAGAGCTTACAAGAATCAATTTATACACCTTCTTCACTCATTCGAATAGCCTAATTCTATCACAGAATGACCTATTCACCATCCGCATATGCAGATGCCGCTGCTCCGAGGTAATAAGCCAGCCCCGTCTGCTGAGACTCCAGCATCTCCCTGTGAAAGTCATCCTGCATAAAAAAACGGGTCTGTTCCGCAAAATCAGCTGGACTGAAGGAATGCCCATGCCGGCTCAGAAACTCCAGGTGATTGCGGATCAACCCGGTTACCCGACTGTCATCGTGCCTTACCTTTCCTCTTAACGATTCTGCCATGCTGTTCATAAAGTGAGCTGCTTCCTTCGCCTGGGCATTCATTTCCTCCACCTCAATCGGCTCGCTACCCAGCATTTCATAGTTATATGTGTCTTTGAGGTACTGCTCCTGCTGCGCAAGCGCCTCTCTCCATTCCTCTTCTCCTGCTAATCCGCTGAACATGTCTTTTGGGTTCATAGCTTCTCCTTTCATTGCTGAAATCATTGAGATGTCCAGTGTCCGGACAACTTCGTTTAATCGTTGTGCTTTTGCAACAAGCTGTGTCCTCTGCTCCTGCAGGACTTCAAGACGGTCCGGCTCCCCATCAAGGAGCTGTTTAATGGCCGCTAGCGGGAAATCCAGCTCTTTATAAAAAAGAATCTGCTGCAGCCTCTCCAGCTCAGGTGTGCCATAAAGACGGTAACCCGACTCACTGATCCTGCCCGGTATCAATAGTCCAAGCTTGTGATAATGATGCAGAGTCTTCACCGTAACCTTGGAAATCTCCGAAACCTCTTTTACCGTATACATCTGCTGCTCACCTCCTTCTGACAAGAATCAGTGTAAGGGCTCCTCTTAGGGGAGAGTCAAGCGTAAAAAAGAATAGGCCGACCCGGAATCTCTGGTTGGCCTAAAAAGTACGAAAGGACTGCTCCCCGGGGAACAGTCCAATCTTTGCCACTATAGCTTATTGCTTACCCTCGGAGGGATGCCAGTCCCGAACCCCGTTATCCTCAATAATGCCGATGGTCACATCCGCAATATCCCGGTCCTGCAGCAAGCTGTCTCTAACTTTGAATTTAATATCATCCGCATCCGCCAGCGTTAATCCAGGCTTCAGTTCAATTAACCCATCCACATGATAATAGCGGCCTTCCTGCATCACACGCAATTGGTATATATCCGTTACATTAGCATTTGAGAAAATAATTTTAGCTACCTTCTCCTCCACCTCAGGTGGGGCGGACACACCGATCAACCCAACCATATTGTCGTAGCCTACCCGGAAAGCAACGGCAATCATCAAGAATCCAATTAGAATGGTGGATATCCCGTCCAACAAGGTGAAGCTCGTTAACGAAGTCACCACGACCGCGATCAGAGCCAGAAATGCACCTGTTGTTGCCACCAGATCTTCATAAAATACCAGCCGGGTTGGTGGAGCGGCTCTGCCCACATTGCGGAACGCTGCTGGGATGACCGCAGCCCCCTTGGCTTCCACCCGGGCCTCATGCACAATTTCCTTCATGGCTTTGATCAGAACAAATCCATCCACTGCGATCGATAATAGAAGTATGGCTAGATTCAACCAGAATCCGTGCGATTCTGATGGGTGGGATAGTAGATGGAATCCCTCACGTATAGTCTCGTAAGCCATGACGGTTACAACAATAACCGCTACCATACAGAACAGATTTATGACCCGGCCAAAGCCTGTCGGAAATCGGCGGGTCGGCTTCTTCTCTGACAGCACGCTCCCCGCAAATACAAAAGCCTGATTCACAGCATCTGCCGTTGAGTGCATGGCGGAAGCGAACATAGCCCCACTGCCGGTGAATCCAGCTGCAACTCCTTTTACAATGGCGACCCCTGTGTTTCCAATCGCCGCTAGCGCGGATGAGGTATTCCCCTTCTTCAATAATTCCTTAAAGCTGGTTTTACTTTCGTCTGCATTCACTGTGGATGTTTCCTCCCAAATCATGATTATATTCATTGTTATACATATTCATTCAGCTACTATTTACGTGAGTTAGACCTTTTTAGTTTCACTTAGTTTCATAAGTACGATCTGTATATTATTAACCATGTGCCCCGTATTCGCACCTTACAATTGCAGTTGTACTCTGCTAACCTCCCAACATATGTAAATGACAGCTGCCTGCCGTCCTGTGCTGACTCTCTTTTTTCAGATGATCGGATTCCTTATACCTGAGCTTCGTAATAGTTCACTCAAATCTCTTATACCCCCGATCACCCGGCTGCATATCTGTCCGCTTGTTGAATACTGCTGGTAACTTCGGTGAAACCTCTAAAAAAGGTGCACATTAGCCACAATAATAGCTGATGAGCACCTTTAGGTGAGTTTACTATGCGGTCTTACGTCAACCGTTGCTTGAGCCCGCACAATTCCAACTATAGCCCGGGACGCCACCAAGAACAATCTTCGATTTGAGGTTATACGGTGACGAAAGCGTCTGCCCGCTTAGTCCCTTTATCGGCACGAGCCGCGGCCTTGGCCGCTCTCAGTCTGCTGTTATCATGCGGGATACATAACGGTGTCCCATACAAGGGATCCGGGATAATTTCGCATTTCAAGCGGAACACCCTCTCAATCAGCTCCGCATCAACTACCTCTTCCGGCTGTCCCTGCGCTTCAATGTGTCCCTCCCGGACCGCCACTATATGATCAGCATATCTGCAAGCCAGATTGATGTCATGCAGGACCATGACAATCGTGCGGTTGTCACGGACATTCATCTCATACAGTAGGTCGAGCACCTCAATTTGGTGAGTGAGATCCAAGTATGTCGTTGGCTCATCCAGCAGAATCACCGGTGTTTCCTGTGCCAGCGTCATGGCAATCCACGCACGCTGACGTTGGCCTCCGGAAAGCGAATCGACGGTGCGTTCCGCTAAATCCGTCATACCTGTCGCCTCCAACGCCTTCTGTACAATGTCCTCGTCTTCCTTGGACCACATCTTCAGCCAGCTCTGATAAGGATATCTACCCTGCTTCACAAGCTGAAGCACAGTCAGCCCTTCAGGTGTTGTTGGCCCCTGCGGAAGAATGGCCATCTTCCGGGCCACTTCCTTCGTGGACATGGACGTGATCTCTCTGGAGTCCAGAAGCACAGAGCCCTTCTGAGGCTTTAGAAGCCTGGCCATGGATCTGAGCAGCGTGGATTTACCGCAGCCGTTGCTGCCGATGAAGACCGTAATTTTCCCTTTAGGTATGCTTAAATTCAGATTTTCGAAGATATACGTGTCACCATAAGACAGGCCGAGCTCCCGTACCTCAAGACTGCTCATTTGAATCCCTCCACAGCTAATTTCGATTCCGATTCCGGTACAACAAATACATGAAGAAAGGGGCGCCTATCGCGGCAGTAAGCACTCCCGCAGGAACATCCCGCGGAAGGAACAGGGTCCGTGCGGCCAAATCGGCCAGCAGCAGGATCAGCGCGCCCAGCAGAGCGCTCACAGGAAGCACACTTCCGAAGGAGGAGCCTACCAGCTTGCGGGCCATATGAGGCGCCATTAAGCCAATAAATGCAATGGCTCCGCCGATCGCCACAGCCGCTCCCGCAAGAGCCACGCTTAGGGCGATCAGAACCAGACGCTGCCTTTGGACACGGGCTCCGGCGCTTTGAGCGACGTCATCACCCAAAGCTTGGATATTGACGCTGCGCGCCTGCAGCCAGGTAAGCCCAAGCAGAACGGCTGTCCAGGGCAGGAGCGTGAGCACATCTTTGTCCATGCTTACCCCATAGATGCTGCCGGTCATGAACGTTAATGAACGCTCTGCCAGCTGCATCGGTCCCGCGATAATCAGCATATAGGACACCGATTTGATCGCAGCGGACAAGCCAATTCCGATGAGAACCAGCTTTAACGGATCTACACCTTTCTTCCAGCTCAGTACATATAGAAGTCCTGTAACCACTACAGCGCCCAGAATGGATGCAAGCGGCATCCAGTGAATCGGAACGGTCCCACCGAAGAGGAAGATGAACAGGACCGCGCCGAATGAAGCGCCTTCCGTGATTCCCGCCACATCCGGGGAAGCAAGGGGATTGCGAATAATTCCCTGCAGCACAGCTCCCGCCACTGCAAGAGACGCGCCGACCAGCACGGCGGTGATCACTCTCGGCAGCCGAAGCTTCTCCACAATTACTTGATGCATGGGCTCCCCTTCACCCATAAGCACTTTAATCACACTCATCGGCGAGATCCACTTGCTCCCTAACCCGGTACTGATGACCATTACGGCTGCGCACAGGATTAGCAGGATCAGGGTGATCCATACCGTTTTCTTTTCAACAAGGACTGAAAATCCAGCACGCTCCGAACGGAGAGATTTGTATTTGCTCATCATGTTCGTCTGCCTTTCCGAGCGATATATACGAAGAAGGGTACTCCCAGAATCGCTGTCATTACACCTACGGGCACCTCTTTGGGCATGGCGATATACCGTGATCCCAAATCCGCACTCACGAGCAGGATAGCCCCAAGCACCGCGCTGTATGGAAGAATCCACCGGTAATCCGAACCGACGAGGTAACGTACAATGTGGGGAATAATGATTCCCACAAATGCGATAGGACCTGCAACAGCAACAGATCCGCCGGCAAGCAGGATCACAGCAACGGCCCCGGACAGCTTGATATAAGCGGTTCTCTGCCCCAGCCCCTGGGCCATGTCATCCCCCATCGCCAGCACATTGAGGTGGCGTGACAGAAGCAGAGCAATTAACATGCCAACTGTCATATACGGCCACACCGCCTGCAGCTGCGCCATATCTCGGCCTGCTACTGAACCGACCAGCCAGACGAGAATCTGGTCAAACATTTTACCGTCCGTAAGCATAAGACCTTGAGTCAATGAGGCAAAAAAAGCCGTCATCGCCGCACCCGCCAAAGTGATCTTCACCGGAGTCATTCCGTCCCTGCCGATGCTTCCCATAAAGAATACCAAACCTCCGCTGAGCGCGGCCCCAATCAGCGCAACCCAAGTGAACGACTGCTGTCCGGATAGGCCCAGCCACCACGCCGACAGTATAATGAAGAAGGTCGCACCCGAATTGACGCCAAGCGTGCTTGGGGATGCAATTGGATTGCGGGTCATGACCTGCATCACTGCACCGGCTACCGCCAGACATGCGCCCACCGAAGCGGCGATGAGGGCTCTTGGCACCCGGGTGGTCTGGATAATCAGGTGTTCATTGCTCCCGTTGTAATGAAGGAATGATTCCAATACGTTATGAAATGGAATATTTGTGACTCCAAAGGCGACACTGCATACCACTACCCCTGCAAGAGCAGCCATTAAGATGCTTAAATATATGACTTTCATGTTTGTCCACTTTCTTTTCCTTCAGATATGTAATTTAGTAAACTCTGTATGAATTTTAGTAGAACCGTATCCCATTGTCAATGAATATGAGAATCATTCTCAGATTTTTATTGACAGTCTCCTCCTTCTCCCGGTATAGTTTGATATTGTTAATGATAATGATTCTCAGACAACACACTACATAAGTTTTAGGGGGAGAATTTAATGTTTACCAGAGGTACATCTTACTTAAGCAGGGCAGCCAAGTTAGGCACAGTTGCCCTTACACTGCTTGTTATTCTGTCAGGTTGCGGCTCCAAGAACGCATCAGATAATCCTGGCACGGAGAAGTCTCAGACCAATAACACGGAGGCTTCTACCGGGGCTAACGATCAAGTTCGCAAGGTGAAGCATGCCATGGGTGAAACAGATATTAAAGGAACTCCGCAAAAAGTAGTCGTTCTTACTAATGAAGGAACTGAAGCGCTCCTGGCTCTCGGAGTCAAACCTGTAGGCGCCGTGAAGTCCTGGACGGGCAATCCTTGGTATGATCATATCAAGGCTGATATGGAAGGCGTTACCGAAGTCGGCGAAGAGAGTCAGCCTAACATGGAACTGATTGCCGGGCTTCAGCCAGACCTTATTATCGGCAATAAGATGCGCCAGGAGAAAGTCTATGACCAGCTTAAAGCAATCGCCCCTACCGTAATGGCAGAGGACCTTCGCGGGGATTGGAAGAAGAACTTCAAGCTCTATGCGGAAGCGCTGGGTCAGACTGCCAAAGGTGACGAGCTGATGGCCGCATTTGACAAGCGGATTGAAGATTTCAAAGCCAAGGCTGGGGATAAACTGAAGGAGACGGTTTCTGTGGTCCGCTTCATGGCTGGCAAGACCCGGGTCTACCACACGGACACCTTCTCTGGCATTATTTTTGATCAAATCGGATTGGCCAGAACAGAAATGACTAAGAATGCTAAAGATAAATTTGTTGACGAGATTACCAAAGAGCGGCTGCCTGAGGCTGACGCGGACCGGTTGTTCTATTTCACCTATGATACCGGGGATGGCAAGGCGAGTGCAACGGAGAAGGAATGGATTAATGATCCGCTCTGGAAGAACCTTGGCGCTGTGAAGAGCGGTCACGCTTATAAGGTAGACGATGCAATCTGGAACACCGCAGGAGGCATCAAAGCAGCGAATCTGATGCTTGATGAATTGTACAAGATTTATGGAATTCAGCAGTAAATAAGTGTTAAACCTAAAGAGAGACCTCCCTGGTCTCTCTTTATTTATGTCCTTCATGTTATACTGTCTAGATCAATACAGGGGAGAACCAAGACGTGAACATTTTATTCCATGACGTGAGCCCAGATCAAGAAATCATCGTTGCTGACATGGACCGGTTGTTCGGGGACAAAGGCCGCTTCCGCATCCTGCAGTTCGCCAACCAGGCTGTACAGGGGGCCATTGATCTTGACGAACCAGGCCGGCTTGTCTTTGAATATCCAAGAGCGCTGCTTCATCTTATGGAGATAAACAACCCGGATTACGAGGATGTGTTCATGGTCGGTCACGGAATCGGTGCTATATCTGGGCACTCTCCTGACAAGCGCTTTAAGGTTGCAGAGCTTAGCCCCATGATTCTCGACATCAGCAGAGATTACTTCGGTTACACAGGCGATAATGTAATTATTGGTGATGGACGGCTGCTGCTGAAGATGGAGCAAGATAACAGTCTGGACTACATCCTGGTGGATGCCTTCACAGAGCTAGGAACCCCATTGCACCTGCTGACCCGCGAATTCTTCCACCTTACTCAAGCCAAGCTGGGTTCCAGGGGCTCAGTCCTGTTGAATCTGTTCGGCAGAAGCGGCAATGACAGGCTTATTCAGGCTATTCACACCACACTCCAGGAGGTATATTCGCATACCGCTGCATTCATCCTTCCTGGGGAAAGTGCTGGTGAGGCCAAGAACATTCTCCTTATTGGCAGCAAATCCCCAATCCATTTCCAAGCGCGCAGCATGGCTGGATTCACGGAGTTTGAGGTTGGACCGGGTTACACCCTTCTGGATCCTTGAGCCTTCAGATTTCTATGACGAGATCTAAGCCGGGTCTGTCTACCGCTGGTGGTTTGGGTCGCAAGCGTTATATGCAGCCGCTTGTATGGCCTCACCTAGGCCTGCACACGGTCTGTGGTTAACGGGGACAATGCTTTGGTCCTGTCGATATAGATAAAGGCATCATATCTCCTGGCAATGAGAGAAGGTACATAATTGCCACGCTCCCAGTCGGGATGATATACGACGCCAATTGCCCGATGTCCCACCTCAACACTGCTCAATACAGGGTCATCCTTCTCAAGCATAAGCAGCTTATCCTCCGCGGAATCCCGGTGCAGCAGCTCTTCCCAGCTCGACGGGATAGCCTCGGGAACCCGCATTTCCTTCAAAGGAGCCCCCCAGGAACTTCCTGCTATCACAGTCCCTTGATAGGTTCCCAGTCCGACGGCGTAGACTTTCTCGCCGTACTTCTCCCTTAGAAGCTGACCTACGTTCACCATCCCTTCCCCAGCCATGTCCGTGGCGCGGGCATCACCAATGTGTGTATTGTGCTCCCACACTACTGCACGACAATCCGGCCCGTGGAATTTCATCAGCTTCTCAAGCGCCTGGACCATATGACGGTCCCGGATGTTCCAAGACTCCGAATCATGCCGGATCATGGTCCGGTAGTAGTCCTCCGCCCCCTTAACCGCCATGGCGTTAAGCTCTAAACTCAGCGCACTCTCACGGTCTTCGGGATGAGCAGCCTTCCATCGGTCCTGAAGTCTACCAAGAAGCGCTACGACTTCGTCCTCACATCCCTCCCCATATAGAGATGCCGATACGCCGTAAGACTGTTCATCTCTGCTGAAGGGCTCAAAGCAGGCAAAAGCCTTTTTAGCCGCCTCCAGATCGGCGGAATCCCGCCCACTCAAATACCTCAGGATCTCATCCATAGATTCCCATAAGCTGTACACATCAATTCCATAAAAACCGACCTTATCCTCGTCCGCCTTGTTCTGATTGTAATCGCGCAGCCATCCGGCCAGCTCCCTGATCTCCCGGTTCGCCCACATCCAGCTGGGCCAACGGTTAAAGTCCTTTAACCCTTCCCCTATATCTGTCTCGGTACCAACATACCCCTTCACATACCGATTTAAGGTATAGCAGGCGGGCCAATCCCCCTCAACTGCTATGAACCGGAAACCTTTCTCCTGAATCAGCTTCTTGGTGAGCTCTGCACGCTGGGTATAGAACTCGGAAGTTCCGTGAGAAGCTTCTCCCAGAAGCACAAATGATGCCCTTCCAGCCCGCTCCACGAGCCCCTTCACCGAATCCCCGCTATGAAGAGGCTTGGCCAGTTTACGTATACTTTGCAGTATCTCCTGATCCTTCGTCATAGATAGGCACACTCCTCACATGTAGTATCAACCAAAGTGTGTGCGATTGGACGGCCAATCATGCGCGGACTTAGTTATGCATTCATTGCTTGGTTTCCCGGAAAGCAATTGAGCAGTTCTAATCCGTTTGCCGGGTAACACAGGCTTTAACAGATCTTGAATCTCGTCTTGACCCAATTCGAGAGAATTGGGCTTATAACTTTCTCATGACAGCTTCAAGCGGCCCACGAGTGAACCGTGCTCCCCAGAATACGGAGAGGAAGACCACCACAATAAAATATCCTACTGAATAAATGACCGCAAACGAAAGTGATCCGTTCTCGAGAATCCCCAATAACTCAAGGATACCCAGTCCGATAATGATATGCATAACATAATGGGTCAGAGCCATCTGCCCCGTGCGGATCAAAACTCCAACCAAGCGGCGGGCCGGGCTGAATTCAGTTACAGCCATACAGAACAGAATAAAGACAATTGCCGAACTCATCGACGAGATCATATAACAAAAATTAGGCGGCATCGGCTTCGTCTGGAACAAATACACCACCGCTTCCCTGCCAATGTACCCTTCACCTATCTTCATCGCGAATATAGACAGAGTTTCCACTGCGCACAGGGCAGCGAGAGATCCCAGCATCCAGGTTCTCCTAATCTTCATATTGGAGAGGCGGCTGCGGCCAAGCAGCATCCCCATAAGGAAGAAAGCAAACCATGGAACCACCGGGTGAAAGCCATTAAATCCAAGATTACGGAGAAACCCTGGCAGCGTCCACAATTCCGTATACGTATGAAACACTCCATCCCACCCTCTGGTGTAATCCATCATGAATTGAAGCAGCTGTCCGCCAACCACAAGCCCCCCTGCCAGCATCGCGAGTAACCAGTTTTGTGCCCGGATCAGAAAGGAAGCCATAAACAAAAACACAGCATAGTAGTGCAGAATATCCGCAGTCCAGCCAAACCACAGCAGCAGGCTGCCCAGCAGAGCAAGATAAACCGACCTCTTCCATATTACACGCCGAATGCCGGACAGCTCCTTCTGCTCGCCTGCCCTTGCTCTTCGAGTCATTAAGGTGAAGCCGAAGCCAGCCAATACAACAAACACAGCAGATGCCCTTCCTTCGAATAGCCCTGCCAGACCGATTAGCCAGTTCGGTCCCCCTTGATCCGCCATCATAGAAATCTTAAAATTCACAATAATCATTCCGAAAATGGACAGTGCCCTGGCCAAATCCAGGCCTGTAATTCTCTCAGCACCCATTCGTTCATTCTCCTTAGCGGTTAATCTGACTCACCAAATGTCGCCATAGTGCCTCGTAATCCAGCTGAATGCCCAATGTCATGTAGTTATCCATCTGATCAATGGCAAGCGTGAGCATTTCGGCCTTCGTCCTAATTCCCTCTTCGCTTAGAACACCCAATGCCCCCCCCCACCGCAGCAGATTCTCAAATCCCTTCAGGTAGGATTCAATGACACCCTGTACCGTGATCAGGATCTGATGATCCCGCGTGCTCTGAATCATGAATTCCTTCATCAAAAGCGAGTATTCTGTGTTCTCCCGCTGATCCTGAATCATCTTCAATCCACAGCTGATCAGCTTCTCAGTGAAGTTATCCGCCGTGAACTCGGCCGGGTTAAAATATTTCTCAAACCGGATTTCCTCACAAACGGCATCAAGCAAAACCGTAAATAACGCTTCCTTCGATGGAAAATGATAATAAATCGCCGGCTTGGATATTCCAACTTCCTTGGCAATCATGGACAAACTCGTTTTCTCGTAACCATTGCGCGCAAAAAGCATATAAGCTGTTTGTAAAATTTGCTCATAAGTATGCATATTTCCACTCCTTTTTCACTTACCGACCGGTAAGTAAATTATATTCCATGTCTATCCAGCTTCGCAAGCCTGATTAATCAACAAAAGCCAGTCCCTAAAGGACCGGCTTTAACGTGTAATTCAAGGTGTTCTATTATCACATAAACTGCCCCGCAGAGCTTTGAGATTTTCAAACCCGTTCTTTCTCAGGATTCTCGCTGCTTTCCTGCTCTTCCGAAGGCTATCAGCCAGAATGACAACCGAATCCCCGGAAGAAATCTCTTTCCTCCATACAAAAGGCAGCCGACCAATCGAAATATTAATAGCCCCCTGCAGGTGGCACTTCTGAAAATCATAGGCATCCCGCACATCCACCAGCTTCTGATCCCCTTTGCTATCTGCCTGGCGCAGTGTATCCGGATCGATATAAGACAACCCTTTAACAGGCCATATGCCTCGGATATACCAGAGTGTAGAAGCCGCAGCAAGTATAATCAGAACAAGCATCTCCAGCCTCCCTCCAAGCTATGGGTTCACTTTATTTAAGCCAGATCCCCATTCCAAGCGTTCATGCCGCCGGTCATATTAACCACCTTGAAGCCCTTTTCCTTCAGCATCTCATATGCCAGACCACTGCGGTTGCCGCTTCGGCATACCAGAATCGTCTCCTGTTTCGGATCAAGCTCACCCGTGCGCTCAAGCAGTTCGCCAAGCGGAATATGCTTGGCTGCTTCGATATGTCCCCCGTCCCACTCCGCTGGCTCACGAACATCTACAATGACAGGCTTTTCTCCCCTCTTCAACCGTTCCCATAGTTCCTGTGCCGATATTTCTTTATCAATTTTAAATCCCATGGATCATTTCCTCCTCGTAAAAATACATCATCATACATAATACCCGTATAGGTATTATACAAAGACATCCCGCTTGCCGGCAAGCACATTTGACATGCGTATAGTCATTACAAGATAATAGAGCTCCAAATTTTAATTGCCGTTGCAGAGATAAGCACTACCAATACATAACGGAGGTAAGCGCCATTGATTCTTGCACTTACCCTTGTACCCAAAGGGGCCCCCATCAAGCTTCCCACAATCGTGAATAATGTGGGCCATAGGAGAATATGCCCCGCTGTGATCTTCCCTGCCACCCCCCCGATCGCGGAGATGAGCACAATCGCAAGTGAAGTAGCAATCGTAGTTTTGGTTGGGATGCGAAGCACTGTGAGCATAATGGGGATGAGCATAAAAGCTCCACCCGCTCCGACGATTCCGGATACAATGCCCACGATAAGTGCTGAGGACGCCGCAATAATTTTGTTGAATTGAATTGTTCCCGCCTCTGATAATTCCGGTACGCCTCTAGCAGGAATAAGCATGAGAACCACGGCTACGACCGCTAGTATCCCATAGATCAGGTTAATGGATTCACTGCTCAAATACTTGGAGATGGCTGCGCCGGCAAGACTGCCAATGAGTATGCTGATTCCCATATAAAGCACAAGCCCGGTATGCACCTTAGCTTCTTGAGTTCTACTGCCAAGCTTGTTCCCCACATAATAAGTAATCACACCCGCAAGGGAAGCAAAGAACACCTGAAACATGCTGATCGAAGAAACTTCCTGTGCGTTAAAATGTGCGAGCCCTAATCCGGCAGGTATAAATAAGAGCAGAGGGTAATTGATTATGGCTCCCCCAATCCCGAGTAGACCAGAGAAGAAGGAGCCAAAAAACCCTAATCCAATCATGGTCAAATTCAAAAAGAAATCCACAGTAACCCTCCCTCCTTTTGTATTTTTCTGCTGTACGAAAAACAAAAAATAAGTTATAATTAAAACCAAGTAATTTCATCAGAAATAGGTGGTAATCCTGTTGAATAAACTTAAATCTTTGTTCGAACATAAATGTCCGAAGTGCGGCGGAACGTTAACCGCATCCTATGATTCCATAAGCAGCAGTAAATCGTGCCCGGCATGCAGTTATAAGGAAGAGATCCACGCTGCTTTGGGCGTAAGAATTATACATGACCCGGCAAAATAAGCGAACACGTCTGAAGCGTGCTCGCTTATTTATTATAGTTACCCTACGTAAAAATTGAAATAATTTCATTAGTGCTTTGGATTAAATTAGTTATCATGCACCGCGCAGCGGTTAGGCCCTGTCTCCATCTCCATTTGCTCTTCGCCTGACGCCAGTAGGCTGATGACCCGTTATTCTGGCCAAGCCCTACTTCGTCTTTGGCAAATCCCTGCCAACTTGGTAAAATTGACACCGAAAACCCAGGAGTCATATAATGAACACACGTTTTTCTAACAGCAGGGATTTTAAGCATTAGGGAGGTGAGTCAAGGCTGTTTCCAGTCTTGGTGTATAATGAGAATTTCTGAAGGTATTGCTATGCTGGATCTGGTCTACCCGGCAGGGGACACGACCATGACCATTCACCCGGTAGTTATTTATGACCGTGAACACACCGTTCTGATTGACACGGGAATGCCTGGAAGCCGGGATATGATTCTTAAGCAGATGACAAGCGAGGGAATCGATGTACACGCCCTGGACACGATTATATTAACTCACCAGGATATTGATCACATTGGCAGTCTTCCGCAGTTTATCGGTTCTGCCGGAAATCTGGAGATCCTAGCCCATGAAGAGGATGCCCCATATATTGAAGGGATCAAGCCGCTGATTAAGGTGAGCTCCGAACGCCGTGCAACGCTGCTCAGCTCATTGACCGAGGAAGACCGTATTCAATTTGAGCAGGTTTTCTCGCCAAGTACCCGTCCGAAGATTAGCAGAATGATTAAGGATAACGAGCGTCTCCCTTATGGAGGCGGGCTTCTGGTTATTCATACTCCCGGGCATACCCCGGGTCATCTCAGCCTGTACCATGAGCCAAGCCAGACACTCATTGCCGGTGATGCCATGATTCTTCAAGACGGGGAGCTGCACGGCCCTAATCCGAAGATGACACCGGATTTGAAGCTGGCTACGGAATCCCTAAGCAAATTCGCAGAGCTGCCCGTGCGCAAAGTGATTTGTTACCATGGGGGACTTCTGGACTCAAATGCCGAGAAGCAAATCAAGAAACTAACTTCCCATTAGACTCTTCGTTCGTAAACAAGGCTGTTTACAGTTAGCAAAGTAGAGCCAAGGAATCCGCCCTGATTAACACAGGCCGTTCCTTGGCTCTATTTCATTACCGCAACCAGGCTTCTGTACACTTGACTCCATGAGTCCCTTGGTTCATCAATCACAATTGCGCTGCATGGAAGGTATCTCCGCCTTCAATAGTTCCGTTCTGATATCCTTTATAGAACCAGCGCTTCCTCTGCTCTGAGGTTCCGTGGGTGAAGCTCTCGGGCACCACATAGCCCTGGGCCTGCTTCTGCAGTGTATCGTCCCCAACCGCGCTTGCCGCTGTCAGTGCTTCTTCAATGTCTCCCTCTTCAAGCACGCCCTTACCCTGATCGTGCTTGGCCCATACTCCCGCATAATAATCCGCTTGAAGCTCAAATCTGACTGAATATTTGTTGTATTCCGCTTCACTCACTTTCTCCCTCTGCGGCATAACTTTATCCGATGTTCCCAGCAAAGTCTGCACATGATGACCCACTTCGTGAGCAACCACATAGGCCATGGCGAAGTCGCCCGGTGCCTTAAATTTCTGCTTAAGCTCGTCATAGAAGCTAAGATCAATATACAGCTTGCGGTCACCCGGGCAGTAGAAGGGACCCACGGAAGAACCAGCTGTTCCGCAAGCGGACTGCACGCTGCCGCTATAAATCACAAGAGTCGGATTTTCATATGTCATGCCTCTTTGCTTAAAGATGTCCGACCATACATCCTCGGTGTCTGCCAGGACCACGGATACAAATTCCTTAAGCTCCTGCTCTTCCTGGGTGGCTTCGTAGGGTGCATTCGTTCCAGTAACCGTCCCCGTGATTTGATTCAGCAGATCTCCGGAATTCCCTCCAAGCAGCGTAACCAGAAGTACAATAATAATGCCGCCGATGCCGCCTCCCAGCATGGTCTTGCCGCTCATCCCCCTGCGGTCTTCAACATTCGAGCTTTCTCTTCTCCCTTTCCACTGCATTTGTTTTCCTCCCCTATAACCATCTCTCCAAACACTAGCACTTAACTTTATAAGTCAATTACCCTCCATAATGAGCTTCACACATTCCATTAACTGGGTCCGCCACCCGCCATCATTTGTTCACGCCAAAAAAAGCCCTTGGAGGCCGATCCGGCCATCAAGGACTCTAATGTGTCATTCCATTTATTTGCTGTTCTCAATGCCATAAAGAAAGACATCTATAGACTGCTTATAAAGAGCCAGTGCCTCATCCACGTTCAGTTTCCTGGACATCTGATTGAGGCCGATGAACAACCCTTCAAAAATTACGGAAAGGCCATGTATCTGATCTTCACTTAGATGCGTGTCTCCGAGCACTTCCTTAATCAGCTGCTTGTTGAATTCAACATGGCATGAAAGCAGCTTGGAAATGCGCTCTTCAATATCATGCTCCATCTGATCGTTGTTGAAAAACTCCTGAGCCGCCTTGGTTAAAGGGTGGTTCAAATCTTCAAGGACCATGTGCTCAGCGAAGCCGTACATCTTCTCCTTGATCGAGTGGTAATGAACCTCTTTCTCCCGCCACTTCTGATCCCAGTCCCTTTCCCATTCATCAATCAGATACAGAAAGAGCCCTTCCTTGCTCTTGAAGTGATAATAAATATTTCCTTTACTGCTGCCTGTCTCGGATACAATATCCTCAATGGATGTTCCCGCATATCCTTTGCGGACAAACAGAGCCCGGGCGCAATCCGCGACCTTCTTCTTGGTACTCTCACTTTGCAGCTGTTTCTTGTTCAATAACTTCATCTCCGATTACTTGTAGTCAGCTCATATACAGTTAAATTCAATCCAAAGGGTCTAAACTTTAGTTCTTTAACACTTGATTAAATTAAACCATAAATTCTCCTTAATCGGAATATGAAGTTGAAGTATGAGCAGCCGATCTCTTGCCTCTGCCGGCAAGAAGAGACAGAACAAAGCTTAATGCAAGGACCAATGCCGCCGAGATGTACGGAAAATTAATGTCTTTATCAAACAGATAACCCGCGACCACCGGGCCTATAATGTTGCCAAGACTGGTGTAGGCCGAATTCAATCCGGCCACAAAGCCCTGCTGCTCTTCAGCCAGCTTGGACATTTGGGTACCGATAGCAGGACGAAGAATATCAATGGACAGGAACACAATAAACGTAACAACGACAATCATCCAATAGCTCTGAACCCATAAAGTCAATAGTACGAACAAAGATGAGGTTACCAAACAGGTTGAAATTACAAGCTTTTCCCCGAAACGATTGAGAATCCAGCCGAAGACCGTTGCCTGAACCACCGCGCCCGAGATGGAACCGAAAGTTATGATAAATGCGATATCACTTGGTGTGAATCCAAATTTATGGTCAACAAAGAGACCAAATACCGTTTCATAATTAGCGAGTCCAAATGACATGACGAACACAATAACCAGACTCAAAAAGTAGGGCTCCCGTACGGATTGAACCAGCTGTGCGAGCAAATTCTGCTTGACGCCCAGGCTCTTAGCCTTGGCATCCTCTCTCATCTGGGAAGTTAAAGACTCAGGAAGCACAAGCTGTGTGATCACTGCAGCGATTCCTGCTGCCGCAAATGCGGCATAGAACGGTACTCTAATCCCATACTCCGCAATAAAACCCCCGATTCCTGGTCCTATAATGAATCCGGTAGTGATTGCCGCGTTAATAAAGCCCATACCCTTGGCACGTTCTTCTGAGGTTGTCATATCTGCCGTATAAGCCATGACAGCAGGCATGATAAATGCGGCACCTATACCTCCCAGCATCCTTGACAGGAACAGCAGCGGTGATGTACTCACCACACCAAACAGCAGCTCGGAGCAAGCAAATATAACCATTCCGGATACGATCATTTTCTTCCGGCCCAAGGAATCCGAAAGTCTGCCCGCAAGCGGTGAGAAGATAAGCTGAGTCGCCGAGAAAGCGGCCACCAGCAGTCCAACCATGCTGCCGTTTATATGCAGCTCGTTCATATACGTAGGCATAATCGGAATAACGAGGCCTATTCCGGTAAAGACAAGAAAAATATTAAGCATCAACAGCAGCAGCGCACCCCGGTTTTTGGTAAACAATGACATGTTAAAAAGCCTCCAGCAAGTATCAGAATAGAGAGTTCACAATAATACTGAACGTTCGGTCTGTATTATAGCACGACCCATGGTGTTTGCACAACGAGCAGACAAGTGCTTAGTAGAACATTTTTCTTAAGCTGCTTCCGCAAAAAAATATTGACTTTGCTCATAGATCGATTTAAAGTATCATTTGTTGATACTGATAATCATTATCATTAAATGAATATCAATTACTTTATTTTAAAGGAGACTCTTATGATGAAAAAATGGTCGGCCCCTCTTCTATTGATTGTTCTGCTGGTGATAAGTGCTTGCAATAATACGTCCGGATCTGCTCAGACTCCTGATACCTCTAAGGAAGCCACCGCTTCCACTATTACATACCAATCCGAAAACGGTCCTGTGCAGGTGCCTGCAAATCCTCAGCGTGTTGTGGTTCTGACTGCCTATACCGGGGATCTGCTTACTCTAAATGTGAACATGGTCGGTGTGGATTCCTGGTCCAAACAGAATCCCCTCTTCGCTGACAAACTTAAGGACGTGCCGGAAGTTTCGGATGAAAGCCTCGAGAAGATTATCGAGCTGAAGCCCGATCTGATTATCGGCAGCTCCACCAGTAAGAATCTAGACAAGCTTAAGCAGATCGCGCCTACCGTTACGTATACTTACGGTAAAGTTGACTACCTTACCCAATACATCGAGATCGGCAAGCTCCTAAACAAGGAGAAAGAAGCGGCGGCTTGGGTGGAAGACTTCAAGAAACGTGCCGAAGAGGCGGGTAAAGAAATTAAGGCTAAGATTGGCGAGAACTCAACGGTATCCGTTATCGAGAATTTTGATAAGCAGCTGTATGTTTTTGGCGACAACTGGGGACGCGGCACTGAGATTATATACCAGGCTATGAAGCTGAAGATGCCTGACAAAGTGAAGGAGATGGCTTTAAAGGACGGTTATTATGCGCTCTCTGCCGAGGTGCTTCCGCAGTATGCCGGTGACTATGTTATTTTCAGCAAAAACACGGATGGAGATACCTCCTTCCAGAATACAAACACCTACAAGAATATTCCTGCTGTCAAAAATAACCGGGTCTTTGAAGCCAATGCCAAACAATTTTATTTCAATGATGCAATGACGCTGGACTATCAGCTTAACTTCTTCATCTCGAAATTTCTCGGGAGATAACAGCAGATGAATCATTCGAAAAAACGTTCGCTATTATTCGTCATAAAGCTTCTGTGCTCCATTGCCATCTTTGTCTGTATGTTTATTCTGGCTATCGTGTTAGGGGCTGCCGATACCTCCTTGAAGGATGTATGGATGGCGCTTACCTCCAGAGAGGTCACTGAAACACTCTCGATGATCCGGGAGATTCGGCTGCCCCGCGAGGTCGCCGGGATGCTGGTCGGCGCTGCGCTCGCGGTGTCCGGAGCCATCATGCAGGGAATCACCCGAAATCCGCTGGCCGACCCGAGTCTGCTCGGCCTGACGACAGGGGCAAATGCGGCTCTGGCCTTTACCTTGGCTTTCTTGCCCTCGGCCGGCTATCTTGGCATTATGGCGGCTTGTTTCATTGGAGCCGCGGCGGGTGCCCTGATGGTGTTCGGGATTGCCGCCACCCAGAAAGGAGGCTTCTCCCCATTGCGGATCGTGCTTGCCGGAGCCGCGGTCACCGCCTTTCTATACGCCCTTGGCGAAGGGGTTGCCCTTCTGTTCAAAATATCCAAGGACGTCTCCATGTGGACAGCCGGCGGGCTGATGGGGACCACTTGGGAGCAGGTTGGTGCGATTGCCCCCGTTATTCTTGCCGGAACACTGGCTTCCATGGTTCTATCCAAGCAGCTTACCGTTCTAAGCTTGAATGAGGAGGTAGCCGCAGGGCTGGGACAAAGAACCGTTTATATCAAGGGAATCCTCTTTGTGATCATCATCCTCCTGGCTGGAGCCTCGGTTGCTCTGGTAGGCAACCTGGCTTTTGTAGGACTGATGATTCCGCATATCGTGCGGTCTATTGTTGGCAGGGACTACCGGCATATCATTCCGGTATCCGCCATACTGGGGGCGGCATTCATGCTCGCCGCAGACACGATCGGACGTACGCTTCACCCCCCTTACGAAACCCCGGTGGCGGCCATTATAGCCATACTGGGACTGCCATTTTTCCTGATTATCGTGCGTAAAGGAGGCAAAGTGCTGAAATGAATCCCAATCTAAACCTACATAAAAAACAGGCTAAAGTCATCGGCGGACTGCTTGTGCTGATTATAGCCACCATCATTGCGGGTATGGGAATTGGCTACTCCTCCCTCTCCTTCAGCCGGCTTCTGCCCACACTGTTTGGGCAGGGCACTTTTGCTGAGGATTTTGTGTTGTTCTCTGTCCGCCTGCCCCGGATTATAATCTGCCTGTTGTCCGGTATGGCACTGGCCCTGTCGGGAGCCATTCTCCAAGGAGTTACACGCAATGATCTTGCAGACCCCGGCATCGTGGGAATTAATTCAGGCGCCGGTGTGGCGATTTCCGTATTCTTTTTGTTCTTTTCCACAGAGGTTGGCTCTCTGGCCTATGTACTTCCCTTTGCAGCCTTTCTCGGCGGCCTGGCAGCCGCCACATTAATCTACTGGCTGGCTTACCGGAGATCCGCCGGTCTTCAGCCTGTCCGGCTGGTGCTTACCGGTGTCGGCTTCTCCATGGCCCTCTCTGGAGTTATGATCGTCATTATTTCCTCAGCCGACCGTCAGAAAGTGGACTTTATATCCAAATGGCTGGCAGGAAACATTTGGGGGGCAGACTGGCCTTTCATCTGGGCTTTGCTGCCATGGCTGCTTGTCCTCCTGCCTTTCACCCTGTATAAAGCAGGCCAGCTTAACCTCCTCAACCTGGACGAGCCAGTATCCATCAGTGTAGGGGTGCCTGTAGAGAGGGAACGTATCCTTCTGCTGATAGCCGCTGTTGCCTTAGCTTCTTCCGCAGTGGCTGTAACCGGAGGGATTGCCTTCATCGGATTAATGGCTCCGCATATCGCCAGAGCTTTGGTCGGCCCACGCAACCAATTGTCCATCCCGGTTGCGGTCTTGAGCGGGGGCTGGCTGCTTGTGATGGCGGATACGATCGGCCGGAATCTAGCGGACCCGGATGGGGTTCCGGCAGGAATAATGGCAGCCCTGATTGGCGCCCCATACTTTATGTATTTGCTAATCAAAAAGCGGTAGAATCATTTGTTGAAGCAGCGCGCTGTGTCTATAGTACACGGCGTGCTGCTTTTTTTTGTGGTTAATGGTGTTATTTCGGAAGTGATTTTGTTCTAAATAACTACAAATGTTAAATTCGCTTCATTTAAGGGTATAAGTTCCAAAGAGATGTAACACATTAGTTCTGTACTGAAACCCTGCCTAGAAGAAAGGAAACCGGTCATGTATTTGCTACTGGCTCTTTTGCCGGCCGTGTGCTGGGGAAGTATTGTTTTTTTCAATTCCAAACTCGGGGGAGACGCTTACAGCCAGGTTCTGGGAACCGGCTTCGGAGCACTGATCTTCTCTGTCCTTCTTTATGTATTTAAGAGTCCTCCCATGTCCCCCTTAATCTGGACTGTAGGCATTGTTTCCGGTCTGTTCTGGTCGGTAGGTCAGAGCAACCAGCTCCGTGCCGTTCAGTATCTGGGCGTCTCACGGACGGTTCCTCTATCAACGGGAATGCAGCTGGTAGCCACTGCGTTAATTGGGGTTCTGGTATTCCATGAATGGAGCTCCATGTTCACCATTATACTGGGCTCTGCCGCAATTATCTGTATTATTGCCGGTGCGGTATTCACCGTTGTTCGTGATAAGGATAATCCGGGCAACGACAAGAAAGCCGCAATGGGCCATGGTACCGGAATACTATTGTTATCCACGCTGGGCTATCTGGTCTACGTGAGCCTCATTCGTTGGTACGATATCAACGGCTGGTCAGCCGTTCTCCCTCAAGGGATCGGAATTACAGCAGGAACCCTGCTCTTAACTTACAGGCATCGCCCGTTTAATAAGTATATGGTGCGGAATATCATTACGGGACTATGGTGGGGAATCGGCAATTTAGGCTTGCTGCTGTCGCTTCCCCATATTGGACAAGCAACAAGCTTCTCCCTGTCACAGACCGGTATCATCATCTCAACACTTGGAGGGATCTTCTTCTTGGGGGAGAAGAAATCCAGGCGGCAGATGGTGTTTGTAATTGTAGGATGCTGCCTGATTATCGCAGGCGGAGTTATGATGGGCTTCACCAAACGTTAACCGAAGGAGATGCATAATTCATGTACACAGATCTTCAGGGAAAAACGGTAGTCATCACTGGCGCATCAACAGGCATAGGCAAAGCTATGGCTCTTCGGTTTGGCCAGGAGAAAGCCAATGTGGTCATTAACTACATCAGGGAAGACAAGACTTTGGAACAACTGGTCCAAGATATTGAGTCTGCCGGAGGCAAGGCCATCGCCGTGCAAGGGGACGTTACCCGGGAAGAGGATGTGAAGGCGCTGGTCGCGGCAGCTGACAAATCATTTGGCAGCCTGGACGTCTATATAAACAATGCCGGTGTGGAGAACGAGGTGGACTCGGACGAGCTCTCTCTTCACGACTGGAACAAGGTGATTAATGTGAACTTGACGGGGGCCTTTCTAGGCAGCCGAGAAGCGATCCATTACATGCTGGATAAAGGGATCAAAGGGTCCATTATCAACATGTCCAGTGTCCATGAGCAAATTCCATGGCCGCATTTTGTCCATTACGCTGCAAGCAAAGGTGGAATCAAAATGCTTACCGAGACGCTAGCCCTTGAGTTCGCTCCCAAAGGAATCCGGGTAAATGGGATCGGTCCGGGCGCAATCAACACCCCCATTAACGCCGCTAAATTTGCGGACCCAAAAGCCAAGGCTGATGTGGTCTCCATGATTCCTATGGGCTACATCGGTGCGCCGGAGGAAATTGCAGCTGTGGCCGCTTGGCTGGCGTCTAAAGAAGCCAGCTATGTAACGGGGATAACGCTCTTCGCCGATGGGGGCATGACGAAATATCCGAGCTTCATGGGCGGACGGGGGTAAACCGGGAAGATCACGGATGTCCCAGTTAGGGAATTCCTATTGAAGCGTCGATTCTTGAATGTCAGATTAATGACTAATTCAGCAAGGATTGAGCACCATCATGAATTTGCCTATCCGTGCAGACTAGACTATCGGCAATCCGGGATTTGACTGATTTGTGATAAATGATCGGACGAACAAAAAAGGGTAACCCAGGCATCGAGAAGCTGACCTGGATTACCCTTTTTTTGTTAACCTTACTCCGCTGAACGAAGCTGTTTTCCCAGGCTGCCTGGCTTCCGGCTGGCAATGAACACTCCGGCCAGAATCAGCACGAGCCCGGCGATCAGGTTCCAGCCGATCGGTTCATGAAGCAGCGTGTAGCCCCAAATCATTGCCGTGGCGGGAACCAGATAGGTAACCGATGTTGCAAATTCTGGACTGCCCCGGAGCACCATATAGTTGAACAGAATATAAGCTACACCTGATCCGAAAACGCCTAGTCCCAATAGACCGAACAGGTTCGCGGGCTCAGCGACCCTGGCCAGGTTCACCCCTTCGAATGAAAAGGCCAGAATGCCGCTGCCAGTCATAGCGCCAAGAAGTGTACCAAACGTGAGCTGGTACATACTTAGTCCGCCAAGATAGCGCTTGGACAGCTGTGTGCCAACTGCATAACACAGGGTTGCGGCAATCATGGTGGCGAACCCAAGAGGGTCTACGCTGATGAATGATCCGGGACGGATACCCAGCAGGATGATCAATCCAACGAGTGCTACCCCCATGCCCGCCCATTGAATACGCCGGAAGACAGCCCCGAAGAACAAGAGCCCGACCAACATCGTCCAGATTGGAGTTGTTGCATTAAGGACCGATGCCATACTGCTCGCCAGTCTGGTCTCACTGAAGCCAATGAGAGTCCATGGGGCGGCCATATTGACCATCGCCACCGCAAAGGTGGGCAGCCATCTGATATCGCGGAAGCCGAAAGGCTTCCGCATGATCAGCATCACGGCTGTAATGAGCAAGAACCCGAAGGAGGATCGAAGAAAAGCGATTCCCCAAGGGCCGAAGTCATTCAGCAGATTTTTAATGAAGAAGAACGAACCTCCCCAAATCAGGCTTAACAGGATAAGTGCAAAATATAAAGACCTTGCCAAAGGAACAACCTTCTTTCTGAACATTCATATTGAAGACACCGGAGCGGACATCCCTTTATGTTACTTGTTCTTCCGGTCGCTGTACAGTTACCTGAGGCTGAATCCCTCTGCTTACAGTAGGAAGAAGTCAGACGCTGCTTAGGCCTCCACTTTGAATTTTTTGAGTTCCTCCTGAAGCTCTTCACCAATCTCTCTCATTCTTCTGACTTGTTCTCCTGCCTGCTCGAAGGAACGCTTCTGTTCGACCGTTGAGGCCGTAATTTCCTCACTGCCCGCGGCCGCTTGTTCTGTAATGGCGCTGATGTTCTGGGTCGCGTCCTGTACCTGCACGGTAATCTTCTGTGAGGCATTCATCTCCTCGGCAAGAATTGTTATCCGGGCAGCGATATGCTGGACCTTAGCACTTATCTCCTCGAACGAAGCTCCAGTTAGGGAAGCAGCAGATTCTTGGTCCTTGGATAGTTCGAGACTCTGACTGACCGAATCTTTCACCTTGTCCATCGCGGAGGAAATTCCTTGTACAGCTGCGAAAATCTGCTGCACGGCCTGACCGGATTGCTCGGCCAGCTTCTTAACCTCGCCAGCAACTACAGCGAAGCCTCTTCCAGCTTCGCCGGCCCTAGCTGCCTCAATGGAGGCGTTAAGCGACAATAATGTTGTCTGAGCTGAAATTTCCGATACCAGGTGGGTCATCTTTGTAATTTCCGCTGTATGCTGTTCAAGATCCTGTACGGTATGCTCTACCCTTGCAATAGCAGCACGATTATCCGCAACAACCTGAAGCTGCTGTTTCATGATGCTGCCTCCCTGCTCAATCACTTCAAGCGCTTCTTGACTGTCCGTAACAGAGAGCGCCGTATCAGCAAGATTTGCTTCGAATTTGCTTTGCATCTCATCCACAAGCGACACGGTTACGCTGAGATCTTCGGCCACTTTTTGACTGCCTATGGCCAGCTCCTCGGTTGACACGGCAACCTGGTCCACCACTTCCTGCATAACCTGGTTGTTCTGCTCCAGATCCCTCGACATCCGGACAACCTGCCCACCAGCCCGCTCTACAGAGATAACAATAGAACGAAGGTTATCAATCATCAACCGGAAGGAGGCATTCAGCTCACTAAGCTCGTCCTTGCCCTGGCTCTCTGGCAGCTTAATGGTCAGATTGCCCTCAGCCATATGCCCTGCCGCTTCATTCAGCTCCCGAATCCGCTTAACAAGCCGCCGTGCCGCAACTGTATTGAACAACCCGACACCGATAAGCAGCACAATACCACCAGCCAGGGCTAGCTGCCAGGTTAGTCTTATGCTCCGGCTTAACTGGTCGGTATATGCGGCATAGTTCGCCTTCGTCTGAAGATTGAGCATATACACATCGTTCTGAATCCCTTTAATCCGGAACGATTCCCGCTTGGAATCGGCACTGTTCTTCGTATTCATCGCCGTCTCCGCAGCCTTCTTCAGCTTCGAGAATTTATCATTGATGCGATGCAAGACCGCTTGCTCCTCTTCGGATTTCAACATGTCCGCATTAAGGGTGGCCAGCAGCTTAGCTGTCTGATTCAGCTGGTTAACCGCGTCCGACTTATTGCTCTCCGACATGGAGGTGGAATAGTTGTTAATTGCCTGTCCTGCCTGGATCATATACCCGTTCAGAGTCTCCACATTCAGCATCGCGGGAACAAGGTCCTGATTCTGATCATTGATGCGGAGAAGTTGTACAATAATATAAGCAACTAGTGCAAGTGATGCGATAAGTGAAATCATCGCATTGCGCACCAATTTACCTTGGAGTTTCATATGCTGTAAATCCCCTTCTGTGCGCAAATTTAGTTGGTTTTGACGGATATACTGCCTTTGATCAGCTTCTGTTTTTGTTCTTCAATCGCTGCCATCTGCCCGGAACTGAGCTGGATTGCCCTGATTTGGGCAAGGCCAACACCGCCCTCTTGGATGCCAAACACCATATCCTTTGTTTTGAAATGACCTTGATTGTCCACGAAAGCTTTCACAGCTGTGTTCAGCGCCACATCCACGTTCTTCACCATGGAAGTAACCACCGCTTTCTCCGCAACAAAAAACTGATCCGTATCCACCCCAATCCCGTGAATCTTCCGCTTCTCCGCTTCCTGCAGCGCACCAACTCCGGTAAATCCGGCGGCGGTATAGATCATGTCGACATCATGCTTATCGATCATCTCATCCGCAAGCTTCATGCCTAGATCTGCCTTACCGAAGTCCCCGGCATAAGTTGTGGTCAAGTTAGCTTCCGGATTAACCGCCTTAATCCCCTGACGGAATCCGGCTTCAAATTTATGTATAAGCGCATTGTCCACCCCACCAAGAAAGCCGATATTTCCGGTATGTGTGGTAAGTCCGGCAACTACTCCGGCGAGGTAGCTTCCTTCTTCTTCTTTAAAGGTCATGGATGCCACGTTCGGCAGCTCCGACTTCTCGTCAACGAGAAGGAATTGGCGGTCAGGGTGCTTCTTTGCGACTTTTTCCATGCTTTCCTTCATGGCAAATCCCAGCCCGATCACAAGCTGGCTGTCTTCTTGCACGAGCTGCTCCAGTCCGGCCTCATAAGTCTTCGTATCCTGAAGCTCCCTGTAATCAAATATGATCCGTTTCTCGTCCCTGGCCTTGGCCAGTCCATTGAATCCGGCATCACTAAAGCTCTGATCCCCAAGCCCAACATCCGAGAGCATGATCCCCACTTTTGTTTTCTTTAAATCTTGTTCTGCCTGATGTGTCGGCTGCGATGAGCATGCGTTCAGCAATATCACGGCTGATATTGCCGTTAGCCACCGCAACCAGACGGTCTGCACGGTTTGTTTCATTTCTCTACATCCTTTTTCAAATTTGTCGAACAAAAATATATCGGTTGAAAGATAAATTTTATTTAGAAATATCTTATGTAATTTATTAAATAGCTCATTATAAGGTGGAAACATTTGCGCAATGAACCGAAAGTAACAAATATGTTACAATTTCATCGAACCTGGTTCATAGCAGGCCCTAATGGCCTGGATTATGGACCCTATCTAACTAAGCCGAAGCTTGTACACCAAGCACGGGGGACCCATTTACCGGGGTGAAGCCACTATTCTTTGGCAGGGTGATTACCTCTTTGACCCTAATCCGACAGCTAACCTCGCAGGCTATGAAAAGGAGAGATTTACGAATGCATTTTAGAAAAAAACTGATCACTGGAGTACTAGCACTCAGCATGGTTGTGGGAGCTGGAGCAGCATCCGCATCAGCTGCCGCTGACACAGGCACAACCAAGAACACCACGTACTGGACGTTCAGCACTCAGCAGAACGCCTCCCTGCAGGCCCTGCTTCAGCAGTGGGCAAGACAGTACCAAGCAGGCACTGGCACAAAAGATCAGACTAATAGCGGTTCAGCAAATAAAACTACGTCTGGCCAAGCGGGAACTGGCACATCTAATACGACAAATACAAATACATCCAGCGGACAGGCCAGCAGCGGAACTTCCCAATCTGCTTATGCCAATCAGGTCATCACACTGGTCAACCAAGAGCGTGCCAAAGCCGGAGTGAAGCCGCTTGCCGCGGATAAAGCTTTGTCTTCCATGGCCCTGGATAAAGCGAAAGACATGTATAATAAAGGCTACTTCGATCATACTTCACCTACTTATGGCTCACCGTTCGATATGATGAAGCAGTATGGAATCCAGTATACGTATGCAGGCGAGAATATCGCAAAAGGTCAAAAAACACCTCAAGAGGTTATGAATGCCTGGATGAACAGCCCGGGCCACAAACAGAATATTCTAAGCCCTAACTATACCAAGATTGGTGTGGCTTATTATAACGGTGAGTGGGTTCAGGAATTTATCGCTAATTAATCAGCAGCAGCAATTCCGGCTTATGACACCACGAAGGACTTAACCGGAACGAATAAAGAGACCCTTTGATGCGGAATTCCGCATAAAGGGTCTCTTTGCTTTAATCTTTATATTGTCACGACAGCATTAGTGGTCATTTCCTCGGCTCATCCCGGTAAAATACTTCCGCGCCCGCGATTCCCGGATGGGTCATCTCATACGGATCAAGAATCAAATTCAATTCTTCCTCGGTCAGCACGTTGTATTTGATGCACAGCGCCCGGACAGATTCTCCGGTAAGGATGGCCTCACGCGCTATACGCGATACTACCTCATAACCCAGATGCGGGTTCACTGCGGTGATAATGCCAACGCTTCGCTCCACATCCTCCGCCATCTTCTCCTTGTTAGCCTCAATTCCAGCAAGGCAATACTCGGTGAACACGCGGAAGGAGTTGTTCATTATACTGATGGATTGGATCAAATTAAAGACCAGTACCGGCTCCATCACGTTAAGCTCAAGCTGCCCTGCAGAGGAAGCCAAACAAATCGTATGATCATTGCCGATAACCTGGAAGGCAACCTGGTTAATGACCTCGGCCATGACTGGATTGACCTTGCCTGGCATAATAGAGGAGCCAGGCTGCCTCGCAGGCAGGGAGATCTCGTTGAACCCGACGCGCGGCCCCGAAGCCATCAGACGCAGATCGTTTGCGATTTTGGACATATTCATCATGCACACCTTAAGGGCAGCGGAGACCTCTGTGTAAGCGTCCGTATTCTGTGTCGCGTCCACCAGGTGGACCGCGGTTTGAAGCGGAAATCCGCTAATGTCAGCCAAATATTCAACCACCAGCTCGATGTACTTCGGATCAGCATTAAGACCTGTGCCGACTGCCGTGGCTCCCATGTTCACCTCATACAGGTGCTGTCTTGAATTCTCAATCCGCAGAATATCGCGCTCCAGTACCCGGTAATAAGCTTCAAATTCCTGTCCGAGACGGATAGGTACCGCATCCTGAAGATGGGTCCGTCCCATCTTAATCACATGATCGAATTCATTGGCTTTGCTGACGAACACCTGATGCATATTGCGCATTGTCACAAGAAGCTGTTCCATCAAGGACAGCACCGCAATATGAATCGCGGTTGGAAAAGCATCATTGGTTGACTGAGCCATGTTCACATGGGAATTGGGGCTTAGGTAAGCATAATCCCCTTTCTCCCTGCCGAGCAACTCCAGGGCCCGGTTCGCAATCACTTCGTTTGTATTCATGTTCAGGGAAGTCCCTGCCCCGCCTTGGATCGGATCAACGATGAACTGGTCGAGCCACTGTCCTTGAATAATCTCCTCCGCAGCCTGAACAATGACCTCTCCATGGCCTTTATACAAGCGGCCAATCTTCATGTTGGCCAAAGCGGCTGCTTTCTTAACAATGGCCATGGCCTTAATTAACTCATGATGAACCGCGTAGCCGGTAATCGGGAAATTCTCGACTGCACGCAGTGTTTGAATGCCATAGTAGGCATGAATTTCAACCTCTTTACTTCCCAGAAAATCTTTCTCTGTACGAAATTTCATTTCTGACATGGCTTATTCCCCCAGAGTGCTATTGTGGTTAATTCCTGCTTGCTTAAATGCTCATGCATAGGTGTCCATGTTTGTCAGCGGACGACTCGCTCTTCACAATCCATTTGATATCAGCAGCTGTGCACACCTCATCCTTTATAGTATTCCAGCTTGTCTCGAAATACTTCCTGATCTCCTCTAAAGTGATGTTAAAAATTTGTGTGTGATTAGAATTTCTATAAAAAAGTCCATACGCTATTCTTATAACATACTTCACATAAGAAAGAAACCGCTTTCTCAAGAATCAGACTAGAGCCCTTAATCCTTGCAAGCACGAATCATTAGGACAGCTGATTGGCAATATATGCGGCATCCCGTCCAACCCAGCCCATCAACGCCGAACCGCGGGAAGACTGCCATGGAAGACCGAGGAAATAAAGTCCTGGGACCGGGCTTATCCCCTGATCATGAAGCGGATAACCCCGATCGTCCAAAGCGCCTGGAATTTGCAGCCATGGATAGCTGAGTCGAAAGCCGGTTGCCCATATTACATTTTCGGGTTGAAGCTGGCTGTTGTCCTGGAATACGATCGTGGTTCCTGTGGCTTCTGTTGCTCTCGCCTTTGACACAATCCTGTTCTGCTGCAGCAGTGATTTGAGTTCAGTCCCGTATATAATTTCAGGCTGGTTCTTCATCCAGCGGCCCACTCTCGTGTTCAATCCGGCCTTAATTAACCCAAGCTTGTCAAAATACCAGAATATGCTTTTGCGAAAGATGGTCAATGGCTTGAAGTAAAGCTTATCCCCATAAGAAAGATAGACCTCCCGGCTTCCCGCCAACTCCACGGCGATCTGTGCCCCCGAGTTACCAGCCCCCACAATCAATACTTTCCCCGGCTTAAGCTGTGTCTCATTCTTATACCCGGAGGAATGGATCTGCACAACATCAGAATCAAGACAGCTGGAGAACGCTGGTGTATAGGGCTGCTGAAACGGCCCAGTTGCTGCTACCACATTACGTGAATAGAAATCCCCCGAATCGGTATGTACGGTAAATCCCTCACTATCCTTCACTATCTTCACTACCTTAATCCCAGTTCTCACTGGCAGGTTCCAGTATTCAGCATAATCCGTTAGGTAACGGGCCGCCTCATCCTTGGTTGGACAGCCGCCAGGAGATCCTGGAAAGGTTAGGCCCGGCAGACTGCTGAATTTCCTTGGCGTGAACAAGCGCAGAGAGTCGTATCTGTCTCTCCAGCTGTCCCCAATAGCCGGATTGGCCTCCAGAACGATAAAATTTAAGTTTTTCTTCTTTAAGTAATAGGCCAGAGCCAAGCCTGCCTGGCCACCTCCGACAATAATCACGTCAACAATTTTCATGTTACTCTCCCCCCTTTTGCAGGCCATCCGCAAAAACACACACCCCGGAGCCAATAAACTGCTCGTCGGTTACCAGGCTGATTGTATCTCCATAGAGAGATTTTGAAAGAAAATGCCCCAGATTCAACCAAATAAAACTCATGGCTACCGCTTCAAAGTCCAGCCGCTTAGTATAGCCCTTCTCATACATCTGGTTTAAGTATGACGCAAGAATTTCTTTGGTCTGCTTCGGAACCCCGGCAATCCGTTCATCCAACTCAGGGAACACCCCTGCTTCTTTTAGGCCAATTAGAACTAGTGCGCTGTTCTCCCGCATGAACTGCTGGTAAGCAGTAGCGAACCGGGACAGGTCTTCCCGCAAATTCCATGTTATATGATGCTCGTAGACATCTTTCATCCCTGAATAATAAGAGAATCGTTCGATTAACGCGCTGAGCACATTCATCTTGCTCCCAAACTGGCGGAATATGGTACTTTCATTTACCCGCGCTGAATTCGCCAAGTCTTTAGTTGTTACCGCTTTAAAACCTCTGAGCCTAATCAGCTCAGCTGCTGCGTTTAATATCCGCTCACGCGGTTCTCCTTGAATATGTTGTGTACCCATTAATACCGACCTCCATGCTGAAAAAATAACTAATGCAAGCAAGTGCTCGCTTGCATTAGTTGCATTAAATATACAACATCCAACCCATTGTTACAACTAGGAAATGAGGCAATATACATGATTCCATCGATTAGTGCTATAACTTTTATCACAAGGCATATACCACTTTTTTTTAAATTCCACTATAATATTACGAAATATCACTTACAGAAAGGTTGATTGAATGAAAAAGATTGTCTATTCCGCAGCAGCTGCTCTTCTGCTTACTTTGTCAGTCCCTTCGCTTACTCATGCGAAGACCAGTGCGGACTTCGTGGATCTAAAAGACCTGGATGCTGCGACCAAAGCCAAATTTGATGCCTTGATCAGTTCAGGTATATTTGATGGGCTAGGGGACAGCAGATTTGGCTTAAACGATGCAATGACCCGGGCGCAATTTGCCAAAGTTGCAGCCCTTATCCTTAATTTGAAGGTGGATACTTCTCTTAAAAATTCCAGCTTTAAAGATGTTAAGCCAGATGATTTTGCTAGTGGCTACGCTCTTCCCTATATCGAAGCGCTCAAGCAAGCGGGGATTACGAATGGGGATGGCAAAGCTGATACATTCAATCCGGGCGGCCCAGTAACCAAAGAGCAGCTTGCGGCATTCCTGGTGCGCGTCCTCGGCTTAGACGTTAAGAATGAACATTTGAGTATAAAAGGGACGGTTAGTGACTGGGCAGCAGGCTATGTAGGCTTAGCAGTGCGACTGGAACTTTTAAAACAACAGGCGAATATGAATTGGACAGGAACTGCCAATCGTAATGATCTTGTGCTGTCAAGTTATGAAACCAAGACTCAACTCGATCCGCTCCAGCTTCTCAGCGCCTCTGTAACCGAACAGCATGAGCTTAACCTTACCTTCAGCGCTTCCCTTCAGCCCTCCCAAGTAGACCTGTCTAAGATCCTTATTAACGGCAAACCGCTCGATAAAATTAAGGCTCAGTTCAGGTTATCCACAAACGGGAAGGTTCTTACGATTATTTTCGACGGGCCTCTCAGCCAGGATTTGCTCAATCAACCCGCGGTCTCTATAGATGGACTGCAGTCCTTAACAGGGAAGACATTGAAGACCGACAAACCGGTGACTATTGAAAAAGGAAATCTGCTCCCGGCTCCGCCCGTCGTTCCTCCTTCCAATACCGGAAGTACCGGAAGCACCTATACTCCCCCAAGCAGTGGAGGCGGGTATACGCCACCATCAGACACCACGGCTCCCCAGCTGCTCTCAATTAAGCGTAAAGGTAGTGAGAGCATCGTACTTTTAAGCTTTTCCGAAGCTCTAAGTGACACTTCAGCCATTAACCTGTCTTCCTATAAGCTTGTTAAGGATTCCGCTAGCTCCACTAACCTGCCAGAAGCATCTACAGCTGTTCTGTCAGGCGATAAGAAGCAGGTCACTTTAACCTTCCCACAAACATTCTCAATTGGTAACAGACTGTATTCTGTGCCAAGCTTCTTTACAGGAGATGCGGGAATTCAGGTTAGCGGAGTCACCGACCTTGCCGGCAACGTTATCTCCCCCATCGTACGGAAGGTTGAGGTGGAGAATCCGGGGCTGAACAGTACCGTCAGCTTTGTAAAGCCGAGTGTCGAGGAAGGAAACTGGAATAAGACGCAGCCCAAAATTGGCGAGCACCCTGAGGGGACTGCCTTTAAATATCAGGTCGCTGCCGAGCCCGTTTCCGCTATAATAGGACTGGCTTACAACTCGGATGAGAACGGTACATTAGGATGGAATTCCGGTGAGGAAGGAGACATATTAAGCGAGGCCAATCCGATCTCTATTGTGAACTCCCGTAATGTCATCACAGTGATCAGTTATAATACAGCAACCAAGGAAGTCATCGGATATCAGAGCTTCAAGATTAGTGAGGATCAAGTCGTGCGCTCAAAGGGCCTTTCGAAAGAGATAACTATTGAACTCTCTGACAATCAACAGCATCCTGGGATGTACAAAGTGAGTTTTGAATCATTACCCGAAGGCCATGTGTACTATTATTTAAATACTATGAAGAATGCCGAGATCGGCAAGAAAAAAAGCGAAAGCTTTGAATGGGCTGACGCTTGGGCGTTAACTTCCGGTACGGAAATCCAAGCTACAGAAAAAAAACTTACCGTTATTGAAACGGACAAGGACGGAGTTATCCTCGCTTATGAATATTTTGACCCGGCCAAGTTCCCTGAAGACCCGGCAAAATAATACAAACATCAATCACCGCCAGTCCCTGGACCTGGCGGTGATTGGTGTCCTTATAAGTCCCTTAACTCTTGTGCCGCTCTACTTCACTACGCGGTACTTCACATGGGTAACCCCGGGGGCCTCTACTACCTGAATCACCTCGAGCGGATAAGATCCGCCATCTCCTCCTATGTTGGACTCAAACAAGCGGACTCCTCCTCCAAGCAGTACAGGAACAATATGTATGTGAATCTCATCAATCAGCCCTGCTTCGATATACTGCCGGGCTGTATGTGCTCCACCCATGATGATGACCGACCTGCCACCCGCGGCTTCCTTGGCCTGTACAGCAGCACTATGGGTGCCATCCGTGACAAAAACAAACCGGGTATTTCCCTTGGCTGGGCGCTCCGGCGTGCTGTGGGTCAGTACGAAGTGAGGAACTCTAAAGGGATTGTGTACAAACCCGTCCATGTGATCCCCAAGCTCATAGGTTCTCCTTCCCATCACGATCGCTCCGGTACCTAGCACCATTTCATCTATAATCTGAGCGTTTCTTAGATCGTTACGGTGGTAGAACCAATCATGAAGGCCGCTGCTTTGCCCGCTCAGGCCGGAAATATATCCATCCAGCGACATGCTCATATCCAAAATCATTTTAACCATCAAAGCTCCTCCTTTCGCGGCATAAACAGCCAATCTTGATATAGTTGGCTAGGGAAGATTCTGTTAGTTTAGCACAGGAAGAAACTTTGTATTTCTTACCGATTGCTGTAATTCATAGACTTGCTCAAATAATTTTGCATCAATAGGGGAAGTGAGATGAGAATGGGCGGATCATCAAATCTTGGCGGGTACAGGGTGACCTTCTGCTCAGGGACCGGCTCATAGGGACGGACAACAACCGGCTCCCTGGATCTTGTGCGGAGCGTATGGTGCGGCAGAAGCACATCTACGGCCTTCGTCCCCCAGGATACCGAGGTCGCCATAAGATAATAAGTGCCTGGTCTGACACCGGTTAACCGGAATCGGCCGAGTGAGAATAGAAGAGTCCCATGCAGCGGAACTCCTTCCGGAATAGGCTTCGCAAACAATCCGAGCAGAATGATTCCTTGGAAAGGATGATCAGTAACAACGGTCCCTTCAACTACCCCATTCGCTGTGGAGAGGGTTAAGGTTTGACTCGATTCCCTAACCTGCTGCAAGGATCTCAGATGCAAGTCAGCATCTATTGTAGAATTCCGGAATTGCGATGGGGTTAAGCCAACCCGGCTCGTGAATCTCGAAGTGAACGTGCCAAGACTTTGCTGCCCTATTTCAAGAGCGATATCTCTAATGCTCAAATGGGTGTGAAGCAGCAGGTCCTTGGCTTTCTGAAGCCTAAGCGAAGAGACGTAATAGAGCGGGGATAGCCCCGTTCTTTCTTTAAATACCCTGGTGAAATGATATGGACTGTAGCCTGCGTGGCTGGCAAGCTTGGAGAGATGCACCGGTTCATGAAGGTTTTGTCTGATATAGTGCAGGACATGATCGATCTCGGCATATCTGTCTGTGATCATGCTAAGACTGTTCCCCTTTCCCATGCAAAGTTCAGGCTAATGATCACCCATATTATGGAAGATAATTGTTTGGATTACCTTCTGTATTCTTAGCTTATATTTTAGCCTTTGTTACCAATGTCCCCATCCAACTGTTTGTGAAGAGAGTTCGTCCTACTTAATAAAGGGAAATGAACCCGTGTTTTTTACAACCAACTCCCCAGAATAAGAACTAACGTTCTTATATTTTATCATTAATAGAGCCAAAATTAAAGTAAGATCTAGGCTATATCAATGGAAACCTGGAGACATCATGTCCGCTCTGCGTTACCTGGATCCGTTTGTTTCTTCTTCCACGATGACCCAAATAGATATGTTTCCTGATTCAGATAACATAAACTTAATCTTATTCATAAATATTGTTAATTTCATGTCATTCATCGCTTCAATTGCTCTGATATAATTTCTGCCAGGTAGATGAAAGGGGAAATCAGATTGAAAAAAATAATATTGGTTTGTATTATGCTAATGTTGATGTTAGCATCGGCTTGTAAAAATGCTGAAATGACATCAAATCCAAATACTTCTAGTGAGTCTAAACCTGAAACGGATAAGTCTATTATTCCAAAAAACAAATCCGAATCGTGTCTTGTAAAACGTATGAGTTTGGATAGTGAAACTGAAAAATATTTCTATGGAACTTGGAAAGTTGAGAAGCTTTTAGGATTTGCAAACTCATATAATGATGCTTCTGAACATCCAACAGGGCAAAAATTTATTGGAGATGAAATTATAATCAAAAAAGACTTTTTTTCATCAAAAGGACTTAAAAACTATTATGATTATCAATATGAACTACAAAATCCATTTTATGAAATTACAACGACATGCTATAACTCTGACTCTTTTTATAGATTATACAAAATAGATATACCAGATTTAAATATAAATGATGTTGTAAAAGCAATAGATATAAGTGACCCTTCTACAAAGCTTAGCATACCTGTAAGTGTAAGCTTTTTTGTTGTTAATAACGATAGGCTTATCTTGTTATCTGAGGCATCTATTTTTGAGCTTAAAAAAATTACTGAGAAATGAATTAAGCGATTCGAAATCCACTTTTTTATTGCCACGAAAAATAACCCCTTTCCTTTTAATCAGGCAAGAGGTTATCCTGAACCCACATCATGCAGCCATCGCCTTGCATGCCTCGGCACAACGGAAGCACGCTTCAGCACAGCGCTGGCAGTGCTCTGCCTTGTGCTTTTTGCACTCGTTACCACATGCCTCGCATACCTGCGCGCACACTTCACACAGCTGCTTGGCATAGGAACCGCCCAGCGACAGCACATTTGCCGTAAAGGAACACAGGTCCGCACATTCGCGGTCCAGGCGTATGCACTCCTTCATCATGCCCGTATCCTCTTCCTGAAGACAAGCAGTGTAACACTGGTTGCAGGCTGCCATACAGCGGATGCATTCCTCCATGCATTATTCCATTTGCTCATGTGTCATATGGATATCTCCTTTCCGTATTGACCTGGTTGTTACCGTCAATCTATATTTACCCGGAATGAGTGCAAAGTTATGATCCTCCCCAAAAAAGACATAAAAAAGCCAATCTGCAGCAGATTGGCTTTGGCTTATTGTTAAGACTAAACTGTCGAATCAAGCTTGCACGGCTTGAAGCCAGGCTTGACTGATTAACGCATGGCCTGCGGGAGTGGGGTGAACCCCGTCTTCCGCCCAGTATGCGGGAGAAACCTGACTACTGGCGGCATTAAACAACCCGTCCAGCGGAACATAAAACGTCTTGAATTCCCTGGACAGTTCCCTCACTGCTTGGATCTTGGGATCGAGATCCTCCCGCCATCCGGACCGGTCCTTTGGAACAGGCAGAACAAACGGCTCCATCAGAATCAGATTCGCATTCAGCTCCTCTTTGGTCTGAACAATCAAATCACGGTAACCTCTGTAGAACGACTCGGCCGTGGTCGGATCATTCGAATCATATTTGCGCCAGGTATCATTGATGCCAATATAAATGGAGACCCATGTAGGCCGAAGCTTCAGGCAGTCCTCTCTCCATCGGCCCTGCAGATCCACCACACGGTTCCCGCTGATTCCCCGGTTTAAGAATTGAACCTGCTTCCGTGGGTATCTGCGCCCAAATTCAGCTGCGGTCATTAAAGCGTAACCTGTGCCGAGCGAGCGCTCATCATAATAATCACGTCCAGCGTCCGTAATACTGTCGCCTTGAAATAGAACGATATCGTTATCCCCAATGAATGTCATTTGACCCTATCCCCTTATCCGATTAGACTCCCATGAAAAGACACAGCTTCACAGCTGATGCATATTAATCAACGCCGTCCTGGTAATGCTTATGATAGCTTTTATCATATTTGTGCTCAAGGTCCTCTGCAGTCTTCTCCAACGTTCTAAGCAGCTGTTCCCGGAAGTCGCGGATCGTGGAATAGAAAACCTGCTCCACCTCGTGCTGCGGCTTGATCCCTCCCTCTATCGCCTGAATATTAACGATCCTGCGGTGCTTCTCTTCGTAAGCATCCAGACTGTCCATGAGATGCTTGGTCTGCAAATACAGATCACGGTGATGGTCGCTGGTTAGCCTTTCTTCAAGCAAGCTGAGTCTTTGTTGTGTAGACAGCATATCGTTATCATCCTTTCATTAAAAATACGGGCTCTGGATAGGATATCATGATTATAAACATATAATACCCGCTGCGGCACACACTGCTCCCGCTTTTAAGTTCATCACCCGAGCTTGAAAGCCTGACAAGGTTTTAGCTGTCCCTTTCTCACCAACTACGATAAATCCATCATATCACGTCAAGTCGACCGGGGAAAAATAAACCGGCTAAGGCCCACCGCTCTAGACCTTCTAAGCTTCGTCTTCACGTAATGGTAATCGGTCAGCTCCACCCGCGCATCCTTGAGCGCATGGCTGAAATCCCCGTCCAGCATCAATCTGTACTCCCACACCCGCTTCTCCCAGGAAGGGATCAGCTTTAGCATTTGCGGATCGTGAACCGCCGGATGAATGTACGTCTCACTGACCCCATAGGGAAGCTCATACAGCTTTTGGATCAGGCTCGATTTGAAAGTATCATAGGTCTCGCCCTCCTGCAGGGTATACGGATGGGATAACAGGTAATCGGGGATGGGAACCCCCATCAAATCTGCTACCCGTACGATCTTGGCCAGCGTTGCCTCCACTCCAGGTATACCGGAGAGCAGCGTGTCTTTGTCGTATATGTTGCGGCACAGCCGAAAAGGAATTCTGCGGCGGGAGCACTGCCACAGCACCATGGGCAGATAACTCCGGCCCGTCTCCAGCCCATACAGACTGCCCATATGGTTATCCGCATGGGAGATTTCAATCCCAGCCCGGCGGACAGCCGTGAACTGGGCCAGCATCTCCGCTTTGACATCCTTCGGCGCAGCCTGAATTTCAAATTCATGAACGGTCAGTGGCAGATATCCTTCCCCGTCCCGAAGGGAAGCACTTCCCGTCAAGCTGCCCCAACGATAACCCGCAAATTCACTGGTAAAAGTAAGATGAAGGCCGATCCTGCCTCTGCCGTGTCGCCGGCTCCAATCCGCCGCCTCCTCAAAGGCTGGGGCGGGCGGCATGATGGTCGCCGAGGAGACCACCCCCTCTTCGAGCAGCTGGATTATCGCTTCATTCGCTGCCTTGCTTTGGCCGAAATCATCACAATTGATGATTAAATATTTGCTCACAAGCGTTAGTCCCCTTTCCGTTCAGTATTTGAAAGCTTAAAGCCAAGCGAGATCAGAAAAGCAATAACCAGCAGAAGAAAGGGAACACCGCTGACCAGGATCTTGAAAGCTGCTTCCGGGTGAGAGCCCGGTTGATCCCCGCTCACATACCCAAATAGAGCCCCCACGATCCAGAAGGCCAGCGCGGAGAGCAGACCGCTGGAACGGGTAATGAAGCCGGCCACCGCCGTATAGATGCCTTCTCTTCTCTCTCCCGTCTCCTCTGCGTCCTGGTCAATAATCTGGCCGCTGATCACGGCTGGTGTCACCAGAAAGCCGGAGAGTCCAAAGCCTGCCGCAATTCCGGCGCCAATCCCGCTGCCAAGGTCAAAAGCGAACCAGAGCGGAATAACCGACAGCGCGTAACAAGCCAGCGACAGCCGCCAGCCGGCGGTGCCTCCAAGCTTGCGGATAAGCCAGTACCACACGGCGACAAGTGGGATGACGGATACGAAGATAGAAGCCAGCAGCAGCGATACCTGGTCTTCAGGAATGTGCAGCACATATTTGGCGTAAAAAGGGATAATCGAGCTAAGCAGGCCGTTCACCGTCTGGGCGAACGAATTAGCGATGTTGAATATCCAAAAGGGCTTATTGCGGAGCGTCAGACGAAACGCCTCTTTGAATTTCAACGGCTCCTGTGCCACATCGTCTGTCCGCTCGCGGATCGTAATGATGCATAAGGCCATTAAGCAAGCAAATACTAGTGCAAACACCATGCTCATCCCTGGAAAACCATAAAGAGAGATCAGCACGGACGTCAAGCCTGAGGCAATCAGCAGAGCGGCAATCTGAAACACCTGCTGGACCGCAGATGCCTTGGCCCTAATACGGTCTCCTTGAAATAATTCCGGAAACAACGCCCCATAATTGACCCATAAGACCGTGGAGACGGTTTCATAAAATATTAACGCGGATAGAAACCAGATGAACAGCCCCATTCCGGTTGTCCCTTGAGGAACTGCGAAAATCATCACAAAGCTGATCACAAACAGCGGTGTGGCCGCGATCAGCCACGGCCTCCTTCTTCCAAGGCGGCTTCGCGTCCGGTCAGACAAATAGCCGAATATGGGCTGGTCTACCGCGTCCCATATCAGGAAGATCGTCCTCGCCAAAGTGGCAAGACCTACTGCAAGGCCGAGCTTCTCTACATAATAATAACTGTAATATGCACTGAATGCCTGGACCGGGATCATCATAGCCAGCATACCGAGCGCATAGGTGAACGGTGAATTTAGAAGCTTTGATTTCATAGAACCCAGCCCCTTCAGCCAGTTTTCCTACAATATATGTGCCTCCTCCCTTCTCTATGAGAATTGAGGCTTAAAAGAAAGAATGGCTCTGATGCACAGGAAGCCTGTACATCAGAGCCACGATGGTGAACCGTTATCTTATTTTCTTGTGAACACTTGAAAGGTCACGCCGAAACGGTCGGTAACTACCCCGTAGGATGGGCTGAAATAGGTGGACTGGAGCGGCTGATTCACAACCCCTCCATCCTTCTGGAGCAGTTCATAAAGCCGCTGTGATTCTTTAACATCCCGCGTAGTTATGCAGAGCATAATCTGGCCACCTCTTACAGGGGCCATGCCAGTCTCCACATCACCAACATAGAGCGCGGAGTCACCAATCTTCAGAACGGAGTGGGCAATCCGCCCCTTTTCTTCGGAAGACAGACCGTTTACGAACTCCTCTGGACCTTCCCCGAACGTTTGAATGAACACGACCTCGGCCCCCAACACCTTCTGATAGAATTGAACGGCCTCCTTGGCTGTACCATTAAGCATAAGATACGGGGTTAATTGGAAATTCATCATATCCCTCTCCTTTAATATTGGATAGACAATCTGTTGTCATAATTCATTCTAGCTTGTAATAGCGACAATTCTTGTCATAGTTATTTCAATATCATGGAGAGACTTTAATCCGAATTAAATTACAGGGATAACAGCTTCTGCTGCAGCTTCTCAGCCAGATCTTCCGCAGACTGGTAAACCAGCGGCCGAATATGGTTCGCATGCGCCGGCAATGGCTCGTACTCTGATTGTCTGGCTGTCCAAATAACCGGCACCTTGCTTCCTGCCGCAATCCCTGCGGCATAATATACGTCAGGTGAAGGCTTGGTCACATCGGCAACGACAAGCTGCCGCTCATGAATCAGTTCAACAGGGGAAATGTCCAAACTCGCGTCTACTTCCTCACGCCAAATATGCGGTTGGTAGCCACACTGCTCCAGCCGGGGCAGCACTTTCTCCTGCCAATCCACCGTAAGGCCGCCTTCAGGCATGATAACGGAGCAGCTTTTCAGCTTCCTGCCGCCTGCCCTGGCTTCGGCTTCCTTCCAACCTTTGGCGGTTAACTTGAAGGTTCCCCCTTCCCTGGAAATGGAACCTTCACTGACAAGCCGGTCGATAATAAACACCAGTTCCTGCAGATTGGGCGAGTAGGTCAGATTAAAGCTGTGGGATAGGGGCCGGATCACGACCGGATCATCAGGGGCTCCAGAATTCTTGTATAAATACAACAGCAGCCGGCCAGCCTTGTCCTCAATCGTGACTGGGATTTCCGGCGAATTCATAATGTCATTTAAGCCCTCCGCTGTTATCCTCACTTTTTTACCGGCACCGGACATCTCCCTGATGTAGGCGGACACCACATGAAGAATCTGTCTCTTGTCCTGATAGGGTAATGCCTGGATGGAATTATAGCTGCCCCGCTCCAACAGGTAATCTCCAGTCGGAGAGCAGTGACAACTGACAAACCGGTCATACTCCCCCTCCGTTACAATCGAAACAATCCCGTCACAGAACAGACATTGCTTTCTAGCCATCTTCGTTCATCACCTCTTGAAGTATTATCTTGATTGTCGTGCAGGTATCTATATAACCTTAACAAGTTTTAATTCGATTGTTGACAAGCAGAATTTTCCTGTTCATTTTCTCCCCTTGAAAGCAGCCGTTCTTCCCATGAAAAATAGCAGCGCAAAAAGACCCTGCTTGGCAAGGTCTAGGTCTTTACAAAGATTCAATTCAGAATTTCAATTCAATTTGCATCAAACAACCACATTAATTAACGGTTCAAATCCGTGAGTCCGGGACTGTGCTCATTCGGCATCTGATTACTCAGACTTTCTTCATAACCGGAACCGGTACCCCGCTCCCCATACGGTCTCGATATATTCCGATTTGGACGGACTGGTCTCTATCTTCTCCCTCAGCTTTCGGATATGAACGGTCACCGTTTGAGCATCGCCAAGGGCATCCATGCCCCATACCCGGTCAAACAGGTGGTTCTTGCTGAATACGCGGTTCGGATTGACTGCAAGGAAATGCAGCAGATCGAACTCTTTGGTTGTCAGACTAATCTCATGACCTTGAAGATACACCCGCCTGGAGTCCGGTTCAATCATTAAATCGCGTATACGTATTTCTGGGGAACCTGTCTTGTTCCCTGTGAGCCGGTCGTACCTCGCCAGATGAGCCTTCACCCGGGCCACCAGCTCCCCGGGCTTAAAGGGCTTCGTAATATAATCGTCAGCGCCAAGTCCAAGTCCCCGGATTACATCAATATCTTCCTTCTTGGCAGTAACCATAAGAATAGGTACGTTCATCTCATTGCGGATTCTTCGGCAGACCTCAAAGCCATTCAGCACCGGAAGCATGAGATCCAGAATGATCAGGTCATACTGTCCGCTTAGAGCCAGGTTCAGACCCCGCTCACCGTCTGCGGAAGATCCACACTAAATCCGCCGCTTACCTCCAGATAATCTCTCTGCAGCTCGGCAATTAGCTGTTCGTCTTCAACAATCAGAATATTCTTCAAGCCTGCTCACCCGTTTCACTAGGAATAAGGGGAAGTGTAATCGTGATGCCTGTACCCTCCCCTTTGATGCTTTCCGCCTTGATCGATCCTCCATGACCCTCTATGATTTGTTTGGAGATGGCAAGACCAAGTCCACTCCCCCCTGTGTGACTGTTCCGGGAAGGGTCAGCTCTGTAGAACCTTTCAAATATAAACGGTAGAGCCTCAGCGTCAATCCCCTGTCCATTATCATGTAATTTCATGACAAACTCCCCGCCTGCTACATTCGCGTTCAGAGTGATTCTTTTCTCATCTTTAGTCATATATTTCAAGGAGTTGCTGATAATATTCGAGAATACACGCCGGAGCTTGTCACGGTCAATTGAAATCTCCGTACCGGGATCAATTCGAATATAAGCGTCATAGTTAACTCCATTTTTATTCAATTCAAATTCCAGCTCTTCGGACCAATCCGTTAAAAATGAAAGTAGATTGATCTTCTCATAGTGAAACGGCAGATGGTTCAAATCCAGCTTGGAATACAGAAACAGCTCATCGATCATCTGATCCATCTCTCCGGCCTTCAATGAGATAATATCCAGATACTTCTGCACCTTGTCAGGCGTATCTGCGATACCGTCTCCAATTCCGTCTATATATCCACGGATCGCCGTAAGCGGCGTTCTCAAATCATGAGAAATATTAGATATCAGTTCTTTACGGTTCTCCTCGTACTGCAGCTGAGTCTGAATGGACTCTCTTAGTTTTACACGCATTTGCTCAAAGGCCTGGCTAAGTTCGCCGATTTCATCTTTGTTCGCAATCTTCAAGTTGAAATCAAGGTCTCCATCTTTAATCCGTTTGGTTGCATCCTTAAGCTCGCGCAGCGGCCTGATAATGCTGCGGGATACAAAGTAAGTAAGCAGCGTATGTGTGAGTATCAGGACAAGGATAAGTGAAATAAACAGCGTCGGAAAGAACTTTTGGGCAAAATTAACAATGGGGTTCACCTTGGTGATCACAAATACACTTCCCTGCTGTCCATCCGGAAATGAAAAATCATACTGGGACAGCTCAGCAGCCTTGGCGCCCAGCTGTATCGGTTCACGTTTAACGGAATAACCGGTCCACTTAAATCCCGGCAGCTGACGCAAGAAGTCTCTATATTGAAAAGTGGACGGAATATAAGTTAACTCTTCCTTGGTTCGAACAAGTATATCCGCACTGTTCGATTTAAGCTCCATCTGTACTTCATTCAAATATGCCGAATCCTTAAATAATAACGGACTATTCTGCGCAGTTCTCCGGACCTCCTTCAGCATGCGGTCAATATTATGGACTTCATAACTGCTATCTGGTGTGCCATATTGATCTTTAATGTTCTGCAAGTCTCCTCTGAAGACTAAGGTCAGCAGAATGGCTGTAAAGATCATCATAAACAGCGGAATGACCAGCATCGCCGCATAGGACAGGATTAATTTTAACCGGATGGACATACGCATCTTCCTTCTCTTCAGAGATCTTTGCGATCGAACTTGTAATAACCCAGGCTAAGGAACAGCACACAGCTGGCTGTCAGAAATAATGCCCCCGTCAAGAGTCTGCTCCCGCTGACATAAGGACTCAACCACAATAGGTGCCATCCGGTATAAGAAGCTGGAGAAAAAGCGGCAATCGAGCTGTTCAAAAAGGGCGCCAGCTTGATCGCGGCATACAAACTGATCATGACAAGGATATACCCGCTGACACTTTTGAAAAACTGGGCTACGAACACAAACAGGGTCAGTATGGCCAGCATGGCCCCATACGCTGCCAGATATGCCTTCGCTGTTAATAGAACTTCGCTGAATCCGGCTGAGGTTCCTGCCGCAGCCATGCATAAGTACGAGACTAAACCTGAAATCACAAGGAGCGCACCAATAACTGTAGCCAGAGCAGCAGCCTTGCCAAGAAATACTTGCAAACGGGTCACCGGACGAATCAAGATCAGCTTAAGCGTGCGCCCGGACACTTCCTGAGGGAACAGATCTGCAGTTAAGGTTAACATAACTAGCGGCAGCCAAACACTTGTAAAGAGGCCCAGCATTTCAACCGGAAACGACGAGCTTACCGCAAATAAACCAAGGAGCGGCTGAAGACTTCGCATCAGGAGTGCGGCCAACACCGGCAGAATACCGGAGAACACCGCGATGATAATCACCTTTTTCCGGTACATCATCAAGACCAACTCATTGACATAGGCTGATTTCCAATTAGACATCCTGCACCTCCACGTTCCTGGAACTCCCCTGAAGGACTCCCAGATAAAAGGACTCTAACGTCTGCCCCGATCCAAGAAGCTCCTTCACTTCCCCCTCCATCACGATTCTCCCCTTCTGTACAATCCCCACCCGGTTGCAGAGCTGCTCAAGCTCATGGATCATATGACTCGATACCAGGAAGGTGCTATGCATTTCCTTGTTCATACTTTGAATTAACTCCCGAAACATCACGATTCCCTCAACGTCCAGTCCGTTAGTCGGCTCATCCAGAACGACAAACCGGGGCGAAGGCAGCACGGCCGCTGCCAGGGCAAGCTTCATTTTCATACCCGTCGAAAAGTTCTTGATCTTGACATTCCTGACATTCAGCAGGCCTACTCTCTCCAGAATTCCGTCGATCTGCATGCCCGTTACATGGGGATAGAACCTCGCGACAGTAGAAAGGTACTGCCTCGCAGTCAAATAATCATGAAAATCTGCGGAGTCAATCATACACCCTAGCTGATGCATCCCTTTCTGCAGGCCATCTGCACCTGGAACCCCGAATAAGCTGATCTCCCCCCGGTCCGCCTTAATCAATCCTGTAATCAGCTTCAAAAACGTGGTTTTCCCGGCCCCATTTGGACCCAACAGCCCATAGATATCACCTTCATATAACTCAAGGTCAATCCCGTGAATCCCCTTATCCTTACCATACTGCCTGCTAAGCTCGGTTGTCTTTAGAATACTCCCCATAATATCCTCCTAAGATTGCGATTTAAGACAGACAGGCCTTGCGGGCAAGCACCTGTCTGTCTCTTCGTTCTTGGAAATTAACGCTGCTCCGTCAAGGCAGACTCACCATGTCTTACCTGCTTCAGCTTTTGTACCTTCTTACCACTCAGATCAACTTTATTGGGGGTGGTGCTATTGAGGCCTGAGAGATCCGCCTGCAGATGAATCTTCAATTTATGTCCGGCTCCGGTATTATCCGCCCCAGATATCACCAGATCGGCTTCCTGATGCTTGATATGATTCGAAGAATCAATTGTAGCTTTCACTACTACCTGTTCAATTTGAATCTGAGTGGTCAGCTCGGGAAGGGAGTTTTTAAGGTTAAGCTCAGCTAGAGGCAGTTCTGTACCCGGCTTGGAATTTCCGGTATCTTCCCTGTGTTTGCTTGCCTCTTTGATGGCCAGCGGGGCGATCGTGTTAACAACGGATGGAATTTGTGCATGATCCAGTTGAACTGTAATTTGCTTCGAACCGTCTGAGTTCGGCTCAAGATTCACATAATCCTTCATATTCCCGACAAGCGTATCGATCACCGACTCGACCTGTTTTGCTGTTTCAGGATCAGCCGTGTGAGGTCTTGGTGCGTGTTTATGTTTGCCTCCCTCTGCCACATAGTAAGTATCTCTCTCAGCCGGTTTAAGGATAGTCTGACCATCCTGCCGGTAGACACCGAGATTCTTCTGAGTTCCGCCTGAACTGAATTCTACATTCCCGCTCGAATTCCCGTTAGTAAAATCAATCTGGAATTGTCCTTTTAAGCTGGCAAGATCGCTGCCGTTGTCCTGAATGTATGCGGCGCTCTGAACCGTTGCGGACTGGATGCTGTGCGTGCTCTTCAGTGCGGATTTGTAAGCCTCATAGCCCGAAGCTCCTGCCATGGCGCTCATTCCGGTAGCAGCCATCACTGCAACACTTAGTCCAACCGCGCCTCCGATAGTTAACCATTTCTTGTTCATATTGTCCTCCTTAGAGATTGTATTGAACTACATGACTAAGGATAGAAAGAAATAGTAAACATGCCGTGAACCAATTATTAAAATTTTCTTAAAACCTATTAATTAAAAAAGAAAAGGAGCGCATTCTCCGATGCACTCCTTCTTTCTATATGAATTCTACCGAGAGGCATAACATAGCGTGAGTTTTCCAGGTCAATCCCGGTCATCTCTGCCCCTCATAAAATCCTTCAAATACCGGTCTTCATCATCAATGAAATCATGAGCCTGATGGGCCGCCATAATCCCATGATAGCTGATATCCAGTCCAATCTCCTCCTCTTCTTCCGTGGAGCGGACGGGAACCCAGCGGTTGATCAACTTGAGTCCAGCCCAGGTCAGCAGGAAGCCCCAAGCACACAGAACGAGAAGACCGACAATTTGAATTCCAAGCAGATGCCATCCATAGCCATAGAATAATCCTTCATCTCGGGCAAATAATCCTGTGGCAATAGTCCCCCACATCCCTGACACTGCATGTACGGGAAAGGCACCGACCGGATCATCGATCCTCCTTGTCTCCAGCCAATTTGTGGCGGCCATCATGAGCAGTCCTGATACCACCCCAATCACAATAGCTGCCCCATCGCTGACAAATGCACAGCCCGCTGTAATTCCAACCAGGCCAGCTAACGATCCGTTAATCACGGAAGGCGCATCCGAGCGGTTATAGCGGATTAAGGTATACACCATAGTGGTGGCTCCCCCTGCCGCAGCGGAAAGCATCGTGACTATGGCAATATGGCCAATCCTAACATCGGTTGCCGTAAGCGTGCTTCCCGCATTGAAGCCGAACCAGCCGAACCACAGCAGGAACGCACCGACCGAAGCAAGCGGAAGGTTGCTGGGCAGAGCTATTGTACTAGCGCCCTTGGCCGTGAACTTTCCTTTGCGCGGGCCAATGACGATGGCAGCAGCCAGCGCGGAGAAGCCGCCAAGCGCATGAATGACGGCCGAACCTGCAAAGTCGCGCATCCCCAGCGCGCCAAGCCAGCCGCTCCCCCATACCCAGTGGCCTGCAATCGGATAGATCAGCGCGGTCATTAGCACAATATACAAAAGGTATACCCTGAAGTTAATCCGTTCAGCCACAGCGCCTGAGACTATAGAAATTACGGCAATAGCGAAAGCTGCTTGAAACAGCCAATACGTGTCTATCGATATAGAGAATTTCAAATGGGACAAGTCGCCTCCCAGCAGAAATCCACTGGAACCGATGAGGCCCATCACATCCTTGCCATACATAAGCGCAAAACCAAGAACATAATAGCATAACGTTCCTAACGTTATATCAGCAAATACCTTCATAATAATGTTCACATTGTTCTTATACCTGACAAAGCCGGCCTCAACCAAAGCGAAGCCGCCTTCCATGAGCAGAATCATGGCTGCTGTAAGCACGACCCATACGGTGTCAAGTCCCGTGTGTAAAGTCTCAATATTCATTAGATATTTCCTCGCTTTCCACCCAAGAAGCCAGTTCATCAATCAGACGATGGGACAGGACAATTTCCCGGGATGCCGGATTCTGTTGAATTCTTTCAAGAACCCGCTTCAAGTCCTGGATCTCTCTCTTTACTTTTTCAATCTTCTTGAAAGGTTCCTTGACATAAACCATATATTCGACCGCCTGATGATGGCTGGGAGGACGACCGATAAATAATCTGCGCAGAGGCGATAATGACTGATATGCCGCCTCCTCCTTTCTGCGCTTTTGCTCATACCTCGCGATTTTATCCTTAAAATACTCAATCTCATCTTGTTTTTTAGCGGTCAATGATTGTATGATAAGAATTAATTTCTCAGCGGAAATATGAAAAGCTGTCCGGTGGTATAAATCATCTAAGACATCCATGTCAGTTCTCCTCACACACAAAGTTACTTTATCTGATTGTATTTTCATTTCGCTTTAGTGTCAACAATTATTACATGTGATATTCTGTGTTATAAGTAAGAGGCTGCCACGATCCCGTGCAATGAGCACGGAGTCAGGCAGCCTCTCTTATTTTGAATCGCTTTATAAATTATATATGTTGAACAATTATAGCTTTGAATCACTTACTTTGCGTCTTTCCGAGTCTCCCCTTCAATAGGAACAATTGAACTGTTCTTATATTCCGGATTCTGAGTGTAATTGAATTGTCCCAGCTCTGTGTCTTTCCCGGCTGAATCTACTTTTCCATAGTGGAGGGTATCACCCATCCAGTTGTCAGAAAAATAGACATACCCGTCTTTGTAGTCAGGCTTGATACCTCTTGTTTTCGACTTTCCTTCATTCTCATCCAATTGGCCGATCACTTCGGCAATTCCATCGTTGTTGATCTTGATGTAATTGGTCAGGAGCTTATAAGTTTGGGAATATTGCAATGCTTGGCCTTCAGGGAATCGGTAGGTCGTGGTAAAGCCTTCCCCATGAGGAGTCCAAGCGTCCGGTCCCTCCACAATTGTAAGTTTAAGCGCCACTTTACGGGCATCCTCCAGCTTCCCTTTCATCAATGTATTAAACGCTGCCTGTCCCGCTGGGGTCCGGACAATCGCCCGCTTATCTTTGGCATTATAGTAGGCAGTCCCACCCAGCGCTTCGCTCACAAAACGAAGAGGCACATAAGTGCGACCGCTTTTATTCATAACACTGAGGTCGAGCGCGACTTGTTTGCCATTGACCGAAGCGGTTTTTGAACCAGCTTTCAGCTGGATCACCTTGCTGCCGTCTTTGCTCTTGGCCGTTACCATATGGGTCTTGGCATCATAATTGTAAGTCAGCCAGTTCGGATCGTTCAAGGATCTGAGAGGAATGAGTGCTCTTCCTTTTTCGACGAGGGCGTCACTTTGGACTACCCCGTTAATAAATATCTGTTCTTTGATACTTGGAGATGACTTGGCAGCAGCCACGTTTCCAAGACCGACTGTACCTGTGAGTAGAACTGCTGCAATGGCGGATGGAATCCACTTTTTCATTGTACATCTTCCTTTCACGCTATTATGGCTTAGTTCTCTTATTTTTTGAGCTATATAATTAGATGTAAGTTTCACCTATTTAGTTTCAAAATTTTTCTTGAAAATTGAAATTATGTAAAGAAATCCACAGTCCTTTATAAGAACGCTGCGAAACGAAGATTTCCTCCAACCTCTGTTGCCCCAATTATCCCAATTGTTACCCATCATTTACGAAGCGCGAGATAACTGGAAAATCAGCGTCAGCCTGAGGTTCCAGCATTACAAAAAGGCGGCTGTAGATCGAAATAAAAAGAAACAGCGACCACAGAATAAATCTTCTGGGCCGCTGCAGCTTTACTTTTCTTCACGTTTGGAGCCATTCCGCTTAATGGTTACCTTCGTAACCATATCCTCAGCCATCTCCTGTCCATACTGGTCCAGCCGGGAAGGTGTGGCGGATGGCCCCACATTCTTAGGCTTATTATTTCTGCCCGTCATCACGATCACCTCCAAGCTTTAACATGAGCTTGTTATGGAGATTTCATGCAATATCTGGGTACCTAGATCAAAGTTGGGGGATTGACGCGAAACCTTTAGGTGTCATATAATGCAAAAGCGAAACCTTTTGGTTTCATATGCTTGCTGATTAAGTTGGACTAGGTGATTAATTAGGAAAGCAGCCGCGTGAAGTGTTTTCACAACTCGCCTATAGGTAATTCTTTAGTTCAACTTATATGGCTCGATGAAAAGCCTGTTTTTTTGCATATAATAGTGGAGAAAGTAGGGCCCCGAGCTATCAGGAGCATGCAGCCTAATAAATCTTAATACACTTTAACTAACTGGAGGACTTCAACATGGATCAAACTACACCTAACTCTCTGCCCGACATTCGTCATACGTTTACTTTTAATGCCCCGATTCAAAAGGTTTGGGACGCAGTCGCGACTTCCGAAGGCATGGAAGCCTGGTTCATGCCTAACGATTTCCAGCCTGTCGAAGGTGCGGAATTCTACCTGGATGCGGGTCCATGGGGGAAGAATCTGTGCAAAGTGATCGAGCTTGATCCCCCGAACCGCCTATCTTTCAAATGGGCCAAGAGCTGGGTTATCACCTTTGAATTGCGGGATCTTGGAGGCTCTACGGAGTTCACCCTTACCCATGCAGGCTGGGATGCGGCTGATAAAGGACCTCACACGAATATGAGCCGCGGCTGGGGAGAAATCGGACAACGCCTCGGCAAATATGTCGAGGCCTGATCTGAACAGCAGTTCAGCCAGGCATGATGTGTTCCAGGCTATTGCTGATCCTACCCGGCGGAAGCTCCTGAAACTGCTGGTGGAAGAGGAGATGCCGGTTAATGTCATCAGTGGGCATTTTCCGATCAGCAGGACAGCGGTCTCCAAGCATCTGCGTATTCTTGCCGATGCCGGCCTCGTAAAGGAAAGAAAAGTCGGCCGCGAAACCCGCTACCGGCTGGATCCCGGGCCGCTGTCCGAGGTAAGAAGCTGGCTGAATTACTATGAACGATTCTGGGAAAACAAGCTTTCGATGCTTAAGCATCTTGTAGAGTCGGATCATCCCGAGCAGAATTGAATACTTTTTTCGCCTGTTCGTACATACAAGAGGGTGTCCCTCTGTCATTCATGATGACTTTTGGACACCCTCTTGTACATAAATAACCGGGATTAATTGGATTACTGCCGTACCTTAATCTGTTCGTACCTCACCTTCGACGGGCACCGCCCTTGGATATTTGTTTCCCGGATCGTTAGAGTCTTCAATAAAGCCCAGCTTCGTTTCTTCACTATTAAATTTACCCTTACCATAATCAAGACCACCACCCATTAAATCATAGTAAAAATAAACAAAACTTCCTTTGCGTTTGGGCTTAATCCCCCTCGTTTTGGGCTTCGTTCCACCTATGTCATTTTCCTCGTACACTACTTCCAAAAGACCATCACGATTTACCTTTAGGTAATCGGTAAGTGATCTGTGCTTTCTTGAGAATTGCAGAGCTTGACCTTCAGGAAACACAATATAGGTATAATATCCATATCCCTGCGGATACCATAATCCGGGATCATAAACCCGCTGAAGATTAATCGCAACATTTCTTGCTGCTGTAAGATCGCCTTTCATCAGCGTCTCATAATCGGTTTGTCCTGCTGGAGTCCGAACAATTGCCCTATTGTCCTTAGCGTTATAATAGGCGATCCCGCCCAGCGCTTCACTTACGAAGCGAAGAGGCAAGTAGGTTCTGCCCTTGTGATTTACAATACTTTGGTCCAGTTTAACTGATTTACCATTCACCAAAGCGGTTTTCGAGCCGGCTTTCAGCTTGATCACTTTTCCTCCGTCTTTGCTCTTGACAGTCACTTCACGAATCTTGGGTTCATAGCTGTAAGTCAGCCAACCCGGGTCGTTAAGCGATCTAAGCGGGACCAGCGCCCTTCCATTCTGTATAAGCGCATCTTTTTGAAATGCACCGTTGATGTATATCTGTTCCCGTGAACTTGAAGCTGCCTTGGCCTGGATAGCGCTTCCCAGACTAGCCACGCCTGCCATCAGAGCTGCAGTGATGATGATTGGCATCCATTTTTTCATTCCACATCATCCCCCCCATCTTACAAACTTCCTTAACCGACTATATTTCTAGGCGGATCATATTATCAGACGCAGAGGGTCTTCCAATTGTTTCTTAATTTTACATTAATTCAAGTGTGTCAATTTCATCACGTGAATTTTCCCTAACGATGTAGAGTGCATGTTAAAGAAACGGCTAACCGTTTATTAATTTATTATAGTATGCAAGTAACTAAAGGTTAGTGTATAATGTCCATACGCTTCTTTTTGAGAAGTGAGCAATCCATACTGTCTTCTTAGGAGGTGCTGCAATGGAACAAGAAAACCTGCGTTATACCTTTGCCTACACTGTGATCTCCACCGGCAAGGAAGAGCAGATCAGCGTCTTGGCGGACAGCAAGGAGCAAGCGGCCAAGCTTGCGCTGGAAACCGCCTACGATTATGAGTTCACAACAGAAGACGACATTCAAATGGGCGATCTTCTGAGCATTAGCAAGGCGGTCGGTGATAATTACATCGAGTGTGCAGGCTGCGCATCATAAGCAGATCTGCATGCTTATTCAGGTTTATCGTGTTACCCGCACGAGTTCACACACAAAGAACCTCCAGCTCCGCATTAGCGGGTTGGAGGTTCTTTTAATAAACATGGATTTCTTGAGAAGCTTGGCGATAGTGTTTTACGTACCTACCAGTTCTAAATTTAAGCCGTATTTTGATTTCAGCCCGGACCTTTTGTTCGACTTCTCATCCTGCTGCAATTTCGTTATTTCGTTATTTCATTATTTCGTTACGAGCTTCAGCGGAGCCGGGATCGACTTCTGAACCTGCTTGCCTTGAAGAACGTCCTTCGCTGCCTTCACCGCAAGCTGTCCAATCAGCTCCGGCTGCTGGGCAATTGTAGCTGTAAGTTTGCCAGCTTTGATGGAATCCAGCGCATCCTTATTGCCGTCAAAGCCGATGACCGGAATGTTCTTGCCGGAGCTTTGGATCGCTTCAATCGCGCCAAGCGCCATCTCATCATTGTGAGCGAACACCGCCTGCACATCCGGGTTCCCCTGCAGCAGGTTCTCCATGACGTTCAGGCCTTTTGTTCGGTCAAAATCAGCGGCCTGCTTCGCAATAACTTTCAACTGCTTGTCGGCAATTTCATGGAATCCTTTGCCCCGTTCACGGGTTGCAGATGCACCTGGAACACCTTCAAGCTCAATCACCTTGGCATCCTTGCCAAGCTGATCCACAATATACTGGGCGGCCATCTGCCCGCCTTTAATATTGTCCGAGGCTACTAGGGCTTTCACATCGCCCTTATCAGCTGAACGGTCCAGCGTGATCACCGGAATTCCAAGGTTGTTGGCCGATTGGACCACGGTCGAGATCGACGCCGAGTCCGTAGGGTTAATCAGCAGTGCATTAACACCTTGCTGGATCAGATCATCCACATCATTACTCTGCTTGGCGGAGTCGTTCTGCGCATCCACCACAATCACTTTAAGCCCCAGTTTTGCCGCTTCAGCCACTACCCCATCCTTCAGGGATACGAAGAACGGATTGTTCAATGTTGAAATCGACAGGCCAATCTTAGCTTCCTTCAAGTCACTGACTGCCTTGGGCTTGGCCCAGCCCGGAGGCTCCAGCGAACAGCCTGTCATCAACACAAGCATCAGAGATATCAGCACTAACGTAACTTTTTTCATAATAGTCGTCTCCTTCTAAGCGGATTTCTTACGGTCAATGAGCACAGCGATGACAATGACAATCCCTTTAACGACCATTTGGTAAAAGGAAGATACGCCCAGCAGGTTCAGTCCGTTATTCAAGGTCCCGATGATCAGCGCACCGATCAGCGTTCCCACAATTCTTCCGCGTCCACCGGACAAGCTGGTTCCACCCAGAACAACAGCCGCAATGGCGTCAAGCTCATAAGAGGTTCCCGCAGTTGGCTGTGCCGAGTTCAGACGGGAGGTAAGAATTGCGCCAGCCAGAGCTGACAGCAGCCCTGCAAGGGAATAGATCATGATTTTTACTTTATCCACTTTGATACCGGATACAATAGAAGCTTTCTCATTACCGCCGATCGCATACGTCTTGCGGCCAAATGGAGTCTTGTGCAGAATTGCCCACAGCGCGGCAAAGGTAAGAATCATCGTGATTGCCGGAACTGGAATGCCAAACTGGTAGCCACGGCCAAACAATTGGAATACCAGGCTGTTGCCAAGGCCTGTGATCGGATTACCATCCGTATACACCAAGGTCAGACCTCTGAATACTGTCATCGTAGCCAGCGTGGCAATGAACGGTGCCATTTTACCTTTAGTAATCATCAGGCCGTTAACCGCACCCATTACTCCACCAGCCAGACAGCCGATAATTATCGCAATGATTGGGTCAAAACCGGATACCATCATATTGGCGACAAACGCACTCGAGAGCGCCAGAATTGAACCGACCGACAAGTCGATGCCTCCGGTCAGAATAACAAACGTCATGCCGAATGCAATCAAGGCATTAATTGAAACCTGGCGGAGCAGATTGAGTATATTCAAAGGCTCCAGAAAGCTAGGATTCAGCACCGATACAATCAAGATGAGGATGATTAGTCCAAGCAGCGGGCCCAGCTTTTGCGTCATTTGAGACAGCGAGAATTTCTTGGTGGTGTTTGTGTTGACATCGTTAAGAGTTGTCATTTTATTTGCCTCCCGTTGCTAGTGTCATGATTTTTTCCTGTGTGGCTTCTTCACGGGACAATTCTCCGCTTAATTTACCTTCGTGGATGACCATAATCCGGTCACTCATACCAAGGACCTCGGGAAGCTCCGAGGATACCATGATGATGGCAACCCCTCTGTCCGTCAGTTCGTTCATCAGTTGGTAAATTTCACGCTTAGCCCCAACATCAACCCCACGTGTCGGCTCATCGAGAATAAGCAGTCGCGGCCCAATTCCCAGCCACTTGGCAATAACGACCTTCTGTTGATTACCGCCGGACAGGCTGCGGGCTGGAGTCTCGCCAGACTGGGTCTTGATCTGCAAACGTTTGATCAGCATATCAACGAACTCCTGCTCCTTGGAGGTGGAAATGAAGCCTTTGGAGGCAAAACTCGTCAAGCTTGGCAGGGCCATGTTCTTGCGAATTGAGAAATCCAGCACAAGACCCTCATCCTTACGGTCTTCTGTAATGAAGCCAATGCCCAGCTTCACGGCATCTTCAGGCTTGCGTATGTTGACTTTGTGTCCGCGCACCCAAATCTCTCCGCTGTCCAGCGAATCCAGGCCGAAGATGGCCCGCATAATCTCGGTTCTGCCGGCTCCCATCAGTCCTGAGAAACCCACGATTTCTCCGGCTCTTACCTGAAAGCTGACATTCTCGAACCGTCCCTTGCTTCCCGCCTGTTTAACCTCCAGAATAACTTCACCCGGCTTCGGTTCTCTTGCGGGATAACGTTCGGTCAATTCCCTGCCGACCATTTTCTTGACTACTTCATCAAAATCGGTGTGCGGAATCTCCTTCGTATCGACGGTCTTGCCGTCCCGCATCACCGTAATCCGGTCACAGATGGCGAAGATTTCTTCCATCCGGTGAGAGATGTAGACCACGGAGACACCTTGGCTTTTTAATGAAGCGATAATTTCAAACAGCTTCTGGATCTCCCGTTCAGTCAGAGCCGCTGTCGGCTCGTCCATGACGATGACCTTGGCGTTTGTCATCAGCGCCTTGCTGATCTCAATCATCTGCTGCTGACCGACGGACAGCTCGCCAACCTCCTGATGCAGAGGGATCGTTACCGATAGTTTACGGAACTGCTTCAATGCGAGCGTTTTCATTTGTTTGGTATTCAAAAATCCGGCTTTGTTCCTGATTTCCTTGCCTATGAACAAATTTTCAAGCACTGTCATATCCGGCCAAACATTGAGCTCCTGGTGAATAAAAGCGATTCCATATTCCTCCGCCTCTTTAGGCGAGGAGAAATACTTCTCCTGCCCGTCGATGACAATCGTGCCCTCATCACGCTGATGAAGACCAATAAGGATATTCATCAGCGTGGACTTCCCGGCTCCGTTCTCCCCCATCAGGGCATGCACTTCGCCCTCCCTGAGCTCGAAATCAACGCCGGTCAATACCCGGTTGGTACCGAAGGATTTATGAATATGGTTCATTTGAATATGCATGATGACTTCCTCCTTAACCGAAATGAACACCCGCTTGCAGAATACAGTTGGCGTATGGTGTCGCTTCTCCTGTGCGAATCACGACTTTTGCCTGCCGCGTCCGATTTTTGAACTCGTCATGCGTGTGAGCTTCAATCTCACAGTCCATAAATTTGTTCTCTATATATTCGGCTTGCTTACGATTATCCTTGTATATCTCTTCTGCTATGATGACCTTCTCAATGACCATATCCTCGGCAATGAGATCAACCACCTGCTGGAATTCAGGAAGACCGAAGGCAAGAGCCAGATCAATCTTGGGCACCCCTTCCGGCACCGGAAGACCGACATCCGCAATTACAATTTGGTCCGTATGTCCGAGATCTGCCAGGATTTTGGCAATGTGACTGTTCAGTATCCCTTGCTTCTTCATAACTAAAGACTCGCCTCCACTTCCGTGCGGGTTGGCATTCCGCCTTGTGCGCCGAATTTGGTTACCGACAGCGAAGCAGCCCGGTTCGCGAATTGAACACTTTCATATACTGGCTTGCCTTCCGCCAGCGCTACCGCAAAGGCTGCATTAAAGGTATCTCCCGCACCTGTAGTATCCACGGCTTCCACTTTATATGTCGGAACCAGCACTTCTTTCTCCCCATCGTAGTACCGGACACCTTGTGAGCCTTCCGTAATAAACAGTTTGTTCGGATACGTGCGAAGCGCTTCCTGAATGCTCATATCCGGGAACAGCAGTGAAGCCTCATGCTGGTTCGGTGTCAGATAGGCGGCCTTCTCAATGACTTCCGATGGAACAGCCCGGGCCGGTGCCGGGTTCAACATCAGGGGAACCCCGAATTTGCTGCACAGTTGACTTACAAGAACCACAGTCTCTTCAGGAATTTCCTGCTGAATCAGCACCATATCCAACCCCCGCAGCACCTCCGACTTCATCTGCACATATTCAGGAGTCACCCGGTCATTCGCTCCCTTTACAACCACAATGCTGTTATCACCTTCGGCCAATACAATGTGAGCCGTACCGCTTTCCGCATCTGTAACCGGTTCCACATTGCTTACAGATACACCATTTACTCTGAAATTATTTAAAATCTCTTGGCCAAAGCCATCGTTACCCACCCGGCCAATCATCGTCACCTCAGCGCCAAGACGGGCTGCCGCCACAGCCTGATTCGCTCCCTTGCCGCCAGGTACTGTCTTAAAGCTCTCCCCCAGCACAGTCTCGCCTGCGCCAGGCCGCTTGCTGGAGGTAACAACCAAGTCCATTGAACAGCTTCCGATTACACCTATCTTCGCCATATTTAATCCGCCTTTCTTGTCGTGCCCCGTTCAACAAAGCTGACGGGCAGTTGAATAATATGTTGATGAGCATGTCCATGCTCTACAAGTTCAATTAGCAGCTCGGCGGCTGCTCTTCCCATCTCGTAAGCCGGCTGGTGAATCGTGGATAACGAAGGATACACCAGATTGCTTACGGGGATATCGTCGAAGCCGATAATTTGCAGCTCCTCCGGCACCTTCCTCCCGTGCCTCAGCGCTTCATGAAGCACCGCAGCGGCGGCGATATCATTGCTGGCTATAACGCCGTCGGTCCGTGGATACTCCGCAAACAGCTCCTTGGCCTTCAAGCCGGCTTCTTCATATGAGAATGAAGCAGTCAGTTGAACCTGAAAGGCTGTCCCCGACTTCTCCAGAACCTCCACTGCGCCTTCGAACCGGTCCTGTGCGGGTCTAACATGCTTAGGACCTTGCTGAACCGTTATGTTCCGGCTCCCTCTGGAAATTATCTCCTGGGCAGCCATGCGTCCGCCTTCTCTGCCGTCCGCATACACGGAGGGTTTGTCTCCCGATGTACGGTCCAGGAACACAACAGGGAACTTCAGCTTGCTGTAAGTATCCGCAGTGTGATCGTTGGTGGAGGAAATCACTCCAACCACATTATTCTGCGTAAACGTCTGTATATAATCCTGCTCTTTATGTTCATCTTCATCACTATTTCCAAAAATCAACCGGTACCCGCTCTCCTGCATCCGGTCCTCTACCCCACGGGCAAGCTCCGGGAAGAAGGGGTTCGTAATATCAGGCAGCAGAAGCCCGATCAATTTCGATTTCCGTTTAAATAACGAACGCGCCACTTCATTGGGCGAGTAGTTTAATTGTTTAATGGCTTGCTCCACCTTCTGCCTGGTGCTCTCATGTACATAACCAGTCTCGTTAATGACTCTGGAGACAGTGGCAACCGAGACTCCCGCATGGGCAGCAACATCTTTAATTGTGCTCATTTCCTGTTCACCTCTAATGTGTGTAACCGGTTACTCATTCAAGATAACACATGCTTTTCATTTTGACAACAGATTTAATTAACCGCTTACAAGGTAATTTTAACCATAACCTATTTGAGCCTCTGGCGAATTCCCGGTCGAGTTTCTGTTATAGCCTGCCCGTTACCATTCGGAGCAAGCTTCTGATGATTCACGAGCACAAGAGCTTGGCCTCCCTTGGGAGCCAGGCTCGACACTCACAGCTGCAATCATACAGGTTTCTGCAAATCTGCTTATTTGAAAAAGGGACAAGCGCTGCACCACGCCCGTCATGAGCTGCAATCATACAGGTTCCTGCAATTCTGCTTATTGTGCCGACACACCGCACTCTCATTTGCTGCGCACAGCCTTCATAAATCTGGTTAAAGCCATATCCAGCAAAACCCCTGCCACGAGCCAGAAACTGATATGAATCACATACTCTAACGGCTTCACATAGCTAGTCGAGGCCGGATTCATATTCAGGTCGGTTATCCATCCGTTTAATCCTGGCAGAACAGGGCAGGTCAGAAATAACAGCAGGCTTTTGCTATCGTAACCTAGACTATGATGCACACAAATTGCGATAGAACCGATCAGGCACCAGGTTGTGATTCTCTTCAAAATGAACACGGCAAGGCTCCTTTAACCGATTGATTATCCCGATGTGACCACCAAGCCACTAACTGCTTAGCTCGGCACAACGTTCCGGAATTCTTACCTAAATCATAAAACTTAACGAACCTGATAAGGCTTAATAAACCAGCTCACAATCAATGATGTCCCATACGTCGTACAGCTCCAACCCTATTCCATAGCTCAGTTACACTTGTCTCCTTCTCTTAAAAACAACGATAATATCCCGCGAGGCTCCTTGTGACTGGCTCGTGTCAAAGCAGGATACCAGTTCCCAGCCCTCTTGGCCGTATGTATTCAGGGCATATTCAAATTCTTCCTCGTCGATTTTGCCGCCGAGAAAGCCGCCTGTTTTGAATTTGAGTGTTCTATATTCCCACTGTTCCAAAACAATCATTCCTTCCAATCTATCTGAATTTGGCAGATCCTTACATTGAATTATAGCGGATGCTGCTACTCTAAATCCAATCTGCTTCCAAGTAGAACAAGAAACCGTTTCATAGAGGCCGCCCTTCCAAATGCTGATCTTGCCTGCTCTGTTTCTTCTGCTCATACATATATATTTATAGGCATAATCTGTTATTTCTGGGATAATGGGAATATCTTCTGTTGGAGGGAGCATGCTAATGAGCCAAAATTCAATTATCGTTCTTATCTTATTAACTGCGATTTTGTTATTTCTCTTCGGATTTATTGTCAAGAACAGGGATAACCGGAAGTTCTCACCCCTCTCCAGAAAGCTCCGCAAGGCCCCGCCCGCCCCACCTGTTGCTGAGCCGGAGAGCCCTGCCTATGATTTGTTCTTGACGCTGAATGAAGCCATTCCCGAATCCTGGGCCTCGTCTCTTAAGGACAGGGTTCTGAAGGAATATCCTAATATGACGGAACACGAGTATGAATGGCGATGGATGGAACTCCGCCGCTTCTTCATGATGTGCTCCGTACTCAAGCAGGTTCCCATGTTCAGCAATGCGGTGGATGAGGTATGGCACGAGATGCTGATGTATACCTATGAGTACCAGCAGTTCTCGACCCGCTTTCTCGGTCAAATGCTGCATCATATGCCAAACGGTGAACCTTCAAAACCCATGCCAGCGGAACGGGCCTGGTTCGATCTTATCTATGTGGAGCTGTTTGGCTGGAATCCTCACAGCGCATTAATCTGGGGACCTTTCTTCCGAAATCCCCTGCCAAAGGATGAACTGGAACACTACAGGGACCCGGCCTCCAGTTTAACTTCGGACAGCCGGTTCAACACTTGGGCTTATGAGCATTCAGAGGCTGCACGCAAAGCGATTGATGCCGTGTTGGATGGCCTCCGCTTCCGTGTTGGAATGGCTGGGGATAAGCTCGCGGCGGACCACCGCATGGACTTCCAGAATACCGATCTGCTGCTGGCCTCGGCGGTATTCTTCTCCATGAACGATCCGGATAATTTCGTGGATCATATGGTCCCGCAGGAAGATCCTCACCGCAAAGATAGCTCCGGGTGTTCCTCTGCTTCTGCCTGCGGCTCAGGCGGAGATGATTCGAACAACTCCGGCTGCTCCGGAAGCAACTGCAGCAGCGGGTCATCCTGCAGCAGCAGCAATTGCAGTTCAAACAGCAGCTGTGGCGGAAGCTCCTCATGTGGAGGAGGATGCGGGGGCGGCGGTGGGGACTAAATCCCAAGCAATTAGAGTCAGCTGGATCTAACAAAAACAAACCGTCTGGTCGATAATAACATAGGTACATATTCCTATTATCCATCAGAAGGAGAGCGACACATCATGAGAAAACTCGCATTATTAGTACTTGTCTTCGCTATGCTGGTGCCTGCAAGCATTACAGGGGCGGCTTCCACCAAGTACACCGCCAAGGTCTATCCCGCGGTTCAGCTGGCAATGAATCCGAAGAAGCTGCCAGTCAAGCTTCCGAACGGTCTGACCATTGAGAAGGAGCCGGGCGACAGCCTGTTCCCTGTGATCAAGTACGCTGGCAAGAAGGTCTGGACAGGGAAGAATGATTTTGAAGGAAGCGGAGATATTCAGTTTACACTGACCTCAGGTGGGGATACTTTCCTGTACACCATTTACTATATCGGAGCCAGCGGTGGATTGGGTGTTGATCTGGTCGGTGTGCATGCAAATGGCAAAGTGTTTGTGAAGAAAAAGTTCGGTGGGATTGATGTCACCGCTAAATTTCTAAAGGCCGATTCTTTTGAGGTCGCAGCAGAAAAGCTGAATCCAAAGTGGAACCCAGCCAAAGATTCCAATGCCGAACGGCACAGCGGTATCTATGACGTTACGGTATACCAGCTGACTTCCAAAGGGATTGTGAAACAGAAATCCTATGTCCGCAAAAAATAACGCCGAAAAGAACCGTCTCGAAAGCAAGTAATCTTACAGCCAAGTGCACGGCTTCGTTCAAAAAAATAAACAAGGCGCCAGTCCAAGGGATTATCCATGGGCTGGCGCCTTGCTATATGTCTACACACAAACTAGTGAATACGCCGGGCAAAATCGACAAACTGAAACTTGTCCAACCGATGCCTGGACTCCGTGTATTGAAACAGGGTGGTGTCCTCGAGATAAACGAAATTCCGCACAACCACCACATGGGACATCCCCTTTAAATCAAGCAGGCGGATATCCTCTTCCGTAGCTTCCTCCACGGAGATTTTCTTCTTCGCATAGCTGATCACCAGGTTCAGCGTGTGTTCCAGATAATCATAAATCGAACCGGACGCAATCTCCTTGGTTAGTGATTGAACCGCTTCAGGCAGGAAATAATCCTTGTCGAGAATGACCTTCTCCCCTTCGATTTCCCGAACCCGGATCACTTCCCATACGGGCTCATTCACGCGGATTTGAAGAAAACCGGCGATTTCCTCCGGGGCCTGAATGATGCTGGTCTTGTCTACAATCGTCCGGGAGGGCCTGCCAATTCGCTCTGACATTTCTTTAAAGCTGATCAAACCGGTTATCGGAAAATCCATCCTGCCGATATCAAGCACAAACGACCCTTTTCCCATCATTTTGTGAATATAGCCGTTCTGGGAGAGCAGGTTAAGCGCTTTGCGTACCGTTTCCCTCGTTGTCGTGTATTTCTCGGCAAGCTCGCTCTCTGATGGAAGTTTCGTTCCGGCAGACAGCAAACCTCTTTGAATCTGCTGCGCGTAATCATTGTAAATATTCAAGTATATATTTTTGTTCAACTTAGATCACCTTCTACAGTCTACCATAATGCGTATGGACAGAAGAAGCGCAGTCTTATCAAGACTGCGCTTCTTAAGGCAAGACCACAATAACCGTCTGACATCAAGAGGAAAGCTGAACTTTGAGGATAACATCACGGTTGCCGTTAACCGGACCGTCTGAATGTTCCTCTACCCTGCCAACCACATCCTGCCCGTCAGGAATTATGACCGGAGTGATCAGCGGGAGACCTGCCTCCAGTATCTCCTTTTTGTCAAATTCAATTAACAGCTGTCCGGCCTTCACCTCATCCCCAGCCTCGACATGCACTGTAAACCCTTTGCCTTTCAGCGAGACCGTATCAATGCCTATATGAATTAGAATTTGAACCCCGCTCTGGTGCTCCAAAATAACAGCATGCTTGCTCTTGATCACATGAACCACTTTCCCGTCAAAAGGTGCCACTACCCGGCCCTCAGTCGGCTCGATAGCAATCCCCTGGCCCATCTGCTTCTCGGCAAACGCAGGATCTGGCACCTGCTCCAGCGCGATCGCCTTACCGGTGAGCGGAGAGCGGATTTCCAGAACCCCAGCGGATGCGGGCTTGGTTCCCGCTGCAGAAGATGCCTTATTTCCTGTGCTGTGAGCAGATCCGGCTTGATTTTCCTCTACAGAAGCCTCTGAATTGCGCCGGCTTACGACCTTGCCGTACAGAACCGTTAGCAAGAAAGGAACAACCAGAACGATCCCCATGCCCGCAAAGAATACAAGCCATTGATTAGGGAAGATGGATAAGAATCCCGGAATTCCCCCTACCCCGATAGAAGAAGCCAGCACATGATTCAAGGTGAGCAGAACTCCCCCTATGGCTGAACCGATCATCCCGAAGATGAACGGGTATCTATAACGGATGTTAACCCCGAAGATCGCCGGCTCAGTGACACCCAGAAAGGCGGATACAGACGAGGTTACCGCAAGACCCTTGGCTTTTTGCTCCCGAAGAACGAACAGCATGGCAAGGGCTGCCGCACCCTGGGCAATATTAGACAGGGCCAGCATCGGCCACAGGAATGTACCGCCCTGGCTGCCGATCAGCTGTACGTCCACCGCGAGGAAGGTATGATGCATCCCGGTAACCACGAGCAGCGCGTACAGACCGCCGTACAGCAGACCCCCTAAGAACGGGAATGAATGGAAGATATAGACGAGACCCGAAGTAATGGCATTGGCGATCCCGAAGGTAACTGGGCCGATTACGGTGAACGCCAGGAACCCTGTTAGGAGCAGCGCAACGGGCGCCACAACCAGCAGTTTGATGGAATCGGCAACTCTTTTATTCAAGAAGCGCTCAATCTTGGCCAGCACATAGGAGGATACCAGTACAGGAAGCACTTGGCCCTGATATCCAATCTTCTCAATATGCCACCCGAACAGATTCCACATCGGGATAGCTCCCTTCGCAGAAGCCTCGGCATACCCGTAGGCATTCAGCAAATCCGGATGGACCAGGATAAGTCCGAGCACAATCCCAAGCAGTGGGCTTCCGCCGAACCGGACTACGGCCGACCAGCCGATTAGTGCGGGCAGAAATGCAAACGCTGTGCTTGCGATTAGATTGATAATCGATGCGAAGTCAGCCCACGCCGGGTAGACCTGCACAAGGGACTGCCCTTTATAGAAAATATCCGGACCGATCAGAATATTATTGATCCCGAGCAGGAGACCTGCAGTTATAATTGCAGGAAGTATTGGGATGAAAATATCCGCCAGCGTTTTGATAGCCTGCTGAATCGGATTGATCTTCTTCCCGGCCGCTTTCTTCACTTCTTCCTTGGAAGCGCGCTCGCCTCCCGTGATTTGAAGCATTTCATCATAGACCTTATCCACCAGCCCTGGTCCTATGACAACCTGGAACTGGCCTTGAGTGGAGAAATGCCCTTTAACCAAATCATTGCGTTCCAACGCTTGTTCATCCACGATGGAATCATCTATCAGTACAAACCGAAGCCGGGTCACGCAGTGTGTCGCAGCTTCGATATTTTCTTTTCCGCCAACAGCCCGAACGATTTGTTCAACGCTTTGTCTGTTGATCGCCATCCCACTCAGCTCCCTTGCTCTTCATAATTAAGGGGCAATCCCCCTCATTTATCCTCTTATTACCCACATATAGGAAGCGTATGGGGTTAGAGGGGTTTCCGCCTGAAGTTCAGGCGCTGCCCCGGTATTGCCGATAAGCACCTCTGCCTTTTTCCCTGCCACATACTTGTCGTGGAAGCTCATAGGCAGCTTGAATACCGTCTCCTGGCAGCTGAAGTTGGACAGTACGACTAGCTGTTCCCCTTCACTGATTCTAGCGTATGCAAAAACCTGCGGATGCTCCTCATCGAGCCGCCGGAATCTCCCCTCCGTCAACACCTGCAGCTCCTTGCGAAGTGCAATGAGCTTCTTGTAGTGGTGATAAACGGAGTTAGGATCTTGGAGCTGCTGCTTCACATTTATTAGCGGATAGCGCTCATCCACTTTGATCCAGGGCGTGCCGCTCGTGAATCCGGCATGGGGGCTGTCATCCCACTGCATCGGGGTTCTGGAATTGTCTCTGGAGCGCTCGCGGATAATATCCAAGGCTTCTTCCGCTGTTTTGCCCTTCTCCTGGAGTATGCGGTACATATTCCTCGATTCAATATCCCGGAACTCCTCAATGCTGTTCCACTTCGGATTTGGCATCCCAATCTCCTCACCCTGAAAAATGTAAGGGGTGCCTTGGAGTCCATGCAAAGTAGTTGCAAGCAGCTTGGCACTCTCCACCCGGTATTCCCCGTCATCCAGAAACCTCGACAAAGCCCGCGGCTGATCATGGTTGTTGAAGAACAGGGCGTTCCAGCCTCCTCCCTCCTGCATGCCTGTCTGCCAGTTGGAGAGCAAGCTCTTGAGCTGCTGGAAGTCATATGGCATGAGCTCCCACTTCTGGCCGTTCGGATAATCCACCTTCAAGTGATGGAAATTGAAGGTCATGGAGAATTCCTTTTCCGCCGGGTTGGAATACCGCAGGCAATGCTCCATCGTGGTGGAGGACATTTCGCCAACGGTCACCAAATTGTATGGACCGAATACACGATCGTACATTTCCTTTATATACTCATGAACCTTTGGTCCATCAGTGTAGAACCTCCGTCCATCTCCAGGAGGCACACTGCCGTCATCATCCGGGAAGCTCTGATCTTTCGAGATCAGATTGATAACGTCCATTCGGAAGCCGCTGACCCCTTTCTCCGCCCAGAAGGTCATCAGCTTCATTACTTCTTCCCTTACCTTCGGGTTCTCCCAGTTCAAATCGGCCTGCGTCTTATCGTATAAAGTCAGGAAATACTGGCCCGTTGCTTCATCATACTGCCAGGCCGGGCCGCCGAACTTGGACTGCCAGTTATTCGGGAGCCCTCCATCCGGTCCCGGATTCCTCCAAATGTAATAATCCCGGTAAGGGTTATCTTTGGATTGTCTGGATATTTTAAACCAAGGATGCTCCGTCGAAGAGTGGTTCACAACGATATCCAGCATCAAGTGCATGTCCCTGCGCTTAATCTGGGCAGCCAGCTCATCGAAGTCTTCCATCGTCCCATACTCCGGATTAATTGCGCAGTAATCAGCCACATCGTAACCGTTATCATTTTGCGGGGAGACGTAGACAGGCTGAAGCCATACAATATCAATCCCGAGATCCTTCAAATAGTCAAGTTTGTTAATAAGTCCACGGATATCTCCCTCACCACTGCCCGTCGTATCATTGAAGCTCTTGGGGTAGACTTGATACACTGTGGACTTTCGCCACCAATCATGAGTTTTGCTATTCTTCAAGGATAAACTCCTCCTTCTAACTTTCATTCCTAAACAACGATATAAATCCTTAACTGCAGCGCTTACATCATTAACCTGTATATACAAGTTAAGCACTTCGTTAATGATAGACCTGTATATACAAGTTGTCAATTATAAAATTAACCAATCCCCTCCCTGTTAAAACCGAAACGGGATCGTACAGTAAGACGGCCCCTAATTTGGTTTAGGAGTTCGGCTCGTGATCGAAAGGCCTTGAGAACGAACGCCCGCTCCCAACGCTTCCTAATTTTAGATTTCTTGAATTATTTTCAGGGAATGAAATCCAAAACCAGCACCAAAAAAGCCGTTCCTTGGGCAAATGGAACGTGCCTGGCAACCATGCCAAAGGAGGGATTCGGCATGTAGTAGACGAAAATAGCAAAGCGCCAGCCCAGAGGTAACACCCTCGGACTGGCGCTGTGCTTAATTTTGCAATAAGCCGTCTACTCTGAGAAAGAACGTTTTATTGTAATGGAATATCGGCTCTTCCAGTTTTCATTACAGATGGCCTATGCTCATACTCAATCAAGGCCGGATATAACAGAGTTGCTGTGAAAGCTCCCAGCGCGCAAATAGCCGGGGCCGCCTCTAAGGTTATTAACGTAGAAGTTAAATACAGGATAGGGCTAAACAACAGTATCCCCGGTACCGCTGCAAGGGTATTTATCCACCAAGGGCTCTTCTTATGCCGCTTAAAACTGGCGAGGAGACCGAGCGTGCTGAACAACAGCGGCCAAATCAGAAGATAACTTCCTCCGGGAAGATAAAGTGCGGTGACGATGGATGCTATTACCCATAGGAGCAGTGTGCCTGCCCACATATTCAGGCTGTTTATGTACTTGGAGATAAGGCGGGCTGCAGCCGCAACAATAACAAATGTCAGGATTAGCAGTGCAAATAAGGAGTAGTCACTGATCTTAGAATCCAAAAGTATGGATGCCCATTGCTGGTCACTGACGATGAAGCGAACCATTTTCCACACCAGGGTAATGCCCCCATACACAATCAACAGGGTTCCCGCAGAGAGCAAAAAGGCCGTTCCGGTCCTTTTCACATTGAGCGCTTTAGACCGCAGACCCAACCAGATCATAATAGCGTACAAGAGCACGCCAATCGCAGCGAGCCAGATCGCCCAAGACTGCGGATAACTGGTCATAACCGAAGCGAACACGTTGAAGAATACCCGATTCTCCTGAGGAGGTGTAGTCAAATCCAATTGGCCGAAATGTCGTGTTAAGGCAAGCATATATTCACCCTGATGCTGAAGGCTTCCCGGGTCCAGGTTCTCCGGGGTATCAGAAGCAGCATGATAGGCATCATGACCTCCACCAAAAGCGAAGTTCAATCCTTGCAGGCCCCCTCTGCGGAGAACTGTCATATCGGTGTCGTTCGGCATCATTTTATATAAATTGTAAATGAGTGAATAGGCTTGTGGGGTTGGAGCCGCTTTAATAAACTCCTGGACCAGCCATCCGTTGCCGTCGCTTGTCTCGAACATAAGCGAAGGGCCTTGGTTACCTCTCGCCTCAAAGTTAAGCGCAAGCCCCGCATCCTTTGCCCAGGGATGTTCCTTCATGAACGCCTTTGCGCCCAGCAGACCCATCTCTTCCCCATCTGTCATCAACACAATGACATCATTCTTCAGACTTCCGGATACCTTTATAGCCCGTATAGTCTCAAGAATGGCCGCTATCCCTGATCCGTCATCACCTGCTCCAGGACCTGTAGGGACCGAATCGTAATGAGCTGTAAGCATAAGTGCTTTACTATTATCCGTTCCAGGGATGCGGGCAAGAATATTCTCAATTTCAGCTTCAGTTTCGGTCTTATCCGGATACCGCTTGTACTTAACCGTTGCCTTTTGAACCTCCGGCTGTAACCCAAGCTGTCTCAACTCAGAGAGCAGATAATCCCGGACTTCCTTTTGCGCTGCTGACCCCAAAGGGTGTGGCTGCTTCGCAATCACAGCGAGCTTCTCAGCCGCACGGGCTGATGAGAACTGGTCTGCCGCCGCATCTTTTCCTAAGGGCTCAGGCGCCCGGATCGGCAGTAAACCAACAAAGCCAACAGCTATCACGATGACCAGAATTACCAGAGATTTCAACCACCAAGCGATTTTGAACTGCTTGTTACCCTGCACATTCTCAACCCCTTACATATATTTCTTTGTCCTTCCCTCTTAATTTTACAAAACAAAGCATAATAAATCCAATTTGTACCAAACAATACAAATCAATCCTTATCACGGAACCGTGAAATCACCAAAAAGGCCGTCCGGGGGACGGCCTCCAATCCACTTAGTTTGTTTTATTAGGTCAACATTAAATCTTCTTGTACAATTCAAATGTTACCTAATCCCACAGGTGAGCAGGCTTCCCGTCTTGTCGATTTCCCGGACGACCCGTTTTACCGAGGCCATCAGCTCCCTAATATCAGCCGTCTTCAGGATGTAGTCGCTGATACCGAAACGCATGGCTTTTTGGACATCGAAAAAGTCTGCCTGTGCCGTATATATAATAATTCGAATCGATGGATGCTGCTTCCTGACCCAGGATAACAGCTCAAAACCTCCTTCAAAAGGCCTCTTGATATCCAGCAGCAGGATATGAATCGCGTGCCTCTGCAGCAATTGCTGTGCCTCCTGTACATGAAATGCCGTATGTATCTGCCCAATCTTCTCCGTGCTCCAATCCATATCCATTAAAGCATTGGAATGACCATCCGCGATCATCATATTGTACATTGTCATTCACCTTTTCTCTATAGGTTCAACCGTTCCATGAACCTGTTTGATTTGCTAATATTATAATTAAATATGCCAGTAACATAAATATCCGATCTAGTTCAAAACCTCTACTATTTGGCTGAAAGGTGATCACTATGGATGTAAGGCTGCATGCCTGCGCTTATTCTCTACATACCAAGTCTTATAAAAACAATCTGAACAGCCCTCCGTTCTACCTGTTCCGGCTGCAGGTGCTGGGCCGGTGCCGGGCCTGGGTGGACGGGGCCATGCGCGAGATTGAGCCTGGTGATCTGCTCTTGTATCGACCAGGAGATATGTACAAGCTGCATGTAGAGGAGTACAAGGGAGTTACGGAGAGCGGAGATTATTATTTGCTCTGTGAAGGGAAATGGGTGGACGAATGGTGGAACCGGATGCCCCGCAAGGCTTATCAGCACGTTCACCTGGACGATGGAATCGTCTCCTTGTGGCAGCAGCTGTCCATTGAACAGCATCGGCTGGAGGGAAGCCGAACTGAACTGATCCAGCACCTGCTGTGTGCGCTGTGTCTGATCTTTGACCGGGCTTCCGATCAGAGCTGCTCCAAGCCGGGTTCACCTTTGCGCACCAATTGGGTGGTGGGCAGCATGAAGCGTTACATCGAAGAGAACGCACTAGAGACGTTTCGCATTGAGGATGTTGCTAAGATGGCCGGGCTGAGCGTGTCAAGAGCAGTACATCTATTCAAAGAGGTGCTTGGTTATACGATGATCCAGTATGCCCAAGAGATCCGGCTGTCCAATGCGTTGGAACGGATAAGATACACCGACTGGAGTCTCGAGCATATTTCGCAAAGCTGCGGTTTCGGCACGTACTCCTATTTTCACAAATTATTTAAGCAGAAATATGGGGTATCTCCTAAACTTGTCCGCCAGCAGCCGGTTAACGCCGAGTTCTGGGACAATCTTAAAGCCCGCGGGAACTACGAGCACCCGGTGTCAGGGGTTACATCCGACGCGCGTAAGTATTTCAATTCAACCAATTAATCATGGATTTCTAAGATAGAGGAGTTGTTCAATTTGCAAATATCAAAAACCAATGCCATGCGTATTCTGAACCGTAACCGCATCAGCTACACGCTTCATACTTATGATAATGAAGACGGCCAGATTCACGGCACAGCCGTGGCTGAGAAGATTGGCCTTAATCCGGAGACTGTATTTAAGACTTTGGTGGCCCGGTCCGGGAACGAGCTGTTTGTTTATGTCATTCCAGTAGCGGAAGAGTTGGACCTGAAGAAAGCAGCCAAGGCAGCAGGACAGAAGAAAATTGAAATGCTTCCGGTAAAAGAGCTTTTACCTTCTACCGGGTATGTGCGGGGAGGCTGCTCACCCGTTGGGATGAAGAAGAATTATCCCACCTTTATAGATATATCCGCGGCTTCCCAGAATACAGTTGCCGTCAGCGCGGGAAAAGTCGGAATGCAGATGGAAGTACAGCCTGCTGAGCTGGCAAGCTGTACAGGTGCTGTATTCGCAAGCTTAGTCAAAGCCCCGGCTGAATATGAGGCTTAGTCCTGGAACAGAAACCGGGAATCGTCTAGGTATTGGAGCACCAAGCCTGGCGATTCCCGGATTACTCTCGTGCAGATCCCCACTTACATGAACCATCGTTTAACCCACACTCCCCTCTCACAATAAACCCCATGCCCTGTCCCCCACATTGTTCATCAAAAACTCATGCAAACCTCATGATGAAGCCAAAAAGCCCATGCTATAATAAACACATGATTTAGATTAAGTCTAAAAACAATTTTAATTATATTGTAATGGAAGGATTGATTACTGAATGACTACACCGAAACATTTGACTACGAGCACCGGCGCACCTGTCGGCGATAATCAAAACTCCATGACAGCGGGCAGCCGCGGTCCCACTCTAATCCAAGACTATCACTTGATCGAGAAGCTAGCCCACTTCAACCGGGAGAGAGTTCCCGAACGGGTCGTTCATGCCAAGGGGGCCGGAGCACATGGGTACTTCGAAGTGACCCAAGATGTATCAAGCTACACCAAAGCGGCGTTTCTGTCCGAAGTTGGCAAAAGAACTCCTTTGTTCATCCGCTTCTCCACGGTGGCCGGTGAACTGGGTTCTGCGGACACCGTTCGTGATCCGCGCGGCTTTGCTGTGAAATTTTACACGGAGGAAGGCAATTATGACCTGGTAGGGAACAATACACCGGTCTTCTTCATTCGCGATGCCATCAAATTTCCGGATTTCATCCATACCCAGAAACGCCACCCGCAGACCCATCTGAAGAATCCGAATGCCGTGTGGGATTTCTGGTCCTTATCCCCGGAATCTCTTCATCAGGTGACAATTCTTATGTCGGACCGGGGAATCCCAGCCACGTTACGGCATATGCACGGATTCGGAAGCCATACGTTCAAATGGGTAAATGCGGAGGGCCAGGCCGTATGGGTCAAATATCATTTTAAGACTGAGCAGGGTGTGAAGAACATGGACGTGCAGCTAGCCGCCAAGCTGGCCGGTGAACACCCGGATTACCATACAGAGGATTTGTTCAATGCAATAGAAAACGGTGATTTCCCAGCATGGAAGCTTTATGTGCAGATTATGCCGTTTGAAGATGCCGACACTTACCGTTTTGACCCGTTTGACGTGACAAAAGTTTGGTCCCAAAAGGACTATCCACTGATTGAAGTAGGCCGCATGGTTCTTGACAGGAACCCGGATAATTATTTTGCAGAAGTGGAGCAGGTTACCCTCTCTCCAGGAAACTTCGTACCGGGTATCGAAGCATCACCTGACAAGATGCTCCAAGGACGCATCTTCGCTTACGCGGATGCCCACCGCTACCGTGTGGGAGCGAACCACAATACGCTTCCAATCAATCGTCCGGTTGCGGAAGTAAATAATAATCAACGCGATGGCGCTATGAGAGCTGACGGAAATGGCGGATCATCCGTGTACTATGAACCGAACAGCTACGGCGGCGCTGTCGAGTCGCCGGTTCACAAGCCAGCTCCATTCGCCGTATCCGGTCTGGCTGACAGTGTTCCATACGACAATAACGACCACTACACCCAAGCCGGTGATCTGTACCGCCTTCTGAGCGAGGAAGAACGTGAGCGGCTTGTAGCCAATATTGTTGCGGCAATGACCCCTGTAGATAAGGATGAAATTAAAATCCGCCAAATTGGTCATTTCTACAAGGCCGATCCGGAGTATGGCACCCGTGTGGCTGAGGGGCTCGGATTACCAGTTCCTCAAGGCGTGTAAGTCGATCATATATAGCAAAAGAGGCACCCCAATTAATTTGAGGTGTCTCTTTTTTAATTGCTGTTTCTCATGAACATTGTTGCCAATTTTACCGAAACAAAACCACTGCAGTATTTGTGGTTCTGTTAGCCCTGTTCCAGACTTTCCCTAGACAAGATCAGGTTATTAAGCCCAATTTCCTTGACGAAACACGGGTTCAATCGTGCCGTCCGGGAGTTCGCCGTCAATCTCCAGCTCAGGGCAGCCAATCATGAAGTCAACATGCGTTAGGCTGACATTTGCTCCTCGAGCTAACAGTTCCTCTTTACTCAGCTTCGTTCCGCCTTTGATATTGACCGGGTATGAGCTGCCAAGGGCAAAATGGCACGAAGCATTCTCATCAATGCCTGTGTTATAGAAGATTCGGCCCATTCTTGAGATCGGCGAATCCTGCGGAACCAGAGCCATCTCGCCTAAATAAGAAGCGCCTTCGTCAGTCTCCAACAGAGAGGCCAGGTCTTCAAGCCCGGTTTGTGCCTCATAAGCAACGACTTTACCATCCTTAAAAGTAAGTTTAATACCTTCAATCAACCGGCCGTTCAAGTTGAGTGGAAGTGTACTGCTGACCACGCCATTCACGCCGGTCCGCAAAGGCATGGTATATATTTCTTCGGTCGGCATATTGGCCACGAAATAGATCCCATCTTCATTCTCGTCTCCCCCGCCAAGCCACAGGTGCTCCTCCGGCATCTCTACTCTGAGATCCGTTCCGGGCGCTCTGTAATGAAGAGACTTATAGCGCTTGCGATTCATTCGCTCTTGGCTTTCCTTCAGCTGCGCGATATGGGCTTGCCATGCCGCGACCGGATCATCCTGATCCACCCGGTTCATCAGGAACACCGCTTCCCACATCGCCTGAATTCGCTGATCTTCCGGCAGATCCGCGAACACCTTGTCCGCCCATGCCTGGGTAGGAGCTTTAATCAGCGACCAAGTCACCTTATTACTCCGGACATAAGAAGAATACTTCTCCCGGGCCACTGCTGCAGCTCTTACCGCGGTGGATACTTTGGAGGAATCAATTCCCCGGAACAACTCTGGATCAGGCACTTTAATATGCAGGACCGCACCCCCACCTTCGGCGAGCTGCTCCATCATATCAGCCTGCCATTTCGGATAATAGGCAAAAGATGAGTCCGGCGCCTTCTCGTAGCGGATTCGGGTCACCTGCTCATCATCCCATTCAACCTGGACATATTTAGCTCCCGCTTCATAAGCGCTGGCGACAACCAGACGTGTGAACTCCGCAGTCTCGATCGGAGCCTGGATGATAAGCACTTGATCAGGCTGGATATTAACACCTACCTTTATAACAAGCTCCGCATATTTCTTTAATAACAACTGAAAATCCTTGTCCACTTTCTACCATCCTCTCTAACTGCTGTGGTCCTATAGTATCATGATTTACAGTTCTTCCACCAGAGAACCAGGAAACCAGGGGACGAGGGAACAGCCCACAGGCTTGCTCCAAATCATGGCCTAAGATGCCCAGATTATTGCCCTGCCTAAAAGAGCGCTCTGGTTCAGTATCCGGAACCAGACCCTGGAAACTACCTTAACAATGAAAAAGAGAGCAGCCGCTGATTGGCTGCTCTCTCTTGCTATCTGTTAAATTTTGAATTTGCTTACCGTCTCTTGAAGCTCCTCCGCCATCTTGCTTAACATCGCCGCAGATGCGCTGATTTCCTGCATGGAGGCCAGCTGCTCTTCCGTTGTTGCCGCCACCTGCTCAATGCTGGCAGCCGTCTCCTCTGAGATATCGGCAACTTCTCCGATAGAGCCAAGCATTTTATCCGAATTCGCCGCCATAGCCTGAGAAGCCACGGATACCTGCTCAATCTGCTGGGCAACTCCGGCAATGGATTCGAGAATATGCTCGAAGGAACCGCCTGCCGTATCAGCCATGTCAATTCCCTGTTTCACCTCACGGATCACCTGCTCCATACTTGCCGCAGTCGTCCCAGAATCACGCTGGATTCCCGCGATCAATTCGGCAATTTGAGCCGCCGAGCTGCTGGATTGCTCCGCGAGCTTCTTGATTTCGGAAGCTACTACGGCGAAGCCCTTACCCTGCTCCCCAGCCCGCGCCGCTTCAATGGAAGCATTCAGCGCAAGCAGATTGGTCTGTGAAGCAATTGTAGTAATCACCTGGGTGAAGGCCTCGATGTCTTTAGAGCGTTCTCCGAGCGCGGTCACATCTTGAGCAAGATTGCTGACGGTTCCTCCAATAGCTTTCATCTGGTTCATAACGGATTGAATCGCTTGATTACCGTCTTTGGCCGTCTGCTCGGTATGTCCGGCAGATTCTGCCGCTTCGTGCGTGCTTTTCGAGATCGATTGAACCTGGCCGCCTATTCCATTCAAATCCTTGACGGTTGTATTGATTTCCTTCACCTGTTGGGCTGAACCACTGGAAACTTCCTGAACTGCGAGAGCCACCTGCTTCCCTGCCTCCGCAATTTGTTCTGAGCTGGCGGACAGCTGCTCCGAGGAAGCCGCAAGCTGCATCGCGTTATCATTTACTTTGTGCAGAACGGTACGAAGGGAAGCCGCCATCTGATTGAAGTTTTTTCCAAGCAATCCGATTTCATCATGCCGTACCACTTCGATGGTCTCGGACAGATCACCTTCACTGATCCGCAATGAGGCTCTGTTGATTCTTCGCAGCGGCCGGAGAATGGCTACAATAATCACGGTTACAATAGCCGCTCCGACAAGCAGGGAAATGGCAAGGACAATAAAAGTGGACCTCAAGATTGGTGCAGCCTGGTCCGCCACTTCTGATTCATACATGGTTCCGGCGATTTTCCACCCGGAAGTTTGGTTAGTCGTAAATACCATTTTATTAAGGGTACCGTCGCTCTCATAATTGAAATTCCCGCTGTTGTCTTTGTAAAGATTTGTTAACATCGGACTTTCCTTGGCCGTAGACCCCGTTTTGTTTGCCGGATGATAGACAAACTTCTTATCTTTATCGATCAGGAACACAAATCCCTTTTGACCAATCTGAACGCTCTTTGTAATTTCAGCGAGTCGTTTGATCGTTACAGACATACCCACGACGCCTTTGCCATCCTTGCTCACCTTGGCAATTGTAACAACCTGATTTCCGGTTACCTTTGACTCATAAGGAGAAGTCACAACAATACTGCCCTTGCTCGCAAGCGCCTCTTTATACCAGCCCCGCTCCCTCGGATCGTAATCCGCTGCCATTTTGGTCACAGCGTTTGAGTCGAGGTACAGTCCATCACTCGTCCCAATAAAAACATTTTCTGTATCCGACTCTGCTGCCTTATACATAAGAAGATTACGCTTCACGCTTTCGCTGCTCCCAATGTTGGTGCCATTGTCAGACTTAACGCTGCTCAGGTCGGCAAGCTGGGACAACACTTCGATTTCTTTCTTTTTGGAGTTAAAGAAATCATTCAGCAAGGAATCCAGCAGTTTCACATTCCCATTGGCCGCAGCCGTCATCTGCTCGTTCACATTCTCCTTAGCTGTCTGATACGACACGTATGACAGGAGTATGGTCGGGGCAACCAGAATAATGGCAAATGCCCCAATCAGCTTGTTCTTTATGGAAAAGAACACCGTTTTTTCTCCTGCCTTGTCCCCGGATTGTTCACTCCCCCTTGCTGATTTAGTCCCTATTTGTTTTATCTTTTTCATTCGACTCTCGACTCTCCCCCATTCGAAATTTCTCCACTCTCCTTTCATCGACATTTTTCGTCATTTATTTTAGTACCTAAACTTAATCTTTAATAAAAAAGTATCTGTATCCGGTTACATACAAATCTCAGTTGCAAAATATAAACGTGCCAGGTTGGGCAACCCCTCTCCCGGCACGTTTATTTTTTGTAAACCGTTAATTTTTCTTATACATTACGCTGTTCGTCACAATCCAACCAGATGGTTTACTTATGATCCCGTGTTGGCCTATCAAGGTGCAAATCCCTCCCGGCTAATCCGGATCTGTGCCTCATCGAAGGCTCCTAATAACCGTTCATACACGATGCGGTATGCGGATGGCCCGTACCAATCCTCCAAGCCCAGCTTCTCATATATAGAGCCTATGCCTAGTCCGCGAGTCCTTCTTCCCCCGCTTCCATCACCCATGAAGTAATCATCCAGACAAACCCGATCCACCACCGACCTTAGAACATCCGGAAAAGCATCACTGCTCGGAAGCACAGGTGCGATTGCAGCCTGAACCGGAACTCCAGATTTGGCCAGTTCACCAAGGGCTTTGAGCCTTGCAGGGATTGGAGGCGCAGATGGGCTGAACTGCTTCCGTATTTCGTCCAGGTCCGTCTCTATGGTCATGCTTATTCTTACGCGTTCTTTGAGCTTTAGGAACAAATCCAGATCGCGCTGGACCAGCGGACTGCGGGTCTGGACCAGCAGGAAGTCCGGCGGGTTTACAGCCATCACCTCAAGAAGAGATCGGGTTACCTTCTCCTGAACCTCAACTGGCTGATAAGGATCCGTGCTTGAGGACATGAAGATGGTCACTTTCCCTTTCGACTTGGCTCTTACAAGCTCTTTCTCAAGCAGGCCAGCCGCCTCTTTCTTAATGTCTACCCAGCTTCCCCATTCCTCACCCCGGAAGGTGGATACCGGCATTCCCCGCACATAACAATAAGCACATCCGAAGGAGCACCCGGTATAGGGATTCAGCGAATGCGTGTAATCCGCAAGAAAACCTGTTGCTTTGTTCAGCATGGTCTTGGGGTACTTATTCAGCAGTTTATAGGGCGTCATGAAAAATCACCCCCAAACTGTACCTCATACCGGCGGTGATCTCACTTACGCCATGCCGAAGTGTGGTTCTGTAGTATCCTTTTGTTCCAGATACAGGTCTATATTGGGTCGGAAAGATCAGTCCCTCTCCCCGGTTAAGGGTAACCACACGGCCCCGGCTCTGGGCTCTCGGCCGCGCCTCAACCAGAAGAAACTCACCGCCTTCATAATCCAGCCCATACTGGTTAAGGGCAAACACAACCTGGAAAGGGAAAAACACCTCCCCGTACAAATCCTGGTGCAGGCAGTTGTATCCACCGGCCTCGTATTTCAGTATTAGTGGTGTTGGACGAGTCTGGCCGTGCTGGTGACACCTTAGGATAAATTCATCCAGATTGGAGGGGTATCTAAACTCCTTCCCAAGCTGCTCATGCCACCGGTTGGCTGTCTTGGAGAGCTCTGGATAAAGACTTCTCCTTAATTCCTGAAGCCATGAGGGAAGCGGATCGCAGTAATACCTGTATTCTCCGTCCCCGTACCTGAACCTGCCCATATCGATCGTGCTGCGAAACAGCTCGTCCTGTTCATAGGTGCGGATGATGACATCACACCCTTCCTCATCCAGCAGAGCCGGCAGCTTGGCATACCCCTGCTCGTCAAGACTTCCCTGCAGCTTGTTCCAATCCAGTCTGGCAACCTGATCTGCAATTTTATTAGGCATGCCGTGTTCTATCTTCATCTGACCACCGCCGTTCAACTTCAAGCAGCCGGGTTTTCATCTGAAGTCCGCCCCGGTAGCCAGTCAGGCTGCCGTTCTTCCCAATCACCCGGTGGCAGGGGACGGAGATCAGGACAGGATTGGCTCCAATTGCAGCCCCAACTGCCCTTACCGCTCCTGGTCTTTGGATAGTCTCAGCGATCTCTGAGTACGAACAAGTCTTACCATAAGGAATTTGTCGCAGTGCGTTCCATACCTCAACCTGAAAAGGAGTGCCATGGAAATCAAGCGGGGCTAAGAACTGGGTACGTCTTCCCCGCAGATACTCTTTCATTTCATCAATATAGGGCTTCATATGCTGATCATTACACTCGATAGCAGCACCTGGGAATCGCCGGATGAGCCATGCGGCCATCTCCTCATAAGGCATGTTCTCCGATCCCACATAACACAGACCTTGAGGTGTTGCCGCCATATAGAACTGCCATTCTTCATCCTCAAACAGGGTCCAATAGATGGTGTTCGCCGCTGCTGTTTTCATATTGGTTCCTCCATAAGCTCCAGTTTATATTTCTGCCGATACTCGGCAGGTGAATAACCCGTTATTTTTTTAAATAATGTGATGAAATACGGGGCGCTCGGAATGCCTACAGAATAAGCCACCTCATGTACAGGCAAAGTCGTCTGCATCAGAATCTCTTTGGCTTTTCCAACCCGATAACTCTGTATATATTCAACGGGTGTAACGCCCGTAATGCGCTTGAATGTCCGATGGAGATGATAAGGGCTACCATGACACATATCGGCCAACATATGGAGAGTCAACTTCTCCTTATAATGCGACTGAATACAAGTTGTGATCTGCTCCACCCAGTCCTCGTCGGGCAGCCGCTCCCCCGTGGGCTTGCAGCGCTTGCAGGGGCGGAAATCCTCCCTTAGCGCCTCATTCGCACTTCTGAAGATTCGGACATTGCCCCGGTTCGGCACGCGGGATTTACAGGACGGTCTACAGAATATACCTGTGGTCTTCACCGCATAGAAGAACTGCTCATCGTAGGCGGCATCATTGCTGGTTATCGCCGTCCAGTACTCATCCTTCATCTAGATCCCTCCTTGCCCTATTAGCATTGTGGCCACTATACATAGTATACCCTTTGCTGCGGATTTCAGGGAGGATTCCAGGATGTAATAGCAAGATTACGAAATACCGCACCTCATCTTAGCACTCGTTTAGATGGGGTAGGAATATCGTCAAATTCGAGTAGATTCCAATGAGCGGATGAAACCAGAATTCCGCATCCGCAAGCATATGCTGTAGCAAATATAGTTACACTTCTTTTTATTCCGGTGCATTTCATGAACTTCCCTTTCTTTGGTTATAGTAACAAGGATATTAACTCTAAGGAGGCACAAAGGATGTCTGAAAGCACGCACGAATTCGTGGAGAAGGTCCACGACAATCAGAAAAAGGCGGAGAAGAATAAGCACCGGGCCAAGGGAAATCCGGGTTCACAGCTGCCCAATAAGCAGCACAGCACCAACAAGTAATACACAAGCCATGCAGACCATGTCCCTCGGGCCATGGTCTTGCTGTTCTTGCTTCTTCATCTTTCTTAATAAATTGCTGCAAGTATGATGGTCACTCTTCATGCCAGGTTTCCCCAAGCCATTTCGGGCCAGCTTCTTCCTAATTACTGTGCCATTTCCCCCAATATTTCAAATTCATCTGAGACCCGGCTTCATTCAAGTCCGTATCCCCATCATCACACCGTATCCTTTTGCCGCATTGGTTCGTGTACAGATCGTAAACCATTTTGCACAAACCAACGGAGGTGCCTGAAATGAGTCATTTTGTCCCCTATGTTGTAGAACAGTCCAGCCGGGGTGAAAGAAGCTATGATATTTATTCACGGCTGCTTAAGGACCGGATTATCTTTGCCGGCTCCGCCATTGACGACCAACTTGCCAATAGCATTACAGCCCAGCTGCTGTTCTTATCGGCGGAAGATCCTGAGAAGGATATATTTATGTATATTAACAGCCCGGGAGGCTCCACCTCAGCCGGGTTCGGGATCTATGACACCATGCAGTATATCAAGCCGGATATTCAGACAATATGTACGGGATTTGCCGCTTCCTTCGGCTCCCTTCTTCTGCTTGCCGGGACCAAAGGGAAGCGGTTCGCTCTACCAAACAGCGAAATTATGATCCACCAGCCCCACGGAGGAGCCCAGGGACAGGCCAGCGACATTGCGATCAGTGCGAAGCGGATTCTCCAAATCCGGGAAAAAATCGTTCAAATTACCTCGGACCGAACCGGCCAGCCATATGACAAGGTTGAGCGGGACATGGATCGGGATTACTTCATGTCAGCGCAGGAAGCTCTGGAATACGGAATTATTGACAAAGTCATTACATCGATTTAGACCAGGAGGTGATTTGATGTTAAACCATTTGCTTAACAAAGAAGTGACCATACATTTTCTTGATGGTTCCTGTGTAAGAGGCGGTATTCTCGAAGCCATTGAAGAGAACTATATCAACTACGCTGATGAATATCAGTCCTTGTACATTCCCGTTACCTCCATCCGGTCCATCAGTATTGACACCAAGGAGCGCCAGCGCCCACGTGTGGGCTTTGCCCAGTAACCATTGGGCCCCAGGGGACCGGCCCAAAAGCAAGCAATCTTACAGCAGAATGTACGGCTTTTTTGAAAAAAAGTAAACAAAGCGCCAGCCCAAGGGGACTGGCGCTTTGCTATTGTGGCCTTCTACATGCTTTACCGACACAGCATATTGCAGCATTTCCTCATATACCTCATTCCAGCCTTGATGGTATTTGCCTGCGTCTTCCGGTTTAACAATATCCGCCCACCAGACTCATAACCGGCATCTTGTCTTCCCCAACTTAGACGGACCCTGGTTACTCCCTAGTTCACGTCAATTCCTGTCATGATTTGCTTCAGCTCCTGTTCGGATGAATTTGAACATCATGTGGTTGAATAGTAAATATCTTAGTGATATTATTATCGATAACATTGTATGTTAGCCTAATATTTCTATTACCCATTTTCATATTACCAGCAAGATTTCATACTTCTATGCACTGTGAGGAGCTTTTTATTTATGAACCGTAATGAACTATTAAAAGAGTTATCCCGGCTGTACAATGACCATTATCAAATGTGGCAGCAGGAATGGAATAAGCGTCATACCTATGGGCTTTCGCGCAACCACGAACTTATTCTGGAGCTTCTGGATAAGGAGGGCCCACTTAATCCCTCCAAATTAGCCGCGGTTCTAAAGGTGACCACCGGGGGAGTCACAGGTCTCGCCGATAAGCTGGTCAAGGCCGGTTACATTCAGCGCATCCGCGATGAAGAAGACCGCCGTGCCGTTCATCTGGCCATCACAGACGCCGGAAGGGCACTTGCTCATCAGACCCGGAGCCATGGCCGCGCCCAGTTCGCCCATTTTTTTGATATGCTGACAGATGAGGAGCTTACCCAGCTAATTACTTTGTACCAGAAGCTGGTTAAGGTAAACAAAAATTCCTGACATGAAGAGAGACCGGCTAACTCTGGCCGGTCTCTTCCCAATTCCTTGCAGCAACAACCAATCCCTGCACCTTCCCCTACCAACTCCCGCCAGGCCAAATATGCTCAACCGGACTAAACAGCCATTTAAATATTTCTAAATAAACCGGAAGAGTGCAACCACAGCCAGGGTCTACGCCAGAAGGCGGAGAACCATAGCAAATATACAACCCAGGATTACCGTCCACAGCAGATTCCGGGTTTTGAAAGCAACAATAAATGTGAGCACGCCTGCAGCCAGATCCAGATGTTCATGAAGACTAAAGCCAGCTTCCGCATGAATAAGCTCCTGTCCCACCAAGGCGGCCATCACCGCAATTGGAATGTGTCCCAGCCATCTCAGAAGCGGCTCTGGCAAATCAATCCGGCTTAACAGCACAAGCGGAATTACCCTGGGAAGCGCCGTAACCAGGGAACAGGCTGCGATCAGCACAAAAATATCCCATCTTATCTCCATCTCTCAATCACCGTCCCCACTGTTGCCGCTGTGAGTGTCGCCGCAATGACACCTGCGCTCTGAGATAACCAAATTCCACAAATAACCCCCACGATCACCGCAGTTAATCCTACCACAAGATCGACCTTATACCTCTTCCGATGAACGATCTGCAGCACCAACAAGCCGATAAACATCGCCGGAAGCGCAAAATCTAGTCCAAGCTTCTCAGGGTCCTTAATCCATTCCCCCAAATAGGCACCGGCTAGATTTGCAGCAATCCAGTTCAAATATGCGGTAAGATTCAGGCCCTGCATCCAGCTGTGGTTTAACTGCTTGGTCTGAGAGGCGTGAGCGGAAGCCACCCCAAACGTCTCATCGGTAAGCAGCGTACCGATTAAGGCATTCTTAATTGGCGATAGATGCCGGAAATACGGGGATAAGGCAGCGCTCAGAAGAAGATGCCTTAGGTTCACGAAGAACACGGTAGCCACAATACCTGCCGTAGAACTCCCCGCTCCTATCATGCCCGCGAAGATGAACTGCGCTGAGCCCGCATACACCATTACACTCAGAAGACCGACCTCCATCATGCTAAGACCAGCCGTCTTCTCAATAATTCCTGCCGCAAAGCCAATGCTCAAATAGCCTAGTAATGTAGGGACACAGTCCTTGACTCCGCGGATAAATTGCTCTCTGTTCACTGGTTCCTAACTCCTGTCTATCTATTTAGTACCGACAAAATTCAATTATACCACTCCGCACGGGATTCTGGGTTATACCAGTTGAACGGGATACTAAAAGCCTCTGCCAAGGCAGAGGCTTTAGAATGATAGACTGCATTAAATTCAAGCGAGAAGTTCCTCGATATCCTGCTCCATATCAAGCGGGTCCGTAGTAGCTTCAAATCTCTTTACAACCTCACCACTCGAGTTAATGAGAAACTTGGTGAAGTTCCATTTAATCGAATCCCCTTCCATATATTCCGGATGCTTCTCCTGAATCACAGCCATCAAGAGCTTCGCCACAGAATGTTGGTGGTTGAAACCTTCAAATGGCTTGGAGCCAGCCAGATATTTGAACAGAGGATGGGCTTCATCTCCACGCACATCGATCTTCTGAAACATTGGGAAATTCACCCCATAATTTAGGGTGCAGAAAGTATTAATCTCGTCATTACTCCCCGGCTCCTGGTCGGCGAACTGGTTCGAAGGGAATCCGAGGATTAAGAAATTTTTGTCCTTGTACCGGTCATACAGCTTCTGTAAATCTTCATACTGAAAGGTAAATCCGCACTGGCTCGCCGTATTGACAATCAACAAAGTCTTACCACGATAAGCTTCCAAAGAAATTTCTTTTCCATTCATTGCTTTAGCAGAGAAATTATATATACTCATCTTTGGTTATCCCCTTACAATATGTTTGTAATGTTATAGGGTTGATGGTAACAAATTAAAAGACTAATGGCCAGCCAAAATCTTGATTAATTTCCATGGAGGTTACAGATTTCAATTCAAATTCATAGTCTTATCTAATTGTAATTTCTACCAGGTGCTGCTCCAACGAATGATGTGGCACTGTTTAATCGAAGGGGCTCTTAAGTTAGTTGTCTACAGTAGACAGCCTGCTTCTCCAATATGCCAAGCAAAATAAATAAGGCTCCGAATGGAGCCTTATTTATTTTGTACGGGGCAGTCTACATAGGCTATCTTCGAAGCTTCATTCGGCGGCCTATGGGCGAATAGACTTTAGAGTGCCGGCCCCTCCTACGGGTTGGGATGGAAGCCCGTTTTACCGGTGCTGTAAATCTGGATGCAATGATATGTTCCCTTCGTATAATGGTCTGATACATGCTGCGGTCCCTCAAGTGCTTAAACAGCTCAAAGCCCGGTCTTGTATTCGCTTCAATAATCCAGATCCGTCCACTCTTGTCCAGTGCCAGGTCGATGCCAAGAATACGGATACCCGGAAATGCCTGGTCAAGCGCTCTCGCCGCCCCGTAGGACACTTGGTCAATCTTCCTCAGGGATGTTTTGACCTTTGCAGAGTTGTGATGGTGGATGGCATTTAGGACAGCCTCCAGAGCTACCGGTCTCCCTCCCTGACTGTAATTCGTCAGGAACCTTCCCTTCGCACCGGCCCGGACGATTCTACCCGAGATATGCCACTTTGAATCCGGTTTCTGCATATATACCCGAATATCTATGAGCCTGTTCTTATACCGTGCAAGCGGAATCCCCTGCTGGATGATATATGATCTTCCCCGGTGCATACGCCCTCTGAGCGCATCCGCGGTGGAACGTTCCCTCACTCTCATACTTCTTAAATCCCATCCGATATCAACGATACCTTTTCCGGCCCTCTTTACCCTAATGATACCGACCCCTTGGCTTCCGTTGTCCGGTTTTACAAAAACCGACGGATAACGAAGCAGCATTCTTCGCAGATGATGCGGGTGATATCCGTGTGTCTCGGGAAGATGAGGGTGAAGAACCCTGGATCTCTGCATAGCGCGGGCTTTGAGCAGCTTGCTCTTGACCTTACGAAACGGCATTTCTCCATCTCCTCGTGTGTGAATTGATAGTAATATATGTTGAGGTGTGGAATGCCCGCCATGTATATCCGCCTTTATCAGCATGGGAATTTCGTATCTCCTGTAACGTCTTACTTTCCTCAACTTGAGTGTCTTACTTGAGTGTCTTATTCGGTGTTTTCCCTGCTTGTCGCTCTAAACTAGCTATTCGCTCCCTAGTCCACCTGTGTGAACATTACCCCTTCGTCCCCGCCGTAATATTCATGCCTTCAATGAAATACTTCTGGAAGAAAAAGAACAGGAGAACGACGGGCAGCAGAACAATCACCGAGCCTGCCATCAGATAGTGCCACTGGGTTGATTCGGTTCCTTTAAAAGTCTGCAGACCAATCTGCAGATTGAACAAGGACTCCGAATTGATATAGATCAGTGGGCCGGTCAGGTCATTCCAAGCTCCCTGGAAGGTCATAATCGCCACGGTGGCTATCACCGGCATGGACAAAGGCAGCATGAGCCTCCACCATATGCGGAAGTGGCTTGCCCCATCCACCTTACCCGCTTCAATCAGCTCATTCGGAATCGTCATGAAGAACTGGCGGATCAGAAAGATCTGAAAGGCGCTTCCGAAGAAGCCGGGTACGGTCAATGGATAATACGTGTTAATCCAGGACAGCTTGGAGAACAGAATATATTGCGGAATGAGTGTAACAAAGCTTGGAATCATCATCGTACCGAGCATGATAGAGAAGAGCAGTTTTTTGCCCGGAAACCTGATTTTGGCGAATCCATAGGCCACAAACGTATTGGACAGCACATGGGAAAAGACCCCGATGCCTGCAAGCAGCAGCGTATTGAGCGTATACCGGGCGAAGTTCCCCTTCTCCCAAGCATGACGGTAATTCTCTAAATGAACCTCCTTGGGGAATAAGGTTGGCGGATAGGACATAATCTCCTGCATGGACTTCAGTGACGTGGAAATCATCCAGAAGAGCGGTGTCAGAAGCAGCAGACCTATCGCCGTCATGAACAGAAACAGCAGGATGGACATTCCCTTGCTGCGCATGGCCCCGGGTGATTGTTTAACCTCGCTGATACTTCCGTGCCTTCGTGAAGCTACCAGACTCATTACTGGTCCCCCCCTTCATAGTGCACCCACAATCTGGACAAGATCAGATTCACCAGGGTGAGCGCCAGTACAATCAAGAACAGGAACCAGGCCATCGCCATCGCGTAACCCATGTCAAACACTTTGAAAGCTTTCAGAAACATGTGCAGATTGTAAAAGAGCAGCGAGTTCATCGGCGCGCCCGGCTCGTTGTTATACCCCATCACATAACCTTCCTGGAAGATTTGAAATCCTCCGATCATCCCTGTTACGATCTCAAAGAAAATAACCGGAGTAATCATCGGCAGGGTAACATGCCAGAACTTGCGGAACCGGCCTGCCCCGTCCAGTTCAGCCGCTTCGTACAGCCGTTTCGGAACGGACTGGAGACTTGCGAGATAGAGCAGCATCATGCCTCCCGCTCCCCATATTTTCATAAGAATCACAGCGTTCTTCGTCCAAGCCGGGTCAGTCAGCCAAGCCGGTCCATCCACACCGACCCAGCCAAGCATGAGATTCACAAGTCCCGCGCTCGGGGACAGCAGCATCATCCAAAGCACATATACGCCTACACCCGACAGAATGGACGGCAAATAGAAGACTGTGCGGAATATCCGGATACCGGCAACCTTGCGGTTCAGCACAACGGCCAGCAGCAGACCACCCGCTGTCTGCAGAGGCACACTAATAATTACATAATAGAATGTATTCCAGAGCGATTTCCAAAACAGCGGATCATGACTAAACATCGTTTCATAATTCCGCAGTCCGATCCAATTCATTCTTGAAGTAATATCATAATTGGTAAAACTGGCATATAGGGAGAACAGCATGGGACCTGCTGTGAACAGCAGAAACCCTGCAATCCATGGACTTGCAAATATATATCCCTGCCAGGCTTCCCTGCGGCTGAGAGCACTGCCGCGATAGCGTAGTGCGGTACGGGCCATGCTGCCCACCTTCTTTCTGGGATAGACCTTTTATTTATTGTTGGAAATCAGCTTCTCGACATCCGCCTGGGCTTGATTCAGCCCCTCCTGAACCGATTTCTGGCCAAGCATAATCGCGTCACGCTGCGGATTGATCAGATTGATATAATCAGGCGCACTCAGCGGATTAGGAGTAATTTTAGTCACAGCCAAATTGTCTACAGAAGCTTTATACACGGCATTCTTCTGCAGCTCCGGATTGTTGGAGGCTTCTTTATTAGCCACATTATCGAAGTTCTTCTCAGCCCAATAGGTTTGAGCCTGCACATCCGTCATGTATTTAAGAAACTCCCAGGCTTCATCCGGATGCTTGGAGCCATACGGAATCTCAATGACAAATCCGCCCCCGACGCTGTAATGTCCAGCGCCTTCCTTGGTCTCCGGCAGCGGCGCTACCCCGAAGTTCATATTCTGGCCGTAATCCCGAATCTGCGTATAGAAATTGGTTACATCCGTCCAAATAGATACCTTGCCGGCAATAAACGGGTTCGCCTGCTTGCTGCCGAAGTCAGCTTTGAAGGCATCAATATTGCTCTGACCAAGACGTTTGGCGTTGTTCAGAATGTACTGCATGGCCTCCGCCTTTGCCGGTGCGTTAACCACCGGATTGCCGTTGTCGTCGAAGAAATTGCGTCCCCCGTCGAAATTCAGCTGCAGCAAGTTCCAGTCCGAGTTGAACTGCGGGGAGTATCCGATATGGGTGTACTTATCCCCACTCTTCTTATCCAGCTTGGCTGCAGTCTTCTCGAGTTCATCCCAAGTGTCCGGGAATTTCTCTGGATCAAGACCCGCTGCCTTGAAGTCATCCTTGTTATAGAACATCATCCGGGTATCCGTGTTGAACGGAAGCCCATATGGCTTGTTCTGGTACAGAACAGTCTTCCATAGTTCAGGGAAGAAGCGGTCCTTCACCTTGTCCCGCTCGACGTATTTGGATAAATCAGTTGCCTGCTTCTTGCTGGCACGCTGTTGAACTGTATTAATGTCATTCATCATAATATCTGGAGGATTACCGGCACTGACAGCCGCCAGTTCTTTAGTGAAAATATCCGAGTAGGGATAATAGCTGTGTTTCACGAAAATTTTGTCCTGTGACTTATTGAAATCGTCCACCAGCTTCTCAATGATCGGTCTACGGGTCTCCGATCCCCACCATGTCCAATAATTGAGCACCACTTTCCCGTCAGTGGATGTGCCCGCATCCGTCTGTGAGGCTGCACCTGCCGGCCCGCCGGACGTTCCCCCGGAGCATGCGGCCAGGATCGAAAGGCTGCACAGAATGGCAAGCAGCTTGACCCAAGACTGATTTGATTTTTCCTTTTTCATCATGTATCCCCCTAGGCAGTAGTTTGTTTCTTCCCATTACTTAACCAAGCAAGGTCGAAATGCATCATTTTTTGTATTTATTTAAAAAAACACAGCCGCTTTTATTCACTTCCAGACCATGAATTCCGATGTAAAACAAAGCATTCGAATTTACATGTATCAACTTTTACCTCCGGGAGATGACAGCTTGAAAGCCGAAACAAGGATTTACCTCGATGCCGTCCTTCAAAATATGAAAAATATTTTGTTCTTCATGTTCCTGCCCATTCTGATTGCCCGTATGGGAGCTTCGCCACTTCAAATCACATTATCCACGTCGCTGCCGCCTCTAATGTCGGCTCTTTCCGTAGTGTTCGTCACCCGGCTGCTGCCGTGTACGTTCAAGGTATATTACTCGGCAGGCATTATCCGCCAGCTTGCTTTTCTATGTATTGCCTTCGCCGTGCTTCTGCCCCATTCCATTACCTGGATTCTTCTGTTCTGGTCGATCAACTGTATCGTGGTGATGATCCTGAATGTCCAGCAGCATTCCTTGATCAAGCACAACGTGGAAGAGGCGAAGATGTCCTCCTTATTTGGAAACATCCGTATTATCGCCATTGGTGTCACTATGGTCTGCTCCTACAGCGCCAGTACACTACTGGACCGCTTTGACAGCATTTTTCCATATAACTATTTCGTCTGTATGATCCTTGGGGCAGTCTGCACCTTCACCGGGATGAATCTAATGGCCCGCCTGGCGCCAAGAGAATCCAAGAGGATCAGCTTCCGCTGGAAACGCCCGCTTCAGAAACCGACCCCGTTCTTGATGCTAGTGGGTCTCATGGCTGTAGGAAGCGCCCTGCCTGGCTCGCTCTGGGTGATCTATCATGTGAACGTGTTGCACTTCAGCAATATGCAGATTGCCTTATTCTCCATCTGTTCTGGTGCGGTATCTGCGGTGTGCATCCCGTTAGGACGCCGGTGGATCAAGCGATTCGGTTACAAGAACACTCTGCTGACGGGGTATGCCCTGCTGATGTGCACCGTCTGTTTGTACGGCCTGTCCCACACCTATGCAGTTCTGCTCGGCCTTCAAATCGTGCGCGATTTGATCGGAAGCTTCACCGGGATTGCCCAAGAGACTTTATCCATTGAAGAATCCAAGAAGCATGAGGATGAGGCGGGTTTCTTCTCCGATGTTGCTCTGCTTAACAATCTGGGTGGCGCACTTGGGCCTTTTGCCGGGATGTTCCTGTACAAGCTGTTTAGTATCCAGACCTGCTTCATGCTTCTGGGAGCCGTAGCTCTTCTGCCGGCAGCCTGGTTCGTATTCCGGATGAATGAGAAGAAAACGTCAGAAGGCTCCCCTGTTGAAATGATTCCGGCTGTGAAATAAGGGCGCAAAATAAAAAGGAGAGGACACAGCGCCGTGTCTTCTCCTTTCTTCATATACTCCAAAATGAAATCGGCCAGGCCCGCCGGGGAATCGTTAATCCACCAACCCTTGCTACTACCTCATTTATTGTCTTCTATACTACCAGGCGTCCCTTCTTATCCGCCAGACGGATGACCGCCTCGACCCCTGAATTAAATTCCAGATAGTCACTTTCAATTCCATCACTAAAAATCACGCCATCTTCCGGCATCTGGGATACGATACGCAGCGGACTTCCTTCTTCAATTCTGCCGAACACCAGATTTGCCGCCGTAGTTCTGCTGGGGAAAGGTTCCCTCACGGTATAATAGAGATGGCGTGAATCCCAGGAGGCACGGGCTTGATCCGCTGCTTCAGCCTCCCTTTGTCCGCCTGGAGGCTCTTGCTCCTCCCGGTGAATATCTTCCACAGCCAGCTTCAAAGGCTGATGAGTCGCCCGGCTGACAATGCCTGCTGCGCCGGCAAGTACGCTCTTGAGCCAGCCGGTCGAGCCGAGTCCGGTCGAGATAATCACACCGCTGGACGACTGCTGCTCCGCCGCTTCATTCAGCCTAAGCTCATACCGTGCGGATACATGTGTACGCCGCCCGACAAACAAGTCGTTCACCCCGTAAAGATACTGGCCGTCATTGAGCTCAGCCTTGGCCAAGGTCACCTCCTGTATGGTCCGTCTGGCGTAAATTACATCCCTAATAATCAGCTTAAGATCGCGCACAGAAAAGGGCAGCAGCACCCCATCCCATCTGTGCGGGTCAGGGTTCACCCCGATCAGCGGCTGACTCTCCGTATATTTCAGCGTATTGGCTACTAATCCATCCGGACCAAGCACAACGATAATATCCTGCTCGCCGAAGATGAAATTCGGCACATGGTCCCGGTCCAGAATCTGCACCCGGCCCACATCCGAGAGCAAACCGGCTGCTTCGGCCAGAGCTTCCCGGTAGACCTTGTCTTCCCGGGTATAATCGCTGAAATCCGCGCCAAGCCGCTCAATATAGAACTCTGCTTGTTGTACAGTATTGTATCGTACAACCAAATCTTCAAGCCGGGTCCGTCGTTTAATTAAGACGATCTTGCGTTCAGTTAACGGCTGGTTCATCGCCATCATCTCCTCTGGTCTGCGTTCCTCCCGCCGGCCGAACCGGCCATAATTCCCTGCAGGAGATCAGGTGTAATATTCAGCTGGCCGATCTTGCCAGCATTCTCTGCCAGCTCCTGGAAGGCGATCGCAATCAGCTTATCCGGCTTCATCCCGATATTAGCCAAGGATTGCAGCACACTTGGCTGGACTTCCTGAAGCGACTTCATCACCACAGTAAGCTCATACGCCTTGGCATCCGCTTCGGCTCTCTGGTTGGCGGCAGTCAGATTAATCAATTCCTGTCTTTTCTCTTCAAGCTCCGTATCGAACCTTAGCTGTTCCTCTTGCATCTCATTCTGCTTCTGTCTCATCGACCGCTCGGCTTCAAGCTGGGTTTCCTGGATCTGGCGCCTTTTCATCTCAATCGCGATCTCTGTATTCAGCTCGTTCTCCTTCACACGCCGCTCCTGCTCGATCGAAGCGTTCCGCCGTTCATATAGGGCCACATCGGCACTTCTCAATATCTCTTCCCTTGCCTGCGCCTCAAGAGCTCGAATCGTCTCACGGTTCGGGAGAATAGCCAGAATCGACAGGCCCATAAGCTCGATCCCCAGCTGGGCAATCTCTTCGTTGCCGCGGATTTCCCGCGTCACATTCTGGGCCAGCCGCTCACTGGCCTGAACCGCTTCCTTCAGCGGCATTTGCTCCAGGTGCTTCTTCGTCAGGACCTTCGCTGTATTAATCACACGCTGCGCGAGCTTGGCGGGATCATCGGAAATGTATGCATGGCTGCGAAGATCATAGGTATAATTCAGAACCTCCGTAATTTTACGGTAATCGGTGATCCGGTAGGTCAGCTGTCCTTGAACCGTGACCGTTTGGTAATCCCTTGTAATCTCCTCGAACATGAACGGCACGTCGATCGACGATACGGGAACCACCACCACTGAGGTTGTAGGCGCATAATAGTAAAAGGATAGGCCGACTCCTTCCTTAACCACTCTGCCATTTCTTACTTTCATCACATAGTCACTTGGTTGAAACTTTACGTATTTGTATCCGAACATATCTCCAGCCTCGCTTTCCTAAAGGTATGGGTGATACTCGAACAAGGGAGAATTCTCGGAGCAAAAGGGAGCCGGAAATGCTATCTTCACTCTGCCCGGACGGTTAAGGTCAAATAAACCCTCCGCTTCTTGTTAGTATCATTTTGTTATTAACAACATAATAATACATTCATTTGATATTATCAAGTTGTTAATATCAATATTCAGAACTCTTTTCATCCCAGCCTCCTCTGCCAATTAACCTGCCACCTAACCTATAAGAGCGAAATGTGCATATGGCCGACCAGCCATCCAAGCATGCCCCGAACCACGCATCGTGCGCACAGGAAGCAGTGCACACGCTTAAAAAGCCCGCTAGAATTAGCGGGCTTGCACACGTTTCTTGGGAGCCTCAACACTTGCGCTTGCGCTTGCATTTACATTTGCACTTGCACTTAAACTTAAACTTGCACTCTATGAATCTGGCTAATCTATCTTAGCGTCATTACTTCTGGGGTCTCATGTCCGGCGGTGTCCGTCTGGCCACACCTGTCCTAATGGCAGCCTCGATTACCGCACGCCGGACACTCATGGCTACCTTCTCGTTAAAAATACTTGGAATGATGTACTGTTCATTCAACTCGGAATCAGATACCACATCAGCAATTGCGTGGGCGGCCGCAAGCTTGATTTGCTCATTGATGACCTTAGCCCGGCAGTCAAGCGCCCCCCGGAACACTCCCGGAAATACGAGCACATTGTTGATCTGGTTCGGGTAATCACTTCTTCCGGTTGCGAATACGCTGACAAGCGGGAGTGCTTTCTCAGGCTCAATCTCCGGCTGGGGGTTCGCCATGGCGAACACAATCCGTCCAGGTGCCATCTTCTCCACATCGGCCGCATCCAACACATTCCCCCGGGATACACCGATGAACACATCAGCACCAACAATCGCATCTTTAAGAATGCCCGGCTTATCCTCAACCTGCGGCTGCTCGGAGAGCCACTGCCACATCGGGTGTGGATACTTTCCGCCACGCACAATGATGCCATCCTTGTCCACCGGAATCAGTGTCTTTACACCTGATGCGAGCAGCATCTTGCAGATGGACACACCCGCCGCGCCGATTCCGTTCACGACTACCCGGATATCCTCCATTCTTTTGCCGGTCACCTTCAGCGCGTTGATAAGTCCGGCAATAACAACAATCGCTGTCCCATGCTGGTCATCATGGAACACCGGGATATCCAGTTCCTCTGCGAGTCGGGCCTCTATCTCGAAGCAGCGCGGGGAACTGATATCCTCCAGATTAATGCCTCCGAAGATGGGACTGATCGCTTTAATGACTTGGATAATCTCTTCCGTATCCTTTGTGTCCAGACAGATCGGGAAGGCATCAACATCAGCAAGCTGCTTGAACAGCATTGCCTTTCCTTCCATAACCGGCGCAGCGGCATGGGGGCCGATGTCCCCGAGACCAAGCACCGCCGTACCGTCTGAGACTACGGCCACAGTATTCCTTTTGATCGTAAGAGAGTAAGCCTTGTCCACGTTTTCATGTATTGCCATTGACACCCGGGCCACGCCAGGAGTATACACCCTGCTGAGATCGTCCCGGTTGCGGATCGGCATGCTTGGCTGAATCGAGATTTTACCACCCAAGTGAGCCAGAAAAGTTCTGTCGGATACGTTCACAATGGTAATGCCCTGCAAGTTCCGCAGGGAATCCACAATCTGCTTCTCCTTCTCATCAGCGGCTTGTACCGTTATATCACGTACAGAGATGTCAGATCCCGGACGAATCACGTCAATGGATATGATGTCACCACCGGAATCGCTTACCGCAGATGCCACGTCGCCGAAATTCACCAGCTTATGGTCCAGCTCAAGTCGAAGAATAATACTGTTAAAAGCCATGGCTTTTCAGACCCCTTCCATTACCTTCAAATGAAAACGCTTCATCCATATGATATCCTCTCTTCTCTCATCTCACAAGGACAAGACGTGGAAATCCTTCCAAGGGCGCAAAAAAAAATTCAGCTGGCCTTACCTCCCAGTCAGGTGTAATTCCCCTTATTTACCGGCCGCACAGCATACGCAGATGTTCATCAATCATATGCTCGATCCGTTCACTGGATAATCTTCCGGGCTGCATGATCTGATGCAGCGCCAACCCATCGATCAGCGCATACAGCTTCTCCGTCTCAATCTCAGGATCAAGATCCGGTCTAGCAAGCTTGTGCTGCCTAAGCGTCTCGATAACAATTGAGGAGGCCTTGTACAACCCATCATGCATTTCTTGACTGAGCAGCCTGAGTTCAGGATGGATCAAGGCCTTTGCGTTAAAAGACAACCATACCTCCATTTCCGTCTTTCTCTCTTCATCGACTGGAATGAATTGAAGAATCAGATTCCTTACTTCCAGCAGAACCGGACCGCTGAATGACATCATCTCAACCCTTCTCTCAATCCGTTCACGAAACAGGGTCATACAAAATGCAAAAAGCTCCGCCTGAGTTGAAAAATAATGACGCATAGAACCGACCGATAACCCGGCTTCCACTGCGACATTTCTAACTGTTGCCTGCTCAAGCCCGGATCTGCGGATAACCCGGATTGCGGCTTCAGCTACAAGCTGTCTTTGTTTATCATGATCTACGATTTTTGGCATGTCTTTATTATATCGTTTTGATTTATTTAATACAATGTGCTATATTGATTTTCGTAATACATTGTACTAAAAAAAGGAGGGAGAAATTGACCTGTTTTACAGACATATACCGGTGGATAAATCAGGGTCCCGACGGCCCCGTAGATCAAGGTGGCTCAAAATTGTATTGGGAGCACTCGCTATTCTACTTCTGCTTCAATGTGTCTTATTACATTTCATCTTAAAGCGAATTAACAAAGGAGACGAACATGACTACACCTAACGAACAAAACACAAAAATAATTATGAAGCCCCGGAAACCACGCAAGAGCAGATGGATCAAAATTGTACTGGGCGTTCTCGCTTTTATGCTCATTCTTGTCGGGGCAGGTTTTGGCTATGAGTGGTATGCCTCCAAGAAGGCTGAAGCGGATTATCCACCTCCAGGAAAGCTCGTGGATGTGGGAGGCTTCCGGCTGCACATTCTTAAGAAGGGGACTGGATCGCCGACGATTCTCCTGGAAGCCGCTTCAGGAGAAACCAGCCAGTCCTGGAGAAAGATTCCGGATGAGATCGCCAAATTTGCCACAGTTGTCAGCTATGACCGGGGCGGATTTGGCTGGAGTGACAAAGCTGTGACTGCTCGAACAGGGCCAAATATTGCGCAAGAGTTTCATACCGCGCTTAAGCGTGAAGGCATCCAGGGACCTTACATTATTGTGGGACATTCTCTGGGGGGAATGTACGCCCGATTGTTCGCACAAGAATACCAACAAGAAATGGCTGGTCTTGTGCTTGTCGACGCAAAACCCGTGGGTGATGACCTGAAGACGGCTCCTATCTTAGAACAGGAGCACTTTCAGAAACCTACGCCATCTTCGGGCATCTCCAAGCTGCTGAAGCAATCGGGAGCGATGAGGTTGTTTAAGGACATACTACTTGAAGGGCTTGTAAGAAAAGAAGACCGTGATGTGTTTGTGAACGTTATTGCACAGCCTAAATATTTTGATGCTGTAGATGAGGAAGCCAAGAACATCCCAATAACCGAGGAGCGGCTGAAAAATCAGCATCTGGGCAAGCTTCCGGTGCGGGTCATCACGCGAGGACAAATTCCGCCTGAAGTCAAACAGATGGGACTATCCCCGGATGCCGGACGTAAAATCGAAGAGATTTGGCAGGCTGGTCAAAGAGACCTGCTGAAAATATCCGAAGACAGCAAGATGATTGTGGCCAAGAACAGCGGTCATTACATTATTCACGATGAACCCGGCGTGGTAGTAGATGTTATAGGACAGCTGGTCAAGGAGCTCTCCCAGAAGCCATTGTCCACCTCTTCCACAGCTCACAGATAGCTCTAAGGAGAATTGTACACCTATCGGCCACGAACCTATGGATTGCCGTCCATTAAGTCAAACGGGACCAAAGCTGCCTCCCGTCCATTAATGATAACGGACAGCTTATGCTGCCCGGCGTAATAGACCCTTGTAGTAATCGGCTTGAAGGAATGTTTCTTTGATACGCTGGAGGTACCGGGCGGATACATCTTCTCAGACAGCTTAAACCGCTTCGATGACAGACTTCCATTCTTCTTCACAAAACCAATCTCATACTCAATACGGAGCTTCCGGGCATCGTTGGATAAATTCTGAATATGGAATGAGAATATCAGATCCTCCCCTACCTTGAGCTGTGGGGTGGAAGTTACTAACTGGCGAACATCAATACCTTCGGCATTTCCCAGCCCAAACAAACCCAGCGCATCCGGGTTCCCTTGCTTAAGTAGCGAGCGGCAGGCGTGTCTGACGATCCAATCGGTATGTGGGTGATGACCATACCACCTTTTGGAAATATCAAGCACCAGCTCCGGGTGATCTTTAGATATATCATTCAGATTGTTAGCCACGCTCTTGCGGACATATTCTGAAGAATCCTGCTTCAGATTGTCCAGGATAGGAAGAATCGGACCAGGGTCCGCTTTGAACATCTGCAGGCTAACGCCCCAGGGCAGTCTTGGCCTGCACCCTTCGCTGGCCAGCCTTCTCAAGTGTTCATTCTGATGAGTGGACCAGGCCAGCATTTGGGCCATCATCCGATCGGGATCTTTCAATATAAAAGGCCTTACCGCAAATTCCGCACTTGCGCAAACGGTGAACATTTCAAGGGCCTTGATTGAATTCTCATAATAGCTAAGTCCATTCAGCTCTACGAAGTCGGCGAGGAACAAATATTCGAATCCTCTGCATCCCGGGGCGATACGCATCAAGATTCCAAGCGCCTCCTCATATGTGGGAGGCAGGGTCTGCGTCAGGACATCAGCGACATGGCGGATTCGCATCTTGAGCTCGCGATCAGGCCAAGCCTGATCATAGATCAGCTCAAAGAAGCGGTTTTTATCAAAAGGAGGATATTCCCGCTTAACCACCTTGACAAATTGTTCAAAAAAAGATCTTGAATATACCTCTTTCAAAGCTTCCATAAGCCGCCTCCATGCGATCGTTTGTTCTCATGATATCTGATTCCACCAGAGATGTCCATTCCCGATTGGGTTAATATTCCAGGCTGGATATCAGTTCTTCTTGACATACCAAACAGGTCATGCCGGGCTCACTGCCCTGCCTGACCTGTTTCTTTTTACCTGCTTAATAACTGTTGCTGCCTTTAACCGTGACACCAGTCCTTCCCAATTCCTTAACAGCGCTATTTCATTCTCTGAACAGCAAAGGTGATCGATTGTGCCCGAAATTCGGTCGGAGTCTCATATTTGTCTTCCTGGATGGATTGCAGCACAGCTTTCTCCTCAAGCACATTCCAGCCGTCCTTGTAGGCCATCTTCAGCAGTTCCACGGCCCGCTTAGAGGATAGATTAAGTTCAATAAGTGTATCCAGCTCCCGGCCCGTCTTCTGATCAATTTCTTGAACATTTGTATTCATGGCGATACAGTGAATGCCCCCAGGCCTTGTTCCGCGTTTCATCCGGTCAAGCACCTGTACAAAGGCTTCTTCCGAAGACACATGTTCTAGGCAGCCGCAGGCCACGATATAATCATACTGCCCGGTGCCGTAATCTATGTTTTCCGCGTCTCCCACTCTGGCTTCCACGATACGGCTGACACCGTAGTCCTCGGCATTCTCCTTCAGCTTGCTCACAGCTTCCTCCAATAAATCTACCCCAACGACCTTACTGTCCGTATCTTTAAGCCGCAGGGCAAGCGGAATCGTGTTTCGCCCTGCCCCGCTGCCCAAATCGAGTACGGAGACCACATTTTTATGCTGGCGAAGACGGTCAAGAAGCTCCATAACCAAAGGAATGGGCTGCGACATCCAAGTCCCTGGCTCCAGAATCTCATTCTCCTGATAAAGCTTGCTGTGATAAGTCTCTTCCGCACGCCGGGCTTCCTCAAAATTGGCTTGATCCATCTTCTCACCCCCTAAATTGTATTCTCACCCGCTTCTTCCTATCCTCGCGGTGGAAAAGGATCGTTCCCATAACTGTTCGACTCTGAAATCCTGCCATCCCGGTTATGAATTTTGTGTTCGGTTTTTTCCTTCTTAGCTTCCTCCCGGCCCCTCTTCTCGGCCTGTTCCTTTGTGCGGTGGTGACTGATCTTCTCACCATCCTGCTGGTTATCCCACCCCCCGTCAGGGTTCGGTGTCGTATGAATGAATTTGTTGATCTCAGACATGGTTTCACACTCCTTAGTTGTATTCAGCATTGTAATCGATTACCATAAGCCTCATTTTATGTTGACAAAAGCGAGCACGTCATCCAGCGACTGTTCAGCAACGGTGGAGATCAGATCCCCATACTGCTCCAGCCGCCGCTCAATCGTGAGCAAGTTAAATGCTTTGGGATCAACGCCGCGCCGGACCTCCTCCCAAAGCAGAGGTGTGGATACCGCAGCGTGCTCACGCCCTCTTGGTGTGTACGGGGCAGCCAGGCTTTTACCCGGTGCATGCTGAACATAGTCAATGTAAATTTTATCGTCCCGCTCCCGGATCATTCTCTCTACGGTGAACAGATCGGGATACTTCTCGGTCAGGAACCTGGCCAGAAATTCCCCAAGCATGCGCAGCTGCCCGAAGTTGTACCCGCGGCGGATCGGAATCACAATCTGAATGCCTGTAGCTCCACTGGTCTTAGGAACGGATTGAATGCCCATCGATTCCAGTGCCTCACCAATCAGACTAACGGCCTCCATCAGCCTGCCAACGAGCTGCTCACTCGGATCAATATCCAGCACCCATTCCGCAGGCTCATCTCCTCCGATATAATCAAATGACGGATGAAATTCCAGAGCGGCCAGATTCCCGAGCCATAACAGGGTTGGCAGGGAATTGAGATTTATATAATCCACTCCGTCTTGTGTGGCGGTGGAGACGAATTCAGGAAGCGGCTTGGGCGCATTCTTCTGATAGAAGAACTGCCCCCCCACCCCATTCGGATAACGGATGGTGGTCAAATACCGGTTCTTGCAGTACGGCAGCAGGTAAGGAGCCAGAGCAATCAGCTTCTGCAGGTACATCGCTTTATGTATGCCGAGCTCCGGCCACAGCATTTTCCCGGGATGAGACACCTTGAGTTCATAACCTCCCACCTCAATTACACCAGTATCTTCCCCGTTCATAAAGGAATCCCTCCCAGATCAATGACTTTAGGATGGCGAAGAAGCCCCAGCTCCGTGATCTCCCTTCCGGTTACCCGCCCTTCAAGCGGCTCATCCAGCCAGTGAATCTCCGCATTCCTAAGCCCCTCCGGCAGCACCGGGAAATAAGCCTCCACTCCGGCTCCGGCGGGAAGCTCCCTGAGCCTGAGCTTCACCCGCTCATTCAGCCCGGAGGAGACGCGTCCGAAATAGCGTCCCTGCTTTTGCATGACCAGACTGGAGATTCGTCCCTCTTTCCAGATGATGCCTACAATGGCCACGTCAAAATGCAGGATGGTCTTCCGCTTGAACCAGTCCTTGTGCTCCTTCCCTTCCTTGTACCTACTGGAACACCGCTTGGCGACGATCCCTTCCCAGCCATGCTGGGTCACCCAGCTCCAGAGCCCGTCCCCGTCTTCAAATTGTTCCGCCAAATGAAGCGGAGGCTTCCAGCCATCGGCAAGCAGCTCAAGCTGCCGCCTACGCTCTGTATAGGTCAGCTTTCGGAGGTCCTCATCTCCGATACGAAGCAGGTCGAACAAGATGTACTGGACCGGATGCCTTGCGACCGAGCGGCGGATCAGCGATGCGTCCGTTAATTTGTCCCGCTGCTGCATCAGCTGAAAGCTTGGCTGGCCGGTATGGCCATCCAGAATAACAGCCTCCCCATCTATCAGAAAAGTGCCCGGCAGCTTCGATAAGACTTCAACCAGATCCGGATAATTCCGGTTCTTGGGCAGCATTTTTTTGGAATACAGCTCCACCTTTCCGTTATCTACCCAGGCGAGAATCCGGAAGCCGTCCCACTTAAGCTGGTATATCCACTCCCCGCCGGAAGGCAGCTGTTCGGTCAGAATCGGGGACATGGGCGTAAAAGGATGCATATGCATCGGTTAAGACCCTGTCTTTCTCCGGCGGGGTTTGGCCGCTGCCTTGGAGGATGTGGCCTTGGTCTTTTTGGAAGAGGTGCGGGAAGAAGCTTTGGCCTTGCTTGTCCGCTTGGCCGCTGGCTTAGCCGCTTCTGTACCTGAAGCTTCCTTCTTGCTCCCGGCAGCGTCCTGGCTCTGTTTCAAGCTTGCTTTCAGCGCCTCCATCAGATCGATAACATTGGTCTTCTTCTCTTCAGGAGCAAGCTTCACTTCCTTGCCTTCCACCTTGTCTTCTATCGCATCCATCAGCCGCTCTCTATACTCATCCTCGTATTTCTCAGGCTCAAAAGGTGCGGCAAGCTGCTCGATGAGCATCTTGGCCATTTCCAGCTCGCGCTCGTCCACTTCTGCCTCCCCGGGCAGGTTCGGAATCTGCTCCTTGGGGCGGATTTCCTCCGCATAATACATGGTGGACATAGACAGCACACCATCGATAATCCGGACCGCCGCCAGACTGCTCTTGGAACGAAGACTGATATTGGCAATGCCGATCTTCTTCGTATCGGTCAACGCCTGAACCAGCAGATTATAGGCATGTGTCCCGCTCTCCTCTGGCGCAAGATAATAAGTTTTCTGGAAATAGATCGGATCTATTTCCTCCAGGTCCACAAAATCCAGAATCCTAATCTCACGCGAAGTTTCGGAGGCCAGCTTCTCCAGCTCTTTCTTGTCAAAAGTCACATAATGTCCCGGCTCATATTCATACCCCTTCACAATCTCGTTCCAACTGACATTCTCCTCACACTTCGGACAGGTCCGGTGGTACTGGATCGGTACGTTGAACTCCTTATGAAGCATCTTCATCGGGATATCATTGTCATGAGTAGCCGTGAACATCTTCACAGGGACGTTCACCAGTCCAAAGCTGACGGCACCCTTCCATACGGTCTGCATATTATCCCCCATTTCTGTAGGCTTCCTGTTCGGATATGGTTACTTCGTATATAACCTCAACCTTCATCTGCTCAATCAGGTAATCTCAGCTAATCTGCCGTATTTCTTGGCCGGAATGAAGTTATAAATGAAGCAAACACAAACAGGGTTAGATTGTGGAAGACGGCACATTGGATTGTAGATAACGGAGAATTATAAGTAGGGGTCAGCATCGGGACATTTGTTGCCTATGCAGATATTGCAAATTGACGAATTAGGAGATTAGGTATAAAATTTACTTTTGGTTTTATTTTAAGCTCAGTCCAATTGCTGCGCAGGACTATTGCAGTCACGCGGTTTGAATTTAAATACATTTAGCAAGGGTGATTTTATATGTCCAGTCCATATCAGATTCTGCTGTTCTATAAATTCGTTCATATCGATGATCCTGAAGCCTTTACGGCTGAACATCTGCAGTACTGCAAGGAGCTTGGGATCAAAGGCCGTATTCTGATTGCCGCAGAAGGTATCAACGGTACATTGTCCGGCACTGTGGAGCAGACCGAGCAGTATATGCGCGATCTGCGGGCCAACCCGCTGTTTGAGGATATCGTGTTCAAGATCGATCCGTCTGAAGGCCACGCCTTCAAGAAGCTGTTCGTCCGTCATAAGCAGGAGCTGGTTACCTTCCGGGTTAACGACCGGGAGCTTGACCCGAACAAGCTTAGCGGCAAGCGGCTCTCTCCCAAGGAATGGCACGACCACCTGGAGCGTGAGGATGTCATCGTACTGGACGGCCGGACCGATTACGAGTATGATATCGGCCATTTCCGCGGCGCAATCCGTCCTGAGGTCGAATCCTTCCGTGAATTCCCGGAATGGATCAAGGACAATCTCAGCGAACATAAGGACAAGACAATCCTGACTTACTGTACTGGCGGTATCCGCTGTGAGAAGTTATCCGGTTATTTGCTGTCAGAGGGCTTTAAGGATGTTGCCCAGTTAGAGGGCGGCATTGTAACCTACGGCAAGGACCCTGAAGTTCAAGGACGCCTGTTCGATGGCAAATGTTATGTGTTCGATGAGCGGATCTCCGTGCCTATCAACCGGACGGACGAGGATATCGTAGTAGGCAAGTGCTTCCACTGCGGGACAGCTAATGACCACTATGTCAACTGCCCGGTCTGCAATCTTCAGCACATCAGCTGCCCGGATTGTGAAGAGAAGCATGAGCATTACTGCTCCGATGAATGCCGTGAGAAGGCAGAAATGGTTGTTTAAGCAGCACACAAATAGAACCGCCTCCCGCATTGATTGCGAGGGGCGGTTCTTTGAATGAGTTTATTTATTGGGTACAGCGAGTACAAACTCTGCCTTGGGAATGTACACCTTCTTGCCGTTTCTCTCGGAATAAGGCTTTACAGTTATAGACTTCGGTCTTTCTTTTAAAGGCTCATATGTTCCGGAGAACCAATACATATCTCCTCTCCCGTCCCCTCTTGCCCCCTTAGGTTTCAGCACAATTCCCTTATCATTTGCAAGTTCGAACTGGATATTGGCAAATCCATCAATTTTGTATTCATCCGGAAGTTTTTCCGCAATATCTTTGACTCCCTCACCCGAGTTACCCTTCATTTCCATATCCAGGCGGACACTGATCGGCGACAGTTCTAGCTTCAATATTTTGAGAACATTATCTCCAAGAATCTTTGTCTCCTCCGGCTGGAACAGAATATTTTGTTTTCCTGCTTTTTTAACAGGAATCTTAATCACGTAATCATGCTTTTTCTTTGCATCATGAATTTTCACTCCTAGTTCAAATTGATCGGGAATTTGTAGAATCTCCGTAGTTTCCATATCTTTGAGAATGACAGAATTCAAGGTGCTTATCAGCAACGAGTTAGAGGCCCCGCCTTTTTCCAGCCAAGACCAACCCCCTCCGGTATTCACAGGCTTGTCATTGATAAGAAAAGAAATATGATTTGCGGGGTCTCCAATTTTCTTTGAGCCATCCAACCATTGTTGGAAAGACTGCTTTGTGCCGTCCGCCGCTTTTCTTGTTAATACAAAGGACACCCGATTTCCGTCGTAGATAAAATCTGAGACCGTAAAAGTAACTTTGTCATGAGTTACACTCTTATTCACATTAGAAGACAGGCCAAGTTCTTTGGCCGCCCTCAAACCTGCGTCTTCAGACAGGCTAAATCCACTTTTCGCAGGTGATGAGGTTTTGGCTTTAACAGCTTTTACAGAAGGCGCTGCCTGTGCCGGATATTCCGGAAGAAGCGGCATGATCAGAGCTCCAGCAATAGCCGCAGAGGTACATATTTTCATAAATTTTCTGTTGCTCGCATTTCCATTAAGATTCATAGGTTTCATGTTTCCATTCTTCCTTTCCTTCTCCATTAACCCCGATTCAAAACCCCAATTCCAAACCGGGTATGTGATGTGTTATTTACTAAGTAACGCCATTATTTGCTTGGTACAGGAAGCACATACTCCAGCTCCGGAATATATACTTTCTTTCCGTTTCTTGCAGTATAAGGCTTCACTGTAATAGACTTTGGTGTTTCTTTTAGAGGTTCATAGGTTCCGGTGAACCAATACTTATCGCCTCTTCCGTTCCCCTCTGCCGCAAGAGACTTTAACAGGGTTCCTTCATCATCTACCAGGTCATACTGGATATTGATAAATCCATCAATTTTGTACTTGTCCGAAAGCTTCTCGGCAATCTTTTTGATATCTTCCCCTGACTTCCCTTCCATTTCAGCATCCAGACGAACGGTAGCTGTCGTCATTTCTAGCTTCAGGATTTTAAAGGTGCTATTTCCTAATGTCTTTGTCTCCGTAGGCTGGATCAGAATGTTGTTCTGTCCCGCCTTCTTTACTGGAATCCTAAAGCTGTACCAGTAATCCTGCTTGGCATCATAAACCCGGACTCCGAGATCAAATTGATCGGGGATCTGCTGAACTTCAGTAGTACTATCTTTTAAGAGAACCGCATCCATTGTGTTAATGATAATGGAATTAAATTCATCGTTCTGGGCTTTGGACGTTCCCATACTCGTATTGACCCGTTCGCCATTTACGGTAAATTCAATTTGGTTGATCCCCTCTCCCTTCTTCCAGTTCTTATTGCCCAGCCAGTCAGACAGGGATAAGCTGTTCCCATCGGCGGTATGCCTGGTCAGCACCATCGACAGACGGTTTCCGTCATATAGTAGATCTGAAATGGTTAACGTTGCCCCGCCATGTTCAAGGCTGAGATTCACATTGGTCGATAACCCTTGCTTACTTGCCGCCTTAAGCCCCTCATCTCCTGAAGTGCTGAATATACCTCCCACCAGAGGGATTTGCCGCAAAGCCTCCGCCATGACCGGAGAGACAAAGCCAGATCCGATAATAAGCACACCTGCCGCTGCCGCTGCGGAGATGGAGATAACTAATGTTCTCAATCCGCGCTTCCCAAGGCTCGGTCTTGTTGTGATCTGATCTAATTCCCCTAACTTCATATGCTGAGATTGGTCATTCTCTGATCCCAACCTCATTGACCCCTGATCCACTTCATTCAAATGTGCATAAAGATAATCCATACGCTGACGAATCATTTCTGGCAAATGCTCTGCCTCCTCCTTTTTCAATTTCCCCAGCTCCTGGTTCAAATTTTGCTGTCCGCCGGTCATATGTTAACCCTCCTTTCCGCAGAATCGACAAGCCACTCAGCTAATGTGTGCCTCGCCCGGTGAAGACGCGTCTTGACCGCCGCCTCTGTCATATCCATGAGCTCTGCCACCTGGCGCAGCGGCAGGTCCCGGAAGTAATGAAGAATCACAATCGTACGGGACACTTCTTCAAGGCGGTATACCGCATCACGCAAATCCATTCTTTCCGCATTAACGGAAGTGTTATGATAAGAGCCCTCCTCCTTGTGCAAGCTCAAGACTTTGGAGCGCCCCCGGAGAATCAGGTTGCATTCATTAATCAGGATGCGGAATAACCATGTTTTGAAAAAAGCCGGATTCTCGAGATTAATCAAGGATCGGTAGGCTTTAAGCACCGTTTCTTGCATCGCATCGGCACAATCTTCATCCTTCTTCACAATCGAGCGAGCCACATTATACATTTGGACCTCATATTGCTTGATCAGATTAATGAAGGAGGCCTGGCTTCCTGCCTGCGCCCTTCTTACTTCAGATTCTTGGTCTGTGTTCAAGCTGCGCAATCCCCTCTCTTTACTAACTTCTTCCTAAATTCTGCTAATTAGATGGCCCATTCCGGGAAAAGGTTACATTAAAAAAAGAAAACAGTCAGGCTGATGATCCTGACTGTTCACGGTTTGGGACTATTCTGCTACACATGGATGAAAGCATCCGGATGAAAACTTCATTATAGATTAGGCATCATAATTGACCAGATAATGCTGAAGCTCTGTGTTATAATGACCGATGCTGTACTCCATGAGCACTCCGCTTGAATCATAGGAATGTCTGATCCGCTTCAGCAGTATCTTGCCTTGGGGAATCAGCAGCAGCTCTCCCAGCTCCTCCGTTGCCTCGGCAACGGTAAAGCTGTCTCTAAACTTCTCCAGCTCAATATGGTGCTCTTCAATGAGCTCATAGAGTGACTGATGGTCCAGATCGCCCAGGTCCTCATCGGAAAACACCGATCTAAGATAATGCGTGTAGTGAACATACGGATGGCCGTCAAGAATATACAGACGGTTCACTTGCAAGCACATATCCCCGAACATTCCGTAAAGTTCAGAATTGTCCTCCGTACGAATGACCTTAAGGCTCAGCAGCTTCTTCTGAATCTTATGCCCTTCTTCCACCAGGACTTCAGTGAAGCGCTTGCCCTTTGACAGCTTGGAGAAGGAGGTGTTGCGGATAACCTTGGTTCCGATTCCGCTGCGCTTCTCCACATAACCTTCCTGGGCCAGCTCCTTCACCGCATTACGCACTGTCATTTTACTTACAGCAAATTCCTGCTCCAGCTGCGGTTCGGAGGGGATCAATGAACCCAGCGGATAAATCCCATGCAGAATACGATCCTTAATAGCTTTCTTGACCTGCAAATACAAGGGTCCTCTATTCCGATTGATGGACATTTCAGGTCCCTACCTTTCTACATCAAGCACAATCTCTGTCATTGTCTGCAGAATGTCAGCTTCAGTTGAAGTTGGCGTATCTCCAGCCACGGTATGAGCCAGCATTGCGGCTCTTGCTGCGAATTCTACGGTATGCTTAGCAGGGAGGCCCTGTGCCTCCCCATGTATGATCCCACTGGCGAACGCATCCCCAGCTCCAATCCGGTCGTAGACTGAGAACGTGAGCAGACGTGAGAACTCAAACTGCTCTTCCGAGTAAATATACCCTAACAACGAGTGTGTGTTGTCCGAATTGACAACTCGGTGCGTGCCTGCAATGGTACGGATACCGTACTGCTGCGCGACCAGCGGAATCAAATGCTGGAGCTGGGCCATCCGATCTGTCTCCTCAGTCTCCATGCCGAGGATGAGTATGGCATCTTTCTCGTTCATCATCACGATATCCGCCATCCCCAGCATATCCTCGTAGTGCGGGCGGGCGGCTGTGTAACCTTTATCCCCCCAAAGTGAAGGCCGATAATTACAGTCAAAAACCACCGTGCGTCCAGCGGCCTTCATCTCCGATGCGAATGCCTTCATCTGACTGCGGACAGCATCGTTCATAGCCAGGGTAATCCCGCAGAAGTGGGCCATGTCCATGTTCCCGGCAATTTCTTTAAAGTTATAATTGTCCGCTGCAGCCGTATTGAAGCTGCTGGCCAGCCGGTCCGTATAAGTCACCCGGCCCGGTCTTGCCCCAAAGCCGTTCTCCAAAAAATACATGCCCACATACTTGCCGTTCCTGCTGATGTAATCGGTCGAAATTCCAAGCTTCCGCAAATAAGCGAGGGCCGCTTCTCCCACCGGATTGGAAGGGAGCGTTGACACAAGGTAACCCTTGTGCCCGAACTTGGACAAGGCCGATACAATGTTGACCCCTGTCCCGGAGAATGTGATGTTCAGGGTGTGTGCCTGGACCAATGACTCATACCCCGGCACTTGAAGCCGCATCATGACCTCGCCGAAGGCCGAGATCCGTTTAGCCATGACGGTCAACCAGCTTTTTCAACGTTTCATGCAGAATTTTAACATCATTCACATTCGTATTTCCGGTTGCCTTGTCAATAATGGAAGAGTACACATGCGGAATGACCTGCTGAACTCCAGCTTCAAGAGCAATTTCCACAATCCGCTCGAAATTGTCCATATCAATACCGCCCGTCGGCTCCAAGGCAAAACCTTCGGCCGCACAAGCTTCTGCTACCGCACGATATTCATCTTCCAGCTTAAGGCCCTGCATCGGGAAATATTTCAGCGCATTTCCGCCCATATCCTTAATCAATGCGATCGCCGCCCGGACGGGTACAATGGCATGATCCACATTCGCTGCGCTGATAGGCCCGGTGGAGATGTTCACATAGCCCGGCCGGCCGCTTGGAGAGACAAGCGCATTAATCCAGCTGTCACGGCCTTCCAAATTGGCGCGCGTAGCACCAACCGCCGTGAATACCTGATTAATGTGCGCTCCTTCATAACTCTTAGCAATCTCAGCTACAACCGCTGCTTGGCGGTTGTCTCCAGCGCCAAGTCCAATCGAGACCGCATCATCAATTGCCGCTCCATAGTCGCGCATCGCCTTAACCGCTTCCTGGGCATTTGGGTAGTCCTTGGACAGGACTCCAACAACCACATGACCTTCCGCAGCCTCGAATACTTCCTTCGCATTCTCAATACTTCCAGCCAGCACGTTCAGGGCCGCACGATTTTTGTACATACGTTTCTCGATATTGGACATGTTATTTGCCTCCTATAATTTCCTGGATTCTTGCTGCAATCACCTGCATGTCATCCCCCTGCAGCGGGCGGGGATCAATGTCGAAATACCCTTGCCTTAATCCATAATCACGTGTATAGACTGCAATCTCCCCGTCCCTCAGTTGGTCGTTCACCGCAGTCGCCGATAGTCCTGCCGCCTGCTCATCAATGTGAATACGACCCCGGTAGATCGCCCGGCCAGCTTCGTCCTGCACTATCGTCACTTTAACGCCCGGCAGAGCCGCAAGAGGTTCCAGCCGCTTGAGAGAAGCCTTCTCCTGCTCACTTTTATCCGTCTTGCTCATGTACTCGTCGAGTGCCTGCAGAAGTCCAAAGGTCGTTTCCTTGCCTACTTTCATGCTTCGACCGATACCGTGAAGCTGCACTTTGAGCCAGTCAACATATTTGCGCTTGCCACCGACAATGCCGGAGGTAGGCCCTTCAATCGCTTTGGACCCGCTATAGATGGCCAGATCGGATATCTGCACATACTTCTGGATATCCTCCTCTGCCGCAGCATCCACAATCAGTGGAATTCCGCGCCTCTGGGCAATTTCCCAGGCCTCCTCCACAGAAATCATATTCTTCTGCACGCAGTGGTGGGATTTCACGTACAGAATCGCCGCAGTATTTGCATTAATCGCATCCTCGACATGATACTTGCGGCCTTCGTTTGCGTAGCCGACTTCCACAAGGCTTCCCCCGCCAAGGTACACCATCGTCTCTACGGGAGCTCCATACTGGACATTGTGTCCCTTGAGCATGATGATTTCATTTCTCGAAATCAGGTCCTGATGCAATCTCTCACTGGCCCGGCGCTGTCCCTGGGTCACCACTGCCGCCACGGAGAGCGCAATTCCGCTGGACGCCGAGTTGACGACAACAGCGGCTTCAGATCCTAGGATGCCAGCTATATAATCCCCGGCCTTATCTACAAGATCCGCAATTTCAACGTACTGCTGGCCCCCCTGCTTCATCGCTTCCATCACTGTATCCGTAGGGGCGGATACGCCAAGAATACTCATTCTTCCACTAGCGTTGATAACCCGCTTAAGACCATATTTAGCATTCAGTGAATGTGCCATTTACAAAAGCTCCTCTCGGTTCAATATACTGATCCGCAATCCGCTCTTCGCCTTCGGAGTCGGTAAGGGTGATCTTTCCTGATTTAAGCTCGAACAGCGTCAGGTTCGCCTCATCCCCAGCTTGAATCCGCCCAAGCTCAGGTCTGTTCAGCCAATTAGCTGCTTTCTCCGTCACCGCATAGATCACCTCTTCAAGACTGTAACCTAAATAAAGGAACTTGGTCAGGACATTGGCCAGACTGTATACGGGACCCTTCAACCGGTTGGCGCGGTATATATCCGTACTGATCGTGTCGGGCCGGATTCCGGCCTTTCTCGCATACTCAGCCACCTTAAACGAGAAGCTGGCCGTGCCGTGCCCCACATCGAGATGAACACCCCGGTTCAATGCCGCAAGGAGCTCTGGCAGCGGGTCGCCCTGTGAATCGAATAAATTATTCGGCTTCCCATTAAGGTAATGGGTAATGATATCTTTGTTCTCCATTAACTCCAGAACTTCCTCTATCATGGGAGGAGCGGAGCCGATATGCACCATTATGGGCAGATGGGTCTCATAGGATAGTACCCTTGCCAATCTCAAAGGCTCAATTCCGCTTCTCTGCACAACACTCCTGCTGATCCGCGCCTTAAGTCCAACAATAAAATCCTTATGGTCACGGCAAGCCTGAAGCGCTTTCTCCACATCAATCCACTCCAGACGGGAAAGCTCATCCACCCGTTCGAGACCGATATGAGAGATGTTTAGAAAAGCCAGCAGCCTTGTGCGAGCACGCTCCGCGTTGCCTCTTAGTTCCCCGATCCGGTCCGCGCCGCAGCTTCCTGCATCAAGTATGGTGGTGACCCCCTGCTTAACCCCAATTTCATCGATCTCATCCCCGTAGGGCTCGAACTCCGGAAAAGCATGCACATGCATATCTATCCACCCGCTGGACACGTACAACCCGGTGCAGTCCCTGATCTCACTGCCTGACGCTTCTCCCGCCCGTGTGATTTCGACGATTTTACCAAATGCAATGACAATGTCAACGGCATGCCCATTGACGGTCTTCACATTACGAAGCACAACCTTATCACCCAAGCCCCATCACCTCATCCTATTATCTGTCCACTCTCTATCACTCATATAAAGGGCATCTAACAGCCATCCCTTTCCTATAAGCTGCTAATAATGCTAGAGTAGCACATAATTTCGACAAGGTAAATATAACGTTATAATGTTTATTGCTGACTCATTTCTATAGCCAGGGCATTCAGCTTGTTCATCGTATTCCAGTTCCTTGTGGTGGATGGGATTTTGATTTTGTTCATCGCCCCAGCCAGCTTGGAATCCAAAATACTTTTGCGGAACAAATAGTACACATCCCGGCCTGACACGGAGCACTGTTCCCCCTCATTTTCCATCTCCTTCAGCTTCACAAGCTCCTCCTGAGGCAGAGGCTCACCGAGCAGGGTTACGTAAAAGCTCTCCCCTTCAGCAAGGGTATGACCTGCATATGGAGTGTTTGTAATCAGATGGTCAAGCTCATCTGCAGTCCGCAGGATTACCTTAAGTGAAATGCCAAACGCGGTGTGAATAATACCCTCAAGCTCTGGAACAAGCTCCGCCTCCGTCTTGTCCGATTCAAACAGAACATTTCCGCTTTGAATATAAGTCTTAACCCGCAAGAACCCAGCATCCTCCAGCGCCTTTTTTAAATCAGCCATTTTAATTTTGTTATTTCCGCCCACATTGATCCCTCTGAGCAGTGCAATATAGATCATTAGATGATCCTCCTCTTCAAGTGATTGTTACTATATAAAATGAACTTATGAAGGCTGCCCTTTTCGGGCGCTGCGATGTCGAATAATCTTACGACCACGGTTGTCTCCGAAATATTTGGAATAAGTGCCAATGGGCCATTTCATCTATTTGTTTCCTTCGTATATTGTACTACATTCAGATACAGAGTTACTCTTCTAAACTTCCAATTTGCTGGAAACCTGTCTCAATTTCATTTATACTCATACCAGGTATATGTATATTTGTTAGCAATGAAAGGAGACCTAAATTCTCATGAAAAAACGGACCTATGCAGCCCTGGCCTCTCTCCTTGGAGCCGGCATGATCCTATCCGCCTGCGGCTTTGGCCAGTCTGCGGATTCGCAGCAGCCTAAGCCGCATTCAGGATCTGACCATGTAAAGCAAACCGCAAGTGGCGACCTTCAGGAGAAGACCGCCTCGCTGGATAAGCTGCCCGCCTTTCTAAGTCAGGCTTCTGCCGAGGTGAAATCGGGTTACGTAACAGCGGCCTCGGTTTCCGATATCCTCTCTTCCATTCCATGTTATTGCGGGTGTGGGGAATCTGCCGGGCACAAGAGCAATTTGAATTGTTTTATCTCAGAGATCAACAAGGACGGCTCCGTCTTGTGGGATGACCATGGAACCCGGTGCGGCGTGTGTCTTGAAACCGCAAAAACGACTGCTGAAATGAAAAAACAGGGCAAATCCCTGAAGGAAATCCGAAGAATCATCGATGAGCAATACAAAGAAGGTTATGCTCCGCCTACCCCGACACCGATGCCTCTATAACGAGCGTTTTATTCAAGGATAGTTTATAAATTTTGTGGGAGCCGGCGCTGCCTAGTGGTTCTAGAATCAAAGATTGCAATTTAGTAAGGATGCCTATAATCTTGAATTAACACAATGGGTGGGGACGGTGTGAATATGATGGAGCATTTGCCTTACATCCTTATCATAGTGATAGCAGTGATTGGCGGTTTGGGTACCCTGCTGATTGGTCATTCCAAGGCCAATAAGGTCAGCAATCCAGAATACGACCGGCGGACAAAAGGAAATTTGGGCAAGCTTTCTTGGATTTATGTTGCAGCCACGGTGGTGACCTTTGCAGCCGCAGCCATCTATTTATCCAGCAAAGCCTAAGAAGAAGCGGGCGTTTGTTCTCGGAGCCTTTTGAACACAAACAGAACTCCTACACAAAGAGAGGAGCCGTCTTTAGGGACGGCCCCTCTTCTTGTGTTATTTTGCATAAGCAGGGCTGATTTCCGCAAAGCGCTCAAGATCACTAGAGCTAACTGGCCCAGCTTCTTGAAGCAGGTTTCCTTTTCGCGTGTATTGATAGAGCACATAATTCCCGGACTCATCCCCGTTCACGAAATCAAAGCCCTTCCCGTCTTCCCCCCAAAGTATAGCTACCGTATTCTTATAGACCCGGGGGGTCGCGATATCGAGAAGCATTCGTGAATCGGTATCATATACCGCGACACTACTTCTATTCTGCTCACCATAGGATAAAGCCAGTTCATGGCCTTCCGGGGACCAATTATAGGCATGAATCAGATTCACAGCCCCTCTGCCGTTCCGGCTGAAATAGTCATTCACCGGATAATACTCGCCTTTCTTCAGATCCATGATGACCAGCTTATAACCCTCCTTAAATTGATAATGAAGGGCAAGATATCGGTGGTCCGCCGACAAAGCGACCGATGACACAGAGCTTGGCTGTGGGTTCAATTCGAGCTTAAACTCCCTGCCTCCTGAGGTGATAGACATTTCGTGTATTTCCTTACTCCCCGGAGGCTGGTCTTCCAAAGACGGAGCCAGGTGCCCTATGAAGCTCACATCCCCATCCTGCCAGCTGACTTTGTCATCATTTACTTGAACCGGAACTATCTCCGGCACACTATATTTCTTAGGGGCTTCCGCAAGCGTTTCACCGGCAGCAGGAGCTGCAGCCGCCTGTCCTGAGTCAAGAATCCTCATATTATCCGCTTCTGCTTGAGTCTCGGAAATATCTCCACTTGCCGTGCAGCCGATTACCGTGAATACAACCAGGACCGCCATGATTGTCATGTAAATGGATTTCATCCCACTTTCGCCTCCTTACCTTGGCCTGACTGTATGTGTGACCTTTTCATCTGCTAACTATTTTACATCATTGTGAAGAGCTTGAGCACATTTGGATATATTTAATTAGAAACATACAGGTACTCTCCGCCAATCATGGCGATGTTCGGTTCATTTAACTATTTTGCCCTTTCCTTGAGGAAATTATCTCCATCAGAATTCTGTCGACCTCTGACATATCAATCGGCTTCGCTATGAAATCCTGCATGCCGCTGGCAAGACAGGTCAGTTTATCCTCATGCCTGGCAAAAGCAGTTACGGCAACGATGTAGGGCCGGCTCTCATACCCGGGATGGGAACGAATCAGCTTCACGGCGTCAAGCCCATCCATTAGAGGCATCTGCACATCCATGAAGACCAGTTCATAGTCTTGGTTCAAAACAGCATCCACCGCTTCCTTTCCGTTACTAACAATATCCGCATGATATCCTCTGTGGCTGAGTATCGTATGCAGAAGCTTCTGGTTCACCGGATGATCTTCGGCTATAAGTATCTGGATCGGTTCAAAGTGTTCCGCAGCTGGACAAGCGTCCTCCTTAAACGAGGCATTGGCTTCTATATCTGTCCGGGGAGTCTGCTCCTCTTCCTCTGCACCCGATTCATGATAAAGACCAGAGGAAACCGTAAAACGGAAGGTGGAGCCTCTTCCTACTTCACTTTCCACGCCAATCGACCCACCCATAAGCTCAACAAGCTTCTTGCTGATCGCCAGACCGAGGCCGGTTCCCCCATACTTACGATTGATAGAGGGATGGAGCTGGGAGAAGGATTGAAACAGCTGACCCTGAAGATCGAGAGGAATTCCAATCCCTGTGTCTTCTACAAAGAACTCCATCACGATCCCGTCAGACGACTTGTAACGGTGCTTGGCGCGGACTGTAAGATTGATTCTGCCCTTCTCCGTGAATTTGACCGCGTTGCTAAGCAGATTAATCAATACTTGACGAAGGCGCACCTCATCCCCGATGACCAGGCTTGGGACCGATGTATCTACGTGATAGACCAGCTCAATCTGCTTCTCCTCGGCACGCGGAGCAAAGAGCTCAACAACACTTTTGACAATATAAACCGGACTAACCGGGTCTTGGTTTAGAACCATCTTGCCTGCTTCAATCTTACTAAAATCAAGAATCTCGTTCAAAATATGCAGCAAAGAGTTGCTGCTCTGAACGATAATATTGGTATATTCGCGCTGTTCTTCATCCAGTTCTGTGCTCTCGAGCAGACTGGTCATTCCAATGATTCCGTTCATTGGAGTCCGCAGCTCATGGCTCATAATGGCCAGGAATTCCGATTTGGCCCGGTCGGCCCGTTCGGCCGATTCCTTAGCCTGGATAATCTCTTTCTCATCCGTGACATCACGGAAGACGACAACGGCTCCTTTACGCTCACCTTTATCTATCAAAGGACTGACCCGGTATTCGACCAGAAAGCTGGTTCCATCCTGTTTCCAGAACACTTCTTCCGTGCTCTGATACCAGCGGCCTTCCTTCGCCGCCACATAGATGGGGGTCTCACCAGGGGCATAGTGGCTTCCATCCAGCCGGGTCTGCTGAATTGAGTCAAGCTGATACTGTCCGATAATCTCGCGGTGACTGTAGCCGAGCATGGCTGCGGCAGCAGGATTGATGAACGTAACTCTTCCATCGTTATCCACCCCAAAGATGCCTTCTGTAACAGAGTTCAGAATCAAGGTGTACTCATTGCTAAGCTTCTCTATTTGCTTGATATACTCGCTGCGCTCCGTAATATCACTGGAAATTCCGTACACGCCAACAATCTCATCATCAATAATAATCGGAATATTGGCTACCGAAATATCAACCAGATGCCCCTGCTTATGACGGATCGATATTTCATAGTTCTGCGGGAATCCACGGGCTGCCAAGTCAAAGTGATGCAAGGTCTTAGATATGAATTCATCCGGTACCAAAGGACCGAAATACTTACCGATCAGCTCATCTAGAGTATAGCCTGTCAGCAGTTCCAAATTCTCGTTTGCCGTTAAATAGTCTCCGGCCAGATTCATGGAATAGACTGCAGAAGGATTATTTTCGAACAAAGACTTATAACGGCTCTCGCTCTCCTTAAGCAGGCGCTCCGACTGCTTACGGGAGGAGATGTTACCCGCGATTCCATATGCACCGACAATCTGGTGATTGACTACAATCGGCAGGATCGTAAGGCTGACATCAACCAAGTCCTTTGTACGTGTATACATTCGGGTCTCCCAAGACTTCGTGCTTCCACGAAACACACTCTCAATCGCAGCTCGGGTTGCCTCCTGATCCATTGGATCGATCAGCGGAATTAGCGGCTTATCTATCATTTCCTCACGAGAGTATCCGATCAACGATTCCATGCTAGTATTCATTGACATCAGATTGCCTTCAAGATCAATGGCGAAAATCCCCTCTGGGTTATATTCAAATAAAGACTTATACCGGCTCTGGCTCTCCTGTAACCTAAGTTCGATCTGTCTACGCTCTGTAATGTCCCGGGATACTGCAATGATTTCCTCCACCTGCCGAAATTCATCGTAGGCATAAATCGAAGCCGTTTCAAAACTGACATAAGTGCCGTCTTTTCGCTTAAAGCGGTAGACTACAGTTTCCGGCCCCAGACCCATTCTGTTCATTTCCAGATAATATCTCACGGCGTCCTGGTCTTCCTCATGGATAAAATCCAGTCCAGCCTGTCCAATCATCTCCGCTGGTTCGTAACCGAGCAGGGTCCGGCACACTGGAGAAGCATACAGAAAGGTCGCCTCTTCATCAGGAGCATGCCTGGAAATGAAATCCAATGAACTTTCCGAAATTAAGCGGAACTGCCGCTCGCTCTCTCTAAGCTTGTCCATCGTCTCTCTTCGCTCTGTAATGTCCTGCACCATCCCCACCATCTGGATTGCCTTACCACTTACATGGTCAATCTCAACTCTCCATCTGGAGTATATGATTCGCAGGCTTCCATCCAGCTTGGTCATGCGATACTCGCATTCCCCATTCTCACCGTTATGAATGGCCGATTCATAGGCCTTCCCAATCATCTTTAAATCATCATGGCTCAGACAGGCCATAACCGACTCCATCGTATCAACCGGATTCATTGCATATCCGAAAATCTTACGCATCTCTTCCGAGAAATGGACTTTGTTATTCAGAATATCCCAATCAAACGTGCCTATATTAGCTATGCTTTGGGCTTCGGCAAGCATCTTCTCTGAATTCACTCTGTCTGTGATGTTACGTCCAATAGCGAGGACCCGCTCGATATGGTTAAGCTCGCCCCTTACAATCTGGAACGAGGTCTCCAGCCATAAATAATGGCCGTTCTTATGTCTTACCCGCCTCCGGTAGACATCACTGTCTGAATATAAGGCATTGTCACGCTTCATCTGTTCCGCATCCTCCGGATGGTAGAACAGGGTTCTGTGCTTGCCTATCATTTCGCTCGGGTCATACCCAAGCACCGTTTCGCAAGAGGGAGACATATAAGTGATAAACCCATCCGGGGTGCTGACGGAAATCAGATCAGGCGTATTATTGGTAATCAAATTATATAAATCATGATTAATTTCAAGCTGCTGCTCAGACATATGAGGCTCCGCAATTGAAACAAACTGTGCTAGAATGCATGCCGGTTCCGAAGAGCCTTCTTCAGCAACCGAAGACAGCGTCGTGCTTGCCCGCACCATTTTTCCGGACTTATGAACAAATTGCCCTTCAAACACAGCCACCTCCTGCGTCTGAAGGTCTGTACGTGTTGGGTTAAATGAACTTAATTCGGATTCAGAATCCTCATCAAACTTAATTTTGGTATAGCTCATCGCCAACAGTTCACCTTCGGAATATCCCAGCATAGTGCAAAAAGCCGGATTAACCATTAAGAACCGGTGATTCTGGCCATCGATCACAGCGACTCCTGTGGATGAACTTTTGTAGAATTGTTTGAATACTGCCATCTGTCTGGATGAGGATACCATTGCTTGCCTCCTTAATTTGGATAACGACTATTCTTAGTTGATAACTTAAGTATACGATATAAATAAACAAAATCCTCAGTTTTAGATCAGCAGAAGCCATATGTGTAAAAAAAATAACGCCGGTATCAAAATCCCGGCGCAGGTTGGGTCACAATCTCAATAATTATGTCCGGGTGATCCCCCCGGTTATTTTGTATATACTCAATAGGAAAGATCCTTCCAAAAATACCTGTATGCTTAAATGATCATGTATAATAGCTCGATTCATAAGAGGAGGAATCAGAAAGATGAAGTTCTATCGCTATGTATTAAGTGTCCCACCTTTGGATTGGGAGTGCTGCTTTCTCAGCATTGAGGAGTATAAGATGAGCTTTGCGAACAAGTACAGCCAGAGTGCGGAGTATTACATGCATGTTATCGGGGATTGTCAACAGCATCTCGCTGATATCGACAACCTTGCTGCTGTGACTTATAAAGATCTGTGTACAAGCGTTCATTCTGCTGAGCTGCGCTGTCCAGCCATGATTTTCTCTATACCGAGTGGCGATCATCGAGGTTCAGCTTTGTTTTGTATCATTTACAAGCTTGATAACGACGGAGATACGTTTATTTACTCCCCTGTTCCACTTGTTCATCTAGAGCAAGATCAAGCTGGTGAAATAGAGCTTGGCTGCATGCCCAAGGTTGAGCTGTAAGTTGTTGATTTTTTTTCCAAAACAGGTTATTTTATAGACAGCTTAGCGATAAGCAAGTTCCTGACACGAAGGGAGATGGTTTTAATGGCAGCTACTTATATGGTGGTTTCGTCTTAAACTGAATACTAGGCATATTCGAACATAAGCGGGAACCCCCCCGTGTTATTTGGTATGCCATCCAAAGTAACCTTTCGTGAATATTGCTGTTTGCAGAATACGATGAAGGTCGTATCTTTTTTTGCGTCCTGATGCCGCGCGACAGCAGCTTCTTTAGAGGCTGCTTGTCCGCGGCATTTTTGCGTCCAAAAAACAACATTAAAGGAGCTAACCAAAAAACATGATAGATTTGAAAACCTATGGCTACACACAAATAGAAGAAATTCAGGATGGATTATTGCCCGGCAGGGTGACGGAACTTCGGCGCGAGCGCTTCACGGTCATGACCGAGCGCGGCGAAGTGACGGCTGTGCTCAAAGGATCGTTCTATCACAACGCGGAAACGCGCGAAGACTTTCCTTGCGTTGGTGATTTTGTCCTGCTGCACTACATCGAAAACGGAGATTCTCTCATCGTTAGGGTACTGCCCCGCCGCTCCAAGTTCTCACGCGCGGATTACTCAGGGCATGCCGCAAGCTATGCCAAAACCATCCAGGAACAGGTCGTTGCAACCAACTTTGACTATGTGTTTATCGTTTCTTCTCTGAATTGGGATTTCAACGTTCCCCGCATCATGCGGTACCTCACACAAGCCAGTCAGAGCGGCGGCCAGCCGGTCGTCATTCTGACCAAATCTGATCTCGTTGAAGACTATGGTCTTCCGCTTGCAGAAGTCACACAAAGCATCCCTGATGTGCCGGTTCACGCAATCTCCAGTCATACGGGCCAGGGGCTGAACGAACTCGATCCCTACTTGATGCCTGGTAAAACTGTCGTCTTTCTGGGCATGTCCGGCGTTGGTAAATCGTCTCTACTCAATGCGTTGATAAAGCAGGATGTAATGAAGGTTCAGGCGATCCGCGAGGTCGACAGCCGGGGGCGGCATACGACAACGCACCGTCAGCTGTTCATGCTCCCTTCAGGTGCTATGGTTATTGATACGCCGGGTATGCGTGAGCTTGGGCTTTTTGATGCCCAAGAAGGCATACGTGCAAGCTTTAGCGATGTGGAGGATTGGTTCACGCAATGCCGATTTGCGGATTGCCGCCATCAGGCCGAGCCGGGCTGTGCCGTTCTCACCGCGCTTGCCGACGGTTCATTGCCGCGTGAACGGTGGGAGCATTATGTTGCCCAGCAGCTTGAGAACAAATATGTCCAAGATAAAACTGGCTACCTTATCGAGAGGAAGGCTAAGGGCAAAACGATGGCCACGTGGTACAAACAAACGAAGAAAAACGGGAGATCAAAGAAATGAATTTTAAATACGATACGCTGATCTTTGCACTAAGCCGACAGTTCAAGAAGGACATCATCTCGGCAGACTGCCAAACCATACCGTTACAGGGCGGAACTGTGGGAAATGTGTACCTGGTAACGGGAATCGCCGAAACCGCGGATGGTGAAAAATTACTGTACCGTATCGTGCTGAAAATCCAGAAGAAATGGGAGCGTTACAGCGATCCAAATTCATGGCGCCGGGAATATGATCTCTATGTCTCTGACTTGGGAGCGACATTCTCGGATGCCTTCCGCTGGCCGGCATGTTATCACGCCGAGATCAATGACGAAGGAATTCAACTGTGGTTGGAATATATCGATGGCGTAACCGGTTTAGACTTGACCGGTGACATGTATGAACAGGCCGCGCTGGAGTTAGGACGCTATCAAGGCAAGCTGTATGCTCTGCAGCCCGCTGTGCTGCAGAGCCTGACCAACCTGAGCCATGCGGATCTCATGAAGAATACGTATCTGCATTACCGGTCTTGGCCGGTCGTCTACGATTATATACGCTCGGAGGAATGCGAATTCCCGATGCACGTGCGGCAACTGCTTATCGACATCGATGAGAACGCAGACGAGATATTCGCCCGCATCGAACAATTGCCCCTCGTGTTATGCCACCGGGACTTCTGGGTGACCAACCTGATCTATGCCGACGGCAAATTCGCGCTCATCGACTGGGATACATCCGGATGGGGCTACCTGGGCGAGGATCTCGCAAGCCTGATCGCGGATGAAGTGGATATCGATCACATGATCGAATATTATCAGCGATGTGTCCCCGCTTAATACAAAGGCTTTTCGGAGTATGCGGATGTCCCCCCTATCGCCGATCATTGCGTCTATGAGATGATCCTTCTCGTATTCGGGTACAGGCTTGTGGAGGGGTATCTCCACACTCAGGACGCTGACGAGAAAGCGAAGCATGTCCATACGCTCCAAAAAATCTATGAATTGAAGACCAGCCCTGTGCAGGGCTGACTCTAAAAAAAGGACTCCGAAAACCCTTGATCTAGTGGGTTTTCGGAGTTTCTTTCATGACTCTCATTTGAATGTCGCCGGCGGCTTGCTCGTGATGTCGTAGACGACGCGGGGCACTAGGAGTGTCTGCAAGTGGGGGGATCTCCGCTTATTCAGCCGTAATCCACTCCACATCCAGGTCTTTAAGCTCCTCTGCCCACTCCGATGGTACGGGAACATCACTAATAATGGTGTCGATTTCCTTTATAGCAGCCATTTTGTACAGCTTGGTATCCCCCAGCTTAGAACTGTCGGTTAGGATAATATTCTGCTTGGCATGTTCCATGAACACCCGTGCCAGGTTAGCCCTGTCAGCATCATAGCTTGTAATCCCTCTTCGGGGATGCAGACCGTCAATTGAGAGAAAAGCCTTGTTCACATAAAAGCTGCTCATCATACTTCCCGTTAATGAGCCGCAGGTTCTGTAGTGCTTCGCATCAATTTTGCCGCCGAGGAAGAACACTTCCCCACTGAACAGCTCTTTGTTCGTATATTCAATTAGTAGATTCAATCCCGGTACAGAGTTGGTCAGCACCGTCAGATTCTTCTTGTACATAAGAAACTGAATCATCTGCTGTGTGGTTGAGCCATCGTCAATGACCACGACATCTTTGTCTTCCACGAGATTGGCAGCCGCTCGGCCAATTCTTCTCTTCTCCTCAGCCCGGAGGACTTCCCGCTTCCCGTGCGGAAGTTCTTCCCGCTCCAGCGTCATCTTGACGGCCCCACCGTACACTCTCTTCAGACGGTTATCCTCCTCAAGTTCCTCCAGATAACGGCGAATTGTCTCCGAGGACACTTGCAGGGTTCGAACAAGATCGTTCGTGCGGACTTTTCCAGCGTCATTAAGCATATTCAGAATAACCTGTTTTCTCTCTTCACCTACTAAAGACATACAGCAGCTCCAGCTCCAATCCGGTGTATTATCTGTACATACCTCTATAGTTCATTAATTCGCTCATGAATGAGGATGTTCCTCTTCTCCAGTTAAAAATGACCTCCGGGTTCACAAACGCTTCCTTAGGTGTAATCACTCCGATCCGGGTGACCTCCTGCAGTCAGCTCGGCAGCAATAGCCATGGAAATACTCACATTACAGGTATAAGCGCAAAGATTATCCCATCCGGGAACCGAACCGTCTCTACCAAAAACGGTTATCCGCTATGACCTGAAGCAGATTCTCAATGTCTTCCGGATAGACTTCCCCAATGCTTCCGATCCGGAAGGTATCGGCGGCACTGATTTTGCCTGGATAGATCACATAGCCTGCTAGTTTCATTCTTGTATACAGCTCTTCAAAACTGAATTGTTCAGATTGCGGGAATTGAAATGCCGTGATAAAAGGAGATTGAACTTCCGGTTGAAGCAGAGCTTCTACCCCGAGCTTGGTCATTCCGTTTACCAGAAGCTGCTGATTATTCTTATAACGGGCATAACGGGCTTCTACCCCGCCCTCTTCGGCAAGCTCCTTAAGCGCCTGATCAAAGGCCCGGACAACATGTGTCGGTGAGGTGTAACGCCATTTGCCCCCTCCCTTCTCCATCGTCTCCCATTGGGAGTACAAATCCAGCGATACGGTTCGGGCCTGGCCCTTGCACATTTTCAAAGAGTTCGTTCTAGCCAGTATAAATCCAAATCCAGGTACACCCTGGATGCATTTATTCGCACTGCTGATTAGGTAATCGATATGCAGTTCTTGAATGTTAAGCGGAATTCCGCCAAAGCTGCTCATGGCGTCGACCATGATGGTTTTGCCATAACGCTTGGCTATAGATGTAATCTCATGAATCGGATTCAGCATCCCTGTGGTTGTCTCACAATGAACAAATATAACATGGGTGATATCCTGATCCTCCGCCAGAATTCGGTCTACAGCCTCGGGGGAGACAGGAGCAACTTCCCCAAAATCCAGTACGGTGGCCTCAATATTGTACAGATGTGTGATTTCCGCAATCCGGTTGCCATAAGCTCCATTGGTCAAGATCAATAACTTGCCTTCAGATGGCATGACCGTGCTGATTACCGCTTCCACACTGAACGTTCCGCTCCCCTGCATCAGGACCGCGGTATATTCATCCGTTTTGGCGCCAGCTAATTCAACAAGCCGGGACTGGATACTCTGCACCAGTTCATTATAGTCCTTATCCCAAGTACACCAATCCCGCAGCATAGCTTCCTTTACCGTCTTCGAGGTAGATAATGGTCCTGGAGTAAGCAGCAGATACGGATTACCTCCAAGAGCAGTCTGATTCGTTGATGATGCCGTAGTCATGGGCGATCCCCCCTTGTCAATCTCTCATTAATTTCATCTACGATGCCATCAAGATCCCCGATCTGCTCGATGATGTAGTGAGCTCCAGCTTCAAGCAGCCGATCTGCCGCAGCAGCCTTCCTGGCCTGCAGCTCACGCGGGTCACATGCCCGCACTTCCTGCTCGGTCATCCCGAGTTCGTTGCTGCCCAGAATCACGCCTATGGTCCAGCAGCCCGCATTAACACCTTCTTGCATATCGCTAACTGTATCCCCGGCCTTGATGATCTCGTACATCGGATACACATTCAACGCTTCCGCATTTCTGTAGATCATCCAAGGATAAGGTCTGCCTTGAGGTACTTCGCTGGGCGTAACCAAATAGTCCGGTTTATATCCTGCGGCAGCGGCTTCACGGGATACGATATCCATCATGGCCCTGGTGTAGCCGGTCGTAGAGCCGATCTGAATGCCGCGCTCCCGAAGGCGGTCTGTAAGCTCAACTGCTCCTGGCACAGGCTGTGCATACTGCTCCAAGGTGCTGAACAGAAGCGGTTCGAATTCCGCGTACAGCTTGTCGATATCCTGCTCATTCGGTGTGCGTCCATACTTAATCTCCCACAATGCCGAGATGCGCTCCATTTGGCACATTGCCGCAATGTGATCTCTCTTCAGAAGCCCCATCGGTTTGCGGGCCTCCTCAGCCGTGACTTCGATGCCTGCTTGGGCAAATACCTCAACGAACACATGAAGCGGGGCGAAACAACCGTAATCCACCATAGTTCCTGCCCAGTCGAGCATAACTGCTTTAATCATTATCTCTCACCTAACCTTCCCTATTTTGCCAGGCTGCCGATTTCTTGCGAACCCCCCGTGTAACAAGCTCGTAGATCATCCGCACCCCGATATTCGTGATGACAATCAGCATAGACATGGCGGCCGCCGGAGCGACATCGCCCGCATCATCCATATTCACGATCGATACAGATGCCAGCTTCAAATCCGCCGCATACAGAAACATAACCGCGGAGACGGTAACCATAGAATTGATGAAAAAATACATCGTCATTTCCAGAATCGCCGGCAGGCAGATCGGAACCGTAATCCGGGCAAATGTTTTGTAGAACGGAACACCCATGGATTCCGAAGCCATCTCAAACTCCCGGTCCAGCTTCTTCAGCGCCGTGGTGGCTGTAATGAACGAAACGGAATAGAAATGGGCCATGTTCGCCAGCACCAGAATCCAGATTGTACCGTAAATGGCATGCAGCGGATTATCTGGATTGTTAAAAAAGAAAATATAACCTAGACCGATCACCATGCCCGGCAGCGCGAGCGGCAGGATCGACAAAAAGTATCCGGCTTGACGCAGCAGCCTGGAATGTCTTGTTTTCTCAATGAGATAAGCTCCTATAAAAGTGCCTGCCGTTCCAATCACCGCGGTCCAGGCAGCCACTTTCAAGCTGGTCCAGAAAGGCTTCATGCCTTCTCCCGCCACCTTGCTGAAATCGAAATGATCCAGCGTGAACGTAAGATTGTATGGCCAGGTCTTGATCAAAGCGGCGGCAAATACCGTTGCAGTCAGCACCAGAATGGCCCCTGAAATAATCAGGCAATAAGTGAACAGAAGGGTGTCACGCAGCCGGTTCCTTCCCGTCCGGTAAGGAGCGGACTTCGCTGTAATAGCCGAGTTCATTTTTCCTTCCAGAATCCGGTCCACAATAAACGCCAAGATTGCAGGGATGATCAAAATAATTCCCACAGTGGCTCCCATGCCCATATTCTGCTGGCCGATCACCTGCTTATAGATATCGGTGGCCAGGACATTGTACTGTCCCCCTACGACTTTGGGTGCTCCAAAATCGGTAAATGACAACGTAAAGCATACAAACAGGGATGAGATCAGACCGTATTTGATATTGGGCACAGTTACAGTCAGAAATTTACGGAGCTTCCCGGCCCCCATTGTCTCGGAGGCTTCATACAGGTTGTAATCCGCAAAGGACAATGCCACCAACAGAATCAAATAAGCTTGGGGAAAGGTATAGATGACCTCGGAAAGTATAATTCCGACCGGTCCATATAAGTCGATCTTCCATTCCCATGGCAATGCCCCGAAGAATCCCGTTGTGATGATTCCCTGATGCCCGAACAGATAAGTTAGTCCGATTCCATGCATCATGGTTGGTGCGAATAAAGGCAGCAGGGCCACGGATTTAAAGAACCGCTTGCCCCGAACGGCCGTCCGGGTTAAGGTGAACGCGAACCCAAGAGCCAGCGCTACGGAAATCACAGATGAAGCAACGGAAATAAACATCGTGTTCTGGAATGATTGCACGGATGCTGAGGTTGTAAAATATTTCGCGAAATTCCCCAGTCCAATGTACTGCCCTCCCCTGTCGGTAAAGGCTCTGCTGAACAAAGACATCAGCGGCGCCAGAACGGCAATCAACAAGCCGGCAATCATAACGAAAATGGCGGTCCGCTGAATGAAACGGTCTCTGCCTATGCCCTTAGTGAATCCTTGTGCCCCCTGTGTGGTCTTCATACGGAAACACTCAGCTTTCCGCTTCGGGGTGTGCCGAATCCGATCATTTGGTTCTCTGGAAATTCCACATATACTTTCAGATTCTTGTGCAGGTGCAGTCTCTTGCCAAAGGAGGCCGGCACATCCACATAAATCGGTTCTTCCCCGCCAAGGTGTGCCGCAAGCCGGATGCTCAGCCGGTAAAACGCGCCCCTGAACTCGGAGTCGGTTACTACGGCTTCGCGGCTGTATGCGGTTGGCCGGTCACTGATCCGGATATGCTCCGGCCGGATGCCAAGCTCGCTGTCCTTATCATATTCGGGATGCTGAAGCCACTCGTTATCCATAAAATTCACAGCACCGATAAAGTCCGCTACAAAGCGGGTCTTGGGCTGCTCGTATACTTCCTCCGGCGAACCGGTTTGAATGACTTTGGCGTTGTTCATCACGACGATTTTATCTGCCATGGTTAACGCTTCCTCCTGGTCGTGCGTCACCATAATCGTAGTCATGCCAAGCTGATCATGCAGCCGGCGCACTTCCTTGCGCAGCTTCTGACGGACCTTGGCGTCCAGTGCGGACAACGGTTCATCAAGCAGCAGGAAATCCGGGGACAGTGCAACCGCCCGGGCCAAAGCTACCCTCTGCTGCTGGCCGCCTGACAGCTGAGCCGGGTATTTGTCCACGGCATGCTCCAAATCAACCATGGCAAGCACCTCGTGTACTTTTTCGCTGATCTGAGCTCTGGACATTCTCTTCTCCTTGAGACCATAAGCGATATTCTGGGCGGTAGTCAGATTAGGGAATAAGGCGTAAGATTGGAACATCATGCCTGCGTTCCGTTTAGCTGGAGGCAGGGATGTGATATCCCTGCCCGCAACCGTTATACTTCCGCCATCCGGCGCTTCCAGTCCTGCAATGATCCGGAGCAGCGTAGTTTTGCCGCATCCGCTCGGACCTAGAAGACAAACAAATTCATTCTTCTGAATATCGATCCGGATGGGTTCCAGCGCTGTAAATGTGCCGAATGCCTTATGGATGTCTCGAATTGCCAAATAGGGGTCTGGCATGGGCTTTCCTCCTTCATTCAGGTTCGTTATTGTTATTGTTTAGGCTCGCTCTTCGAGTCATAGCGCTTTGTCCACTCGGCAAGCGTGGCGTCACGGTTCTTGGCAGTCTGATTCAGGTCATTCTTGATCAATTGGCTGACAGGATCCTTGCTGTAACCTTCCGGGATGCCCGCAGCATCGTCTTTGATGGAAATGATGGCGTAATTCTCGTTATACTTCTTCATCGGCTCGGCAGAAATCGCCCAATCGAGGAACTGCTTGGCTTCAGGTTTGATGTCGGCTTTCTTGATCAAAGCATTCGCTTCCACATCCCAGCCGGAGCCTTCCTTCGGAAATACAACTTCGACCGGAGCACCCTTCTTCTTCTCCTGAATGGAACGATAGCCAAATGAAATGCCGATCGGGTATTCACCTGTACCAGCCAGCTTAGCTGGCTTAGATCCCGAATGGGTATAGGTCGCGATATTCTCGTTCAGCTTGTCCATGTACTTCCATGCCTCTTCCTCACCCAGCAGCTGCTGCAGACCAGATACCGTCAAGAAACCTGTTCCAGAAGAAGCCGGGTTCGGCATAACAATAAGACCTTTATATTCCGGCTTAATCAGATCAGCATAAGACTGTGGAATGGCCAGTCCTTTCTTCTTAAGCTCCACCGTATTTACCGCAAAGGCAGTCTCCCAGGCATCAATTCCAACCCAGTGAGTTGGGTTCTGCGAATCCTTGAATTCCGGTGTAACCTTCTCAACGCCTGCTGGCGAATAAGGCTCCAGCATTCCATTCTGGTCAAGCACCAGCAGACTTGTAGCGGCTGTTCCCCACACCACATCGGCTACCGGATTATCTTTCTCTGCAAGCAGCTTGGCTGTAATGACACCTGTGGAATCGCGGACGATATTCACTTTTACATCAGGATAAGTAGACTTATAAGATTCTAGGTAGGACTCAATCTGATCATCTTCGAGCGCGGTATACACCGTTATCTCTTTGCTTCCCGAAACCGCTGCCTCTTTCCCGGCACCAGCACTCTGGTCTTTCAGCTGATTCGCTCCTTCAGATTTCGTTCCTTGACCGCAAGCAGCCAGGAATGACACCAACATAAGCATAGTTGCTAATAGACCCGTCCATTTTTTCATGCTCTCTTCTTCTCCTCCAATACCTTGATAGGTTCATTTCAGACAACAAACTCAGTATAGAGGCTATTTATTAACTACACATCAAATCCACGTTAATAAACTGTTTTTGTTTATATTTTAATTGTTTTTTGTTGTGACTTTTGATAACAGAAAACCCTGCCGCCGAAGCAGTCAGGGTTTTAGGTGTCTTTCTATGGAGTTGGATCCATGGTGCCTGGAATTGCAGGGCCTGGATCCGTAGTGCCGGGATCCGTGGTGCCTGGATCCGTGGTGCCCGGATCCGTAGTGCCTGGATCACCAGTACCCGGAGGAGGTGTCTGGCCAGCCGTTCCTCCTTGGTCGGAGCCTGAATCTTGCCCGCCATCGGAATCATTAGTGCTGTCTTGCACAGTGACTACAGATGATGTAATAACCGTGCCCGGCTGATCCGCTGAGGAAGGAACCTTGACCAAGAAGAAGGAATATCCGGTAAGCGGCTTGCCTCCGTTAAAGCCTTCTATCATGTATTTAATGTATGAAGAAGAGATGCTGCCACCATTTACATTTCCTGCATCAACTGTGGCTGGTTGAAGATTTAACAGACGGTATTGTGCTCCAGCCGGTTCTTTGTAGAAAATGAAATACCGGTCGTTCACATCCCCTGGCATCCACTCTAGAGTAGCCCCGCCGTCATTATAATATCTAAACTCGGCTATTTCCGGCTTGAATTGAACGGCAGCTTCATTGGAATACTTCGTTCCCTCTCCGTTTGGTTTCACCACAAAATAAGCGGTACCTTGGAAATACTTATTGGTGAGCGGGAATGAACCAGATTCTGTCTGACCTATCTTTTGGTATTCTAATCCAGACACACTGGAATAGTAGACATCATAAGTAACACTCGGCTTAGCCGTCCAGATCAACTCTGGCAGAGTCAGTCCCGGCAAGTCTGCATTTACAGAATAATGCAGCGCCAGATCGGAAGGAGCCTGTGGAATTTCCGGAGTTGCCACGGGCGGTTGTTCAGGAGTCGATGTGGTCGGATAATAGACTGGCGGCACATAAGATGTGCTCGGCTGCTCAGACTTTTTCGCCTCCTCCGCCTTTTTGGCTTCTTCAGCTTTTTTCGCTTCTTCCGCCTTTTTGGCTTCCTCCGCTTTCTTTACCTCTTCAGCTTTCGCTGCCTCCTGCTTTTGCACCGTATCTGAAGTGCTGAGCCATCTTTGAGTCAAGCTTGCAACCTGCTCGCGGGTCGCCGACCCCGTGGGATTGAACTGGCCGTTGCTGCCATTAATATAACCCAGCTTAAACGCTGCACCTACTGCATCCTTGGCATAATCGGAAATAGAAGCCGCATCTGAGAAATTCAAATAGGCTGCTCCCCCGGTCACCACGTCTTTACCTACAATCAGGTTCAGTGCTCTGGCGAACAGGACGGCCATATCCTGGCGGGACAGATTGGTTCCGCCTCCGAATGACCCATCGCCTGTTCCTTTAATCAGACCGGCTTTGACTGCGGCTTCAACCGCTGCGTAGGCATAATGATCCTTGGGAACATCTTTGAAGCTCGGCGAAGCAGGCGGTTGGCTGGTATCCAGCTTCAATGCCTTGGCGAGAATGATAGCAAAATCCTGTCTCTCGATCTTTCCGGCAGGATTGAAGCTGCCTGTGTTCACCCCATTCAGGATTCCCTTGGAGGCCAGTTCAAGAATGGCATCCTTGGCAAAAGAGCCCTGAATATCGGTGAAATCTACTGCAGCATGTGTGCTTAGTGGTGCTCCAAGGTAAATCACGCTGGAAGCCACTGATACGGCAAGTGCCCGCTTTAATCTTTTCATAATGTTCCCCCAATGGATGAAATAAGAAAAATCACAAAGATCGTAGCATAATCAAACCATAATCTGAACAACAAGAGCCGGAAAAACTTCCAGATAAAGAAAAAAACCACCCGCTCAGGTGGTCATTTTTTTTAGAATTTGCCCATTATTATTCCGAAGCAGGCGGCATTCAGCAGGAAGGTAATCGCTCCGCCAATCAGGATTCCCTGCCCTATTCCAATCCGTTTGCGGTTAAACGCAATGATCGCTGCCGGAATTAAGTATATGAGCTGGGAAATACCGATGACAAAGATAGCTGCGGGAAAGGCAGCATGGAGGAAATGGAGCAGAAACAGAATGGCCAGTCCTTTAAACACCTCGGCCGAATGATTCCGCTCCGGTTCATGGGGAGGCGGCGCACCGGGCACTCCATTCCATGCGCCAGGATAGGATTCATAGCCTGGTGCAGGATGTTGGTCAAGTCCCTGTCTATACTCTGGTCCATGGCCATTGCCTTGGGAGGACGGGGGCACTGACTTGGACGGCTCCCGGTCACTAGAACCCTCTACGGATTCCGCATTCCTGTCCGCACCATTTTTCCCTTCAGGCCGTTTGTCGTGCTCATCGCTCATCGGTTGACCCCCTCCATTTCCGCCTTCAGCTCCTTAAGCCGGTTCTCCAACTCTCCACGATAGAAAATATTATACGTATCAAACGGAATGATTCTGCCATCCGGATGTACGATATGAACACACGATTTCTTGACGGAGCGGACATCGAAATGGTAAGGGTCCATAAACTGCATGATAATCACGCGAAATACATTGTCATAACTGACTGTCTCCGGTACCTGGACAAGTGGAAGACAGCACAGCAGACTTTTTAATGACAATGCCGAGGATTCTGGAGAATGGGCGGTGGAGAACAGTTCAAAGATTTGCTTTTTGAGATCCTGGTCCTGTTCGAATACAATTGTATTGCGTCCTCCCTCCAGCAGAATCTGTGGATCGATCATTCCGGTGAGCGGTACGGCTTCACCACCCATCTTCAGCGCGTATCCCATCGCAAGAGCATCGGGATGACATGGAACTGGAATGATATCCTCCGCCTGAAATACCCCAGACTGATCAATAATCTGCTGACGGACTTCACTTAAGGTTAAACGGTCCTTGGCAGGATCGAATTCCTCAAGGCGCCCAGCAGCCTGGATTGGCTGGAAAGTTACACCTCGAACCGCCCGCTGTTTGAGGCCGTATTGGATGATCTCCCCGATTTCATGATCATTCAGCCCCTTCTTAACTGTGGCAACCAAGGTGGTCGAGATGTTGAATTCATTCAAGTGCTCAATCGCCTTACTCCGAATCTGCCGAAGGTCTGCCCCCCTCAGCTCCTGAAGCGTGGATTTATCAAAGCTGTCAAACTGCAAATAAATTTCAAACCCTGGTTTATACTCCGCAAGCCGCCGGACAAATTCCCGGTCCTGGGCAATCCGGATTCCATTGGTATTAATCATCAGGTGTTTGATTGGTTTCGTCTTGGCAATGTCTAAAATTTCAAAAAACTGCGGATGGATGGTCGGCTCCCCGCCGCTGATCTGCACGATATCCGGCTCACCCTCATTGCGGACGACGGCATCCAGCATTCGTTCGACCTCTTCAAGAGAACGCCATAATTTCTTCTCTGGGGACGAATCGGCATAACAGATCGGGCATTTCAAATTACATTGGTCGATAATCTCAACGATCGTCAGACAGCTGTGCTGCTCATGATCCGGGCATAGACCGCAATCATACGGGCATCCGTAGCGGATCGGAGTGTTCCAGTGCATCGGCATTTCCGCCGGCTTGATAAATTCGCGGCAGCGCTTGAAATATTCTACGTCCGTGGAGATCAGCACCTTTTCCCGGCCGTGTTCGAAGCAGTATTTGGATAAATACACCCTGTCATTTTCAATAATGACTTTAGCCTCCACTTTCTTGAGGCATTTAGAGCAGATGCTGTTCGTGAGTTCGTAGAATAGATAAGGTCTGTTTTTTGTGGTCATGACACACTTTCCTTCCTAACCGGCTGAGTATGATAGCCAAATATGAAATACAGCATGCCAAGCAGGCACGCAATTTGAATATTGTTCATTCCCAGGTATGGGTGAGGCGTCGGTTTAATAAAATCAACGCAAAACCGGAACGCAAGATAACCGAACATAAACGCCTGGTACATGGCACCGTCGGCCAGCGGCCAGCCCCGGGCTGCTCTTCTTCGTTTGATCACAAACAAGACGATCCCGAACACCAGGAAAAAGCCGATCTCGTAAAGCTGTGTAGGATGTCTTGGAATCCCGTCGCCATAGTCGAAGCCCGTGATCCAATTCGTAGGAATACCGTGGGTATGGTCATCCAGCCCGGTTAAAAAACACCCGATGCGGCCGATTCCAATCGCAAAAAGCAAGGGAAATACGAAATCGTCCCCTGTAGAGCGCGTAATGCCAACCATTTTCTTGGCCAGCTCTACTCCGATCAAGCCGCCCAGAAGCCCGCCAACAATCGTTTTACCGGCCATGAGTTCCGTCCAGTGGCTTCCAATAGACTTTAACAGCTCTGGATTCTCAAACCAAAACAGCAGCTTGGAGCCAAGAGCAGCTCCTATCGCGGCACCAACAATCACCCAAAACATATTTTTGACCGGAACCTCAGTCTTGCGCCGGGTCCATAGGTAAACTCTGAATCCCAAGAAATAGGCAAGTGTCTCAAACAAAAAATGAGGGTGAATCACTAACTTTCCAATATGAATGTATACGGGAAACTGCATCCTTGTTCTCCTGTCGCTGATTGTAAGTTCATCATTGATATTGATAGATTGGTTAAAATTAGGAATAAAAACTATTAATACTATACCAAGTTGAAAGCCCGGCGGATAGCCTTTTTTGCTTGAAGTTTCATAGGTAACCTCCCGTGTTCATTAACACTTTTGTAAATTTTGTAAATCACAGATGATATATGATTATTCCGTTGGTCTACTCTTGTATTCTTTTTCAAAACTAAAGGAGTTGATGTTATGAAGTTAAATCAAGCAGCCAAGTACATACTTATGTTCACTTTAGCAGCCGGAGTCACGTTTACCCCTTCATATTCAAACATCCTTGGTCATGTGGTTGTGGTATCGGCAGCAGAACAATCGCTCACGAGTATCAAAGCTGAAGATATCCGCCAAGCCACCCTGTCCCAAGCGGATCTGACCTATCGTCCGTTATTCGGCAGCCGGGAGGCAGACAAACAGGCACTGACCGAGTTATCCAGCTTCATCAATCAATTCATAGCAAAGGGGACCAAAGAAACTATTAAACCGGGAGACAGCTCGAACAGCTTCTTCAGCTACAAGGTCGACCTTTCACTTAAAGACGGTTCGAATGCCCTGCTCTACAGCCCTCAAAATTCAGGCGGTCTAGTCCTTGAATATAAGGAGACCAGAATATCATTAGCGGATGCCCAGTTAACCAAGCTGACCAGCCTGTTTGTTATGGGGAAATCGGCCTCCTTGAGTCCAGCCAGCTTCCGGATTGGTGACCCCGTCCGAATCAGCGGCTCCGATGATCTTGTAGAAGATGGCCAAGTAAATGTGTTTTGGACCCCAGGCACAATTAACTCTTATACCCCAACCGAGTCCGCAACCGGAACAGAATTCCCCTCCAAGTCGGCGCTGCTTATCTACCGGGGGCCTTCGCATCAGGCGCAGTATGATTTCAAATTTACATTTCCCGTTTATGGGGAGCTTTGGGATGGAAGCCTTAAGGCGATTCTTCCGAATGCAGGTTCAATAACAATAACACCGGCACGGCTTCACAAGTCTTTCCCGGCGAATGTTAAGCCCGCAGCCTCTCTATCCCTTTCTGTAGAGGGGATTCCCGTGACCGACCCGTCTCTTCAGCCGATCTCTTATCAAGGGATCACACTGCTGCCTCTGCGGGCTGTCGGAGCCTTGCTGGGGGAAACGATGATCTGGGATGCGAAACACCAGAGCGTTCTGATCAGAACCCCATTATCAGCTGTAACTGGGAAACCATCTGGTGGAGTACGCCTGTGGATTGATGGCAAGCCTGCAGCTTCAGACTTGAAGCCGGTCATTGTGCGAAACGGGGTCACCTATGTCCCTGTTAGGGCGGCAACCGGCGCGTTCCACCAATCAGTTCTGTGGCTGGAGCCCAGCAAGAACGTAACCATTTTCCTGAAGCCCACCCTGCTATCGTTGAACAAGTACGCCACAGGAAGCGTGGAGCGTGAAATCGCCGGACGACTCAACGATTACGTGTCTGCTCTCAACAGGAGAAACTTGAGCAAGCTGAAGAAATTATTCGCGAAAGACGAATTTGTATTCCCTAAGCTGGAGAACCTGGGGAACCGCCTAATCACCAAGATCAGCGGCTTCCGGCTGGAGAAGGGCACAGATCCGAATGAAATTGTGGCTTACGTGGAATTCCGTTATTTATCAGACCCCAACGGTCGTTCAAGCGCCTCTGTCGGCATTGTATTTAGACAAACCGATGGAAAGTGGAAGATTACAGATGTCGACTAACTGATGTTGACGGACACATACAAGAAGAGGCTGTCCCAAACTAACGTTAAAGGAACCACAGAACAAAAATAAGACGACTTTCGTAAAATTCAAGGAGCTAAGCGGTCTATTTTCGCTTAGCTCCTTGGTTTGTGGCGTCCACGGCCGCTTTCTTCAGCAAATTGTGGGCAAGGAAAAGCCACCCGACCACCAGACCAAGCATTCCCCACACCAGCAGCAAGGGGTAAACCAAGGTGCGTTCGACCATTTGGACAATCATCCAATCTTATCCGATGTGTGTGACATACTTTGTCGTATACACGATCTGGAGGTGTCGAAATGCTTCAACTAAACGGAATTGTCGGCGGGAGTCAACCGATTAAGTTATTACCTGGAAAAAGTGTTGATGTGCAAACCATTGTGATTGACGTGCCTAACAGAAAAAAGCTCGTGTTAAAAAGTTTGAATTTCCTGTTATCCAATGATGCATTCATCTTCAAGGTGGAGGCATTACCCTCAACCGGAAAGTTCACTGTTCGCGGCGGTTCGGGCGATCTGCAACCGAACAAAGTGCTTTTCACCAATCGGACCGGAGACACAGTCCGTATCTTCCTAAACATTGCCGTCATCAACAGCGCGCGAAATACCCGTACGCTGAACCGTAATTCCTGTTGGCTTTTGAAGCTTGCGCGCGTCTGAAGACGTTCGAATTGACGGAAATGGTTCACATAAACACTCCACATCCCCAGTTCTTTCGCTGCTATTGCCTATGTCATGCCAGCTAACTGTAAAAAGCCCCTCTATAGTATCTCATCGGATTATCACCAAGGCGTGTTTCCAATGTCCACTATAAGGGGTTCACTTTAAAGTAAGGTGCCAACTATTGCTCCAATCATATAGATATTCTTCGTGAGGAATGGGAGGCCTTGCAGGGCAGGGACTTGTTGTTAATATTATGCACTCCCAGACCTCAGTCGAGGGCAACCCTCACCCACCGTCCAGTCTATTAACTATCTCTTGGACTGTTCTTCCTGGTTAAAATTCCCTTTAAAATTATGTTTATAGAACTTAAAGGGAAAGCGAGTGTTTTTTGTGAGAAAGAAGATTCAAATATGGATGTTTGTACTTATTTTGATGGCAAGTATTGTACTTATACCTGATTCACCGGTCTTAGCTAACAGCAGTTCTACTACAACTAATACTTCAGTAGATTCTGCCAAAATTGATGATCACGTCGAATCCATGATTAAGCAGCTTCAAATTCCAGGCGTTGCTTTGGGCATTGTAAAAGGCGATCAGATTGTTTATTTAAAGGGTTATGGAACTTCTGGACCTGATGGGGATCCCATTACTCCTCAAACCCCATTTGTACTGGGCTCTACCTCTAAATCGTTCACCGCTTTGTCCATAATGCAGTTGGTAGAACAAGGAAAAATTGATTTGAATGCACCTGTGCAGCAATACCTGCCTAATTTTAAACTGGCAGATCCCAAAGCTGCCGGGGCTATTCTAGTAAAAGACCTGCTTCACCAAGTCAGTGGCCTCTCCACCTATGAGGGACGGCGTGTTTTTAACAACAAATTTAATTCTATTGATGAGCTTGCCACTCATCTTGATGATGTACCTTTAAGCGATCCAGTAGGCAGTACATATCATTATTCAAATCTAAATTATGATCTTCTTGGCAGTATTATTCAGGCTGTTTCAGGTCAATCTTATGCTGAATATGTTCAAGAGCATATTTTTAACCCGCTGGATATGAAAAATAGCTTTACCTCCGTAACAGAAGCGCAACGGAACGGGTTGGCCAAAGGGTACCAATCTATTTTTGGTTATATGATTCCAATGGACTTTCCCGACAATCCATCCATACTGGCTTCTGGATACCTCATTTCCAGCGCGGAGGATATGGCTCACTATCTAACGGCCCAATTAAATAACGGAAAGTACAAGAACGTCTCCATCGCTTCCCCAGCCATCGTCTCAACCATGCATCAGCCTTATGCCAAAGATCCCTCGACAGGACATTATTACGGCATGGGCTGGGAGATTAATGATAATATTATTCAGCACAATGGAGCAGTAGAAAACTTCCATTCAGATATGATATTGGATGGGGACACCGCCATCGTAGTCTTGATTAATGCTCAGGACTTTCTCGTGCGAGGTATGAATTTCAGTAAGATCGCTTCAGGAGTTCAACAGATCATGAAAGGACAAGAACCAACAGGCGTTGAAATTGCCAATGTCACCAGAACTTATGTAATTATCGATTTTATATGTGTTATTATCGTTGCTCTTATCGCATGGTCCATTTACAACCTTTTTAAAAAGAAGAAAAAGTTCACTCCAATTCCACTACGAATAACGGTATCATTGTTATCGCTGCTTATATTTAATTTGATCATTCCGGTTGGAGTATTACTATTAATGGGCAGGATGGCCCCTTGGAATGTAGTCTTCACATACCTGCCTGGTATTGGGCATTTTATTTTCATTATTTGTATCCTGCTGTTAGGTATCGGAGCGATCAAAACCTTTTTGCTCATCCAAAACATAATCAAGTATAAGATGAAGCAGAAGAACCCAAGACTACCGGAGTCTCATATTCGGGGGCACGAGAAGCAACAAGCAGCCCCGCCAACTCCGGAAATCAGATTGTAGCAGAAGTTATATCGGTTTTTGGATTTCATCCCCTGAACATCATTCAGGAAATCCAAAACCAGCTGATGGGAACAGCGTTCGTTCTCGTAGCCTATCGAACCGAACCCTTAAACAAAATCAGAGGCCGCCTTTTGGGACGGCCTCCTCTATTATTTGAGCAGAATTCAGGTTCAACGGCTCATAGTTTCCCCAATATATCCGAAAAACCATATCATTTTAAACAAAGAAATGTTTACTTATGGATTTTAAAAAAAGCGTATACGGGTTAAATTTTTAACTTATTTGCCGTTGATAAAACAGGATTAGAATAAGAACACCCGGATACCTGTCCTTCCTAATTCAGAGATCAGGTTTCCGGGCACTTATTCATTTCTGCTTCCTACAAAATTTCAGATCATAGCGCTTCTCTTTCGCTTATTCCGCATCCATACTCTCCAGAATAAGTACCCCTCTTCCCGGCAGCGATACCTGGCCCTTTATCTGTTCGCCACTCAGTAAATCCCTCATCACCTGGTTTCCAATTTGGATCTGGGCCTCATCTGCATGATGGTTCAGAACGAACAAGTACCTTGACTCCCCCTTAACCCGCAGGGCTGTTTCCACACCTTGAGGCACATCCGCGAGAAGGGGCGCTATTTCTTTGTCCTGGCATAAATTACTCAGGAATCCTTCAAGAAATGCGGCTTCAGGGCTGGTTGCCACATAGTAGGCGGTGCCTTGACCATAGCGGTTCCTGGTCAGAACCGGCATGCCCTTGTAGAAATCCTCACCATATTCCGCTAACACCTCCGCTCCTTCAGCATGAATAAGATCACAGAGCAGCCCGCAGGAATAACTTCCTTCCAGCTCCCCCCACGCTTGCCGCATCTCCATGCGGTTGCTCTGATCCGGGAACAGGGCGTCAATCTCCTCAGCCCATATTCCTGTAACCTTGCGCAGTTCACCCGGATACCCTCCGGTGGTAACCAGATCATTCTCATTCACGATTCCGCTGAAGAAAGTGGTTACGAAAGTGCCTCCCCCTGCCACGTACTCTTCAATTCTGCCGGCATAGCCCGGCTTAATCATATAGAGAACCGGGGCAATTACAAGGTCATACGGGGAAAGATCCGCATCGACACCGATCATATCCACGGCAATATTCAGCTTAAATAAAGCGTCATAATACTTGTGGACCTCCTTCACATAATCCAGCGCCACAGTGGGTCCACTGGATAGTTCAATCGCCCAGCGGTTCTCCCAGTCGTAGACGATGGCGACCCGTGCCCCGCTTCGCGAATCAAGAATCGAGTCTGCAAGTCCCTGCAGTTCCTTGCCGAGCTGGGCGCACTCGCGGAATACACGCGTATGCTCATATCCCACATGCTCAATCAGCGCCCCATGGTATTTCTCACATGCTCCGATGGACCGCCGCAGTTGGAAGAACATCACCGTATCCGCACCGCGGGCCACCGCCTGATAGCTCCACAGTCGCATGACACCCGGCCGCTTTAACGAATTGTAAGCCTGCCAATTCTGCTGGCTCGGGGTCTGCTCCATAAGCATGAACGGTTGACCATGCTTTAGTCCGCGCATCAGATCATGGGTCATCGCGGTTAAGCTGACCGGTGTATCGAGTGAGGGATAGTTATCCCATGACACCACGTCCATATATTTGGCCCACTCAAAATAATCCAGTTCCGGGTACAGCCCCATTAAATTGGTAGTGACCGGAATATCCGGGGTAAACTCTTTGATGGCCTCATACTCCAGCTTGTAACACTCCAGCAGACTGTAAGACATGAATCTGCGGTAGTCTAGTGAGATGCCTTGAAAATTCGTCCGGTTATGTCCCCATTCCTCGCTCAGCTCACTTGGAGGCACAATCTCATCCCAATCGTAGAACGTATGTCCCCAAAACCTCGTGTTCCAAGCACGGTTCAGTGCGTCCAGCGTTTGATAGCGTGCCTTCAGCCATACCCGGAAGGCAGCGGCACAGTTGTCACAGTAGCAGTACCCTCCGTACTCATTGGAGATATGCCAAATCACAAGTGCCGGATGGTCCTTGTACCTCTCGGCCAGCTTGCCGGCAAGCCTGGTCGAATACTTGCGGTAAGCCGGGCTGTTCGGACAAGAATTATGCCTTCCGCCGAAGGCCCGCTTGCGGCCCATTCTATCCACTCTAAGAACATCCGGGTGACGCTTCGCCATCCATGCCGGGTGAGCCCCCGTGCTTGTTGCCAGACAGACGTATACTCCGGTTCTGGACATGCGGTCCATCTGCTCATCCAGCCAGCTGAAATCATACTCATCCTCACTTGGCTGATTCAGTGCCCACGAGAATACGTTAAGGGTAGTCACATCCACCCCGGCAAGCTGGAACATCCGTTCATCCTCACTCCAAATGGCGGGCTCCCACTGTTCAGGATTGTAATCCCCCCCATACCAGATTTTCGGCAGCTTGGTGTTAATCATTTCTTCCCCATCCCTTCTGAATTGAAATTCATCGCAATTTAATTGTATAAGCCTTGTGAGGCGCTGCGGCAAAGACCAGCACCCCGCCCGGCTCTGTCACCACCGTACCTCCCACCACTTGCAGCGCCTCTCCGCGATACCTTACCCTGCATGAGCCACCATAAACGGAAGTAATCCGGGCCTGAACTAGGCGGCCTGCCGCCCATTCCAGATCCACCGTAAATCCTCCCCTGGCTCTCAGACCGGCAAACCCTCCCTGTCTCCAAGACGAAGGAAGGGCGGGCAGCAGGTCTATATAATCCGCATGGCTCTGGAGCAGCATTTCAGCAATTCCAGCAGTTCCTCCAAAATTCCCGTCGATCTGAAACGGAGGATGGGCATCGAACAGATTCGGATACGTGGACCTGCTCAACAAGGTGCGCAGGAAATGATGCGCCTTCTCCCCGTCAGCCAATCTTGCGTACAGATTCACCAGCCAGGCACAGCTCCACCCGGTATGCCCGCCGCCGCTGGCAATCCGCTGGTCAAGCACGAGCCCTGCAGCGTCGGCCAGCTCCGGCGTATGCTCCGGGTGGATCTCACATCCCGGATGCAGGCCGTACAGATGGGACATGTGCCGGTGACCGGGCTCAGCTTCCTGAAATTCGGACGCCCATTCCATCAGCCGGCCGTCCCCGCCAATCTGAAAGGGGCGCAATCTGCCAGCCGCTGTCAGCAGGGTACTTGCCCATTCTCCATCAATACCAAGAAGCCCGGCCGCCTTGGCACAATTCCTGAACAGCTCGCGGATAAGCGACATATCCATCGTAGAGCCTTCGGATATGCTGCATACCTTTCCAGCCGGAGTAATGAACTCATTCTCCGGGGAAATGGATGGGCTGGTGACCAAATACCCTTCGTTATCTTCCACCAGCCAATCAAGGCAGAACTCTGCCGCACCCTTCATCAGGGGGTAGGCTGTATCCCTCAGGAACTGAAGATCATGCGGCTCATACAAATAATGCTCCCACAGATGGCTGCACAGCCACACACCGCCCATGGGCCACATGGCCCAGCTGGCGCGGCCTTCGGAAGGGGTTGAAGTCCGCCACAAATCCACATTGTGATGAGCGACCCAGCCGCTCGCTCCATAGTGAATACGGGCGGTTCTGCTGCCGCTGGCGCCAAGCTCCCCGATCAAGTCCATCAACGGTTCATGGCATTCGGCCAGATTGCACACTTCAGCTGGCCAATAATTCATCTGCGTATTGATATTGGTCGTATATCCACAGTTCCAGGGGGGCTGAACATGCGGATTCCAGATTCCCTGCAGATGTGCGGCTTGAGTACCTGGTCTTGAAGAAGCCATTAACAGGTAGCGGCCATACTGGAAATACAAAGCTTCAAGGTCCGGATCGCTGCCCCCGCCAGCATATAACTTCAGGCGTTCATCAGTCGGAAGCCGCCGTACCGCTTCGCTCTCCTCCCCTCCCAAGATCAGCGACACGCGGCTGAATAAATCCAGATGATCCCGGATGTGTCTCTCCCTTAGCAGGCTGAAGCCAAGACCTGTCGCGGCTGTCAGCTGCTCCCAGCTCTTCTTTTCCGGATCTGACCGTCCAGGCATCACATCAAACCGTTCAAAGTCCGTTGCCGCCGTCAAATAAAGTACGGCTGACCCGGTATTATAAATACGCAGAGCCCCTTCCTCCCCAGCCTCAAGACTCCCTCCGCATGAGTCCACGAACAGACACACAGCGAAGCTGATTCCTCGGTCTTCTTCATACAAAATGGACTGTGGATGATCACCGGCATAATTGTCTGCAATATGCGAAGGCGCTCTTCCTCTTAAGACCAGCTCGGCTTCTCCAGCCTGAACCGTATACCGGAGCGGGGAACTCAGCTGAACTGTTACATCAAGCCCCCGGGTATCCTCCAGCCTGACGACCATAACCTGATCAGGCGCACTGACGAACACCTCTCTGTAGAGCCGCGCCCTCCCTTTACCAGATTGGACGGCCGCTATCCCCTGCTTCAGGTCGAGGCTGCGAGTATAACCCTGCTCCCTTCCAGTAAATCTGTGATTTCGAAGCCATAGATCGCCAAGCGGCTGATAGGACTCCGTCCGCCTTCCCACCATGCCCTGCTCCACCAGCTGTTCGGCTTCTTCAAAGCTCCCCTCGCGGGTCAGCTTTCTTACACGCTCCAAATAGCGGATCGCTTCATAATTCATCGTGTCCCTGGGAAATCCTGACCATAACGTATCCTCATTCAGCGCAATTCTCTCCAGCTCATCTCCTCCAAAAACCATGCCACCCAAGCGCCCATTGCCGACCGGAAGCGCTTCTTCCCAGCTTTCAGCTGGCTGTCTGTACCACAGCCGCTCTTCATTTCCTGCCTCAACCGGACACATACTCATCCTCCTGCTATCGAACAGAAAGCCCGGACAAATGCCCGGGCTCCTGCTTCATTATTTCACATCTTTACCAGTCCAAAGCGCAACTCTGGCTTTGACCAGCTTGGTATATTCGGCTTCCATTTTAGGAGCGCCAGCCTTGTCGAGACTCGCCAGGAAGTTGTCATAGACCCGGTCGAAATCTCCCGGTTTGCTGAGAATGGCTTCCGGAATGCTTTTGCGAATAATATCCTGGGTCTTCTTGAAGATGACCTGGTATTCCCCGTCTGTAGGCACCGTCATGTTGTAAGCAGCTCCCCATTCCTTAACCGGAAATTCCTTCTCGCTTGGGAACAGATCTTTCCAAGTAGTGGCCTTGTATGCCTTCAATGATTCCTTTTCTGCATCTGAATAACTGGCTACAATCTGTTCAGGGAAGTTTGTGGTGTAATAGTTGCCTGTGGAATCCTTCACACCGTCACCATACCGCGCACTGAAAGCTGCATACAATCCAATTCCTGTCTCCTTTGCGAAGTTGGAGGCATCGTTGACCTTCCGGTTCTGCACATCTTGAGGAATAACCCGCTTGCCGTTCTCCACCTTATAGTGCTTCCCTTCAATTCCCCAGTTGCGGAGAACCTGACCTTCATCTGAAGCCAGCCAATCGAGGAATTTAATAGCACGGACCGGATCTTTACAGGAAGTTGTAATCCCAATGCCATATCCGTCAAACCCTGTAGATTGCATCGATTTATCTTTAATGTCCTCGGAAATGGTTACAGGGAAGTGGGCATAAGTGTACTCGTTCTTGCCTGAGCTTTTAAGGGCATTCTCAGCATCCTGGTAATCCCATTCCTGGTCAATCAGGCCGAGCACCCGTCCGCTTGAAATTTTAGCCTTATACTGATCGTCCTTTTGAATAAACGTATCTTTGTCCAGCAGACCTTCAGTATACATATGGTTCAACCAGCGGAAGTACTCCTTCTCTTCCGGACGCTTATAATGAAGCTTCGCCTCATAAGTTGCCGGGTCGATATAATACTCCCCGTCGTCCGGAGCTCCGGTCGCCAGGAAGGCCGGGTTCGTCACTGTGATCATGATCTTCCAATCATCCGCATTAAGTGTAAGCGGAATTGTAGGCTGTCCATTGGTTGTCGGATGCTTGGCCACGTACTGCTTGAGCACGTTCTCATAATCCTTCAGCGTTCTGACCTTGGGATATCCCAGCTCCTTCAGAACACGATGCTGAATCTCGAAGCCACCGGTAGCATCAAACACCACGTTATCCACGCCGGCATTCGTCGGAATCGAATAAATCTTCGGGTCCTCATTGCTGTACTTCAGCCGGTTCATGTTGCTGCTATAAATCTTTTTCAAATTCGGAGCATGCTTCTCGATCAAATCAGTCAGATCAATCATCGCTCCAGCATCAACCAGCATGCCCAGATTACCCTTGGCAAATATCATATCGGGATACTCCCCGCTGGCCGCCATCAGGGAGACTTTATTGTCGCCGCCCCCGCTGCCGACATCATACTCCGCATTAATGGTAACCCCGGTCTTCTTCGTGATCTCCTGTCCCACATCATCCTTCATGTTGTTCCAATTGGGACTTGCATCCGCACCGAAGAAGGTAAAGGTCACTGGAGCTGTGGACTCCGTATCCCCGGCTTTGCCCGTATCTGCTGCCCCTGTATTGTCCTTGGAGCTTGAGCAGCCAGCCAGCATTAACGAACCTGCCAGAACCAGCGCTACGAGTCTTGACGCTTTGCTAATCTTCATTTTTATCCCCCTTGCCATATTAAGTCGCTTGTGTATGTGATCAGCCTGACGGGCTGAATTCACCGTGTTCAACCTATGAACCGTTAGGCTTTTACTGCCCCAAGGGTCATTCCGCCCACAAAATAACGTTGAAGAAATGGATATACCAGAAGAATCGGAACGGTGACCACAATCGTAATCGCCATTTTGATTGAATCCGGTGAGACATGGGCCATCTGAGTCGCCAGATCGTTGGCATTGACCATATTCCCGCCCTGCTGTGTGCTCTGCAGCACTTTCATCAATTCATACTGAAGCGTAGTCCACTGCTGCTTGGTTCCATTGTACAGATACGTATCGAACCATGAATTCCACTGCCCTACAGCCAGGAACAGCGCAATGGTGGCCAGAACCGGTTTGCAGAGAGGGAGGATGATTCTGTAATAAATCGTGAAATCATTAGCCCCGTCCAGCTTGGCTGATTCCTGAAGGGCATAGGGAAGGCCGTCAATAAACGACCGGATAATGAAAACGTTGAACCCGCTGACAAGCCCTGGCAGAATGTATACCCAGAACGTGCCGATCAAATTAAGATCCCGCATCAGAATGTAGACGGGAACAATCCCCCCTGAGAAGTACATCGTAAGCGCGACGAAGGTAGAGATAAATTTTCTGCCCCGGAAATCCACCCTGCTAAGGGTAAAAGCCAGCATCGACGCTGCGATCAGACCAAGTACAGTTCCTACAATCGTGCGGAGCAACGAAATCTTCAGGCCCTGAACAAGCCCTGTATAGTTGAAAATCGTCTGATAGTTCTCCAACGTGAACGCTCTGGGCCAAAGGTAAATGCCGCCGCGAACCGTATCGGTGGAATCATTAAGTGATATCGCCAGAACATTTAAAAAGGGATAGAGTGTCACAATCAGTACAACGGTTAGAAAGAAATAATTGAAGATATCAAACAATTTCTCTGATCGGGTTGAATTAAATGCCCGGTCCGCCATATTCCTCTCTCCTCTCTACATAACGCTTTCTTTCGTGAATTTCTTGAACAGTCCGTTGGCGGTGAAGAGGAGAATAATGCTGACCACCGAATTGAACATCCCGATGGCTGTACCATAGGAGAAACGGTTGATTTGAATCCCGTACTTCAGCGCATATAAGTCCAGCACCTCTGAGTAATCCGTCACGAGACTATTCCCCATCAGCATCTGCTTCTCAAACCCAATGCTGGTCAGGTGTCCGATCGACAGGATAAGCAGAACCATAATGGTCGGCCGGATTCCTGGCAGAGTAATGTTCCACATCTGTCTGAAGCGGCCTGCTCCATCTACCCGTGCCGCTTCATAGAGTTCCTTGTCTATTCCGGTGATGGCCGCCAGATAGATAATTGCATTCCACCCCGTCTCTTTCCACAAGTCGGAAGCGGTTACAATTCCCCAAAACCAGTTTCCCTTAGCCATGAACTGGATCGGTTGATCCACAATGTGAAGAGAGATAAGGATCTCATTCACAATTCCGCCGTCGATAGAGAGCAGCTTCGTAATAATCCCTGCTACTACCACCCATGAGACGAAGTGTGGAAGATAAGATATCGTCTGAACCGTCCGCTTGAACCTGATGGACCTCAGCTCATTGAGCAGAATGGCAAACACAATCGGCACAATGAATCCGGCGACAATTCCCATGATGCTCATAGCAAGGGTATTCCTCAGCACCAGATAGAAGCGCTCGTCCTGAAAAAGCTCAATGAAATTCTTGAATCCCACCCACTTCTGCTCCGAAAAGGCCCGTGCAGGCTTGTAGTTCTGAAAGGCCATTGTCCATCCCCACAATGGGACATAACTGAATATGAAGAGCCAAATTACAAACGGGATGGACATCATATACAAGTACTTCTGCCTGACGACACTTCGCCACAAGCTTCCCTTCTTCGGCTTTTTCTCCTTCTGCGGGTTCTTCAAGCTTACGCCTTCAGCCTGGAGGTTGTTGGTTGTTGTTAGCGTTTTCACGTCTGGTTTCCCCCCTCATCTATACTCCAATTGTATAGGGGCAGGCGCTGCCGAAATACCCGACAGATTTGACTGAAAACCATATAAAAATTAGAGATTAAGCTTCCTTTGCCGGAATTTCAAAATATATCGTTGTCCCGATTCCCGCTTTGCTCCGAATATGTAGTCCGGCCGAGGGGCCGAATACCATACATAACCGCTGATGCACATTCCTTAGTCCAATACTCCGCTTCTCCTTATCCTCCGGACCAGAGATATACCTAACGATCTCATCCATCCGTTCCTCTGTAATCCCGGTCCCATTGTCTTCAACCTCAATCCGGATACTGCCCTGCCCGATCTCCTGTATCCGGACATTCACCTGAACCCCGTCTGGCTTGTCCTCCATGCCATGCACAACCGCATTCTCCACCAGAGGCTGAATAATGAGCGGCGGAATCATAACCTTGTCCGCATTTGTATCCACGATGATCGTATAGTCAAGCCGTTCCTCATAACGGAATTTCTGAATTTCCAGATAAGACCTGATCATTTCAACCTCCTCCTGGAGGGTTGTCTTCTCTCTTCCAGCCTCCAGGTTCTTGCGCATCAGCTTGCCCAGCAGTCGGACAACTTGAGCAATTTCCCTGTCTCCTTTAAGTAGGGCGTTCATCCGGATGGATTCCAGTGCGTTAAATAGAAAATGAGGATTGATCTGGCTTGCCATCATTTTAAGCGTAATTTCCTTCTGGGCGATTTCAAGCGCCTGGTTGTGCTCCGTCTTCTCTACTACCTGCCGCATCAGCTGCTGGATGCTGCTGACCATATAATTGAATTGACGGGACAGCTGTCCGATCTCGTCATTGCCATCGATTGTCGACACGACATCGAACTTGCCAAGCGCCACTTGGTTAAGCTGGCGGCTGAGCCGAAGCAGCCTCCCTGTGGTTAAAACCGAAACAATGTATACAAAGATTAGGGCGATTACGAGCACAAGCAGCATGAACCAGAACCCCATCATACTTACATGGTTGGCATCCTTCACTATGCTCTCGGTTGTAAATACAGAGATAATCCGCAGGCCGTTCATGCTGGCGTCCGGTGTCAGGTTGTCGGTGATGACATAGGAAGCTTTATCATTAAGAACCTTCTTGTAGGCTCCCTTGTATTCCGTATCTGTGCCCAGGCCCAAGCTCAAGTCCTTCATCAGCTTTCCCACCATGACCGGCTTGCTCGCGGCGATTACGTATCCTTGTTCATCAGCAATATATGTATCGAACTGTTCCTGCCTAAGCATGCCGTTAAGCTCTCCCTGATTCATCTCGACCATCAGGATACCGCTGGAATGGTATTCGGGAAAGATTACTTTCCTGACCAAGCTCAGCTTGTGCACCGGGGAAGCCTCCTCATCGGGAATATAGAACCAGCCGATGTTTTTGCTGGCTGCAGTCTTCTGATACCAGTGAGTCTTTTTGATCTGCTCATCAAGAGGGATATATTCCAGGTTGTTTACTAGCGTAGGATTGTCCATGTAGAAGCGGATGCCTGAAATTTCTTTATACTGACGGACATAATCTTTAAATTTCGTGTAGGACAAATAACTCTTTGTCAAATCAAGCGCACCCTCATAGCGGGTATTTACCAGCTCTTTCAAGCCCTCGTCGAAGAGTAGACTATTGGAAATATCAGTAGGTACGCGAAGCATATTCAGCGTCTGGGTCTTGATCTTCTCAACATTGTTTGTCGCTTGATCGATCGCGTTATCCAGCGCCTGTTCCCGGAAATAAAAAGTAACGGTACCTCCAATAATCAGGACAGGCACCATTACAATAAGAATAAAGGACAGAATCAGCTTGTTTTTCATCTTCAGGTTGTTGGACAATCTTGCCATCCGCTCTAACATAAAGATCCCCCTAATCTATAAATTGTCAGTTTCTATTATATCAGAAGCAAAAGAGGCCCCCTTTTTTGGCTAATAAAAAGGAGCCTCTTCTACTATGAACTTCTATTTAGGATAAAGTTAACCGCAGGGAAACTTCGGTCCAGCCCGGTTGAACGTAGACCTCATGCCCTTGCTGCTCTGCCGGTCCTTCCACGATGCTCAGAGCATTGTTGCCGTTTAAGACAACCCGGAACGCCTTGCCTGCACCCGTAGCTTCCAGATAAATGTTATTGCCGTCCCTGCGGGCGGAGACCTCAAGCTCCTTCTCCCCGCTAGTGCCGAATACAGAAGTCTGTGCTGATGAACCATCACCGAGCTCATAAATTACGAGCTTGACTTCGTCTGCCAGATCGTAATCCACCTCCGTATCCTCTCTGCCAAAGGCCACAATGGAATTCGGCCGGACATACAGCGGCAGACTTAGGAAATCATGGGTTTCCTTAAACCAGCGCCCGCCGGTAACTACCGCGCCTGTCAGCAGATGGGTCCAGTTCCCCTCTGGAATATAATATTGAACCTCTCCCTGCTCACTGAATACAGGTGCGACCAGAAGGCTGTCGCCAAGCATGTATTGACGATCCAGCGGTTCACAGGCCGGATCATCCGGGAACTCCAGCAGCATGGCCCGCATCATCGGTACCCCCTGCTCCGATGCCTGTACCGCGGATTGATACAGATAAGGCATGAGCCGGCACTTCAGCTTTGTGAAAAAGCGAGTGACCACCACCGCTTCCTCATCGTAGGCCCAAGGCACACGGTAGGAGGAGCTGCCGTGCAGCCGGCTGTGGCTGGAGAGCAGGCCGAAAGCCAGCCACCGCTTGAACACATGGGCCGGGGCCGTGTTCTCAAACCCTCCGATATCATGGCTCCAGTAGCCGAAGCCGGATAGTCCTAGGGACAAGCCGCCGCGGAGGCTCTCTGCCATGGACTCGTAGTCCGCATAGCAGTCGCCGCCCCAGTGTACCGGAAACTGCTGGCTCCCGGCCGTGGCGGAGCGGGCGAATACGGCTGCTTCCCGTGGGCCTAATTTCTCCTGAAGCACGCCGAATACCACCTTGTTGTACAAATATGTGTAGTAGTTGTGCATCTTCTCTGGGTCAGAACCGTCATCATACACGACATCCACCGGGATTCTCTCCCCGAAATCAGTCTTAAAGCTGTCTACTCCCATATCCACCAATTCCCGGAGATAACCTGCATACCACTCGCAAGCAGCTGGATTCGTGAAGTCAACCAGACCCATGCCCGGCTGCCATAGGTTCCACTGCCACACATCCCCGTTCGGCTTATTCACCAGGTAACCAAGCCGCTTCCCTTCCTCGAACAGGCGCGAGCGCTGTCCAATATACGGATTGATCCATACACAGATCTTAAGCCCTTTGGCCTTGAGTCTTGCCAGCATGCCCCTAGGATCCGGGAATACACGTTCATCCCATTTGAAATCCGACCAGTGAAATTCCTTCATCCAGAAGCAGTCAAAATGGAACACATGCAGCGGCACGCCTCTTTCCGCCATCCCGTCAACGAAAGTGTTCACTGTCTCTTCATCATAGTTTGTCGTGAATGAAGTCGACAACCACAGCCCGAAGGTCCAGGCTGGCGGAAGTGCAGGCTTCCCTGTCAGACTGGTATACCGTCCAAGCACTTCTTTGGGCGAAGGGCCATCGATGACGTAATATTCCATAGACTCTCCGGTTATGCTGAACTGGACCTTCTTCACCTTCTCAGAGGCGATCTCGTAAGAGACCAGACCCGGATGGTTCACGAATACCCCATAACCTTTATTGGTTAGATAGAACGGGATATTTTTGTACGCCTGCTCCGAGCTCGTCCCTCCATCCTGGTTCCAAATATCGACGATTTGCCCATTCCGTTGAAATGCGGTGAAGCGTTCTCCTAATCCGTACACCCATTCGCCCACGCCCAGATCAAGCTCTTCCCGCATATAAGTCCGCCCCTGGCTGTCCGTGATATGAGCTGCAGACTTAAACCCGCTGCCGGTCAACCGCTGTGTACCCCTATAGAAGTCAAAAGACCACTGGTTTCCCTTGGACACTTTCACACTCAGGTTCCCGCTTGTTAAGACGGCCTCCTGCTCATTCTCCATAACGGTAACCGGATGTGTGCTGTCCGTATGAAGCTCAAAGTTTGGTCCCGCGTCCCGGATTCCGTCGAAGTGAATCAGCTTAACTCCGATTACACCAGGTGCCGGAGAATGAAATTTCACGGTCAGCAGGGTCGTATTAATCATCGTGCCCCGTCCGTTCAGTGGCGTTGTCGATACATAAGCGGTCAAGGTCCTCCCGGTTACCTCACAATCGTGGACTTGTACTGCATTATCCAGCGTATAACCTTCTTTGATCAGCCAGTTGCCATCGGTGAATTTCATTTGTCCTCACTGCCTTTTCTGTATACTTTTACAAATTTCAATGAAAGCGTTATACTCGCATTATACTGATATCTGCTAGGCAAAACTTATATTATTGAACGGTTATATAACACAATATTGACGAGGTGAATGATATGGACCCCCAGCTGAAAAGCACGTTAAAAGAAAGCCGCATTCACAGCGGTCATCTTCAGCCCTTCGGAGCGTACCACATGGAATACGGTCCGGGTGAACATGTGCTGGACTGCCATTGGCACGAGGAGTCCGAAATCTTCCTGGTGCTCGAGGGTGAAGTGCTCTTCCAGTTGGATGAGGAGCACTTTCCGGTTCGAGCCGGCGAAGCGGTCTTCATCGACGGCGGAGATATCCATGCCGGTCATGCGTTGGGCGGCGCCGGCTGCAAGTTCTTTGCTCTCGTCTTTGGCGCCGGCTTACTCACTAGTGCCCAATACGACATCATTCAGGATCAAGTGATCCTGCCCTTTCAGGAGCGGCGGGTCACCTTCCCCCGCTTGATTCAGCCTTCCGGGTCAGCTGGCCAGGAACTGCTCAAGCATATTCAAGCCATGATGACAGCCTGCACCGTGAAGCCTCCAGGATATGAAGCGGCCGTGAAAGGCAGGCTGCTGCTTATGCTTCAAGAGCTGGCCGTCAGCGGAATGGCCTGTGACCGCAGCCTCAACCGCTCCGGTTCAGCCGTCAAGCTTGAGCGTCTGAAGAAGGTGATTCTGCACATTCAGCAGCACTATGACCGGCCAATCCGTCTGCAGGAGCTGGCAGACCTGATCCCGATGAGTGAAGGCCAGTTCTGCCGCTTCTTCAAATCTATGACCGGCCAGACCCCGGTGGATTACATCAACAGCTACCGGATCAGACAGGCGGCAGAAATGCTGAGAGTGGAGGATAAGAAAATTTCCGATATTGCCCTCGAAGTGGGCTTTGATAATATCAGCTACTTTATCCGGGTATTCCGGAAAATCATGAAATGCCCTCCGTCGGCTTTTCGCAAAGGAATATCCCCCTGATCGCAGGGGGCTCAGACTCGCCTGCAAGCTGCAACCTTTCTCCCGGAAGGCCCGTCTGTTAGGGTAGAAAATTACTCCAGCGAGGAGAGAGAATAGAGATGAAACAAAAATTCAGCATGATGCTGCTCAGCCTGGTTGTTATCCTGGGCGCAGCCATTCCAGCCAGCGCGCTCGCCGATGTGAACACAACAGAACCTTCGGCCGGCAAGCTTCAGGTTATCCAGACTCCGGGAGGCAAGCTCGATCCCCAGGGCAAGCTGGACTACGCTTCAGCTATAACTGCGATTGTCAGCCATTTTAATCTATCCCTGGACGGGTATAACTTCATTAAGGAACCCAAGGTATCCGATTATTTCACAAAGCTTCAGGATTCCGCATGGTACTCTGAAGCGTTTATAATCGCCCAAGTGAACGGGCTCAGCATCCCGAAGGATGTGCAGGCGGATCAATCCATGACCCGCGAGCAGTATGCGAACCTGCTGTCCCAGGCCATTCATCTTAGCGGTAATTATCCAACAATTATGCGCTACAACGTGATCAAAGACGGGGATTCTATCACCCCCGCTTACATGGACAGCATTCAGTACCTGCTGAACAGCGGAGTTTCCCTGCTTGACGACAAGCTGGGCTTCAACCCGAAATCCCCGGTTACCCAGAGCCTTGCCACCCGCTGGCTTAACGAAAGTGTGGATTTTATTCACAGGATGCAAGATGAGCTTGAAGCAAGTGGGGCCCCGCTTCAGGACTACACTCTAAACTCCCAGGCCATGGATGACAAAATCAACAAAATCACCGTAAGTGCTGCAGCCCCGAGCCCGGGTTACGGACTGCAGATCGCTTCCATCTCGTTTGACCACGATCGCAAACAAGCGATAATTTATACTAAAGTTGTCCAGCCCAAGAAAGGCAGCCTGAATGCCCAGGTTATCACTCAGGTCAGTGTTACAACTTATATTCCAGCAGGCTATAAAGCTGATCTTGCTGTGACCCAGCCTAAACAGCCCACGCAGGCTGATCGTACAACCAGCTCAGATGTCCACTCATAAAAATCAAACAAAGCGGCTTCCCGTTATCAGGGGAAGCCGCTTTGTTAATGCTTGGGCATTGGGATGAACTGCCCTCTATTCCAACCTAAATCTGCTGATGGATACCTCACCTTTTAGAACAAGGAAAACTTTATAGCGACCGGAAGTCTCCTTCAAAGGAATTCGAAGAGTGGTCCAAGCCTGGCTGCCTCCGGTTGGAGGCACGGGAGCAGCTCCCATCAAGGGGCCATCGGCCTCTTCCAACCTGACTTCAAGAACTGCGCCGGGTGCCGATCCGGCGGCCCGCACCACCAGGTCTCTCCCTTCACGAACAGCCAGCCCCACGTCCCAGAATGAAATCCAGCCTTCCTCGCCCTTCACCCGGACACAAGTTCCGCCCTCGCTGCACTCGTCCAAGTACACGGCTTCATAGTCGTCAAAGTTCTCCGCCAACACATCCCGGCTGAACGATCTTGGAGGAATGGGCTCCCCCTCAACGGTGATCGCCGTTGAAGCATGAATCGTCTGGGATGAACTGCCGACCATGACCGTATAGGTTCCCGGCTCCACCGCATAACCATCACGCGTTACATCCCAGAAGGCCAGATCCTCTGCCTTCAGCCGGAAGCCTACCTCCGCCTTCTCACCCGGCTCAAGCTCCAGCCTTTTGAAGCCCCGCAATGATTTGATCGGTCTCGGAACGCGGGACCTATCCGCCCGGACATACAGCTGCACCACTTCTTCTCCTGTTAGATGGCCCTCGTTCTTCACGGAAACGGTGACCTCAATCTCCCCATCCTGACTCATAAGAGATGAACTCACATTAAATTCAGTGTAGTTAAATGTTGTGTAGGAGAGCCCGTGGCCGAACGGATACAGGACAGGTCCCTCAAAGTATTGATAAGTACGCTTCCCCTTGATCAAATCGTAGTCCATGATGTCAGGCAGCTGGTCTTGGGAACGGTACCAGGTCATGGCGAGGCGTCCGCCAGGATTGTAATCCCCGAACAATACGTCCGCAACCGCGGAGCCTAGCTCGGGTCCGGCATGTGACGTATACAGGATGGACGGAATGTGCTCCTGCTCCCACTTCACCGCATAAGGGTAGCTGCTGACCAGCACCACCACTGTATTGGGATTTGCGTCCAGCACAGCCTGAATCAAACGCTGCTGCGCCGGAGGCAGTGTAATATCCTGGCGGTCTACTTCCTCTTTGCCGTTAAGAAACGGAATATTGCCTGCAAAAATAATGGCTGCGTCCGAAGCTTTGGCCGCCTTCACCGCTTCGGCAATTCCATCGCTGACGACCTCTACCGAGAAATCCCCTTGGGAGTTATCAACTGGGGCCCCGGTGTTCACCTTCAGGCTTCCGTCCTCCCCGGCACACACCTCTCGTCCCTGCCAATTCTTGAAATGGCATGTTCCATCCGCACCACTTTCCAAGCTCACGGCTTCCTTCACGAACCAGCCCCGAACTTCCTCAGCGGAGGCATACAAGTATCCGTCGTCCCTCTCGGTAACGAACCTGCCGCCCGCTTCCTCACGGAGTGTCTCGCTGCCCCAGCCCCAGTCGGTCCGGCTGAACACCGCCGCCTGCTCCGCCTCTTGGTGCAGAGCTGCAAGCCGCTCGCAAGCTTCGGCTTCCCCGGTGCCTATAGCGACATACCGGCCTGTCGCAAGAGAACGCAGACGGACCCGGTCACTTCCGCTGCAGTAACGGATTGTGGCATGCTTCATCTTCTTGGCGATGCCTTGAAGCGGGGTGATCCGGTAGCTTGGAGTTCCACTGTACCAATCCGTGAGCACCTCATCCGCCAAGGGGCCAATGACAGCCAGACTTCCCAGCTCCTTGCCCAGCGGGAGCAGGTTATCATTTTTCAGCAAAACTATGCTTTCCTTGGCAGCTCTTTGCGACAACCGGGAATGGGCTTCAGCGCAGAGCAGGGATTCATCCACCGCAGCATAAGGGTTCCGGTCCACGGGATCAAATTCACCCAGCCTAAACCGCACCCGGAAGGTATTCTGCAGCGCTCTGTCCAGATCGGCCTCCTCCAGGAGTCCCTGCTCTAGAGCATCCTGCAGCGCCCGGACGACAATTTCCTGGTCATCCGTAATACTGTCGATCCCGCTCTTCACCGATCTCGCTACGGCTTCGGCATAAGAATGAACATAACGATGGTCGTTCACCGTACCCAGTACATCTCCGGCATCTCCTACCACAAAGCCATCCATGCCCCATTCCCCTTTAACGATGTGGTTCACTTCGGGATTCACGTTGCAGGGAACTCCGTTAACCGCATTGTAGGCCGTCATCATTGAACCTGCCCTGCCTTCTCGAAAGGCTGGCTCAAAGGCCTTGAGGTAATACTCCCGTTTGTTGCGCGGGTCAATGCTTACCGATGCGCTTCCACGGTTCACTTCGTTGTTGTTTGCATAGAAATGCTTCAGGGTAGCTACCGTCTTATAGTAAAACGGATGCTCCCCCTGCATACCTTTGACCAGTTCAGTGGTAAGTCGTCCCGTCAGGTACGGGTCTTCCCCGTAAGCTTCCTCCGTTCTGCCCCAGCGCGGGTCCCGTTCCATATCTACAGTTGGAGCCCAGATGGTCAGTCCGTTGACCTTGGGGTCCTTCTTGTGATAAATCCGGGCCTCGTCCGCAATGACCGAGCCGATTTCTTTCATCAGCTCCGGGTTCCAGGTACAGGCGAGCCCGGAATTTTGCGGAAATACAGTGGCTTCACCAAGCCAGGCAACCCCATGAGCTCCCTCGGTTCCATGTTTGTAAGCTGCCAGGTTCAATCTGGGCACCTCAGCCTGGTACTGGCACATTTGTTCAATCTTCTCCTGAAGCGTAAGGCGGGATATCAAATCAGCCACCCGCTCCTCCAAGGGAAGATCGGGGCTCTGGAATCGATATAGGTAAGCGTTTGCAGAAGTCATACTGCACCTTCTCTCTTTTTTGCAGCAATCATACCGCCCTTACAACTCTACGAGTACCTGAATAATTAGCGGTCTTTTCATATAGAAATTGGATGTGTTTCCTTGATTCGCACCGGCTCAGTTTCTTTGCGGTAAACGGATGGGGAGGTCCCGACATATTTCTTGAATTTGCTGTGAAAATAATCAACATTCGTATACCCCACCCGCTCTGCCACTTGATATACCTTAAGACCTTCCTGAAGCATCCGCTTGGCATGCTCCATCCGGACCTGATCGAGGTACGTATTGAAATATTGACCGGTCACATTCTTGAACAGCTTGCCTAAGTAGGCATTGTTGTAATTGAACACGCCGGCCAAGGTCTCAAGCTTCAGATTATCAGCATAATTACGGTGAATCATATCCAGCATGATCTTAATATCCTGCTGCTGGCTGCGGTCAATATGGCGGGACACTTCAGTCAGGATGTGCCCGGCATGCCTGATCAGCTGCTCCAAGCTTCGCTGTTGATAGAGCTTGGAGACGGATTCCGCATATTTTCTCTGAAGACCATCAAGGTCGGAGTTGCGCATCGCTAGCTTGCTGAGCAGATCCGTAATCAGTTCAGCGAAGTACCGTTTCACTTGCTGTTCTGTTCTGCCCTCCGCGGCCAGGGTGCGGCCGAGAGTTCTCAGTAGATTAGCCACAGGCTCAGAATCACCAAGATCGACTGCATAATAGAGACGATCTTCAATTGAACTGAGCTCAGCAGCCGCCTCAGTCTCCAACGGCGTGATCTGATTTAAATTGTCCGGGCTTAATACGGGCAGCCCAACGATGAAGAATTCCGAACGAAGCAGCTCCCTTGCCTGTTCATAAGAAGCAGGTATATCCTTCAGGTCACGAACTATCGTGCCCAGGGCAGCAGTGAATTCAACACAGAGCCCGGTAAGCACTGTATCAAGCTCCTGCATCAGCTCCCGCTTCATTTGTTCCCCTAGAATGGGTCGTTTCAGAACAATCCCAAGATACGAATGCAAATGGAAGCTGATGCCCGAACCCCCATCCTCGAAATAAACACGGATTTCCTCTGCAGCTTCTTCCATTTCGAGTGGGTTCCCCTCTCCGGAGGGGTAAAGATCCAGAAGGAGAACCTGATACTCCTTCCAATCGAAGCCGCAGGAGGACGCCTGACCGAGAAAAGTATCGGCATCTTCCTTGCTTCCGCTGAGCAAGGCCTCAATCAGCCATCCGCATTGACGGATGGTCGTGCTGTCCTCCCATTCCAGCTTCTCCTGCTCCGCTTCCCATTTCAAGCGGATCGATTCCAGATAAGTAATTAGCTCATCCTCATCCACCGGTTTAAGAAGGTAGCCGTCGACCCGCTGGTTAATTGCTTTTTTGGCATAATCAAAATCCGCATATCCGCTGAGAATAATCATATGCAGCCGTGTATCCCGCTCCCTCAATTTCTGAATAAGCTGAAGCCCGTCCATACCGGGCATGCGGATATCGGCTACCACCAGATCCGGCCGCAGCTCATCATATTTCTCCAAGGCCTCAAATCCATTAGCCGCAGTCCCAGCAATCATATAACCGTAAGCTTCCCAAGGAATCAACCGGGTAAGACCCTCCCTCACTTTTGGTTCATCATCCACGATCATTACTTTCATCATGGCACATCCCCCCGATCGCATCATATAATCAAATTGCAGACAAGTTATTAAGCGCTTACAGAAGATTGGTTAAAACTTTTAATTTAAAGATAAAAACTGCTGTTATTACCATTATAAGCAAGCTTGCGGCGCATCACTAACATTATCTGGAGGCTCTGTTGCACTATCTTCATCCTTCTTCGTACTGGAATCCCGCTTCCCTTGGATATACTTACATTAAATGGCTTGCTAATCCATGCATGCGGCTGTATGCTTACTCTTGCTGTAAAGTGATGTTGACTTATTGAATGGGGGCAAAACAATGAAACAAAACCTGCTGTCCAAAAGTCTGGGGTATCTGCCTGGACAGCACGATTGGAAAAGAGAGATCGCAGCTGGCCTGATTTCTTATTTTTCTGTCGTATATATAGTCATGGTGAACGCATCGATTCTTAGTGATGCGGGAATGCCGCTGCAAGCCGCCATGGTGGGAACGCTGCTCACTTCGATTGCTGGCTGCCTGCTGATGGCTTTTCTTGGCAAATCACCCATCATCGTTGTTCCCGGCATGGGAATAAACGCCTTCTTCACCTATACTCTTGTGCATTCCATGAAGCTGAGTTGGCAGGAAGCGCTGGCTGTTGTTGCTGTCGCCGGACTGCTATTCGCCATTGTGGCCTTCACCTCACTCTATAAACAGATAAGTGAAGCGATTCCGCACAATCTGCAGCATGGCATCAGTGTAGGGATCGGCTTGTTCCTGACTTTTATCGGGCTGCAAAAAAGCGGGATTGTCATTGCTCATCAGACTACCTTTGTGACGATAGGGCATTTCAGCGATCCGAACGTGATTACGGCTTGTGTCACCCTGCTGCTTGCTCTTGTGCTCTTTGTGCGCAAAGTGAAGGGCGATCTGCTGATCAGCATCCTGGTGGGTACGGCCTTGGCTTATATTTTGGGAGGTGTACATCCCGCCGCTGCCAAGATAGAAGGCAAACCCCTGGAGCAGTATGGGGAAATTTTTTCCAAACTAAGCTTCTATCCAGGGATTCTGACCATTTCCTTCTGGATTGCGGTCTTCCTGCTGCTTCTGATTATTGTATTCGAAAATATCGGCCTGATTGGGGCACAGACGCGGATGATCAGCCGACCTGAGACCTTTAAGGGGAGCTTGCGTGCGCTCTCCCTGTCCAATATCGGCGCCGGCCTGTTCGGCAGCAGTCCTACTGTGGCCGCAGCCGAGACGACCGCAGGCATTGCAGCCGGAGGACGTTCCGGTGTGTCCCCGCTGGTAGCCGCGTGTCTGTTCGGGGCCACGTTCTTCTTCATCCCGCTGCTGACTTATATCCCAGATAGCGCAATTGCGCCTATTCTGATCATTATAGGCAGCTTGATGGTGCAGAACGTAAAGGACATGAACTTTACGGATTTCACCGAGGCGTTTCCCGCCTTTCTGGTTATGGTCATGATTCCGTTCACTTACAGCATTGTAGACGGAATGGCTTTTGGCTTCATTGCTTACCCTGCTGCCAAGCTTGCTGCTGGCCGGGGCAAGGAAGTCAAGGTGGTTATGTATGTAATCACCGCGTTGTTCTTAGCTAACTTTGTTCTTCATGCTATGATGTAGAGCTGTTCCCAGATTTCTGGATTAAATTTATCAGGTGGAAATCCGGTCACAAAGACGAACACTTCCTGTACGTAAGCCAGTGAACATCACGGTTGAAGGTCTATAACCAAGGCAAGGGGCTGCCCCGTCGTAATCATAACGATGGAGGAGCCCCTTTTTTTAGCTTCCAACAACCACATTTTTGTCCAGCACTAATCAACCTAATCAGCTTGAATCAGCTTCCAAATCACCTTTTATGTCCAGTCCGTCTCCCCTTCAAGAATTCTCTTCAGCATTGCATCCACTCTACACAATGTCTCAGTACCCGAACTTCTTATTAAACGCCTTCTCAAAGAGCCCCCTAACAACCTCTCTGAAGCCGGGATTATCCTGATAGTAAATTCCTTGAATGGAATTAAGGGTAAAAGCAAGCTTGGTCTCTTCTTTTTCTTGAAGGGTAATACCGTATATAAAACCAACCCGATCCTCTTGGTTAGGGTCAGGACTAAGCACTTCATCCTTAATCCTATCGAGAAATGCCCTAATCTCCTGTTTATCCTGGACGTATTCCCTCCCTCCTGTTGAACCGTCGAGAAGAATAATCTGGTCCACTTTACCAATATCCCCGGGATAGACCTTGGACAGCGTCGTGGGGCCAGGCGGCTTAGGCTTCTCATCGTGGCTTACACAGCCAGACAGAACAAACATTAAACAGCTTGCCAAGAAGGACCGAATAAAGAGCCGGTACATCATAACCCCTCCAATATCAACAAAGCGGTCCCTATTTCCTATGGCCGCTTCATGCTGATTACTTTATATATCATGTGACTTTGGAAATAATAGGCTGGGTCTTTCGCTACCGCAGTCTCTTTCTGTGATTTGATCTCAAGCGGCCGTTTCCCGATGTTACCTGAATATGTAGAACATACACCGGCTGTATGATCGAAAAGCGAAAATGACCACCGGTTATGTCCAAGTTAGTTGACGTCCAATGTGGTTGCAATGTTGCTTCTAGATTAAAAATCCTCAGAAAGCCCGTACACCTCTCACTCTGGACACTTTGTCCACGTTCGCTTCCATGAAGCGGTTAGCCTGGTCAACTCCATGGTTACGGTGCCCTGTATGATCGCAGCCACCTAGCTTCGTAAGCCGCTCGATTTGTTTCTTCAATTGACGTATCCGATACTTTTTATTCATGACTCTTCTTCTTACCTGAAGGCTCAATTCAGTCACCCCTTCCCACATTGGGGGATATTCACCCTGTATACACCCACATTGTATGCACTGGGGCTATTTCAAGCACGGCGGACATCCAGGTTAGATAGCCTAACCTCTTCAACATTCAATAGCCTTTTCTCCCTCTAATCAGATCTTACGTTTGCAAAATTGTCTTTCGGGTAATTATAAATAAAGGTTGTACAGATCAGTCATTACAAGGAGGAATTACCATGCCAGAACAATCTGAAGATAAGCTTCGTAACCAACAAGACAACGATAGGGATTCTCTTGCCGAACAGAAGAAAATGGAGAATGGTGTTGATATAGAACCGGAAGCTGATGAATGGGTGGCCAAGCCCGTGGCTTACGTTGAAGAGGACTCCAAATCATCCACACAAGATTAATCCCTCAATACCCGGCTGAAAGGCACTGAAGACTAAAGCGACATTGATCCTTACAGGACATTGATCCCTACAAGATGACCAGAAAAGAACCTCCCCATCCACATCATGGATAGAGAGGTTCTTCTCTTACACAGATCTATTATTGAATTACAGGTTTTTGCCTTTGGTCATCTCAACAAGCAGAAAAGGTACTGCCTTGGTAAGCAGCGCAGCCGCTTCCTGACGCAGCATGACATCCCGCGAACGGTAATTTACCGATCCATCCGCTTCCTGCTTAACCTCAGGACCGTACAGTCCAGCTCCAGCCACAAATTGCACGGCTTCTATTGCCCAAGGGTCCGTCTCACCACTAAGCTTTGCTTTTACCGGGGAATGAACGAAGATCTGGAAGGTCTTCATGACTAACTGAGCCGCTTCTTGACGGGTAATGGCACGGTCAGGCTCAAATTTCCCTTGCGCCGTTCCCGTCGCAGCACCAAATTCCGCCAGCATCTGAATTTGCGGCGCATAGAGATGCCCTTGAACATCGTTGAATTGGACAGGATTAACAGATGGTTTAATGCCAATCAATCCCACCAGCTCAGCACAGAATTCCCCCCGGGTGATTGGACGCTGTGGTTCAAAGGTAGAGGAAGTGTTCTTCACTGTTCTACGCTTTTGTAAATCCTGAATAAATGCCGCATATGGGCTATCTGGCTTGACATCAGAATAATTTTCCGTCTTCGGAATTCTTTCGGACCATGCATCAGGAAGCAGATAGTATAGATGAGTAATATTCCCTTTATTATCTTCCTTGAATGCAGCGAGCCGTCCGTTCTCATCCTGGAACAGCAGTTTGCCTACTTGTTTCAGCTTCACGTCTCCCAGCGGAGTGGTTAGGATCAAATGATCATCTTCAAGCTTCACGTCAAAAATCAGCATCGGAATCCGTAAATACCGGAATGAGCCCTCAAACCTGGCCAGTTCCTGCTTCGTCGAATGCAGCTCACCTGCCGGCTTACCGTCCGCCGGATAGTAACGGTCCATGAATGCTTTGAACAAATCAGTACGCATATCAACCGCTTCGCCGTTTGTGACAACGAATCCGCCCACTTTTTTATCCGGCAGCAGCCACATGTAGGAATGATACCCCGGCAGATCCCCGCTTTTACCGACAACATTTTGGCCATTGTAATACTTCTGATAGAACATTTCGAATCCATAGCCCATATTCGGCAGCTCGGGACTGATGCCAACATGCACCTTCTGCATGTTCGCCACGGTCTCAGGCTTCAGAATGGTTGAACTCCCGAGCTTTCCTCCATTCAAATGGGCCAGCATGAACTGGGCGATATCGCTGCTGGTGGCCAGCATTCCTCCCGCTGGGGAGATGGTTGGGGTAAACGTATAAGGAGATATCGGTTTATTATTGCTGTCGTATCCGGTTGCCAACTGCTTCTGATCCAATTTTCCAATCTCAAAAGAGCTGTGATTCATATGTAGGGGCTTAAAGATCCGGTCACGAACCACCTCTTCAAACGGCTGCCCGGTAACAGACTGAACCAGATATCCCTGTAAATCCGAGGCAAAATTATCATACCGGTAGGCTTCGCCTGGTGTTCGGACAACTGACGGCATCCAATCCTTAATAAAGCCCTCCAAAGAACTCGTTTTGGACAGATCCGTGCTGTTTGGCAGCAAGTTATCTGTAAAATCAAACCCTGTAGTATGTGTAAGTAAATGTTTGACCTTAAGCGGACTTCCCGTCTGGTTAGGAATCTTTAGTCCCTTGAGGTAAGGGGCTACCTCCCCCTCAAGATCCACTTTCCCTTCCTCAACAAGCTGCATAACTGCGGATGCAGTGAACACCTTGGTGATGGATGCCATCCGAAACACCGTTTCATCCGGTTTGATCGGCTGCTTATTCTCCAGGTTTGCGTAGCCGAAGCCTTTGTTCAGAAGAACCTTGTCTCCGGATACTACGACAAATGCGGCCCCTGTGAGCTTGGACTGAATCTCAGGCCGCTTAAAGAACTCATCAGCGAACGCCTCAACCTCTTGCGCGGTCTCTGGCCCCTTACCGGCAGCAGCTGCCGCAGTGCTCTTAATAGACCCTCCAAGGATGGATGCTCCCAGGACACTTGCCGCTATTAGCGATCTTAATGTTACCCGAACGGGTACAGACATTTTCATAACTTTCAGCTCTATCCTTTCTATGTTATATTTTTCCTTTCCAAATATTATCATAAATGGACCGTGTCCCCGGCGCCCCATTCTCTGGCATGAAATTGACAGAGCCTGGAGATTGAATATAATCTCATCCTTCAGACGTAGAACAACTCCTGCCCAAGTCCGGTTTTTCCAACAAAAAAAACAGCTGGGAGATGTGTAATCTCCCGCTGTTCCTTAGTTTGTTTATTGTTCTGTAAGAGCCTCTTCAAGTGTCTTCCAGCGGTGACGGTACTTTTCAAGTCTGGGATGCGGATGGGCTGGCGCTGCTGTTAATAGCAGCCGAAGCTTGACAATCCATTCCTCGAAAGAGGAATAGCTTGCAATCTGGTTAGCCGTCTCGGGTGTAACATACAGGAAGAAAGGTGCGGCATATTTCTCGATTAAATGCCGGAGAGCTGCCTCGAGAGGGGTATACTTCTTCCGCTTCCCTTCCAATGTCTCAAGTACGACGCCCTGTCTACCGGAAGAGTTCTTCCAATCTATCAGCTGCTTCTCCCGTTTATGGTAGGAGGCAACAGGTTCTTTGCTCATTCTTCGCACAGTTTCTTCATGCAAGGGGTACAGCACCAGCTTGACGAAGTTCAATTTCATGGAAACGTCTGCTGCAAGATCAAGCTCCTGCTCGGAAACGTGTTCAAAAGTATCATAGTAGATCAGAGTGCCTTTTCTCGTCTCCACCGGCGGCTCATACCCAAAAGGTACAGAGATGTTGTTCCTGCTCATATTGACCACCGCCCTTATCGATTAGTTATCTGCTTCGTTATAATGCTCCCTGCAAAAGGCTTCAACCTCGGCAAGCTCATCGTCTTCCAGATCAAAATCCAGATACTTATCCGTTACCCGTTCATGAATATGGTAATTGACGATCCCCTGTGTACTCTCTTCGACGCCATAAATCACTCTCAAATATATCCCATGCTCAGAGTAGAGCTCATCGTCCTCATCCACCTGGATATCCATGATAAATTCATAACGTTTCCCTGGCAGAATCCCAAAAGGGTCTTTAACTTGTTCCACACTGTACTCTGTGATATTATCCATGTTCTACATCCTTTCCAATCCACGGCTGATCTATTACCATAAGAGGATAATCATCATCCCCGCTTCAGGTAAATTTCATAGTCTATGTTATTATACCAGGCTTCCGGGCGCAAAGCTCAGGGTGTCCAGGATATTCGGAATTGTAAAAAGGGCTTGAGCGGACACCGTCCACTCAAGCCTATGATTCATCAAGTTATAAAGACCTTTACGGCCATTACAGTTATTCGCCAACCTGCTTCTTAAGATAACGATCCAATTCCTTAGTCCACAGTCCATCCGATTCCTTAAGCATTTCCAGCACATGCCCGATGGAAGCCAGCAGCTTGCTGCTCTTCGTTCCCTGCTTCACAGCCGCTTCATAGGCTTTGCGGATCTCAGGCTTCAATGTAGTGTATTCGTTCTTGCTGTTCTCCTTATACACAGGAGTATTGCTTGAACCGTAGAAGATATTAAACTTTATTCCGTTATAAGCCAGGGCAACAGCTTTAGCCCTGTTCGAGCCCGGGTACTTGCTCACAAAGCTCTCCATAGCCAGTCCACGCTTGATCAGCTCACTCCAACTGATGACAACCGCCGCATCCGACAATGCCGGTTTGTTTGTCTCTTCAGCCATAATGTCAATATAAGCGGCAATATCATTGGTTACATGCCGCCCAAATTGCTTGAAACCGGCATAATCCATCGTTAGGAAATACATGCCTTCACCTGTGCCCACCTTATATCCCTTGTCCCGGGCTTCCACAAGCAACTTGCGTGTCTTGGAATCCTTAATTTGTCCAAGGAGCGCCGTGTAGCTCAGGTCCTTCTTCTTCCGGTAAGCGGAATCCAGTACTTTCTGCACATCTGAAGGATAAAATTTCTCACTTACTGACTCCAGCTGAGCTTTCTGGGCATTCTCCAGATGAAGCACCATAGTGGTCGCCCGAGCAGGACTAACCTTGCCGATATTTTTGATCAAATACTGTCTTGCCTGAGCAAGCTTGGATGATTTCTTAATATAAGATTCAAAAGTCTGGTATACATCGGTCGGCGAAACGGTCACCGCGGTCTTTGAGCCAGCTGCGGATGCCGGGTTTACCGAAACCAGGGAAGCCCCAACTGCACCAACCGTAACCGCTGCGGACAAGCCTATTGCGAGACAAGCTTTGGTTATTGAACTAACATGTTTATTACTCATTCTCTCTCCTCCTGAAGCTCCAAATTAATCCTAACTGTCAGACGCATTCTGAAGCAAAAGGTTTCAATCATCCGGGCGAGTTTCGGGCCCGTTTTTTGGATTGCTTTATACGGGCCCTTCAGAGATATTGTTACTGAACAAAATCAAACCACATGGTACAATATGGGAAACCGCGAAGGGTGGTATTATTCTTGCCTTTTAAGAAAGCTTCATTTTGGTTCTCGGTAATAAGCATTTTAATATGCTTAAATAACTATTTGGGAAATGACGACAAGAACATTCTTCTTATCGGGTTGAACCCACTTCTGAATTCAATTGTATATACGGAGCCATTCCGACACTGGATTTTTGATTTCGATAACGCAACTTCAGCTGCCGACAGCGCAGCGATTAGAGTTCTGTTTCCTGCATATATGATGCATTTTGCTTCCTTCTTCTTGATTGGACTACTCATGGATTTTCTTATCCGTTTAATCCATCGAAAAGCTAAAAGTTAAATTCTTCATAGTCACCCATCAACCCATTGCTGGCGTCCTCCATACAAACGTGCACTCTTTTCACCTATTAAATATGGATTACTGGGGTAAGAAATGTGAGCTGCTTAAAATGAAAAAGGAGGGCACAGCCCCCCCTCACTTTAGTATCACTCTTTAAACACTTATCTGAACCCTTCCTTCAGCCAGGCCCCGGCCAAAGTAATGGCGCCCTTGGCCGCCTCTGTCTCCGCCAAGGCATGAAGCATAACGAAGTCATGGATGATGCCCTGGAATCTGACCGCAGTGACTTTCACACCTGCTTCTCTGAGCTTGGCGGCATAGGCTTCTCCTTCATCTCTAAGCACATCCGCTTCTCCCGTAATGATCAGTGCCCTAGGCAGCCCCTTCAACTGCTCCGTGGTAGCCTGCAGCGGGGAGGCCGTAATCTCCTTTCTCTGCTCCTGGTCCGGAATATATTGATCCCAGAACCATTGCATTCCGTCTCTTCTAAGGAAATACCCCTCAGCGAACTGATGATACGAATCCGTATCGAAGGAAGCATCCGTCACCGGATAAAAGAGCAGCTGCTGCCTGATGGATGGCCCGCTCCGCTCTTTGGCCATTAGGGTAATGGCGGCTGTCATATTGCCGCCCACACTGTCGCCAGCCACCGTAAGTGTATCCGGATCAAGCCCGTGCTCCCGTCCTTCAGCCGCCACCCACTCTACTGCCGCGTAAATCTCCTCGATTGCCGTTGGGTATTTGGCTTCCGGTGACAAGCTGTACTCCGGGAACACGATGGCTGCCCCGGCTTCAACCGCCAACCGGCGGATCAGCAGATCATGGGTATGGGCATTGCCGAACACCCATCCCGCGCCATGGATGTATACAATTACTGGAAGATTATCAGGCGCATCAATAGGCCGGACGATCCGAAGGGAGAGCTTGCCTCCAGGTCCTGCTTGAATCTCCAGGTCCTCCACCTTGACCGGGGGCTTCTCAATTTCCGCGGACTGTACCTGATTCACCTGCTCCCTTCCTTTCTCGGGACCCAGATCGAACAAGAAGGGCGGATTCGCGGTATCCTTCACAAATTTCTCTGCTGCCGGCTCCAGCTTTACTTTATTGTTCATATTGGTTACCTCATTTCATATGATAGTTAGCTGAATTCAGACTCTTCCTTAAACTCCCTTGGTGCTCTCAAGCTTATACAGAACCTACTTTTTATTAAACGAATTAAAGTGCCTATAATCTCAATCCTTAAGTCACCAAACTTGCGCAATCTCCCATCAACGGAGGAGATATGGCAAATGAAAGGCAGGCATGGCTTGTCACTGCCCTAATTCCGCGAACAGAAAGAACCCGGCAGCAGCCTTGCCGCCGGGTTCTTTGAGATTAACATACCTAATTTTATTTACGCTCATCTGATTACAGATGAAGCCCGGTCTCCAGGCTGGTCAGGGCCTCATCCAACAGCTTGACAAAGCTCGTCTCCGGCTTCTCGGCGTACTGCATCATCGCCGAAATATTGACGCCAACGATCGCGCCGGCCATCGTTCTAACCGCAAAATCATCCTCACTTCGCCCAGAACGCTTCGCCAATAAGCCCGCGACCAGCTCCATTGTCTGGGTCATATTCCCAATCATAGCTGCCCGAAGCTCAGGTATGCCCAAAATCAGCTGATTACGCTCCCGGATTGCGGCAAGCTCCTCCTCAGAGAATTGGGATACAGCGCCGCACATGGCATTCTTTATGGCCTGAAGGGGACTGTACTCTTCAGGCTGGGCTTCAAAGGAAGTGACAAGCAGTGGATCGTAGTTGTCACGGACTACCACTTCCTCCTTGGTCGCGAAGTAACGGAAGAACGTACTAGGCGAAATTTCAGCCGCCTCCGCGATCTGTTCAACCGTAGTTTCATTGTATCCCTGCTCACGAAACAAACGGAGCGCGTGCTTCTGAATCGAGGCCATCGTTTTAGCCTTTTTTCGTTCCCGAAGTCCCATAACCTGTTGATTACCTGAAGTCAATCTGGCTCACTCCCCAAGATTAATATGTACCTAATAACTTTTGATAGTTTATGTTATTTTATATTAAGTGTCAATTTGATCCCTAAAGAAAAGCCGCTCCTCCATAGGAACGGCCAGATATTATGAGCTTACAATTGCGGATCAGAGATTATCCAGGCCATCAAGATCCGGCTCCTCTGTACTTCTTAACCCCGTAATTCCAAGCAGTCAGTCCAATAGCCAGAAATATGGCACCCATGACAGGAGTTATATACGCCATCCGCTGCATCTCTTCCCGCTGCAAGAACAAAGACGCCGGGTAGATGCCCACAAAGGCAAACGGCATAATCCAGGTCAGCAGAACCTGAATCGCCCGGTTGTAAATCGTGACCGGGTAGCGCCCATAGCCCTGGATATTGTACATCAGAGGCAGAATCCCCGTTGGCGCATCCGAGTAAAAGGACAGCGAAGTTAGCGTCGTGTAAATCCCTGTATAGATCGCCACCGCGCTTAAGGTCAGGATGATCATAGCTGGAATCGTCCACCACTCTAGGCCAAGACCCAGATTAGTGCCGCTGATGAGCATAATGATGATGCCAATGACCGATCCAACCAGTGCTGGCGGATCGACATTTTCGAGGAAAATCTGAAACAGATTGTGAGCCGGACGGGTCATGATCCGGTCCATCTCCCCTTTTACAATATACCGTTCACTGAATCCCCACAGGTTAATGAAACAGCTGAAAACTCCGTAGGGAACCATAAAGAACCCGTACACAAAAACCACTTCGTTCTCGCTCCAGCCCCCCAGGCTCTTCGTATGCATAAAGATGACAAAAATAAAGATCAGATTGGTCGCCTGGAACAGCAAATCCGATATGACCTCCACCCAGAAGTCGGCGCGGTAGGTTAACCGTGATTTCATATAATTCTTCAAATACTCTCCGATCAGGCCTAAATAGTACATTACGTTATTAACCTCCTTGAACGAACAAACGCTGCCGGGCAAGCTTGTACAGCCAGATCATCGGGATCAGCAGCAGCACGAACCAGATGAGCTGAATCCCCAGCACGTTCCAGATGCCCACGCCTTGAATGCGGCCGGTGAACACCGAGCCGGGCAGGTAGGTGATCGCTTGGAAGGGCAGAAATTCAAGCACTTTGGCAAGCCAGCCCGGGAACAGGCTGATCGGCACGATGAGGCCGGAGAACAAATCGACGATGACCCTCTTCATACGCATCATCCCTTCGTTGTTCTCCACGAAGAAGGCCATAATTCCAGTTATGATATTTAGCTGAGAGTTAATCAGAAAGCTCAGGAACAGCATAGCCAGGAAGCCTGCCCATGAAGACAGGGCCGTCGGCAGCTCAATCGGATACAGCAGCAGGGCAACGGCCATCCCCGGGATCATCAGCAGGAAGAACCGGAATATGCCTTCCCCGAGCCCCTGCATCATTTTGACCAGCATATAGTTGTACGGCCGGATGAATTGGATCGCAATGCTTCCGTCACGGATATCCGCAGAGATCTCCCGATCCAGGTTGTTGAAGTAAAAGGCGCGGGCCATCCAGGATACCGCAATATAGGTGGTCATCTGCACTGCGTTGAACCCGCCGAGCTCCCCGCCGCTTCCATAAATCGCTTTCCAGGTGAAATAATACACCCCGATGTTCAGTGTATAGATCAGAATGCCCGAGTAATAATTAACGCGGTATGCGAGCATGGTCAGAAACCGGATGCGGATGAAGTCAAAATAAGCGCTGAACTGGAGTCTAGACATGGGCCACCTGATCTTTGGCCGAACCAGCTGAGTCCGCTTCGCTCTTCTCCGCAGATCCCGACTGGTAAATGCTGCGGACAATGTCGTCCGTATTCGTCTCAATGATCTTAATATCCGTAATATCGGCTTGTCCCACCACCCGGCCAAGCACATCCGACACGTTAATTTCCAGGGGAATCCATACCTTTGCGTTCAGATCATTCTCTGCCGACCATTTGACCGGCATGTCCCCGGTCCAGGATTCCAGCAGCGTCTTCTTCGTGCTGCGCCCGAACTGGAACAGCACCTCTCGTCCTGTTCCCCACCGGGTCTTCAGCTCTTCCAGCCCGCCGTCATAGATGATGCTTCCATCATCCAGCATGATAACCCGGGAGCAGAGCGCCTCAATATCCTGTAAATCATGCGTAGTCAGCAGAATTGTTGTACCGTGCTCCCGGTTCATGTCCTTCAGGAAATCCCGGATTTCGGATTTCACAACAATATCCAAGCCAATCGTAGGCTCGTCCAGAAAGACGATGGATGGATTGTGCAGCAGCGCCGCCACCAGCTCGCAGCGCATCCGCTGCCCCAGGCTGAGCTTGCGCACAGGGCGGCTGAGCAGATCCTGAAGCTGAAGGCGTTCAACCAGCTCGTCCAGCCGTTTCTTATATTCCTGCTCGGGGACCTGATATACTTTCCGGAGCAGCTGGAAGGATTCAATGACACCGATATCCCACCATAGCTGACTCCGCTGACCGAATACCACTCCGATATTACGCACGAATTTCTCCCGCTCCAAATACGGCACATAACCGCCGACAGAGATTTGTCCTGAAGTAGGAACCAGAATCCCGGTCAGCATCTTGATCGTAGTGGATTTGCCTGCCCCATTCTCACCGATATATCCACAAATCTCCCCTTGCGGAATTTGAAAAGAGATATCTTTAACCGCCGCCACTTCCTGATATTCACGCTTGAATAAATCCCGGAATGCCCCTTTGAGGCCCTGGCGGCTGCGCTGTACTTTAAAAGTTTTCCTTAAATCCTCAACTTCGATAGCCAACATAGTTCGTCACCCGCTCTCTATAGATGTTCCAGTATGAAATTATAGTGCAATCCCGGGAAAATCACCACACCCTGTGCACGGAGAGTTCCCACGCCTTTCACTTCATTCAAGCTATCATCCTGATCTTGGTTTCTGCCACTGCATTAGCTGCCGACAAGATATACATGTTCATATAAAAAAACAGAGTATGCGCCCAGGGCTGCATACTCTGTTTTTGCAACGTTTAAAGCTTAACGCTCATCATGCCAAAAATTATGAGGTGTCATATCAGAAGTAATCAGCTCAAAGCTGTAGCCTTCTTTCTTCAGAGCCGCCAATATGCTTGGAAGCACTTTTAGCGTATCCACTTGATCATGCATCAAAATAATCGGCGCGGCGCCTTTCTGATGCTGGGCGTGAACCTGCTTCATGACCCCGTTATAAATCGCTTTGCTGTTGCTCTTGTACTTCCAGTCCAAGGAATCCACATTCCAATCCCAGATGTGATAGCCCTTGGAGACCAGCTTATCCCGGAAGGACTGGGTCAAATAAGGCTTGCTGCCGTAAGGTGAACGGACCAGGCTGGTCTTCACCTGGGCTGCCTTGTACAGATGAGCATTATCATCCTCCATTTCCTGGAGTGCGGAAGCCGGAGACTTGTAGAATTTGTTCTTCACATGAGTCATTCCGTGCAGGCCAACCTGATGACCTTCCTGAACAAGACGTTTTACCGCAGCCGAATAAGTATCCATATGATTGCCTAACATGAAAAAGGTGGCTTTGGCATCGTATTTGTTCAGTATGTTCAAAAGCTGTCCGGTATGTGCCGTAGGCCCGTCGTCAAAGGTAAGATACACGGGTTGTTTGGCTGTCTGCTTGACCGGCTTCTTTACCTGGCCGTTCTTAGAACTGTCAACCGGCTTGCTCTGCTTCCCCTTGTTGGCCTGCTGGGCAGCACGGTCCTTCTCCGCCTTGATTTCCTTCTCTGTTTGCGTATTCTTGGCTTTATTCAGAGCCACGGCCTCATCAAACTTCACCGTGAATTCCTGATCACTCAACAAGGCCTGGGAACCAACCAGTCTAAGCAGTCTAATTCCCGGCTGATAGGAGACTATGTATCCGAAATCTCTGGCAATTAAAGCAACCGGGACCAGAGTCTTACCCTGACTCACAGGAATTTTAACCGCCTGCACCGTGCCGTCGGCTTTCACCGCCTTACTTTCCGCCGGCTTCAGCAGGAGCGTGTTGCTATTGGAATCGGTCAGGAGAATCTCCTCCGATGTTCCTGATACCTTCAGGCCAAGAGCCGAAGCCAGGTCTCTGACCGGTGTATAGTAGGTCCCCTCTTTCATCTCGGGCTGAAACGGCGCGAGGTCATCGTTAATTCCGAGTACCGCGGTATAACTTCCTGCCGCCGCAGCGGTCTGGGCAAAAACAAGACAAAAGACGAGCGCACACCATGCTGTAATTTTTTTGTACATAAAACCTGATTCCTCCGATTCATCTCTCTATTAAACTACCATTATAATTTATACCATTTAAGCCAAAATTGGTAGTCAGAGAGGAACCAATATACACGGCAGCCTCTGGGTCTTCGCTTCATAGGGATTCAACTTCATCATCTTCTCGGACACTTATTATGTTTGCTACAATTCAACTTATGTTTTCTACAATTCAACCTACGAAGGGACCTCTTACGGACCAGTCTTGATTCTGACCTCTGCCCTCAATAGGGTACTGGTACGATGAGCTTATCTGGTCAACTTCTTGTGGGATGTTAAAATTAAAGAGACTGTGGAAGCCCATCTTCCCCAGTCTCTTTCCATGAAATTCAGTTGTCCCTGCCTTGACTAGGACTGATCCAACCCATGTCTTCCAGGCTGCTCTGCTATCCGGGCTTGCTCCTGCCTTGCAAACCAGGCTTCGATTCTCTTCATAACGACAAGCGATAAAACTACAAACAAGACAATATACAGCAGCTCCATCGGATGTTCCATATAATTTGCGATATCCGCCCCAATCCAGGATACGGCAAAAGTCATGATTCCCTTCCCAACAAGCACAGCCAGCAGGAAAGGACGCAGCTTCATTCCGGACAATGCGGCGGCAATATTGATGACCACAAATGGTCCTACCGGGAATAAACTCAGCAGAAACACATAGCTGAACCCGTTGTACTGGATCCACTTGCGGGCTTTGGCCACCTTGGGCTTGTTCGCCAGCTTCTCAAGCCAAGGGTGACTCCCGATTCGCCTTACAATGAGATAAGTAAGAAGACACCCGGCAACCATACCGATCCAGGAATAGATGAACCCCTGCCACATTCCGTAAACAGCTGCATTAACCCCCACAATTACAAGCGTAGGTAGGGGCGGGACAAATGATTTCAAGAAGGGCAGCAGAATTCCCGGCAGTGGGCCTAAACTTCTGAACCGCTCAATCCAGCCTGTCAGATTCTCTTCTGTCATATATGATAATAGTTCTGATGTTTCCATAGGGCGTCAAGCGTCCTCCTCATTCCGTAGCCTTCCTTGCAAGCATACCGTAAATGAAGCCCCATTGTCATGAATTCACCGAATTTGACACAAGGTTGCCTAAACTCCGTTTATTTCTGGTATATTAATCTTATTAATTATCAACCGGTCAATAAGTCTTAGACTGATGTCCTCTTCAGTCTCCAATGACATACAGCAAACTGAAAATGGCAAATTGGAGGAACCTTTGTGCAATTCATACCTAATACCGTCGCTGAAGTCCGAAGCTGGTCTCGTAATATTCGGTTGTTTTTTCTTGCGAATATATTTTATCAGATCGGCAGCGGGCTGTTCTCCCTGTTATATAACCTGTACATCCAGGGCCTCGGGTACGGGGATACGATGAACGGGAGAGTGGTCAGCGTCCAATCCTTGGCCACGGCTCTGATGTTCGTCCCGATCGGGCTGATCGGGGACCGGTCGAGCCGCAAGCGGCTCTTGATTATTGGAAGCCTGTTCAGCGGCATCCTGTTCCTCGGCCGCTCTTTTCTAGGATCAGAGAGCAGCCTGATCACTTTGTCCGTAGCCGTCGGCTTGTTCGCTTCCATCTTTCAGGTGCTGGCCATTCCTTTTCTCGCGGAGAACATCAGCAAAGCCCAGCGTCTGCGCATGTTCAGCTTCTTTTCATCGGTAGTGCTCGCATCCCAGGTATTTGGCAGCATGGGCGGCGGCTTTCTGGCCGACCTGTTTCAAGCTATGGGCGCGACAAGACTCGTGAGTCTCCGGATCGTGCTGCTTATCGGCAGCCTCACTACATTTGCCGCTGTCATTCCCCTGTTGTTCATCACGGAGTCACCACGGGGAGCAAGCCCGGATGCCTCAGCAGCTTCCAAGAGCACAGATGCAGCACGAGCCGGGAATGACGATCGGTCTTCGCTTAAAGAGGGAATCGGAATCGGGACCCAGGGCCGCACCAAGGACTTCAAATTCATTTCCCAGTTCATCATTGCCCAGCTGCTCATTGGACTCGGATCGGGCCTCGTCGTTCCTTATCTTAATTTATACTTCACCAACCGCTTCTCCGTATCCCTCAGCGCGATGAGTATCCTGATCTCCCTGGGTCAGGTAATGACCATCGTATCCATGCTGATTGGACCCTCACTGGCCGCCCGGGTGGGGCCTGTGAAGGCCGTGGTGATCTTCCAGCTGCTATCCCTGCCGTTCCTGATGCTGACCGGCTTCACCAATTTGCTTGCCGTGGCTTCCATCAGCTTTCTGTTCAGACAGGCGCTAATGAATGCGGCCAATCCGATCCAATCCTCGATTATGATCGATAGGGTCTCAGACCGCCGAAGAGGCGTGGCCAACTCGTTAATGCAGACCGCATTTATGCTGGGATGGGCAACCATGGGACCGGTTCAATCCTATTTTGTGACTACACATGGAACCTATTGGGGATATGCCTACACATTCAGCATAACTGGAGGGTTATATATCATCGCTTCCTTAATGTATTTCTTCATGTTCCGGGACCGGACCGCACGTCCTGTCAAAGCAGCAGCTTGATTTCATTCTCACAAACGAAATCATAGAAGCATCCTCAGTATTTGCCTTCTCATAGATCCATAACAAGCACAGAACAAAAGGGTGTCAACCGCCAGCTGGCGGTTGACACCCTTTTATGATTCACATCAAATACGGATCGCCTAACGGGTTAACTGCTTCGCTCTTCGTTTACCGGTAGCGTTAACCAGAATGATACTTCCCACAATCATAAAAAACCCGGCAATCAGATTCATGGTAAGGGACTCATTCATAAATAATACACTGCAGATGATCGAAATCACCGGAATTAAAAATGTGTAGGACCCTACGGTACTGGCTTCGCCCGATCCAACCAGCTTGAAAAAGATCAGCCATCCGATGGCGATCACAAAAACCGAGATGAACAAGATATCACTGATGAAAGAGGTGTTCCACTGAATATCAGACCATTTCTCGGTGACTAAGCCATAACCGAGCAGCACAATGCCGCCGATCAGAATCTGAAGCGTTGCAATCCAGATCGCGTCCACCTTGTCTGTAATCCTCTTCATGTATACTGTTCCCAAGGTCCAGCTTACCGCACTTGCAAGCGCAAGGCTTACACCCACAGGAGACAAGCTTCCTGTCAATCCTCCCCCGCCGATCACGGCTACACCAAGGAAACCAAGAACGAGACCCGCAATCTTGAGGCCATACATCCTCTCGCCAAGCCACAGCCAGGCACAGATTCCCAGCAGCACCGGCTGAAGGAAAACAATCGCTGAGAACAGACCCGCCGGAAGATATTTAAGCCCGACGGTCTGAAGACCGTAATAAAGCACGATGTTGAACAAGGATGAGATTAAATAGAGCGGCCAGGTCTCCCTGAACCGGAGCTTCTTGAACCTCGGAATCGCAACTATAAGCAGCAGCACTCCTGCGATAATTAAACGCAGCCCGGCAAACAGGAGGGGTGGGGAGTACAATAAGGCATGCTTGGACAGCGGCCAGTTGATCCCCCACACCAGAACCAAAAATGCTAAAAGCAGCGCTGTTCGTGAGCGCGATAACATAATTAACATCACTCCTCATCTTGCAGCAGGTGAATCCCCCACCCGCTGCACCCTATCCAATGTAATCTCTCTGTATTGGTCTCGCATATTATATCTCTTCCGCCTATCCTTATGTCAATACAGATATATTCTTCCCGGAGTTGTCGGCTGATGAAAATTGGCTTACACTGAATAGATAGCGTTGTATCCGCCATCCGAATTAAGGAGAACTTCCCTATGAATAATCATTCCATCGTCTCCCCCATCCGGCGTGTCCTAGTCATGACGGCGGTTGCCGCCGAACAGGAAGCCGTCCTTCGGGGACTGCAGAAGAATAACGGCCAGACGCTGTTCGCGGTAGAGCTGGCCGGAGTCGGCTCGGCAGCCGCTGCCGCCAGCACCGCAAGAATCCTCGCCGAATCTGACGGCGTGTATGATCTGGTGATCAGCGCCGGAATCGGCGGCGGCTTCCCGGGTGTGGCGGCCACGGGAACGGTTGTTGTGGCCAGCAGTATTGTTGCGGCCGACCTGGGCGCAGAAACCCAGGACGGCTTCAGCAGTGTGGACGAGCTCGGCTTCGGCTCGTCCCGCATAGCTGTTCCAGCGGAGCTTGCCGCCCGCTGGACGGAAGCGGTGCAGGTTGCGGGAGTCACGGTCCATCTTGGACCGATCGTGACGGTAACGACCGCAACCGGAACCGCAGGCACGGCCGAGGCTTTGGCCGGCCGTGTCCCTGGCGCCGCCGCCGAAGCCATGGAAGGCTACGGCGTGGCCATTGCGGCGCAGCAGGCGGGCCTTCCCGTGCTTGAGATTCGGGGAATCTCAAATGCGGTAGGCCCGCGCGACCGTGCCGCCTGGCGGATCGGCGACGCGCTGGCGGCGCTGGAGAGCGCTTTTACTAAGCTTCAGGAGGTACTTCAATGAACATTGCATTCTCCCCGTGTCCGAACGACACGTTTGTCTTTCATGCTCTGGTCCACGGTCTAATCCCGGATGTGCCAGAGTTCGAGGTTACGTATGCGGATATTGACATCACCAACAATTGGGCGATCGACAAGACAGGCCCGGAGATTCTCAAAATCTCTTACGCCGCACTGCCCTGGGTGCTTGACGATTACGCGCTTCTGCCCTGCGGAGGAGCCCTGGGACGCGGCTGCGGCCCTCTTGTGCTGACAAAGGACGGCACAGCCGGGCCTGCCAAGCCCTCTACACTTAGCGGCCGCCGGGTAGCTGTCCCGAGTGAACGCTCCACCGCTTATCTGCTGTTCCGTCTCTGGGCCGCCAAGAATGTGCCGGGCGGTGTAGGCGAAATTGTAGTCATGCCGTTCGACCAGATCATGCCCGCTGTCCGTGACGGGCAGATCGATGCTGGACTGGTCATTCACGAGGCCCGTTTTACCTATCCCGAATACGGACTCTCGCTGATGACAGATCTGGGCAGCTGGTGGGAGGAGACCACGGGTCTTCCGATCCCGCTTGGCGCCATTATCGCCCGCCGCTCCCTGGACCTGCCCCGCATTGCGGAGTGGATTCGCGCTTCAGTACAGTATGCCTGGGCACACCCGGAAGCATCCGCTTCCTATGTCGCAAGCCATGCCCAGGAGATGGCGCCAGAAGTCACTCAGGCCCATATCGGCCTGTACGTCAATGAGTTCACCACCAATCTGGGCGAGGATGGATATAACGCCGTTAGCCACCTCTTAAGCCTTGCTGCTGATGAAGGATTAGTGCCGCGAATCGATCCGGCCAAGCTTCAGTGGCCATCCGAGTAACCCGGTTCTATGATTGCAACAAAGACTCCCTTCCATCAAAACGGATAGGGAGTCTTTTTGTTAAATACGCAGATCTGCGCATAGCTTGGATCTGTTCGCTTAAGTCCTTTCGGTTATCCATGCATTCCTGTTCATGCAGTCTTATCCATGCAGTTCCCGAAGTATAACCCCTTCTGGCAGCAAAGACCGCACGTGCCCCGCCAACTCCGAGTCCTGCACATGCAGTACTCCGCCAAGGATAATTGCTGATCCTTCATCAGATGAGGTTCGAATCAAGCGGCCAAGCCCCTGTCTAAGCCGAAGCTTCATATACGGAAGATCAACCTCCGCATACGGGTCCCTGGCGGACTGCCGTTTGGCCATAAATACCGGGTCCTGCGGCGGGAAGGGCAGCGACCAGATGATCACACATGAGAGCGATGGTCCAGGCACGTCCAGTCCTTCCCATAGACTTACCGCGCACAGTATGGAGGATTCGTCCGCCTGGAACCTGGCGATCTGATGACTGATCTCCTGATCCCCCTCATAGTAGAAGGTCCGGCCGGCTAATTCCGGTCTTCGTCCAGCTTCCTGTTTGAACTGGCGCAGCTCCTCCATGGTCCGGAACAGAATTAAAGCTCCGCCCTGAGCAGTCTTCAGGGCATTTGCGGTTAGGCTCATTTTCTGAGCAAAATCCCCCTCCTGCTCCCAAGCCGGGGCAAACACCTTCATCTTCTCCTCATAGTTATAAGGGGAACTCACCGAGAAGGAGAGATAATCGGAAATGCCCAGACTGTCGGCCGCATAATGGAATGAACCGTCTACGGACAGGGTTGCCGACGAGAACACAATGGGAATGTTCAGTTTGAATACCCGGTCCCGGAGCACTTCCTTAACCGTCTTCGGCATAATGGAAAGGGTGAGTTCCCCCCTCTGAAGGGTTGTCCAACAGATCGGCGGCTCTGGACGCTGAAACAGGCTCAAGGCCTTCTGCATCATTTCCAAGTGCTCCTCTACAATCCGGAGCTGATAGTCATCAAGCGTGTACAGCTCGCTCTCAAAGACAAGCTCTTCTTCAATCCGGTCAAGCAGCCCTCGGAAGGCTGAGATCCCACTGAGCACCCGGTTGTTTAAATCCACCTGCATCCGGTCTGAGCCTGCTACGGCCCTGCTGCTCTGCTCCAGGCTTATGAACAAAAGTTCACTCTGCTGAATAGCCTCATCAATAAGCACGGCCAGGCTTTCCCTGATCTCCCCCTTAAGCAGCCGGGTAATAATCTCCTCAAATACGGTATGCTTCAGATTATAGCTGAGTGCCTTCTGGGCGGCCGTCTCCAGTAGATGGCCCTCATCGAATACCACTGCGCAGTGTTCAGGCAGAAGAGGCAGCTGCCCTTCCTGCTTGCGGCCTTCATAGGTCCACACATGCTCCATATAGTAATCGTGCGAACAAATGATCAAATCGGATGAAGCTCTATAATGGTCCCTGGATAGAGTCTGCCCACAGCGATGTCTCCGGTCACAGACGAAGCAGTCCTGGAACGGGTCCCAGCTGATCTTCTCCCACTGCTCATCATTCAAATGCGGATAGTCTTTGCGGTCTCCATAAGCATGGAAAGCCTGCATTGTCCCAGGGTGCGTAACGAACCTTGGAAACCCCTTGTATATCTCCTCATAATGCATTCCTTCCATCTCTTTGGCCCTGGCTTCATCCAGTTTAACCAGACATACATATTGATCCGGCGATTTGCCGAGCCGGGCGTCAATGGCGAAATTCAAGTGGCGGATCAGCTTGGCCACATCACCTTCCGGTTTGACCAGCTGTTCAATTAAGGACTCATCCGCACATGCAATGATCGCTGGCCTGCGCATATAGCGGGCATATGCCGCGGCATACAGCAGGTATACCAGCGTCTTTCCGGTACCTACCCCGGCTTCCGCAAAAATGGTCTTCTTCTCGGCAAAGGCTCTCTCCAGCTGATAGGCCATAAAAATCTGTTCGTCCCGGATCTCAAAACCTGCTTCCGGGAGTATGTCATAGAACACGTCAGCAACCCATTCACCCAGCTGTGGAATGAACGGCTGCGATGGATCGTATTGAAAAGGGTAACGCTCCACTCTTTTTTGCCCCCAATAAATAAAATAACCCGCATAATCTCTGACCGCCGCGCTCTGCGGTAGCAAATTTCAATTATTACATGCCCTACCTCAAAACACAAACCGAATTTCAAGAATAACGGCCTAAAAAACCGCCTAACCCTAAGTTAGACGGAAGCTTTAATGCTTATACGAGCGCCCTTACCGCACTCAGCACGACACCGACTAGGAAGCCGCATATCGCACCATTTATCCGAATCCACTGCAGATCCCGGCCCACTTTTCCCTCAATAAAAGTGACCAGTTCCTCATTGCTCAGCTTATCCAGGTTCTCTCTGACCAATGCGCCGATCTTGGAATAATGCTTCTCAATGAATCCGATGATCTGCCGCTGAATCCACTCTTCTCCCTGCTGAATCCGCTCTGGGCTGCCCTCTAGATTTCCCAGCAGTTTGAGCAGAAATGGGTTCAGCCATTTCGTATGAAACTCATTACTCATTACGAACTGCCCAGCTCGATTCAGCATACCCTGAATATAACCCTCAATCTTGTCTTCAGATACCCACTGATCCAACAGGCGATGCTTCGCCCCCCTAACCTCCTCTAGGAAGCCTGGACGATCTACAGCTTCTCTCAGCTCGGCATGCAGAAGCGCAAGCAGCTTCGCCCGGTTTGGATTGTCCGGATCTTTATAGTTTATGATATGTCCAAGAATGAAGTTCTGGATCATATCCCCCAGCTTGTCCTCGCTCAAGTAGCCAATAAATGCGTTAACCGCGAACTGCATAAGGCCGCCCATCTTAAGCTGCTGGATCTGCTCTATGCCTATCCTTCCGAGCATATCCCGCGTTTCAATCCGGGCAGCCCAATCCTGAGCCCGCTCAAGCACCAGATCAAGGAGCTTCTCATCATAGCCCCGTACAGTGACTTCTTCCATCAGCCTATGTATAATCCACTTCTCATCCAAGCGGTCCGCCAACTGCCGGATCTCTTGGGAGAGGACCCTGCTGATCTCTGCTACAGGCATATGCTGTATAACATTTGCCAGCACTGCGGAGATCGCTTTATTGTAACTTCCGGCCTCGACACCTTCTCTGACTTTAGCCAGTCCGAGCTCCGCAATGCGGATGCTTCTGATCTTCTCTCCGATGCTTTCTTTGCGGAGCAGCTCGGTCTCAATCATGGAAATTACCGCTCCGGTGAGCTTCTCCCGGTTCTTAGGCAGAAGCGCTGTGTGGGGAATGGGGATACCCAGCGGATGACGGAACAGCGCTGTCACTGCGAACCAGTCAGCCAATCCTCCCACCAAACCCGCCTCAAAGCCGCCTTGGAGCAAGCGCAGCCCCAATGACCCGTCGTGGAACGGAAGAGTGGCTGCAAACCCTACTCCCATGACCCCAAGTGAAATTCCCGCTATATAATTTTGTTTAGGTTTTGTCGTTTTGAGTGCCATCGTTCTCCCTCGCTTAACTCGTTCTCTATTCCTACATCTTTAGACATCATAGCACAAATTTCCGGCCACCCGAAAATCGGCTGTTTTCAATCTCACAAAAGAAAAGGCCGTCCCTGGTTTCAGAGACAGCCTTCCACACCACATCAAAACGGCTTATTAAAGCCCGGTTATAGTTTAGCAATCAGCAGCATTTCAAGGGCAGCTAGTTCAGACGTGTTCATATTCTATGAGCTTAGCGCTCCCACTTCTCCGGGAGCCAGGTCAAATCTTTTGCGGTATCCGCACTTGCGGCACAGCTCTTCCACCACTTCGCGCCGGGAGAAGCCGTCATACATGTTATTGGCTCTCTCACCCTCAATAATTTCAGAGAAGGGCTTCTGATGAATATTCCCCAGCTTAATTACTCCCTCACCGTCCAGACAGCACGGAACCACAGTGCCATCGATCAGAACGCCCGCCTGGTTCCGTAGACCATGGCAAAAGCCCGGACCGTGATCCTCTTCCTCCTTCAGATCAGGCCACTTGAACTCATAATCCTGGTTCAAATAGATTCTGTCGGCAATTTTAACCCCGCTGCCAGGGCTCACCTTCTCCACAATTTTGAAATCCAGGTTGAATTCCCGCTCAATATACTCAAGTGTCTCCCGGTTGCGGCTCCGCTGAAGATTCGTAATGTTATCCTCATTCAGATTCCACAGCCGGAGTGAGATAATGATGTTCGACTGCGCAACGGCCTCTTTCACAAAATTCAGAACACTCATAATATAGCCGTCGCGGTCGGTAGAGCCTTCATGGCCGTCAAAGCTGTGAAGGGAGAAGTTCATCTGCCGGAGAGCTGGCTTGCCCAGCAGCTTATGGCGGTTCTTGTTGATCAAGGTACCGTTCGTTGTAATATTGACCTTGAACCCTTTCTCATGGGCAATATCAAGCATCTCGTCAATTTTCGGATGCAGCAGCGGTTCACCTTTAACATGGAAATAAATGTAATCCGTATGCGGCTTAATTTCATCCAGTGTCTTCTTGAAATCTTCCAATTTCAGAAAACCGGCCTGCCTTTTCGTCGGTGGACAGAAGGTGCAGGCCAGGTTGCAAATACTTGTTGTTTCAATATAGAACTTTTTGAATTTTTTCATAGCTGAACTCCAATTCTCTATGGGTGTCTATCATATATAGATCATGTGCCTATCGCTATGAAGAATACTATCGCAGTTTACGGAAGTCTGCAAGCTATGCTCTTGTGTGCGTATTCCCGGGGACAAGTTAGGGACGCTTCTTGCCCCTGAGCTCCAGATAACCCTGGTAATACCAAATGAAAATAGCCAATAAAGCGCCGGTGAGTAGATAACCACCAAGGACATCACTCGGGTAATGAACACCCAGATAGATTCGGCTGATCCCGATTCCAATTATGAAGACCAGACTGATCAGGATGATAAGAATCCGCCCAATCAGCTTGGGGGCATGCTTCCACAGCAGGAAAGCAAGCCCCCCATACAAGGCTATCGTTGCCATGGCATGGCCGCTCGGGAAGCTGAACCCGTTCGCTTCCGCAATCCGGTGCAGTGTGGGTCTGTCTCTTCTAAAGATTGCTTTGATAATCGAGTTGATTAAGGACGAGCTGATGGCCAACGCAGCAAGAAAAACAAGCTCACTTCGGTGCTTCAGCACAAAATATAAAATGACGATAGCGGCAAGCGTTATTACCGCAACAGGGATGCCTGAACCGATCCAGCTGAAAGATTTCATCACCACGGTTAGCCCAGGAGATTCCATACCCTGAACCCAACCAATAACCTTATCATCAAACACATGGATCTGATGATCACTGATCCAGTAGGCTATAAGCACAAATCCAACCATACACAGCAGCCCCGCTGCGAAAGCCGATGTAAACCACCTTTTTCCTGACATAAGAACTATCCTACCTCTTCTTTGTTATTCACGGTTCTCTTTACTTGTTCTCTCCGGCAATTAACTCAGATACTGTGACCATAGTATAGCCTTGTTCCTTAAGCCATTTGATCTCTTCGGGAAGCGCCTTTACCGTGCTCCGGACCTTTCTGCCGCCAAAGCTGTGCTGCAAAATAATGCCGCCGGGTCCGACCTCCTTCTTGAGGTTGGCCAGAATGGTGGCCGGGGTCACCGCCTTCCAATCGCGGGTATCAACAGACCAGTTGATCAGCAGCATCTTATTCTCCTCAAGCACCTTTTTAACCTCATCAGATGCATTGCCATAAGGGGAACGGAACAATACCGGGGTATGACCCGTCAGTTCCTTAATCTTCTCATTGTTACCCTCGATTTCTTCTTTGATTTCTTCCGGACTCATTTTATTAAGATTAGGATGATTAACCGTATGATTCCCAATTTCATGTCCTTCATCATAAATCCGCCGTACTATATCCGGATCTTTATGGATCTGCCGGCCGACGAGGAAGAACGTTGCTTTTACATCATTTTCTTTAAGAATGTCCAGAATTTGAGGCGTATACCGGTTGTCAGGCCCATCGTCAAAAGTTAAAGCAACTTTCTTGCTCTCCATCTTAACATCATAAATCTCACGGAACTTAAACTTCTCCTGAACAGGCTCCTGTGGCTTCTGTGCCGGCTTCTTTACCACCACCGTCTTGCTCGCTTCACTCTTGGCCGCCTCTCTCTGGAGAACAGCGATATGATTGATGATGGACAACAGGATAATGATACTTCCAATAATCAGAATATAATGATATCTCTTTAAATTCATCCCCATGAATCTCCTATCTCTTAGTTTGTTCCCAAGCTCTCCCGCTGCATAATGCCCCTCTAAAACAAAACACCCCGCCGGAGCCAAAAACAGCCGGCAGGGTGCCCTGCATGAACCAGCAATATATCCCATTATATCTCATCTGACCGTGAAGAGTTAAACAAAAAGGTAACAATTCACAGAAGATGACATGAACCATCTGGTTTATTTAACAAAACATGACTTAAATCACAGCATTCTCAGCATAATACAGAAATACCCTGCATCAGGTCCACAACTGGATGGAAAGAAGGTTGCCATAAATGAAAGCCTATAAACCCTCCGTTTTGCAAGCCAGCATGATGATCATGCTTGCGGTAGGACTAAGCAATCATGTATTTATTATCCCTGCCTTATTAAGCTCAGCCAAGAGAGATGCCTGGATCTCTGTTCTACTGTCCGCCGTGCCCCTCTTCGTAATTTCGCTGCTCCTGTTTGCCATTTCGCACCTCACCCGGGGACATTCTATATCTGAATGGATTGACAACCATCTTGGCCGTCTGCCTGGGTATCTATTCAAGTGCCTAATCACGCTATTTTTCTTTGGTGTGGCATTTTTCACGCTGTTTGAAACCGTAATGTGGACTAAAATAACGTTTCTGCCGCTTACTCCAAAAATATTTACCGTGAGCTGCCTGGTTGTCCTGTGTTATTTTGGTGCAATCAAGGGAATTAAAGCGCTAGGACTCGCTTCCGGAATACTCCTTCCCTTTGTAGTGATTCTCGGGTTCTATGTTGCGATGGCCAACCTCCAATTAAAGGACTATCACCAACTCTTCCCTATGCTGGAGAACGGATGGCCACCGGTGTTGAAAGGTATAATTTACGCGAATTCCGGTTCCTTCGAAATTTTCTTTCTGTTGTTTATTCAACCGGAGCTTGGGTCCGCCTTCAAGAGGAAGCAGCTCCTGATTCTAAGCTTAATTGTGGTCGGACTGACCCTCGGCCCTTTGACGGGCGCCATTGTCGAATTTAATCCTTATGAGGCGCAGATGCTCAGGTACCCCGCATATGAGGAGTGGCGGATTGTCCGTCTGGGCAAGTATATCTCTCAGACGGACTTTTTCTCCATCTACCAATGGCTGTCAGGAGCGTTTATCCGAATCTCTCTAGCCATGTATGCTGCACTTAATGTATGGAATATTAAGACCAGACCGTTAAAGGTCAGACTTTGGGCAGTGATGGCAGGAGGATTGATTCTACTGGGCATAATGCCCATCAGTGATGTTAATTTCAATCGCCTAATGTTTAGCTTGGTATTTCCGTTTAATACCGTTTTTATTGCCAGTATAACTCTCACTCTTTGGATTGTGGTACGAGTAAGGAACCGTAAAAAGGAGGAGCCTCATGCGTCAAGCTGAAACTGTTCCCAGCATGGAGAACCTGAATGAGCAATTCCTGACAGACTATTTCCGCAACAATGCCGATGTGGTCTTTCACCGGTTCCATGTCAGCAGCGAGTCGGACAGTCTGCAGCTTCTATTAATCTACAACGACGGACTTGCAGATATTAAGCAGCTGAACCAGTTCATTCTGCCCCGATTGGAGACGATGTTCACAGATAAACAGTTCCAAAGCCGGGAGTCTATCGAAGGAGGACACGCCCTGCCGCTCACCATTATAGGTGAAGATAATCTGCTCAATGAACTCACCCTTAAGATATTCAGCGGCAGTCTGGTGATCTATGCTGCCGGGCTCCAAGTATTTCTGAGCATAGATATCGCCAATCCACCGGCTAGAACACCAGAAGAATCGGCAACAGAGGCCCCGATCCGCGGCCCACGTGACGGGTTTACCGAAGAGTTGACTGTTAATACGGCATTGATCCGCAAACGCCTCCGCTCACCTTCTTTCTGTGTGGAGCAGTTTGTAATTGAGGGCCGGGGACATACGAGCATCGCACTCTTCTATGTAGATGACATCATTAATCCGGCTATTGTTGATGAGGTCCGGGGCATACTTCAGAGTATTGATACGGATGCTGTTATTGGAACTGCATATATCGAGGATATTCTAAAGAACAATAAATATACTGTGTTTCCTTTGGCCGACTATACAGGAAGACCGGATTATGTGGTAAATGCGCTTTTGAATGGCCGGTTTGCCGTCATGTTTCAAGGTTCACCCATGGCCCTTATCGCTCCTGTAAGTATATTGAATCTGTTAATATCCGCTGAGGATGCGAATACCCCTTCTCATATTGTGATCCTCGAGAGACTGCTGCGGTTTACTGGACTATTTATTGCCCTCTTCTTCCCGGGATTCTACCTGGCCTTGACCTGCTTCAACCTGGAACAGGTGCCGCTTCCACTTCTGGCCACCATCAACAACGTGCGGAACGGACTTCCATTATCTGTTACTATGGAGACGTTTATGATGCTCTTTCTGTTCGAGATATTCAGCGAAGCCGGCCGGCGTCTACCCAAGGCTGTTGGCCAGACCATTACCGTAGTGGGGGGGCTCATCATCGGAGATGCCGCCATCCGGGCAGGTATCACTTCTCCCACGATGATTGTTATGGTCGCAATCACGATCATCGCCACACATTCGCTCGTCAACCAGATTTTAAGCGGGACTACCGCGATTATCCGGATTATGATTCTAATCCTCTCAGCGTTATTTGGCATGTATGGATTCCTGATCGCAGTAATCGGCCTTGTACTGCACCTTGCTGGTCTGGAGAACTTTGGAGTTCCTTATTTATCGTCGGTATCCCCGTTTAATAAGAATGACTTCGTTCCGGCATTCTTCAGGAAGCCGGCCAGAGATATGAAGAAGCGGCCTGAGTATCTTCAAACTCAGGATGATACAAGGAAGGAAAACCGCTCATGAAACTCAAGAAAGCTCTGTTCCTGCTCCTTCTCCCCCTCCTTCTGGGCGGCTGCTGGGACAGCAAGGAGGTTCAAAACATAAACTTTGTAACCGCGATGGGAATTGATTATGTCAATCACAACTACGTGGTATATGCGCAAATCTTGGACTTCGCCAATCTGTCCAAACAGGAAGGACCATCCGATTCACCCCAGGAATCGGCTCTGGTCATAGGCAGGGGAGAAGGCAGCTCCATTCTGTCTGCCATTAATCAATTATATCCCACCTCCCAGCAGCAGACGCTTTGGACTCATGTGAAGGCTGTGGTCCTCTCCAAATCCGTGCTGGATACCAAGCTATCTGAGGTATTTAACGGCTTGTTCCGCTCTGGAGAAATGCGTTATACGTCATGGGTATATGGCACAGATGAGGATATCAGCTCCATTCTTTCTTCCAAAACCCTGCTGAATCACTCTGCTCTCAGCACCAATCTGTTCGACCCTGTCCGGGGCTATCATCAGCTGTCTTATGTACCGCCTATCCGGGTCATTCACCTCATGAAGGGAATACGTGAGCCCGGGTCCACGGTGCTGCTGCCTGCCATATCAAGCAGCAACAAGACCTGGACCATGAACAATAAGCTGCTTAGCCTCTCAAGCATGAGCGGGCTATATGTCATATCCAAAGGGAAGAATTGGGGCCGCGCCGAAGGGGAGCAGCTTGCCGGCGCACGGTATGTGAATTTTGACGGTTTCAAGCAGTTCCCTCTTGAAATCAATGACCCGGTCCAAGGAAAGGCTGTCGTCTATTTAACAAAGCCTAAACCCAAAGTTACCCTGGCTGAAAGCCGGGGAGTCATTCACACCTCCATCGAGCTCGGCATCACAGGGAAAATTAATGAGATTGACCACAGCTCTGGCATTTCCAAGGAGAAGATTAAAGAGCTCTGCAAGAGCAAGATTAAACAGCAGATCATCCGGAACTTTGAGCTGGGCAAAGATAAAGACCTGGATCTGTATGGACTGGAGGAAATCCTGTACCGGAGGAACAATAAACTGTGGAAAAAGCTGCCCGGCCATGAGCAAAAACCGATCATACGCCGGTTTGAACTTGATCAGGTGGTCGTGAACATCAATGTTGAGGATTCTAATAGCTACAATTTAAAACTATTTTGAATAAACAAAAACGTTCTCCCGGCTGCTTCCATTGCAGAGCATCCAAAAGAAATAGGCCAACCAGTAATCTGGTTGACCTAATAATACGAAGGGCGGTCTTTAGGACGGCCCTTTATTAAATGGAGTTACTTTTTTTCTACAGCATGTCCACCGAACTCATTACGAAGCGCGGCAACGACTTTACCTGTAAACGTATCGTTGTCCATGGAACGGTAACGCATCAGCAAGGACATGGCGATAACCGGAGTTGCAGTCTGAAGGTCCATAGCTTCCTCCACAGTCCATTTGCCCTCGCCGGAAGAATGCATAACCCCTTTGATGCCCTCAAGCTTGCTGTCCTTCGAGAACGCATTCTCAGTCAACTCCATCAGCCAGGAGCGGATAACCGAACCATTGTTCCAAACCTTGGCTACCTTCTCATAATCAAAGTCGAAAGAGCTCTTCTCCAGCACCTCAAAGCCCTCACCGATCGCAGCCATCATCCCGTACTCAATGCCGTTATGGACCATCTTCAGATAGTGGCCGCTGCCTGATGGACCCGCGTAAAGATATCCATTCTCCACCGCTGTATCCCGGAAGACAGGTTCAACGATACCCCAGGCTTTCGCATCGCCACCGATCATATAACATGCGCCGTTGCGGGCGCCTTCCATACCGCCTGAGGTTCCTGCATCCATATAGTAGATGCCGGATGTTTTCAAATCCTCTGCACGGCGAATCGATTCCTTGTAGTGGGAGTTGCCCGCTTCAATTACAATATCGCCTTCGCTGAGAAGGGGTTTAACATCACTTAGAACCGAATCCACCACACCATGGGGAACCATGATCCAGAGCACCCGGGGAGCTGGAAGCGACTGAACAAGCTCCTTCAGATTAGCATAACCTTCAGCTCCGTATTCTTTCATTTCAGCTACCGCTGCCGCGTTCAAGTCGAACGCCGCAACCTCGTGGTTGTGATCGATAAGGTTTTTACCCAGATTAAGTCCCATTTTGCCTAGTCCAATAAGACCGATTTTCATGTCATGTTCCTCCTGAAATGTTTGTTATATCTTTATCTATTACCACCACTTGAATCCATCTTCAGCTAGCAGCTTATGGGCCGCCTCCGGTCCGTTCGTACCAGCAGGATACAGATGCAGTGGAATGATATCTTCTTCAAAGGCTTCCAGAACCGGCTGGATCCATTTCCAGCTGAGTTCCACTTCGTCCCAATGGGCAAAGAACGTGGAATCCCCGCGCATCGCGTCAAAGATCAGGTTCTCATAAGCCTCCGGCGCATCCTTGGAGCTTGAAGTAAAATGCATGTGCACAGGCTCCAGCTTGCCGCCGTTCTCGGCATTCTTCGTATTAAGCTGCAGCGTAATGCTCTCCGAAGGATTAATCTCAATCGTCAGCAGGTTTGGCGCTGTCTCTTCCCCGCTCTCAGAGGCAATCTTGAGCGGCTCTTTGAACTCAACCACAATACGTGTTGATTTCTCGTGGGTTCTTTTACCCGTACGGATATAGAATGGAACCTCGCTCCAGAATGGGGTATCGATCCAAAGCCGCGCAGCCACGTAAGTATCATTGCGGGAACCCGGTTTGATTCCGTTCTCCTCCAGGTACCCGGGGAGGGCCTGCTGATTCAATTCACCAGCGCTATATTGCCCACGAACCACCTGATTCATGACTTCTTCTTTCGGAATAGGACGAAGCGACTCCACAATGTTCCGCTTCTTCATCCGCACTTCATCCGGCGTGCTTCGCTTAGGCAAATGCATGGTAACCATCATCAAAATTTGAAGCATGTGATTCTGGAACATGTCCCGTATGGTGCCGGCCTGGTCGAAATAACCGGCCCGGTCTTCAACACCTACCAGCTCGTTAGCCGTAATCTGCACGTTCGCAATATACCGGTTTGTCCACAGCGCTTGCAGCACTGGATTAGCAAAACCTAATACCTCTAAGTTCTGAACCATCGGCTTGCCGAGATAATGGTCGATACGGAAAATCTCATCTTCCGTAAATGCCTGGCTTAGACTGTCATGCAAAGCTCGTGCGGACTCCAGATCATGACCGAACGGCTTCTCAATAATGAGCCTTCTCCATCCTTTACCCGAACCAAGTCCGCTTTGATCTATGTTTTGTGCAATTGTCCCAAAGTATTCCGGGGATACCGAAAGATAAAACATGCGGTTTTCCGGAATTTCCAGCTCATTTTCACGTTCTTGCACAGCTTGTAACAACCTGCTGTAATCCTCAGACTTGTTCACGTCCAGAGAGCAATAGCGGAACGAACTCAAAAAAGCCTCCAAACGATCACCGATACCGAGTCGTCTGGAGAACTTATGGAGCGAATCCCTAACACTGGCCTGAAAGTCCTCCTTGGATATTTCTCTTCTTCCGAGTCCGAAGACTGAGAAACCTTCCGGCAGCTTATTATCGATAAACAAATTGTAAAGCGCAGGGTAAATTTTTCTTTTGGCCAAATCCCCAGTGGCTCCAAATAACACAAATGTCATTGCATCCACAACTATCCCTCCAGATCATCTCTCTATAAAAAATATATAAGGTTACATCTTGTTAGCGATCAAACTCAACTTAGCTAGTTTACACCCGCCGAAAATAATCGTCAATAACCCCAAAGGTCCTTCCCCGCTAAGATTTCATGAGGAAAAGGAACGATTTGGAATAAAAAAAACTCCTCTTGCCTTATGACAAAAGGAGTGTAAGCGTTAAATTGATATTATCAAATTGAAATAAAAAAATTTCTAAATTCAATGACATTTATCACATTCATTCACGACTATTCCGTGACTTATGTTTCCATAAAACGTTAATGATTCATCATCATGGCAGAATTAGACTGCTCGGCATCTGGTGCCGGGGCATCTTCCTGCCGCTTAGGTCTGCGAAGTATGATTCCAATCAGCGCACCGACCACAGCTATACAACCTGCCACCATGAATGTGTCCCCATAAGCAGCAACTGCACCCTTAACGGGGTCTTTTAGCTCAGTAACATGATCCGTGATTCTCGAAGTAAGATAACCTGTCAATCCGGCTACCGCAAACGACACCATCACCTGCTGAGCTGCAGTGGTAAGCGGAGTAACCCGGCTGACAAGCTTTCTTGGAGCAGATTGAAGCACATGGGTATTAATCGCCATCATGGACAAGCCCATTCCCGCTCCCATCATGGTCAGCGCGATAATAATGTACCACGATGCCGTATCCACAGCGATGTTTGAGAGCAGCATTAGTGCGGCGGTAATAATGGACAGGCCCGTGATAACGAGCGGTCTGGCTCCAATTTTATCGAACAGACGGCCGCCAATCGGCATGAACAGCCCTGACGCCAGCGCTTGGGGCAGCACAGTAAGGCCGCTCTCAAGCGGGCTGTACCCTCTGACCTGCTGCAAGTAGAGCGGCATAATCATTATGGCGCCGAAGAGTGCGATCTGTGAGATCCAGGAGATAATAATCCCCCGTGTAAAATCACTTGACCCGAACACACGCAGTTCAAGCAGAGGCTGCTTCTGGCGAAGCTCAACAAAGATGAAGATCAGAAGGGCTGCGCCTCCTACAATCAGTCCGATCAATGTCTCGGTAGAGGTCCAGCTCTTCCCACCTTCGCTGACACCGTAAGCAAGCATGGAGAATGCGATTGGAGCAAGAATAATACCCAGAATGTCCAATGCAGGCACTGTCTTACGTTCAACTTTCGGCAGGAACTTAATACCCACAATCATTGCCAGGATTCCTACAGGAAGGTTGATCAGAAAGATCCAATGCCACGATACATACTCAACCAGATAGCCGGAGAGAACCGGCCCCAGTGCGGGCGCAAGCAGCATTGGTACGCCGAGCATCCCCATGATGGAACCCATCTTCTCTGGAGGAGCCAAGCGAAAAACCATAGCCATCCCGATCGGCGCGACCATGCCGCCGCCGAGACCTTGAATTACCCGGTACAGAATCAGCTGTTCCGGCGATGTAGCCAATGAACACAATACGGAGCCTAGGGTAAATAAGGCTATCGTGATCAGAAAAATTTGCTTGGCTCCGAACCGGTCTGTCATCCAGCCCGCAAGCGGAATTACCGCGGACAGGGCAAGTGTGTATCCTGTCACAGTCCACTGTATTGTCGAAACAGTGGTGTTGAAATCTTGTACCAGTTTAGGCAGGGCTACATTAACCACTGTACTGTCCAAAATAACCATGAACATCCCTACAATGACGGCCATAAGCGGCGCGATCAATTGCCTGATTGTAACTTCGCCTTGAACGGCGGAAGTTTTTGATGAACTCATTGTTAAATCCCTCCATCATCTCCTGATTTTTTCTCTCTATGATGTGTGAGTGTTTATCTATGGCCCGCGTACTAAAATATGTATAATGATAATAGACGGTATGTTGATTAACACTCACTTTGTTATTGTAGATAGCAGGGTATTGAAAAGCAATAATCAGTGTGGAACAATATGTCAACTAATGAACACAAGGATATCTATGTGTTGATTTATATGAAAGGATGGCGAGAACCATTGGAAGAAACAGTGGACCGGCGTATTCTAAGAACGAGGCAGATGCTGCGGGAAGCGCTGATGGAGCTCATTGAAGTCAAGGGTTATGACGGGATCAGTGTACGGCAGCTAACGGAGAAAGCGGGGCTTAACCGGGGAACCTTCTACCTGCATTACCGCGATTTACAGGATCTGTTGGACCAATGTGCGGAGGACATGATCCAAGGCTGGATGCAGATTATGAGGGAGTTTAATCCAGTTGAAATCCAGAGCAACAAATATCTCTGCGATCCCAACCCCCATGTCACCAAGGTATATGAGTACTTCAAGACAAATTCCTGGTTTTTCAAAGTCATTCTGGGCCCAAAGGGCGACCCTTCTTTCCCCCTCAAGATGAAAAGATCGATGCTTGAACACTTGGAGAATAAAAGAGTCAAGCTGCAGATTAAAGACGAAGATTGTCTTGTTCCGGCAGATTATATTAATGAATATGTGCTGTCGGTCAATATGGGCATTCTTCAGCGCTGGTTCGAGAGAGGCATGGTCGAAACCCCCGAGGAGATGGCCATCATTAATACTCGGCTTTCCCAGCTCGGCCCGCTCGGTTCGTCCGGCTTTTCTATAAACAAATAAAGCCATGGGTCTCCCGTCAGGGAGATCCATGGCTTATCTAATATTTGCGAAAGTTTACGGAAGCTCTTTCCACTCCACAATAAACTCACCTTCAAAGTCTCCGCCCTCAAAGCGGCTGACCTCCTCAAGCGCATGCCCGCACTTACAGGAAATCTGGTCGGCCCCATAGTTGTCCGTACCGAATTCAATGGCCTCATTACGATGACTGCGACGGCCTGGTGTGATGGTATGCTCCTGCCCACACTTCAAGCAGCGGATCAAAAATCCTGTGCCCATATTTACACCTTCCCTGTCAATGGTCTATTCCAGAAAATCCTTAAGGCGCTTGCTTCGGCTTGGATGTCTCAGCTTGCGGAGCGCTTTGGCTTCAATCTGTCTGATCCGTTCACGGGTTACGCCGAACTCCTTGCCGACTTCCTCAAGCGTACGGGTACGGCCATCGTCAATGCCAAACCGCAGACGAAGCACGTTCTCTTCACGCTCAGTCAGTGTATCTAGCACTTCCTCGAGCTGCTCCTTGAGCAGTTCGTAAGCCGCCGCGTCCGCCGGGGCCATCGCATCATGGTCCTCAATGAAATCCCCAAGATTGGAGTCGTTCTCTTCCCCGATCGGAGTCTCCAGAGATACCGGTTCCTGGGCGGCCTTCATAATTTCGCGGACCTTCTCCACGCTAAGATCCATCTCCTTGGCGATCTCTTCCGGCGTAGGTTCGCGCCCCAGATCCTGCAGCAGCTGCCTGGAGATACGGATCAGTTTGTTAATGGTCTCCACCATATGGACTGGAATCCGGATGGTTCTTGCCTGATCGGCAATCGCCCGGGTAATAGCCTGACGAATCCACCAGGTGGCATACGTACTAAACTTGAAGCCTTTGTTGTAATCGAACTTCTCTACCGCCTTAATCAGACCCATATTGCCTTCCTGAATCAAGTCAAGGAACAGCATTCCGCGCCCGACATAACGGCGTGCGATACTGACAACAAGCCGCAAGTTAGCTTCCGCAAGTCGCCGCTTAGCCGCCTCATCCCCTTGTTCAATACGCTTTGCCAGCTCTACTTCCTCGGTTGCGGACAAGAGGGGCACACGGCCAATCTCCTTCAAATACATGCGCACAGGGTCATCAATCTTAATCCCCGGCGGAAGAGAAAGATCATCATCAAAATTCATGTCATCGTTCTTCGCATCATCGGAGTTGAAGCTGACATTCTCATCAGCATCATTCTCCAAGTCAATTCCATTCTCGGCTAACTGTTCAAGAAACTCGTCAATTTGATCCTGATCCTGATCGAACGGGGCGAGCTTGTTCAGAATTTCTTTATAGTTTAGCGAGGATTCCTTCTTGCCTTGTACAAGCAGTTGATCCTTCACCTGCTCGAGTGTTAGATCTGTGTCTAGTTCAGTATGCTGTCCGTTCTCCATCATCCCGCTCCCTTCAACCAAAACAACGTATGAAAATTAACAATAGTTACCTAATTTTTCGCCCCTGTTCATTTGACAAACCGGAAAAATTATGGTAATATGAAATTACATTATTTTTTGAAAAATATGTTTATGACATATCTTTAATTGTAACAAATAACTTACTTTTTTTCAACTTTTGTTTTACAATTATTCCGGCCTTTTGGCCGGTTTTTTTATTTTATGCTGATCTTTCACATCATGCAATAGCAAAAAGAGCCGGTTTTCCGACTCTTTTGTTATCTTATTTATAAGTATATGTGTCCTTGAGGTTCTTCATCCGTACCCGGAGGTTACACCATAACTTTTCTAAGCTGGAACATATATCTGGACCGGACAATCCAGTAGTAGATGCACTGCACTCCAAGAAAAGCCGCTCCGGTTAATGCGACCGGGGTCATCATTTCGCCAAGGCCAAACCGGCTGCCCAGCAGGGACAGCACCAGCAGTGTCTGGAGAATCGCTATAACCACTGGAACAAAGAACAATACGGCAATCTGCAGGGTTACTGACCGATTCATCTCGTTCATACTCAGCCCGACCTTGGACAGACTATGAACAATCTTCCGGTCCTGGTTCAGATCACTGAACAATCTGAAGTATAGAAAGCTTGCCGAAGAGATGGAGAAGATCGCTGCAATGAAGACTCCAACAAAGCTGATCAGTGAGGTTACTTCCTTGTTTTGCGCGTATTCTCCCCCTCTTGTTGACATGAAGTTTTCCGATTGTCCGCTCTGCATCCGCTCTGAATTCAAGGTATCTATTTTACTTCCAATTACCATTTCCGGATCTGTCAGACTAAGTCCCCCGCGGCTGGAAGGCCATGCGGGTACATGATAGAAGTACCGGGTTGATCTCGTATACGACTTGAGGCTGCTGTACTTCTTCTGGAACTGTTTGAACGTCTCCCCGTTTACGACAATCACGGGATCATATAAGAAGTATTGATCTGTCTGAAGGTGAGCCGCCACCTTAAATTCACTCTTAACAGGTTCCGATAAGCTTACCTTCTTCAATGTCTTGTACTCCTCAGGAAGGTCTTGAGCCTTGGAATAGACAAGTACAGCTTCTCCAGAAGCGATTGCCCCTATTGGCTGCAAATTCATGGTTTCAAGCAACCGGTTCATTTCATCCAGCGAGATGATTTCAGAGCTGCCTTTCTGGATTCCCTCCACATAAGTGCTAAGAGAATGTGTTTTAATCTTCTCGAAAGATATCCCCGCTTTCTTAAACTCCGCCTCATATATGCGAAGATCATTTTCGATATCCTTGTCTTTATAAACCGAATAAGAAGCGGCAAAAGGATTTCTCGCAAACTTATCATTAATCTGGATATTCTCGGCCAGGACAATCCCGACACTCATACAGGCGAGGGCCGTAACTACAGTGACCATAAACAGCATTCGCGCGTTGTCCTTAATCTTGTAGCTCATTTCTGAAATCCATAACAAGCGGGTTCCGCGCCATACCCATCTCCGGTTCCTCTTGATCATCCTTAACAATGGCACCGTAATCTGGGTGTAAAAGAAGTAGGTCCCGAGGATACCTGTAAAAGCGGCCACCATCAAGCTGTTCTCAGTGAGCTTCGATGGTAGAAGCGCGAATACTGCAATCCCTAAGAGCACAACCCCAATTAGCGCCAAGAGAATGGAAACCTTAGGCTCCTTCTTCGGCTTGCTGCTTCCTTGCAGAAGCTCTAGAACCCGGTTGCGCCGGATGAAGATGAGTGTGAACAAGGAGATAACCAGGAATAGTCCGAGAAACGCTCCCGAGGTAAGAAGCATCGCCTTCACAGGCCAATAGAACGGCAGATGTCCGATCTGAACCACACTTTCACAGAGCATCAGAAACAGCTTGGAGAGCACCATACCGCACAGAATCCCGACGACAATCGAGAAGGCGCCAATCAGCATGTTCTCGAGCAGCACCAGCTTGTTCAACTGCCCGGAGGAAGTACCCAGAATGGTCAGAATCCCGAACTCCTTATTTCTCGCCTTAAGAAAGGTGCTGATCGAGTAGATCACAAACAAAAACGAAAAAACGAAGATAATGTACTCGGCAATCACCATGCCAATGCCAACCATCCGGCCGATCTCTGTATGTGAAATAACCGGATGATAGATAAACATGGCATACGTGAAAAAGATCATCACCATAAAGGCGCTGCTGAGAAAATAAGCAAAATAAGCCCTCGCGTTGCGCCTTACATTATTAAACGCGAATTGAAGAAAGCTCATTAGCGTTACCTCCCAGGAAAGAAAGCATGTCTATAATCTTCTGAAAGAATGCCTGGCGGCTGTCCCCGCGTCGGATCTCACTGCTGAACTGACCATCCTTAATAAAGACAACCCGATGGCAGTAGCTCGCAGCCAGTGGGTCATGGCTGACCAGCATCATCGTTGTGCCTTCGGAATTATTGATTCCCTCCAGTGTCTCCATCACAATTCTTGACGAGTTGGAATCTAGTGCCCCTGTCGGCTCATCCGCAAGCAGCAGGGACGGCGAAGAGATGATTGCACGGGCAATCGCCGCCCGCTGACGCTGGCCTCCCGAGACTTCATATACCCGCTTCTTCAGAATGCTTGTAATTCCAAGGCGCTCCGCGATTGCTGCCAGCTTGGCGTCCATCTCCCGGACCGGACGCTTGTCGAGGGTAAGCGGGAGCACAATATTCTCCCCGATAGTCAGTGTGTCAACCAGGTTGAAATCCTGGAATACGAAACCAAGCTGGCGCCGCCGGAATACGGCGAGGTCTTTCTTTTTCAGAAGATAGGGATTACTGCCGTTAATGAGCACTTCTCCAGAGCTTGGCACATCAATGGTGGAGACCATGTTCAGCAGGGTTGTCTTCCCGCTGCCTGAAGGACCCATAATACCAACAAACTCTCCTTTTGCAATCCTTAAATCAATATCACTTAGAGCGCGGGTTGTGACTCCGCCGCCATATACCTTGCTTAATCCTTTAATTTGAAGCATATCCATAAGATAACCCCTTTCTCTAACAACGGCGCCTTACGGCCCCCGGTTTTATTTCTTATGTCTATACTTTACAGAACCCCCGGTGCCGCTGCCATGGATTTAACTTAACGGAATCTTACGATCATGTAAGGTTATGTTCGGGTTCAAAAATAAGGCGGAGGGTCGTACCTGCTCCAGGCTCTGACTCCAGCTCCACCCGGTGACCCAGCTGGCTGCAAATCTCTTGGACAAGATAAAGTCCCATTCCTGTGGATTCGCTGTACTGCCTTCCCCTTTGACCTGTATAATACGGCTCAAACACCCTCGGGAGATCCTCCTTAGCTATTCCGATCCCATAGTCCGTAATCTCAAGAACCTGGAACCTGCCTCTTTCATAAGCGGATAAGGAGATCTTGTCCGATATTCCGGCCGAATAATTCACTCCATTCGTCAGAACCTGCCCAATAATGAACATCAACCATTTCTTGTCACTGTAGATCTGAATGGACGGGTCTATCTGAATATCCGGGTAAACTGCCTTGCGGATAAACAATCTGCGGTTCTCGGCGATCGCACCATTCACAGCCTGCAGCAGATTCACCTGCTCGACGTGGAAATCGTGACTGAACTCTTCCAGTCTGGAATTGTACAGTACCATTTCAAGCCCCTTTTGAATCCGGTCTACTTCATCCTGCATGCTGTCAGACAGCTCGTCATCCCGATCCTTCAGCATCAGCTGCAGTACGGAGACCGGTGTCTTCATCTGGTGCACCCAGCGGTTCATGAATGCAGTATGGTTATCCATCTTGCGTGTATAGGTATATATTTCATTCTGATAGAGGGTGTACTGGGATTTCATCAGTTCATTGAAGGCCTCGGACATCGGGCTGTCTCCGGTTCCGGTAAGCATCTCTTCCAATGTACCGGCAGGTTTCGTGAGACGGTGATACAGCCTTCGCTGCTGGATATAACGCAAAGTTAAATAGATGGCAAGCACAGCTATACTTACGATCAAGCTGTAGAGCGCGATGCGGGGCTGACGGTTCCCGGACAGCCAGTAAATGGAGAGAACCAGCAGAGTTTGAATAACAAAGACCAGAATTACCGGGAATTGGTCCTTCCAGAAAAGTCTCATGGCTCCTCCACCCAGAGGGGCCTCAGCATATAACCCGCACCTCTGACCGTTTCAATCGCTTCCCCCGCCCCGAGCTCCTTCAGCTTTTTGCGGATACGGGTGATATAGACATTGAGTGTATTGTCATCAATAAAATGCTGGTCCTCCCACATCCGGTCAAGCAGCTTGTCCCTGCTAACCACCCTTCCTTTCCGCTGCATAAGCAGTTCCATCAGCAATGCCTCCTTATGCGTCAGCTCCACTCTGCGGCCCGACAATTCCATAAGCAGCCGTTCAGGATAAAGCACGAGCCCATCCAGAATGACCGTTCGTTCCTCCTGAGCCGTGGAATAGGCTCCATAGGCCCTTCTTAGCTGGCTGCGAATTTTAGCCATAACCACCTCGTAATGAAACGGTTTGGTAATATAATCATCAGCTCCGTTCTCCAGCGCCATCACCTGATCCATCTGGCTTTCCCTTGCGGAGATGAAGATAATCGGACAATTGGAGACCGAGCGGATCTGTCTGCACCAATAGAATCCGTCATAGCTTGGAAGATTCACATCCAGCAGCACCAGACTTGGCTTAGTCTCGTGAAAAGTGTCCATGACCCGGTTGAAATCGGTAACGATGACAGTACGGTATTCATACTTCTCAATATGGGAACGAAGCATCTCTGTAAGCTTCGAATCATCTTCTATAATAAGTACAGTGAACATTGGAAGCACCTCTCCTAATTTATTAGAAACACATCTGTAGTATAGACGTTTCTATTAGCCTTTTCCCCTCGGTTTTAAAGTACTATTCCACTCTTGTCCCACATAGATTGATATAGAAAACCGTTAAGAGAGAATCCGCTTCATACGGACAGTATGAATTCTAACCCAGCCGAGGAGCCTTTCCAATGAAAAAATACGCCGTTCCCAAATATATGACCGTACTCGTCCCCTTCTCCTTTTTGCTCGTCTGTGTAATCCTGTTTGCCCCCTCGGCTTTTCGCATGCTAAACACGGAGTCGGCGGTGACCTTCAAAAATATTTTTAACGGAATTTTTCTGGAGTCCATTCCGTTTGTTCTTGCGGGAGCCCTGCTCTCCTCCCTGCTTCATCTCTGGATCCCGGAGCAGATGATCAGCCGCTGGGTTCCAAACAATCCGCTGCTCGCAATTCTGATTGCCTGCACGGCAGGTATTATTTTTCCAATCTGTGAATGCGGCATGATCCCGCTTGTCCGCCGGTTAATCCAGAAAGGCATGCCGGTCTACATGGCTACGGTGTTCATTCTAGCCGGGCCTATTCTGAATCCGGTTGTCTACGGATCAACCTACGCCGCCTTCCGGTCCCATCCAGAGATGGTGTACGCTCGAATGGGAATGGCCCTGATTGTGGCCACCGCCATCGGCCTGATCTTGTATGCAACCATCAGAAGCTCACCGCTCAAGATGTCGCTGGCCCAAATTAACGGTCAATCCATACCCCGCCACCGCCACCAGGGCGGCCGCATTACAGCGGTGTTTGTCCATACAGCGGACGAACTGTTCGGGATGGGGAAATACCTGATCCTCGGCTGCCTTCTGACCGCCGGTATCCAGACTTTCATCGCCAAGGACAGCCTGACCTCCATCGGCTCACATCCGCTTGGATCATATGCGTTCATGATGGGATTCGCCTTCGTGCTGTCGCTGTGCTCGACTTCAGACGCTTTTGTGGCATCCACCTTTTTGCATTCCTTCTCTTCCGGTTCCCTGCTGGCATTCCTAGTACTTGGGCCCATGCTGGACTTCAAAAATTTGATGCTGCTGCTGTCCGCGTTTAAAGCTAGATTTGTTGCTTTCTTGGCATTCCTGATCCTCTCACTGGTATTTGTGCTGAGCTTTCTCACGGATCGGGTACTGCTCCATTTGAATTAGTCAGGAGGGAAGCTTCTTGAATGAACCCGCCGTCATCCGGACCCACTACCTGATTCGCGCCGCCGTCTTATCTGGAATCGCATGTTATATCTATATGCTTGACCGGAATGAGTCCCTGCACTACTTCATAGCGCCAAAAATGGAGGTATGGGTCAGACTATGCCCTATTCCACTAGTCATAATTGCCCTTGCGCTGCTGTTTCAAGCCTTCTTTGGCCGCAGCAGAAATCTGTGTGACTGTGACCATCCGTTATCGCCTTCCCTATTTAGAAATACATTGATTTACGGGATATTCCTTATCCCTCTGCTGCTCGGCTTCCTTCTCCCTAATCAAGCTTTGGGCACAGCCGCGGCCCGGAAGAAAGGAATGGCCCTGACCGGCCAGTACAGTGCGGAACAGACTCTGAAGGAAAAATTCAAATCCCCGGATATTTACAACGAGGAATTCACCGAGCTTGCACGGCTTCTGTATACCGAGCCGGTGATTGAGGTTAGGCCGGATATTTTCTACGAAACGATCGGAGCGCTGGATTTGTTCAAAAAGCAGTTTGAAGGCAAAAGAGTCCGTTTAAGCGGATTTGTCTATTCAGATACATCCTTGGATCAACACGGCGCTTTTGCCTTGGGCAGATTCCTGGTTCTGTGCTGTACAGCAGACGCCTCCCCGTTCGGAGTATTCATTAAACCCAAGAAGCCCGTTCAATTCGCCAAGGATGCCTGGGTGGAGATTGAGGGCAGAATTCACATCACCACTAGTCAAGGCAAGGAGCTGATGAGTATAGAAGCGGACAATACCCGCACCATTCATCAACCGAAGACCCCGTATATTTATCCTAATGATGATTCTGTGGCCAAACTAACCAAGGAGCTGAATAAGAAATGAAGGATATTCCTGTTATCGTTCTGAGCGGTTTTCTGGGCAGCGGCAAAACCACTTTGCTGCTTAGAATCCTTGCTGAAGCTGAAGTGAGAGGGATCAGAGCGGCAGTTCTGATGAATGAGATGGGGCGGCATGATGTGGATGGCCGCATATTGGAAGAGGAAATGCCGGGGATACAAATCAACCGGCTCCTCGATGGCTGTATCTGCTGCACACAGCGAAGTGAAATTGAAGGCGGAGTCACCCGCTTGCTGGGGACATCCCCCGATCTTCTGGTCATGGAGCTCAGCGGAGTAGCGGACCCTGACCAAATCCGGCGGGCTCTTCTTCAGCCTGCGCTTCGCTCACGAGTTCACATCAGCCATATCCTGACTGTGATCGATGCGGAGCGCTACTTGGAATATAGCAGCTTCTTCTCCTCGGACCGGGAGCTGATCCACACGCTCCGCAGCCAGGTTAAAACCGCCGGAACCGTGATCATTAACAAAATAGATACGGTAAACGATTCCAATCTGGAGAAGATTCAAAGAGCGGTCCGGAAGCTGAATCCGCAGGCGGAGATAGTTCCTGCCCAGCACTGCCGGATCGGACTCGCAGAAATATGGCCAGCCGAAGCGGCACCCTTGCTTTCTCTTAGCACTGCAAGCCAACAGCAGCTGGGAGGAGCGGCCACAAAAGATCCCGAGGCACCCTTCTCCCCCTTCAAGATGGTCTCACCGGCGGCCTCGCCACAAGCTGCTTCCTACTCCAGTTTAAGCAGTGTTACCCTTTCACTGCCGGACAAATCCTATGACCGCGAAGCGCTCACGCAATCGCTCGCCGCGTTAGGCTCCGGTCTGGTCCGGGTCAAAGGCTACGTACCCGCAGGAGACGGAAATCTGTATCTGGTTCAAGGTTCTAATGAGCGGTATGTGTGGCAGATCAGTTCATTAAACGTAAAGCCTTATTTGGTCTTCATCGGCCGCAATCTTGAAGAGGAGAGACTGGAAGCCGCAGTTCGGGCTGGCTCCCAATCCCTTTTACATTAGAAAGGTTCCCAGAACCAGAGATACACCGATAATAATCCCTCTAAGAAGCTGGGCAACCGCCATGTTGCCCTTGGCGATCTCTTCCCCAAGCTTGGTCTTAGGGGTCACCAGATCAAAGAGCAGATAGACAATACACAAGGCAACGATGCCGACAGCGGACCAAATCAGCATTTGAACCCAAGAATGACTGCTGAACGAGACCATAGCTACGATGATGCACAGTCCCAGCATTTTACTGCCCATATACATGCCAGCGGCTTCGTTGCCCCTAGCAATCTCCTCGTTATCCTTGAACCGGGTCAGCAGGCTAAATACCGCATAACCAAACAGCAGAATAACAAGTAAAATTAGTAGACCTATACCAAGGTCGGCCAAATCCCAGCCGAAATCCTTCATCATCCATTCCTCCTGAATATGTAATCACCAAGTTCGTTATGCAGCCTTTAATCTTTTACTACAGCGGGGCAGTAATAAGCCATATCTCCAGTAACTTTGGCGCCAATACGGGACAACACCCCTGCATATCTTCCGTTAAGCACGTAAACTCCCGTTAATAAATAACCTGCATAATCGCCCTTTTCAGTGGGTACAGTGACCTGCATCATCGGGTGCAGCTTCTGGAATATTTTCGGTTGGGAATCATAATAGGAAGATTCATCCTCCTCAGTTGTCTCCGCGGAAACTGTCCCATCAGGCAAATAAGGGGATTCATCAGCAGAGTATTCCTTGTCATGCAGAACTGTGCCTTTGCCTTCTCTTCCCCAATAGCCCTTGGCGGCAAATGGAATTCCGGAGCGGAAAAACGGCTCGGGGGTGAAATAGGTCGGCAGCAGGTAATCTTCAATCGCTTGGACGTCCTCTTCGTCAAACAAAGTGAAGCCGAGGTAATCCCGGGTCAGCTCATTTCGTTCATAAAGCGACCAGATGGTAGCCATGAACCCCTTGCTCTGGGAAATAATATTCTGAGGAGGGTTAATCAGCCCAATCTTGCCCTGCTCGGCCAGCCTAAGGAGCTCCTGTCCTACAAGAACCCCGCTGGTCTCATCCCTGTCGTGAACGAGAAATTCGAGCGGATAGAGCCTGTACAGAATGCTAATCTGTTCCCCGTTATGGTACAGTCCTTGCTCCGGAATGATCCTCAGCTCTTCCAGCGGGACAAATTTCGCCTGCAGACCGGCTTCCTCACAGCGCTGGAGCAGATACTGGGTGTTATGCAGGTCCTCAATAATGCCCTCGGGACAAGTAAATGTGACCGCTCTGCCCAACCCCTCTTTCTCGAAGAAATCCACAGCTTCGACAAACACCCTGGACAGTAAAGCATCCATCCCGGCTGAGAGACCTGGTGTATGCTGTGGGTTCATATAACGTGACAGCAGAACCCGCTCGAGAAAGGCTGCTTCCGGAATTCCTGACGGGGTCTCCGTGTTATTCTCAATGCATCGTATGCCCTGCTCACTCATAATCCAATCCTGCCGCTCGATGCCGGTAAACGGCAGCGCAATGCGGGCTGCAGGAATCATTGCGGGCTCAAGCCCTAGCTGTCCGATCAGATAGCTGTCAGGAAGGTACATCTGGGCAAATCGCAGTACTTTGGTATAAATCCGGTGGACTGCCTGCGAGGCAGACCTCAGCTTCTCAGCTTCGCAAGACGTGTATTGGACAAATGACGGAAGGCAGTACTGTGCCCCATACATCCGGTAATAGGGGATGACCCCGGTAATTTCGGAATCAAATACTTTCTCACCGTTGACCTCAGGCGTATAAATCCTGCTCATTGTGTCAACCGCCGAACGAGGAGTGGGACCCGCTCCCAAAACCGCTGTGGCTGCCGCTTTGGCTTGTGGAGCTCCTCGAGGAACCGCTGTAATATCCTCCTCCGCCTCCACCATAGTAATAATGGCCGCTGCTAGAATCATACTCACAGTTGGAATCATAGTCCGGATCACACTCATCCTGCTGACCGCAGCCGGACAGCACCGCGGGTACCGTGAGAAGAAGGGCGAACGCAAGCATTCGGCCCTTGTTTACCACATCTCCAGCTCGCCCCTTATCTTTCTTCATGTGCTGCTCCTGATGCATTTAAGCCTCCACCTCATCTTTCAAGTAGAACAGAACCTTCCTCCGGTCCATATCGAATACCGAATAAATCACCTCATAGGTGATTCCTCCGCGAACCATATAGTGATCCAGAAGCATGCGCGCAAGTTCCATATTGCCAAGCGGCAGCGATCCGGTTTGGTCGCGGGCTTCAAAGCCCCGGCCATTCCAATAGACGAACTCAGCTCCAAGCAGGCTCGTAACTTTCACCTGGCCAAGTGCTGTTTGATTGATCGTGTGACCGTAGACCGGCAGTGAATCCGGTTCATAGGGGCTGACATAAATAAAATGCATCCTGTCGTCTTCTGTTTCATTGGAAATGTGGGCCCACAGCCTGTTATGAAGCAGTGTGCCGTCCACAAGCTTATGAACAAACAATTCATCAGCAGAGATGTTTAGAGACTCTACGGTCCGTATTACCTTTGACTGCTCTTCGGACCATTCCTGATAACTGAGTGGAAATAAAATAACAATCACATGCCTCTCTTCAAACTGATTCTAGTTCTATAAGTCCTCTATACCAATTCTACCAATTTCTGATTATACCACCTCTATCAATGGAACCATAGATCATATATAAGAATTTCCTCCATAAAACATTATAAAGGTTACACTTTTCGGGCGCTGCAATGCCGAGTATTCATACGACACTTGTTGTCTCCGAGATCCTTGAAATAGATATCCAGTGGGCATTTCGAAAGACAACGGCGGACGCTCCGTATCTTCAGAATCACTCGTCCTCTCCGCTGAGATCGGTATACTCTAAAGTTCATTTTATATACTCTTTTTTCGCAGTCTAATATGCTGCATCAGCCCTCCCCAGCTGACATCATCCCCCCGCCAATCCTCCCCTTTATATAATTCCGCAGTAACAATGCCGCCCCTAATCGTTGGAGCCGATTCACAGCCCAGCTCCTGCCGGGTATTTACTACGAGCAGTGTGAATTGGTGAGTCACAAGACCGGTCAATAGATCATGAAGCTGCAGAGCTTCATCCGGGGTACAGTTCAGACGGACGAACAACAGACGTTCAAGACTGCGCGCGGCCTCCAGGAATCTTGTCTGCCTGCGAAGCTGGCGTTCATGGAATTCCGGGTAGGCCTCGGACCATCGATCCCGGGGCAGCTTTACCGGGAAGTCGTGATAGGAGAAGATCTGATATTTCTCATCTTTAATACAATAGCAAGTCTGGAATTGCCCAACCAATGTCATATGGTCCAGTTCCATGAAATCTTCGAAACGATTCTCCAATACAGAGACCAGACCCTTATGTGAATTAGAGATGAACCAGTCCAGCGGCCCCGCCTCCTGCCTCAGACCAAGCCGTCGCAGCTGATACGCAGTCTGGCAGTTGGAGCCCAGACTGAATACCGCATCGTAAACTCCATAAAACTCCGAATCTAGCATTTTACTCACTCCCCCATTTGCTTAGAGATGCGCTTCTCTTCAGATTATGCATGTACAGGGGATACGGACCCGGCTTGAACCAGATAAGACCAATCGTCTAAATTCGGTTAATGCAGCCTTATGTCACATTTCTTATTCCTTATGAACATATAGATTTCTTAAGAACTTATTACTCCTCTCTGAAAGCAGGAATTTGAAATGGCTTTTATCCAAAGGTATGTGACGAACCAGACAGGGGCAATCACCTTCACCGGCAATACACTTGGACTAAGCAGTTCCAACAGCGCCGGAGTTCCCGGTACTATTGACAGCATTGGGGCGTTCATTACAACCAACACCTCGCTAAAGTATGGCTCCTATCCTGCAGGAACAACTTCCAGCTATACCCTGAACAGCTCGTCCGCTGTGCTGGTACTGCCCATAGGCAGTACGATTCTGTATGCGGAGCTGATCTGGGGAGGGACTTACGTAAACAACGGAGTCAACCTGACTGAAAATATCAATAATCCGATTAATCTGAGCACTCCCGCTGGTTCCACCTCAGTATCACCGGACTCTGCAACCTCTTCCAATGTCGTACTCAGTACCTCCCCGGTCAGTTATGCCTATGTGCGCTCAGCTAATGTGACATCGATTGTCGCCGCAGCGGGAGCCGGGGTGTACGCGGCCGGAGGCATTGTCGGAACGGTTGCTGTTCCGGATTCTACAACAGCCAATCATGCAGGATGGACGCTCGCGGTTGTGTATCAGAATCCCGCGCTGCCCTTCCGTAATTTGTCTTTCCGGGTCGGGGCTGAACTCATACGCTCCACCTCAGGCGCAGTCAATGTCGTGGTGAGTGGATTTGCGACCCCAACCTCAGGAACATTACGCGGAAGGACCATGATAAGTTCCCAAGAGGGGGATGCGAACCGGACTGGAGACCAGGCTTTATTTGGTCCGACCACAAGCAATCTTACCGCGCTTTCCGGTCCCAACAACTTTGCGAACAACTTTTTTGCATCCCAGATTAACAAGGATGATGGCACACTCGACACCAGCGGCTCCTTCGGAACCGTAAATGCGATCAATGGCACTCCTGGTACAAATGTAAATGGGGGCAGACAGGGGTGGGATATCACCAATGTCGACATCTCCTCAACCTTGATTAACAATCAGACCAGTGCCATTTTACAGCTGACCACCTCCGGAGATACGTATCTGGTCAATGCGAATGGGATTCAAATTGACATCAATGCTCCCCTGCTTAGCGTTGCCAAAAGTGCAAATGTGTCCGTCTCCGTTCCAGGCGACACGATCACTTACAGAATTACGATATCCAACACAGGCACTGCCAGTGCCACAAGCGCTGTCCTGACGGATGTCATCCCTTCCGGGGCTACTCTGGTCGCAGGAAGTGTGACGGTCAGAGGAACCACACAGTCGGCTGCCGACCCGAATGCGGGCATCTCGCTTGGCACAATTACCGCCGGGAGCTCTGTGACGGTAACCTTTCAGATTAGGGTAACATCATTGCCGAGCCCTCCCCAGCTTTCGAATCAGGCACAGGTCGCTTTCTCGTTCCAGAGCCTGCCGTCAAGTCCTGTGATCTCCGGCTCAATTCCGTCCAATACGGTGTCGACGCCGGTGTTTCTGCCCGTGCTGTCAGCGGTGAAGAGTGCGAGCACAACGGCTGCAACCGTTGGGGATACCGTGACATACACGATTGTCGTCAGCAACTCCGGCAGCATCTCGGCCAATACGGTATTAACGGACCCGATCCCGTCAGGTTCAACCTTTGTCCAGGGAAGTGTCGCACTGAACGGGACGGTTCTGCCTTCCGCCAATCCGGCGGCAGGAGTTAATATCGGAGCTGTAACCGCTGGCGGAAGCGCAACGCTAACGTTTCAGACCGTTGTAGGCTCGATTCCAGCCGGCTCCCAGCTGGTGGATCAGGCAACTTATACCTACACTTATCTTCCTACGGACGGCCGGACACTGTCCGGAAGCGGAGCTTCCAACACCCTGCAAATCCCGGTGTCTAATCCCAGCGTTTCTGTTGTCAAAAGCGCCTCTGCCATAGATGCTGTCCTCGGGGACACCATCACCTATACGGTATCTATAACCAACAGCAGCGGAGCATCCGTAACCAATGTGATTGTGACCGATCCAATCCCATCCGGGACGTCTCTTGTTGCCGGTAGTGTGACCGTGGACGGAAACCCTCGTGATGCGAATCCCGCCACGGGTATTTCCATAGCTTCCATTCTTCCGGGCCGTACGGTAATCATAGCTTTCCGTGTATTGGTAGGCAGCTTGCCCTCCTCCGCCCAGATCAGCAACCAGGCCACCGCCAGCTTCTCAACAGGACCGTCTAACTGGTTCTCCGTCTCTAATACGGTCACACTGCCAGTCTATCAGGCCGTGCTGACTTTAACCAAGACAACCGCCGTGACCAAAGTCACAGTAGGAGACACCATCACGTATACCATTAGAGCAGCGAATCCTGGCAGTATAACGGTCGTTCCTGTGATCACCGACAACATCCCTCCCGGGGCGGTATTTGTTGCAGGCAGCGTGACCCTGAACGGGATCTCCCAGCCATCCGCCAGTCCGGCTGCGGGTATTGCGGCGGGAACTTTGGCCCCTGGCTCAACAGCAGTTATTACCTTTCAAGTTAATGTCACCTCTCTCCCATCGCCGGCGCAAATTGCGAACCAGGCCAATGCGAGCTACAGCTACCTGCTGCCGGATGGAAGAACCTTGAGCGGAGCATCCAGCTCAAACACCATTACACTGCCTGTAGGTCTGCCTAATGTGGCTATTGCCAAGAGCGCGAACCACACTTCGGTTACTCCGGGTGATACCGTGGTGTATACAATCACAGCAACCAACTCAGGAGCAGCCACCATAACCAATGCGGTGATCACAGATCCGGTTCCTTCAGGCTCCTCCCTGGTTCAGGGGAGTGTTACAGTGAGGGGCAGCGCAGTTCCTGGCGCCAATCCGGCGGCGGGAGTTGCGGTGGGTTCGCTTGCTCCGGGCAGCAGTATTACACTGACCTTCGCCGTGAATGTCGTCTCGGTCCCAGCTTCTGGTCAGCTCAGCAACACAGGCAGCATCAGCTTCACTAGTGGAACCTTCACGGGCACAACCTTGTCGAACCCGGTTACCATTCCCGTGTACCTGCCTGTGATCAGTGCTGTCAAAGAGGCAAGTGTCGCCAGTGCTACGGTTGGGGACACCATCACTTACTCTATAACTGTCAGCAATGCCGGGAACTTCAACACAAATGTGACAGTTACCGATCCCATTCCCTCCGGTGCAGTCTTCGTCACCAACAGCGTGACCCTGAACGGAACTCCACAGCCTGGAACAGATCCGCAGACCGGAATCATGATCGGAACCGTAAGCAGTGGAAGCTCATCCGTGGTAACCTTTCAGGCAGTGATTACCTCCCTGCCTGCCCCGCCAACACTTACTAATCAGGCCGCTGCGGCAGCAAGTTTTACCCTGCCCGATGGGCGGATCTTCTCAAGCTTCACTGCTTCTAATAAGGTCTCCGTTGCCGCAGCCGCTCCGAACATCGGGGTAATCAAAAGCACCGGGGCAGCCGATGCGATTGTAGGCGATATACTGACTTATACAGTCTCCGTCACCAACAGGGACGCATCAGGGACGGTTGGAAGTGTGGTGGTCAACGATCCCATACCTGCAGGAACGGAATTTGTGAGCGGTAGTGTGACCGTAAATGGTATTGTCATTCCATCAGCCAATCCGGTAACCGGCATCCCGGTTGGCAGCTTGGCCGCCGGAGCAAGTGCCGCAGTCACTTTTCAATTAAAGGTAACAGGGGAACCGTTCGTTACTACGATCACCAACCAGGCGACCGTAAGTTATACGAACGGAGCCTTTCAAGGAAGTACCGTATCAAATAGCGTAAGTCTGAATGTCTATCAACCTGTTATCACGATCAGCCAAACAAGCTCTCAAGCGAAAGCGACCGTCGGTGATATTCTGACCTACACGCTTAACACCCGCAACGACGGCAATATTGCCGTTAAGGCTGTTGTCACTGATCCGATTCCCGCTGGCTCGACGCTGCTGGTGAATAGTGTTACCCTGAACGGATTTCCTCTGCCCGGTGCTGATCCGGCATCGGGAATTCAAGCAGGCCTTATCGCTCCAGGAGGAGCGGCAACCATAACTTTTCAGGTGGTGATTCCAACCATGCCAACCCCACCCTTACTGCTCGATCAGGCAACGGTGAATTATACATTTCAGCCTCCAGATGGTCGTACTGTGCCTGGCTCCTCACTCTCCAACACAGTAAGTATTCCGGTTTCGTCACCGAACGTGACCGTTTTGAAGAGTGCCTCAGCCCAGGATGCCGTCGTTGGGGATACCGTCACTTATACCGTGACCATCACCAATAACGGAATTGAGAATGTCACGAACGTCATACTTACCGATATCGTGTCCGCTGAAGCTTCCTTTGTTCCAGGCAGCACGGTCATTAACGGGACGTCAAGCCCTTCAAGCCCGGTGTCAGGTATTCCTATTGGAACCCTCGCACCTGGAGCACCTGCCACGGTCTCATTTCAGGTTGTGGTTAACAGCCTCCCGGCAGCAGCCGTACTAAATGATCAGGCAACCGTCAGCTTTACCAGCGGGACCCTTTCCTTCTCTTCCGTATCAAATACGGTAGCTACACCTGTATATCAGCCGATTATCAGTCTTGTTAAGTCTGTAAACTCTGTGAACGCCACACTTGGCGACACAGTAACCTATACTGTTCAAGCCCATAACAGCGGGAATCTTGCCGCAATGATCACGATCGTTGATATTATTCCCAGCAGCTCAAGTTTGGTTCCAAATAGTGTGACGGTCAACGGCTCACCAGCTGCGGGTGCGAATCCGGCCTCCGGCATTTCCATCGGCACCTTAGCCCCGGGCGGGAATGCCACAGTCACGTTCCAGACCGTGGTCAATTCTATTCCTGGAGACAGCACCCTAAGAGACGAGGCAACAGCCTTCTTCACGTATCAGCCGCCTGACGGGCGGACGCTTAACGGCTCTGCCCAATCCAATTCCGTAGCTATTCCAGTCTCGGCACCGAATGTGACGGTAACGCAAACCACCAGCGACCCGGATGCCTCTGTTGGGGATATCATCACTTATACCGTTACGGCAGTGAATAACGGCATCGAGAATGTGGCTGCGACTGTAATAACCGATCCAATTCCTTCTGGAGCAGCTTTCATTGTGAACTCGGTCACGGTCAACGGCATTTCTGTGCCAGGCGCCAATCCAAGTGTTGGAGTTCCTGTAGGTGTAATTCCTCCAGGAGGCACCTCCGTGCTGACCTTCCAGGTACAGGTCTCCAGTCTGCCAACCCCGGCACAGCTTGCCAATCAGGCGACGGTAGCTTATACTTCCGGGTCTTTCACCGGGTCATCTGTATCAAATCAAACGGTGCTTCCGGTATATCAACCTTTGATTACGCTAACCAAATCTTCAAGTCTGGCCCGGACGACAGTTGGGGATACTCTCGCGTATATGCTGAGTGTATCGAACACTGGGAACTATCCGGCGCAGGTGTTTCTGAGTGATCCCATCCCACCCGGCAGCCAGTTTATTGAGAACAGCGTGATTATTGGGGGAACTTCCGTTCCGGGAGCCAATCCAGCCATAGGTTTCTATTTAGGCACGATCTCTCCCAATTCCACACTTGAATTATCTTTTACCGTGACGGTCACAAGTGTTCCGGCTGAGGCCAATCTGGTGAATCAGGCTGCCGCAAGCTTCACTTTCATCCCTCCAGACGGCGCGGTACGGGAAGGTTCTTCGCTCTCACCGGTTGTAAGTGTGCCTGTCTCTGCACCGAATGTGTCCGTGATGAAATCAGCTGATCTAACCAATGCAGCATTCGGCGACGTAGTAACCTATACGATTCAGGCTGCCAACACGGGATTTGAAAATGTAACAAATGTCATCCTAACGGACCCGATCCCTGAAGGTGCCACCTATGTAACTGGAAGCGTCACAATTGATGGGGTACCAAGCCCCGCCGCGAACCCGGTTCAGGGCATATCAATCCCCTTGATCGCCCCTGGAGCTACTGTTACGGTTCAGTTCAAAGTAACCACCACCAGCATTCCGGTATCAGGAAGTCTCAGCAATCTGGCAACCGTCAGTTTTAATTCAGGTGCGTTCACAGGCTCATCGTTTTCGAATGAAGTGAACATTCCGGTATCCCAGCCAATTCTGAATGTAACACTGGCCAGCAGCACGGCCAATGCGACGGTTGGGGATACGGTGATTTACACGTTCACAGTCAACAATTCAGGAAATACACCGGCGTCTGCAGTTCTAACCAGCCCTATCCCGGCGGGGGCGGCCTTTGTGCCAAACAGTGTTGTGATCAACGGCCAGTCTTCGGCAGGAGCAGATCCGTCGTCAGGCATTAACACTGGCACTGTTCCTGCAGGCGGGAGTATCACCGTCTCGTATCAAGTTGTCGTAAGCAGCGTCCCTTCGCCACCATATCTGGACAATCAAGGAACTGCAACCTACACCTTCCTGCTTCCGGACGGAAGGACACTTACGGGCAGTGTAGTATCACCGCTGCTCAGCACACCGGTATCCGCGCCGAATGTGACCGTTGTCAAGAGTACCTCCGCACAGGATGCAGTCGTTGGTGACTCTATCACCTATACGCTGAACATTACTAACGCCGGGATTGAACAAGTTACAAACATAGTCATTACCGATCTGCCCGGAACAGGTTCGGAATTTGTCTTAGGAAGTGTGCTGATTGACGGGATTGTCTCCCCCGGGAGCTCGCCAATCAATGGAATCTTGGTCAGCACGCTTGCACCGGGAGCCTCGGTTATTGTCAGTTTTATATTCAGAGTCATCTCCCTGCCATCACCAGCTGTGCTGGTGAACCAAGCTGCTGTGGGATACACCAGCGGAGCTCTGCCCTTCCGCTCGTTGTCCAACCAGACCACAGTTCCCGTCTATCAGGCTATCCTTAGCCTTACGAAAACGGCGAACAAGACTACAGCCCAGGTGGGTACAGGAATTCTGTACACAATTACAGCCCAAAATACAGGCAATGTGCCTGCTATGGCAACCATCTTCGACAATATTCCAGCTGGTTCGACCCTAATTGAGAACAGTCTGCTGGTGAACGGCACCCCTGTCCCAGGTGCCAGCCCCGTACAGGGAATTCTTGTCGGGCCGATCAATCCCGGTGGTTCTGTAACGATCACGTTCCAAACAGAAGTCACCTCAGTTCCTTCACCTCCGGTGCTGACGGATCAGGCAACCTCAACCTACACCTTCAGTCCCCCGGATGGGCGAACGATAACGGGCAGTGCCGCTTCAGGTCCGGTATCTGTTACCACTTCCGCTCCTAATATCAATGTTGTTAAGAGTGCGGGGGCTGCCGATGCGGTAGTGGGCGATAAGGTAACCTACACCGTACTGCTTACCAACAATGGTACCGATACGGTTACTGATCTTCTGATTACAGATCCGGCACCTGCCGGAAGCGCATTTGTGCCTGGAAGTGTAACGCTGGGCGGAAGCCCGCTCCCGGGTGCAAGTCCAATTGAGGGAATCCCTGCCGACAGTCTTGCACCTGGAGCTTCGCTAGCTGTAACCTTCCAGTTTGCTGTGAATGCACTGCCGGCTCCCCCGCAGCTGCTTAATCAAGCTGCGGTTACCTATACAAGCGGTGCCTTCACCGGAACATCCTATTCGGATAATGTGACCGTTCCTGTATACCAGCCCATTATTACAGTGACAAAACAAGCAGGTGCACAAAAAGTCTCTGTGGGAGACACCCTCGGTTATACCTTGACGGTAACTAACACGGGAAATCTGGCTGCTTCCGTCACATTGAGTGATAACATTCCGGCTGGTTCCCAGTTTATTGAGAACAGCGTACTGGTCAACGGGATTCCCACTCCGGGAGCTAACCCAGCCGCCGGGGTTTCCGTTGGCATAATACAACCTGGAGCCAGCGGCATCTTGGCCTTTCAGACGGTTGTCATTTCGCTTCCAAGTCCACAGTTCCTGTCCGATCAAGCGAGTGCCCAATTCAGCTTCCAGCCGCCTGATGGACGAACACTAACAGGAAATGCCGTTTCACCCGTACTGTCCATTCCTGTGTCTTCACCAGATGTGTCCATCGTCAAGGGTGTGACCTCGACAACAGCTGTAGTCGGAGATGTGTTAACCTATACGATTGCTCTAACGAATAATGGAATTTCTCAGGTAGCCAATGTGGTCGTGTCAGATCCAATTCCCGCTGGCTCGGTATTTATTGAGGGGAGCGTAACTGTTGGTGGGGCGGCAAGAGCCGGAGTCTCACCAGTTCTTGGCATCCCAATCTCAAGTATTGCCGCTGGAGCTACAGTGCTCGTTACCTTCCAGGTGCGTGTCACCTCACTCCCTGGCAATTACATTCTTGCCAATCAAGCTGCGGCCAGCTTTACCAGTGGAGCCTTCTCAGGCAGTTCAGTATCCAACACGGTTACCGTGCAGATCTACCAGCCGATCCTTACTGCTGCCAAGACCAGCAGTATTTCGAATGCGACTGTTGGAGATCTTGTGACCTACAAAATTGTGGTCTCTAATACCGGCAACATTGCCGCCTCCACAGTGGTCTCCGACCCAATACCGACAGGCTCCACACTTGTGCCAAACAGTGTACTCGTTAACGGCATTCCGCAGCCGGGATTAAATCCTCAGTCCGGCGTGCCTACTGCGCCTATTGGGCCGGGACAATCGGTTACTGTGCAGTTCCAGGTTCTGGTCACGTCAATTCCGCCATCTTCCCTGCTTGTTGACCAGGCTCTTGCAAGCTTCCAGTTTGCTCTGCCTGATGGAAGAACTCCAAGCGGCGAGCTTCTATCCAATACGGTCGAAGTTGCGGTTCCATCCGTCGATGCGTCTCTAACCAAGCAGGCGAGCGCTTCCTTTGCCGTTCTGGGCGACAGGATCACCTACACGTTATTCGTCAGCAATAAGGACCCAGACAACTTAGCGGAAGCTGTGGTTCAGGATCTCCTGCCGGAAGGCACAAAGACGGTGCCGAGCAGTGTTATTATTAACGGCATATCCGTGCCGGGTGCCGATCCCGAAACCGGACTTCATCTCGGTACGCTTGAATCCGGAGATCGTACCGAGATTATTTTCCAAGCCGATGTGGTCTCGATCCCTGCTTCACTGCAGCTAAGCAATCAGGCCTCCCTGTCTTTTCAGGAAGATGAAGCACTTAGCACGGTATTCTCCAACACAGTCAGCATGCCGCTGTATCAGCCGATTATCTCCATCACCCAGCAAGCCAGCGTACCGATTGCAGCTCCAGGGGATCAAGTGACTTATACCCTCACGGTCCTAAATTCGGGCAACATAGGGGCCTTTGTCCTCCTGATGAATCTCTTACCGGAAGGTACTTCGTTTGTGCCAAACAGTCTAACGATCAATGGCGCCCTGCAAGCAGGGGCCTCCATGGCCAGTGAGGTTGTTCTGGGCACCCTATATCCTGGGGATCAGGCTCTTGTAACCTATCAAGTGGTTGTGCTGAATCGGCATGCGGTCGGCAGCATAACCAGCCAAGCTCAGGCAGCGTTCTCCTTCCAGCTCCCTGACGGAAGGCAGATCACACAGAACGCTTATTCAGAGCCAATCGAAGTTGAAGTGCTTAACTCAAGGGTCACCGCCGTTCTTCAGACTCCTCTGACTGAAGCCATACCGGGTGAACGTATCCCTTGGTCCATCTCTTTAGCCAACCAAGCAGGTTCTCAGGCAGCAAACATTGCAATTTCAGGGTTCATCCCTCCTGGCGCCACTCTTGTGAAGGGTACATTCGCTGTAGACGGTGTAGTGGTTGCCGATCCTAACGTGTTCGGGGAGGTACAAATTGCTTCAGTGATCGAGCCAGGTCAGACTGTGCTTATCCAATACGATACCGTTCAAGGCAACCCAGAGGCCGCCTTCCTTATCAAGAATCAGCCCGTAATCCACTATACAATGGACAGCGATCGGCTTGAACTCCTTACCAACCTGGTTACTCTCCCGTTATTTAGCCCGAATCTAAACGTAACCAAACAGACCAGTGCTGAATTTATCCGATCGGGTCAGCCTCTAACGTACACAATCAACATTGTGAATCAAGGGAACGTCAGAGCCGAGATCGTGTTAAAAGACGCCCTGCCGGAAGGTCTTGTCTTCGAACAGGAAAGTCTGACAATAGGCGGGGCTGCGTCCTCCCTAACCGATCTGTCCTTAGGGATTCCGATAGGTTCCCTCTGGCCGGACACCTCGGCAGTGGTGGTCTTCCAGGCAAGATTGTCCGACCAGAATACTGCCGGAATCATTAACAACACCGCTGAAGCGGTAATTTCATTTGCTCTGCCGAGCGGCAGAGTGATCACCTCCGTACAGGCATCCAATACTTCCAGAGTACCTGTCGTGTCACCGCTGCTAAGTGTTGCTAAATCGGCAGACCGTCAATTTGCGCTTTTAGGAGACTTGATATCTTACACGATAACCATTACAAATGTTGGCGGTGTCCCTGCTGAGAATCTTTTGTTAACCGACACACTGCCTGATGGCCTGGCCTTTAAGCCGGGAAGCGTAACGGTAAGCGGAAATGCCCAATTCTCATCTGCCCTCAACGCTGGCATCTCCATCGCAACATTATGGCCTGGTCAGAATACAGCCGTCACTTTCCAAGTTGAAGCTGTTTCCATTCCCCAAGAGGCCGTGCAGTCCAATCAAGCGGTGGTTTCCTATACGGTGCGCTTGGATGATGGGGCAATATTAAGTGAATCCGCTGTTTCTACCATCTCCACAATTATCCTGCGGGATGCCCGGCCCGTCATTGTCCTTGCGGCTAGTGCCCATGAAGTTGAGGAATACAACCTGCTTGCATTGACGGTTGTAATTACCAACCAGGGTAATGTCGTCATGGAGGATTTGCTTCTTACCGGACCATTCGCGGCTGTAAATCCAATCTTCCTGAAGACGGCAGCACTTAACGGGCGCAGTCTTCCTTCCCCGAATCTTGCGGCTGGAATCCCGCTTGGCTCTTTGCCAGCTGGCGGCGAATTGACGGTGTCCCTCTTATTTGAGGTGGAATCCTTGACCACATCCTCCTTCTTCGTAGCCCAGGTAGGTGTTAGGTACCGGTTCGAACGGGGAGATCAGCAGTACGTGGAGCGTAACGACCTATCCAATTCCGAGATGATCCGATTAATCAGTGACAGTGGCACAGAGGAATAAACCGGGCAGGAACAAGAAGACCGCTTACGGGCATGTTACCCATAAGCGGTCTTTGTTTATATGTCGGTTAGATGAATACGTTCTATCTAATCGTCATTCCATGATCTGGAGGATTCTCCGAAGGTGGATCCTGCTGAGGTGGATCCTGCTGCATTTCATTTTTCTTTTTGCGTTTACCCCGAATCAGATTCCACACGAACCCAAGGGCAGCTACAATAAGAATCCATCCTTTCTTAAGGAAGACGAGCAGCAGGGCGAGCAGGCCTGTCTTTTTAGCTACATATACTCCTGCCCCGCCAAGCACCAACCCCGCGAGACCATATTCTGCAGTTTTGTCCGTTGATTTATCGTAATCCTCGTACTTGCTGCCGGGTTTCAGTTTCAGCGCCGGAATGATCTGGCTCTCCACCACGGATTTAGCGCCGGACAGCATGTTTGGATCCGTAACGATGACTGCGGAAATCGTACCTTCACGGGTTAACAGCCGGATGTTGTGATTAATGATTGGCTCGTTCTTTGCATCATGTCCTTGAATAGTCCAGGTTAAGCTATGTAAGGTCTCATTGTATTTCGGTGGTGTTTCCCACTTATCCACAAAAAGCTGTTTCTCGGCAGAACGTTTCTTGTTTTGTTCCGCAACACCGTCCCTGTAGCTCTGGAGAAGATCATCAGCATCAATATCATTCTTTTCGCTATCGGGGATATGTCCGGTCTCTTCATAATCAAACAGGAGCGTCCAGCTATCATCTTCCGGTATAAGCATTCCTGCCTCTGTCCCGTCTACAATTCCACCACTTTCACGCACTGCTCTTTTCGTGTCTTCTGCGTTCAAGAAATAAAAACCCCGCTCAAGCTTCAGTTCAGCCAGATTGCTCCCAATATCAACCATTTGGCCTTTGCCCTCAATATAGTTCAAATCCGATGAAGTGTTCTGTGTTTCTTCCGCACTCACCTGATATGGGGCAATAATTCCAAGTAACATTACAGCAATTACGGCTGCCCCTAGCCTCTGTGTAAGCCATGCTCTTCGCCTCAAAATACACCTGTCCCTTCACAAAATATTAAAATACTTAAAAAATAAAATAACAAAAGCTAGCATATACCAATATTAACCTATTCGACAATGTGTAAAACAAAATTCGACCCTATTTTTGATCGTGTAGACCTAAAATATGCAGGAATCTATCTTCCGCAATTAGTTCAAATCTCCTATAAAATTGCAGATGCTGTTACTCCAAAAAGAATTAACCTAAATAAGCCGCTCCGGAAAGGGAACGGCTAAGCTGAATACACTTGCAAGTCTCATAATACTCTTCGCATCGATAAAATAACACCCTTCCAATATCCCGTATCCAAGCTGCTAATCTGTACTCCGGGCGCTCCCCAGGTATGAATAAACGACCCATTTCCGGCATAAATGCCTACATGACCAGGGATTTTATCATTCTCAAAGCGTCCCGGAACGGTGAAAAACACCAGGTCTCCTGCTTTAAGCTCACTGCGGTTAACAGCTGTGCCCTTCGTTGCCTGCTCGCTTGCAAGTCTTGGAAGGTTCACTCCGAAATGCTTGAACACATAACGCGTAAATGAAGAACAGTCGAATGTCTTAGTTACGCTGTAGTCACCCGCACCAAATTCATAAGGCACCCCAAGGAATCGCTTAGCGTAAGCGATCAGCTCCTGAGCGTCCACCGAGCTGAACGGTTGAAAGCTTCCCTTCTGTGGTGCACCCTGACCCTGAATCGGTGGCAGATGACCGATTTCGAGCCGGCCGGGTTTAGAGGTTGCCTTCACCGTAGTGCCCAGCAGCTTGGAGGCGTCCTCAAGCGTGATCCAGACCTGATTGTCCCGCATGATCGCCGGGTTTGTCAGTCTGACGTTTTTTCCCATCGCACTGCTTCTCCCACGATCCACCTTTACCCGGTACATGACGTCGGTATAACCCATTTCAGCTATACCTCCCCGTTCTTTGTAGTTCAGCCCCAGCGAAGCGGCTACTGATCGTAAGGGCACCCATCTTCTTCCTTTCGCATCTGTATAAATGTCCTTTCTGATAAGTGAAGCGCCCTGTCCGAGGGTCTTCGGTTTAACTTCAGACTGATTTTGTGCTTTGCCGCTGCTGCATGAGATGCACAGACCAAGAATGCTGGCACAGATCAGTAGTTTGGAAAAATGCTGCACGCCAAAAGTAACCATCTGCTTTGGAATCCCCATTTCTGTTTGGTTTACCAGAAGTATGCTACAACGAAGCAATTTTATGTATTTACCCGCCCGTTCAGTAGTAAACGAGCAAACAAAAGAAGCCCTACAAGAAGGCTCCTCATTGAATTCCTATATCTAAATCACTAAACGACCGGCTGCTCCCGGAGCCACGACATGGCCACCGTTCCTTCGCCGGCAAGTATGCCTACCACAGGAATAAAGGTCATGATCTCTGTCCTTAAGTTTGGATCAAGAACGGTCAATTCCCGCTCCAGCTCCTCGGCTTCCGCCTGGTTGTTCACGTGCATAATACAGACATCTTTAATCTTGCCAAGATCAAGCTTTAGATGATCCAGCATTTTCTGTTTGGTTTTCTTGAAGGTTCTGATCTTGTCTAGGGCGAGGACCTTGCCCTTCTCAAACTTAAGCAGCAGGTGGATCTTCAGGAGCTGGCTGACCAGCAGCTGGGTTCCCGATACTCTACCACTGCGATGCAGTCTTTGAAGACTGCTGGGTATTACATAGAATGCGAGGTTGTGAGCCATATGCTCAATTTTTTCCTTGATCTCTGAAACAGTCTTGCCGCATTTGTGCCAATGAATCCCTGCCTTGATCATTTCCCGCAGTGGAAAAGCTCCAGCCTTGGAATCAATGCCAGTAACCTTAACCTCCGCCATTTCCGCCGCTTGAATGGACGTGCTCAGCGTTCCGCTCAGTTCTGATGAGCAGTGTATAGCAATAATCTCATCATACCGGTCTTTCAAAGATTCATATAACTCCACGAACTCTCCAATAGGGGGCTGTGAGCTGCCAGCCTTATCATGCAGCCTAAGCTTATCGTAGAACTCCTCCGCAGTGATATCCACGGACTCCCTGTAACATCCATCTCCAAGCATTAGCCGGAGCGGAACGATGTAGATATGATTCTCCTTGGCATAAACGGGGTCTAGGGTGCAAGTGCTGTCAGTAACCCATGCAATGGATTTAGTCAAAAATTCATAACCTCTCTTCTATGATTTTTATAATCACTTTTTAGACTATACGACATATATTAAATCAAAATACAAAGCAATGCGATATATTGATTCCAAAGGCCTATAAATACGGTACAAAATTGTGACGAAATTATAAATAACGCTTCTTTCGACTTAAGTATCTTCCAAATTTGGGATTAGGAGTAGGGAGGCAGAATCATACTATTACATCAGAAAGGTGGACTTTTCGGTTAGTTAAATTGACTCTTATGAAGGATTTACCACATCTAAAGGAGAGAGCTATGATGAGAGTAAAATTAGTCCGGCCTTTGTACCTGCTTATTGCCGTCTTACTGCTGACCTTCACTCTGGGAGGCTCCACATTGAAACAAGCGAACGCGGAGACCACGAATCAAAAAGCATCCTGGTTATGGGATACCAGCCTGATCAAAGCTTCAGGACCTGATGTTATAAGCTTCTACAAAAATCAGGGTGTAAACGTCATTTATCTGCAAATTGACCGCAAGCTGAGCAGTCTGTATTATAGAAACTTTATACGTCAAGCAGCTGCACAAGGCATTGAAGTCCATGCGCTGGACGGAAATTCGGCTTGGGCACTTCTCACTCAACGCGATAAGTTGACTACCCTGTTTAAATGGATTGCAAATTACCAGGCAACTGCCGGCACAAATGAGAAATTTGCAGGCATCCACGTGGACATTGAGCCTTATCTGCTGTCCCAGTGGACTACAAATCAGAAATCGGTAATTAGCCAGTGGCAGGGCAATGTACAGTATATGGTCCAACAAGCTAACGCACTTAAGCTTCCCATTGCCGCCGATCTTCCCTTCTGGCTGAATAATTTCAAGGTTCCGGACGGCACGTCGACACTCAGCAGTTGGATGCTCCAGCAGTACAGTTCCGTCACCCTCATGTCTTACAGGGACACCGGTTCCGGAGTGTTTAACGCAGCCAAGGCTATTCTTGCGGAGGGCGCAGCCGTGGGCAAGAAAGTCCTTACCGGTGTTGAAACGAACAATACGCCTGAAGGAGATGCCATTTCCTTCTACGAAGAAGGAGCCGACTTTATGAATCAGGAGCTCATTAAGCTCCAGGAGCTCGCTCAGACGTATTCTTCTTTTGGTGGATTAGCGGTTCATGATTATACCGGCTGGAAGGCCCTTGTTGAGAAGTCGTATACCAATTAAGTGAAGAATCATATATAAAGGGCTGAGGAACCGGGTACTTTCCAAGTGAAAGACCCGGTTTTTTTTTGGCTTAAAAGGACGATATACGGAGATTGTTGTTAGTAGAGGATGGCTCTATGATAACGGTACACATCTTCTATGAACCCCAACTGAATAAAAAAGGAGGCGGCTTTATATGCTGCAGGTCAGAACGGCGTCCAGAAAGTTGCTGTCGGTCCCCCAGCTCATGAAACTCGTTGTCGTCTTTTCCCTAATCGTTATCCTTCTCCCAATATACCTGCCTAATCTCCCCACTACTTATGCCGAATCATCCATCACCATTGATTCACCCACGGACGGTTCATCCCCTGAAGACACCATTGTACGTGTAACCGGCCATTACTCAGACGTCTACGAGATCAGCCTAATCATTAATGGTGCCAAAAGAGTTGACGCGCACATGGAAGACGACTCCACCGGAACGGAATCGGGAACCTGGTATTACGATTTGGATACAAGTTCCTATGACGGTCCAATCGAAATTGTTGCAGGAGGGACTCGCCCGGATACCCGGTATGGCATATCCACCCCATTCGTAACCATTCATGTAGACCATCCTGAAGCAAACATCCCCGCAGTCGAAATCATCAGTCCGGAAGACGGAAGCACACTTACAGGCAAAGCTGCCATTCAAGTTAAAGCCACGGCAAGAAATCCACTAAGGTCGGTCCAAGTTCGTATTAACGGAGGCTCCTGGAAAAAAGCAAAACTTAAAGGCGAAATTTATGAATACGTTTACAATACCAAAAATGCTGGAGATAAAACGCTGAGTATTGAGGCCAGAGCCACGGACAGCCTGAAAAATACCGGCAAAAGTTCCACGCGATATGTATACACAGGTGAAGGAGTCCATGAGCAGGTTGTTGTGGAGAAGCAGGACCGGGCAATGTGGCTGTGGGAGAAAGCGGCCTACAATCTCATCCTGAATCCTGGCTCAAGAACCGCCCTGGAACAGATGACAAGTGACACCTCTACCTTTAACTCAGGAGCCATTACCACCATTTATATGGGTGTCTTCCCTCATGAAGGGGTGGATATGCTTGAAGATAAACGTAAGGAAGTGAGAAAGTTCCTGAAGTGGGCACATGAACGAGGCTTGAAAGTCCAGGCATGTATTGCCGGTGGAACCGTCCCTCCTTATTTCGGAAGTTATAAGCGGTATCAGAAATACGCAATCAATGAAATTGAAAAGGTTATTAATTTCAACCTCTCCTCCTCACCTTCCGAAAGATTCGATGGGGTGAATGTGGACGTTGAGCCTTATATTCTTGGTGAGTTTGGCACTGAGAAACCTAAGCTCCAATTGGAATATCTCGATCTGCTCCAGACGATGATGGACCGCCGGAACTTTTCCGGCTTGAACCTTCCTGTTGGTCCTGCAATTCCAAGATGGTATGACACCTCGGCTGCCACAAATGATATTACGTGGAACGGGCAGACCAAGTGGTTATCCCAGCATGTTCAAGACATTACCGATTATATCTCCATTATGGACTACACCGATTCAAGTACAGGAATTATCACCGGAGCGGAAGGCGAAATCGCGTATGCTGATTCGATTGGGAAACCCAACTCCGTCATCGTCGGTGTTGAGACACTCGATATAGCAAACGGTGGGGACCCGGAGAGCATTACGTTCCGGGAAGAGGGTAGAACCTATATGGAGAGTGCTTTGGCGGCCGTATATCAGAAATTCAAAGACAGCCCAGGCTTTGGTGGAATCGCAATGCACCATTATGACTCTATCCGCTGGCTGCCAACTGAGTGGGGACCTAATGCTGTATTCTGGAAACCGCAAAAAGCAGATACCAAACCACCTACTCCTATAAACAAAAGGCCGGTGGCAGAGACTTTTGATTACCAGACCATTAAATTGACTTATGGCAGAGCTTATGATAATTCGGACGTTGAGGAATACCGGATTTATCGAAGCACTTCGCCTAATTTCACACCGAAGCCGTCCAATTATGCCGGGAAATCGTATAACCTGGATTACACCGATAAGGGACTGCTTCCAGGCACCACATATTATTACAGGGTTGCAGCAGTCGATATCAGTGGAAATATAGGCCCATACTCTAGAATAACCTCAGCCACCACAGCTGAAACACATTTAAAACCCATGGTTATTGGATCAATGCAGGTTGCTCTAAACGCAGGCAAAGCCAGAGTCACCCTCAAAATGAAGGATTACGCAACCCAGGAAGAGCTTGCGGCACAGGTATTTGGAAGGTTCACCTATATGGGAGGTAAATATGTAAACTTCAAAGTAGCTCCAGGCAAAACTGGCTATGCGGATTCCGAAGCAGTCCCTACAGCCGCAGGCCAAGCGGGCTTTGCACCACAGCGGATTCTCTCCCCAGGCTATTACTGGGCCTCCGCCTATGACACTCCGAACACTGCAACCGTAGTATGGCCGGCACAGCCAAAGGCTCTGACCGAGGAACAATTACAGCCGCTTGAACCTGAATCCGGAACGGTACCGGATGAGTTCAATCCGGATGATGGAGTAGATGAGCAGGATCAAAATCAAATCGAGACCGGAACCGACGAAGATTCGTCAGAATTCCCGGATCTCCCGGAACTGCAAGACGAAGACTAGTTACAAAACAACAAGGGGCCGTCCAAAAGACGGCCCCTGATTTTGTTGAGAAGTTCGGTTTGTGTTCGAAATGCCCCGAGAACGAACGCCCGCTTCCATCGCTATGAGTTATAAATTACTTGAATTATTGACAGAAGATGAAATCCAAAACCAAAGGCGACCACTAACGCTTGGCTGCGGGTCGTTCGTCTCTCCGCTTCTTTTGTACATTCAATATAGGCCGGGTGGCTTTCGCTTGCCTATGCTTTTGCGTCTAATTCAAGCGGGACCGCGTCCTTATGCATAATTTCAATTTGAAGGTACCTGTTCTTCTTTCGTCTGCGCACAGTAAACCGGTACTCATCATGAACATAGCTTTCGCCTACTGCCAGTTCGCTGTTCTGAGCAAACAGCCATCCACCGATAGTATCCCAATCCCCAGAATCAATCTCGTTGATCAGATGGCTGCTGACCTCCGTAACGGACACCTTACCGTTAACCGTCAAGTGCCCGGGTGACCATACTTTTACATCTTCTTCTTCTTCAGTATCGAACTCATCCCTGATCTCGCCCACAATCTGTTCAAGGATGTCCTCAATGGTGACAAGACCCGAAGTCCCCCCATATTCATCAATAAGAATGGCCATGTTCGTTCCATCCTTTTGCAGTCTCTTGAGCAGCGTATTGACATGGATGAACTCAGGAACAGCCATTACGGGCTGCATCAGGGTAGAAATATCGAGATCCGGATTATCCTCGTAAGCAAGAAAGAACTGTTTTGTATTCATGATTCCGATCACGTTGTCCTTGCTGTCTTTGACTACAGGGAAACGGGTATACTGCTGCTCCTTGATGATCTCCAGGTTCTCCTGTCGGGTCTTGCCTGTATATAAACACACCATATCTGTTCTTGGCACCATAATATCCTTAGCCATCAGATTATCAAATGCGAAGATCCGGTTTACATACCCGAACTCTGTCTGATTAATCTTCCCGCTCTCCAAGCTTTCGCTTAGGATAATGCGCAGCTCTTCTTCAGAATGGGCTTCCTCATGCTCGGAAGCCGGTTTAACACCGAACATCCGTACGAGCTGATTAGCCGATCCGTTTAGAGCCCAGATGAAAGGATACATGAGCTTGCTGAACCAGATGATCGGTTTGGCCGTAATAAGCGCAATGCCTTCCGCCTTGCGGATTGCAAATGTCTTTGGAGCCAGCTCACCAACCACCACGTGTAAGTAAGTGATCAACGCAAAGGCAATAATCACGGATACCGGCCCAGCTACCTGTTCGGATACATTTAAATACTCGAACATAGGATGCAGAATCTTCTCCATCGTTGGTTCGCCCAGCCAACCAAGACCCAGCGCTGTAATCGTTATCCCAAGCTGGCAAGCTGACAGATAACCATCCAGATTATCGATCACCTTCTTCACCGCGGTCGCATTCTTGCGGCCTTCCGCAATCATTTGATCCACCCGGCTGCTTCTCAGCCGGACCACCGCGAATTCAACAGCCACGAAAAATGCGGTTAGAAAAATTAAAATTGCAATAAGAACTAAATTTAAGCCATACCTGTCACTTTCCACAAAACATCTTCTCCTTAATTGATGAATATAAATTATGTCCTATGAAATGAACTTGGAAGGGCGGTTCCTGTCCATTTCATATATCTAAATATATACGTAGGAGAGCTTATCTTGGTTTCATGAAGTGCAACAAAGATTAACGTTGTATATTTAGAGTTGTTATTGACCTATTGTCAGCTTGGTAGCCTTAACCGTCTGATCTGCACTGCCAATGGCCAGAACTCCACCTTGAATTGGCTGAACTGCAGCTCCACGGTTAATAGAGTTCGTCCGGTTGACTATGGTTTCCCACTGAGTTGTTCCTGCAGAATCCAGATGTGCTACATATTCCTTGGAAATAGTCCCGTGCCAGTCCTCATTCACCTTGCCCGTAATCAGGTATCCTCCGTCCGAATCCAGTGCAATATCATTCACTTGACTGCGGTCCCACTGGCTGGCGAGAGGTTTCGACCAGGTTAGATTTCCCGCCATATCGGTCTTAAGCACAAAGCCAGTAGTAAGATAACGGACACCGCCATCAGGATTCGGGTGATTGTAGTAGCCAGTCAGCACATAACCGTCAGAATCCTGAATGATTCCTGTCGTCCACAGATTCTGGCTGTCCTGGGAAGGAACGAGCGTCTTTTCCCATTCAAGCTTGCTTGTATTCGTATACTTGGAAATCACAATATTGGTGTTATTGGTGCCTGCCTCATAGGACTCTCCAACCAAGACAAAACCGCCATCTGCCGTATGCTTGACACGGCTAACGGAATCCTCCGTAGGTTTGTTCCATGTTTTTTGCCAGATTACGGTACCATTGCCCGAAAATTTAGTTAATATTTGGTCTTTATCTCCGTTTAAGCCCGGTGTTGTCCCTACCGTAATGTAATTTCCATTATTCAGTTGATCCACGGACGCCAGATAAGTGTTTGGCTTGGTAATACTATACTCCCAATCCTTGCCCCCCTGAGCATTCACTTTAAGTACCGAAGCCCCGCCTACCGAAATATATCCGCCGCCGTTAGTCTGATGGAAGGAGGCCAGAAATCCAAGGCTGTGCTTATTAAAACTAAGTTTGGACTTTTTGATGCCAGAGCTGTTAACCGAACTAATGTTGACTTGGTCACTCTGAACCGAGGCTGCCAGAATCTCATTTGGACCATGTTCATAAATTGAATCCGAAGCCAACGCCACATCTTTATCCCATACCACGGTAGCTGCTCCCAGCTGAGTCTCCTCAGCCGAAACAAACGTGCCTGCAGACAAACTAAGGGTAAGCGCGATCAAGGAATGGGAAATCCACCGAACGTTCTTGCTTGCAAAGCCGGTTCTGATCATTATTATTACTCCTCCTTCAGTTAATATGTCTAATGACACTTAATTATGTTTCGGCTTCCAGCCTCAGGGCAAGCGGATAAAGGCTCACGTGTGGAACAAAATTTCATGACAATTTCACTTACTATTGGCCTAGTCCTAAACATACAAGCACCCACAGCTGGCATAAATCCGCTGTGGGTGCTTTTGATTTCTTATTTTGCTAAATCTGTTATCTGGAGATTCTCCGCTACTATAGGGTCAGGCTCATTTCTGTTCTTCTTCTGGTGAGTTCTGTCCCCCATCAAGCCAGCTCCGGATCATCGATAGCAGCTGGGCACTATTCACCGGCTTGGTAATATAGTCTGAAGCCCCAGCTTCCAGACATTCCTCCCGGTCTCCCTTCATCGCTTTGGCGGTAAGTGCAATAATCGGCAGATCCTTGAACTCCGGCTTTGTCCGGATCGCTCTTGTCGTCTCATACCCGTCCATAACCGGCATCATAATATCCATCAGCACAATTTCGATATCTGGTGTCTCTTCCAGAATCCGAATGGCCTCCTGTCCATTCTCCGCCGCAATCACCTTCATGTTATGGCGCTCCAAGATAGACATCAGGGCAAAAATATTCCGCACATCGTCATCTACAACAAGCACTTTTTTATATTTAATCATCTCGTCGGACTGATGCAGCTTAACAAGCTTTTCTCTAGAGCCCTCAGGCAAATCTATAGTACGGCGGTGCAGGAATAAACTGGTCTCATCCATAACCTGGTTCATGGATTTAACTTCCTTTATTACCGCAGTCTTATTCATTTCCTCCAGTTCGTTCTCTTCCTCGATAGTCCACCGTTTGCTCCGATAAATTACAACAGGGACATGTTTGTTCTGAACCTTCTTATACATCTCCCGGATTAGGCGGAGCGTGTTCATATCCGGCATATCGTTATCAATCAGGACACAATCGAATTCTTTTGATTTAAGCTGATTGAGCGCTTTTCTCGAAGTATCCACCGCGGTAATTTTGAGATCCTTGTTACCGATCATATTCACGAAATCTTGACGGCGCTGCTCGTCATGAACGGCAATCAACAAGGTATGTGTGGTCTTATCGGCAAAAGCATTCAAGCGGTCCAGCGTACTCTCAAGCTCCTCGTTCGTTACCGGCTTGCACAGATAGTCATGGACTCCTTTTTGCTTCAGCTCAAATTCGTCCTCCTCCACGGTGATTACACAGACTGGAATATGCCGGACGTCCATGTCATTCTTCAAATGCTCGATCACAAGCCAGCCATCCGTGTCCTTCAGCCGAAGATCAAGCGTGATCGCTGCAGGCAGATATTTGCGGGCCAGCTCCAGTGCGTTGGAGCCTTTGGTGGTGATAATCGCCTTGATCCCTTTCTTGTGAAGGGCACCGAGCAGGATTTCGTTAAATTTTAGATCATCTTCAACGATCAGGAAGACACGGTCATCCGGTCCGATACTGTCCCGGTCATCCATAATCTCGCTGCGCGGCGTAAAACGGATCACCTCTGGTGGTGCCACATCAATGACTTCAGGCACATATTTCTTGGTCGGCGCAGGCTCCTGAGTGTCAGAATCGACCGGCAGGTAAAGATTGAAGATGCTTCCCTTGTTCACCACACTGTACAGAGTGATCTCACCGCCCAGCATGGCCGCGATTTCGCGCGATATCGCAAGACCCAGTCCGGTGCCGCCATATTCGCGGTTCGTGCTGCCGTCCGCTTGCTGGAAGGCTTCAAAGATAATTCCCTGCTTATCATCCGGTATACCAATACCTGTGTCGCTTACCGAGAAGCACAGAACCGTACCCGCCTGATTCAGGGCCTCCTGATCCTCGCTCCATCCTTCCTCCGCCCTGCGCAGATGTAAGGAAATTTGTCCACTCTCGGTGAATTTGAACGCGTTGGACAGCAGATTCTTAAGAATTTGCTGGAGTCTCTTCTGATCCGTTACAATGTTCCGCGGCACATCGTCGTCGGCTTTCACATTGAATTCCAACTCTTTGTCGCCAACTAATGGCCGGAAAGAGCGGTCCAGACTCTCAAGCAGTTCGGTAAGCGAAACTTCACTGAGATCAACGGAAGCCGTCCCGGATTCAATTTTGGACAGGTCTAGAATGTCATTAATCAGATTCAGAAGATCCATACCGGCATCCTGTATCGTCTTAGCATATTTCACTTGGGCATCGGACAAGTTCTCATCGGGATTCTCAGCCAGCTGCTCGGCGAGCAGCAGCAGAGAGTTCAGAGGAGTCCGAAGCTCGTGCGACATATTAGCCAGAAACTCCGATTTATATCTTGAAGTAAGGGCGAGCTGCTCCGCCTTCTCCTCCAGGAAGCGCTTGGCTACCTCGACTTCATTGTTCTTACTCTCCACCTCGGCCTTCTGGATGACCAGCAGTTTGGCCTTGTCCTCCAGCTCCTCGTTCGTATTCTGAAGCTCCATCTGCTGTTTCTGAAGCTCTTCCGTCAAGGATTGGGACTGCATCAGCAGTTCTTCAGTCCGTTGATTCGCCTGCATTGTGTTAATGACAATTCCGATGGATTCGGTAAGCTGATCCAAGAAGGCAAGATCAATCTCATTGAATTGCCGGAAGGAGGCGAGCTCGAGCACCGCCAGCACTTGATCCTCGAAAATGATCGGAAGCAGTACGATATTAAGCGGCGTGGCCTCTCCCAAACCGGAAGAAATCATAACGTAATCCCCTGGCACATTGGTCAACAGAATACGCTGCTTCTCGATCAAGCACTGACCTACCAAGCCCTGCCCGGCGCGGAATTCATTAGACAAATGCTTGCGCTGCTGATAAGCGTAGCTTGCAAACAGCTCGAGCACCGGTTCGCCGTCAACGGGCTCATTAATATAGAATACGCCGTGCTGCATGGATACCAGTGGCGCAAGCTCGGACAGAATCATCCGGCTGACGGCATAGAGGTCCCGCTGCCCTTGAAGCAGGCGGGAGAATTTCGCCAGATTGGTCTTAAGCCAGTCCTGCTCCGTATTGATCCGGGTCGTCTCCTTCAGATTACGGATCATCTCATTCACATTGTCCTTGAGTGCCGCAACCTCACCGGCTGCCGCCACATCAATAGTCCGCGACAGGTCGCCCTTCGTCACGGCAGTGGCCACGTTGGTAATCGCCCGCACCTGGGTTGTCAACGTACTCGCCATATAGTTAACGTTATCAGTTAAATCGCGCCATGTTCCGGCTGCACCCGGCACGCTTGCTTGTCCGCCCAGCTTACCTTCGGCACCTACCTCTCTGGCTACCGTTATAACCTGCTCGGCAAAAGTCGCAAGTGTATCAATCATGTTATTGATCGTGTCGGTCAGCTCTGCAATCTCGCCTTTGGCATCCACGGTTAGCTTCTGCTTCAGATTCCCGTTGGCGACCGCGGTTACGACTTTGGCAATGCCCCGCACCTGGTCGGTTAAGTTCGTCGCCATGATATTTACATTCTCGGTCAAATCACGCCAGATCCCGCCTACTCCCCGAACCTGGGCTTGTCCGCCCAATTTGCCGTCTGTACCTACCTCGGAAGCCACACGGGTTACCTCAGATGCGAAGGAGTTGAGCTGATCCACCATTGTGTTGATCGTGTTCTTCAGCTCAAGCAGCTCGCCCTTCACGTCAACCGTAATCTTCTTCGACAGATCCCCATTCGCTACCGCTGTGGTTACACCGGCGATATTGCGCATCTGAATCGTCAAATTGCTCGCCATATAGTTGACCGTATCGGTGAGATCTTTCCAGGTTCCCGACACATCCTTCACTTCAGCCTGAGCACCAAGCTTACCTTCCGTGCCCACCTCACGCGCTACGCGCGTAACCTCGGAGGCGAAGTTGCTGAGCTGGTCCACCATCGTATTCATGGTGTTCTTCAGTTCGAGAATCTCACCCTTGACATCAACGGTGATCTTCTTCGACAGATCCCCTTTCGCGACGGCTGTTGTCACATCCGCGATGTTCCGCACCTGATCGGTCAGATTGCGGGCCATGCTATTAACCCCTTCCGTGAGGTCCTTCCATGTGCCGCCAACGCCTTTAACCTGGGCTTGTCCGCCGAGCTTGCCCTCTGTTCCAACCTCGTTGGCCACACGGGTTACCTCGGATGCAAAGGTTGAAAGCTGATCCACCATCGTATTGATGGTGATCTTCAGCTCAAGAATCTCCCCTTGAACATCCGCGGTAATCTTCTTGGACAAATCCCCGTTGGCGACTGCCGTTGTCACAACCGCGATGTTCCGCACCTGATTGGTCAAGTTGCTCGCCATGTAGTTAACGCTTTCGGTCAGATCGCGCCACGTTCCGGCAACTCCCTTAACCTGGGCCTGTCCACCCAGCATCCCCAGGGTACCTACCTCACGGGCTACACGCGTAACCTCGGACGCAAACGTGCTGAGCTGATCCACCATCGTATTGATCGTATTCTTCAGCTCAAGGATTTCACCCTTTGCATTGACGGTAATATGCTTGGACAAATCACCTTTCGCTACAGCAGTGGTCACTTCGGCAATGTTGCGCACCTGATCAGTAAGTGTACCCGCCATAAAGTTCACGCTGTCGGTCAAATCCTTCCATGTGCCTGAAACGTCTTTTACATCGGCTTGACCGCCGAGCTTGCCCTCAGTGGATACCTCACGGGCCACCCGTGTAACCTCAGAAGCGAAATTGCTGAGCTGGTCCACCATCGTATTAATCGTGCTCTTTAGCTGAAGGATTTCGCCCTTGGCATCAACGGTGATCTTCTTGGACAGATTTCCCTGGGCTACCGCCGTTGTGACCTCCGCGATATTGCGCACCTGATTCGTCAAATTGCTCGCCATGTAGTTAACACTTTCGGTCAGATCACGCCACGTTCCCGCCACTCCGCTAACCTCAGCTTGACCACCGAGAATCCCTTCAGTGCCCACCTCACGGGCCATCCGGGTAACCTCGGACGCAAAGGTGCTGAGCTGATCGACCATGGTGTTAATGGTGTTCTTCAGCTCAAGAATTTCTCCTTGAACGTCTGCGGTAATCTTCTTGGACAAGTCCCCATTCGCTACCGCTGTCGTTACAACGGCGATATTCCGCACCTGGTCAGTTAGATTGGACGCCATGTCGTTAACGCTTTCAGTAAGGTCTCTCCATGTACCTGAAACATCCTTCACATTGGCTTGGCCGCCAAGCTTACCCTCGGTACCTACTTCGCGCGCCATCCGCGTGACCTCGGACGCAAAGGTGCTGAGCTGATCGACCATGGTGTTAATCGTATCCTTCAGTTCAAGAATCTCGCCTTTGGCATTAACCGTAATCTTCTTGGACAGATCGCCTTTAGCTACGGCTGTTGTCACCGCAGCGATATTGCGCACCTGGTCCGTCAAATTCGTCGCCATGTTATTTACGCTATCTGTAAGGTCTTTCCAGGTCCCTGATACGCCCTTCACATCAGCCTGTCCGCCAAGCATCCCCTCAGTACCCACCTCCCGGGCTACCCGGGTTACCTCGGATGCAAAAGTGCTGAGCTGTGTAACCATCATGTTGATATTGGTGGCCGTACGCTGGAATTCACCAGTTAACGGTCTCCCTTCAAATTCCAAGTCCACCTTCTGGGATAAATCTCCCTGGGCTACTGCGTTGATTACCCGTACCATCTCGCTGGTAGGTTGAATCAGATCAGCTACAAGCCCATTAATCGATTCAGAAACCACTTCCCAGGAGCCGCCTGTGTTCTTGTGCGTAAACCTGCGGTTGTATTTCCCTTCCTTGCCTACAACCTTGGCTACAGTCTGAACCTCTTGAACCAGACTCTCCTGCATATCCATTATTTCATTAAATGTATCCGCTACTTTGCCGGCGATGCCTGTGTGATCATACGGCATTCTGTACGAGAAATCTCCCTTTTTTAAAGCCATTAAAGCATTTAACAACTCACCGGTATTCAACTCGGTCTGGGACGATTGCTTTGGTTCTTCATGTTCTGACATGATCCAATTTTCCTCTCCGACATAATTTATTGTTATTCGAGTTCAATATGTAAATCTTCTATCACATTTTACTATGAACTAGGATTCCATGTCATTATTTCACCATGACTTGGTAAAGAAGGAGGATATCTTCAGCCTATTCCTGGCACACAAATATACCGGTCCTCGATTGTGTCTCCTAGCATGATAAGTTTTTATACAAAAGACAGGCTCCGCACATTAGCGAAGCCTGTCACTAATTAAAGTCCCGTCTACTAGTGATACCCTACAACTAATCCTGCAGCTCAAGCCCCTTCGTCTCTTTACCCAGAAAAAGGACACCCGCAGCTCCTACAAGGATCGCAACAAAAAAGAAGATAAAGATTGTGCTAATGCTGGTTCCTGCGCCAACCCAGCTGCCCACAAGCAGCGGTCCGATCACCCCGCCGATCCGGCCAACGGAAGTAGCCAGGCCAACTCCTGTTGTGCGGATTCTTGTCGGATATAATTCAGGACTGTATGCATACAAGCCTCCCCAAGCACCAAGGTTGAAAAAGGACAGGCATATCCCGGCTGCAAGCAGATTGCCTTCGGATGAAGCATATCCAAACCATACAGCACTTAGCGCCGTACACACCAAATAAGTGACAAGCACAAATTTACGGCCGAATTTCTCAATGAAATAAGCAGCTGTGAAATAACCTGGAAGCTGGGCAAGCGTCATGATCAGCACATAACCAAAACTTCGGATCAAGCTGAATCCTTTGAGCACCATCATATTCGGAAGCCATAGGAACATCCCATAATAAGACAGCACTACGGTGAACCACAGAATCCATAACATGATGGTGGTCTTCCGGTTACCGGCAGACCAGACCAGCCCAAGCTTCTCACGGAAGGTCAAGCGGACTTCGGACTTCATCTTCTCATACCTGGGCGAATCATCGATTGCCCGGCGCAGATAGATGGCATAGAGTGCGGGGACTGCACCAATGACGAAGGCCGCCTGCCAGCCATATTGGGGGATGACAAAATAAGATATGAGCGCGGCTAATATCCATCCCGCCGCCCAAAAACTCTCCAGCAGCACAACCGCCCGCCCCCGTTCCTCGGCAGGCATGGATTCAGATACCAGTGTGGAAGCAACAGGCAGCTCCCCGCCTAAGCCAACGCCGGATATGAACCTAAGTATGCACAGCACGGTAAAACTTGCTGCAAGTGCGGATAGTCCGCTGGCTGCCGAGAAGATCAGCAGAGTCCACAGTAGAACATTCTTCCTTCCGTAACGGTCCGCGAAATAACCGGCAAAGGCCGCTCCAAACACCATTCCTATGGAATTGATACTTCCGAGCAGACCTACCTGCCCGGGAGTCAAATGCCAACTTACGGTTAACGCCGCGATTATAAAAGACAAAATCCCAACGTCCATCGCATCAAACATCCAGCTTAACCCTGCACTGAACAAGAGCTTCCGATGCTTCGTATTGCGTATAACACTAATATTGTTCATAACAAGCAGCTCCCTCTGCCGTCACAAATCCAATGACTTGATTGGCATCAACAATTTTGTGTTTATATTCTACCCCACTTCCCTGACAACATCTACGAGAATGTGAAAAAAATCTCTTATTTAGCCATAAATCCATTTCTATGCCTGACATGTAGATGTACAATCCCTTTCCCCTTCACTTGCATTCACTGTATTAATCCATATAAAGCGAGGTGAAATCTAATGGCAGTATATCCTTCATCCTGTAATTGGAGAAGCAAAAAACACCGCAAACTGGATGTAAATAAACATAAGCACTGCAAACCCTCGGGCCGGCTGCTCCGCCTTACCGTAATCTGGGCCTGCTCTACCGGGGAGCCTTACAGAACCAGCGGGTTCCTGGCTACCGCGTCCACCCTTTCAGGCGAGCTTATCCAAACAGCCAAGTTCAACAGACGGGGTGTCGTTATTTTTTCTAAAATCAAAACGCCTACCAAGCAAGCATACGTTGTGAAAATTTATTCCTGTGAAGGCAACTTAGTTCGCAGAGTGGTTGTGCCTCGGGGCAATGACGCTTTTGTTATCGTTCCTTAATTACTAAACTATAATTCTTCAACACTACTATAGACCATTTATATCAATTGCTGGCTATCGCACAATCTAAAAGCTTCATATTAGCATGTAATATCACATCCACATTAAGGAGGTGACATTCCAATGGCAAAACGTCCTTCCCGCTCTTTATTCAAAGTAAAAGGCCGCAAACTTAATGCGTCCAAATACGGCCGAATCTTAAAGCCTACTCAACGCTTGCGCAGGCTAACGATCGTATGGGCCGACACCTCTGGCAATCCATACAACACAACAGGCTTTTTCGCTACAGTCAGCACCACTTCCGGCAGACTTATCCAAAGAGCAAGATTTGACGGCTTCGGTGTGGTAGTCTTCTCCCGTATTTCCACGCCGACTAACCGTGATTATATTGTTCGCACATTCTCAAGTGACGGTACTCAATATCGTGAAGTTACGGTACCGGCAGACAATGCCGCATTCGTTATTATTCCTTAATTGGCTACGATCGTTACTATCGCCCTAAGCACGTTGTAACTTTTAAAGGAGGTTAATCCATGGCAAAACGTCCATCCCGCTCTTTATTCAAAGTAAAAGGCCGCAAACTTAATGCGTCCAAATACGGCCGAATCTTAAAGCCTACTCAACGCTTACGCAGGCTAACGATCGTATGGGCCGACACCTCTGGCAACCCATACAACACAACAGGCTTTTTCGCTACAGTCAGCACCACTTCCGGCAGACTTATTCAAAGAGCAAGATTTGACGGCTTCGGTGTGGTAGTCTTCTCCCGTATTTCCACGCCGACTAACCGTGATTATATTGTTCGCACATTCTCAAGTGACGGTACTCAATATCGCGAAGTCACTGTACCGGCAGACAATGCCGCATTCGTAATCATACCTTAAGAGGACGTCGACAGACTCCACCTACTACCTCCTCTTAAAGTATAGAAGAAGATCTGCCTTAGGCAGATCTTCTTTAGATTGTCGGGAAACCCTGATCTTTGTTGAGGAGCAAGCTTCTATTTTATCTGGGGAGTCACTAAAAATCTTAAATGATAAATTCTGTATTTCTTCAACAGGCCGGGAAGCACTGTCTAGGGTAGCGCTTTTATTTGATTACCCTATCAAGATGAGTTAAAGATTTATTTGACGTGAGCCTTAACTTATAATAAAGTCTAAATATAACCAAAAGGTTATATGAAAGGAGATTAAAGGTGACCGATATTTACAGAGCCATCTCGGATCCAATCCGAAGACGGATATTGCAGATGGTTGCACATCAAGAATGTACACAAAGTGAGATTGTTAAGCAATTTCCGATTTCCCAGCCGGCCATAAAAAAGCATTTGTCCATCTTATTAGAGGAACAATTACTTCTTGAGAAAAGACAGGGCAAATATTGCTGCTATCGATTGAACACTCCCGTATTCCGGCACAACTATCTACAGCTCCAACAAGAGCTTGGTCTTATACTTGAGAATAAACTGGCAGATTTGAAACATTATTTGGAGGAGGATACCTAAATGAAGAAAGAATATACCGAAGTCGAGCGCGAGATTATGATCAGGGCCACACCTGAGCGTGTATGGAAGGCTCTTACTGATCCAGAGGAGCGTAACCTCTGGGAGACTAGAAGCTGCAAGATAGAGTTAAAGATTGGCGGTACTGTGGAGTTGGACTATGGCTGGGGAGTTAGCTATAAAGGTACCATCAATGAGTTAATCCCATCCTCACGCCTGTCTATTATGGATGAGCATGGGGATCTCACAATTTGGAGTTTGGAGCCCCAGCAAGGCGGAACTCTCGTGAGCATTAAGTATACCGGTCTCTGGTCAGGTGATCTGGGAATCATGAACATGGAGAATATGGCGTACGGTACATACCGGTTTATGACAAATCTAAAAAGTATGCTGGAAGAAGCCCTTGATAAACGGCAGACGTTTTGGAAAAGCTGGATTGGAGTTAACCATATCACCGCGGTTCATCCCGAGATTGGTGGAGTTCGGGTGGTTCAAGTTATTCCGGATACACCTGCATCGGGATATCTCCAGGTGAACGACATAATCACCCAGATTAATGGCGAGTCCGTGAACAGCTATGACCAATGTGAAGAGCTTATCACAAGTGCAGATCCGCAGCACCAGCTCGATATCACATATGTGCGGGATGGACACACCCAAACGATTGAAGTTATAACAATTGCATTTGGCCAAAAGCTGAGCGCTTCTACTTCTTCCTAGGATAATCAAATATTCAATTTTATAATGCAACAAATATAGTCCGGTAAAATTATTCCGGCAACAAAAAAACCATTGTTGGGTTACCAACAATGGTTTTACTTTGCTTGGCGGCGTCCTACTCTCCCAGGACCCTGCGGTCCAAGTACCATCGGCGCTGGAGGGCTTAACGGTCGTGTTCGGGATGGGTACGCGTGGAACCCCTCCGCCATCGCCACCAAATGGAATTTTTCCGGGCCATCGCTCTCTGAGTTATCTCAGGGGAATCTCTGACATCAGAAAAAACTAATTCAGGTTTCAGCATCGCCAAATGCTGAAAGCTAGTTCCTTCTAACCGAAGGCTTGCTTCGGAATAGAAATGAGGTTTGCTCCCTGAAAACTAGATACGAAACGAACTTGCGTATTAGATTGTAGCCTTCCCCGTTGTTCTCGGGGCCCCCGCAAAGTACTCGGAATCCGCATCGAAGC
>NZ_BOSF01000008.1:0-240106 GCF_018403205.1 Paenibacillus sp. J22TS3
GCCCCCCTCAAGATGAGATTTCCCAATAGGTAAGACCCCTTGAAGACGACGAGGTAGATAGGCTGGGGGTGGAAGTGCAGCAATGCATGGAGCTGACCAGTACTAATCGGTCGAGGGCTTATCCAAAAATACCCGAAGGACGCAGTTCCTAGAAGGGTGCGCAAGTTCGTTTCGTATCTAGTTTTCAGGTGATCAAGCCTGAAATAATGATATTCCCTGATAGCTCAGTTGGTAGAGCACTCGACTGTTAATCGAGTTGTCACAGGTTCGAGTCCTGTTCGGGGAGCCATATGGAGAGGTGTCCGAGTTGGCCGAAGGAGCACGATTGGAAATCGTGTAGGCGTCACAAGCGTCTCGAGGGTTCGAATCCCTCTCTCTCCGCCATAATATTTTGTAAGGCCCGTTGGTCAAGGGGTTAAGACACCTCCCTTTCACGGAGGTAACAGGGGTTCGAATCCCCTACGGGTCATCACTTTCTTTAACAGCTTCAAGTGGGGATGAGAATCCATCAGGGTTCGTCGGAGCATAAACTTCGTTAGCATCCACTTCGTAGTCTCATTCGAAGAATGAGTATCCCCTACGGTTATCACTTTCATTAAAAGTGATTTTACACTTGATTTACAGAAGGTTCATCTGGTAACATAAAGATTATGTTCAACCTATGGAGGCTTAGCTCAGCTGGGAGAGCATCTGCCTTACAAGCAGAGGGTCGGGGGTTCGATCCCCTCAGCCTCCACCATAATATACTTTTACTGACGCGGGGTGGAGCAGCCCGGTAGCTCGTCGGGCTCATAACCCGAAGGCCGCAGGTTCAAATCCTGCCCCCGCAATTGTTTTACTAGTGTGGAGCCGTGGTGTAGAGGCCTAACATGCCTGCCTGTCACGCAGGAGACCGCGGGTTCGAATCCCGTCGGCTCCGCCATTAACATCCTTGTGTATCGGGATGAGAATCCACTAGGATTCACTGAGATACAAACAATTATTAAAATTATGGCTCGGTAGCTCAGTCGGTAGAGCAGAGGACTGAAAATCCTCGTGTCGGCGGTTCGATTCCGTCCCGAGCCACCATGATTCTTTACACCGTGCCGGTGTAGCTCAACTGGTAGAGCAACTGACTTGTAATCAGTAGGTTGGGGGTTCAAGTCCTCTCGCCGGCACCATTTATATGGAGGCTTAGTGAAGTGGCTAAACACGGCAGACTGTAAATCTGCTCTCTACGAGTTCGGTGGTTCGAATCCATCAGCCTCCACCATTTATAGGGGCATAGTTTAAAGGTAGAACAACGGTCTCCAAAACCGTTGGTGTGGGTTCAATTCCTGCTGCCCCTGCCATTTCTTATTTCAACTGAATCTTATGGCGGTCGTGGCGAAGGGGTTAACGCACCGGATTGTGGCTCCGGCATTCGTGGGTTCAAGTCCCATCGATCGCCCCATTTAATTTTAATGGGGATTAGCCAAGCGGTAAGGCAACGGACTTTGACTCCGTCATGCATAGGTTCGAATCCTATATCCCCAGCCATTTTAAATATGCGGACGTGGCTCAGCGGTAGAGCATCGCCTTGCCAAGGCGAGGGTCGCGGGTTCGATTCCCGTCGTCCGCTCCATTACATGGCGCCATAGCCAAGTGGTAAGGCACAGCTCTGCAAAAGCTTTATCCCCAGTTCAAATCTGGGTGGCGCCTCCATTTTATTTTCTCTGGTATAACAACATCATGTGCATGCGCCCTTAGCTCAGCTGGATAGAGCGTTTGACTACGAATCAAAAGGTCAGGAGTTCGAATCTCTTAGGGCGCGCCATTTTCTCTAATTGAGAAATCTATGATGTGCCGGTGTGGCGGAATTGGCAGACGCGCGCGACTCAAAATCGTGAGGGAAACCGTGGGGGTTCGAGTCCCTTCACCGGCATTTTATATCAAGTAAACCATGAACTTTAGTTCATGGTTTTTTTATTTGTTTTCACAATATCCTGATCTTATATGAAGTAATTTTACATTTCGTACAACTTTTTACCTGATTGTGCTGTTCTTAATAAGACAGTACATATTTCAGCCGGTGAAAGGGGAAGACGTTATGAACGAAGGACAGCATCAAATTTCAAAAAGAAAAGGCAGGAGGCTTAGCCATAGCCATAAAGCACTGTCTGTTGCGGCGGGAACGTTGACGCTTGTACTATTGCTGACTCCAGCCGCTGTATGGGCGGATTCAAGTTCAACAACCAAGATAGATAGCGCAAGCAGTGCATCAGGCAGCACAACTGTAAGGGGATCAGCAACAGGCAGCACAGCTAATTCACCATCTGTTGTCAGTGACAAGGTTCCCACTGGAGCGAAGATTTCCTCCGCCCAGGCCGAAAAGCTGGTTCTAGAGATGTTCCCGCTCTTGTCCAAAGCAAAGTTAACCTCAGTTTCTTTTGGCGATACGAATAGATACCCTGTCGATTATGATAAGAAATGGAATTTGGAGTATACCTACCAGTACGGTAATAGTAGCATGGGATTTGATGCTCGGGTTGACGGAGTAACTGGGGAAGTTCTTTCTGTCAATCTTCCAGAGCGTCTTATTCAAACATACAGTAGGCCGGATGCGGCGAAGGTGGATGAGGCTGCTGCTAAGAAAATTGCGTTGGAATGGATCGCCAAGAAGGTTAAAGGTCTGGATACCACAACGTTGAAGGAAGATGCTCCATTTTACATGGGGAATAACTCTCTGTTTGGATCACAAAGCTATTATTTCTCTTTTGATGTGCCTGTAAATGGCATAATTTCTAATTATGAGAAACTTCAGGTCACTGTGAATTATAACGGTGAAGTCACCGGTTATTATAGGAACAAGTCTTTTTCTGCATACCCATCCTCTAAACCAGCTATTTCCTTGGAAGCAGCGGAGAAAACTTTCAGAGAAGGACTGGAGATTGAACTTGCATATGTTCCAGATCAAATGTTCAGTAGACAACCAGCCAAATATTTCTTAGGGTATGTTCCTTCCCAGAATTCAGCTAACAGCATTGATGCACATACAGGAAAGAAAACAGTATTTCCGCCTACGGATCAACTAGAGCCTGAGTTTAAGCCAGAATCAATTCCGGTTGGTAAAGGTGCTGTCTATGCAACCTCAAAAACGCCTATTCTAGACGATGATGCGGCTGTAGAGCGGCTTCATGCTTTGGTGGAAGTCCCTAAGAGCTATGCGATAGTGAACAAGCAGCTTTCTAAATCGGGAAGAGACAACCAGAAAGTCTGGAATTTATCATTAAATCAAAAGCAAGATAATAACGGTTTCACCAATGATAGTATTTTTGCTACGATTGATGCGGAGAATGGACGACTGGTTTCTTTTAATTACAATGACTACGGTCCAAAGCGGAAGGAGTATAAACCTTCAGGTAAAATTATTACCCCAGCAGAGGCCAAGGCCAGAGCACTTGAGATTGTGCAGAACCTGATTCCAAATGCGAGTGCTGAGTTCAAGCTGACAAGTGTAACCAACCGGGATCCGAAGGACCCTTCAAGCACTTATGTATACAGTTTCAAGCGTTATCTTAACGGAATTTTAGTGTTCAATGATTTCGTGAATTTGAGTCTCAGCTCAGATGGGGCCGTTCGGGACTTCTCCACATCAATTAATGCGGATACTTCATCCCTGCCTGCTTCGAAGCCGGCCATCTCCAAAGAAGAAGCCAAAAAACGTTATCTGGATGATACAAAGCTGGAGTTAAGATACGAGTCTACTGGCGGATCATATCAATTGAATGGAAACGTAATTCCTGAAAGCAATAAGCTGGTATACGCCCCGATCCCTGTTAACGGGGAGGACACTTACTATTCCTTTGCTCCTATTAACGCAATTACAGGCGCAAGACAGGAAATATACTCGTCTACCGGGGAAACCAAGCTGAAGGAAGTCAAGGACATTCAAGGTCATCCTTTGGAGAAGGCATTGACTGAACTGGTAAAGTATCGGGTTCTTGTTCCGGATCAGGATGGCAAGGTTAAGCCAAATGAACCGATTGCTCAAGGAGACTGGATGATCATGGCTTCTAGAGCGTACTATCCTGATTTGGAGAACTACTATGGAAGCGAGGACGGGCAGCCTATAGGCGGAATTGAGTTTGGAACGGAATATTACAAGGCAATCCAAACATATATAAGTAATAATTGGATCACTATTAATCCGGATATTCCCCTGAACCTGACTAACAAGTTAACTCGTGAGCGGTTGGCTGAATATTTGGTGGAGATGCTTCATTATAAGAAGCTGGCCGATTTCTACAGTCAGCCATCAGATCTTGCAGGTGTCTCCGATGCGGCAAGTATCTCCAATAAGGGAGATGTCTCTATTGCTTTGAGGCTCAAGCTCATGGATGTGAAGGATGGCAAGTTCGAGCCGGATCGTATTGTCACACGGGCGGAGGCAGCCGATGTATTAATTCGGTTAAAAGCTCTAATCGGAAAAACCGACAGCTTCCTGGAACAGTTCAGATAAGAGAACAAGTGCGATTATAACTGAAGATTAAAGATCAGCCAGCCCCGGTAATCTTAGGATTCCGGGGCTGGTTGTATTTATAGGGAGCGATGGGATAGTTATGGGTGGTGAATTTCAGGGGACTTGCGATCCTAATGTTCATCAAGCGATTGGACACGCCGAATTGAATAGAGCGCTTGGGGATGAATCAGGCCAGGGAACTCTCTATCTAAGGCCCCGGGGTATACTCGACCTTAGTCCAGTATAAAAAACCGTCCTCGGTCCGTTTTGGGAAAACACGATAAGGCCTAGAATAAAGACATAAGGTTGATATAAAAGAGAGGCGGTGAATGAAATGAGAACTAACAAACCAAACGGATTTGCTATCGTACTTATTGCACTCGGGGTGCTGATTCTGTTAGGAAAGCTAACGCCTTTCTTCGGTAACTTGTTCGGCATTCTGATTGCTGTCGTAATGATCGGACTGGGTTACTACGGAATCCGCAGAGGCAACGCATTCTTCGGCTGGATTGTTCTTGTCATCGGTGTGTTCTCCCTGATCGCAAAGCTGGCTTGGATTATCGTGCCGGTTCTTGGTATCGGTTTGATTGTATACGGTATTTCCTCGCTCAGTAATAAACGGAGTTACTAATACACAGGACAATAAGGTTAGGAGGGAATAGAACGATCATGAGTGTGTTTAGACGTGTAAGAGATATAACTGTTGCGACATTGAATGAACGTTTGGAGCAATCACAAGATCCGGTTCAACTTATCGATCAGTTTCTGGTTGAGACCCGGCATGAAATAGCTGAAGCTGAGAAGCTTCATCATCAATATTCGGGTCATACCCGGCAGTTGAAGCAGCAGGTCGATCATGCGTCCTCAATGCTTAGCAAGAGAGAAGAGCAGGCGCTGCTGGCACTGAAAGCTGGCGAAGAACATCTGGCCAAGCTGGCGCTGCAAGAGAAGCTGTTGTATGAGGAGAAGCTCGAGCAGTACTCCGAGCTCTATACTCAAAGCCTAGAAGCGCTGCAGCAGCTGGAAGCCCAGTTGAATGAGCTTAAAACAGAGTACCAGGCTGTTTATAACAAACGTCAATATTATTACGCGAGAATGGAAACACTTCGACTTCAGCAGAGAATGAATCAACGTATGGGCAGCCATGGAACACAGGATGTGCCTAAGATGTTCAACCGCCTCGAAGATCGGGTATCTGATATGGAATGGGAAGCCCGGAGCCTGCGTGACCTGCGCAAGGCCGGACAGGATCTCTTCAATCAGGCTGGAAGCGCGATTCAATCTACTCTGGAACAGGAGCTGTCGCGTCTTAAACAGAAGCTGAACAAGCGAGGAGAGGAGTAGTTAACATGGGCACTTTATACCGTTCCCGGCGGGACCGGTGGATTACCGGTCTATGTGGGGGGCTTGCAGAGTCCTTTGGTGTCAATGTCGGCGTGCTTCGGCTGCTGACGGCCATAAGTATTCCTTTTTCCGGCGGGACTACGATCCTGATTTACCTCATCGCCTCACTGGTGATTTCCAAAGAGCCATATGTTCCATATGATCCTTACCAGCATGGTGGATGGCAGGGCGGAGGTTATGGTCCAGGACCAGGGCCAGGGCCAGGAGGTTATGATCCAAGAGATCCGCGGTACAACCAGCGGCCTCCTTATGGCAACAATCCGTTTGGCGGGAATTCTTATAACGGCAACCCGTTTGGTGGGAATCCGTTCCAAGGAGGGCCAACGAGTGGTGCCAGACCGGCGGGTTCATCTTTCAGAAGCCAGGAAGAGGCCTCTAATTTGGACTCCATGATGGAAGACATTGAGAAGAAAGCCATGAAAAAAGAATTGGATGAGCTTCGCCGTAAGCTGTCCAAATATGAGAAGGGAGATTTATAAAATGGGAGTATTTAAAAGAATTAAAGATATTACAAAAGCGTCGGTAAACGAGCTGCTCGATAAGGTTGAAGATCCAATTGTAATGCTGAACCAGTATCTTCGTGATATGGAAGCTGAAATCCGGGATGCGGAAGTTACCGTAGCCAAACAAATTGCCAACGAGCGCCGCATGAAACAACGCCTGGAGGAAGCATACCGTGTATCCTCACAGCGTGAAGCTCAGGCCGAAGCTGCACTGAAGAACGGCCAAGAAGAAATTGCACGCCGCCTGCTTGAAGAGAAAATCCATTTTGATCAAAAACAAACGGAATTTAGAGATCTTCATGCTCAAGCGGAGATTCATGCCGCTGACCTGCAGCAGCAGCTCCATGACATGAAGGACGAATTTTACAAGCTGCGCAATAAACGTAATGAGCTGGTGGCCCGTGCTCAAATGGCCAAAGCTAAGAAGCAGCTGGCTCAAGCGAGCCCGCTTAGTACAATTGAAAGCGGCGGAGCAGCTCTTGGATTCAGCCGGATGGAGGAGAAGATTCTTCAGATGGAAGCTGAAGCCGATGTGCTTGGAACTCCCTACCGCCCTAGCGCGGCAGCAGGCTCCTATATCAGCCCTGCGGACGCTGAAAAGCAGCTTCGGGTCGAAGAGCAGTTGAATGCGCTCAAGTCCAAGCTGAACCCTACGGCGACAAAGGAAACTGCGACTAAAGAATAACTATCCGTTTTTAAGGGGAATATGGTATTCTAATTGAGGTGAAGCCATACGGTACATAATACCGTTATGGCTTTTCCGAGCTTTATGGATTAATGAGATCAGGCCTATTCTTATGAGTGGCAATCTTTTATACTAAGACAGGGGGTGCAGCATGGATAAGAGGAAATCATTTTTGGCCATCTTGCTAATTGGCTTCGGGATATTACTGTTCTTTGGTCAAGGTATAAACTTCCTTACCCTTGTAGCCCTTCTGTTTCTTATACTTGGTGTCTATAAAATCCGTCAGGGTGAGGACACGCGTACCGGATATGTGCTGCTTGTGGTAGGCAGTGGGCTGATCCTGCTTGAGCATCTGATGCTCGTTGTGGCGATCGTTCTGATCTCGCTTGGTCTGTTCTATGCCAAGGTGAAGAAGATGCTTCCACGGGGGGATCATATCCAGAAGCAGAACTTCATTGCCGGAGTACATTGGGACCGGGATCCTTGGAACCTTCGCAGTATCAGCATGTGGCATGTGTTTGGGGAACACGATATTGACCTGTCCCTGGCAATCGCTGAAGAGCGGGAGAATATTATTATGTTCCAAGGTGTAGTAGGGGATATGGATTTGGTTATTTCGGACGACTATGGTGTGGAGATCGAGGCCTTTGTCATGTTCGGGCAGATTGAGTTCGGTCCTGACAAGGAAACAGGCATGGTAAACAGATTATACTGGCGTTCTCCCAATTATGAGGCCCAGGATAAAAAAGTGAAAATTATGATCTCCTACCTGGTAGGCGATATTGATATAAGGTTATCCTAGAGAGGAGGGGAGTCCCTGATGAGAAGAAGAAAACCGGTAAATATGATATCACGCAGCATGCGTGACGGGATTCTCCTGTCCTTCTTTTTGTTCGGTGCCATTATTTATTTGCTGGATACATACGGATATTTAAGTCCCACAGCCAAATGGACGAAAGTGGTTCAGGCTTCCATAACGGCAGGCCTGCTCTTGATTGGTGTTGGAGCAGTTTACGGATTCTATCAGGCCTATAATATAAAACGAAGGATGGACTTGTTAAGAGATTCGCTTCTGCAGTGGGAGAAGGGGAATCTGGCAGGCTCCGTGCCCGAGCTTGGCGAGGATGAGTTCGGAAGATTGGGTGAACAGCTGGACCGTATCAGCAAAAGGTGGGAGGAGCAGGTAAGCTCTCTGCAGCGTCTCTCCACCAATAATGCCCAGCTCGCTGAACAGGCCCGTATTTCCGCGATTGTAGAGGAGCGGCAGAGGCTTGCCCGCGAGCTGCACGATGCAGTCTCCCAGCAATTGTTTGCCATATCGATGACTGCTACCGCGGTGGGCCGGACGCTGGAGAAGGACTTCGATAAGGCACAGAGACAGGTGGAGCTGATTGAGGAAATGTCATCGGTCGCCCAGTCTGAAATGCGTGCCCTTCTGCTCCATCTGCGGCCCGTCTATCTGGAGGGCAAGGCGCTCTCGGAAGGTGTGGCAGAGCTTATCAGGGAGCTTAAGAGCAAGGTGCCCATGGATATTACACTGGAGATGGACAGCGATATCAAGCTTGTAAAGGGAATTGAGAATCACTTGTTCCGGATTATCCAAGAAGCCTTGTCCAACACACTCCGCCATTCCAGAGCGGATAAGATGGAAATTAGGATTCAGCAGCGTCCAGAGGCTGTCCGTGTGATTCTGCGGGATAACGGAGTGGGCTTCCAGATGGATGAGAAGAAGCAGACCTCTTACGGTCTGTCCAACATGCAGGAACGGGTGCATGAAATTGGGGGCTCCATTCAATTTATTACAGCTCCTGGAAATGGAACTAGAATCGAGATTACAGTGCCCATAATGAACGAGGAAGGCGGGGGAGATGAGAACGATGGAGACGGAAATTCCAATTAAAGTATTGCTTGTGGATGACCACGAAATGGTACGCATTGGTCTTGCCGCTGTACTTGGAACAGAGGATGGCATTGAAGTAGTAGGCGAAGCTAGCAGCGGCCAAGAAGGAATCCGGCTAGCACAGGAGTATAAGCCTGATGTGGTCTTAATGGACCTGGTGATGGATGGGATGGACGGGATCGAGACGACCCGCCAGCTGCTCAAGCTATACCCTGAATGTAAGGTTATTGTACTGACCAGTTATTTGGATGATGAGAAAATGTATCCGGTTATCGAAGCCGGTGCATTCAGCTATCTTCTGAAGACTTCAAGGGCTTCCGAGGTTGCTGAAGCGATCCGGGCGGCGGCAAGAGGACAATCCGTTCTCGAATCCCAGGTTGCTTCGAAGATGATGAACAGATTCAGGCAGCCTAAAGCCGAGGCTCCTGCCCATGAGGAACTGACCGAGCGCGAGATGGATGTCCTGCGCCTGCTGGCCCAAGGGAAATCGAATCAGGATATCGCAGATGACTTGATTATTGGAGTGAAGACGGTTAAGTTCCATGTCACCAACATACTCGCCAAGCTGCATGTGGAGGACCGGACTCAAGCCGCGATCTACGCATATAAGAACGGACTGGCTGAATAAAGCAGCCGTTATGATAATAAGGTGTAAGCCGGAGACTAAGGTCTCCGGCTTTTTTTCGATAGGCGGCAGGCGATAAGGTATAACGGCTTCTCCTTCAGGACATCCTGTTTCATAGAATGCTAGATTCGGATGAGAGGGTGCGAAGCAAATGATGGAGCGGTTCAGTGCTAGATGGATGGGTATAATATTGGTGATCGCATTACTAATGACGGGTGTTCTCGGATTTGTGAATTTGGAACCAAAGTCGGGACCTGCTGCTGAAGCTGTGGCCAATGCCGGCAAGCAATTGGATGCGCTGCTGGCTGTCGGGCATAAGGTTAGCCAGGAACCTCTTGATGTCATCATAAAATGGCAGGGCACATGGAATACTGACCGTAAGCCGGAGGAAGCTGCTGCAATGATAGCAGAGCATTTGGGCTTAGGTCGTCCATATCATACAATGGTTCAGGATCATCTTGTATACCGGGCTGAAGGGCTGAACACAGGGGCAAGAGTACAGATCTCGGTAACTCGGGGAAGCGCGCAGGAGCTGTATGCGGTGGCCCAAATCAAAGGGCTGAGTGAGGGCAATTCGTCTCAGCTTAAGGGAGTCCAGGCTCAGGCAGGTGAGAAATTGATTTCACTTGGCATGGATGTGAAGTGGAATGCGGCGGTTCAAGGCAGTGGGGACAAGCTGACAGAAAGCCGGAATACAGAGGGAAATATCACGGTTATGCTGGAGAAGCTGGAAAGACATGCGGGAGTCTTCTTCGAACTCCGGCGGGTTGAAGGGTTCCAAGACGGACGAACGGTATCGGAATCCTATGAAGTCCCGAATTTCCCCATATCAGTGCAAAGCGGGGGAAACAGCATTGCTCTTCAGATGGCTGTGCATGATAATACGGTAACCGGACAAAAAGAGTTTTCATTGGGCTCTCCGGTACTCACGGTGGAATACTAAAATGAACTTCGTCTGAATATCCCATGAAAATTGCAGTTTTCTGACTGCTTTTGTAGTGAATAGGATAGCATCCTTGGCACGAATATGCTAAAATTAATGGCACAAATGAAATAATTGGATGAGAATAAATGTTTTAATTTGTATAAATATACAACTATACTACATAGAAAGAAATGAGGAGCCATGGCTGAACAACAAAATCTAAATGCACTTAAAACCCCTGGAGCTGTATTTTTTATTTTTGGAGCAACTGGAGATCTGGCACGGCGTAAATTGTTTCCGGCGATCTATTCTTTGTACCGCGAAGGTAAGCTGGCTGAAGACTTCGCTGTGATCGGTGTGGCAAGACGCCCACGCACACAGGATGAGTTCAGACAGGATTTATACAATTCAATTCAGGAATTCTGCCGGTATAAAGTGCTGGATACCGCACACTGGACAAGATTCGCTGAGCATTTTGAATACAAGTCCCTGGATATTAACAACATCGATGGATACCATGAGCTTAAGGAGCAAACGGAGAGCTTGGAGCAGCGGTACAGTATTCCGGGCAATCGTCTGTTCTATTTGGCGCTTGCGCCAGAGCTGTTCGGAAATGTGTCCCTCAATCTTAAGAAGGGCGGCATGCTTAGCAGCAGTGGATGGCACCGTCTCGTGATCGAGAAGCCGTTCGGCTACGATCTTCTGTCAGCACAGAAGTTGAATGAAGAGCTCAGCCAGGTGTTCAAGGAAGAAGAAATTTACCGGATTGACCATTATCTTGGCAAGGAGATGGTTCAGAACATCGAGGTGATCCGCTTCGGAAATGCGTTCTTCGAACCGCTCTGGAACAATAAACATATTGCCAACGTTCAGATTACGCTGAGCGAAACCGTGGGTGTGGAAGAACGCGGAGGTTATTATGACCACGCGGGAGCACTGCGCGATATGGGGCAGAATCATATGCTTCAAATGCTGACCATGATTGCTATGGAGCCGCCAAGCCGTCTGCTTCCCGAAGATATCCGCGACGAGAAGGTGAAGGTTCTCCGTTCCCTTCGTCCATACGCTTCAGCAGCCGAGGTGGAGGAGAATGTGGTGCGCGCCCAATATACGCAAGGGGAAAGCGGCGGACAGAAGCTTCCAGGTTACCGCGAAGAGGACAAGGTTGATCCTAACTCCAACACGGAAACTTACTTCTCAGCCAAAGTGTTCGTGGATAACTTCCGCTGGGCGGGGGTTCCCTTCTATATCCGCACAGGCAAACGCCTGCCGGTGAAGACCACTGAAGTGGTGGTGGAATTCAAGAATATGCCTACGAACGTTTACCTGGGGCAGAAGCATACACTGGAACCAAACCTGCTTGTTATCCGGGTTAACCCTATGGAAGGCATCTATATCAAAATTAATGCCAAGAAGCCAGGCACTGAATCCCAGATTGAGCCCCTCGCTATGGAATTCTGCCAAAGCTGCCAAGTAGGCATTAACTCGCCAGAAGCCTATGAGCGTCTGATCCATGATGCGGCCGAAGGAGATTCCACTTATTTCACCCGGTGGGATGAAGTGGCGACAGCCTGGTCCTTCATCGACCGGATTGCTCAGGCATGGAAGCAGAATCCGGGCGATATCAAACATTATCCGGCGGGATCATGGGGTCCGCAGGAAGCCCATGACTTGCTGGCTAAAGACGGATTCCACTGGTGGCCGGTCAATGGCCAAGAGGAAGATAACGTAATTTGGATTAAGCAGGGATAAGGATATTCCGAAGAGAGGGTGTATGGCTTGCGCATAAGATGTGCTTATAGAAGCTTGATTGCCGTATTCCGCTTAAACCCTTAATATCCGTTCCAGACTATAACAATCTAACGGTTTGAAGCATCTCGTCCTCATGCATCTTTATGCATGGGGCGATTTGCGTACAGGCACAAAAAATATGGTACAATAGAACACATGACTTTGTGGAACGAAGGGATAAGTGAGAAATGAGCAAAGCATTGGACGAAGTGCTGCGGCAGGAAGTCGACAAACGCAGAACGTTTGCGATTATTTCCCATCCGGATGCCGGGAAGACAACACTAACGGAGAAGCTGCTGCTCTTCGGGGGAGCGATCCGTGAGGCGGGTTCGGTTAAGGCCCGTAAAGCCAGCAAGCATGCAACAAGTGACTGGATGGAAATTGAGAAGCAGCGGGGAATTTCCGTAACTTCTTCTGTCATGCAGTTCGATTATAAGGGACATCGAATCAATATATTGGATACTCCAGGTCACCAGGATTTCAGTGAGGACACCTATCGTACGCTTACTGCAGCAGATAGTGCAGTCATGCTGATTGACGTGGCCAAAGGGGTGGAGGCGCAGACGGTGAAGCTGTTCCAGGTCTGTGCCAAACGCGGAATTCCGATCTTCACTTTCATTAACAAGCTTGACCGGGAAGGACGCAACCCGTTTGAACTTATGGAAGAAATCGAGTCTGTGCTCGGTATCCGCTCTGTTCCAATGAACTGGCCGATCGGCTCGGGACGTGAGCTCTGCGGAGTATATGACCGAATGAAGAATCAGGTGGAGCTGTTCCAAGGAGACGACCACTCCCACATTGAAGTGAAGAAGGTATCGGATTACAACGATCCGGCGATCCGGGAGATGGCTGGGGAATATCTGCATGACCAACTGTGTCAGGATGTTGAGCTGCTCGATGTGGCGGGTGACCCGTTCGACTATGAGAAAGTAAGACGCGGGGAACTGACCCCTGTATTCTTCGGCAGTGCGGTGAACAACTTTGGGGTGCAGACTTTCCTGGAGAACTTCCTGGAGCTGGCTCCAAAGCCGGAGCCGCGTCAAAGCACAGCCGGTCTGATCGAGCCGACCAATGAGAAATTCAGTGGTTATATCTTCAAAATTCAAGCGAATATGAATCCGGCCCACCGCGACCGGATTGCGTTCCTGCGCGTATGTTCTGGCAAATTCGAGCGGGGCATGGCGGTTAAGCATGTGCGGGTAGGGAAGGAGATTAAGCTTTCCCAGCCGCAGCAGTTCCTTGCACAGGACCGGGACATTGTGGCAGAAGCTTATCCTGGCGATATTATCGGTCTTTTCGATCCGGGAATCTTCCGTATCGGAGATTCGCTGAGCCAGGGAAGCGAAATCGTGTTCGATGAGCTGCCTACGTTCTCCCCGGAGATTTTTGCCAAGGTTACCGTGAAGAATGCACTTAAGCATAAGCAGTACCAGAAGGGGATCGATCAGCTCACGGAAGAAGGAACCATTCAGGTCTTCAACACGGTAAGCTTTGATGATACGATTCTCGGTGTGGTTGGACAGCTTCAATTCGAGGTGTTCGAATACCGAATGAAGGGCGAGTATGGTGTTGACGTGCAGCTGCAGCGGGTTCCGTACCAGTTTGCGCGCTGGATTATCGATGACAAGATTGATCCGTCCAAGTTCCGGATTAACTCTCTCTTGGTGAAAGACAAAAAGGATAATTACGTCGTCTTGTTTGAGAATGAGTACGCGATGAGAACAGCTATGGAGAAGAATCCTACGGCTAAATTTTTGGAGACGGCTCCTTAAACCGGTTATAGCAATAAGAAGGAAATCCCTCCCCGTGCCGCGCACGAGTGAGGGATTTTTGTACGTTAATAGCATCCTTGCGTGCAGTTGAGCAAACTGCAGCAGGATTTTAACGCAGCGGTTTGAGTTCGGTGTTTTTAATCTGCTGGCTAATCACGTGGACCAGCTCGTCCTGCTGCTGGTGGCCGATATTTTTCCAGACCATTTCAAACATCACACCCAGTCCAGGCAAAGCGGCTTCTTTTCCATCCACAGAACCCTCGATCATATCCCGAAGCCCATTCTCATCGGCTCCATGGATTTTATGCATGACAGCTTGTCTAAGATCCAGCATGATTCCCACACGAATTCCTCCTTAATGTGTATTTACATTGCAAGGTCCGCATCTTACTGTTCCCGATTAGGGGGCGTCAAATTCAAGTTAATTGTGGAGTGTGATATACTAAATTATTATACATACCGGACAGGTGGAGATATGACGTGGGTAAGAAACAGTTTGCAGTAATCGGCATGGGCCGGTTCGGGTTCAGTGTAGCTAATTCCCTGAGCAGTATGGGATTTGACGTACTTGCTATTGATTCGGACGAGCAGCGGACTCAGGCGGTCTCCCATATTGTTACGCATGCCGTCACTGCGGACTCGACTGAGGAGGAAGCACTGCGTGCGCTAGGGGTAAGAAATTTTGATGTTGTCGTAGTGGCTATCGGGGAGAATATTCAAGCCAGCATTCTGACCACATTAATACTGAAAGACCTGGGCGGGCCTGTTATCGTGGTAAAAGCCAAAAATGAGCTTCACGGAAAAGTGCTTCAGAAGATTGGGGCGGACAAGGTCATTTATCCGGAAAGGGATATGGGGCAGCGGGTTGCCCATCATCTGGTATCCCCGAATATTCTTGACTATATTGAGCTGTCGGATGACTACAGCATTCTCGAGATTAAAGTGAACTCGGCTATGCGCGGTAAAAATCTAATTGAACTCAACCTTCGCGCCCGGTTCGGGTGCAACGTGATGGCAATCAAGAACGGGACGAAAATGAACATTTCTCCGGACGCTTCTTACCGTCTGCGTGACGATGATATTCTTGTTATTGTCGGTGAGAAGGGGGATCTAACCAAGCTGGAGCTGGCTTACTCTCAAATTTAAAACTTAGGATGAAGAACATATGGAAATTATCTCACCGCAAAATGTGCGGGTTAAAGAATGGGCCCAACTGCTCGAGAAAAAGCACCGGGACAAGCAGCAGCGGTATATCGTGGAGGGCATTCATCTTGTACATGAGGCGCTGAAGTCCCGGGCTGAAATTGAATTTATCGCCTATTCGCTGGATCATGGGATACCTGCCGAGCTTGCACAAGCTTCGGCAGACAATCATGCCGCAGAATGGATTGGCGTTTCGGATGCGGTCATTGCCAAATGTACAGAGACCAAATCGCCTCAGCCCGTGTTTGCGGTGCTTCGCAAGCCGCGCAGCCGGATTGAGGATCTGCTGGAGCAGGGGAATGGACTGGTTGTTGTCCTGGATGGTGTGCAGGACCCCGGGAATGTGGGAACGATTATTCGGACAGCGGATGCCGCGGGAGCGAGCGGGGTTATCGTAGGAGCTGGCTGTGCGGATATCTACAGTCCGAAAACCATTCGTTCCACGATGGGATCGCTGTTTCATCTTCCGATTGTGTCCGGTGATTTGGCCGAAGTGCTTCCTCAAGCCAAAGCCAAAGGCTTCGGGCTAGCAGGCACCAGCCTTCAAGCGGCAAAGGTCTGTTATGAGTACGACTTTACTGGTCCGACCTGGCTGCTCTTCGGAAGCGAGGCAAGTGGCCTGTCGGCTCCGGTTCAGGCTCTGTTGGACGACGCGCTAATTATACCGATGAAAGGGCAGTCGGAATCGCTGAATGTGGCTATGGCCGCATCGGTCCTGCTGTATGAGGCTTTGAGGCAGCGGGAGTTTTCAAATAAAAATAATTCCTGACTAATTCCACAATAACTGTCCCTGAATAAAAATTAGTGTCCAAGCAAGACTAAAGACTGGCAAATGCACGGGTAATCCCCCGAGCTTTTCTCAGTCTTTTTCTCAATCTTTGAAGCCCATCTCAAACATTTTTTCAACCATCTCCCCAAGCCATATTTCAAGCCCAGCAAGGCTTTTCTCAAATTTAACTCTCACTTGAATGGACACGAATTATTATTTCGTTTCGTTCACAATTGAACCAGTTCTTTTCTAGTTTTCTGCTTTTTTAAACTGACATGATTGGACATTAATTATTATCTTGAAAATAGGGTGAAGGCCTTGGGGGACAAGGGGTTGGGACGTGTTGGCAACGGCAAGTTTTGGGACAGTAATTTTTTGTGGATTATAGGAGTGTTCCAAGTAAGAGACGTTTTATTAATGTGAGTTATAACAATACTCACATCGATGCTGGCCACTTATCTGGGGCATTGAAGCTTTTAGGGGGAAATGGACGTTCAAGTAATCCGATAATTATCCCGTTAGATAAAGTTTAGCATAATAGCTTTAGAGATATTCAAGGGAAAAGAACTCTTCCACTCGGAAACTAAACGATAATTGGAAAAAAGATCTCTGAAGGAGGTTGATTCACATGGCAATCCAAATAAACTTAATATCGTAGAAAATAAGGTTAAATCAAATGGGAGTTGATTTAAGCGAATTAGACGGACATAATGAAGAAAGTAATTAGTTGAAAACTTGGATTTAAGCTGGGTATGGAAGAGGTGCAAAGTAATATTAACTTAAGCATTTCAAAGTGAAAATAACAACAAGCTAAGACAAATAGATAAAATGTCGAGGTGAAATATGAAACTTGAAGAAAAATCTATAAAGTGGGCTCTTAAACATTTACAAATCGAAAAAGATACAGATTTATTTCCAAGTCCAAAAGAAATTATTGCATTCTCTGAGAGTGCAAATAATATAATTGCTGAGTTGAAGGATTATGATATAACACAACATAAATTTAGCCCTTCAAGAAGATTTGTAATTCCTAAAACGGAGCTTTCTTATAGAACTGCAACTCAGCTAGATCCAGTAGACAGCTTGTTATTAGCTGCAGTTATTTACGAATATGGGGATTTAATCGAAAAACGGAGGAGGCCTGTAAAAGAGGAGAGTGTTTTTAGTTACCGTTTTGCTCCTCTAAAAAATGGAGTATTTTATAGTGATGAGAACTCCTGGAAAGACTTTTGGAGGTCTTGTTTGATAAAGTGTAAGCAAAAAAAATACATAGTACAAATGGATATCTCGGATTTTTATAATCAAATTTCGCACAATACTATAGAAGATCAATTGAGAGAGTCTTTATTCCCTAATGACATTATAGAATTTATTATGAGATTGCTTGGGGACATCACTAAGACAGTACCTAGGGGAATACCAATAGGTCCTCATTCATCACATCTACTTGCGGAAATGGCTTTAATCCCTATAGATGATAGTTTGTTTTTAAAAGGAATGGAATTTTGCCGTTATGCCGACGATATATATGTCTTTTGTAATGATGAAAAGGAGGCGCAAATTACAGTTCTTCGTATGGCTGAAATACTGGATAAACAACAAAGGCTGATTCTTCAAAAACAGAAAACCTGTGTATACAAAGATCATGAATTTTCTGATCTATGTAACAGAATGTTGAATGATAACTCATTAAGTGAAAATGAGCATCAGATGATTAGTGTATTAAGTAAGCATACCTCTGGTCCTTATCAAAGCATTAACTACAAAAGCTTAGACCAAGATGAGCAAGACTTGTTTTCTGATGTAAATATTCGTGGCATAATAGATAGTTATCTAGAAGATGATGAACCGGACTATAAGAAAATTCGATGGATATATAGAAGGTTGGGGCAAATTGGCGCACCAAATGGAATTGAGTATACTCTGTTAAATATTCAGCAACTGGTACCTGCAATTAGTGATGTGTGCCATTATTTAATATCTGCAAGCAGGAATTTCGAGGATAACTTTTTAGTTCTGGGAGATCAAATCGTTACTATACTAGATGATGATCTTATTAAGGCAAACGAGTATTTCTACATAGCAATTTTAAATTTATTTTCAAGCAATGCAAAATTAAATCATTTAAACAGGCTTTTGGCTTTATTTAAGTTTTCATCATCTGAGGTCAGAAGGAAAATTATATTTGCTGCCTACGAGGCAGGGGCTTCAACTTGGATTAGAGAACAAAAAGAAAATTTTTCAACATTAGACCCCTGGAGTCGAAGAGCTTTTTTAATAGCTTGTGCGATTTTACCGGATTATGAGAAAAACAAGTACTTATTGCACATAAAAACAAGTCATGCACTTTCATTATCGGAGCGCTTTGTTCTCGAGTGGTCTTTGAGAAAGACAGTGGCAAGTGAAAGTTCTACTGATATCCAATTAATAAAGACTAAAAATGTAGAAAGGAATAATTCTACTGTGAATAGAGAAGTTATTAAAATATTATTTTTTGCGGCTAATCCTATAGGTGATTCATTGCGTTTAGATGACGAGGTAAGGGATATTGAGGACCGGATTAGTAGAGCAAAGCACCGTGAGAGGTTTAATTTAATTTCAAAGTGGTCGACTAGAACGCATGATCTTTTGCAATCTTTAAATGAATATAAACCACAAGTAGTGCATTTTAGCGGCCATGGAAGCGATAAAGGCGAATTAATTCTACTTGATGAAAAAAGTGAGCCTAAGATTGTTAGTTTGGAAGGTATAGTTTCATTATTTAAGGTTACGTCAGGTTATGTCAAACTTGTGATTTTTAATAATTGTTTTTCATCCGCAATGGCTGAAGCTGTAGCAGAGCACGTTGGGGCTGCTATTGGGATGAATGATGCAATTGGTGATTCAGCAGCACGTTTTTTTGCATCACAATTGTATTCTGCATTAGGTTTCGGTCTTTCTCTAAAGGAGGCCTTTGACCAAGCGTTGGTGAATATAAAACTTGAAGGTGTTCCAGATGAAAAAGTTCCGGTATTGTATAGCAAGAAGGGGCTGGATGTTAACACTTTTTATCTATTATTTAATCAGGATGAGGAGTTTTTACATATTTAAGAGTACAAAATATTCATTAGTACATGATAGGCATTAACATTGCTTTATCTCGATCCATCTTATAATAATCATGTTATAAACAGTCTCAAGCAGTCATTATAAAAAAGCAGCCAATAACAGACTGGTTTTGTCTCAAATGATCTTAAAACTAACAAATTAGGTTGTTACAATTCAACTTGATTCCGCCAAAAAGCAAGAGGCAGAGATACTTTTATTAAGGCTCTCTGCCTTTTGCTTTTAAGATCTCTTTTACCCTAGTTCAAAATCCCCACGGAGCCTGTAAGGTATAACTTTCTCTCTTCGGAGTCATATACATTGAGGGGCATAGCTCTTCACTTTCGATCACAATTGTGATTAATCCCTCTTCGGGGCTTGTTTCATGCCATTCCCTTTTTTCCCAAAATACAGCGTCACCTGCTTGGACTGAGGCAGTTTCACCTTGCCCCCCACTGAAAATCCCCTCCCGGAGAGAATTAACAGTAGCTGGGGGATAACTGCTTGGTGCATTCCAATCTTTCCGTTTTCTTCCAAGTACATGCATCCGATATGAGCAGCACTTGGTAATTGTGCTGCCGAACTCCTTGCTAAAGCTATACAGCTCCATCATAGGCCTCCCATCCGGCTGCGGCGATGCAGTTCTCGGATGCATTGCTTGAAGAGGGCGTGTTCGCTCAAGGTATTGTCTATCCAACGGTGGCGATGGACAAAGGCAGGGTCAGATTGATTATAACGGCAAGTTATACAGAAGACGATCTGAATTTTGCTCTGGACCGGCTTGAGCGTGCTGGAAAACGATTGGGGCTTATATAGCCCTGATCGTCTTTTTTAATTTTAAGGCTTACAGCATTGCCTAATGCCGTAACATCCGGATGGTGGAGGGTAGAATCTGGCGATCTGAGAGCGGAGTGATGACCAGAGGAGTGATGTGGCGGTTATTCAAGCTTACAGATGCAGACAATAACTTCTCAGCCTAATTGCTTCAGTCAAGAAGTTTTCACTGGTCTTGAGCAGGTCTGGTCAGTCTGTGATCTGTTCTGGGATTAGGGCATGACATTGAGCTGGATTAACGCGTTAACATAGTTTATGGCATTTTCCAGATTTATCAGTACTATTTAATCATAGGAACAAGTTTATACTATGGGGGCTGCTTTAGATGCGTTTTAAAGATGTATTCTCAATCATTGGTCCCGCAATGGTCGGTCCTTCCAGCTCGCATACGGCTGGGGCGGCCAGAATCGGAAGAGTCGGCAGGCAGCTGTTCGGGCATATGCCTAAGTCGGTTGAAGTCACGTTTTACGGTTCATTTGCGGCAACCTATCAGGGTCATGGAACCGATAGGGCGATTATTGGTGGCCTGCTTGATTTCACGACGGATGACCAAAGGCTCCCGCAATCCCTCAGCCTTGCTGCAGAAGCCGGGATGGAGGTAACTTTTCGTTCAGGGACGGGACTGTTCCCCCATCCTAATACCGTCAAGCTGCGGCTTTACGGGGACGAGCCTGAAGAGAAGTTAACGTTAATAGGGGTTTCTATTGGCGGCGGGAATATTGAGATTGTGGATATTGACGGTTTCAGTGTAAAGCTGACCGGCACCTATCCCACCATACTAATACGCCACATGGATTGGCTAGGCGTGCTTGCGAATGTAACCGAAGTGATTCGAAAGTGGGAGGTTAACATTGGGCATATGTCGCTTGACCGCAAGCAGCGAAGCGGGGAGGCATTGACCGTTCTTGAGCTGGATGCTGCTGCCGAGCACCTGCTTCTTCATGACCTGGGAGATCTGCCTGCTGTTCACGCAGTGACCGAAATTAACCTGGACGCAGGGCCACAACATAAAGGGGAGCGAAGTCAATTATGAATTTCCAGACATTAGGAGAGCTTGCCAAGTTAGCCGAGGAACGGGGCATCAGTATTGGATCTTTGATGTTGGAGGAACAGAGCGCTGAATCGGGAAGGCCGAAGGAACTTGAATTTGCCAAAATGGCCGACTATTACGAGGTCATGAAAGACGCGGTAAGGCGGGGATTAACGGAGAACACGACTTCACCGAGTGGTCTTACGGGCTTGGATGCCCAAAGAGTGAAGTCATACAGTGAATCAGGTGAGCCTTGTCTGGGCGGAGCCGCTTCGGAGGCGATGGCTTATGCCCTGGCCGTATCTGAAGTTAATGCTTCGATGGGGAGGATTATTGCCACACCTACGGCCGGTTCATGTGGAATTATTCCGGGGGTGTTCATCAGCTGCCAGGACAGATTCGGCTGGGATGACCAGAAGATGGTGTATGGCCTGTTCACCGCAGGAGCAATCGGTTATGTGATTGCGAACAATTCTTTTGTGTCGGGAGCTGAAGGCGGCTGCCAGGCTGAGGTAGGATCGGCAATCGGTATGGCTGCGGGTGCGCTGACAGAGCTTAGGGGTGGTACTCCGGCGCAGGTAGTGCACGCCGTGGGGCTGGCTCTGAAGAATACGCTAGGACTTATCTGTGACCCGGTTGGAGGACTGGTAGAAATTCCTTGTATCGTCCGCAACGGATTCGGTGCAGTTACCGCGCTTGCCGCGGCAGATATGGCTCTTGCCGGGGTCCGCAGTGTGATTCCTTCCGATGAGGTGATACAAGTCATGCTGGAGGTGGGCTCGGCGATGCCCGAGAAGCATCGCGAGACCGCAGGCGGCGGACTGGCTCAGACTCCAACAGGACGGCAAATTATGAATGATCTGAAGCGAAGCAAGTAAAATTTATCGACTAGTCCATCTGATTTCTGCAGGTGGACTTGGTCTTCTTTTTCCATGCTGACATGCATACCCTGTTATATAGAAACATGGACTGCAGCAGGGGGGCATGGGAGTGTGGAGAAGAAGGAGATGGCACAGCCGGCGGCAGCGAAAGAAGGTAGGCAGACGGAGAATTTGGCTGTTCGGGGTCATCATAGCCGGTGTATGTCTTGTTCAGTTTTTCCTGTATGTCGAAAGGCAGATGAGAGATCCGATCAGCAATCTGGCCAAGATCCGGGTCAAGCAAATTGCAACGGAATCGATCAATGAGGCCATTACAGCACAGGTTAAGGATCAGAAGCAGTTTGATGATTTGATTGAATGGAAGACGGATGAGACCGGCAAAATCAAGGGATTCGTCATTAACTACTCGGCGCATATGAAGATCACTTCAGACACCATCCATACGGTCCAATCAACGCTGGACCGGATTTCCAAGTTATCTGAGAATATCCCGCTGGGGCAGGCCCTCGGAAGTCCGATTCTGGCTTCCTTTGGCCCGAGAATTCCTTTTCGGCTTGAGCCCAAAAGCGAAGTGAAGGTGGACCTCAACACGCGCAGACAGGATGCGGGAATCAATATGATTCTTGTGGAGGTCTACTTACGGGTCAAGACAGAGGTTGCGGTGGTAGTTCCATTCGATATGGTACCCCAGTCGGTTGAGACGGAAATTCCGGTCTCTTATCTTCTTGTGGTGGGGGATGTCCCAACCTACTACTATGACAACAACGGCAATCCGGTAGGGGAGAACAGCCCGAATGCACCAAATATCACCCTGCCCACACATCCTTCGCAAGAAGGAAAGCCGACGTCTTAATTTAGTGTTTCCAATAAAGAGAAGAAGACGCCCTTATTCTGAGGGCGTCTTCTTGCGCTTATGAAGCTGTGCCTTCTCACTTGATTCCCAACGCTTTAAAAGAGGGTAGGGGTCGAAGGCCCACTCGCTTCTTCCGTTATCCCTGTAAATGCCGAAATGGAGGTGAGGGGGGAATTTCCCCTGGGTTCCGGGCGGACCGTAGCCGCTGCTTCCCACCCATCCGATAACCTTTCCGGGGGTCATCATGTCGCCAACGTTAATGTTTTTGGCATACCCGCTTAAGTGCGCATAGTAGTGATACCGATTGTTCAAATCCCGGATTCCGATCCGCCAGCCCCCGAAAGGGTTCCAGCCCTTGGTCTCAACAATCCCATAACATACACTCCGGACGGGTACTCCATAGGGAGCAAACAGGTCGTTTCCCTCGTGAATACGGAATCCTCCCCAGCTTCTGGAACTGCCCCAGGTATCCTTGTAGCTGTACAGATTAGAGATCGGGAGCGGGAATGCGTTGTCGAACAGATCCAGGCGGTTAAATGCCTCATAGATCTTGGCGAACTGGCTGATTCGATGAACTGCCCGGTCATTCTGGTAATATTTCCAGAGGGCAATTTGGAAGTCATCCTCCGCATATCCGAATCCGGCGATATAACGCCCAATTGTATATAAAGCGTCCCTGTCGTCAGTGGGATCAGCGACACCGTCACCATTAGCATCCCTGCCGATTCCAGCAAAAAGGGAGATGGATACAGGGTTGGTATCTTCAGGCTCGGGATTCAGCCATCCTGACCAAACGGGAGGAATGATGGATAACCGGGTTAACCGCCCGTCGGGCTTAGCCAGCTTGGAGCTGGGCGTCATTGTACGCTCATACTGGTCTACGGCTGCGAGCCGGTACCAGGGAATGTGGACGAGTGCGCCGATTTCTTCATAGAGATGGCGTCTGGCCAGAAAAGGATCCTGTTTGGTTTCTTCCTGAGGCCGCAGGGCATTGGTGGCCGAGGCGGTTGGAGTCCTTGCGTTCCAGACCGTAGTAATAACCAACAGGCCAAGCAGGATACTAACGATTTTGCCCTGCAGTGAGTCCCTGTTATGCATTTGTTGTCCTCCTCTCCCTCTAAAGCTTGTTTATTAGGCAAGTTATGATTCTATAATATGGAGCAAGGAAAGGGATTTTATTCTGCGGGTGTGAATGAAGTATTTCAATTCCATTCATGGTATAATAATGGGCAGTAAACACGAATGAACGGAGAATACATACTTGAAAGGCCGTATTATTATGAGCCTGGGAACGAGATGATGTATCTTCTGTTCAATTGTCTAGTGCTTATTCTATCAGAGAAGGAAGGTCAGACCCGTTGTCTAACAAAGTGAAAGAGCCAAAACCCGACTGGATTCGGATTAAGCTGACTACCGGAGAGAATTATCAGGACATCAAGAATATGATGCGCTCCAAAACACTGCATACCGTTTGCGAGGAAGCTCGCTGTCCAAATATATATGAATGTTGGGCCAACCGGACCGCTACATTCATGATTCTGGGAGATATCTGCACACGTGCCTGCCGCTTCTGCGCGGTGAATACTGGAATGCCAACCGAGCTTGATCTTCAAGAACCAGAACGTGTAGCTGAAGCAGCCGAGAATATGAACCTGAAGCACTGTGTCATCACCAGTGTTGCCCGGGACGATCTGAAGGACGGGGGAGCACAGATCTTTGCGGGCTCCATACATGCCATCCGCCGGCGTCTTCCTCTGTGCAGTGTTGAAGTGCTGATTCCAGACTTTATGGGAGATACGGAGTCACTTAAGATTGTTATGGATGCGAAGCCAGACATTCTAAATCACAATATCGAGACGGTAGAACGCCTGTCCGACCGGGTTCGCGCCAAGGCCAAATACAGCCGCTCCCTGGAGCTGTTGAAGAAAGCCAAGGAAATGCAGCCGGACATTCCAACCAAGTCAAGCATTATGCTTGGTGTGGGAGAAGAGTGGGATGAAATTCTCCAAGCGATGGACGATCTGCGCGCAGTGGATGTAGATATCCTGACTATTGGCCAGTACTTGCAGCCGTCTCCGAAGCATCTGGACGTGGAGAAATATTACCGTCCTGAAGAGTTCGTTAAGCTGAAGGAAGAGGGACTGAAGCGCGGTTTCAGCCATGTAGAATCCGGTCCGCTTGTCCGCAGTTCCTATCATGCACACGAGCAGGTGAAATCAGCCAAGAGCTCGAAGGAAGGCGTTCATACGCCAGCTTAAGTGAAGTAAGGGGGAACGTTGTTGTGATCCAGGTGAACGGCAAAAGCTATGAATTGATTCAGGAGAACCGGAATGGCTGGGATCCGGAAGCTTTTAAACAGAGATACAGCGATGTGCTTGAGCGGTATGATTACGTGATTGGTGATTGGGGTTACAACCAGCTTCGCCTCAAGGGGTTTTACCGCGATAATCACCCTAAGGTGAGCAAGGATTCCTCCATTTCTGGAATCATGGACTATATTAATGAGTACTGTAATTTTGGCTGTCCTTACTTTGTTCTTCAAAGGGTGAAGGACGTTGCCCGCGAGCCTGAAGGAGCCAAGGAATCCGTGGATGCCAAAGAGACTAAAGAGTCCAAGGAGACCAAGGAGACCAAGGAGACCAAGGACAAGCTAAGCCCTGCCCTCCAGTCCAAGCAAGCAAGTGCCACGGTTGGAGTTGAAGGGTTAGCTCAGGGAAAGCAGCCGCTGTCGTCAGAGCAGCCAAAGACTGCTTCTGCGGGTCAGGCAACAACCCGGGAGGGGTAAGTAATTCCAAGGTAAGCCGTCTGCTCTGGCCTACGGTGCATGATGGGTAAACATGAAAGTCCCTGATATGAATGGAGTTTCCTTCATTCATATCAGGGACTTTTTTTTGTTTTGGCAGAGTTACGGGGAAATGCCGATCCTTGAAGGCTCGCCGTTTCCCTTATTTATTACAGCACTTTGATTATATTTTACTGCACACTAAGCGTGAGCTTGTTCTGGGCGTAACTCCATTTGAGGGCCGGATACTTCTTCACGAACTGATGGATTTCAATATAGCTATCCCCATTCTGGAACACTACTTGTCCTGAGCTTACGGTGAAGCTGCTCTGGCGTCCGCGTGCATCTGTAATGATAATTTTCTTCTCCTTGGCATTCCAGCTTACTTCGCTTTGAAGCATGGCAGCAAGTACCCGGGAAGGCACATAGATGGAGTTTCCTTTCTTAATGCTGCCCAGTACGCCGTCAAAGCGCTGGCCGTTAAGAGTCAGGGAATGGTTGTCGCCCGTGATCTTCATGCTCTTCATTCCCGCAAGGGAGAAAGCGGTGACCAACTGTGCCGTGCTGCCCCGGACTTCAAAATCCGGCTTTAGCCCGATTTTGTTAAAATCCAGCTTGTTCGGAGTCAGATACTTCTGGGTCGTCAGCTTAAGCGCATCCCCATTAGACAAGGGAATCACATTCTGAATGCGCGCTTTCCCGAAGGTAGTGGTACCCACTGTCGTTGCAAGACGATTATCATGAAGCGCACCTGTCAGAATCTCGGAGGCGCTGGCACTGTTCTCGTTAGTTAGAACGATGATAGGAACCCCGATTTTCTCCCCGCCCGTAACGGTCTGAGGGACCAATTGGCCGCTCTGATCCTGGGTATACATGAGAATGCCCTTATCCATTAATTGCTTGGCGATATTGGTTGCGGTCTCGATATAACCGCCTCCGTCGTTGCGCAAATCAAGCACCAGCGACTTCATCCCTGCGCCCTTAAGCTTGCTCATGGCTGCGCTAAATTCTTCATCGGCTGTCTCCGAGAAGCTGGAGAGTTTAATGTAGCCAATTTTGCTGCTGCTGATGGAAGCCTCCACCGAAGGTATGTACACTTCCGCCCGGGTGATGTTGAAAGTTAAGCTTTTGCCCGCGCGCTGCACAGTGACCGTAACCTTGCTATTCGCATCCCCCGCTAAATCAGCTGCAGAGTCTGAACCTTTGACGGGCTGTCCATTTATGCGTGTAATGATGTCCCCTGCTTTAATTCCGCTAGTCTCAGCTGGAGAGCCGGGAATCACACTGTCTACCATCAGTTTGTTGTTCTCCACATATAAAGTAACACCAATTCCTACATAGTCCTGATTGATGGAGTCTTGGAACTGCTTCAGATCTTCAGCGGTGAAATACTCCGAATAGGGATCATCCAGCTCATAGACCATGCCTTCAATGGCCCCGCGGATGAGCTGCTCCTTCGTGACGCCAGAGACATTGTATTGGTTAATGTAATCCAGCACCTCCTGAATCAGCTGCAGGTCCGAGGGCTGCGACGTTTGCTCATCAGTTGTTTGTTGACTGTCAGCGGCCATTGCAGCAGCCGGGGTCAGCAGTAGGGATACAGCAAGAGTTGATGTGATGATTGCATTACGGATAGAGATTTTGGTCATAGTCTAATTTTCTTCCCCTTTGAATTTCTTGGATACCCTGTAGCCTGCATTAATAAGCCATTTGCCTTCTGTGGATTTGTGCAGAACAAAGACATTCCCCAGGATTAAGCTGCTTTTGGTATCCGGATTTAAATAGTTCTCCTCAAAGTAAACGGCCGCTTCGCTCTCAGAGTAGTAAATCGTTCTTACATTGGAGATTTTCACGTCGCCTTCCCACATCTTTCTACTTGCAAAAACGGATTGAAGGTTAGCTTTAAATTCATCCGTGATGATACCCGGATCAGAAAGCGCAAGAATCCCATCCAAATTTTTGTCTGATAAATATTTATTGTATAAATTTATCACTTCATTAATTTTACTGTCCTCCGTGCTCGGCACATTCACGGTTTTGGTCAGCGCATCGGCAGGAAGCTTATACGTGATTTCCTTGATCTCAAAATCCTGAAGCTTCCAAAGGCCATCTTCCTTCACTACGGTGTACATCATCTGATTCAGCATATCAGGCATGTATAAACCGCCCGTTCTATGCGTGTCCTCCACCGTTTCAACAAAGGCTTCCCCGGTCCGTTGGTTCAAGGACACGAATTCGAAATCGGTAATTTTGCTAATCTGGCTGTTATTCTGAGACCATTCATTAAGCTCCTTCTCACTGTCTTGAAAAGGCGAATCAGCGGACAAATAAGGCTTTAGTCCGTTGTAATCACCTTTATCCAAGCAGCTCAGAACTTGAACAAGCAGCTTGCGAATTTTCTCCTGCTCCACTGCTGTGGATTTGGCCGTTTGAATGGTGATGGAGCCCGAGCCTTCGTTCCAATCCACCTTGGCATCGGCTGCCTCGCCGACAAAACGAAGGGGCACATAGGTTGTTCCCTTTACCGTGGCGGGGGGCACGGACAGCTTCTGGATTACCCCGTTAATGCTGGCCCGGTTGCTGCCCAGGGTGAGCTGGATGGTCAGATCTTCTTTGCTGCCTGTTACGGTCTGCGTCTTGGCGTTCCAGGTCACCTGAAGCCCCAGCTTCTCGAAGATCGTCCGGAAGGGGACAAGCGTGGTGCCCTGGCTGGTATACGGCGCTCCCGCAGGAAAGCTGATTTTGTTTCCATCCAGGTAAACTGAAATGGACCCGGGGGCCGCGCTGGCGGGAAGGGACATCGAGAGAATCAGGCTCACCGCTCCTAATACAGATAGAATACGTTTCACAGAAATGAGTCCACCTTTATGAAAAAATTTAAACAGATAGATCGGTTATACCACTGCTGCAAATCAAAGTCTACGGTTAATTTTCAACCATTTACCAGAACGCCAAAGAAACCGGCGGAACAGATCCGCCAGCTTCTGTCTGTTGTTCCTATTCAAATATATCTCTTAGCCGAGAAAAGCATTGCGGACCCGATTCCAGAACGGAAACGGCCTGTACCGGATGAAGCTGACCTTCTGCTTGGCAACCTGGCAGCGGATTGAGATTAAATCGTCCACGGGCTGGTTAATATGATCGATAGTCAGCAGTAATCGCTGATCTTTGCGAGAGTAGATGTCACTATGGTGATGCTTAGGAAGTACAAGGGCAGAGCCAGCCGTACGGAACACCCTGTTGTTGATCGAAGCGATCTCTGTGATCTGGAGGGCTTCTATGGAAGGATGGATAATGGCTCCTCCAAGACTTTTGTTGTATGCTGTGCTCCCTGCGGGTGTCGAGACACAAATGCCGTCTCCCCGAAACATCTCGAACTGCTGGTCATTAATGTCAACCTGGGCTACAACCGTGCCGTCAACTCCCTTGAGCGTGAACTCATTCAAACAAATGTAGGACGAGGTTCCTGATTTCTTCTTCACTTCAAGATCAATCAATGGATAGTTCACGATGCGTGGTCTTGGAAGGTCTGGAGCTTTGTGCCCTATCATTAACTGGATGAGCTCCGGTATTTCATTAGACTTCCAATCCGCATAAAACCCAAGGTGGCCTGTATGAATCCCGACGAATGCAATAGAAGGAATCCGGTCTATGAAGGTGTGGAAGGCATGCAGCATCGTACCGTCTCCCCCGATCGAGATGACGATTTCAGGAGATTCGGCATCCATTTCAAACCCATTTTCGGCCGCCAGCTTATGAAATTGCTCACTTAACTCGACAGACAATTGATCTCCGCGGTCAAGAACGTAATATCTCAAGTTGAAAGCTCCTTTGCCTTGTGTCTTGTACCGATCATAATCAATTCTAGAACAGAAAACAATCTTTCATTTCCGGTTAGTTATTCGTACAGGGTTCCAAAGCCGCTGAATGACTCCAGAAAAAAGGGACAAAATGAGAAGCAGAGCCAGAACCAGCAACAGCAGCAGCAGGGCATAGGGAAAACTTTCCCATCCCGCACCTGAAAGGGCAGGAGCCCCAAAGTCAAGGAATACCTCTGTATCAGGCCCGGTCAGCGGCCAAAGAAGGGGGACCAGCAGTCCTGCAAGCACGGCATGAATGAGCCTTGCCACCATGAAAGGGAGATACCTCAGGCCCGTCCCGTTCAGAATGCTTGCGATTTGGGCATGGACGGACAGTCCGGCCCAGGACAGAATGAAGGCCGCCGCTGCCGCCTTGAAGACCAGGGGCACGCCCCCGGCTACCGCCGCCGACGCTTTGGCCCCCAGGGTAACCTCGAAGCCGCCACCAACAAAAGGCTCGGCCAACGCTGCGGGCAGCTGCAATGAGGTAAGGACATGCCGGAGAAGCTCGTACAGCTGGGTCATGATTCCGGAAGTTCCCAGGACCTCCAGCAGCACCGAGAAGACCACCACCAGTCCGCCTACAACGGTCATAAGCTGAAGGGCGGAGATGATGGCCTGCCGCAGCAGCTCGCCGAAGGGGCGGCCATCCTTGAGGCGGGCTTCATGCATAGCCGCTAGCGCGAGGCGCAGGATGAAGCCCTGGGGTTTGCCTTGCCGCACAGGTACAGGTGTGGGCGGCGCTCCCCGGTCGTGGAACCGCATGAGGATGCCCACGATTAAGGCGCCCCCGTAGTGGGCGAGCGCCAGCGTTCCTGCAAGCTGCGAGTTATGGAAGAAGCCGACCGAGACCGCCCCGATCAGGAAGATCGGGTCAGAGGTCGTGGTGAATGCAACGAGCCGCTCCCCTTCCTCGCGGGTGATGAGCCGCTGCTCGCGGAGCTTGGAGGTCAGCTTGGCGCTCACCGGGTAACCGGACGCGAAGCTCATGGCAGCTACGAATCCCCCGCTGCCGGGGATGCGGAACAGCGGCTTCATGAACGGGTCGAGAAGCATTCCGATGAAATGGACAATGCCGAAGCCCAGCATCATTTCCGATATGACAAAGAAGGGGAAGAGCGAAGGGAACAGGACGTCCCACCAGATGGCCAGGCCTCTGACGCCTGCGTTCCAGGCGGGGCCTGGATAGATGAGCATGAGTACAAATAGAAAACTCATTGTGGCCAACAGAAGAGGCCCTCCCCATTTTTTTGACAGCATGATTCTCAGCCCCCTCGGTGATTGCCAAAATCCTTACTTATGGCTATGAACGGACAGGGACAAACAGTACAAAAAAAGCAAGAAAGCGATTTCAGATTGGGCTGTTTTTTTTGCAGGGTTATGATAAAATACAAATACAAAAGATGCGTCTGATCTTTCGGCATGAATTTAATTCATATGGATGGAGTGATGGATATGAGTTTTGTCGCCGGTGTTCTCGTATGCGCCTTTGTATATGTTATACGCGCCTCTCTTGTCCATTCCGGGGAAGAGGATTGGCGAAGCTACTAACAACCTAACTGACGTAAGGACGCTAACTTCAATTAGCGTCTTTTTTTGTTCCCTATAATAAGTTGACCCTGAGAATTACCAATGGACAGGTTGTGAAATGATCTTATATATCGTGGAAGTACAACCTGATGCGATTTATTGGTATAATATAACGGCAGATATATCACAAGGAAGTTGGCGAATAACCGATGAATTATAATCCGAGTCTGTCTATATACGACAATCTGGGGGGCGAGAAGACCCTAAGGAGCCTGGTTGAGGCCTTCTATCCTAAAGTCCAGGCACATCCGCTGCTCGGCCCGCTTTTTCCTGAGGATATATTTCCAGTGATGGAGAAGCAGTTTATGTTCCTGTCACAGTTCTTTGGAGGGCCTTCGTTGTATTCTGATCAATATGGTCACCCGATGATGCGCGCAAGGCATATGCCCTTCCCGATTACCGAGGAACGGGCGGAGGCTTGGCTTAGCTGTATGGCTTCCGCACTGCAGGAGATCGGGATAGAAGACCCGTTCAGGGCATTTATTCTCCAGCGTCTGTCTGGACCTGCGCATCACTTCATCAATACGCCGCAATAGATTAAGGACAAATGACCTTCACTACACAATCAGATCCTTGAGAGAATGAAAGGGAGTAGGGCAAATTGGAACTGGAGCCGCTCTATACGATTAAGGTAACTTGTATTCAGTGCGAACATGAATTTATGACATCAAGAGTGAGACCAAGCTTCAAACGGGCGGTGAAGACGGATACGGATTTCTGCCGTTATTATGCCAAGGAGAATCCCGATTTCTATGTTGTAAGGGTATGCCCTTCCTGCGGGTTTGCGTTCTCTGAGAATTTCGACGAGCGTCTTAAGGAATCTCAGCGGGCAGAATTCAAGAAACAGATCGGGGACAGGATCAACCTTCGCGATTTCGGTGGGCCCCGGGACTGGGAAACCGCGCTGGAGACTTATAAACTTGCTTTGCTGTGCGCTCAGGTGGTCAAAGAGAAGGAGCGGATTATTTCGAGTCTGCTTCATCATATCGCCTGGTTGTACCGGTATAAGGAGCTTAAGGAACAGGAGCTGAGGTTCCTGGGCTTTAGTCTAGAATCCTATATCCGCGTGTACGAGCTTGAGGGGGCCGGGGCGAATGATGCCCGCCTCATGTATCTGATCGGTGAGCTGAACAGGCGCACCGGCAATTACTCTGAAGCCGTAAGGTGGTTCTCCAGAGTGATCAATGATAAGAAGATTATGGATGCGGCCATGATCAGGGCCTCACGTGAGCAGTGGGCTGTTCTCAGAGAGGACATGCTTGCTGCGAAGCTGGAGATTCCCGAGGAGATGAATAGCTAGCTGGCAAAATAGCGCGGGAATCTCAGCCGTGAGATTCCCGCGGTATCATTATAAATAAGACAGGCTTGCTACCGCCGGATGTCCTGATCGGTAAGCAGATAGTCCTGATCGCTGTCCACGACTGTTACCCTGTTGTAACAGCAGGGGAAGACGAGCAGCTTCTTCTTGCCTTCACGCACACTCTTAAGCTCCTGGGGCTTCATAGGGAGCAGAACATTCTCGCTTCCGCAGAAAGGACAGCTCTGTACATATACATCACCCATTACCACATCATAGGGAAGTGTTCTTTCAAAAGGAATCATGACTTTGGCTTATCTTCCGAGCCGGCCTCTTCTTTGGCAAGCTCACTGATCTTTTGAAGTAAAATATGCTGCGGCATATGCATAAGGTTCTCTAAAGGGACCCCGAGTTTCTCGGCTAATTTCACAGCGGTTTCGGCTGATATTTGAAGTGGTCTCATATGGTTCCTCCTTATCTGCCCTGGAGGGCTATATCTTAGTTATACACTTTTGAGCCATAGTCGATCAATACAGCGACATACGAAAGGATGAGATGAAATGACACAACTGCAGAAGCCAGTAGGGCTGACATGGGATTTGGAAAGCGTATTTCCGGGAGGTTCCTCCTCCAAGGAGTTCGGACAATTCCTGAACAAGCTTGAGCAGGATATCTCTGACCTTGCACGGCAGGTCAACGCTCTAGAAGCACCGCAATCGGTTGAAGATACGGTTTCTCTGGACGGGTTTATTGAAGCCCTCCAAAGCGCATATTCCAGGCTGAGGGAAGCCTCCTCGTTCACCGAGTGCCTGACGGCACAGGACACGACGGACAAGAAAGCAGTCCAATTGGCAGGTAAGATTACGTCCCTGAATGCTGCTCTGGAGGGAGTGAATACCCGTTTTGAGAATGTGCTTGGCAGCACGGAAGATGCGGTATTCACGGCATGGATCAACCGGGACGAGATTAAACCGATTGCTTTCGCACTGAACGAAAGCCGGGAGAAGACCCGGGAAAAGCTGTCTCCTGAGCAAGAAAATCTTGTTCTGGATCTGGCTGTGGATGGTTATCACGGATGGGGACAGCACTATGATACCATCGTCAGCAAGGTAACGATTCCGTTCAAGGACGAGAACGGGGAAGAGGTGCTGCTCTCTGCTGGTCAAGCTCATAACAAGCTGCACTCGCCTAACCGCGAGGTCCGCCAAGAGGCCTTCGTCAAGTGGGAGGAGGCCTGGGAAGCTGCGGCGGATTACTGCGCAGACACCCTGAACCGGCTTGCGGGCTTCAGATTGAAGCTGTATGAGAAGCGCGGCTGGGACAGCGTGCTGAAGGAGCCGCTCAGCATCAACCGGATGTCGCAGGAGACGCTCGATACTATGTGGGCGGTTATTACTAAGAATAAACCGATATTTGTGAAGTATCTTGAACGCAAGGCCAAGCTTCTGGGTGTCGAACGCCTGAGCTGGGCTGATGTGGAGGCTCCGATTGGTTCTGCGGATGCTAAGATTGCCTACGACGATGCGGCTGAAGAGATTGTGAAACAGTTCAACGGCTTTAGCCCGAAGCTTGCGGATTTCACGGTCAAGGCCTTCAATCAGAACTGGGTGGAGGCAGAGGACCGTTCCGGCAAGAGGCCTGGCGGTTTCTGTACGTCTCTTACCGAAAGCAGCCAGACCCGAATTTTCATGACATACAGTGGTACGGCCTCCAATGTGTCAACACTTGCACATGAACTTGGTCATGCCTATCACCAGCATGTGATGGACGGATTGCCGCCGTTCTGCCAGAACTATGCCATGAATGTGGCAGAGACCGCTTCCACCTTTGCGGAGATGATTCTGTCGGATGCGCAGGTGAAGAACGCGGCTAGTGATGAGGAGAAGATCGCACTTCTGGAGGATAAAATCCAGCGCAGTGTCGCTTTCTTTATGAACATTCATGCCCGCTTCCTGTTCGAGACCCGGTTCTACGAGAAGCGTAGAGAGGGCCTTCTGAACGCAGAAGAGATCTCAGCTTTGATGGTGGAAGCACAGAAAGAAGCGTATAATGGAGCGCTTGAATCCTACCATCCTCATTTCTGGGCATCCAAGCTGCATTTTTATATTACGGATGTTCCGTTCTACAACTTCCCGTATACCTTCGGCTACCTATTCAGCACAGGCATATTCGCACGGGCACAGCGTGAAGGGGAAGCGTTCGCCGAGAAGTATGATGCGCTTCTGCGTGATACCGGGCGCATGACGGTAGAAGATTTGGCACGTAAGCATCTGAACGTGGATCTGACTAAGCCTGATTTCTGGGAAGAGGCGGTTTCTCTTGCCGTAGCCGATGTGGAGTTGTTCCTGGAGATGACCAAGTAAATAATTGAAGTTATAGGATGCATCCTTTTAGCCGGTTGATCAGGCTTCAAGGGTGCATTTCTTTATGTGCGGGTGGGGATTTTTGTCGTTATATAAGAAGAAATAGCGAATCATGAGGAAGAATAAAATTGAAAAAATATATCATATAGGCATATATACCCAATTTTGTAGGTTATTGTTGATGGGTATATTAGAATGGCATATAATGAGACGGAAGCCCTATATATAGGGGATTACATAGCGAAGGGAGGGTGGATATTGTTGAAAACTGACCAATTTTCTCTGCCAAGACAGCTTGATCTTGTGTTCAGAGAACTAGAAGCGGAGTTGGCGGGCCTGACTTCAGGCACGGTGTTTGTACAAATCCGCAACAATGTTATCGGCAAATTCGGTATCCGCCAGAATCCGATTAGTGGAAGAAATGGACATTTATCAGGAGGGGATAGCGGGTTAACGGCAGCCCAACAAGCTTCATTCAGAAAGATGGCTATCGAATCGCTTAATTTTAAGCGTCATTGGACGCATGGGGAGATCAGTTATGAATTTGCGCTCCGCCAGGATATGGTGATTGTGGATGCCACACTTGAGTCCAATTACAATATGGCTAATTTGATGATTCGTTATCCCAGGAAGGATGCAACCAGCACATTTCAAGAGTGGTCTTGATATGTGAAATTTAGAACATACATAAAGCAGGACTTGTACCGGTACGCATTGGAGCGATATCTGGAAAGCCCTGCTTTTAAACCAACTCAAGCTTTTTCAGGTACCTGCGGTTTCAGGATTCCACTTGAATTAAACAGGATTAAGAACAAGATAAATGAGATAAAGGTCAGTATTGTTACGGACAGGAAAGTCCCTGTGGCCTGAAAGAGTCCACCGGCGGCCGCAGCTCCAAGTGATGTTCCCAAATACATCAAGGCATTGGAAAGTGCCGCGGTAGTGCCACGGGCTGTAGAAGACAGGCTCTGCAAGCAGCTGATCATAAGCGGAAATAAGGTGCCGCTAATCATGAAGATTACAAACAAACCGGCCTTGACCATCCAAAGATAAGGTGAATTAGCGAGCAGAAGATATATAAAACCGCTGGTAGTTATCCCTATAAGCAAAGTTTTCTTCACCCCGATTCGCTGGACAATCGTTGCTCCCCCTAAACTGCCGATGGTATTTCCAAGGCCCAGGAACAGCATAACTCCCCCAATGTCCGATACCCCCAGATGAAATGATACCGACAACCAGGAACCTAAAAAGGAAAAGGCGGCAAAATTACCGAATTGGAATATGAAATACGCGCCAAAAGCGAGTACTGCCGTAGTAGAACGCAAAAGATATGTATAAGTTCTGATTAGAGACTGGCTCTCTCGGGCTTGTGTATCCTTGGTGTGGGGGAGCAGGCCAGGAAGCACGGCATGTGCCGTTATCCCAAGGAATAAGGCGATTAGTGCAAGCGCGACAAATGGAACACGCCAGTTCACCGAAGCAAGATAGCTGCCGATAGGCAGGCCCAGAAGCTGTGAAATGGACAGCCCGGCCGTGGCGATTCCCATGCCCCTAAGTATTTTATCTTTAGGTACCAGAAGAGGAATTGAAGCCCACACCTGGGGGGTGACAAACGCCGCACTCACCCCGGCGGCAAAGCGGAACAGGTTCATACTCCAAAAGTCAAATGCTGCGGCACACAGCCCGGTGGAAAGGGAGAAGCAGACGAGCCCCATGATCATAACCTTTTTGCGGTTTAGGCGGTCGGACAAGGGACCTGCGAGAAGAGCGAACAACGCATAACCTAGAGCATAGGCACTAACCATCCATCCTGCTGCACCGGCGTTCACATGGAATGTGGTTTGAAGCACCGGAAGAAGTGGGCTAATTAAAAAAGTATCCGTACCAATCACAAACATAATTAAAAATAACAATCCCATCACAGCTGTATTCAAATCTTGATCCTCCCCAACATGATTCATTAGTTAAACAACTATTGAACTAATCATCAAAAAGATACCCGGATCACAGGGTGTCCAGGAATCCAGGTAAAAAACGGGTAAATGTGCTTTCATTAATCTGTATGTACTTTGTTTGCGCCTCTTTCCGTACAAGAATTAGTCCGGCCTCCCGCAGAGTACGAAAATGATAGGAAGCATTAGACTTGGAAGCTTCGCACCTGTCGCCCACTTCCCCGCAGCTCAGCTCAGCTTTGGTATCACGCAAAGTCCTGATGATCTGCAGTCGTGTTGGGTCAGCCAGGGCTTTCAACATATGCACCAGTGTCTCATCCTTGGATTTAAGTTGTTCAATAGTCATACAACAATGATATTCGATCCAGACAATTTGTCAATACTTCAATACAGTGTTGTAACAAAAAAACAAGCGGCCTGCCGAAGCAGACCGCCCGTTTTTATATCGAAGTTAGGAGAGAACGCAAATTATAGGTTAGAACGACCCGATAATTGCTGTTCTGCCAATTGCACCAGACGTTTTGTGATGTAGCCCCCGAGGGAACCATTTTCACGGGAAGTGTTGTCTCCAAGGTAACCATCTTGAGGAATAGTTACACCCAGCTCTTGAGCTGCCTCATATTTCAGTTGTTGGAGAGCTTGGTTAGCTTGAGGAACGATAAGGTTGTTGCTGCGACGACTTCCGCTGCGGCTGTTTGAACCTGCCATGTTTGTCACCTCCTTCGACCTTAGTGATGTTAGTATGGTTTTAGACTCATAAAATATGCACAAGAGATCAGAGTGAAAGAGGTGGTAATTATTAGGCTATCGCAGGCGGCTTCAGGGGTTTGAAAGCTCCCAAAATAAAAAAGCGGTTACCACCAGCTTGAACTGGTGCGACAACCGCTTGTTAGGCAAGATAGATTAAGAAGGATATACAATATCCAGATTCACCTGCAAAGCAAGCTGCTCGCCTGGCTGAAGATCTATCAGGCCTGTGACCTCATTAGGCAGCTTCAGATTTGGAGCATTTGGAATCCAGGTGTAGGGCTCAATGCAGAGAAACTGGTCCGCTTCCCCTTTCGTATAGAGAACCCAATGTTTGAAATATTTCGGATCTGCCGAGTAGCGGAGCGTGTATCCGTCCTTGCGCTGAAGATCAGCCTGAACAGGCTTGCCGCCTATGCTCAGCATGGTGTCGAAGTTAGTGCCAGCGAGATTAAGTCCTGTATTAAGGCGATCTAAATCTCCAAGAGAGGCTGTCTCGCCTGTAGTCACATTCTCTTCATCCAGCAGATAAGTCTCACTTACCGGAAGACGTAGGGTCCATTCGTCAGGTCGTCCATCGAGGAGGAACCAGGTATGTAGGCCTAAGCCGAACGGAGCCGGGGTTTCACCCAAATGGGTAATCCTGAACGTTTGGGACAGGGTTGCTCCCTGAAGTCTTAGGGTCATTTCGAGCTTCAGCGGTACCGGGTACTGACGAAGCCATTCTGGATCATCTGAGGTCAGAAACTCGGTGGTAATCGCGCAGCCTTCTTCGTCTTCTTCTATATCACTAACCCTCCAGCATTGGGTGCGGTGGAGTCCGTGAATATGATTGTCGTTCGCTGTATTGCGGTCGAATTGGTAGTGCTGCCCGGCATACTCGAATTCGCCTCTGCGGATTCTTCCGGGCGGAATCAGGAGAGGTATACCGAAGTGGTAAGGTTTCTGCAGATAAAAATCGAGTTCATTCTCCTCGGGCCGCCGCAGCACTTCACGCTGCTGCACCTTGTCCGTAAGGCCGATTACATTATTCCCGAGCCGTGGCAACAGTGTGACTTCAAGTTCGCGGCTATGTAAAATATAAGTGTCGTAGCCGTTCCATTGCCCTTTGGTCACTTTTTTCATATCGTTGCTCCTTTTCCCACTATAATCAAAATTCCAAAGCTAGACCTATCATAACACTTTTAAGGATGGACGGAAAATCTGATTTGACAGTATTGGTTAGGCACAATTATTATGGAAACATAAACTTGAGCGATATGCAATGCGTTGATGGGGAGAAGTAGTCAAAAGCACACCCTTACCAGAAAGCCGGTGGTGGATGCGAACCGGCAGGATGCTAGTGATGAATGGACCCCGGAGCGCCGAGAGGAACGGAGTCTGCCTTACAGGCAGTCATCCCAGTATGTTCGGCCGGTTGTTCCCCGTTAACAAGAACACAAAGGCTGCAGCATTCCCGTTCCGGAATGCCGGCGAATTAGGGTGGCACCACGGTCTCACGTCCCTTGCGGATGTGAGGCTTTTTTGTGTTCTCAGAATAAAAAAAGGGATATTCAGAATATCTATACAGAGGAGTAGAAAAAAATGAAAAAAATCGTTCTTTCCGGCATTCAGCCCAGCGGTAAGCTGACCTTGGGAAATTACATCGGAGCTATGCAAAATTTTGTTCAGCTTCAGCATGAGTATGATTGCAACTTTATGGTTGTGGATCTCCATGCGATCACAGTTGCCCAGGAGCCTGCCGCTTTACGTGAGCAATCCGAGTCGGTTGCCGCTTTGTTCATCGCGGCGGGAATTGACCCGAGCAAGGCAAACGTCTATATGCAGTCCCATGTGCCTCAGCACGCCCAGCTCGGCTGGATTCTGACCACTTTGACCTCGATGGGGGAACTGGAGCGTATGACCCAATTCAAGGACAAGTCCTCTGGCAAGGATTCGGTGGGTGCAGGATTATTTGTTTATCCTTCCCTGATGGCCGCGGATATTCTCCTGTATAATGCGGACCTTGTTCCGGTTGGGGAAGATCAAAAGCAGCATTTGGAGCTGACCCGGGATTTGGCCGGCCGCTTTAATCACAGATACGGGGATTTCTTTACGATCCCTGAGCCATATATTCCTAAAGTGGGCGCGCGCGTGATGTCCTTGGATGACGCCTCAAGCAAAATGAGCAAGAGCAACCCGAATGCAGGCAGTTATATTGCGCTTCTGGATTCACCCGCGGATATCCGCAAGAAGATCAGCCGCGCCACGACGGACTCCGGACGTGAGGTGAAATATGACCCGGCGAATAAACCGGAAGTCAGCAACCTGATCAGCATTTACAGCCAATGTTCAGGCCTGTCCATCAGCGAAGTGGAGCAGCGCTATGAAGGACAAATGTATGGTCCGTTCAAGAAGGATCTTGCTGAGGTTGTGGTCACCAAGCTGGAGCCGATTCAGCAGCGGTACCGGGAGATCCGGGAATCTGGTGAAATTACCGAAATTCTCCGCCAGGGCGCCGAGCGGGCTGAGGCCATGGCTGCCAAGACCCTTGCTGAGGTGCAGGAAAGAATGGGCTTTCTACCTAAAGCATGACCGGGCGAAAAACGAACTTTTATATGGACAGGCATTGATATTACAAAGGCCGGACAATAAGTCCGGCTTTTATGCTGTCCATCAGACATGTGTCACCGAATTGTCATACAATGACTCCGATTGTTCAGTAATTGTCAAACACTAACCGTTTTTGATATGATAAAGTTTATAGCGAGGATGGATAAGATGTCCCGCTATGAACATATAAGGAGGAACTATCCGCGTGGGTAAACAATATAGTTACACTGCTCCTTCGGATTCCCCAGCTATAACTATGAGACCTTCACCGACTGGCGATACAGCCACATGGAGAGATTTTGTTGCTTTAACAAAGCCCGGAATCCTTCGCTCCAACCTGATTGCGGCATTTGCCGGTTTTTGGCTTGCTTCCGGTTGGGATTTACAATATGGAAAGCTGCTGCTTACACTTCTCGGCACCGTTCTGATTATGGCTTCCGCTTGCGTATTCAATAACTATTATGACCGTGAGCTTGACAGTAAGATGGAACGGACGAAGACTCGTGCCCTTCCTACCGGCAAGCTTACGCCTAACGTTGTGTTGTGGTATTCAATTATTCTGGGTATTCTGGGATTTGGCGTGTTGTTCGCGTTCTCCGGGTGGTTGGCCGGAATATGCGGCATTGTAGGATTTGTCGTATATGCAGGCATTTACACGATGTGGTTGAAGCGCTCCTCTACCTGGAGCACATCTGTAGGGGCTATTTCAGGCGCTGCCGTACCGGTTATCGGTTATGTGGCTGTATCCGGCAAGATTGATTTGGCCGCCGTTCTGCTGTTCGCTCTTCTATTCCTGTGGCAGCCGCCCCATTTCTGGGCGCTTGGCATCCGGCGGGTTGAAGAATACCGTGCAGCTGGGTTCCCGCTGCTTCCTGTTGTGAAAGGCATCAAGAGAACGAAGTTTCAGATGATTCCTTATCTCGCTCTTCTGCTGCCGATTCCTCCGTTGATGTATGCGTATGGATACACAGGAATCTGGTTCCTGATTATTGGTGAGGCGCTTGCTGTAATTTGGCTGGTCATGGCCTTGGCAGGCTTCAGCAAGAAGACGGATAACGATACCTGGGCCAAAAAAGTATTTCTTTTCTCCATCAGTTATTTAATGTTCACTCTGCTTGTCCTGATTCTGGATACAGTTCACCATTAATCTCTGTTGGTTGCCTGAGAATCCCATGGGAACATGGGGTTCTTTTTTTAGATATCCATTCATTAAGGAGGCTTAAGTTGTGACACTGCTTAAGAAATACAAGTGGAGCTTTATTCTGCTTGCGATCTGTGTGATTTTGGCGGGTTATCTTCTTATTGATACATACAGCAAGCCCAAAATTCCAGTCATTAGACCCGTTCAGAATTTTTCAATGGAAAATGTGGATGGAAAGACTGTCACATTGCAGGATACGAACGGGAAGGTCCGGCTCTTTTATTTCTTTTTTACCAATTGTCCTGACGTATGTCCAATCTCCACCTTCAAAATGTCCCAGATTCAGAATCAATTGAAGAAGGACGGCTTGTTTGGCAAGGATGTCAGCTTTGTATCCGTGTCCTTCGATCCTGTCCGGGATACCCGGGAAAAGATCAAGGAATTTGGGGACAAATTCAGTGCTGACTACAGCGGCTGGTATTTCCTTCGTGGCGACGAGAAGAAGACAGCCGATTTCGCGATGAATACGTTCCAGTTCATTGTAAACAAGGACCGGGACGGCAATTTCATGCACTCGGACCTGATTGCGCTGGTGGACCGGGATGGCAACTACCGCAAATATTACAAGGATGACGTAACCGCGAAGGAAATTGCGGAAGAGGTTGAACGGTTGGCCAAGGAATAGGAGACGCCGGGGATATCCGGAAGCCTGTAATCAGAAGCTGGCTGGAGGGTACACAATGTACTCTTCCAGGCCGGCTTTTTCTAATTGCTGAATAATATATTCGTCAGGAGTCCCCTCGACACCTGCATAACCCCGGCGGGTATAAATATGGCCGGCATCCGGGAAGGCGTCCCGGAGAATTCCCCGGATTCTTTTGCCGGAAGAGTCGTTATCCAGAAAAAGATAGGTCTCCTCGTCCCTGATCTTTCGGCGGAGCTGTTCCAATTTAAGTGTGTTCAGCGTCCCGAAGGTGCACAGAATCTCGACCTCATCATTCAAGACGCGGCGCAGCTTGCTCTTGTCGTTTTTGCCCTCCACAATAATATATACTGGCATAATGGCTCACCTCGCAGGCTAGGGTTTCTTCTGTTAGTTTAAACCGCACCCTCTTTTCCATGCAAAATAAAAGAGACCCGCCCTGTGCAGCGGGCAAGTCTCTGAGTTTGGGTGTATACCCACTCATGTATGATGTTCTTAGAAGAAAGGTGTGCGGAGGATGATTACAAGAAGAATATACAGAACAAGGATAGTAGTTGTGGATGTCCAGAATCCATATCCAGGTCCGACAGGTCCAGAACCGCAATGATCGACGTGACTCATGATATTCACCTGCCTTCAAGTAATGGTGATTACATAAGCAGATTATGCAGGCAGGGCTAATGTGTCTTGTGCGGCAGCCTATAACGAACCATGGATTAATCCGCAGATTAAACCACCGCGGGTGGAGTCTGTCCGGCGGTACGTTCAGCTTTGGACCTCTTGCGCATGGGCGGCACTGTTACAAGCAGAAGCATCAGCAGGAGGAAAGCCAGGAAGTAGGGCGAGAGGGTGTGGCGGATCTGGCCCGCCAGCACCGGACCGAGAAAAGCGCCCAGCGACATCGCAATGGATTGCAGGGAGAATACGGTGCCCAGTCTTTTACCGCCGCTCAGCTCGATGAACAAAGAGGCCATGGCCGGGAATAGCACTCCCTTTGCCATGCCGAGAAAGACCAGTGATACGGCCAGCGGAATATTCCAATTCGCGACCATGGAGTAGAATGCCAGCGCCATGCCCAGCACGCCAGTGGTAGCCCGTGCGTAAGGGGAGTACCTGTGCAAGAAGAGCATGCACAAGGTGACCAGGGCCCCCAGGCTGAGCAGGGAGAAGTAGAGTCCGGTATTGAGAATGCCCGAGATGCCCCCTGCCTGCAGCGGAAGCTCGAAGAACAGGATACCTTGGGAGCAGGCTACAGCCAGGGGCAGCAGGTAGAACCTTAGGGGAATCACACGGAATCCGGTGGTTTGGACTTCGTCATAGCCCTTGGTCAGATGTCCCGAAACTGCCGGGGTGCTTCCCTGGTTCCCCTTGATCAGGAAGATCGCAATGATGCCGGTTCCGATAAGAAGCCAGCCGAGGGATTGGAAGGTGGTGGCGAACCCGGCCTGAGCGACGAGAAATGCCCCGGCAGCCGGGGAGACCACGGAAGCAAGGGTGTGCATGACTCCATGCCCGGCCATCAGCTTGCCCTGCTTGATCGGGTCTTGGGACAGCGATGCAAGGAGAGCAAGGCAGGCAGGGGCCAGGAAGGCCAGCACGAAGCCGCTCAGTGATCTAAGCATCAGAAGCTGCCAAGGGGCGGTGACATGGGCTTGCAGTAGGAGGATGATCCCGGCCGAAATCAGGCTGAATATGAGATACCGGCGGCTGCCGTGTTTATCCACGCCCCTGCCGGCAAGCAAATTTCCGGGCAGATGAGTGATGGAGTAAATGCCCATCATCCAGCCGATAAAGGTGGGGGCGGCCCCGAGCGACAGGGCGAACGGCGTCAGGATCGGATACTGGGCGTGCAGGTCAAAAAAAGCGATGAACATAAAAAAATACAGCCAAAATGCGATCTTCATACCGTCCCTCCTTAAAGTTTTGCGAAGCAAAACTCGCTTCGAAATCATGGGCTTAAAGTTTTGCGAAGCAAAACTCGCTTCGAAAGCACAGGCTTAGTTTTGCAAAGCAAAACTCGCTTCGAAAGCAAGCCGGTCTGCTTCAGCCAAGCGACCGAACTATATGCTCTACTTGTACGTTCTAAGGGACGAACTTATGCTATATAAAACGAACTTTAAAAATTAACCTCTCTGAGCGGAGAGGACGAGTGATTCTGAAGAAGCGGAGCGTCCGCCTTTGTCTCCGAAATGCCCCCACTGGATATCTAGTTCAAGCATTTCGGAGACAACAGCGGTCGTAAGAACACTCGGCATCGCAGCGCCCCTTAAGGGAACCTTAATAAGTTCATTTTATATATTTTTTAAATTTTATTTGGATAAAAGGGCTGGATACAGTCCCCAAGCGGGGTTAGGCTGACACCAGGTGTGGCCATCATGTATAATATAAAAGGCAACTTGGCGCCTTGCCCGGCGTGCTCCACCAACAAATGATAATTAGGAGTGTATAAAGAAGGATGGACGTTCAAGTTTGGATTGAGTTTTTTAAACAAAACTGGCTTGTGCTTGTAATTGCGTTGGTTGTGCTGCTGCTGATTGCCAACCTGGTGAAGACTGTAGTCAAATGGGGGCTCATTCTTGTCATTGTGGCATTCGTGGTGATTTATAGCGGAATGTCCCTGAAGGACCTTGGACAGGTGGCATCCACGCTGACCACCCAGACAACGGATGCAGTCAAGAGCGAAGCTATCAAGATGATGACAAGTGAAGCCAAGGAAGCAAAGTTCACTAGAAAAGCGGATGGCACTTTTGTGATCAAGTCGCCGAATCTTGAGGTTAGCGGGAGTGCGGACAGTGATAAGGTGAAAGTCACCTTCCGGGACGTATCGCTGGGCGAATGGAGCCGGAGCGATGCTTTGAATGCTTTTATACAGGAAGCTAAGAGGAACTCGAAATAAACTACGATCATTTTGAGTCCAGACGATCAAAGAGAGGGGCTATTTGACGTGCCAGATTGGGTTCAAAATGTGCAAAATTATAATTTTATCAATCTGTTATTAATTTTGATCATGGCGGTCTCTGTCCTGCAGGGCCTGATCAGAGGGGGATCGAGGTCGGCAGGCCGTCTATTCTCCCTGATCAGCGGAGGTGTCCTCTCCCTGGCGGGGATTGCCCTATCCGTGCCTTTGGCGATGTGGCTGTCGCCCATTGTGCAGAAGTGGCTGACCAGCATTGACCTGCCGTCCAGAGATTTAAACAAGTGGGAGCAAATATATTACACACTGATTACTGCAATCCGTGAGTTTCCGCTCATGCGGTTCGCAGTTGTTTTTATTATCGGGTATTGGGTGGTCCGGTCCGTACTCGGTCTGCTTGCCGCACTTGTATTTGGCGGAGCATCCCTGATCCACCGCTTTGGTGGTGGGAGTGACCGGCCTGCGTCCCTGCTCAGCCGTTTGGCTGGCGCAGGCATCGGTGCGGTCATCGGTGCGGCCCGCTGTATCGTCGTTATCGCTGTACTGTTTATCGTGGTCACCCTGTATCCGAACAGCGGCTTCAGCCGTTATGTTGAAGCTTCACCTGTGTATCGCGAGGGGGCCCAGTCTATCATTGTGCCTTTATCGGGCAATCTGATCAAGGAGAAGCTTCCCGTCTTCACCCGAAGTATGGAGGAAGAACTGAATGGGATCATGCAGCGCAGATATGAGGTGCTTGACGCCCAGGTTCCCGATAACATCGTGGGTGCGGCAGCAGCTGTTGTGAAAGGGGCTGCCACGGACGAGGAGAAGGCGCGTAAGCTGTATGATTGGGTAGGCACGCGAATCAGTTATGACTATGACAAAGTCAAGGATTACGAAGAGAAGCAGATTTGGCATGAACAGACACCTGCGATGACGTTTGAAACCAAACGGGGGGTATGTATTGATTATGCCCGTCTGTACGCAGTTATGGCACGTTCACAGGGCCTGAAGGTGAAGGTAATTACCGGACTTGGTTATAACGGTCAGGGTGGATACGGCCCTCATGCCTGGAACGAGGTTTACCTGAGTGAATTGAAGAAATGGGTGCCGCTTGATCCGACCTGGGCCCAAAGCGGGGACTGGTTCAACCCGAAGGCTTTTAACGAGACACATATTGCAGATAAAGCCATATAGGGGCTGGCTTGAGAGAAATTCGCCTAGTCCGATTACCCTGTGATAAAATACGGGAAGAACTATTAAGCATCAGGGAGGCTACAGGGGAAAACCAATGAAAAAGAATTACGAGGATGACCCGCGGGAGAAACAGGCCGCGCAGCAGCGTCATTTTAATATTCGTCTTAATCTGTTTTTTTTCACCGCATTTGCTATATTTACCGTGATTATTGTGCGTCTGGCTATACTTCAATTTGTGGAAGGTCCCAAGCTGGTTAAGCAGGGTGGCAATCTGGCAGTTAAGGATATTCCGCTGCCACCAACCCGGGGTACGATATATGACCGGCAGAATGTGAAGTTAGCCTATTCCACGCCGGTTCAATCGCTGTATATGACACTTACCAAGGAGTATACAGGAAAGAACGAGGCCAATGCCCAGGCTCTAGCCACTAAGCTGGTTGCGAAGTTCAATGAGCTCGGTGATTCGAACGGTGAGAAGCTGACCGTGAAAGACGTGGTGGAAGCGATGGATCTGAAGTCCAAGCTTAGCGGCGGATTCGCCCCGCGTCGTCTGAAGGTGGGATTGTCCAACAAGGAAGTTGCTTATTTCATGGAACACAAGAGCGAATATCCTGGGATTGATGTCGTTGAGGAAAGTATCCGTAACTACTATACGGACCCAAGTAACGGCATAAACGGTATTGCGGTTCAAACGGTAGGTTACATCAAGAAGTTCAAAGGAGCTTCGACTGTGCTGGACTTCTACAAGAAGAAGGTCGGACAGGCGGATGATCCAGCTCTGCAGTATACCGATACAGAGGATGTAGGCTTTGACGGGATTGAGTACCAGTACCAGGATGAGCTGCGCGGCCGGAATGGCTTCAAGAGTGTGTCCGTCGACCCGCGCAACATGGCCAGTGGGGTTACCGAGATTACTCCACCAGAGAAGGGCCATGATGTCTATCTGAACATTGACAGCAAGATCCAAACGGCGACCCAAAAAGCCATCATGGACCAGCTGTCCTGGCTTCATACCCACCCGGTGAGCGGCCAGTATCACATGAATGCCAGAACCGGTTTTGCCGTTGCGATGGAAGTGGATACAGGCAATGTTGTGGCCATGGCAAGCATGCCGGATTATGATCCAAATGTATGGCGTACCGGGGGGATTTCCGGCGATAACTACGATAAAATCAAAAACGTGTACCAGAACGGCACGATCAGATCCTTCGGTTCGGGCCAGAAGGGCCAGCACCCGGAATCCGTGGTTCTACTCGGGTCCACGATCAAGCCGCTCTCTGTGCTGATTGGCTTGAATGATGGATTGTTCACAACAAGCACGCCTTATTATGATAAGGGTTATGCTACCTTTGGTAAGAATGACTCCTCCAAGGTCCGCAACTCCCAAGGGCACGTGTATGGTTATCTGAACAGCCCGGCTGATGCAATCCGGCACTCCTCGAATACTTTCATGGTTGATATGGTCGGGGAGAGGCTTTACAAGAAGTATGGAGAGAAGGGCATCGGGCTTTGGGATGAATACATGAAGAAGTTTGGGCTCGGGGTCTCTACGGGAGTAGATCTGCCTAATGAATATCTTGGTTTCCGGGAGTACACGAATAAGAAGGAGACGGCCTTGTCCCGCCTGGCCTATGCCTCCTTCGGCCAACAGGGGAAATACACAACTCTCCAGTTGGCACAGTACACGACCATGCTGGCTACCCGGGGGAAACGTATGGAGCCCCACATCGTCAGCATGATTAAAGACTCCAAGGGGAACATTATTAAGAAGTTTACACCTAAGGTATTGAATGAGGAGAATTTCAAGAGTTCATACTGGAACGAAATCATTAAGGGGATGGCTACGGATGTAAGCTCCTTTGACAATTTCCCTTATGATTTTGCCCGTAAGACAGGGACATCCACCCAGTTGGTTGGTCACAAGAACGTGGATAACGGGGTGTTCATCGCCTTTGCGCCGCGCAATAAGCCGAAGCTGGCTGTAGCGGTTGTCATTCCTGAAGGGGGATTCGGTGCTCAGAGTGCGGCTCCTATAGCCCGGAAGATATTCGATGCTTATGATATGGAATATGGTCTTGACGGCATTCCGAAGAAGACGCTTCAGAACCAGTCCGGCAATCAGGACGGGAAGAGCGGTCAGACTAACGGGGCCGGGAATCGATAATTAGTAGCAGCAATTTACTAAACTAGAGGCTGTCCCAAAACTAAACATTGGAGCACGCTCACCAGAAAAGCAGGATAATCATCGTAAAAAGCCAAGGACTAAGCGGTCTGTTTTCGCTTAGTTCCTTGGCTTTTGGTGTCTATGGCTACTTTCTTAAACAAAACTAAACAACCAGTCGCCGGTTTACTTCCGACAATTGGCTGCTTAGACTTAAAAGTTGTTTTTGATCCCTGTCTCATAAACGGAGTCAGTTCTTAGGAGACGGGGTAGTGTAAACGTTGCCTGTTGTGCTAGCTGCTGTAACACCAGAACCAGCTTCTGGTGGCATATAAACGCTTAACGTATAAGTACCTGGCAAGACATAAGTCCAGGAAACTTGTTCATTAGTGGTGTCACCGTAGACATCTTTAAATGTTAGTTCTTTCCCACTAGAACTTGTGAGATGATAATACAACCTAGCTTTATTAATCGCTGGGCCTGTACCCCCAGTTCTTTTCTGGGTAACAAGTAATGTAATAGTCGATTTTTCCGTAATTGTGAATGTCGCTAGATTTTTTGTTTTATTTTCCGTGAGATCAGTCTTCCAATATCCAGCTACTGAGCTAGGCGTAATTAGTAAGTCAGAAATTGATGTCGGGGTAGATTTCACTGAACTTTGGACCAAATCCACGGAGCTTTGGCTTGACTCGGCAGCAAAACTTGGGACAGCCATTAAAAGAGACGCGGCTAGCATAGAGGAACATAAAAGAGATATTTTTTTCATGATATGCAATTCCACCCTTTCCCTTTTTAGTGAAATAACCATGTCGGCCAACACAAACACAAAATACCATATATTCTCAATTATGTATATTATTTTTATACATTTATAGATTAATAGCTATTATATTGTCATGAATCCTATTTTTGATTTAACTCTAAATATTCAATGCTTGGGCGGAAAGATATTATGCGCTCTGTATTAGGGAATGGCGTTACCTGCTTATTTAGTTATCCAATTGTAACCAATATTGGCGCATAGCTGTGATACGATGGAACTGGTTATCGAGAGAGGAAGGAGTTGGAAGCGGGTATGAAGTTCAGTGAGGACCGCAGCAGTATAGAAGAGGAGGTCACCAAGAAAAGGCAATCCCATCTCCGCCTAAACTTATTTTTCTTCGGATCGTTTATCATTTTTACCGTCATCATTCTGCGTCTTGCCGTGCTTCAGTTCGTAGAGGGCCCTAAGCTTGTTCCCGGAACAGAGGACCCGAATGTCAAAAATGTGCCGCTTCCTCCTATTAGGGGAACGATCTATGATGCTTCCCGCGAGAAGCTGGCTTATTCGACGCCGGTGCAGTCATTGTACATAACTTTAAACGCTGAGTATAAATTTCTTCCGAAGGCAATTAAGCTTGGGGAAGAGCTTATGGCTAAATTCAAAGAGCTTGGTGATCCCACGCAGGAGCAGCAGGAGCTCAAGGACATCATTTATGCGATGGATATCCTGTCCATGCGCAGCGGAGGATTCGAACCGCGGAGAATAAAAGCAGGACTAAGTAAAGATGAAGTTGCTTATTTCACAGAGAATAAATCTAAATATCCTGGGCTTTATATTGTGGAAGAGAGTGTCCGCAACTATTACAACGATAGCAAGAGCGGGGTCAACGGTGTTGCGGTTCAGACTGTGGGATATATTAAGAAATTTAAGGGAGCTTCGACGAGTCTTAAAGTATATAAGAAGATCAGGGAGAAGAAGAACGATGATCCGGCGCTCCAATATACAGAGCTTGAAGACGTAGGGTACGATGGATTGGAGCTCCAGTATCAAGATGTGCTCAGGGGGAAGAACGGCTTCAGAAGCGTCTCCGTAGACCCTAAAAATATGGCCAAGGGTCTGGAGGGAATAACCCCGCCTGAGAGGGGGAATGATCTGTACCTCAATATTCATAAGGATATTCAGATTGCCGCCCAGAAAGCGATATCTGAGCAGCTGACCTGGCTTCATTCCCACCTCGTCAATGGAAGGACTCATCCAAATGCCAGAGCTGGTTATGCGGTGGCGATGGAGGTGGATACAGGCAAGGTGGTGGCTATGGCGAGCATGCCGGACTACGATCCGAATGTGTGGCGGACAGGCGGGATCACCCATGACGATTTCGATAAAATCAAATACATTTATCAAAATGGCACAATCCGCTCATTTCGCCCCAGCGAGGCCAAAAATCGTCTTGAGTCTGTTGTGTACCTGGGTTCAACGATTAAGCCGCTTACCGTGCTGATCGGTTTAAATGAAGGATATTTTGGTCCGTACTCAACATATTATGACAAAGGGTATGCTGAGTTCGGGAAAGACAATACCCGGATTAAAAACTCCTCAGGGCATGTGCTTGGTGCCATCTCCCCACAGGAGGCAATTAAGGAATCCTCTAACGCCTTCATGATTGATATGGTCGGGCTTAAGATGTACAGCAGCAAAGGCAAGGATTCGATCGAGCTTTGGGACAGATACATGAAGCGGTTTGGACTCGGTATCCCGACAGGGGTGGATCTTCCTAATGAATATGAGGGTGGTCGGGATTATTACACGAACAAGAAAGAGACCACCCAATCGAAGATGGCCCGCGCCGCATTTGGGCAGGAGGGGAAATATACAACGATGCAGCTTGCCCAGTACACGGCCATGCTTGCCTCCAAGGGACGCCGGATGGAGCCGCATATTGTGGATACGATCAGGGACAGCTCTGGCAAGGTGATCAAGAAGTTCGAACCCAAATTACTTGGGAAGGCCGAATTTAGTGAGGCACATTGGAACGTAATTCATAAAGGGATGGCGACCAAGGTGAGTTCGTTCGAGGGATTTAAGTATGATTTCGCCCGGAAAACAGGGACTTCCACCCAATGGGCGGGGAAAGAAAATGTGGATAACGGGGTGTTCATCGCTTTCGCTCCCCGCAATAAGCCCAAACTTGCTATTGCGGTAATGATTCCTGAAGCCGGCTTCGGAGCACAAAGCGCGGCGCCGGTCGCCCGGAAGATTTTTGACGCATATGATTCCGTATATGGCTTGGACGGAGTTCCGAAGGGACAGATGAGCCAGAACGCTGATAATTCCAATGTTTCTAAGAACACCACTCGGTAAAACAGATGTATAATCATTTGCAGCACTTGGTATAGAGGTTTGACGATGGCGCCCAAATCTAAGGCATAGGGGGAAAACCCCTTGCCTTATTTTTAATTATTGAATAAAATTGCATTAAGGAAACATTGTTTTATTGAGGAAAATTTCGAGGGGAGTGTTCCCGAGTACGGCCGTGTCCTGATCCCCATCAAGAACTTAAAGGAGTTGGCGTCCATGGAAGTCAAGATTAAGAAAAGCCCCCTGCAGCGGGCAAGAATTACACTTGGTGTGCTGGCGCTTATTATGATTACAGGATAATGAATAGCGCAGGTGGTGAAATTCCTTGAACCGGTCTTCGGCCTAATATGGCGGGGACCGGTTTCTCATTGTGCGGGGAATCGCTTTGTTGGTCTGCGGCTCCTGTGGTAGAATGACTAAGATGTTGTTTAGAGATAAATAGATAACCTATATTGTATCAGAAGATGGAGGATGAACGGATGAAATACCGACTGCTTGCACTCGATATGGATGGGACCTTACTTAACGATAATCACGAGATATCACCAAAGACAGCAGAATGGATCGGCAAAGCGGCTGCGGCCGGGGTTCATGTCTGCTTATCCACCGGGCGTTCATTCAATGAAGCGGTGCCGTTCGGAGATCAGCTTGGCCTGAACACACCGATGATTACAGTCAATGGAAGTGAAGTATGGAAGACGCCTCATGAGCTGTACCGCAGGGAACTGCTGGACAAAGAGCTAGTCAAACAGATGCATGGAATTGCTGCAGAACTTGGTGTATGGTTCTGGGCTTATTCGGTGGAAGGATCATATAATGAGAAGAACTGGGACCCTGCTCTGGTGGATGTGAACCATTGGATTAAGTTCGGATATCATACTGAGGACGCCGATCTCCGTCATCAAATTCTGATGAGGCTGCAGGATATGGGAGGTCTCGAAATCACCAATTCATCCCCGTATAACTTTGAGATTAACCCTGAGGGGGTCAACAAAGCGACAGGAATCAAAATTGTCTGTGAGCTTCTTGGGCTGGACATGTCCCAGGTTATTGCCGTTGGCGACAGCCTGAACGACCTTGCGGCGATTCAGGCGGCTGGACTTGGCGTTGCTATGGGCAATGCTCAGCTCGCTGTGCAGGAGAACGCGGATTATGTGACGGCGTCCAATAATGATGACGGAATAGCCGAGGTGATCCAGAAGTTTATTTTACCGGAGGAGTGATACTCTAGTGGATATTCTGGGCTGGATTCTAATCATTGGGCTGTTCCTCGTGGGACTTGCGGGAGCGGTCATCCCCGTTCTTCCTGGGGTTATCGCGGTCTATGCGGCTTTCTTCGTGTACGGATGGTTCTTTACATTCGAGCATTTTGGATGGGGTTTCTGGACCCTGCAGACGCTGATCGTGATCGTTCTGTTGGCTGCGGACTATGCGGTGGGAGCTTGGGGGGTTAAACGCTTCGGAGGCAGCAAGGCGTCCGTATGGCTTAGTACGATCGGGGCAATTATCGGTCCCTTCGTTATTCCGGCGTTTGGGCTCATTATCGGCCCCTTCGTTGGGGCGGTAGCAGGGGAACTGATTTCAGGGTCATCTTTTCAAAAATCGCTGAAAGTCGGGTTTGGTTCGGTCGTTGGCTTGTTCAGCAGCATGGTCGTCAAAATCCTGCTTGAAATCGTGATGATTATTGTATTCTTCATCTGGATTATCAGCTTCTAACCAGGAATAGGTCCGAGAAAGAAGGGAAATCGGTTTGTCTAAGAAAGAATCTTTTATAAAGGGAACGCTGATCCTCGCCGCAGCGGCTCTGGTAGCCCGTGTGTTAGGGCTTGTGCAGCGTGTCCCGCTTGAGCACATCTTTGGGGCTGTCGGCAATGCGTCCTACACGGTGGCGAACAACGTATATCTGATGCTGCTTACCGTGGCCACCGCTGGAATTCCCAGCACACTAAGCAAAATGGTCTCCGAGCGCTATGCCTTAAAGCGCCCAGGCGAAGCGCAGCGGGTCTACAAGGCGGCGCTGATCTTTGCCGTGTTTATCGGTCTCGTCATGACAGTGCTGCTCTATACGCTGGCACCAGTCTATGCCACCTTAACGAAGCAGCCTGAGGCCGTGCCTGCTATCCGGGCGATTGCGCCGGCGCTGCTGCTGTTCCCGACTATTGCGATGATGCGGGGGTATTTCCAGGGTAGAGGTTATATGGCCGCTAACGGCATCTCTCAGATTATGGAGCAGGTGCTGCGGGTTATTACCGGAATCGGGCTGGCATTCTTCCTGCTGCATGCGAATTATAAGGATGAATGGGTAGCTGCGGGTGCTTCCTTCGGCGGCGTGCTTGGAAGTGTTGCAGCATTCGGCATCTTGATGTGGTTTTCCAGTAAGCTGCGGAAAGAAGACCGGAGACAGCAGCTTGAGGACCTGTCAACCGGGTCCGAGCAGCTCCCACTGATGCGCATTTACGGTGACATCTTCAAGCTGTCTATTCCTATTGTGCTCGCTTCCTTGGCTGTACCAGCGGTCAACTTCATTGACGGAACCCTTGTCAAGCCGCTCTTGATTCACCAGATGGGTAACCTGGCGGCCACGAACACACTGGGTATTCTGGGCAGCCGGGCACAGAGTATCGCGGGAATTCCGCCAATTCTGTCCATCGCACTGAGCGCATCGCTTCTGCCTGTCATCGCGGCGGCGTTTGCCAGAGGGGACCGTCCGCACCTGGAACGCCAGATTACACTCGCTATGCGGGTATCGATATTGACGGGTATGCCGATTGTCATCATTCTGTGTGCGGCAGCTTATTCCGTGAATGGGCTTCTGTTCAGCAGCCTGGAGGGAAGCGGAATTATCGGGCTGCTTACCCTTGGAACCATCTTTCAGATTACGATGTCAACGTCTAGTTCAATTCTGATCGGGCTTGGCAAGGTGAATTTGTCCATGGGACATGTTCTTGTTGGGATCGTGGTGAAGCTGATTGCCAGCTTCGCGCTAGCCCCTTTCTTTGGAATCTATGGGATTATCATCGGCACGGGTCTGTGCTTCCTTGTGATCACACTGCTTAATCTGCGTTCGATGAAGGCGATTGTGCCATTCCATATTATGAGCGGACGGTGGACAGGCTTCCTGCTTACCGTAATTGTTTTGTTCGGAGCAGGATATGGCCTTAATTATCTGGGCGACCTTACAACGGCTGTCCTGCCGCCAAGAGTGGGCTTCTTCTTCGCCTGCTGCCTGGTAGGTATTTCTGTACTCATTCTGTATCCGGTTATGCTGGTAGTCATGCGGGTGGTCCGCAAAGACGAGCTGGGCAGTTATCCGAGAGTGCTCCAGAAAATACTGCGCCCGCTTATGCGGCTCCAACGCGGGTCCGCTGGCTCCGCATAAATTTGGTGCTGCACAGCTTTATACGTTGAATTTCAAGGGAGACACTTCGGTGTCTCCCTTGTTCAATGATCGGTTCCACTTGCCGTATCATGGGCAAAGGCGGTTTTGATAATACCAAGCCGGTGCTCGAAGCTGATATCGCACAGATAGGGCTGCTGAGGCTTGCTCAGCCCGTCCAGGGCGCTGTGATCCTGCAGCCAATCCTCTCTGGAGATGGGCTCGTATGAAGTGTCGCCCCAGGCGTCAAGCAGCTTGGGCGCATACAGGCGTCTGCCTTCCGGCAGGCTGGTCTGCTCAAGAAGTTCCATCCCTTCAAGGCCTGGGCCCAAGGCTTGGTCCTTGTCTGTGGTGAACAAGGCTGGCCAATAGTCGGCCCTTGATCCGGTGTGCGGAACAAGCGAGGCGAAGGCTTCGGCTCCTTTCCTCAGGGAAGCGAGGCCGAAGAGCAGCGCGTACAGGTTCTTGCCGAAGGTAATTCGCGTGCTGAGACTGGAGAAGTCGCCAAGAATCCGTCCGGCCAGCCGCGGAATATGCCCTTCGGGACAGGATGAAGCATCCAAAGTCTGTTTTTCCTGCTGCTTTGGAGTGCCGTCTTCCGCAGATACTGAATCCAGATCCAGCAGAGGAAAGATAATCTGATTGAGTCCTGCCCAATTGTGCAGGTGGAAATTCGCTTTTTCCGTGACCCGGTTCTGAAAGTAGGGGTTCCGGACGACCCGTTTCTCAATGTAATTTTGCTCGTTGATAATCAGGCCTACAGCCAGCAGGGCACTGCCGCGCTCCAGCCAGAAGCGGTCCCAGAAAGGCCGCATAAACCGGGAGACATGGAAGTGAGGGAGCAGATAGAACAGGCTTGACCCGATCTCCCGGCTTTTCATATAGAGCATCAGCTGAGGGTAGGCATCCTGGAAGATTAACGCGTTGCATCTTTCCAGAAAGCGGTAGGTCACTTCCTTGCCGGTCTCATCCAGCAGCGGATACATTTGGCCGCCGCGCAGATCACTCATGTTCCAGCCTGCATTGCGCGAGACCATATGGGCCAGGAAAGACCATTGCAGTTCAGGGTAAGCCTGGTAGCATTTCAGGTAGGCCTCTGTCCGGGTGATATTGCTGATATTGTTCATCCGCACCGATTCCTCGATTTCCTCAATAACGCGCTGGTCTTCGGGGGTTAGGCCATCCTTGGCATCGACAATCAATCCCAGCGGCTCGTCAAGTCTCCGCCCCTGACTGCTCCGCTTAAGGAGGTCTTCCACCTCTGTATATACGGTCCTGGCAGACGCCTCATTCCAGTCCAGGTGAATTTTCTCTTCCCTTAGGCGTGAAGAGGCAGCGATGCCTGCGGTTTTGCTCTTTACCACCTCACTCACCATGGAAGGAAGCGATAGAAGCATTTCTTTAAGTACTGCGGCAAGCCCGGGCGACTTGGAGTCACCCTGGTGAAAGGGCTGGCTCATGTTGATCCCTCTCTTTCGAATAAAGTGAGTCAATATGTACCTTGGCAGGTGATTATAACGTAAGAAGAATTTAGTCACATTATGGCCTAAAAGTTTGACTTCCACTCTTCGTTTTGATTGACTAAGAGAGATAACGATAGAAAGGACTGAAGCTCATGAAAGAAGTGACATCCGCTGGTGCGTTTACTGTAGAAACGCAGTCCAGCAATTTGGTTGTTGCCGTCTTCAAAGCAGACTGGTGCGTAGATTGCAAATTCATTGACCCATTTATGCCTGAGGTTGAGGAGAAGTACGGAGACCGCATCACGTTCCTTCAGGTGGATGTGGATAAGGTAGGGGATGTCAGTCAGGAACAGAATATCCTGGGCATTCCAAGCTTCGTTGCCTATACGGACGGACGCGAGCTTGTCCGGTTCGTCAACAAAGCCCGTAAATCCCGGGAGGAAATTGAAGATTTCCTGAACCGTGCCTTGGATGTGTACCGGACTCTGCACGATACGGCGGAGCATAAGGAATAGGGTACGCAATACCAAAAGTCACAAGCGCCATCCATTTGGGTGGCGTTATTTCATGATTTGATCATTTTGTCACATGTGACTTATGATATGTATATCCTCATCGGTTATAATGAAAGAGCAGCTTAATTTGTGTAAATCCAATGAATATAGCAGGTGAGGAAAAAGTGAATACCAAACAACTGAAATGGCTGAGTTATGCTTCCAGCTTTGTTATGCTGATGGCCACGCTGGGTGGGACCGCAGTAACGAAGCTGGATGCAGGGCTTGGCTGCGGCCGGGAATGGCCGCTCTGTAACGGGAAGTTCGTTCCCGCCCATACGCTGTCTTCACTCATAGAATGGTCTCATCGTGCAGTGAGCGGGGCCGCAGGCATGCTCGCGCTGGCGGCGTTTATTGCTTTTATGATCTATCGGAAGGAACGGCGCGACCTTAAAGCGTACGCCACGCTTGCCCTTATTTTTGTTGTGGTGCAGGCGATTATGGGGGCTCTCGCGGTGGTGTTCTCGCAATCCTCGGCTGTGATGGCACTGCACTTCGGGTTCTCGCTGATTGCCTTCGCAAGCTCATTGATGCTTGCTCTTGGTATGAGAGAGCAGGAACGTGAAGAAGCCAACATGCCGAAGCTTCCTACCGGACCAGTTACCCGGAGATTCCGGAATCTGGTATGGTTTGCCACGTTCTACACTTATATCGTGGTCTACCTGGGAGCCTATGTCAGCCATACGAGTTCTGCAGGAGGATGCAGCGGCTGGCCGCTCTGTAACGGACAGGTTATTCCTGAACTTACCGGAGGCGTGGGCATTGCATTCATTCACCGGATCGGAGCTATAACTTTGTTCTTTGTGATTGCCGTGCTCGGACATTTTGCTTACAGAAAGCATCAGGGGAACAAGGAAATCCGGTCGCTTGGGTTAGCGGCAACTGTGCTTGTTATCGTTCAAATTTTCACAGGTGCTTTTCTGGTTATGAACCTGACCAATTCCAACATGTATATTTTTGCCTCCTTGTCGCATATCTTCGTCCTGGCTTGCATGTTCGGTGTGCTCAGCTATATGAGTGTGAGAACCTGGCAGCTGAGCAGGGCGGAGGCTAAGCAGGGCCAATTGAATACGAGGTTGAACTAAAGCTCCGCAGCAATGCGGAGTTTTACATAGGAGTAAGAAACTTGAGATGAGTCAGATCAATAGGAGGTATCATCTGTGGGTTACAGAAATTTAAGGCAGTGGATTGAAGCACTGCGCAAGGACAAGCAGCTGGTGGTGATCGATGCGCCTGTTGATCCCTATTTGGAGCTTGCGGAAATTCACCGGCGGGTCATTGCTGAAGAGGGCCCAGCCCTGCTGTTCACGAATGTGAAAGGCACACCGTTCCCGGTGGTTACGAACTTATTCGGGACGCCGCGGCGCGTCGAAATGGCGTTTGGACCGCGTCCCGAACAGCTGGCTAACCGTCTTGTCGGCGCGATGAACACCCTGCTCCCACCAACTCCCAAGGCGCTCTGGAATGAGCGGGGATTGATTCGGGAAGTGTTAAAGGTAGGAATGAAGACGGTACCTAAGGGGGAGGCTCCCATTCTTCAGGTATGCCGTACGGATCGTCCGCTCGCGGACCTTCCGAAGGTGACCAGCTGGCAGGAGGATGGGGGGCCGTTCGTGACCCTGCCGCTTGTCTACACTGAGAATCCGGTTCAAGCCAAAGACAACAACTTGGGCATGTACCGCATCCAGATTTATGACGATCAGACTACAGGTGTTCATTGGCAGATCCAGAAGGGCGGAGGCTTCCATTACCATGAGGCCGAGAAACGTGGAGAAGCGCTGCCTGTATCCGTATTCCTTGGTGGCCCACCGGCCCTGATCGCCGGCGCCATCGCTCCGGTGCCAGAGCATTTGTCCGAACTGCTGGTCACATCCTTCATTCTTGGGGAAAAGCTGCCGATGGCGGATAACCCGATGGGTGGGCACCGGATTCCGGCTGAGGCGGAATTTGCCATTCAGGGATTCGTACCCCCTCATGAGCGCCGCCTTGAAGGACCGTTCGGCGATCACTTTGGTTATTATTCGCTTCAGCATGAATTCCCTGTCCTTCAGGTCAGCCATATGTGGCACCGCAAGGATGCCATTTATCCTGCAACGATTGTCGGCAAGCCCCGGCAGGAGGACTATTACATCGGCGATTTCCTTCAAAAGCTGTTATCTCCAGCTTTCCCTGTAGTTATGCCAAGTGTACGGTCCCTCTGGACTTACTCTGAGAGTGGATTCCATGCGCTCGCGTCCGCTGTCGTCCGTGAGAGCTATTCAAGAGAGGCGTTGGTTGCGGGCTTCCGGATTCTTGGCGAAGGCCAGCTGTCTCTGACGAAGTTCTTGATGCTGACGAATGTGCCGGTGGATCTTGCCGATATCAAGATTACACTCAAGACTGTACTAGAGCGGTTTAACCCGCGAACGGACTTATTTATTTTTAATAAAACGTCGAATGATACTCTGGATTATACCGGGCTGAAGCTTAACCACGGCAGTAAAGCGATCCTGATTGGCGTAGGGGACCCGGTACGTGAACTTCCCCGGGAATATACGGGCGGCGAGATCGCCGAAATCCATGAGATCGCGGTATTCCATGATGGGTGCCTGGTGGTGTCGGGTGCCGCATATGAACAGGAACCAGAACTGCCAGCCCGCCTGCTCGCCCGCCTGAAGGAGAAGGGAGCCGAGTGGAAGTGGCCGCTCGTTGTCCTGGTTGATCATGCTGAGGAAGTGGCCAAGTCATCGAACTCATTCACATGGACGGTATTTACACGATTTAACCCGGCTTCGGATATTTATGCGGATGCGGAGATACAACAGCATCATTTATCGTATAACCTACCTCTCGTAATTGATGCACGAATGAAACCGGGTTACCCGGATGAGCTGTTCCCGCGTGAGGATATCGTGAAACTGGTGGATCAGCGCTGGTCCAGTTATTTTGCCTAACATAAATCAGCAATCGAAAGGGGGCCGTGTATGCTGCGCAGCCTGCTTGGAGAGCCGCCCCGCAGGGATGAGGGGCTATTGTCAGACACATTCAAAACCATGAGGCAGGTTATCCAGCACTTCCAGGCCAGACCGGACAGAAGCAGCGGTTCTAGGCTTGATTATTCCAAGCTTCAGATCTGGATGGAGGGTCTTGCCGCCTCCCTTGATGAGTTGGAGCAGTGTACGCATGCCTCCGCGTTTTTCCGGCACAAGGTTCATACCAGGTATATGGCGGATATGGGACCTCAGGAAAAAGGGGATTACGCTCGTTATGTATATTTCTATAAGGACGGGTTCATCCGCGTATTCTCCATCCTGGATAAATTGGGTACGGTCCTAAATGAGCTGTACGGACTCAACACGGCTAGAGTAAAGCCGCATTATTCTTATTTCACGGTTCTTCGACAGTTCAGTTATCTTGGGGCTCATCCTAGGCTTGGGCAGCGTCTGACGGAGATCAAGGAACAGCATAAGGATGCATTATCCCGCTTGCGCCGCCGGAGGAATACGGAGATTCACTACATGAATTCAGAAATGCAGGATGATCTCTGGCAGAAGCATCAAGCGCCGCATGGAAAGCTTGAGCTTGAGGATATGGATCAGCATTTGACTGATCTGATGGACGGTTATCAAATGGTGCTGGAGTCACTGAACGTATCATTTAAATATACGCTCTCAAATATAAAAGTATTCTAATCGGATTAATTTGATAAAATGAATAAATTGCCTTTGACAAACGGTGCAAAAGCCTCTATACTGAGAGACAGTTTCAGAAAAGATTTCATGAACCAACTCGAAAATTTCATATTTCTTATCAAGAGTGGCGGAGGGACAGGCCCGATGAAGCCCGGCAACCGATTCAAATATGTGTTTAGGTCTTTAGACCTTTCATCGTTGAATGACATGGTGCTAAATCCTTCAGAGCGTACATGGGGTGCGCTTCTGGCAGATGAGAAGGCAAAGTCTCAAATTTTGAGAGCCCTACAATTCTGCGTGGGGCTCTTTTCGCGTTTGGATATAGAGGAGGATCGGTTTTGATAGAGCTTAAACAACTTACTAAATCTTATGGCAAAAAGAACAAAGCAACGACAGCCTTGTCGAAGCTCAACTTAACGGTAAATAAAGGGGAGATCTTCGGTGTCATCGGTCATTCGGGGGCTGGCAAGAGCACGTTGATCCGGTGTATCAACCTGCTGGAGCGTCCAACATCCGGAGAGGTCTGGGTGAATGGTGCCAACCTTACCTCTATGGGGAAGGGGGAGCTTCAGCAGCACCGGAGAAAGATTGGCATGATCTTTCAGCATTTCAATCTGCTCTCTTCTGCGACCGTATATGACAATATCGCTTTCCCGCTGACGCTGGTTCACACGCCTAAAGCCGCCATAGACAAAAAGGTGAATGAACTGCTGGCTCTTGTCGGGCTGGAGGATCATAAGAACAAGTATCCGTCCCAGCTGTCCGGTGGACAGAAGCAGCGGGTGGGCATTGCCCGGGCGTTAGCGAATGATCCGGACGTGCTGCTGTGTGATGAAGCGACTTCGGCGCTTGATCCCCAGACAACAGATTCAATCCTGAAGCTGCTGCTGGACATTAACCGCAAGTTCAATCTTACGATTATGCTTATCACCCATGAGATGCACGTCATCCAAAGTGTTTGTGACCGGGTGGCTGTCATCCATGCCGGGGGCATAGTGGAGGAGGGGCCGGTAACCGAGGTGTTCCTAAAGCCGAAGCATCAGGTGACCCGGGAGTTTATTAACCGCGAATCAACTGGGGCCGAGGCGCTTAAGCTGGCGCTGTCCTCGCTCAGCTCTGGATCGTCCAGACAGGTCAAAATCACTTTTCTTGGATCACAGACCTATGACTCGCTGCTGTCTCAGATTGTGCGTGAGACGGGTGTGAACTTTGCGATTCTTCAAGGGACGATTTCCACGATTAAGGAAGTGCCGTACGGCCAGCTGCTTGTCTCCTTCGAAGGGGATGCCGCCAGTATTGACCGGACCATCACACTTCTCAGAGAACGCAATCTTGATGTGGAGGTGATGTACTAATGTGGGGACTTGACTTCTCATCAGTGGATTGGGAGGAAATGGGCCAGGCTACGATAGACACCTTGAAAATGCTGGGTGCTTCCTCTCTGTTAACCTTTATTATCGGCCTTCCGCTTGGTGTTCTCTTATTCGTAACCGCGCGTTCCAATTCAGCTTTCTTCCGGTTTGTTTACCGGATTCTATCACTCATTGTCAACATTCTGCGATCGGTGCCGTTCATCATCCTGATTGTTGCACTGATTCCAGTTACCCGGTCCATTTTTGGAGTATCGATCGGGGTTCCAGGCACGATTCCGCCGCTTGTGATCGGCGCTGCGCCGTTCTTTGCAAGACTTGTGGAGACTGCGCTGCGTGAGGTCGACCGCGGGGTAATCGAAGCGGCAACTTCTATGGGGGCATCTACTCTGCAGATTATCCGGAAGGTGCTTCTTCCAGAATCGATGCCAGGGCTTATTGCCGGTATGACGATTACAGTGGTTACGCTGGTATCTTATACGGCCATGGCCGGTATGGTAGGCGGTGGTGGACTGGGAGATTTGGCTATCCGCTACGGTTATCAGCGGTATGAGATGGAAGTGATGATTGTAGCCGTAGTGTTTATGGTCATTCTCGTTCAGCTGCTGCAAATGCTTGGCGACCGCTTGGTTGCTCATTTTACAAGGAAATAAGGAAACACAAATATAACGGTAATAATAATCCTTATTCAATAACAAATTGGAGGTTTGGAAATGAAAAAATGGTCAACAGCTTTTTTGCTACTTACACTTATCTTGGTGCTTGCCGCTTGCGGTAGCAAACCACAGGAATCACAACAGGGATCTGCGGATACTGGCAAAACACAAACCACTACGGAAACTAAAACAGAACCGGTTAAATTGGTTGTAGGTGCTACAGCTATACCCCATGCTGAAATTCTTAATTTCATCAAACCAAAGCTGAAAGAAGAAGGCGTGGATCTGGAAGTTAAAGAGTTCACCGATTATGTCCTGCCAAATACGCAGGTGTTCGAGAAACAGCTCGATGCCAACTTCTTCCAGCACCAGCCATACCTTGATGATCAGAACAAAAAGAACAACTTTAACCTTGTAAGCGTGGTGGGCGTGCATGTGGAACCCTTCGGTGCTTACTCTAAGAAATACAAAACCAAAGACGAAATTCCGAATGGCGCAAAAGTAGCTATCCCGAATGATGCTACCAATGGCGGGCGTGCACTTCTTCTGCTTGCCAAGAACGGTTTGATCACCTTGAAAGACGGAGTTGGAATCTCCGCAACGGTGAAGGATATCACTGCAAATCCGAAGAACCTTGAATTTAAAGAACTTGAAGCCGCTATGCTGCCGCGTGTTCTTGATGAAGTGGACCTGGCTCTGATCAATACGAACTATGCGCTTGAAGCGAAGCTGGTTCCAACCAAAGATGCTCTCTTTATCGAAGATAAGGATTCACCTTACACCAACATCCTCGTAGCCCGTCCGGACAACAAAGATTCCGAAGCGATTCAAAAACTGGCTAAGGCGCTGACTTCCGCCGATGTTAAGAAATTTATCGAAGACAAGTATCAAGGCTCAATTGTTCCTGCGTTCTAAGAAACGCAATAATTGTGCCAGAGCTCAATTATTGCTGAGGAAGTGACAGAAACAATTGTGCCAAGGCTCAATTGTTCCTGCGTTCTAAGAAACGCAATAATTAGACCTTGAACGAATTTCAAGGAATGTACAAGAAGAAGCCCTCCTTTGGCATGGTTGTTAGACACTTCCATTCTACCAAGGAGCGGCTTCTTTACTTTTAATTGTTTGGTTTTGGATTTCATCTTCTGAAAATAATTCAAGAAATCCAAAACCAACAGCGGTGGTAGCAGCGTTCGTTCTCGGAGCCTTTTGAACACAAACCGAACTCCTAATCAAAATCAGGAGCCGTCTTTCAGGACAGTCCCGTTCTGCTTCTTCAGGTTTTTTCAATGTTTGCTTGTAAGGCCGTCATGACCTTTCCATGCAAGTTGTGGGGATAAGCCAAATCTTTTATACTTGATAGGGAGTACGTATTTATTAGGCTGACGGCTTGCCGTGGGGAGGAATCCGCAGGTGAAAGGTAAAATTGCATTGATTACGGGCAGCGCCAAAGGGCTGGGGAAGAAGACGGCGCTTACGTTAGCGGATGAAGGCTGTCATATTGCTCTGAATTATGTTCATAGTGAAGCTGAGGCTCTGGAGCTGAAGGCTGTGATTGAAGATAAAGGTGTCCGGTGTATTGCTGTGCGTGCGGATGTCGCAAGTGTGGAAGATATCACACGGTTGGTCTCTGAGGTAGAGCGCACCCTGGGCGGGATCGATATTCTGGTGAATAATGCGGGCCCGTTCATCCGGGAACGCAAGCTCTTTGCGGAGTACAGCAGGGCAGAGGTGCTGTCCTTAATTGAAGGGAATTTAGTAGGCCCCATGCTGCTTGATCATATGGTCCTTGAGGGGATGCGCAGCAGAGGATGGGGCAGGATCATCCATTTTGGATTCGGGCATGCTGCGGAATCCCGGGCATGGCCTCATCGGGCGGCTTATGCTGCTGCGAAGACGGGACTTGTATCTTTTACGAAGACGCTTGCTGTTGAAGAAGCCCCGTATGGGATTACCGTGAACATGATTTGCCCGGGAGACATCCGGGGTGTGAATAAGGAGAAGTCCATTGCCGAGGTTAGCGGAGAGCAGGATGGGGAGACACCAAGGGGCAGGCCTGGCAGCGGGGAAGATATCTCGCGGGTTATCGCCTTCTTGTGTCAGCCTGAGTCTGACTTTATCACCGGCAATATTATGGATATTTCAGGAGGACTTGACCCAATCCGTCCATGGATTAAGCCGTCCCCCTAAGTTCCTTGGCTAAGTTCTATCCATCCGGACAGAATAATGCAATAAATAGCCTGACTATCCGGCAGCAGCCTGTTCTGGTTCATGGCTCTAAAACAGAAAGTGCCGGCCACGAAGGCCGGCAGCTTGAAGATCGTACTTGAATTTATAAATTAAAATACTTGTACAACTTCTTGAACGCCTTCGACTTCTTCAAACAGCGCGCGCTCAATCCCTGCTTTGAGTGTGATTGTGGAACTTGGGCAGCTGCCGCAAGCACCCACCAATTTCAGTTTGACGATGCCATCCTCCACGTCAACGAGTTCGACGTCACCGCCGTCGCGCTGCAGGAAAGGGCGAAGTTTATCAAGCACTTCCAGAACTTCATCATACAAAGTATCTTGTGCATTTTGGCTCATATTTCTCAACTCCTTTCTTATATATTATATTACAAACGGATTTAAATTTAAATGGCATTAGCAAAGCGAGGATTACTGCATGAGACCGATTATAGAATTTTGCGTGAATAATATGCACTTTGGAACCGATGAGGTCATGAAAAAGCTGGAGGATTGTCCAGACTACGATGTGCTTGAATACGGCTGTCTGACACATTGTGGCGTATGCTATCTCACCCCGTTTGCCCTTGTGAACGGCGAGTTCGTCGAGGCAGAAAGCGCGGAGCAGCTGTACGAACGTATTATGGACAAAATTAAAGAAATCGATGCCTGGTCCGAGTTGGATCTTGACTAGTGGCAAAAAGAGGTAACCGCAGGGTTGCTGTAAATATATACAGGAAGACCGCTCCGAAGTAAAGGGGCGGTCTCTTTTTGTATAGAAAATTAAATTGCTCAGCTCGCTAAGCTTAATCAGCCTACGTAACGGAGTAAATTCATAGTGCCTGTTGATCTAACCACAACCCATCCAGCTGGAATCGGAGAGCCGAGCATGACCCAAATCTCACGGCCGTAGCTGGCGCCGTTCACATAGGTAATTAAATTCATGGTGCCTGTGGACCGTGTGATAACCCATCCTTCAGGAATCGGAGAGCCGAGCATGATCCAAACCTCACGGCCGTAGCTGGCACCGTTCACGTAGGTAATTAAATTCATGGTGCCTGTGGACCGTGTGATAACCCATCCTTCAGGAATTGGTGAGCCGAGCATGACCCAAATTTCACGCCCATAGCTGCTTCCCTTAACATTTGTAATCTCATTCATATTACCTGAGGTTCTTGTTATCACCCAGCCCTCGGGAATAGGTGAGCCAATGGCAACCCATTGGGTCTGAGATGCGCTTAATGATGTTGTTCCCGCCTTGGCTTGAACTGCTGGCTTCGATGATGCAGAGGCGTCGGTTGTCCCTGCATTCACGGATAAAGCGGTTGCAATAGTAACGGAACATAAAGCTAAGATGGCTAAGTGCTTCTTCATCATTAAACATCAACCTTCCATTAAAGGTATTTTATTCCAAGATAATCATATAAGAAATCTATAAATCTATCAACCATTTATTTACAAGTTCAATGGGAATTAAAAGTTATACACAATCAAAAAGAACGGGATTTCTCCCGTTCCTGATTATCTAAAGATATATGCAATTAGCCAAAATGATGTTTGGACATCCACAGCACACCACTCTTGAGAATCCGGGGAACTCGTCCCATAACCTGGCGTTTGCCCATAAGGCCAAAGCCGGCTTTCTTGCCTAGGGATCCGAGAGTTCCCTTCAGCTTAATCGGGCTAAGCCGTGGGGTCTCGCCACGCCACAAGGCAAGCGCGATATGGCCGATCTGTTCGCCTTGTCCTTCAGCAGCTTGACCGCTTGGGGCGAATGGAAGACTGGCGCAGTCCCCGCACACGAATACCTCAGGGTGCTCTGGAATCTGATAATATTCATTCAGCAGCACACGGCCTTGGTGATCCTTGGGCACATCAAGCTTTTGCACGATTTCCACCGGTTGTATGCCTGCCGTCCATACCGTGGCATCAGACAAAATGTCATCGCCAGTTGTATGGATCACGCCTTGCTCTAGAGAAGTAATGGTGATATGGGATAACGTCTCCACGTCATGCTCGTGGAACCACTTCTCCACGTAGGCTGACATCTTAGGAGGAAATGCAGACAGGACTCTTGCTCCGCGGTCGATCAGAGCAATGTTGAGATCTGGACGGCTCTCCCGAAGCTCAGCAGCTATCTCCACACCACTTAGTCCTCCCCCGACAATGTTCACCCGGCCATAAGGCTTGGTATCATTCAGGAGGCGGTAGGTCTCCCGGACGGCGCTCATCGTTTGGATGGTACAAGCATATTCCTGGGCCCCGGGAATTCCATGGAAACGGTCCGTACAGCCTAAAGCGATAACAAGCTGGTCATAATAAACCGGATCATCATTCTCCATGATTACCTTTTTGTTCTCAAGGTCAACGGAAGTGACCTCCCCGTACTTCATATTGAGGTTCTGATGCACGGGGAAGGGAACGCGGAGTTCCACGTCAGAGGCCGTGCCTGCGGCCAGCGCGTAATATTCCGTCTTCATTGTCTGGTAAGGCATGCGGTCGATCATCGTCAGGCGAATATCGCTTGGCATATTTCCTTTGAGAAGCGTATTGGCAATCGTGACTCCGCCGTAACCTCCACCTAGAATAACAAAATGTTTCATGTTTTATCGGTTCCTTTCTGTCCTGCTTGTTATACGATTTAGCGATCTACTCATAAACCTCGATTTCGTTGTAGAAGGTGTCCCGTTCTACCGGAATACGTCCAGCTCCCTTAACCAGCCAGACCAGCTCCTTGCGGGTCAGGCCTTCCGGTGTGTTGGCACCGGCGGCGTGGCTGATTTTCTCCTTAAGAATGGTGCCGTGAACATCCGATGCTCCAAAGCTCAGGGATACCTGGGTCAGCTGTGTACCAATATTAATAAAATAGGCTTTGATATGCTGAATGTTGTCCAGCATTAGACGGCTGATGGCAATGGTCTTAAGATCCTCATATGCGGAGTTGCGGCGCATGATGCTCGCGTTCTTGCTCTTCGGCTGCATGGAGAGGGGAATGAAAACCATGAATCCGCCAGTCTCGTCCTGAAGATCACGAATTTGCATCATGTGACGGATCCGGTCCTCATGGCTCTCGATCGAGCCATACAGCATGGTTGTTCCTGTTCTGATGCCAAGCTGGTGGGCTGTGCGGTGCACTTCAAGGTAGCGGTCGACGTTCGCTTTGTCGACTTTCATCTTTTCCCGGTATTGGTCGGATAGAATCTCCGCTCCTCCTCCGGTCAGGGACTTGAGCCCGGCTTTCTGAAGCTCTTGCAGAACCTCGGCAATGCTCAGGCCGCTGATGCGTGTGAAAAAGTCAATCTCGGCAGCAGTGTACGCTTTGAGTGTGACTTCAGGAAACCGCTCGTTCAGTGCTTTGAGGGAGTCTACATAATATTGAAAAGGCACATGGTTATTATGCCCGCCTACAATATGAAATTCACGGATACCTGGGTGAATGTGCTGTTCCACATATTCCACCATTTCAGGGCCTGACAGGGTGTAAGAGCCTTCCTCCCCCTGATCCTTACGGAAATTGCAGAACGCGCAGTAGGATTCACAGACGTTCGTGAAGTATAGGCTCATATTTTCGATAAAATAAACTTTCTTGCCATTCTTCTTGAGGTTAACTTCATTTGCCAGCTGGCCGATCGTAAGCAGATCGTCGCTTTGATATAAATATACCCCATCTTCAAGATTTAGCCGCTCGCCGCGGCGAACCTTTTCAACGATTTCTGCCATTCTTTGATCAATATGAGGGGCAGTAAGTAACATGGAAATTCCTCCAATCTGAAGTCGAACTGTCATACGAGTTATCATTATGGCAATCGGATATGAAATAACGTCTTCTTAGACGCTTTGCTGAGACACAGCGGGAAACCATCATTGTGAAATTTAGAACAGGTTGGTCAGTGAAAAGACCTGGTTCGTAGTTGTCAGAATTGTGACAAACCAATGCACCCATATCATTATAAACCTCCCATTCTATTCGGGCAATAAGTATAAATCGATTCCTGGCGCGGTTCTTCCGTCTCTTGAGGGGAGTTCTAATGTGGAGTATACTTAGGAGTGTAAGGATAAGGAGGGAATCTCAATGATTAATATCACGGATGCGGCAGCAGCTCAAATAAAAGAAATGCTTTCCCAACAGGAGACACCTGACATGTTCCTTCGTCTTGGTGTACAGCCGGGAGGATGCAGTGGGTTCTCCTATGGCATGGGATTTGACGATGAGGAATCCGAAGCCGACGTCTACATGGACGTAAGCGGGATTAAGGTAGTCGTAGACAAGGACAGCTTGAAGTATTTGAATGGTCTCGAAATTGACTATGAAGCTTCCGGTATGTCCGGCGGGTTCTCTATCCACAATCCGAACGCGATTGCGACTTGCGGGTGCGGCTCAAGCTTCCGCACACGCGAGGATGCGGGACAGCCGAATCCGGAGCAGTGCTGACGGAATAATATTGCAAAACGGCCTTTATGACGTAATACGCGTTATAGCGGTCGTTTTTGTTTTATTGAAAGAGAAATAAAAAAGGGATTATGTTTACGTGTGGTGATGTTCCAAGGGATGTGAATTAACAATAAGTAGGAATTCTTGGATCTCCGGCGAGTCTTACATGAAAAATGTGATATGTCTGGGGTGATGAAATGAGTACAGGTTCTTACAAAACAGCAGTGTTGTTTTTGTTGTTATCTTTAGGAGTGTTTCTATTTCCCGGTTTAGCAAGGTTTATGTAGAAGCCAGACTATCCCGCAAGATCACTCAGCTTTTGCTCCCGTCCGGATGATTTTGTTAAGGAGCAGGAAACTGAGCAGAGCGGTTGTATGATGAGGCAATTTACGTAACCATATCCAAAACATAAACGGTATCACAGCCGCTTGAAGACAACATGGAATATAAGAGCACAATGGCGAATAAGAAAAATATTGCTGAAGAAACAGACCAATATAGTAACGGAGGGGGAAAACAGTGAAAAAAGAAATCTTGCTGCCAATTTCTATTATTGTACTTGGAGGATGCCTTATTTTATCAGCTTGGATAGTAACTAATGGGCTAAAAAACAATGAACATTTCGTGCAAGCTCAAAATACTACTACTACGGCAAAAGCTCTAATGACTTCTGCCGAGGCAGCACAATACATGGGAATTACATTAAACGACTTTAATTTGCTTATTAAGAGTCAAGTTGGAGAAAGAGCGGAACTTCATTCTTACGATACATATAGGTTTATCCCATTCATCGACATCGGTAATCAAAAATATTTCAATAGAGCAGAAATAGATAAATGGATTGAATACAGTATGCTTAATTAACACTGACCTCAAAAAACATCAGCATCATTATCCGCGTAATTATGGGATGCGAAATATGTAGTATCACCGATTATATAAAGAATACGAAGAACCCCCCTTCCCAACAGAAGGGGGGTTCTTCGTGCTTAATTAGCTGCGCTAAACATCGTTATATCACGTGCATAATGGGATTTCTTTCCGGTCTCTATATTACGGATACGAACATAATCCGGGGAATATTTCTCAATGATTCCGCGGCTCAGCTCACAATAGACCCCAGCCTCATCTTCCTGCCAGGCAGAGATGATTCTCTGGGACAGGGCCGCTGCGAAGAAATCCATATCTGCGGTTAATGTATGATTCATTGCCTGCTCCTTTACTAGGGTAGTTCACTAACATGAACGGGCTTAGGAGAAGAATTGCTTGTTCAGCATAAGGCAGATCATTCCTGCGGCTAGAACGGAGAATGCGATGCAGGAGCTCCCCAGGCCTCTTCTGGAGTCCTTAATAAAGCGTATACCTATAGCAAATACAGCAATGGTAACTGCTACAAGCACAAGGGACATAGCGATCATGGCAATCCAATACAGAAGTCCGAATAACTGCTCCAATAGAAGTTTCCTCCCATATAACAATAGGTACGGGTTTACTATATACCAGAACCCCCCGTTTGAAAAGAGTTAAAGCACAAATTCAGACCGTTTCTGGTTATGTGCCGAATTTTGTTAAATCAGGCGTAAGCGGTGGACATACATCCAAGAACAACAGCCTTGTCCTGAGTATGAATAACTATATAGATGGACACTTGAGTATGTATCTTAAGACAGTCTATGGATGTTTAGCATGCTGATCTCTATAGGAAAAGGGGAGGCTCAAATGGCGGGAAGACAGCTGGCGAATAAATGGTTGAAGACGGAAGCGCTTCTTTCGGATGCCCGGATTCAGGGGCATATTCCTCAGACAAGAATGTTTAGTGCCCCTCAATTGAAGAAGATGCTTCATAGATATGGAATGGTGGTTATCAAACCGGTTCGCGGAGGCGGCGGGTATGGGGTAATCAAGGTAACGTACAGAAGAGGCAGGTATTCGTTCACCAACCTGGCACAAGAGCGCTCATTCTCTAACTTTAGTGCTATGTTTGGCGCCTTATCCAGAGTCATGGTGAAACGCCCTTATCTGATTCAGCAGGGAATTCACCTGGCCCGGATTGCCGGCAGGCCTGTGGATTACAGAGTCAAGGTGGCTAAGACCGAGAGAGGCTGGGAGTACCGCGCAATGGTTGGAAGACTGGCTCGGCCGGGTCTGTTTGTCACCAATCTCTGCAAAGGCGGGACACAGCTATCAGCCAAAGAGGCCCTTGTCAGGTCGGTGCCCGCATCGTCAGTGAAATCTCAAAAAAAGAGAATGCAGAGTCTGACTCAAAACTGCATCAGCATATTGGAACGCAGGTTTCCTGGAATCGGAGAGCTTGGCTTTGATTACGGTATAGACCGGGAGGGACGGATTTGGATTTTTGAAGTCAATACCCGGCCTCAATAACTAGATAAAGCGGTTAAAAATGTAAAAAACAGGTTTCTTCCTGCTTATGTCAGGTTAATGTATTAGAAAAGCTGTTGTCTTAAGCTCTGAAGAAATGGCGGCAAAATAATTTTACTGGAAATTAAAACGTATAAACTCCTGTGAATAACTTTTATCCACAATATCCTCAACTGAATGACAACATATTCAGCGTTTGCTAACAAATTATTCACAGGATTTCCACAGATAATTGTGGATAACAGAACGCTTGTTCCTTAAATCTATTATTGTTATGATAGGGATAAGGAAAAAATAGGAAGGAGTGGTGAAAATGGCGACGTTAACAGACGAAATGCTTCTGGATTCTTATCATATGGCCAAAGAGCTGCGTTTGGACAGGGAATTCATTGCACTCCTGTTGGCCGAGATCCACAAGAGAGAACTTAATCCACAGATTCAGCTCGTCCTTCATTAGGAGTATTGCAGCTCTACTTCATATATAAAGTGTTCTCTGCAGGCTGGACAGCCTGCAATATGCTCACAGGTTAAGCCAGCATCTTGTACAGAGGTGATCTGGTCGATTGAGCCATACGGGCTGTAGGGCCCCGCATAATCCTGGAGCCTGCCTTCATCCTCAAGCTGTTGTCCACAATCGGGACAAGCAAGGTTTAAGGGAAGCAGGCCGTTACAAAGTGCGCATATATACGACAAAGGGTATCTCTCCTTCAGGGACAGTTGTCTCCAGAAGTTAAGATACCCTTCATTGTGTCAGATCATGTGTATTTACTTACAGCTTAAGGTTGCTGCTGTGTCCCGGTGACAATTTAGCAGATGGGTCTACATATACCTTGGCATTATTGACGGCGGTAGGAGCCTCGCCGAAGCCAACCGCAATCAGTTTGAGCTTGCCGGGATATGTGGTGATGTCTCCGGCCGCAAAAATTCCTGGTACTGACGTTTCCATTCGGGAGTCGACGACAATGGAATTGTTGTCGATCTCGATGCCCCATTCGGAGATCGGGCCCAGGGAAGAAATAAATCCAAAATTGACGATCACATCATCAACTTCGATTTCTTGGGTTTCGCCCGTTTTAGCATGGGTGAGAACTACACGTTCAATCTGTTCGTCACCATGCAGGGAAGTAATTTCTGTAGGCGTGATGACCTGGACGCTGGAAGCCATCAGGTTCTCCACGCTGTGCTCATGAGCCCGGAATTTGTCCCGGCGGTGAATCAGGGTCACCCGTTCAGCGATAGGCTCAAGCATAAGAGCCCAGTCTACGGCTGAGTCCCCGCCCCCGCTGATCAGAACTTTCCGGCCCGCAAATTTGCTCAGGTCACTTACAAAATAGTGCAGATTCTGACCTTCGAAGCGTGCGGCTTCCTCAAGCTCCAGACGGCGGGGCTCAAATGCGCCAACTCCGGCTGTGATGATGACGGAATGGGCGTGATGCACACCTTTGTCTGTGGTCACGATGAAATGGCGCTCATCTTGCTTTTCGACATCGAGCACCTTTTCTTCCAGACGGATATCCGGATTAAAGCGCCGGATTTGTTCATTCAGATTGTTAACGAGCTCCTGGGCAGTCACCTTGGGAAAGCCCGCAACGTCATAAATATATTTCTCAGGATAGAGCGCGGCAAGCTGCCCGCCCAGCTGAGGCATACTTTCAATTAACTTCACGGAAGCTTGGCGCATACCGCCATAAAAAGCAGCAAACATTCCGGCCGGTCCGCCCCCGATAATAAGCAAATCCGTGAATTCGCTGCCTTGATTTTGGCCTGACATGAAACAAACACCTCCAAAATGATAAACACAAATCAATCCTATTTAATTATAAGCCTGCTTTCATTTCTTGCAAATCTTTCTGAAATCAATCAGAAAAATACACTGGAAATGTGTCTTTGATTTGTCCATTTGACCTTGAAATTAAGACTTGATCTTTTAGTTTAAAGCCTTTATCATTCAAAAGAGCTAAAAGCTTAAAAAGGCTTTAAATCAAGGAAATCAGGACAAAATCAGGTGAAATTTGGCCGGTTTTTTGAGACGAACAACCTAATTTGACACGGTCATTATTAAGATGTTCATTATAGAGCGGCAATACCCTAAAAATTTAAGTGTATAATTTCACAAATAATTTTGGCGATTTGAACAAATATAGAGCGAAGCAGTCTGGAAGGAGAACATAGAGATGAGTTCCATACCTAAAATTGTTGTTCTGGGTGCTGGATACGGCGGGATACTCACCGCTCAGAAACTGCAGAAGGAACTGAATTACAACGAGGCCGATGTAACCCTGGTTAATCGCCATGATTATCATTACTTCACCACGCATTTGCACATGCCAGCAGCGGGTACGGATTCCATTGATCATACCCGTGTGCAGATTTCCAAGCTGATTGATGAGTTTAAGATAGATCTAGTTAAGTCTAATGTACAGGAAATCCGTTTGTATGATAAAAAAGTCATACTGGAAGACGGGACGTTATCGTACGATTACTTAATTATTGCGCTTGGCGGCGAGCCGGAATCGTTCGGTATTCCGGGACTTGCGGAGCACGCCTTGACTATTCGCAGCATCAACTCTGTCCGGCTGATCCGCCAGCATATCGAGTATCAGTTCGCCCGTTATAAGATGGATGAGAACCGCAAAGACCGGCTTAACTTCGTTGTCGGTGGTGCGGGCTTCAGCGGAATTGAATTTGTGGCTGAGCTTGCCGACCGGATTCCTGGACTGTGCAAGGAGTATGATGTGGACCCGTCCCTCGTGCATATCTACAATGTTGAAGCAGCACCAACGGTGCTTCCGGGGTTTGATCCGGAGCTGGTGGAATATGCCATGGAGGTCCTGCGGAAGAAGGGAGTTACCTTCAAGATCGGGGTGGCTATCAAGGAATGCACGGCAAAGGGAGTCACTTTAGCTACGGATGAGGAGATTAAAGCGGCTACCGTGGTATGGACCGGAGGAATCCGTGGAAACCGTCTTGTCGATGCGGCGGGATTTGAGACTATGCGCGGACGGGTGAAGGTGGACGAATATCTCCGGGCGCCGGGCCATGAGAATGTGTTCATCATTGGGGATAACTCGCTGATGTTCAATCCTGAGGGTAGACCCTATCCGCCTACCGCTCAAATTGCCATGCAGCAGGGCGTCGTATGCGCCCATAATGTTGTGGCTTCCATTCGGAACCAGCAGCCTAAGAAGTTTGTATTCAGCAACAAAGGAACAGTGGCGTCCCTCGGCAAAGGGGAGGCGATCGCAACCGTAGGCACCAAGAAATATAAAGGATGGACCGCAGCCCAGCTGAAAAAGCTGGTGGATATGCGATATCTGTTCATCATCGGAGGAATTCCGCTAGTTCTGAGAAAAGGACGGTTCCTGTAAGATGAGGCACTGCAGTGTGCAGGTACGCGGGCTGCTTACCCGGGATGAGCTTGACCGCTATAACGGGCTGATTGAAGCGGGCTCGTTCCTGGAGAGCCAACAGCGGTATGATTTGTCTTATCATGTGCAGAAGGAAATTGATATTCTGATTCTTCCGGCAATCGAGCGGCTGAAGGAGAAGAGCCGTGACCGTGACCGGGCAACAGCGGAGTACTTGGAATCGATCAAACGGCTGCAGCAGGAAGACGAGGATTGACAGTTCATTCTTATAAAATAAACAAGGGTGCCGCCCGGCTGTGTAACTGCCGGGCGGCACCCTTGTCTCTATAAGCGCCATCTCTAAATTGGGCTCTATATAAAACGAACTTTAAAAATTAACTCCTCTCGGCTTCGATCCCGAGTGAGTCTGAAGAAGCGGAGCGTCCGCCTTTGTCTCCGAATGCCTCTACTTGGATATCGAGTTCAAGGATTTCGGAGACAACAGCGGCCTTAAAGAACACTCGGCATCGCAGCGCCCCATAAGGGTAACTGGCATAAGTTCATTTTATATAAAATTATAATTTGAGCATTTCGGCGAACAGCTCTTCGGTCAGAAGGTTGCCGACATAGAAGCTGCCGAATTCACCGAATCGTGCGCTGACTTCATCAAAACGCATTTCATAGACCAGCTTCTTGAACTGAAGCGGATCGTCGGAGAACAAGGTTACGCCCCATTCCCAGTCATCGAAGCCTACGGAGCCGGTAATGATCTGTTTAACCTTGCCCGCGTAGCTGCGGCCAATTAGACCGTGGCTGCGCATCATAGCCCGGCGCTCATCCATCGAGAGCATGTACCAGTTGTCGGACAGCTCCCGCTTTTTGTTCATCGGGTAGAAGCAGATATGTTTCGACTTCGGCAGAGCCGGTTGAAGCCGTGCAATAATTTCCGGTTTCTGCTTCGGATCACCGTCACCGGATGCCAAGTAGTTGCTAAGCTCCACCACACTGACATAAGAATAGGCCTTGGTGGTATACTCCGCAAAAGCCGTCTTATTAAAAGCCGCTTCGATCTGACCCAGCTCATCGAGCGTTTCACGAAGGTACATAATGACGAAATCTGCTTTCTGTCCAACAATGGAATATGCGGCTGTGCTTCCTGTGCCGGCTTCCTCAGTTCCTTTCCACTCCTGTAGAAATACATTCAGCTCATCCAGTGCTACGGCGCGCTCTTCATCGTCGGCCGCTTTCCAGGCTGTCCAATCTATAGAACGGAAATCATGAAGCGCATACCATCCTTCTAATGTTAAAGCTGCTTCGTTCATTTTATCACTCCTATAATTAAGCTCTATTGTTCATTGTAGCCTAGAGAAGCAGGGCGGGCAAATGGCTTCATGAAGTGTTCATAAACTTCATTGCCTACCCCGCCTTTTTTTAGTAAACTGGCATTAAGCAGTGTTGATAGAGGGGAGCAAAGATAGAGTCATGGGTCTTGGGTTTATTGTTGTATTTATACTGATGGTTCTGTTTTTTGTGATGATGTTCGGGATCGGATTTATTTTAAATATGCTGATGAAGACAACCTGGTTTCCAAGTTACATCTTTATCATCGTGATTTTGCCTATCGTGGTGTATTCTCTATGGGATCATACCCAGAGTCTGGGCGTTTATCTGCAGTCATTCCATCTGGTTGATTATTTGACCGCTGTAGCGGGGCTTGCTGGAGCTATATTAAGCGGTTGGACCATTCAGAAGCTTCGTCTGGGCGGTTACAAAATGTTCTAACTCTATGCTACAAGAGTTTCGAACACAAATCGAACTCCAAACAAAAAGAAGGGGCCGTCTTTTGGGACGGCTCCTTCTTTGTATTCTTATCGGCTTGGCAGGATTCAGCCTGAAGTCAATCTTTTTGCTGGAGCTTCCATTTTTGAAATTCCAGGAATTCCTTGAACTCCTGCTTGCTGACTCCTGAAGACATCGCTTCTTGAACCAATTCTGACCATTCCTGATCCAGGACTTCCTCTTCGGCCGGGTCCGAATCATACAATAGCTTATTTATAGATATACCAAGAGCATCGGCAATCTTCTCGATAAATTGGATGGAAGGATTGGATTGGATATTGCGTTCTACATTGCTTATGTACGATTTAGCGACATCCGCCTTATCCGCAAGCTCGGAAAGGGAGTAGCCTTTCTCCAAGCGGTACTGCTGAATGCGCTTCCCCAAGTTATCTGCCACGTTGATGTCGCCCACCTTATCGATTTTACAGCCATTATATCAGAATATATGAATTGACAAAAGGAGAACGAAAAGAGGACCTGCAGCGCGATGAGCACTAACTGCTGTGGTCCTCTTACCTATAGGGACTTACTTTTTTTACTTTTCTACGCCTGCGCCTTGCTTCGCTTCAAATTTCCAGGTCAGCGTAAGGGAGTCACCTTGGAACTGATTTTGATCCTGATTGTTGTCCACGAATTCAAATTCTACAGTCAGCTTGTCGCTGGTTCCCGCTTTCAGACCGCCGTGCTCCTCTAACCAAGGAATAAATACTTTGTTCTCTACAGCATCCGGAGTGAGCTTCTGCAGATCGAACAGGTTGGTAGAGTAGATGACGCGGTCACCTTTGTCAGAGTTGGTCAGGAAGTTAACACGGATATGCTTGCCGAAATCGTCGGTATTGGCGGGTGCGCCAGCTTTATTGGTTACTGTATATGAAGTTCCGAGCAGCACTCGGCTGATGTCGAGTGTTCCGTTGTTCTCAAGCTTGAAGTTGCGTACAGCTTTGTCGCCCGGCTTGATGTTGCTTACATTGATAATGGTGGTCGGATTCGCGTTCAGCTCCAGTGTACCTGCCGCGAATGTTCCTGTGGCTTGGGAGGTGGAGCTGAAGTACGCAAAAGTACCTCCTCCGATCAAAGTCAATCCAAGTGCTGCTGAAGCTACTCCCAAAGCTAACGTTTTCTTGATACCCATCTTAATAATTCCTCCTCAAATTTGATCTCTTCGCGAGAATTTATATATTGTATCCCTGCTGGCAGGGAGAACAACCGCAGTGGTTATGGAGCTTCAACCGAAGTGGAATCCGCTTCCTTCTTGTCGATTTTGGACAAAGCTTTCCAGGAGGATGCTCCTGCATAGATAATCAAGAGCAAACCGGGGATTACAAGCAGAGCCACACTTCCCGCTCTGGAATTTGCGAAATTCATGGCGTAACCGGCATAGGGAATTGTAAAACCGGTGTACTCGGCAGTAACATTGGACGCTGGAACAGGCTCCAGATCGGGAGTATCATTGTTGTCCCCCTTGGTTCGATAGGATACATGACCTGTCTCACGGTTCTTCAGAACTTCAATGATCCGGTGGGTGACCAGCTTGTCTGCTGATTCTCTATAGGTAATGATATCTCCGACCTTGAACCGGCCCATGTCCCCGCCAGGCTGAAGCGCTACGATAGAGCCTGTCTGAATGGAAGGCTCCATAGAGCCGGAGAGCACAGTTTTGATCTGATAACCGAAGAAATTCGGTTCTCCGCCCCCAGCTTTTGAGATCACAACGGAAGCGGCCATGACGATGAAAAGAAGAATAAGCAGAGTCGTTAAGGTCCGGCTGATTAGTTTTTTAATACGCATCGGAATCACCGTCTTTCACAATTAATTAGGTATCTTGCCGTCAATATCAGGCCCCGCCCGTGGATGCCGCTGATGTACCTGGTCTTTCGGGAACCGTGCTTGGAGAAGAACCAGGAACATCGCCAGGGATGATATCAGGAAGGGTGCCATCACCCGGCTTAACCTTGTCCGAAGGGCTGCCTGGGGTGGGAGCTGTCTGTACATCTTCTTGATGGGAAAGAGTGGGATTAGGGTCATCGTGGGCTGCTTCTTTAAGCGGGAACTTCTGATCATTTCCGGGCTGATTATCGGCAGAGGTTTGTCCTCCAGAATGTCCTGGCCCTTGCTTGGCAGGATCAGAAGAGCTTGCCTTGTCTCCCCCTGGTGCCGTTCCCTCATGCTTCTTGTCCTGCACGTCCTTCTTCTCCTGAGCTTCCTTCTTGTCTTGCTCAGATTTGGCTATCTCTGCGGCCCGCTTAACCTTCTCAAGCTCTTCCAAGCGGCTTCGTTCTGCCGCAATCGCGGCCTGTATTTCAGACAGTTGGGCACTTAAACTGCCCAGCTCTGTGGTACAAGAGTTCAGGGATGCCTGCAGCTCTGATTGAAGCTGCCGATACTCTTGGGCCCATTCCTCACTGATCAGGGAGTCTTGGCCAGTATCGATGGACACAGGATGAATAAGCTCCTGGCTGTAGTCCGGCACGCCAGTAACAGTGGAGGAGAAATCGCTTGGATTTGTCTGGTCATTCCCGGCATCGGTAGTATCCAGGGTTTGCAGCTGCTTCAGATAGTCCATTACAGCCTTGATCCGTCCCGATAACTCCGCTGACAGCCCCGGTATTGAGGTCAACTGCCCGGACAGCTGAAGGAGAGACGCCTGATCTCTGATTACAAGGCAGTTAGAGGGCTGCTGGTTGATTTCGCCGATGATCCCGTTGACCTTATCGGCTGATTGCTGGATTTCAGAGCGGATGCTCTGCCAAGCGGCTTCATTGTCAGCCAAACGGCTGCTGAGCTGAACCGAAGTTCCCTGAAGAACTGATATTCTGGATAGGATAAGCTGTTCATCCGAGCTGAGCTCTTCCAGTGTCCTTCCAGTGAAGGAGTGGGGGGATATCTCCCCGGTATCCGTTGATGGTCCGGACGACAGCGTGTTCTTAAGCTGTACTGCTATATTTAAATGTCCGGTCAGGTCCTCCAGCATCAGCCTGATTTCACTAGGGAAAATCCCGCAGGCTTGGATTACCGCTGTATTGTCCTGTTCCGTATGGAATTCACCAAAAGTTGTTCCAACCTGGTGTGAGGCTGTGATGACCAGAATGGAGATGACAACAGCCGTCTGCAAGGTACGTGTAATTTGTCTGGGGGCATGCCGTACCCTTCGTCGCTTGCCGCCTCTTAATCTAGAGGTTCTCAGAGGAATTCTCCTTTCACTCTTTGTTCTTTATTAAGAACAATTTTCTGATTTGAATATTACAGCAACTCTATCAGAAAGGAAAATTGCTAATAGAGTTAAATTTCCTCAATAAAGAACAATAACTAAGCTAAATGTCCTATATTCTAAGTTTATCGGCTGAATACTCACTATTTCATTCTTTATTAAGAACAAAATTTAAGCAACTCCCCCGAAATTAGATTTACTATATCGGGAACTATGGTATGATGGTTAACAATGGAACAAGTACATTGACCTAAAAACTATTTAGTCAAAACCGCTCTGTTTTTTCTTATTAAGAACGGTTCTACACATCCTAGGTACCAGTACCATTTATTTACATTCGCAAAAACAGCTTGGGATTTACAAAATAATCAGACCGCCATTAGTAAAATAGGGTGAATTGGTCCGCAGTACGACATCTTTTTTAAATGCAGTTCGCTATAATGGATTTAACTGAAGTGGGTATATGATCTGTAGTTTCCTTTCAAACTTGTATAGGTAAATTCCAGTAAAGGGTAAACCTGTTGAAAAGCAGGGGCACAAAGTCTCAGATCTAAGGTAGGGATACTAGGATGGCTGGACTGCCTGGGGACACTCGAATAATCTTAGGAGGAGATTTTTTGGACAAGTCCGCCCAGGTGATTGTGGAGAAGACTCGATTCACAGCGATGGATTTGGAATGGGTCAGATTAATACGCAGTGCGAAGGAAGCGGGGGTTTCAGCAGAGGAAGTGAGAAGCTTCTTGAGGATGAAACGGCAGGCTGAGAAGATAAGAATAAATATAAGGTAGCTATATAAAATGAACTTATGAAAGTTACCCTATTCGGTCGCTGCGATGCCGAGTGTTCTTTAAGGCCGCTGTTGTCTCCGAAATGCTTGAACTAGATATCAGTGGGGCATTTCGGAGACAAAGGCGGACGCTTCGCTTTTTCAGAATCATTCGTCCTCTCCGCTGAGATCGGTTCATTCTAAAGTTCATTTTATATAAAAAAGGAGAAGAACCTTCCATACGATAAGCTTATATAGCTTATAAGTATGGAAGGTTCTTTTTCTGCTCCCTGCTACACAGAGCTTCCAGACTGTATGGATGATCCGGCAGCCGGCTTCAGTGCACCCGTGACAAGCTTTCCCTTGGAGGTGTTGTATTCCAGCCGCAAGCTTCGGCTGCCGATCAAGGTAACGGCAAGCAGTGAGATTCCTGAGACTGCCGGAAGGTAGTATGCGGGAATCCAGTCCAGCAGCACGCCATATAAAATGGTTCCGAGCGGAGCAATGGCGCCCGCCATCGTCTCAATAATGCCAAATACACGTCCCCGGTACTCCGGGTCAATAGTGGTCTGGAACAACACCTGAAGAGGGATGTTGATATAAATAATGACTACACCGATAAGCATCATGAGACCAATGTAATAGAAATAAGCCAGACTCTTGCCGAAGTAAGGCAGATAGGGCAGTGACATGGCGGCAATGAGCACCGACAGCAGGATCAGTCCTCTTAGCAGAGGAGACAGTGGATTAACCGTATTCTTGCGGACGGACAGGATGGCTGCCATGACCAGCATGCCTGCCGCAAATGAAGCATCGACAACGCCATATTCCCTGGATTCCATACCGAGGGAATGCACCATAATGTAGGGAAGCGTTACACCAATTGCACTGGCAAAGAAGTTGACCCAGAAGCAGATGAGCAGAAGCGACCATAGGAATCCATGCTTTCTGACATAGCCGAAGCCTCCAGCCAGACTTCCAACCAATTGGGATGCCAGAGAACCCGAAGGTCTTGCGTCATCTGTTGGTTGTGCGGAGGCTTCGCTGGCTTGAGAGCCGGAGCGGAACCTGAGCGCATAGCCCATGCAGGATGAAATGAATAAGCCCGCGGCATTCATCAGCATGAAGGTATCCAAGGAGACAAATGCGAAGAGGAAACCTCCGCAAACCGGTCCCAGGATATTCCCGATGGAGGTGGCCATCTGGTTCATGGAGCCGGCCTTCTGTATGCTTCGTTCTTCCACCAGCATAAGCAGCGAGGAGGAGATGGTAATGCTGTAGAAGCTTGAGCATACGGACAACAGGATCAGCGTTGCGTAAATCCAGGGCACAGACGGGCCGTTGACCGCTACGGCGAAGAATCCCAGCAGCATGACGGCAACACTAGCCAGATCTGAGCCGATAATTAATTTGCGGCGGTTAAGTCGGTCAGCCAGAACTCCAGCGACAGGCCCCAGAATAATACGCGGCAGCATGCCGCAGATTAGGGTAACGGCGAATTGGCTGCCTGAACCCGTTAGCTTCAAAATATACAATCCACATATAAACGTGTACATGCTTGCGCCCAGCAGGGAGAAGAGCTTGCCTGAGAACATGAGAGTTATGTTGCGAATATCCTCCCGCGGCACTTTGGAAGTCTGATCCATGAACTATTCACCTCATCTAGAAAGTTAAATTAAATTAAACTAATTATATGCAATAAATTTCCTGCTTGCAATAGCTGAGTTAAGTACAGTTTAACTTTTATTTTGAGTTCGTCTCTTTTCCTTCCTGTCCGGTTAAGATATACTTGGATTTATAAATCAGGATGAGGATGAACGGCATGACTAAAATTGGAGAACGTATCAAGCACCTGCGCAAGCAGCTCGGCATGACCCAGACCGAACTGGCGGGAGAGCATATGACCAAGAGCATGCTGAGCCAAATTGAGAACGGCAAGGCGATGCCGTCCATGCGGACGCTCCGCTATTTAGCCGAGCAGCTAGGCCAGGATGCGGGGTATTTCCTCGGCGAAGATGACGGGCAGGGGATCTCGGAGCTTGTCCGTGAGCTGGAGACGGATATGAAACATAAGGAGTACGCCGAGATTGTCCGGAAGGTGCAGCCCCTTCTTGAAGGCAAACTGCCTATGACTTTGGATGTGGCCCGCATGATGGAGTATTATGCAGAGGCCTGTTTTCATACGGTTCATAGTGGCGGGGAAGAGGCGATCAGGAAGGCCGTGGACATCTATGAACGCTTTGGACTGTTTGTTGAAAGTGCCAAAGTAAAATATATGAACTATGCGCATCTGTTCTCCCACGGTAAATATGGTTCTTCTCTGGATTTGATCCGGGAAGTGCGGCGCGAATATGAACAGAAGAAGATTGGAAAGGATACGCTGTTCGAGCTTGAGCTGTATTACGCCGAAGCAGTCTCTTTGTCCGCACTGGGTATGAACGAGGAGAGCAGGGACGTGATGCTGGCAGCTCTTACCCTGTCCAAAGAGCAGGAAGTGTACTATTTGACGGAGCACTTCCTGCGAATGCTGGGCAATAACTACTATGAGAGCGGCGATAAGGAGAAATCGAACGAATATAGAAGGAAAGCGAAGCTCTACGCGGAGGCCACAGATAACAAGGTAACGCTAGCTTACATTGAGATGAGTGAAGCAAGGATTCATAACCGGGAAGGCCGTTATGCACAGGCCTTGGAACTTATCGAGAAGGTTGCCGATCTTCAGCAGAAGAAAAGCGCCAATTACTGGATGGAGCTTGGGATTTACTACTATAATACCGGTCATGATGAGGAAGCCTGGGACGCCTTTGGCCGGGTCGTTATGCCTGAGACAGCCTATCACCCGCTGGATCGGTCCAACCTGTATGCGGCTGATGCTTACATGGCCCGGCTTTCTGCGAAGCGCGGCCTTATGTCTGATGCTGCTAAGCTGTCTGCCAGAGCTTATGAACGGGTACGCAATTTCCCTCTTAATTATTCGAAGAATTTCATAGAGGAAACCTACCGTTTATTCCACAAGTCCGAATAAAAGCCAATAGAGTGAGGAAGAATTTCTCACGCTTTATTAAGCAGCCAATTTCGGCGAATTTTGTAATCTTTTAACGATTCCGGCCGGAGGGATTTATGATAGAATAGATGAAGTCTACATTTTGCCATGAAAGGAGCGATAGTACGTGCGCATTACGAACCTGCATCATTTCTCAGAGAATCACTCCTACTGCGTATATCGCGACTTCGGTCTTGGCACCGTGGACGGAGTGATGTTAAGCCAGGTCTATCAGCCTATGGTGGGCGCGCTGGCGGTCTCTCTTTATCAGCTGCTCTGCCAACAGGTGCCGCTTGAGAAAGTCGGTTATTCCCCTGTAGAGCAGCAGCGCCGCTTGTTCCTTACCCTGGGCCTCGAACCCAGCGAGAAGGGGCGCAAGCTGCTGATCGAAATGGCTTCAAAGCTTGAAGCTGTGGGACTTCTGCAGACGAGCCGGATTTATCTCCCTGAGAATGATGACTATCTGTATGAGTATGAACTGGAGGCCCCATTGTCTCCTGCCGAGTTCTTCAAGACCCAGCATCTGACCCTGCTGCTTCGTGACAAGATCGGCAAATTTGCCGTGCTGTCCCTTCAGGAACAGCTGTGGAGCCGCGAAAACAATGAACTTGCCGGACGTTCGATGAACAAAGAGAACATCTCGGTGCCTTTTTATGAAATATTCGAGTTAAATGCCCATTCGATTGACTATGAGCTGGAGCAGGCTATTGCGGAGGTCTCTATATCCAGACAACCTGGAATCCGGCTGGCCGAAACAGACAGCTTCAATTATGCGGACATTATTCTCCGATTCCCTAGAGATTCAGCTAACCGGGCTTATGTAGAAGCCCTGCGCTATAATGTCGAGCAGCTGGGTACCATTAACTATATTGCCCATAAATACGAACTTTCTGTTCAGGATCTGTGCCGGCTTCTTGATGAAGACGGTGTATTCGGTCCGGATGGAACTGTCGTGCAGGAGCAGTTGGAGCACGCGGCAAGCCTGTCCTTCCGCCAGGTGAAGAAGCGCAAGGAAGAGCGTCAGCTTCAGGGCGGCAAAGTGATCTCACTTAGGCAGCATGATTCTGCCGCAGCGACAGAGCCTCCGCTTGAACATGCGGTTCAGATGGAGTACTACGTTGAAGTACCTCCGCAGTTCCTCGCCAAGTGTGACATTCATCAATACAATATGATGCTGAGAAATGAGCCTTATACCCGGCTGCTTAAGACGTTCTTCCCGGGTTCGGTCCCTGACAATCTGCTTGATATCTTCGAGAATATCGATTTGAATTACAAACTGCCAAGCGAAGTCATTAATGTGCTCATTCACTATCTTATGAATCTTCTCACCACGGGTGGTGAGCAGCGGATCAACCGTAATTTTGTCAATGCTATTGCCTCTAATATGTTGATGAAGCAGGTGGATACATATGAGAAGGCAGTTCAATATATCCGGGAGCAGGCAAAGGTTAAGGTGAAGAACGAGTCTGCGTCCACTGCGTCAGGCGTGCGCCCAAGATCTTACAGCCGGAATGCCAAGCTGAAACCGGAAATTCCTATTGTTCAGAGTACCCTGCCTGAAGCGGAAGCGGCAGTAACGGAAGAAGAGTTCGCCGAGCTGATTAAGATGGCTGAAATAATGCAGGCGAACAAGAAGAATGGTTATTAATCCCGGAATAGAATGAAGAAGGTGAGAACATGGAGTCTTTGGGGGAAATGCTTCAGCAAATGAAAAGTCCGCAGTTTCGGCAGCGGTCCGAACAGATTCTGCAGGATTTGTTGAACGATCCGATTATCCAGGAGCTGCGTTCCCGCCATCCTGAAATCAGTGACGGGCAGCTCACGCTGAATGTCAGCAAGCTGTATCAATATGTGAAGGACAGTCGTCACTGCGAGGCTTGTCCGGGGCTTGACCTGTGCCCTAATGACTTTCAGGGTCACTTCACCCGCCTAACCGTAGAGAACGTTGCGGGAAGTCCACGGCTGTATGACCGCCAGGTTCCTTGTCCCAAGCAGCTTGCCCGGGAACGTGAAATTCAGGTGAAGAAGCGAATCCGCAGCTTCTATGTGGATGAGCGGGCGCTGCAGGATGGTTATGACATGGTTGAGATCATGTCCAAGGACAGCATGCGGTCACCGGCTGTTGCTCAGGTGTTCCGGTATATTAACGAGACCCGGGAGAACGGGCTTGGTGTGCAAGGCCTTTATTTGGTAGGCCATTTTGGCACCGGCAAGACCTTCCTGATGACTTACATGCTTCATGAGCTGGCCAAGGCGGGCTATTCCGGGGTCATCGTATATATGCCGGAATTCGTGGAAGATCTCAAATCCATGCTCCAGGACAGCCAGAAGCTGAAGGAGACGGTGGAGATCATGAAGGAAGCCGATCTGCTGATCTTTGATGATATTGGGGCTGAGAACTTGAACCCATGGGTACGGGACCATGTCATGGGGGCGATTTTGAATTACCGGATGAACCGCAAGCCGACCTTTTATACGTCCAATTATGATCTCAAGGCACTGGAGAAGCATTTAAGCTTCACCAGCAAGGATGGGGAAGAAGCGCATAAGGGCCAGCGGCTGATGGACCGGATTGCCCCGTTCGTGGATGTGGTGCCGGTTAACGGGACGAATAAGCGCGGCAGCCGCAAATAAGATTATATTTAATTATTGTCATATTTTTGTAGCCGGTATTAGCGGCTGCTGACAGGGAGCCTGATCTCTTCTCACCGGAAGAGGCAGGCTTTTTTGGTGTCTTATTTTACAGAAATGACACGATTCCTTGAAGGACACCCGATATAATGAGGTCAATCAAGCGGTTAAAGGCGCTATGCCTTGTACGCTTAAAGGGTAATTTAAAGGTATAGTATAGTTCTAAACTTACGGAGGATATACATGATGAATAATAATAGTTGGATTCGTATTATGCTGACTTTAGCTGTAACGGTTTCGGTTGCCGGGTGCTCGGGTCAATCCGCATCAGATTCCAAGGGGCAGGCGCCGCAGCAGACGGCAGCACCCAATTCCAGCACGTCGGCACAGAACAATGGGACAGGTGGAGGACAGGTTTCTGGTGAGACGCAGTTACCAGCGGATACGGGAAAGACGGACGGAGCCAAAACGGACGGTGCCAAAAATGTCAAGTCCACCCGCGCTCAGATTCAGGCGCGACTGGCCGGTTTCAAGCTGATTGACAATAAGACACTCTTCGCCTGGGGTTCTGCCTCCAAGGGGTCACTCCGCATCTATCGGTCAGAGGATGGCGGCAAGAACTGGACCGATATCAGCCCCTCTCCCTCCATTTCAGCAGAAGGAAATGACAGAGATATCTTCGCCGCAGCGGATAAGCAGCATCTGCTGCTGTTCCCTTCCTCTGAGAAGAACGGATTCCGCGGAGTAATGTATTCAAGCGACGGGGGAAACACATGGAAGAAGGGGCCGGATCTTAAGGAAATGATGGCTGGTGAGACGGCTTTTATCTCCGGAACCCGTGGATATCTGTTGACCGAGACGGATGCCGCCATGGGACATTCCGGCAAAGTGTTCTACAAGACAACGGACGGAGGAGCCACCTGGCTTAAGGTTATGGACAATGCCTCCACAAGTCTGGGGGCTGAAGAGGAAGCCAAGCGCGGGCTTCTGCCTCAGTATGGCTTCACCGGGTACGGAGTGTCGTTCCGGGATGGGAAGCATGGCTGGGTTCCGCTCCAATCCCGTGAAGGAGTGCCGCACTTGGCTCGCACCCGTGACGGGGGCGTAACCTGGAAGCTTGTAGACTTGTCCAAGGCCGCGGATTGGGAGGGCGGAAATCCGCAAATTACGTCCGCACCTTCATTCTTCGGCAAGGACCGGAAGGTTGGCTGGATGCCGGTTCAAGTAAATAAGGATAACAAGATAGATATCGGCGGCTTCCGCACGACCGATGGCGGAGAGAGCTGGAGCTATGTTTCCTTTGAGCCTGGAATTCCAAGCACGGAAAGACCTGGAGTCCCGGTCTTTGTCTCCGCACAGATGGGCTGGTTCTGGAATGGGACGCAGCTGCTTCACACGGCGGATGGTGCTAAGAGTTGGCAGAATCTTAAGGTCAACTCCGTACTTACAGATACGCTGGCTTCCATGCCTGAGCTGAGAACGATACAGTTCACAGACAGTATGCATGGCTGGATATTGGCAGCCTCTGCTGACAATTTGCATTCCCGGCTGCTTAAGACGGAGGATGGCGGGAGAACTTGGGCTGTGATGTAGGATACAGATACCAGGGGGACAACTGTATAACATGAGAATGCTCAAAATGAATGGCCAAGGATAAGGGAAGGGAAATCTCCCGGACTTCCCGGTTCGTGAGGTTTGCCGAGTTGGAGCAAATGCTGAGCCGGTATGAGCGGGAACTGGAGTTTTGAGCACTACAACAACAAACACCTTCCATGATAACGGATACAAATCATGGAAGGTGTTTGTTGTTGATAAAATTAAAGGTTCAATCCGCTTAGCTGGCGATGAATTTCCAGATAACCATGCCGAAGAAAATGACAAACATCAGCACGAACATACCCGTGAATCCGAACATCAAATCGCCAAAGTCATTGCGGGGTTCTTCGTTAATATGCTGCCGCGGGTCGTTCACGCGAATTGGGGTCTCCATGGCGCCGGGGCCTCCTCGTCAAAAATAATCCATAAAATTAGTCATAGACAAAACGGATTTGGGTTATTATTAGTATAACCAAACGCGAAAACATTTGTAAAGACAAGAGGGCTCTTACTGTTTTCCATTTACTAAAAAAATGTGGTATACTTGATTTGTCGTCTATATGGGGCTGAAATTCCCATATAATCGCAATCATTTCAAACATAATTATGTGTAAACATAAGGAGGAGATATACATGGCTATCGTTAATGTTTCTGATCAATCCTTCAGCAGTGAAGTGGAAGGTCAGGGAACTGTCCTTGTTGATTTCTGGGCGCCTTGGTGCGGTCCTTGCAAAATGCTTGCTCCGATTCTGGATGAGCTGGCAACTGAAGTAGACGTTAAGATTGCAAAAGTAAACGTGGACGAGAATCCTGAGTCGGCTTCCCGTTTTGGCGTAATGAGCATTCCGACGCTGATCTTCTTCAAAGACGGCCAGCCGGTCGATAAAGTGGTTGGATTGAACTCCAAAGAATCACTCAAAAACTTGCTTGCAAAACACCAGTAATCGGATCTTTTTGTAAGCCAGGACGCCTCCGGTATCACCCGGGGGCGTTTTCTGCGTTGGGATAGCGGACTTACTGCTTCCTACTAACTAGAATTCACGCGGGAGAGGAGTGAAATGCGTGGACGACTACATCCAGGAATGGAATGAGCAGGAGAAGGCGATGGAAGCGATCAATCATAAGCTTGCCCTGCTTCCTGACCTTCCAGGCTGTTATTTAATGAAGAATAAAGAAGGTACAATCATCTATGTCGGCAAAGCCAAAGTGCTCAAGAACCGTGTCCGCTCTTACTTCAGAGGGAGTCATGATGGGAAGACACAGCGGCTTGTGACCGAGATACGTGATTTTGAATATATCGTAACGGCAAGCAACATGGAGGCACTGATTCTGGAGTGCAACCTGATTAAGAAGCACATGCCGCGTTATAATGTCCTGCTCAAGGACGATAAGACCTTTCCATATATCAAAATAACGAACGAAACCCATCCGCGTCTGGAGGTCACCCGGCGGATTCTCAAGGATAAAGCCAAGTACTTCGGTCCTTATCCAAACGGGTATGCGGCTCAGCAGACCAAGAAGCTGCTGGACCGGATGTATCCGCTGCGCAAATGCAATGTAATGCCTAAGGAAGTATGCCTGTACTATCATATGGGCCAATGTCTGGCGCCTTGTGTTCAGGAGGTTCCGCAATCTTCCTATGATGAGATTACCCAGGAAATTACCCGTTTTCTCAGCGGTGGTCATGAGGAGATCAAGAAGGAGCTCCGCCGCAAGATGGAAGAAGCTGCGGAGGATTTGTACTTTGAGCGGGCCAAAGAGCTGCGCGACCAGATCACGAACATTGACGCCTTGATGGAAAAGCAGAAGATTTCGATGGCCGATTCCAGAGACCGCGATGTGTTCGGTTTTGCGGTAGACAAGGGCTGGATGTGTGTGCAGATCCTGTATATGCGTCAGGGTAAAATGATCGAGCGGCACGCGTCTATCTTCCCGTTCTACGGGGAGCCGTACAGTGATTTTCTCTCTTTCGTGACTCAGTACTACAGTGATAATCCAGCGCTGCCGCAGGAGATTCTGCTACCGGGTATGCAGGAGGAGAAGACTAGCGTTGATGGCTCGACGGAAGACACAAAGACTGCTTCGGCAGAAGATAGCAGCAGCTTAGAAGCCGCTCAGGCTGATGACGGTGGGGCAGAGAGCAGCGAGGCTCCTCAGGAAGGCCAGCGGACCTGGATCTCAGCCGAGGTGCTCGCCGATAAGCTGGCCCAGGAGGATGCGGCCGAGGCTGAAGCGGGCGGTGCCGTGAATGGCGAGCAGGAGAAGATTATCCCAACTCAGGCGGATGAGCTTGAACCTGTAGACGCTGAGCGTGCGGCTTCAGGAATGTCGGACGCGGTTAGCGGAGCGGCTTCGCTTCAGGAATGGCTCGGCATTAAGGTGCATATTCCCCAGCGCGGCCTGAAGAAGCAGATGGTCGATATGGGCATCCAGAATGCGAAGGTTGCTCTGGATGAGAAGTTCCGGTTGATCGAACGGAACGAGGAGCGCACTTCCAAAGCTTCCGAAAGCTTGGGCAGCTGGATCGGACTATCTTCCCTGCGCCGGATTGAGGCGTTTGACAACTCCAATATCCAGGGGGCTAACCCGGTATCCGCGATGGTGGTGTTCACCGACGGGAAGCCGGACAAGAAGGAGTACCGGAAGTATAAGGTTAGGACGGTACAAGGCCCGGACGACTATGAGACCATGCGCGAGGTCATCCGCAGAAGATACGAACGTGTGCTGAAGGAGAATCTTCCGCTTCCGGATCTCGTTATTGTGGATGGCGGTAAGGGGCAGATCTCCGCGGCGGTGGATATTTTGGAGAATGAGCTGGGGTTATTCATTCCTGTAGGCGGCCTTGTGAAAGATACGAAGCATAAGACTGCCCAGCTGATGATTGGAGACCCGCCGGAACCGATCGCGCTTCCAAGAGACAGCCAGGAATTCTATTTGCTGCAGCGGATTCAAGACGAGGTCCACCGGTTCGCGATCAGCTTCCACCGGGAGCAGAGGGGCAAGTCGATGGTGACTTCCCGTCTCGATTCCATTCCGGGAATCGGTGAGAAGCGCCGTAAGGCGCTGCTCAAGCATTTTGGCTCATTAAAGAAGATTAAGGAAGCTTCCGTTGAAGATTTCCGGCCATTATCTATAGGTGATAAGCTTGCAAGGCAGATTATTGCCGCTTTGCGGGATGAAGAAGAGACCATGACACCCTAGGGAAGAGCCACGGCTTCTTCCCTAGTCTTGGATTTAGATGAAGAACAGTAGTCATATTCATGTACCGGATTAAGAGAGGTTCATCAGTGCCGGGTACGAGTGTTGGGGAGCGCGAAGCTCCCAGCGCGTGGTGTGGTGTTGCGTTGCATTCCTCGGAGAGGGGCAGAACACCATCCAAACGGGGATTCCTTGTTAAATGCCAAAGGGGCTGTGCCAGGTCTTTATGACCGGAGCACAGCCCCTTTTTCTCGATGGAGCACTAATATTATTGGAAGAATTACAGATGTAAGGACCGCGGTGCGCCGCGTCTTTGGTAAAATACATAAATCAGGTATCCGACCACAGCTGGCAGGATAATATATAGAACTCCAACCGCGATATTGGAGACTTGCCCCATCATAATCAGGCTGAGCCCCATTAGAATGCTGTCAAATATAATGTGGGCGAACATAACCGTGATGAAGCCGCGGCGCAGGAAGATGAAGCTGAATAGGAGTCCGATAAAGGCCAGCTCAATGGGCCTGGAAACAACCGGGTAAATTGGATACAGGGTATGCCCGAAAGCCCAGATCAGTGAAGAGATTAAGGCGGCTATCCAGGTGCTGCGGAATATCTTTTTCAGCATCGGAATTCCAAACAGACGGTACACAGCTTCCTCACCGATCCCTGCTGTCCAAGCCACCAGGGGAAACAGCCACGGGTACAGCATGTTATAAGTGGACTGTGTGGCATCTGTGGTGGACCAAGAATGAATACTGCTTTCGAGTGCCACGAAGATGACGGATTGGGCCCCCAGGATCACGAACGCCCAGGCGTAGCCGTCTATCATGGAGTTGAGCACGTGGCTGCCGTACTTAGGCTCACGGGGGTGCACCCACATGGAATAACCCAGCTTGCGCCACAGCCCGTCTCCTGCGACTAGTGAGAAGTACACGGATGCGGAGACCATGATCGTGAACAAGCATTGAACGGTCAGCAGCACGGCAAGTGCAGTTTTGGACAGGTGCTGGGCCTGCAGGACCGGCATTAGATTAATGACGGAGATTACATTAACCGCAAAGTAGAAAACCGAAAGGAACGCACCTCTTTTAAAAGAAGCAAAGGGCCGGGTGCGGGCACTGTACACGATGGCAAGAATACCAAGCACAAAAGAGAGCAGGGCATAACCGCCAAAATAGAGCCAGTTGGCCAGCCGCTTCTGGGCACTAACGTAAGCTTCATGGGATTCAGGTATGCTAAAAGCGGACTCCAAGGAGGCGACTTGACCATATTCATACTGGAAGCGAAGCTCGGCCTGAGCCTCACCGATCTTGTAATCCTTAATCTTGTAGGTTAAGCCCGGATCAGTTTCAGTGCTGATCAGAACCAGCTCACGCGCCCGGTAGCCCATTTGTTCCAGAAAAGGGATGGCCAGCTTCTGCTTGTCCGCCAATGACAGATTGCCTTCAAGCTGACGAAGCGTCTGTGCGGCGGTTGCGGCATTATGCTCAAGAAGCACACTGCGGTCTTTCCGGGAATACAGCTGTACAGCCTCAAAGCCCGTAACCTTACCGCTCGTCATATGAACATCCACATTGAGCAGCTTCATAAAGGAAGCTGGATTCTCGAAGCTAACGCGGTAGACGTCATAAGGAAACTGTTTTTCATATTTAGTGTTATAGTTGGTCAGCAGGCCTGATTTGGATAAGTACCCGTATAAATCGGAGTCCGACTCATAGGTGACCAGAGGTTTGCCCGCCTCCTGCAGGCCGCTCAGACCCAGTGCATCGGCAGCAAATTGCTCTGCCGCCAAGGCGGCTTGGTCTTTGCTGATCAGCTGGCCGCCAGGTTCCTGCTGGCCATTTTGAGAGTTCGTAAGCGGCAGCACCTGAATGTACAAGAAGATGGCGAGTCCTATCACCGCCATAATCCATAGTGCCTTATTATTGGTTGGCAGCTTCAATGCTGGCCCTTCGGCTTTCATAAGTATGCTCCTTTGGTTTATATTAGTATGTATATAATTTTGAGATTCTGAACTCAAGTAAAGATAACATAATTGCAATTCTTAATGAAGAGGTGAAAAGATTGAGGTACAGGCTGCCTAAGTTCTCCCCTCCCCAAATTCTAGTGCTTGGCTTCGCTGCTATTATTATGCTTGGCACCTTGCTGCTTATGCTGCCTATTTCAAATGTGGGTGGCAAATCACTGGAATTTATCAATGCGCTCTTTACGGCGACTTCGGCGACCTGTGTTACTGGCCTGGTCGTAAGAGACACGGGGCTTGATTTCACTACCTTTGGCCAGGTAGTCATCATGGTTCTTATTCAGGTGGGCGGACTCGGGTTTATGACCATGGCGACCCTGTTCTCCATGGTATTCAAACGTAAAATTTCATTGAAAGACCGCCTTCTGCTCCAAGAGGCGATGAACCAGAATACGATGGAGGGGATTGTCCGGCTGATCCGCAAGGTGCTGACTTACTCGATCGTTATTGAGTTGTGTGCCGCGGTTATTTACAGCATCCGCTGGGCGTTTGACATGCCGCTGGGCCGTGCGGTCTATTATGGCCTGTTTCATGCGGTATCCATGTTCAACAATGCGGGTTTTGACTTGTTCGGGGGTTACCGGAGCCTAACGATGTTCGTTGATGATCCGGTGGTTAACCTGGTTACGATGTTTCTTATCGTATCCGGGGGTATTGGTTTCATTGTAATTTCAGATTTAGCAGGCTTCCGCAAAAACCGCAAGAAATGGAAGCTGTCCCTTCATTCCAAGGTTGTTCTCTCCATGACTGCCGCACTTATTGTGCTTGGAACGATTGTCATATTTATTTTCGAGTTTACGAATTCGAAGACACTTGAGCCCCTCGGGTGGGGCGGCAAAATTTGGGGTTCCCTGTTCCAATCCGTTACACCAAGAACGGCAGGGGCCAATACGCTGGATATTGGCTCATTAAGACAGGCTACACAGTTCTTTATTATTATATTAATGTTTATCGGAGCTTCACCGGGCTCCACCGGAGGCGGAATCAAGACGACCACCTTTACGATTCTTGTTGGTGCGGTGCTGTCGATGATCCGTGGAAGGGAAGAGGTCGTGCTGTACCGCTACCGTCTGGCCCAGGAGCGGATTCATAAGGCCATTACGGTGACGATGTTTGCGCTCTTCTTCATTATCGCGGTCACCATGGTGCTGACCGCTACGGAGGATGCCAGCTTTCTAAGCATCCTGTTCGAAACGACTTCGGCATTTGGAACCGTAGGACTTTCCATGGGAATTACGGGTAAGCTGACGGTGCTGGGCAAGGTGCTGATTTCTCTGACGATGTTTGCCGGCAGGCTTGGACTGCTGACTATGGCTTATGCGCTCGGGCCAAAGAAAGAGAAGGAGCTGTACCGCCACCCTGAAGGGAAAATGATTATCGGGTAAGGAGATGCAGAACTACATATGGAAAATCAACAGTTTGTAGTGATTGGACTTGGCCGGTTCGGCTCAAGCCTGGCAAGGGAACTGGTGGACCTCGGATATGAGGTGCTTGGGGTGGACCGGAACGAAGAAGTGGTATACAACATGAGTGAGGTTCTGACCCACACGGTTGTTGCGGATGCGACGGATGAGGAGATGTTAAGGTCCTTAGGCATCCGCAATTTCGACTGTGGTATCGTTGCGATCGGCGATGACATTCAGATGAGCATTCTAGCGACCATTCTCCTGAAGGAAATGGGAATTAAGACGGTCGTGTCCAAAGCCATCTCCACCCTGCATGGCCGGGCGCTTGAGAAGCTTGGAGTGGACAAGGTGGTCTATCCGGAGAGGGACATGGGGGTCCGGATCGCTCATCAGCTTGTCAATCCGAATCTTGTGGACTATATTGAGCTGTCCAAGGATTACAGCATTGTCGAGTTGAAGGTGCCCCGTACTCTGGACGGGAAGACCTTAAACGAGCTGAATGCCAGGGCAAGATTCGGCTGCAGTGTCGTGGCGATCCAGAGGGAGAGCGGCTGCATTATTGCGCCGACAGCCATGGATCAGATCCACACGGGGGATATCATGGTGATCATCGGTTCCAATGAGAACATTGAGGAATTCGAGCAGTCGGTTAACAGCGAGGACTAGGTTCTTCTGCCGGTGCGCAGATTTCGTATGAGTCACACGGACAGCGCACCGGAGAGAGCTTTTTTCATTTCATCGATCCACTGCCGGGTTTCGCTGGACAGGTCGGTCTTCTGACCAAAGATCAGACAGGTCCTTCTCCGTGTCTGCTCCAGTTCCTTCATCGGAATGGTAACCACTTCATTCTTGTCAAGCAGGGGGGTTCGGAGATACGATTTAGGAAGCAGGGCCGCAGCTTTGCAGGTGGGAAGCAGCCGGACAATCGCTTCGAACGAGTCAATTTCCATCCGGATATCCGGAATGACGTTATATCTTGCGAACAGATCATCAATAACCCGCCGATACCAAGTGCCCTTGGAGAAAATAATCATCGGCTGCAGATTCAGATCCTCCATTGTAATACGCTTCACCTGAAGCAGGTCATGCTGGCTTGGAACCACAAGCTCCAGGTGGTCCTCGAACAAGGGAATGCACAGCAGACCGGGTTCATCAATAGAAGAGGCGACGACACCGAAGTCGACCTTCTTGTCGCGCACATGGGAGACAATCTCATGGGTTTTGCCTGTGACGAGCTTAAGCTCCGTATCCGGGTACTTGTTCATGAGCGCTTTAACAAGAGGCGGCAGTGTGGTCTGAATGGTGGTCAGGCTGGCGCCCAGCGTCAGCACGCTCCGCTCGGCCTGCTTGTATCTGGAGATGGACTGCAGGAACTGCAGGTGCCTCTGACGCTGCTCCAGCGCGTAGGTGTACACCAGCTGCCCTGTGCGGGTGAGCTCCAGCCGCTTGCCGTTGCGGTTGAAGAGCTTGACCCCAAGCTCTTCCTCCAGCTTGGATATTTTGCGGGACAAGGCAGGCTGGGACAGGTTCAGCAGCTTTGAAGCTTTATTCAGGCTGGATTGTTCCACCACAGTGATATAGACAAGCAGATCATCGTACAACAAAACTCCTCCTTATGCGTTATTTGCATAACATTTAATAATTATATTGCAATTCCATTATAAGTTCAAAAGGAGTAACATAAAAACTGACACAAGTTGTTCACATGGAATCGGTCAGTCATAGGTACTGCCGCTTACAAGTGTGGAATGTATCATTTACAAACCGGCCAGAGGGCATGATGAACATGCGCCATGAACGGACAACGATGGATACCGGAAAGGGGTACGCGCAATTATGAAAGGGTTTTATTCCAGAAAACTGCACTCGCTGCTGGGTGTCATTCCGTTAGGATTCTTCATTCTGGAACACATGCTTACAAATTTCTCCGCTGTAGAGGGCGGGGCGCAGGGGTTCAAGGATAGTGTTGCTTTCCTGAACGGGCTGCCACTCGTGTTGATTCTTGAGATTTTTGGTATTTTCCTGCCGCTATTGTATCATGCGGTCTACGGGCTTTACATTGCGTTTCAAGCGAAGCCAAATAACGGAAGATTCCGGAACGAACGGAACCTGCGTTATCTTCTTCAGCGTGTGACGGGTGTCATTGTTCTAGTATTTGTCATTTGGCATCTTTACGAGACCCGCTTTCAGGTGGCGGTCGGAAATGTGACTCACGAACAGCTCGGAAGTGTTATGCACGACATTGTGCTTAACCCGGTATTCTTTATTTTGTATGTAATTGGTGTTTTGTCTGCATCGTTCCACTTTGCCAACGGCCTGTGGTCTTTCCTTGTCAGCTGGGGGGTAACCGTTGGACCTCGTGCCCAGCGTGTGTCTTCCAAGATCTGCATGGGTCTGTTTGTGATCGTATCAATTATGTTCGTATGGTCGCTCTTTGCATTCCGTAATGCGGAATTCCAGGCGGGCGGCGAAGCTATGCTTCAGACCCTGAGAACATTCATCGGATAAATAAGGAGTGACGATAGATTATGGCTAAACAAAGTATTGTCATTGTCGGCGGCGGTCTTGCCGGCTTGATGGCTACCATTAAAGCGGCGGAAGCAGGCGTTCATGTAACTCTGTTCTCGCTTGTACCCGTCAAACGGTCACACTCCGTCTGCGCACAAGGTGGAATTAACGGAGCGGTAAATACCAAAGGGGAGGGTGACTCGCCTTGGGAGCACTTTGATGACACCGTGTATGGCGGTGACTTTCTGGCGAATCAGCCGCCGGTTAAGGCGATGTGCGAAGCCGCGCCTGGCATTATCCACTTGATGGACCGGATGGGTGTAATGTTCAACCGGACACCGGAAGGTCTGCTTGATTTCCGCCGGTTCGGGGGAACGAAGCGCCACCGTACAGCATTTGCGGGCGCTACTACCGGACAGCAGCTGCTGTACGCCCTCGATGAGCAGGTGCGCCGTTATGAAGCCGCTGGTCTCGTAACGAAGCATGAGAACTGGGAGTTCCTTTCGGCTGTCATTGATGATGAAGGCGTATGCCGGGGGATTTGCGCACAGGATCTCCGCTCCATGGAGATTAAGACCTTTATGTCGGATGCGGTGATTCTGGCAACCGGTGGTCCCGGGATTATCTTTGGTAAAACCACGAACTCTGTTATCAATACGGGTACGGCAGCGAGTGCTGTATACCAGCAGGGCGTGTATTATGCGAACGGTGAATTCATTCAGATTCACCCGACGGCGATTCCAGGGGATGACAAGCTTCGCCTGATGTCCGAATCCGCACGTGGTGAGGGCGGACGTATCTGGACTTACAAAGACGGGAAGCCTTGGTATTTCCTTGAGGAAAAATATCCGGCTTACGGAAACCTGGTTCCGCGTGATATCGCGACCCGTGAGATCTTCCACGTCTGTGTGGACGAGAAGCTTGGAATTAACGGCGAGAACATGGTATATCTTGACCTTTCCCACAAAGACCCGAAGGAGCTTGATGTTAAGCTCGGCGGTATCATTGAAATCTATGAGAAATTCATGGGTGATGATCCGCGTAAGATTCCGATGAAGATCTTCCCTGCGGTCCACTATTCCATGGGCGGCATGTGGGTCGATTACAACCAAATGACAAACATTCCAGGCCTGTTCGCAGCTGGTGAATGTGAGTATCAGTACCACGGGGCCAACCGTCTGGGGGCGAACTCACTTGTGTCCGCGATCTTTGGCGGGATGCAGGCCGGACCGAAGGCCGTTGAATATATCCGCGGGCTGAAGAAGTCCGCCGAGGATGTAAGTCCTTCGGTATACGACGGCGTCAAGAAGCAGCAGGAAGACAAATACAAGAAGATACTTGGCATGAGCGGTTCAGAGAACGCTTATGTCATTCATAAAGAGCTTGGCGAGTGGATGACCGATAATATGACGGTTGTACGCTACAACAGCAAGCTGGAAGCTACAATCAATAAGATCAAGGAACTGAAAGAACGCTATAAGAACATTAACATCAATGATGTTTCCAACTGGAACAACAGCGGAGCGGCGTTTACCCGTCAGCTGTGGAACATGCTTGAGCTGGCCGAGGCTATGACACTTGGAGCGCTCCTGCGCAACGAGAGCCGCGGTGCACATTACAAGCCGGATTTCCCTAATCGTAACGACGAGGAATTCTTGAAGACTACGAAAGCTGCATGGACGCCGGAAGGACCGCAAATCTCTTATGAAGACGTGGATGTCTCCTTAATCCCGCCGCGCGTTCGAGACTATTCTAAGGATTAATAGGAGGGGAAATAGGCGATGGCGCAGACAACAGCAGCAAAAAAAGTGAAGTTTATAATCACACGCCAAGATCAGCCGGACTCGGCTTCCTACACCGAGGAGTTCGAGTTACCGTACCGTCCTGGCATGAACGTAATTAGTGCGCTGATGGAAATTCAGCGTAACCCGGTGAACAACAGCGGGAAGCAGACGACCCCGGTATGTTGGGAATCCAACTGTCTGGAAGAAGTGTGCGGTGCCTGCTCCATGGTGATCAACGGCAAGCCGCGCCAAGCTTGTGCGGCGCTGATTGACAAGCTGGAACAGCCGATCCGGGTTGAACCTATGAAGACCTTCCCGGTCGTTCGCGACCTGGTTATTGACCGCAGCCGGATGTTCAATGCCTTAAAACGTGTGAAGGCATGGATTCCGATTGACGGAACTTATGATCTCGGACCAGGGCCGCGGATGCCTGAGAAGAAGCGGCAATGGGCATACGAGCTGTCCAAGTGTATGACTTGCGGCGTATGTCTTGAAGCTTGCCCGAACGTAAATGAGAAGACGAACTTTATCGGTCCGGCTGCGATCTCGCAGGTTCGTTTGTTCAATGCTCACCCAACGGGTGAGATGAACAAGGAAGAGCGTCTTGAAGCGTTGATGGAGGATGGCGGCATTGAGGGCTGCGGGAACTCGCAGAACTGTGTGCGTTCCTGTCCGAAGGGCATTCCGCTTACAACTTCCATTGCGGAAATGAACAAACAGACAACCAAACACATGTTCAAACGCTGGCTCAGCGTATAAGAATAAGAGAATTATAGCGGTACAGGGGAAGCTCCTGTGCCGCTATTTTTGTGCTCAATTAGGGAGATGCGGACACTTTAGTTATGTGATGAGGGCTGACAGATTGCTATTGTGCGGGCAGCATGCCGGGTATTTAAGATTTTCCAGTTAATTCCGATATAAATAAAAGGTATGCCTTTAGGTGGAAGTAAGAAATACATACGTACTCCCAGGAGAGAAAATGCTTGTGATAGGGGGATCATACCTTGAGGTTAAAGCTGGCCCATCTGTTGACCGCCTTGACTTTGGTGGTTTTGCTGTTGATGGCTCAGGGCGCTCTGGCTCCCGTTGATAATTATGTTCAGGACAAGATCATGCAGCAGCGTGGAAGCACCGATACCCGAATTGTTATTATCGGTATGGATGACCAAAGCCTTCATGAGCTGGGGCAGTGGCCGTGGAACCGCAGTGTTCACGCCCAGCTCATTGATACGTTGTCTCAAGGCAAGCCCGCGGTTATTGCATTTGACGTGACCTTTGCAGAGAATGCCAGGGACCCCTCTGGGGATGAGCAGCTGGTGAAATCTGTGAGGAAATCTGGCAACGTGGTTATGCCCACGTTTGGGCAGTTCGCCTCATCTGCCAAGAGGGGCATACCGGAGGCACAGAATATGTCAGCCCCTTTTCCCTCGCTTGGACAGGCTGCGGCCGCACTTGGGCACATCAATGCGGTTTATGACAATGATCAGGTGGTCCGCAAGTCGCTGTATCAATTCACCTACCAGGGAAAAGTTCAAAGCAGTTTCGCGTGGGAGATCTACCGGATGTACATGCGGCATGAAGGACAGCAAGCAGATGAGGGCATCCTGCCGCTGGATCCATTCGGAAGATTTCATATTCCGTACACGGGAAGACCGGGTGATTATGAGGTAATTCCTTATGCCTCAGTAATTCACGGTGAGGTTCCTCCTGACTATTTCAAAGACCGGATTGTATTGATTGGTCCTTATGCAGCAGGTTTCAAGGATGATTACGCAACTCCGCTTGCCCCCAAGCTTCATATGTACGGTGTGGAGATACACGCTAACATTATTCAGGCCCTTCTGGATGGGAAGCTAAAAACTGAATTGGATTGGAAATGGGACGCCGCCCTGCTTCTGATCTTTGCCGTGTGCAGTTGTATTTTGTTCAGCAGAGCTCATCCGGCCATCTCGCTCGGTGCTGTGACAGCTGCCTTGGCAGCTATCCTATATGCCGGCAAGTTACTGTATGCCCAGGGGGTGATTGTCTCAGTCGGATATCTGATGGTCTACCTTATTGTCAGTTTGATATGTGCGGTAGGCTTTAAATATATTCAGGAGAGGCTTGAGCGTAAGCGGGTTACTCATATTTTTGGCCGTTATGTTGCGCCGCAGGTTGTGAAGCAGATTCTGCAGAATGGGGAAGAAGGCTTAAAGCTTGGCGGCAGCCGCCGTATTCTCACGGTATTGTTCGTCGATATCCGGGGATTCACTCCCCTGTCCGAACGGGCGGAGCCGGAAGACATTGTGGAAGTGCTGAATGAGTATCTTGATTTAACGGCGAATTGTATTTTTGAGCAGGATGGGACTTTGGATAAGTTCATTGGTGATGCGGCAATGGCGATTTTTAATGCACCTCTGGAACAGGAGGATCATGCGATGAGAGCGGTCCGCGCGGCCTGGATGATGAAGGAAAAGGCAGCGGGGCTCCGGGATAAGCTGATCAGCAAGTATGGTTTCAGTATACAGTTCGGGATTGGGGTTCATACCGGGCCTGCGGTGTTTGGAAATATTGGGTCCAAGACCCGGATGGATTATACCGCTATAGGGGACAGTGTGAATACAGCTGCCAGGCTTGAAGGAGCGGCAGAGCCGGGACAAATTCTGCTCAGTGAAACTACCTATCAAGCTGTGCGGGATCGGGTTCACGCTGCTGGCCTCGGTGAAATCAAGGTGAAGGGCAAGGAGCAAAGACTTCAGATTTATGAGTTGGAGGGTCTTCGTTGAAAATAATGAAGGTGTTATTATCAGTTCTGCTTGTGGCTATTATGATTATGCCTGCCAGCGCATCTGCTAAAGATACAGTCAAAGCTGGGAAGATCACGGCGGTCAGCGGTAAAGCAGAGATTAAGAAGAGCGGTGGGGAGAAGAAATTTGGGGCCTTTAAGGGCATGGCTGTCTCACAAGGGGATGTCCTCCTCACCGGCAAAGACGGGCAAGTGGATTTGGATTTGGACAGCGATAAAGAAGTCGTTATCGGTCCCGGAACAACGCTGAAGATTAGTCAGCTCGTCCAAAGTGTCAACGCTGCTGAGGGCAAGACAAGTCTTAGCCTGGGCGGTGGGCAGATTATGATTAAGATTAAGAAAAAGCTGAAAGGCGACTCCCGCTTCGAGGTTCAGACTCCGACTGCAATCATGGGTGTGATGGGAACGGAGTTCATTGTAGGCTACGAACACCAGAACACTTACATCGGCGTGCTTGAAGGCAAAGTGTCGGTAGCTGGCGGCGACCGGATTGTTTCTCATTATGTAAGCCCGCAGGAACAGCTAAAGCTCGATCAGTCTGGTAAGGGACAGGTAGAGAAGCTGAGTCTTGCTGAGCTGCCGCTCTTCGCCCTTGAGAAGTATAGGCGAGAATTGTCAGCCGGGGAGTCAGGGCCAAGTGTGGACCTGGCATGGATACAGCAGGTAGATAAGCAAATCGAGCTTGCGCGGTCCAAATCCAAGGGTGAGCCAACGGCACAAGCTGAGAAAATGGCTATCTTTGAAGGGGCGGGCTCTTCAAGTGGGGAGGTGTCCGGCGGTTCTTCCGGAAATCCTGGCAGCCCATCTATTCCGGGCCAGCCGCCTGGAAACCCGAATAACGGCGGTGGCAGCGGAGGGAACCCTAACCCAGGCAATGGCGGAGGAGGTACTATACCTCCTGATCCAGTTACTCAGCCGCCTTCCCTTATTGAACAACCGAAGAAGTACGATTGGGATCCAGATCGAATTGTAGATGTCGAGATCAAGGTGAATCTGGCGAGGAACAAGCTGCTGGGTATCCTTAGAACCTCGGGCGGCAATGAAGAGTTAAAGTCCGGTGAAGACTATGAGATTAAAGACGTGAATGGAAATGCGAGTGCAGCGATGACGGTTGTAATTAAGAAAGAGTATCTCAAGTCAGCCGGAAAATCGCTAAATCTGTCACTTAAATTCGACCATGGGCATGTGCTGGCTGTGTCGCTAAAGGCCGAAGCGGCTCCGGTTCCGAAGGTGGATATGGCCGAGTTCAATAGCAATCCAGACAAGTATATTCCAGACAGACAAACCGTTATTATCCCTTATACTGAGCCGGTGGCGTTTATCTCGGCAGATCCTGTAGAGCAGGTTAAGGCCATAGATTTCAGTGGGCATGTTCAGGGCGTAAGTATAACAGGGAATCAAGTCACGGTTCATTTGAACAGCAGATTGGGATTTGGCGAAGTCAATACCCTGATGATAAAAGCCAACAGCATCAAGCATATCAAGGCGGATACTATTCAGGACCAGGATGAGCAGGTCCAAGTCAGATTTACCAGGGAGCCGCATGTGGACACGGATACCCTTCTGATTCCAGCAGCTGGTGCCCAGGATCAGACGGTTACTCTGGATGTGTATAACTACGGCCTCAATTTGGGTGACCTAAAATTGGAAGCTTTGGATGGATCTTTATCCATGCCGCCGTCACCGGGTTACGATTATACGATCATCAATACGAACCCCAATTTCATAAGCCTTAAATTCAGCGCGATTTTCACTGCCATGCTTAATAACAGAACTGCACAACAATTTCTCCTAACCATTCCACTCAAGAATGAGGATGGAAGCCTGAGCAGCTATGAACTTAAAGTTACATTTAAGAAACCAACACCATAGCCCTGAGTTTGTTATGTCGGAGGATGATATGAAAAAGAAACTTGTAAGTGTTCTAACAGGCGCTTTATTGTGCGCGGCGCTGGTTCTTGGTCCAGTGCACGCAGCTGAAGCCTCAAATAGCGTATCGGCAGGATCAGAAGCAAATGCGAAGCCAGGCTCTGTTCCCGCGGTAAGACTGGTTATGAGCGGGATAGCTCTTCCTTCAGGAATATCTGTATTAAGTAATGGAAGCCTTGTTATCACTGACTCCGTCAGAGGCCGTTTGACTCTGTGGTCTGCAGGTAAGCTGACGGTTCTGGCTGGACCTTCAGATGCGGCTCCGGCTTCGGCATCAACAGAGAATCACATAGATAGCGGCTATTACGACGGTCCCGTAGACAAGGCTCTATTCAACCGCCCGACCTACACCGCTGTGGACAGCAAAGGTACGGTATATATCAGTGATACGGATAACCATGTTATCCGAAAAATCAAGGCGGGCAGGGTGTATACCCTTGCCGGAAGTGGAACAGCTGGTTACAAAGACGGCAAGGATGAGCAGGCAGCGTTCAATGCGCCGGCCGGACTTGCCGTTGACAGCGGAGACAATCTGTATGTTGCCGATACGCTGAATCATGTTATCCGGAAGGTTACTCCAGGCGGCACTGTAAGCACGTATGCTGGTCTCCATGATGAATCCGGCGGCTATCTCGACGGGATCACTTCCAAGGCGCGCTTCAATGAGCCTATGGGACTCGCCTTTGACGGTAACGGGGGATTGTATGTGGCAGACAGCGGAAACCAGCTGATCCGCTTCATCCACTCTGGCACAGTAACCACTTATGCCGGGAAGCCAGGTACCATTGATCCCCAGACCGGTTATGTGCCGGGCCGGTATGCTGACGGGAATAGGGAGCAGGCGGGCTTCAACCGGCCAAGAGGGCTGGCTTATGCCAAGGGGACATTGTTCATTGCCGACAGCTTAAACCACCGCATCCGGGCTGTCAGAACGGATGGCCACGTCATTACAGTCGCAGGAAAGGGCACACCCGGAGATTCGATCCGGCCTGTACCCGAAGCCAACTTTAACGAACCGACGGGTATAGCCTTTTCCTCCGGGACACTCTATATCACAGATTCACTGAACCACTCGGTCAAGGCGTTGGAGGCAGATCCGCTTCATCTGCAGCCTGCGCAAAGTGATATGGACCTGCTGGATGAACTCGATCTTCTACCGCCCGGCCCTGATGTTCAGGTATGGATGGACGGAGCTCATCTCCAAATGGATGGAGGAGCGAGCGTGTTCGTTACAAGTACTGCTGTCTATGTTCCGGTGCGCCAGCTCTTCACCGGATGGGGAGCTGGGGTGAAGTGGACTCCGGCAGAGCAGGAAGTCACGGTATCCAAGGGGACCTGGTCTTGCAAGCTCAGGCTGGGCAAGCCAGGCATCTTTTCCAAGAGTGGGACTGTATATGTCGAAGCGGAATACCTGCGGTCCGTACTCGGGATGCAGGTTGTTTATGACCGTGACAGCAATGCGCTGGTCATCAAAAGCTGGAAGGTTTAGGGGGCGTGATACAATCACCTCCGCTTCAGGGTAATGATTCTCATGTTTGAGATCCTGAATGCGGAGGTTTTCTTATGCAAGCAGTTATACTGTGGCTCGATGTGGTTGGGCTTTTGCTTTTGGCGTATATATTTTACCGGATGGATCAGCGGATTACGGGAAGGGTTATTCTGCTCGCCCCGCTGATTATCTATATTGCGCTGTCTTTGGAGGATTTATTGGATCTTATCGATTTTACCAGTGTCCTGGAATCCAGGGCTGCACTGCGGGCTATTATCCTGCTGTTTGTTCTGTTCTCGGTGATCTTCTATATTACGTTTATCTTTACTAAAATAGCGCAGTCCGTGAACAAGGAAGTGCAGCTTAAGTCTACGGTCATCCGGATATTCGGGGCCACGGTTACGTGCATCTTATTTTTTACAGTAGTGTACACCTCTATCTTCAAAATATTTGGAGAAAGCTCGTTTTTAGGCGATAATATTGGTAAGGACCTTCTCTCGCAGCTGATATCTTTCTTGTATTTCAGTGTAGCCACTTTTGCGACGGTGGGTTACGGGGATATCAGACCGATCGATAACACAGCCCGTCTCGTTGTGGTGATGGAAGTGTTATTCAGCTTTGTAACCGTGGCCTATGCGCTCTCGATGATCGGAGTGTTCCGGCAAATTTTTAAAGAGGAACCGCTTGGCAGCCCGCTGGGGGGCCCTACCCATGACCCTGTAGAAAATGATGGAGGAAAAGAAGATGACGATGGGATTGAAGAAATTTAATGCCTGTCTTAGTGAGGCTCTATGTTAAGTAAAGATCAGTTGCGTTCGGGCTATCCAGTAATTGAAACCAAGCGCCTTATTCTTCGGGGCATACTCCCCAAGGACGAGATGGACCTGTACAGTTTAATTACAGACCCAGCTGTCTATCCCCATTTAGGTATTCATACCTCGACTGCGCTGTTCCCTTCAAGATTGTACCGTCATTTTGAAGAGGCGAACCGTACTTTAAGCGCACTGCATTTCGTGATAACCAGGCAAGGGGATGACACGGTGATGGGTCTCTGTTCTCTTCAAAGATGGGACGAGAAGAAGGGGACGGCCATGATCGGTTATTGTGTATCCCCATCCTGCTGGAATACAGGCATCGCGACAGAAGCCGTCAAAGCGATGGTTGATTTTGGACTGAACGAGCTGGGTTTGAGACAGATCCGGGGGAGATGTGAGGAAGACAACCATGCCTCGCGGAAGGTGATGCTTAAGTGCGGATTGGTCCGGGATCCCCACGATTCAGCAGAATCGGTGTACACACGTCAGCTTCCGGGCCTGATCACATTTGTGCTTGAGGCTGATCTTTAACACAGCGTTTATCCTTTGTTACACAATTGAAATATTGCTGTTATTAAACCCTAACAGTAACGGGTTAAGATAAGAACATGACCCCCTTTTGAATATATTAAATGGTTTTGGAACCCGGTGAGTCGGAACTCTAAGGGTTCTCTTTTTTTTGCACATGGATTGACTTTTATGAATTTTCTGCCGATAGCCCTTATAAATGAAGAGCCCCTCTCGAATTAAGAGAAGGGCTCTAAAGACTGATCTCTGGTAGCTGAGGTTACAGCCGAACAGAAATCTTTTGTTTGTTTTTAAAATATACCCACTCCGTGAATCCAATCTCCTTGAGCCGTTTGGCTACGGCATCCCACTCATCCCCTACCCGGAACGGCTTGTGAGCGTCCGAACCAAATGTGACTTCAACGCCATAGAACAAGGCGCGTTCAAGAATTGCGTCGGATGGATACCATCCACCGCTGAGTTTGGTTTTCCCTGAGGTATTGATCTCAATCGCGACACGGCACTCGGCAATCGTCCGGAGTGTCTCTTCAATTGCGGATTCTGCCGGGATATCGGAGAAAGCCGGATAATTCCCCTTCATGGCATCGATATGGCCGAGAATCTGAAACATTCCGCTGCGGGCGGACTGGCGGATCAAGCTGTAGTACTCTTCCTTGTGTTCAATCCGCTGTTGGTCTGTAAGACCCTTCCAGCGGGTCTTGTTAAATATGCTGCTATTAAATGTGCTGTGCACTGAACCGATAATATAATCAAACGGATAGGAATTAAGTACTTCCCGGTATACTTCGGCATGTTCAGGAAAAAAGTCGGATTCAATACCCAGGAGAACGTCAATCTTCCCCGCATATTCATCCTTGAGGCGCAATACTTCGTCCACATAACCGGCGAAATCCTTCTTAGCCATAGCAATACGGGGGAAGGGCTGCTCTTCCGGGCTTCCGAAATAAGGTGTATGGTCACTGATTCCAATGACCTGAAGGCCTGCGGCGAGGCCGGCTTCAATGTAATCCCGAATATTTCCGTCAGCGTGACCGCACCGAAAATGATGGGTGTGCAGATCGAATTTCATTGCGTGTAGGCTCCTTTCAGTACGCAGAAATGTAGGCTATTCCGAGCTGATGAAATGGGTCTCGGGCATTCCTTTCAAATCGTTCAGGAACTGCTGCATGGCCGAGTTGATATATCGGCTGGATTTGTAAATAACGCCAACTGGATGGGTCACCTCAAGCTCAATAATTGGAACAATCTTCAAGGTGCCCAGACGGAGCTCTCGGGAAATGGATTGTTTGGAAATGATGGCAGCGCCCAGATTGATTTCAACCATACGCTTCACCTCTTCACTGCTGGAAAGCTCCATGACGACGTTGGGCTCAATCTGATGCTGCTTGAATACATCTTCCACAAACTTTCTTCCGACAGTGTCCGGTGATAAAAGGATCAGGGGAACGCCTTGCAGATCCTGAAGGACAGGGTTCCTTGCCTTTGCCAATGGATGAAGAGGGGATACAACCAGCTCAAATGTATCGTAGTACAGAGCAGAGGCATGGATTTGGGGATTGCGTTCAATCAGATATCCAATCCCCACATCCACGAGTCCGTTCTCTACATTCTGATAGATTTGAGAAGATGGCATGGATTGAATCGTCGTTTTGATCAATGGAAACTGATCTTGAAAGTAAGAGAGGATGCGCGGCAGAATCTGAATGGCAATCGAAGTGGTTGTACCCAGCACAATATGTCCCTGAGGAGTATGTTCCATATCGGACAGCTTTTGCTTCAACTCTTCCACGATATCCATAATCCGTTCCGAGTGCTGTAGAAAGACCTGACCCCGGTCAGTCAAGGTTACTGGCTGGTTTCGGTCGACCAGTACGGTTTTGAATTCTTCTTCAAGGCTTTTTATTTGTGCGGATACAGCCGGCTGGGTCAGATTCAGCAGTTCCCCCGCTTTCCGGAAACTTTTTGTTTTGGAGATGGTGATGAGCGTCTCCAATTGACTTATGTTCATCGTACTCCTCCTTAATGCTCACTGCACTTGCTTATCCGTATCAGAGAATTGCAGACTTTTCCTATCATTATAGGCGATTCGGTTCATCAGGGCAATGCACATACAGGCTGGGTATCCAGTAAGAGACCAGGGTTACTTAAGGAGCAGAGTTCCTGGAATTGTGATTTTTTAATGATTTATTTTTAGGAATAAAGTATAATAATAAAGCAGGACTTCCCAGAGCAAAGGGGCGCATTTACGTGAAGGCAGAAGTGATCAATCCTTTTTTAGAATCCGCGAAGCTTGTTATTGAACAGGTCATTCAAATTTCACCTTCCGCAGGAAGTCTGGGAATCAAGGATGTTGTTCATGTTGATAATCACATTTGGATTCAGGTTGGCATGACGGGACAGCTTAGCGGCAATGTAGTCTTCGGATTGCAAGAGGATGTCGCTTTAAGAATCGTCTCTCTTATGATGGGCGGATTTGTGATCACTGAGATGGATGAAATGGGGACAAGTGCCATTTCGGAGCTCGGTAACATGATCAGCGGCAATGCTAGTACCATTCTGTCTAACCAAGGCTTTACGGTAGACATTACTCCGCCTAGGGTGATCAAGTCACAGAATAGAGAAGACAGCTCAGCAGCCAAGGCACTATTTATACCGCTTACCATTAATGGAGTGGGCGAACTGGATATTCAGGTAATGATCTCGTAGAATAGAACCAGCTACGGCGGCGGATGGAACAGGGGGTTCCATGAGCGCTATAGACCGCCGACTGGGGAAAGGATGCGGGTGATTTGCTCAAAGATAAGATAGTTGTAGTCACAGGGGCTTCCAGCGGCATAGGGGCTTTAACCGCACAAATGCTGTCCGCGCGGGGGGCGGTGGTCATTCTGACGGCCCGTTCCGTGGACAAGCTTCAGAATGTGGGTTCAGCGCTGAAAGGGCCGCATGCGGTAATCCCCATGGATGTCAGCCAGGATGATGATGTCACCAGAGTGATGGACAGTATTATCGGAACCTATGGCCGGATCGATGTCCTGCTTAACAATGCGGGTTACGGCAAATTTGAGTACTGCAAGGATATGCCGCTTGGCGAATTCGCGGACATGATGAATGTGAACTACATGGGTATCGTGCGCTGTACGAAGTCGGTCCTGCCTCATATGATGAAGGCCGGATCAGGTCAGATTGTGAATGTTGCTTCCATGGCGGGCAAGATCGGGACCTCGAAGTCTACGGCCTACACAGCTACAAAGCATGCCGTGCTCGGGTTCACCAATGCCCTGAGGCCGGAAGTGAAGGAGTACGGGATCACGGTGTCTGCGGTGAATCCCGGTCCGATCGACACTCCGTTCTTCCAGCTTGCTGATCCAGGCGGCGAGTATGTGAAGAATATCGGTTGGTTTATGATGAAGCCGGAGAAGGTGGCCGCGGCAATTGTCTCTGTCATCGAGAGAAGGAAAGCTGAAATAGATCTTCCTTGGGCCGCGGGAATTGGAATCAGGTTCTATCAGCTGTTCCCGAGGCTTGCGGATAAGCTAAGCTCAAGAATGCTGAATAAGAAATAAATATAAGCTGCAAATAGGTCTTTCGTTTCTCTATATTAAGGGGCGGAAGATTTTTTTATTGCTGGCGTAACGCTTTGAAATAAACAGACTGGAAGCGGCAAACACAGCCATGTAGGGATGCGGTTCGTACAACCATGTTTAGTCCTAACCCGTATATACATATAAGGAGTTTATTATTTAGAAACCGGGAGGAATAACGTGAGTCTGAAGACTTTAGAAATAAAAGAAAAGCCTGCCTGGCTGGAATGGGCCAGCAAGAATGTCAGGCCAATTGGGCTCCATTCTGATCGTGACACGGATCTGGATTTTCTAGAGGACTATGTTGGCGATAAGCGGATTGTGCTTCTTGGAGAGAATGGGCATGGGATTGCTGAGCACAACGAGATTCGGATCAGATTGATCCGCTATTTACACGAGAGAATGGGCTTTAATGTAGTAGTGTTTGAGAGCGGATTAGCGGATTGCGGACTTGCAGGAATGGAGCCGGGGGGCTCCCCTGCCGACATCATGAGGAAATCGATATTCAAAGTATGGAGAAGCGAAGAATTAATCCCGCTGTTCGAACAAATTGTCCATTCTGGTGATCAGAAGTCCTTGATTCTGGCCGGAATGGACCCGCAGCCCTCCTCGGAGCACGGTCTGCTGCCTCAGGTTGTCTCTTCCGTGCTCACTGAGCTGGATAGGGGTTTTGTGGAGCGCTTTGAGCATACGGAGAAAGACCTCTTGACCTGTTATAGTGAAATCCAGCGGCAGCTTCATTTGGGTGGGGCTAACTCCAAAGCTGTAAAACGGGACTTTAAAGCCCGTAAATCCGAGTTTATTGAGATCTATCAGCAAGGGCTTGCCTTGTTGGAGACGCATGAACAAATATTGATCCGGAATGCAGGTAATGAAATGTACCATCTTGTGCATAGGAGCATGTATAACCGGATTTATTTTATAAAAATGCTTTCGGGCAGCTCCCGGCAATATATACGCAGACGAGACCGCTGTATGGCTGACAATCTGGTGTGGCTTGCTGAGGTTTTATATCCGGAGCATAAATTCATCGTTTGGGGTCACAATGGCCATATCTCCAAAAATATGAAGAGCTGGTTCGGCTTCATCTCCATGGGATCCCTTCTTCCTGAACGTCTGCGTGGGCAGACGTACACTATAGGGCAATACATGCGGGGAGGAACAGCGGCGTCGAATACAAGAGAGGTATATGAAATAACAGAGGCACCCGAGGGGAGTGTAGAATCCATTGTAGGTAACCTCGGGCACCGCTGTGCCTTCTTGGATCTCAGCAGACATCAAATCAAAAATAAAGGGAATGAATGGATCTATAATTATTGCATCAATCTGGATTGGGGAAGAAGTCCTTATTATATCCGCCTGAAGGAGCAGTATGACGCAGTAATTGTGGTGAACAATGTGAGACCGCCTAAATACTTGGAGTGATGGCGGGGTTTCATTTGTTGGTATCAAGGGTTTCGCATATAATGGAAATATCGCGCATTTCAGTGAGTGCGGCTGCTTGCACGACATCAACGATAAAGGATGATAAACTACATGACTATAAATACATTTGCTTCTATCGGCATCGAGGAAGCTTTGACATCCATTCTTGCCGAATTCGGGATTTCGGAGCCTTCACCGGTCCAAGCCCAGACCATCCCTGTGGTTCTTGAAGGCAAGGATGTGCTGGCCCAGTCCCAGACCGGAACAGGCAAGACGCTGGCATATCTGCTGCCTATTCTGCAGCGGATTGACCCTGCCGCTAAGTCGGTCCAGGCTGTAATTCTGGCTCCGACCCAAGAGCTCGCTATGCAAATCTTGCGGGAGAGCCAGCGTTATGGGGAACCACTTGGAATCAGCCCCCAGGCTTTAATCGGGGGAGCAGCCATCGGACGCCAGATTGAGAGACTAAAGCTCCACCCTCAGCTTATCGTAGGAACGCCCGGACGGATCAAGGAATTGCTGGCCATCAAGAAGCTGAAGATGCACCAAGTCAAAACCTTGGTCGTCGATGAGGTTGATCAGGTCTTCCAGCTAGGTGGAGCAGGTGATGTGGAGCACATTATCCGTGCCGCCCTGCGGGACCGCCAGCTGCTGTTTCTGTCAGCAACCGTAAGCCCGGAAATTAAGACGCTTGCCTACCGGGAGATGAGAGAGCCGGTGGAAGTCGGGATTGAACCGGAACAGCGTACCTCCAAGACGCTGGAGCATGTTTATTTTGTAACGGAGGAGCGGGACAAGATTGATGTGCTGCGCCGGATTGTCCGGACGTACAATGCTCCGAAGGTGATTGTCTTTGTAAATAACACCCAGGATATCGGTGAGGTTGAGGCGAAGATGAACTTTGTCGGCCTGAGTGCCCAGGCCCTGTATGGGGATGCGGATAAGACAACCCGCAGCTTGGTGCTGCGCCGGTTCCGGGAAGGCAGCATACAGCTGCTCATCGCCAGTGATGTGGCCGCACGGGGCCTCGATATTGAAGATTTAACTTTAATCATCAATTACGATCCTCCGATTGACTCTGAGCATTATGTTCACCGTTCAGGACGTACCGGGCGGATGGGCCGCAGAGGAACCGCAGTCTCCATCATAACGCCGCGCGAGGAATTTATTATCCGCAAATTCTCAAAAGAGCTTGGCATCAAGTTCCTTCAGCAGGCGCTCTATGGAGGCCGGCTCGTAGACCCTTCTGCCCCTGCCCGTACAGGAGAAGGCTCAAGAAGACCAGCTCAGGGGTCTCCCCGTCCAAGCAGAGGAAACACTAAGCCTGCTGTTGGAGCGGGGGGAGGCAGCGCTCAGAGCCAGAGTCCAGGACGGGGCCGAAGCAGCGAGACGCCATCGGGTGAACGTAAGGCTGACCGGCACCGGGATCGCAAGAACAAAGGGGCTCCAAAGTGGCTCAAAGATAAACAAAATCCCCGTTCCTAAAGGGAGTATTAATATTTAGCACGAGCACGTCATTAATCGGTAAAGGGGGAAAAGGTTATGGAGCAAACAGTGCCCGTACTGCAGATTGAAGAGCTAAGCGGAGGCTACAGCCTCGGCAAGCCGGTGCTTCATGATATTAACTTCGAGGTCGGAGCCGGAGAAATGGTTGGGCTGATCGGATTGAACGGAGCCGGAAAAAGCACAACAATGAAGCATATCTTGGGTCTGATGACCCCTCATAAAGGGGCCGTGGTGGTAAACGGGAAGACCAAGAATGAGGAACCTCACAGCTATCAGTCCTCACTTGCCTTTGTGCCGGAATCCCCGCTTCTGTACGAGGAGTTAACCGTTCGCGAGCATTTGGAGTTCACCGCCCGTGCCTACGGGGTTGAACCGGAGGCTTACCGCGAACGTTCGGAACGGCTGCTTGATCTGTTCCATATGAAGGAGAGGGCGGACAGTCTGTCCATGCATCTCTCCAAAGGAATGAAGCAGAAAGTGATGATTATGAGCGCATTTGTCGCCCGCCCGCCGTTATATATTATTGATGAGCCATTCTTAGGGCTCGATCCTCTCGGAATCCGGTCGCTTCTGGATTTCATGATGGAGATGAAAATGGGCGGAGCATCCATTCTGCTGAGCTCCCACATTCTGTCCACTATTGAGAATTATTGTGACCGGTTCATTGTCCTTCACCGCGGAGTTGTAATTGCCCAGGGGACACTGAATGAAATCGCACAGCAGGCGGGGCTGCCGGGGGAATCGCTCGAAAATATTTTCTATGCGCTTGTGAAAGGCGGCGTATAATCCCATGGAACTTGGAACTCTGCGCAGCCGCCGTAAAGCTTCCTTCTGGGGGAAGATCGTACCGTACTTTCCTTATATTATGCAGAGCGGGGTTGCGGTCCTGCTGTTTATATTGTTCATTGCTTTCTCGGCCTGGTATACGTCGTTCCTTAAGCATATCCCGCCAGAGCTTCCGATTCACTGGATTATGCTTCTCATTCTGAGCCCACTTACGATAGCTGCAAGCTTCAGAACCTATATGCAGCCTGCCGATGTGAGCTTTCTGCTGCCGCAGGAATATCGAATGAAGCCGTATTTCATTCCGGCCTTCCGGAGTGGGGTGACGTACAAGCTGATCGGCTTGTTCATTCTGCTGTTGGCTGCTTGGCCGCTCTATGTCCGCAGCAGTCCGGAGCCTAAACCTCTATGGCTGATGATCATTGTGCTGGCCGTGCTGAAAATCATCAGTTCTTACGGGGGATGGCAGGAACTGCGGATGGTTTCGGTCAAAGCGAGGAGCGGATACCGTCTCTTGCGCTGGTCCCTGGTGATTCTGATGCTGGCGGCATGGCTCTGGCAGCCGCCGCTGAGAAGTATGATATTCACTTTGTTGGTGGGAATAAATTACGTGCTGTCGCTTCGTATGGCTATCAAACATCAAGTCCCTTGGGAGACGCTGATTGCCACAGAGAGGACTCAAGCTTCAAGAGTCAGCCTGGTTCTGGGCTGGTTTGTGGATATTCCGGCAGACGGACAGCGGGTATACCCCCGCAGGTGGCTATCGGGAACCGGGAACCGTGTGCCTTGGGGGCAAAAGGACGCCTTTCGTTACTTGCTGATCAAATCTTTTGTCCGAAGTGAACTGCTTGGGATTATGGTTCGCCTGGCTCTGCTAGGCATGCTGCTTGTGTGGTGGACAGGAGGAAGCTTATGGGGACCCGCGATTTACTTGTTCCTGTTATTTGCGTCCTGTATGCAGCTCAGTACACTCCGGAAGATGCACAGGGATTCTCCGGCAGCTTCCTTCTATCCAATTCCACCAGGTGCCTCTATCGAGGCGGCTCTTCGTTTAATGTTCGGGATTGGATTGGCACTGGCTATCCTGATGTGGCTCCCGATGCTTGTGTTGGGTATGGCCCAGCTTACCATTGTTCTGGCAAGCCTTGCTGTGGGGATTGTGCTTGTATTCCTGCTTCGGAGCCGGTTTGCGCGAACGTGGAAGAAAGAAGAGGATGAGGACGAGGATTGATTGAGGGCAAGCCCCAAACACGGAACACAATTTAAAAGGCTACCTGAGCAACTGACTGCTCAGGTAGCCTTTTTCTTAAATCAACAGATTAGTAAAGGATGGTACGGCTGACGATTACAAGCAGGATGAACAATACAAGGATTGCACCTGTGCTTGTAAATGCACCTCCGATACCGCCGCCGTATCCTCCTCTGTTGTCACTAACTTCACCCATGTGTATATTCCCCTTTCCCGTCTGTGATTAGGTACATGGTATTGTATGACAGGGATAGGAGCGGTGCTTGGGTAAAGGTCTAGACCGCTTAAGATTGTTCCCTCAAATCCTGAACGCCCTGATAGATGAGGTCGTACAATTCTTCCAGATTCTCTTCCGCGATGCAGGAGAACGCCACGCGCAGATCATGATCGCCGAGCGCGATGGTTCCTACGCCATATTGATGAATCAGATGCTGGCGCAGGGCCTCAGCCGGCACATCTTTAAGCTTAAGACACATGAAATATCCGGAGTTGAAAGGATAGTAATCCCATGCGTCCGCGTACTTGCCGCTGTCGAGCAGCGATTTCACTTTGTTGGCCCGGCCCTTCATGATTACAAACTTTTCTTCCTTTTGCTTGCCGAAATCAGGAGATTTGAGCGCCTCCAGCACAAAGGTCTGGGAAGGATGGGCTCCGCTTGAGATCGTGGCACGAATAATTCCAAGCGTCTTTTGCTCAAGAGCGGACAGAACCTCCTGATTCTCGCTGGCAAAAGTAATAAAGCCCACGCGGAAGCCCCAGACATACTCTTCCTTGGTAGCCCCGTCGACTTTAACAGGGAGGATACGGGGATGAAGCCCTGCCAATTGACCGAACAGTGATTCGTGCATGGAATCCTCAAAGAAGAGACCGAAATAGGCATCGTCCGTTACAACCACAACGTTAATTCCAGCTTCCGCAGCTTCGTATAGGGCAGCCACAATTTCTTTGCCTTCAGCTTCCCCAGGCGTGTAACCGGTCGGGTTGTTCGGGAAATTTAGAATGACCACGGCTTTGCCTTTATCCTTCTGGGCAAGCAGCGCTTCCCGGAGCCCTGCGCTGTTGAAGGTCATCTGTTCGGTGAAGAGCGGGAAGTTCACGATCTTGCCGTGACGGCGGATACCGAAGGTAAGTTCGTAGTTCTCCCAGTTCTTATCCGGGTAAATGACCGCGTCTCCTTCATTAACGAACAGATCTGCCACAACGCTAAGGCCATGAGTTAGGGCGTTAGTGACAACCGGATTGCCATAGCTCTTCCCTTCAAGAGACGGATTCTCCTGAAGCATCTTGGCACGCCATGCTGACCGGAGCTCAGGCTTGCCCGCAGGCGGAGCATAGGGGTACAAGTCCTTCGGGTTAAAAGCGGACAGCGAGTCCTGGAATACGGACAGGTGCATTGGTCCCCCATTCTCAGTAGCAATTCCAATGGTGGCATTGAACTTCTTCGCGTGGGCCGTTGCTTCCGCCGATTGGCTCAGAATCCCCTCTTTAGGGAAGTAGATCTCTCTTCCAAGCGTGGAGAGCACCTCGTACACATTGGCATTTCCAGCTTTGATATTCTCATTTAACTGTTCGGCAAGTGGGTTCATCTCTCGTTCATCCTTCCAGTCTTTTAGGATCCCTTGGTATCCGTTTTTTACTGCCTAACATTATAACATTCTCCCAGGGAACCGTCACGGTCAAAAACCTTCTCAATCGGTATGAAAAGGGCAATACTGTGACATCAGCCGGATAGTTTCTGAGTCCTTGCCCTGGTTGCGGTCCTCCAGCCCGGAAATTACACCCGCGCGCCGCTCTCCTTTCATATTCTGGCCGAATTTGAATTTAGCCGTCATCTGCTCAGGAATGATCTTGACGACGGAGACAGCCTTAAGATTCCCCGTGTATTCGGGATTCGCGGCATCAATTGTAAGGTAGCCACCTTCTGGCTGAAGCTTCTGCATAAATAGATTAAGGGCAGCCGCCTTTTCGGTCAGATCTGTGACCTTCTCGGCTCTTCCTTTAACCATTACGCTTTTGAAGAAGGCGGTAGCCGGGCAGGCCAGATCCGGATCAAAGAAATAAGAAGGAATCAAGGAATACTCTTCCGCTACGGTGAAGCTGACCCGGTTGTCTGATTTCATGTGTTTCATCTTCTCGCCGGCGAGGCTTCCGTGGAAATAGAACACTTCATGTCCATATACAAAATTAAGCGGGGTAACCCGGCTCCAGCCATCCTCTCCCACCGTGCCCAGGAAGCCATAACTTTGTTCATGCAGGAATTGTTCGATTTCCTGCTGTTCATGTACTGCAAACTCTTTCCGTCTCATCCTTAGAAATCCCCCTTCGTGATATACCACCGAAAGCATATAGAAGCTGACAGCAAATTGTGATTATCAGCATAAAACGGGAATTGACATATAAAAAGAACCAATTTAGATTAATTTTATTAGTCCAATCTCTATTGACTGGTACATTCCTATGCTGCTTAGAGCATGTACATATGAAAGGATGAATCCGGATGGATCTGACCTTGCCTTGGGAAGCAAGCTTAAGACAGCATCGTTATAAATATTTGGCACTCTATCATGCCATCCGCACCTCCATTCATGAGGGCAGGTTGCCGGGAGGAACCCGCCTTCCCTCCTCACGGGAGCTGGCCGGATTATATGGAATTTCCAGGGGCAGTGTCGCCCAGGCTTACGATATGCTCCTGGCAGAAGGTTATCTTCTGCCAGAGGTCGGGCGGGGAACTTATGTTGCACCATGGGTGGCCAAGCCCGAAAAGGAGCAGGCCGCTAAGGCCAAGCTGCCGCTATCCCCTTGGGGCAAGCGGGTAAGCGAAATCCAGGGCCGCCCTGCCGGAAGCTCAGCGTCAACCCGGCAGGGCGGGAATGAAGCCCCTCGCTCACCGGACTTCATTTCGTTCAGCGAGGGCGGGGCCGACATGAGGCATTTCCCGCAGGCGGAGTGGAAAAGCGCGCTGGCCTATGCCGCGAAGGAGGAGACCGCGGACGATAACCTAAGCCCCGAGGACCCGTTCGGGGATGAGAGGCTGCGGAGCGCGGTCGCAGCTTATCTGCGCAGAAGCCGGGGAATCGCGGCGGACGCTGCGCAGATCTGCCTGTTCAGCGGCTCGATGCAGGCCATTGCGCTGCTGACCCAGCTGCTGCTGGGGGAGGGCGAGCCCGCCGTAGTGGAAGATCCCGGATACCACGGGATCTTCCGGGCGGTGCAGGCCTGCGGCGGCAGGGCGCTTCCGGCGATGCTGGACGGAAGCGGTATTGTGCCGCAGGATTGGCCGGCACGGCTGCTCTTCGTGACGCCGGGCCGGCAGTTCCCCACCGGCGCTGTGCTGTCTTCGCCGCGGCGGCGGGAGCTGCTCGCCTGGGCCCGGCGGCATGAAGCTGTCATCATCGAAGATGATTATGACAGCGAATTCCGCTGGGGCGGGCGGCCGCTGGAGCCGCTCAAGGCGCTCGACCGCGAGGAGCGGGTGATTCACATCGGCTCGTTTACGAAGACGATGTTCACCTCGCTGCGGATCGGGTACGCCGTGCTGCCGCCCGGGCTGATTCAGCCTGTGCGCCGGGCCAAGGCGCTGTTCGAACCGACGCCGCCCGGCAGGCTGGAGCAGCGGGCCCTGGCCCGCTTTATGGCGCGGGGCGAGTATGACCGCCATCTGCGGCGGATGCGCAGGCTTTACCACAGCCGGCATGATGCGCTGCGGGGCCAGCTGTCCACCGGTGAGATGGCGCAGCTCTTCCGTGTGCTGCCTGCAGATGCAGGGCTTCATATCTATGCGGAGTGGAGAAGAACCCCGGAGGAGTTCCGCAGGCTCCGCGCTGCGGCGGTGGAGGCCGGAGTTGATTTCCGCGATGCGGGCTATTACCGGCTGACCGCTGGGGAGCCCGCGGCCTGCTTTTCATTTTCCCATTTGCAATTGGAAGAGATTAACAAGGGAATTCAGCGTCTGCTTGAGGCATGGGGGCTTGTGCAAGACATGGGGAATACATAGTATAATGAGATGAACCGGGCAGGACGGAAATGATCGTCCAGATATGCTCAGGAACATTATTATATAAAATGAACTTTAGGATATCTCGTTCAAGCATTTCGGAGACAACAGCGGCCTTAAAGAACACTTGGCATCGCAGCGCTCTAAAGGGTAACCTTCATAAGCTCATTTTATATAGCTCAATTAAGTAGCAGGAGGGAATATCATGCTTCATGCTTCAACGTCTTCTTTCGTGCTGAAGCCTGCCTTTGCGAAGATCGTATGTGAACCCGGCTGGAAATGGCAGAAGCGGGAGAAACCGCTGGAGAATTATGATCTGTTCTACGTTTGGAGCGGAGAGGGCACGGTCGTGCTGAATGACCGTCCTATCGAAGTAAGACGGGGAAGCTGCTTCCTGTTCCGTCCAGGCGACCATACGAGCGCCACGCACAATCCGCAGAAGCCTTTAGTGCTGACCTATATTCACTTTGATGTTAATGAGCCGGTGTCGGAAGTTCCTGGGGCCTACCGGGTACTTGAGGATACACTGGATTTCGAATATATGCTGTCCAGGTATGTAAGATTGTTTCTAATTCGGGCCTACGCGGCTGAGGAGGAGGCTCGTCTCATTCTGAAGCAGCTGATGATTCATCTGCTGCGGGAGGAGAAGGAGAAGCCGGTGGAGAAGAAGGTCAGCAATCAGCTGACGGAGGTTATACATGAAGTGGCCAACTATGTGATGCAGCATCCGGGCTTGCCTCACCGGGTTGAGGATTTGGCGGCGAGAGCGGGGCTGTCAGCGAGATACTTCTCCATTAAATTCAAAGAGCTGACCGGCGCGTCGGTTCAGTCTTATATTATCAAGTGCCGGATTGACCGGGCACAGCATCTGCTGCTGCATGCCGGGATGAATGTGACGGAGGTGGCGGATGCCCTCGGCTACAGGGACATTTTCTTTTTCAGCCGTCAATTCAAGCAGTACACGGGCAAGAGCCCTTCGGAGATCCGTTGAGAAATTTTTCGGGAGGGCCTGTTTCAACTGTGGACTGGCAGGGTAATGGGTATTTATGTTACTTTTAAGTAAGGAAGGAGGTGCCTATATGAGCAGACGGCGGATGCGCAGCCGGGATAGCTTTTCCAAAGGCTGCAGCATTTTTCGGAATCGTTTGCGCCGGATTCGGCCAGCGGCGGAACGTCAGGAGTACTGGTTCTAATTAATTCTGATACTTAAAGTAAGTTCATGTTATTCACATATTCAGCACCGGAGTGCTGTCAGGAGGGCTGTCCGTCTATCGGGCAGCCTTTTATTATTTTTATTCTAAGTCTAACGAGGCTCAGCTTAACGAAAAGCTTTCAACATGTTTTTCGAGTTCTGTAACTGAATTTATGTGGAATTTTTTATTTTTATAATCGATAAGCCCTTCGCTTATACACTGGGCTATCGAGCGATTTAAGCTTCTAATTGGGGCACAGACCTCACTGGATAACATTTGCTTTGTAAGGTTATGCAGATCCCCCATTTTATAATGATTATGTATACTCAGTAATACACGATCGCTCACGGTTAGCAGGGATAGCTTTGCTGCAATATCCGAACTTAAAATCAATTTCGAGGCGAGTTGTTTAACGATATAAAAATTGAAGTTAAAATCAATTTTCATCCACTCATAGACTTTATCTTTGTGGATAGCGATTGTTTCACAGGTTTGTTTTGCAATAACGCCAAGGGTTTTAATATTTTCATTAAAAATTTCGATCTCACCGAAGCAGCTATAGGATTGGTAAATATATAAGGAGAACATCGTTCCTGCATAACTCTGTCTATATACTTCGGCTTTACCTGTGGTTAGGATGTAAAGAAAATTATTTTGTTCATCTGGATGGAGAATCAGACTACCTTTCACATGGGTTCTATAAATAAATTCCTTTTTAATATGTAATGGTGCATGATTCACTATATTTTCAAAATCCATTTCTTCACCTTCTTTTTGTTTTGGTCATTTGACCTGTTTTCATTATAGGAGGAATTTTATAATAAGGCCAAATAAGAAATGGAGGCCACAGGATGAGAAAGTTAATTATCGATACCGATACGGGAAGTGATGATGCAGTTGCGTTAATCATGGCGCTGAAGTCTACGGAAGTTGATGTTCTGGCTGTGACAACGGTTTGTGGGAATGTGCCTTTGGAACTTGCAACTAAAAATGCTTTAATGACTGTAGAAGTAACGAATGCCCAGAAGCCACCTGTTTATGCAGGAGCAGCTAAACCCCTAATGAGGGATCTCGTAACAGCAGTTCATGTGCATGGTGAAGATGGTATGGGAGATGATCATTTAATTCATCCTACCCTTAAGCCTGAATATGGGCATGCCGTAGATCTGATCTTGGACTTAGTAGAAAAAAATCCAGAAGAAATAGAAATTGTCACCATAGGTCCAGTTACAAATATAGCTCTTGCCATATTAAAAGCGCCGGAAACGATGAAGAAGGTTAAGCGTATTTATTCGATGGGCACTGCCGGTTTTGGTCCTGGGAACACTACCCCTGTAGCCGAATTCAATGTATATGTTGATGCGGAAGCCTATAGAATTATGATGAACTCAGGGATTCCTGTTAGAATTATCGGATTTGATGTTTGCTTAGGTGAAGCCGCTTGGAATAGAGACGATATGGAACTTTTACTGGCAAGCCAAAAGGAAGAAGCGGTGTTCGCTGTCAGGTGTAATCGCTCTCTTCTAGAGTATAACCTGCAAGCAAGTGGAGGGTATTTTGTGGATTTACCTGATGCCGTCGCTATGGGAGTCGTATTATGGGAGGATATCGTTCTTGAAGACAAGTTATGTTACTGCTATGTGTGTACTACAGAAGAAGCCACTTATGGCCAGGTGGTCATAAATGACGGAAGGAAATCAGCCATCTCCAATGGTTTCGGTGCCAACCTTCCTAATGCAACGGTTTGTAAAAAAATCGACAATCAGTTATTCAAGAAAAGGTTACTGGAGTTATTGGTACGGTAACTTTTATATTGATAGATTTGCTTGTTCGAAAAAGCTGCAAAAAAGCCGATTCCTGAACGTACAGAAATCGGCTTCTTTACGGTAGTTGAATCGGGAGTGTACCCTAATCCTTCCGGTAAAAGCGTCCCAGCAGGGTGCCGAGCTGCACCGGCGACCCTACGGCCAGATCAGGCAGCGGTTCGAAAGTGCCGTTCTCGGTCAGAAGGACGACGGTGGAGCCGAACTCGAAATAAGCCATATCATCACCGCGGTTCCAGGAATCCACAGAGGCATCCGTATACTTGATGCTGCTTACATTCATGGCGCCGACTTTAACCACAGCCACCTCGCCAAGCTCGTGGGAGATATAGGTGATCAGCCTTTCGTTCCGGCTGAGGACTCTTTTCATGTGGGTAAGACCAAAATCATTGACTGGATATACCCGTCCTGGAAGGTGCTCGCTCTCCACTTTCCTGCCTGTGACCGGAGCATGGATACGGTGATAGTTGGTTGGGCTCAGGTACAGAACGAAGAAGTATCCGTTCTTGTACGTCTCCATGTGCGGGGAATGACCAAGCAGTTCATCCAGCGAGTAGTCCTGTCCTTTCACTTGAGGGATCAGCCCCCCGTTGACGGGGCCCATGCCTGTGATCATTCCGTCCACCGGACTGATCAGGGCGTCGGGAACTTCCGGGATCGGCCGCATCCCGGTCTTCAAACGTCGGGAGAAAAATTCATTCAGGGAGCGGTATTCGCTAATATCTTTCTCCGCTTCATGCAGCGGAATATTATAAGTTTTTGCAAATGTGGGGATTACGTGACGACTCAATCCGGAATGGGAGAAGTGTCCCATGATTTTAGAGATCCATTTCCGGGAGGAAAGTTCGGTCATCAGCCTCATCACTTTTTTTGCCATTGGGCCTCCTCCTTAAAAACAGATAAGACAAAGCTTATATTGACATAGAACAAGGTTTAAATCAACCATGAACATGGTGGACTGCATATTTTAACTTGATGAATGGATGGGAAATAGTGTATGTTAGGATCAATTGCATAGGATACGGGTGCTCGTGGAAATGGGCTGAGATTGCAGATATATTCCTCTGCTGACCGTTAATCTGAACTGGATAATGCCAGCGTAGAGAATCGAACGTCCGAGGACCCGTCCGCCGTCTGTGCTTTATTCAGACGGCTTTTTTGTATGCAATAGTATAAAAGAAGGAGATGAGTTACATGCAAGAAGCTGTTAACCGGGGAAGAGGGAGAGGACTGAAGCTGAGCGATTTGCTCGTTACCGTCTTTGTATCGCTGGTGCTTGGGGTTGTCTATCATTTCTGGAGTTCTGTCTACAGCCTGTTCACCCCATTTTTTAAAGAATCCAATGAGATTGTATACGGGATGTGGTTCATCGCCCCCACACTGTGTTTTCTATTGATCCGCAAGCCGGGGATCGCGCTGATCGCTGAGGTGGCCGCTTCCCATGTGGAAATTTTGTTCGGAAGTGAATGGGGAATCCAGCTGGTGTTCTACAGCATTGTACAGGGTCTTGGTGCGGAGCTGGTCTTTGCGGCATTCCGGTATAGAAGATTCACCCCGGGAGCTGCGGCGCTTGCCGGGATCGGTGCCGCTGCGGGCTCCATTATTCCGGATATTTATTATGGCTACCTCGCGGATTATCCGGCATGGCTGGTGATCCTCAAGTATGTCCTGCGGGCTATCAGCTCCGCTGTGATTGCCGGCTACCTGGCTTACGGCCTGGTGAAGGCAGTGGAGGCAACGGGAGTAACCAGACAGCTGCGTCCGCTCCAGGACAAAGATTACCAGGCCTTGGAAGACTAGCGTCGTGGTCCGGGAAATAGGTGTTTCTGTGGGAGCGGGCGAGGCCCCTGCCGCCGCTGTTACGGACTTAAGATTGAAGTTCTCTGCTGAGGACCCGTTCGTTTTTAAAGACCTCTCCATCACGATACATAAAGGTGAAAAGGTGCTCCTGCTGGGGCCGAGCGGGTGCGGCAAATCGACCTTGATGCAAGTGTTATGCGGCATCATTCCTGATATTGTGGAGGTGCCGATGAGATGTAAGGAGCAGGTTGTGCCAGAGGCCTGGGGGTTTGTGTTTCAAGACCCGGATACCCAGTTCTGCATGCCTTACGTGGATGAAGAGCTTGCCTTTGTGCTTGAGAATCTTGGCGTTCCCCGGGAGGAGATGGAGCCCCGTATCAAGGAAGCGCTTCAGGAGGTAGGACTCCAGCTGACCGGGATTCATGTTCCTATCGATTCATTGTCCCAAGGGATGAAGCAGCGCCTGGCCTTGGCATCCGTCCTGCTGCTCGGCCCGGATGTTCTCTTCCTTGACGAGCCGTCTGCCCTGCTTGACCCCGAGGGGCGAAAGCAGATCTGGGATTCGGTTAGGGCTGCTGGTGAGGGAAGAACGGTGGTCATTGTGGAACACCGGATTGAAGAGATTGTCGCTTATGTGGACCGGGTCATCCTGTTCGGTCCTGGCGGGAGCATTGTGGGGGAAGGAAGGCCGGAGAAGGTATTTGCGGAGTACCGCAAGGAGCTGCAGAATTACGGGGTATGGTATCCGGGGATCTGGGAGGATTACTTGTCGTCCACACGGGGAATGGAAGTATTCGGTCCTGTAGGTGGAGTAGAGGAGGCCCGTGATGCCGGGGATGCTGCAAGTGCTGCAAGTACTAGTAGAACCCGTGGAATCAGCAGTACCAGTAATACCAGTAATACCAGTAGCACCAGTAGTACCAGCGCCATCAGGGATGCCGATCTTTGCAGGGATGAGGAGGTTGTCATCCCACCCCCTGTTTCACTCCCCTCATACAGTGAAGTGCTGCGGTTAAGGGCATTTACCGGACTGCGGGGACGCCAGCCTGTGATTGAGGTGGATGGTGCTGCGGTGTATCCGGGAGACTTCATTGCAGTGACGGGCCCTAACGGGGCGGGCAAAAGCTCGCTTTTATTGAGCTTGATGTCTTTGATCCCTTCGGCGGGAACCTATCTCCTGCTTGGACAGCCTACGGGGTGGAACGGCCGGAGGAGGGATCGGTGGAAGTCGGTGCCGGGCAGTATCGGTTTTGTGTTTCAGAACCCGGAGTTTCAATTTATTGCGGACACGGCAGCGGATGAGATTATGGCTTCACTTAAGTATGAAACCGCAAGGATGCAGGTACAGGACGAGGGGAAATCGAGTTCCGCGGACTTGGTGCTTCGGCAGTTTGGGCTCGAGGGCTTGGGGGGACGGCATCCCTATCATCTCTCGCTGGGCCAGAAGCGCAGACTGAGCGTAGCCACGGCCATGGTGTGGAGAAAGCCGCTGCTCCTGCTGGATGAGCCAACCTTCGGGCAGGATGCGGTAAATACGTTTGCGATTCTGGAGTTGTGTGAGTCTATGCGCCGTCAAGGGACAGCAATTCTGATGGTTACCCATGAGGAGTGGATCAGCGAGGCAATAGCCACCCGCCGGTGGATAATCAGCGCTGGCAGGCTGACGGGTCAGGAGATTACGAGAAGAGGCGATTTGATGGGCATTAGCCCGGATGGACGGCAGAGCGGGAACATCAGTCCTAATAGGGAACGAGCTGATCTTAGGACGCCTTCCGGCTTCATGGATGTGCCTAAGGAGGATAAGCAATGAATCAGTTTCTTAACTCCCGGTGGCACACTTGGCTGCATAAAGCGAACCCGGCGGTGAAGATCGCACTGGTCATGTCGATGTTTCTCGTCACGTTGTTTACCCATAGCCTGGATTTTATACTGTATCAGGCACTGTTGTTTACGATGATGCTGTTTGCCTTAAGCGGGCACCCGCCGTGGAAGGTATTCCTTATTGTGCTACCGTTCATCCTGATCTTTATTTCCTCTTCTTCAACTATGATTTTGTTCGGGAAGGGCGACCATCTCTGGTGGTCATGGGGGCTTGTCCGGATTTCGGAAGAGAGCTTTCACCGGGGAATCCATATCGGGTTCAAGTCGGTTGCTTTTGCCGCGGAGGGGCTTCTGTTCGTGTTGACGACTTCATCGGTGGACCTCTTCTATGCGCTGATGCAGAAGTTCAAGCTGCCGGCCAAATTTGCCTACAGCTTCATGGCTTCCATCCGGCTGCTGCCGATGGTCTGGGAGGAGTTCCAGATCCGCAGGCAGGCTCTTCAGATCCGTGGGATCAGAGTCAGAGGCGGACTCAAGGGAGTTGTAGGGCAGGTGAAGCTGTACGGGGTACCCTTGCTGGCCCAGAGCATCCGCCGCGCAAGCCGGGTTGCGGTAGCCATGGAGTCGAAGAAATTTAACCGGAACCGGATGAGAACTTATTATTACCCTTCAAAATATACCCGTTATGATGTTTATACAGTGCTTCTCTTCGGGACGGTGGTTGCGGCGGCATATTGGGCGGGAGAGGGTTTAGCCGTGTTCGGGATAACAGACGTGCGATATCGTTGAAATTCAACATTCCCTCGCCCAAATAAAACGTCTCATTGCAGAGAACAGCAGGCGTTCAGGAAGATTGAATGAATAAAGAAAACAGGCCAATGGGGGGATGGTCCCGGTTGGCCTGTTTTTGATTTTTTGATGTTTGTTCTAGACTTTTGATCCCTGATTTTTTAATTCTTGATTCTTTGATTCGTGAATCCTGTGATTCTTATCTTCCAAGCTAAATTTTCAAATCAATTTCAAAGGTCTTGATCTCGTACGGCTCAAGCACAAAGGTAATACGTGGATCTGTGGATACCTCGCCTTCAGGCTGCTCCATCAGATTGCATTCGGTCCAGGAGGCAATCTTAAGGTCGCTCTCCAGAGTTAGAGATGAGCGGGTGCCGGAGAAATCGTGAACCCGAACGATGACTCTGTTCCGGTCTTCGGATTTCTTCACAGCGGAGATCATGGCTGTGCTGCGGGACAGTCTGAACATGGACAAGGACGGAGTAGTCTGAACGCCTTCGGCCACTCGCAGCGGGTTGTTCAGTGCCCAGGCACTGCGCACCGTATCCCCTTGCAGCCAGTCGCCAGTATGCGGGAACAGGGAATAGATGAACGTATGGTAGCCTTGATCGGCTTCTGTGTCCGGGTGGATCGCACATTTAATGAGTGATAGCCGCAGGACATTATTCTTGATGTCATATCCATATTTGCAGTCATTCATCAGGCTGACTCCATATCCTTTGTCAGACAGATCTGCCCACTGATGGCCAACCGTCTCGAATCTTGCGGCATCCCAGCTTGTGTTCCAGTGTGTTGGACGCTTCACGTTGCCGTACTGGATGTCATAAGTAGCTTCAGTCGCCCGGATATTGACCGGGAATGCGACTTTAAGAAGCTGCTGGCGCTCATGCCAGTCGGCTTCGGTTACGAAGTCAATCCGGCGGGAGTTCGCATACACGATCATATTCTGGCTAAGCGTGGACTTGCTGTATTTCCACTCAAAGCGGATGACAGTCCGAAGCGGGCCAGTTTCTACCACTTTGGAGTCAACAAGACCGTTCAATTCCTTGGATTTCTGCTGGTAGAAAATATCGATATCCCATGCCTCGTGCGCAAGAGGCTTGTCTTCAAACAGCTGGAATACATTGCCCTTTGCCCCTGCAGCCAAGACTTCACGATCTTCGGCAATATCATAAATTCGGGTCAGCTGCCCTTGTTCGTTCCACTGCAATTCATAATAAGGGGTCGTAATCCCATCCGGTTTGATCGTGAACGGAGATCCAGCCTCGGCGGCAGCAGCCTCGCCTTCCTCCAGACGGATCGAAGTCCAGCCCATCGCAGGCACATCCCTTACTTCGATCATCCAATGTCCGTCTTCTACTTGAGCTGCCAGCGAACGCCCGTCACAATCTCTCCAGACACGGTTCTCCGAAGTGCCTTCTATCGGAATCTGTACCAGCTGGGTCTCTGCCCAAGGGGATGAATTCCAAACGGTATACACGTTCGGCTGGGAGTTATGGATCAGAGCCTGTTCAGCCTGATTCCAGGCTTCCGATCCGATTCTCTCGGCTTCTTCATATTCAATTCTGCTGTCCTCATACACTTCACGAATGGAAGAGCCGGGAATGATATCATGGAACTGATTGCGGAGGATGATCTTCCAGCCCTCATTCAGTTCTCCGCCGCGGTACAAGCCAAAGTCTCCCTTCATCACACTGTGTGCCACGCCGAGCCATTCACTCTGGCGGTAGAGCAGTTCCAGCTTGCGGTTCATCCGCTTGTTGTGGGCCTGGCTTGTATAGGTGCCCCGGTGGTACTCCAGATACAGCTCCCCGTCCCAGGTATGAACATAGCTGGTGGTGTCTTCCACAGTCTTGTTCAGCTTGCGGAAATATTCGTCCGCACGGCCAGTCTCAAGCTTAGGCAGCCCTGGCATGCGATCCAGTCTGCGGCGCATCTCCAGCATCTCCCGGTTAACCCCGCCGCCGCCATCGCCATAGCCGTAGGAGAGGAGAAGCTCCTGGTTCATCTCTTTATCCCGGTACGCATCCCAGCTTCCTTTGACCGTTTTCGGAATGATCTGGCCGTTGTACGTGTAGAACCATGAGCCTGGCTGTGACCATGGTTCTGTGGTTGTGATGAAGTGGGTGAGAATCTCGGTGCCGTCAATACCGCGCCACTTGAAGGTGTCGTGAGGCATCCGGTTGTACTGGTTCCAGCTGATCTTGGTGGTCATGAAGGTATGAATGCCGGATTTCTTCAGAATCTGCGGAAGCGACCAGCTGTATCCAAATACGTCCGGCAGCCAGAGGTAATCGCAATCTGCATCAAATTCCTGCTTGAAGAAGCGGGTGCCTACCAGCAATTGCCTTACCAGGGATTCACCCGAGGTCAGATTGCAGTCGGCTTCCAGCCACATGCCGCCGCCGGCCTCCCACCGTCCTTCGGCAACGCGCTCTTTGATCTTCTCGTACAGCTCAGGGTAATCTTCCTTCACATATTCGTAGAGCTGAGGCTGGGTCTGCAGGAACACATATTCCGGGTACATCTCCATCAATCTCATCACTGTCGAGAAGGAGCGGGCACATTTCTCCCGGGTATGCTTGAGTCTCCACAGCCAAGCTACGTCGATGTGGGTATGGCCGATACAGGTGATTTGAACCGGCGAGGTTTTCTCCATATGGTCAATGGCGTCCGACAGGAAGTCGCAGGCCTCATATACAGAGGCGTAGAATTCTTCCGATCCGGGTTCGCTCCAGTCAATCCGCAGGAGGGAATCGTCCGCCGCTTTGAGCAGCTTGGCCCGCTCGGCCATATTCTCATCCAGTACCTTTACGGTTTCGGATACGGCAAGCAGAGTGTAGTAGTAATCGTCAACTTTCTCATCCAACCAGCATATTTCTGCCAGCTTCACGCCGTGGGTCTGGTTTTTCGGCTGCCCTCCGCCTTCGAGTCCTGACCACAAGCGGAACTTCAGTTCCACGCAGGTTCCTGCCATTTCCTCATTAAAGAACACTTCCATATGATTGGAATCCACGCCTTGATAGGGCTTGCCGTGCAGGTAGAACAAGGATTCAAAGCCGGAGTTGTTGCCCCCGCCTGTCTCCCCGAAGTCAAAGCGGCCGAGAATGCGGCGTCCAGACCACGAGGCTGGAACTTCGACAACGGCCGACAGCCACAGATATAGATCGCGCCCGGTCCAGGTTCCGCCTACGGGAAACGTGTTCCAATTTGCATTCACTTCAGGAACTGAAGGGTTTATTTCTTTTCGGGTGTCTTCCAGAGATTTGAAGCTGGAGATCGATTGGGAATCACGGTAACGGTAACCGGACAGCTCGTGGAGCCGGTTGCCAATTTTGTGCTGGGTTAAGAACATGGCAAAAAAGCCTCCTTCATGTTGAACAGCAGGCAGTGAGAGGAAATATATGCGTAACGGCACCTGTGGTGCCACAGTGCTGCAGAGCTTAAATTACGGTGATCTAGGGGATCATGATTCATTATAGTCAGCGGGAAGGGTTTAATCAAATTTTTTTTCCGGGATCAGGAAATCGGCTAATTGGCGAGCCATGGGCAGGTTAAGCGACAGCTGAAGTTTAGGAAAAATGTAACAAAGTAGGTTTGCCGGATTCTGGAGTGCGGTGGTACACTGAACCCAAATAAGCACCCGAAAGGCAGGCCAAAGCAACGGATGTCTAAAATTCGCAGATTTTACCGGAATCATCTGAAAAGGAAAATGTTCAACAAGATCATTCTCCTCTACTCGGCGGTGATGATTATTCTGTTCGCCACTGCGGCAGTGATGGTGTATCAATATCAGGTACAGAGAATCATCCGTGAGGAGACGGATGCCAATCTGAAGACAGCCCACGTGCTGAGCCTGTATTTAAGCAGGCAGTATGAGAATCTGCAGAACACCATACAGACGGTCTATGCGGACGCATCGCTAAGCGATGAGCTGATGAATTTTCTTACCCACAATTATGAGAGCTATTTGAGCTATAGGCTGGACAACTTCTCGAAATCGGGAGAGCAGCGGATGAACTCCTTCAGTGCCACGTTCAAGTCTTATCTGGAGCAGGAGAAAGGGGCCGTGGGTTTGTCCATCTTCAGCTATCCGATGAATTTCTATCTCTCGATCAGCCGGGACAATCAGCAGATTGATTATGAAACCGCTTCCGTGCCGTCGCTTAAGGACTGGATTGCCAAGAGAAGACAGCACCCCTGGGATACGCTGCCGATGAAACGGGAAGTTCCCCGTCTGCTCCGGCCCGATATTTCCTTGTATTCTTACGCCAGGGAGCTGCAAGATCCTTGGACCCTGCAGCGGATCGGCATGCTGACCGTGGAATTTGATCCTTATCAGATTACGAACTGGCTGAACTCCAGGGCACCGGTAGGCAACGGCAGGGTGCTTGTGATCACAGCTCAGGGCCGGGTAATCTATGACTCGGAGCAGACTTATTTCGGCAAAATTTACCCTTACCGCGACAAGCTTGAGAATAACGGGGAGTGGACTCAGCTTGAGGAAGAGTCCAAGATCAATGTGCTCAATATCGGAAATGCGGGCTTGTCCGTGGTCGGCATTGTATCCAAGTCCTCGATCGAGAAGAGCACGGGCAGCTTAAGGACAGGACTTATTCTGGTTACTCTTATATTTATCGTCGCCAGTGTCATGATCACAACATCGATTATCCGCAAATACTCCAAAAAAATTCAGCGTATTATCCGCTCCATGAGCCGGATTGGGGACGGGGATCTGACCACCCGGATTCAAATGCCGGGGGAGGATGAGCTGAAGCAAATCTCACAGAGGTTTAATGCCATGTGTGAAAGTCTTGAGCAGCATATCGACAGGGTATATACGTCCGAAATCAAACAGAAGAATGCCGAGCTTGTGGCGCTGCAATCCCAAATTAATCCGCATTTTCTGTACAATACCCTGGAGTCCATCCGCATGAAGGCTTATGACAAAGGGGCCCGTGATGTCGGTCAGATGATCTACAGCCTTTCCGTGATGTTCCGGAATATGGTCAAGAAGAGCACTATTGTGACGATTGAGGAGGAGATGGAGATGATCTCTATCTACCTGGATTTGTTTCGTTTCCGGTATGAGGGGCGGCTTCAGACGGAGGTAAGCATGGACCCTGAGATCAGCAGCTGCCAAATTATCAAGCTTCTGATTCAACCCATTGTGGAAAATTACATTGTGCACGGCTTCCGTGCCCATGAGGAGGATAACCGCATTTCGGTTGTCGCGGCAGGGGCGGGGGACTTCATTACCATTACGGTGTCGGATAATGGTTGGGGAATTCCTGCGGATAAGCTCAGTGCTATCCGGGAAAGGTTGACCGCCGCGTCCCCGCAGTCCGGCAGCGGGGGCTCCGAGCAGCATATCGGGATTCTGAATGTGCATGAACGCCTGCGTCTCAATTACGGAGAAGACTATGGCGTGTCCATTGATAGTCAGGAGAACCGGGGAACGGAAGTTATTATCAAACTCCCGGTTATGAAGAAGGGGGTATAGGGATGAGAAAAGTATTTTTTGTGGATGATGAGCCCCTAATTGCTCAAGGTTTAAAGTCGATAACGGATTGGCAGGAACTCGAAATTCATTTGGCAGGATCGGCAAGCGACGGGGTGCAGGCCTTGGAAATCCTGAGACAGGAGCCTGTGGACCTGTTGATCACGGATATCATGATGCCTAGAATGAACGGCCTGGAGCTGATTCAGAAAGTGAAGGAGATCAGCCCTGAAACCAAATTCATCGTGCTCAGTGGGCATGAAGAGTTCGATTATGTGAAGAAGGGGATCTCCCTTGGCATTGAGAACTACATTCTAAAGCCGATTAACATCGAGGAGTTGGAATCTACGATCCGCCATATCCGGGCGGATTGGGCGCGGGAAGAGCTTGCGGTATTTCATTTTGAGGAAGACAGGACTGTTCTGAGGAACAACGTCCTTCAGCGCTGGGCCGCAGGCGAGATCGAACTGCTGGAGTTCAAGCAGCGGGCAAGGCTGCTCGGCATTCCTGCGGATCACAAGTATTATCAGGCCTGTATCTTCCGGCTTGTCTCGGAACAGCCCTCCCGCTCGGAGTACTACCGGATGAACGGCCTGGCAGAGGAATGTGCGCGGAGGGCGAGAGAATCGCTGCCTTTGGGCCAGGAAGTTATCGGATTCCCCGATGGGGATGAGGACATTGTGGTTCTCTATGCTTCAGCAGAACCACTGGATCCGGAGATGATCCGGGCCGGGGCCGAGATAATCTCGAAGCTGATCCACGAACGGACCCAGATGAGGGTATGGAGCTCGGAAGGAACGGTGGGCAGCAATTTCAGCGGGGTGCAGATCAGTTATGATTCAGCCAAATCTGCCTATGGAAGGCTGATTATTTCCGGGGAGCGGGCTGCCGAGCATATCGGGGCCGGGCAGCTGGAGGAAGCGAAGAGTGACTTCCCCGTCTGGGGGGATGAGCAGTTCGCGAAACTGTGGATTGAAGGCAGCAGAGAGGCGGTGGCGGAGTTTATTGAGACTGTCATGGCAGACCGCGGGGGCAAGGAACTGCTGCCGCGCCAGCCGTATGTCAATACGGCGATCCGTCTGATGCTGGCTTCGCGGACCCGGGACAAGAACACAGACTATCACGAGCTGATTTCCCCGCTGCCCCGGATCAATACGCTCAAAGCCCTGCGGGAGCATGTGAAAAGTGTGGTCATCCGGAATATGACCTTGGCTGAAACCGTGCACGAGGAGTTCAGTCCGCATGTAGCATTCCTGATGAAGAAGGTGGAGATGAGCTATGCGGAGGACCTGTCCCTTAAGACGCTGAGCCAGAAGCTGGACCTTCATCCGAACTATCTGGGCCAATTGTTTCAGCAGGAAGTGGGAGTGAGCTTCTCGGATTATGTCAATCATTACCGCATTGAGAAAGCGACCCAGCTGCTGCTGCATACGGATCAGAAAACCGCGGATATTGCGGCTGATGTGGGTTATTTGGATACGTCCTATTTCTACAGACAGTTTAAGAAGTATGCAGGTGTATCCCCGACAGAACTTCGCAACATGTATGTTAAATAAGAGCTGCAGACAAGTTCGTTTAAGCGGCAGGCATGGGCTTTTAACAGTCTATGCCTGCCGCTGTTTTTTTCACGGGTCTTTAATTTTTACATCATGATCTAGTATTTTTCAACTTGTTGCTGGCAGCGCTTTCTTGCGAAAATGAAGGTACTTAAAGAGCGGGTGAGAGAAGAAAAGCTCAGCTGCTGCCGGATTTTGTTGCCTGATCATAGGGGATCTGTAACAGCCGGGTTAGAGAGAAGAGAGAAGTACTTTCGGCAAAGGAGGAGAAGCCGTGTCAGCATTTTTGAAGAAAGTTGTAAGGAACAGGGCACTTCTGTTCATGGTGCTGCCAGGAACGATCTGGTTCCTGATATTTGCTTACCTGCCCATGTTCGGCGCCATCCTCGCATTCAAGGATTTCAGAATCAGCCGGGACGGATTTTTTGCAAGCGTATTTAACAGCAAGTGGGTCGCTTTTAAAAACTTTGAGTATTTGTTCACGACCAATGATGCTTACATCATCACACGAAACACCATTCTTTATAACGTGGTCATGATCATTCTGGGTCTTATCGTGGCTGTGGGATTTGCGATACTCCTAAGTGAGCTCGTGAACAAGAGAATGGCAAAAGTATACCAGACCGGGATGTTCCTGCCGCATTTCCTGTCCTGGGTTATCATCAGTTATTTTGCCTTCACCTTTCTGAGCATGGATAAGGGAACGCTGAACCAGATCATCACGTACTTCGGCGGAACCCCAATCAACTGGTACTCGGAGCCGAAATATTGGCCGTTTATTATCGTGTTTGTCGGAATCTGGAAAAGTGTTGGATACAACAGTGTTATTTACTTAGCGGCCATTACGGGTATTGACCGTTCCTATTACGAGGCGGCGGTCATCGACGGAGCCACGAAGTGGAAGCAGATCCGTTACATTACGATTCCGCTGCTCCGCCCATTGATGATTATCCTGACGATTCTGGCTATTGGCGGTATCTTCCGATCAGACTTTGGACTCTTCTACCAGCTTCCTAAGGATGCGGGAGCCCTTTATCCGGTAACCAATGTTATCGATACCTTCGTATACCGGGGACTCGTTAATATGGGAGATATCGGTATGAGCACAGCAGCCGGACTGTATCAATCCATTGTCGGACTGGTCCTGATTCTGGGAGCCAACTATATTGTCAGAAAAATCGAAAAAGATCACGCGATCTTCTAATCAAGGGGAGGTGCCTAAATTGTCCCAAGCTAACATCCAGACGACTCCTGTCCAGGCAGGTGGAAAAAGGAAGAAGAAGCCAAAAGACTTCAATAGCCTGCCGCGGGGCTGGAACATCGTTTTTAACATTATTATTGGCCTGTTCTCGTTCTCATGTGTATTCCCGTTTCTCTATGTCATCATCATCTCATTTACAGATGAAAAGACGCTTGCGCTGGAAGGATTCAGCATCTTGCCTAGCAAATTCAGCGCCGACGCCTATCATTATATCTTCAGCACAGGAAGCGAGTTGTTCAGCTCCTTCGGGCTGACTCTGCTCGTTACGGTGCTTGGAACCTTCATCACCTTGTTCCTGGTGACCACCTATGCGTATGCCGTATCCAGAAAGAGCTTTGAATTCCGGGGTTTCTTCAGCTTCCTGGCGTTCTTCACCATGCTGTTCTCGGGCGGTATGGTACCGGGGTATATCGTGATGACCCAATTCCTGCATTTGCAGAATACGATTTGGGCTCTGGTACTGCCTCTGGCCATGAGCGCATTCTCGATCATTGTCATGCGGACGTTCTTCCAGACGACCGTACCGGATGAGATTATTGAATCGGCCAAGATGGATGGTGCAGGTGAGTTCCTCACCTTTGCCCGTATCGTGCTGCCGGTCTCTCTGCCGGGGATTGCTACGATCGGTCTGTTCAGTTCCCTTGGATATTGGAATGACTGGTTCAATGCCCTGCTGTATTACAACAAGCCGGATCTCACACCTCCGCTTCAGTTCATGCTGATGCGAATCGAGAAGAATATGGAGTTCCTGCGTCAGATGTCCCAGCATTTAGGGGATTACAACGCGGTTGGGGCGCTGCCGACCGAGACAGTCCGGATGGCCATGGTTGTTCTGGCTACCCTGCCGATTGTAATGGCTTATCCGTTCTTCCAGCGTTATTTTGTCCAAGGTTTGACCGTAGGGTCTGTTAAAGGCTGATCCGCGGATGGATTCAGGTTGTTCCCGCTTTGATGTCTGCAGGCAAGCAGGTGCCGGGCTTCTACCGCGCCATGGATCTCATAAGTACAATAACCGGAGAGATCCGGTTCTTGTTTGCCAGGATATGAAGGCGGTTTCAATAAATCTAAGCTAAGCAAAGGTATGGATCGGCTGATCCATATAATCAGAAGCCAGGGGGTAAGAGGATGTTTAAGAAAAAAGGATTTGCACTGACTCTCGTATTTGTGCTGATGCTGTCTATGCTTGCCGGATGCGGCGGGGGCAGCAGTTCGGGAGCCAAGGAACAGGAAGCCGTGAAGAGTGATGGAACCGTTGATACGGCGAAGCTGGATCCGGTTAAGCTGAAGCTGTACCTGATCGGGCCTTCCCAGAAAGACCTTGGTCTTGTACAGGATGAGATCAATAAATATTTGACTAAGAAAATCAACACCACGATTGATATCACGATGATCGACTGGGGCGATTACAGCCAGCGGATGCAGGTCATCACCAGCTCTGGCGAAGACTATGATATCGCTTTTACCAGCTCATGGGCATTCGACTATCTGCCTAACGCCGCGAAAGGCGCATTCATGCCTTTGAACGACCTGCTTGACAAGTACGGTAAAGGCATTAAAGAAGAGCTTGATCCTCGCTTCCTTGAGGGTACGAAAGTGAACGGGGTTAACTACGGAATCCCTGCCAACAAAGAGCTTGCTCAACAGATGGTATGGCGCTTCAACAAGAAGTACGTCGACAAGTACAAATTGGATATTTCCAAAGTAACCACACTTGAGGATCTGGAGCCGCTGCTCAAGACGATCAAAGAGAAAGAGCCTGCTGACATCACGCCGCTGGCTGTGCCTAAAGGCTTCACACCATTCCTGCCGATTGACTGGGCGCTTGGCACCGATATTCCAATCGGAATGTATTTGGACACGAAAGACTTCAAATATGTAAACACGCTGGAAACACCTGAATTCAAAGCCGCACTTCAAACAATGCGTAAGTACTACAAAGCTGGATACGTGCGTGAGGATATCGCAACCCTTGACGGTATCGATAACATGAAGACCGGGAAATGGCTTGTGGACAAGGAAATTACCCAACCATACGCGGATCTGGGATGGTCCAGAAGTGCCGGTTATGATATCGTAACCCGACCTATGCAGGATCCGGTGATCTTCACAGGCTCCGCTGCTGGTTCTATGATGGCGATTTCTGCGTATTCCAAAAATCCGGAACGCTCTATGATGTTCCTGAACCTGCTTAACACTGATGTATATCTGCGCAACTTGATCCAATTCGGGATCGAAGGCACGCACTACAAGAAAATCGATGACACTTACATCGAAGACCTGCCAGCAATGCAGGAGAGATATGCAATGCCTGGTTTCGCACTTGGCAACCTGATGCTGACTTATCTGCACAAGGATGAGCCTAAAGACAAGTGGGATGCTTTCACCAAGTTCAATGAGTCTGCTAAAGTAGCACCTACTTTCGGGTTCAACTTTGACACAACTCCGGTTAAGACGGAAGTTGCGGCTCTGACTAACGTAGGTAAAGAATTCATGCCTGCACTGTTCACAGGTTCCGTAGATCCGGATCAGTACCTGCCGAAAGCGATGCAGAAGTACAAAGAAGCAGGCCTTGACAAAGTGATGGCAGAGCTTCAAAAGCAGTTTGACGATTGGAAAGCGAAACAAAAATAAGCTCCCAGGGAGGACACCATATGAAAAGAGTCAGACCAGCATACTATGCAAAAAGTCGAAGCAAATACAAAGCGGCCGTGCTGATGAGCACCGCTGTACTGGCAGCAGCATTGATTGGTTTTGCGGGGCGTGCGGAAGCCGCCCAGCCTCATTCTTCATATTGGTATCCGAACACCCTGCTGGAGTGGTCGCCGTCCACGGATAAAGACGCTGTCTTTAACCGTGGCACGGTGAAGCTTCAGGAGAATCGTGTTCAAGGGCAGAAGGTGAATCCAAATGCCAAGTCCGAGCCCAAAGTGATGGCGCTGGCTTCTATGTATCCGAGCACAAGCGGCGCCCCTTCACAGGGGTCGGAGAAATTCAACACATATACCTTCAGCTACTGGCAGTACATCGATAAGCTGATTATGTGGGGCGGTTCTGCCGGTGAAGGTCTCATTGTGCCGCCAAGTGCGGATGTGATCGATGCCGCGCACAAGAACGGCGTGCCGGTGTTCGGTACGGTATTCCTGCCGCAGACCGAGCACGGCGGCAAGATCGAATGGATGCGCGATCTTCTTAAGCAGCGTGCTGACGGAACGTTCCCGGTTGCTGACAAGCTTGTGGAAGCCGCCAAGTATTACGGCTTTGACGGCTGGTTCATCAACCAGGAGACCCAGGGTGCAACGGCGGAAGAGGCCAAGAAGATGCAGCAGTTCCTGCTGTATTTGCAGAAGATCAAGTCACCTAAGATGGAGATCATCTGGTATGATTCCATGATCAAGGATGGACCTGTCAAATGGCAGGGCGCGGTAACAGATAACAACAAGATGTTTGTCCAGGATGGCTCCCAGCGTGTGACAGATGGTATGTTCCTGGACTTCCGCTGGCAGTACAAGGACGAGAAGAACGGCAAGTACGATTACGTGACTCCGTATCTGAACTCCCCGGCTGTCATGAAGTCGCTCGGACGCAGCCCATATGACCTGTATGCTGGAATCGATGTGGAAGCGAACGGGTATAACAGTGAACTGAACTGGCCTGTCCTGTTCCCGGACGGCAAGGCTGCGACGACCTCGCTTGGAATCTACCGTCCAGACTGGGCCTTTAACAGCTCCAAAACGCAAGAGGAGTTCATGGAGAAGGATCAGATTTTCTGGGTGGGAGCGAACAAGAATCCACAGAACACCTCGCAGCCGGCAGGCACAAGCCCTTATGCCTGGAGAGGCATTGCTAATGACATTGTGGACAAAACGGTTCTGACCGGTTCGGAAATGATAACCCATTTCAACACCGGAAATGGCCATATGTTTGCGGTGAACGGACAGGTGGTGCGGGAGAAGAATTGGAGCAACCGCAGTCTGCAGGATATTCTGCCAACATGGCGGTTCATTACGGAAGCGGAAGGCGGAGCGCAGCCGCTCAGTCCAGGCTTTGATTTTGGCAAAGCGTTCTATGGCGGAAGTTCCCTGAAGCTGTCCGGTGCCCTTGTGCCGAAGGCTGGCACGACCATTAAGCTGTATAAAGCGAACATGAAGGTGGAAGCGGATACAGAATTGTCAGTGACCTATCAGGCGAATTCCAAGGATGCCCAAGTGAAGGTTGGCGTGGCGTTCTCCGACGCTCCGGATCAGTACGTATTCCTGGAGCCTAAGAAGCTGGATAATGTGGGCGCGAACAAGGATTGGACGCAGGGAAGCATCCGGATGAATCAGTACAAAGGACGTACGATAACCGGAATCTCTCTGAAGTTCGAAGCCGCGAAGCCGATTGCCGACTTCCGTGTGAATGTGGGTGAACTCGCAGTGACCCGTCTGAGCGAGAAGGCGGATAAGCTCAAGGAGATTACCGGACTTAAGGTCATCGAAAATGACTTCCGTGACGGGATCTATGGCGATGCGCGCCTTTCCTGGACTGCACCGAAGAAGGCGGACGATGTCTTGTATTATCAGGTTTACCGGGTGAAGCCGGATGGGAAATACGAGCTTGCTGGAATGACAGGCAACACCGTCTACTATGTGCCTGAGATGAGACGGATTGATAAGGAGAAAACGACCAAGCTGGTTGTGATTCCGGTCAACCGGCATTATGAGCAGGGCAAACCGGCAGGAGTCACCTTCGAATGGCCGGCTTATCCGAAGCCGGTGGCCGCTTTCGAGGCGGATAAGACCCTGATTGCACCGGGAGACACGGTTCAATTCACGGACCTTTCCTCTGAGGTAACTGAGGGCTGGGCATGGAGCTTCTCTGGTGGGGAGCCGTCAAGCAGCACCGAGCGAAATCCGAAAGTGACTTATAATCAAGAGGGAACGTTCGAGGTTAGCCTGACCGCCAAGAACAGTGTCGGCGAGAATGTGGTGAAGAAACAGCTAATCACGGTAACGAAGGAAGCCGCCGGGGGCGTAAACAATCTGGCTCTGGGCAAGACGGCAACTGCTTCGGGTTTCACCAATGAGAACGAGGCGCCTAAGTTTGCGATTGACGGGGATGACAAGAAGAAGTGGTGCGCTGTAGGCGATGCACCGCATACTCTGACCGTAGATCTTGGGGGAGCCCACAAGCTTAGCGAATTCGTAATCAAGCATGCCGAAGCTGGCGGTGAACCGGCAGCATTCAATACCCGTGCCTTCAAAATCCAGCTGAGCAGCGATAATGTGAACTGGACGGATGCGGTTAAGGTAACGGACAACACCAAGGGAATCAGCAAACATGCGATCCCATTGACTGAAGCGCGTTATGTGCGTCTGGTTGTAGAGAAGCCTACCCAAGGCGGCGATATGGCGGCGCGGATCTATGAGCTTGAGGTAATGGGGTTGAAGTAAGGGTGAGCGTGAGCTGCATGGAGCATGCACTGTTCGCTGCGGGCTCGGTTCGGCTTTCTGATCGCTGTTGCCCCCGGATTTCCGGATTGAAGCCGCTAGTAGCGGTAGAAATCCGGGGGCAAAGGCGACCGCTGACGCTTCTGAAAGCCGAATCCGGCCCTCCGCTGGGAGTGAGCAGGGAGATTGCAGCACGTCTGGTCCCTTAGCTCACCCCTTAGGGGGTGAGGTAGAAGTGCTTGCTGTTCGCTGCGGGCTCGGTTCGGCTTTCTGATCGCTGTTGCCCCCGGATTTCCGGATTGAAGCCGCTAGTTAGCGGTAGAAATCCGGTGGCAAAGGCGACCGCTGACGCTTCTGAAAGCCGAATCCGGCCCTCCGCTGGGAGTGAGCAGGGAGATTGCAGCACGTCTGGTCCCTTAGCTCACCCCTTAGGGGGTGAGGTAGGAAGTGCTTGCTTGTCGGCTGCGGCCACGGATAGGCTTAAACGAGCTTCCATATCAAAATCAAACAGAGCGGCAGGCCAAGAGAGTTCACCTTGGCCTGCCGCTCTATCGTTTTAATTCGGATTGGTGTCATTTCATAAACTTTTTTTGCTTGTTTTCTCGGACTATATCAATTGACTTTTTGATAAGGTACTTCCACCCCTTCATCGATAAATAATTGATTCTGAGTATCTACATAACTCATCGTATTGCGGACCCAATAATACGATTCATCTATTTTATAAAGTGGCACAGACAACTGATGTTCAAATGAAATCATAAATTGTTTATCTTTTGTGATCGTAAAGCTTGTGCTAAGTTCATCTGCTAACGTATATTGACCTGTAATGTCATCCTCACTAGAGGACGATAAAATTTCTATATGTTTTGGTGCTTCTACGGAATCTTGTATCCCCAAGAAGTAATTCATAATTTCTTGTTCATATTGGGGGAATACTTCTTGATTCGTAGCTAAAACCACAATATCCTCTGTGGATGTATTAATAAAAGCTTGCGCTGAACAACCGAACCATCCACCTGTATGACCAACCCAATCATCTTGAATGATAAAACCATAACTATAATGCTCAGCGACTTCTGTTGGTGTTAACATGAATTTCACAATCTCTTTGCTAAAGTACCGACCTTGAAAAAATGCTTTTAAAAACATGGCTACCTCTGCCACTGTTGCATAAATACCACCGTCACCAACTACATTGTTATATTTCTCCTGTTTGTTTTTTAAATATGGGTCATTATGTACCTTTTTGTATCGTTGCTCCTCATAATCATACATATGACCCTGCGCTTCGTATTGTTTTGCTGGCTGTGTTGTTGTACTAGTGAGATTTAATGGTTTTGCAATATATTGTTGTAAACATGTTTCATACGATGAGCCGCTGACTTGTTCAATAATTTCTGCAAGTAGAACATAATTCGTATTGCTGTAAGACCAATGCTCATTCTGTATATGTTGTGGTAGTGTCGTCTCGAGAAATGTTTCCATACTTATTATAAAGTCTTCTGCAATATACTCTGGAATCCCGGACGTGTGTGTAAGTAAGTGTGCAACTGTCACATTTGCAAAATGAGGGGCGTTAAACCATTTTGTAATTTTATCTTCTAATTGCAGCTGCCCCTTCTCAATTAGCTGAGATGTCATTACCGCTGTATACATTTTACTTAACGACGCAAGGTTAAATTGTGAACTTTCAGTAATAAGATGCTGCTCTGAGATATCTTGATAACCATGATAATACTGCTTGATTTGTCCTTGGTTTTCATAATAAACTGCACCATTAAACGAGATATGTTTAAGCAAACCCTCCACTTGTTAACCTCCTAAATAAATTAGATATCTAATATATTGGATATGAAGAAATTTTATAATTCCTTCATTGCGATCTCCTTTAATTTTTCAATAATGCGTATAAATTCGTCTAACTCGTTAGACGAAAGCTTGCTGTAAATTTTATCTGCGACCTGCTGTTCAACATAATCCTGCTTCGAAAAATACTCTAATCCATTTTCAGCTAACGTTATAAATACTTCACGGCGATTTTGTAGATTAATTTCCCGCTTGATATATTTATTCTTTTCCAACTTAGCTATTAATTGGCTAACTGCGCTAGAGCTAATATTCATTTCAATTGCAATTTCACCCACCGTAATACGACCTGCTAAATACACAATATCTAATACAACGGCTTGTTGTGTTGTAATGCCGCTATTTAGATATTGCTTATAATGTTTATAAATCAAACGGTTTATCGTGTATTCTGCTTCATTAATGCGCTTAACCTGTTCATATAAGGACAAAAAATCACCTACTAATATGTTAGATGTCTAATATATTAGCAAGTGATTTGTCAAACGTCAATCTTATACAAAGTGTCGTCAAATCAGGTCAGTTTACTAATTATACAGACTCTCCTACTGGAAAGATCAAGGGCTGCTTCGACTCTACTCGTTATCTTGTGTGATTATACAGATACCGGGCAAAGGCCATCGGCTCGCGGTAAGACGCTTTCCAGGTTTCCATCATTCCGGCTTTCTTAAATCCGTAACGCTGATCCCTGCCGTTGCATTCAATAAAGTAAACTCTTCCGTCGGCTGTAACGCCAATGTCGAGCCCCAGATCAGCGAGCAGCGGCAGGTGGCGGGACAAATACCGGACGGTTGTCAAAGCCAGATGCTCAACTTGGGCAATGACCACGGCTGATTCATGCGGTGACATAATCTCAGCCAACACGGAAGGAACGGGATAGGCACTGCCTCCTCCGGCGAGATTGGAAATAAAGGCGCCGGCTGCGGATTTTTTGGCAAACATGCCAGTAATGCCCCACTCTCCGGTCAGTCCCCGCTGTACGGTGACACGCAGATCGAAAGGGCGTCCCTGAACCTCAGCCAGGGGGATACGCTGCTGGATCAAGTAGGGATACCTTCTAAGCTGCTGTTTCAGGGGGCCAGGAAGCTCCCGGCCTCTTAACTTCTGGGAGACCCATGTATTCTTTCGGGAGTGGGATGGAAAGGTGAGGGACCAGCCGGCCCCGTCTTGGTGCAGACGCATAACCCCTTTTCCAACACTCCCCCGACACGGCTTTAGAATAAGATCGCTGTGGTTTTCCATGAATTGTTTTAAATTTGCTGGGCTGAACAGAGCTGTATCAGGAAGACAGCTTCTCAAATAAGGATCGGCGCAGAGCAGCTTGTGGATTTCATCCTTGCCGTAGCGGTTGTTCATGTTAAACACGGCGACCTGACGGGAGAGAAGTCCCCCAATCCTATGCAGCGGTCCCGCCTCACTATAGATAGCCCGGTTATGAATAACCTTCGGTATAGGCATGGACACCTGTTCATATTGATGATTCCGGTATATGAATGCAGCCGTTCTTCCAGTCCGGATATCCACATCCCCAATCTTTATAAAACAGGGGATCAAGTCTAGTTCTGCAGCGGCTACTTGATAATTTGAAAGCGACTCCTCTCTGGTCTTAAGTCTGGGTATACCGCGGTACATCGCAGCATTCAACAGAATACCGACATAGTTATAGCTCATCCCCGGTTCTCCTCCTCTCGGCTCCCCTAGACTTCCGCATCTATTGTTTAGTCTATGAACGCTGGAAGAAAAGGAGTGGACGACTGTTCCCCGGCAGCGGCCTGTTTTGGGACGTTGTCACCACCTGAGGCAGTTCCCATATATTAAGAGTGTGCAGACCGGATTAAGGGAGGGAGTTCAAATTGTCAGTTCAGCAAAAGGTGGCTGTGGTTACGCCGGGCGTGTTTGTCATTCCCTCGGGACGCAGCAGTTCCGTGGAACGCGTCATCGAAAAAACAATGTCCCTGGTCCCCGAGGGGCTTGATGTGCGCGTGTTTGGCAGATCGGCAGGCCATCTGCCGGCCAAGGATTTTCTTGGCAGTGTGCCATGCTACCGCATACCAGGGGGATCTGCGTATTTGTCTGGCATCCTCCGTCATCTCAAGAACTGGATGCCTGACACGGCGGATGTGCATAACCGTCCGGCACTGGCTTATGGACTGAAGAGACACCTGCCACAGATCCGGGTCTTTCTGACTCTTCATTCGACAACGTTTATCAGCCCCTGCTGTCTTCCTCAATCTAAAGCTGAGGTTATGCTCAGCAGTGTGGATGGGCTGATTGTGAACAGCGCCTATTTGCGGGACGATGTGCTTCGCAGGTTCCCCAAGCTGAGAACACCGATTTACGTGAATCCGCTTGGCGTGAGCCTGGAGGATTTTACTCCGCGTTGGACTCCGGCAGGGGAGGCGGTCCGGCAGGCGAGACTTGCCGATTATGGCTGGCGGAATCGGAAAATTATCCTTTTTGTAGGCCGGCTCATACACGGCAAAGGGGTTCACCGGCTGCTGGAGGCCCTTCCCGGGATTGTATCTCGGGAGAAGGATGCCTTGGCGGTTATTGTGGGGAGTGCCTTCTATGGGGTAAACCGGGATACTGCCTATGTCAAAAGTTTAAGAAAACTCGCCGGGCAGATGAAGGACCATACGGCCTTTCTCCCGTTTGTGCCCTACCCGCAGGTGGCGGATTTATATAATTTGGCGGATGTGGTGCTGGTTCCGTCTCTGGAGGACGAAGCTTTTGGACTGGTAAATCTGGAGGCTATGGCATCGGCTGTGCCTGTTGTGGCTTCCGCTGTGGGAGGGATTCCCGAAATTATCCGGCATGAGCAGACAGGACTGCTGCTTCCTAAAGGCAGCGGGAACGAAATGCTGGAGGCAGCCGTCCTCCGGATCTTGGAAGACAGTCAGCTTCAGAGAAGCCTTGGTCTGGCCGGGAGAGAGCTGGCCCGCAGCACGTTCAGATGGCAGCGCTGCGCTGAGCGCTGGACTAATCTGATGAGCATGGAGCAGCCGCCGACTGTTCAGAGATGGAGTGTCTAACAGATAAGTTCCCGAAGTGAAAGTTTGGAAATCTAATAAGGTGCAAGCAAAAGGCTGATTCGTTCACGGAAGCCGCGGTGAATCAGTCTTTTTAGCAATTCCTTATATAAGCTGGACAAGCCCGGCTAGACTACTGCCGGGGAAGCAGCGTAATGTCATCTTTGGCAATTGTACGTTTGCCGTTACAAGGTGTCCGGTGAGACATAAGCTATTGTATGGGACATTTCGGTCACAAGGGAGGTGTATGACCATGGAGATCAGGCGCAAGAGAGCCTGGCACCGGATTTCCCGCAGGCCGCGTGCCTCATCCTCATCCAAAGCCCCCGGTAGATGGAAGCTGTTCAATGATCCGGATCCCCTGGTATCCGTCATCATCCCGGCGATGAATGAACAGCGGACTATGGAGGGGGTACTGCGTGAGGCAGGCCGGGTGCATCCGAGCAGCGAAGTGATCGTGGTGGTGAATGGTTCGGTGGACAGAACCTCCGAAATCGCCCTGAAGCGGGGTGCCCGTGTGCTCACCTATCCATATCCTCTGGGTCATGATGTGGGAAGGCGGATTGGGGCGGAGGCCGCCAAGGGAAAGGTACTGCTGTTCATAGATGCGGATATGGTGATTGCAAGCCGCCATCTCAAGCCCTTTGTCGAAGCGGTCGCATCCGGTGGGGCGGATATTGCTCTGAATGATTACAGCGGGCCTGTGGAACGAAAGGAACCTCATCCCGTTGTTCTGGCGAAATATACATTGAACGCAATTCTGGCACGGCCGGACCTGAGGGGGGCATCAATGACTGCGGTTCCCCATGCCCTGAGCAGGCGAGCGCTGGAGATCATCGGCTTCGCTGCTTTGGAGGTTCCGCCGCTCGCCCATGCCATGGCGGTAAGTCTGGGGCTTGTCGTTAAGCCGGTATATTCGGTCCCTGTTGGTCAGCTGAATGCCCGGAGAGGCAAGGTCCGCGGCTCGGACCCTCTGAGCTCCCTGGTCACGGGAGATCATCTTGAGGCGGTGCGCTGGCTGATTGACAAGCTGGGTCCGAGGGCCGGTTATACTGATCTTTCCCGGCAGCGCGGGAGGTTAAGATCATGAGAACGAGAACAAGAACGAGAATGAAGGGGGCGCCCAGGAGAACAAGCCGCAGGAGGCTGCGGCAGGCAAGAGGCAGAAGAGTCCGTCACAGAGCGATGCGTTTCAAGTCTAGATCTGCTATTAGACGCAAACGGAGGAGGCTTGCAGCCGGAAGCCCCATTTCCCTGCTAGAGCGCACTGCTTATCAGGCGGGGATGGCACAGGCTGCCGCGGTTCAGCAGGATCAGCGGACCAGGGAACATCTGATCACGAGCTTTCGGGACTGGCATAGGCAATTTGGGCATGGAGGACAGTCCCTGTCCAGATTATGGGCCAGCGCAAATGCCTATAGCAAAGGCTATTCCGCCGTACCCGGCACAGCCGGTTCTGTCATTCCACTTCCTCTGGACAAAAGCGCTTCAGCGATAGTGACCGTATGCGATGAGGAGAAGACGGTATCGGCCGTTCTGGCAGAATTGGAGAAACTCCCCTTCAGGGAGATTATTGTTGTCTTGAATGGCTGTACAGATGGAAGCTTTGCGGAGGCGCGCAAGCACAAGAACACCATACTCCTGCATTATCCCGAACGGCTGGGGCATGATGTGGGCCGGGCGATTGGCGCGGCAGCGGCAGTAGGGGACATTTTGCTGTTCATGGATGGAGATTTGGTTGTACCGGCAGAGCAGCTTGCGGCTTTCCTCTACGCTGTGGATAAGGGAACAGACGTGGCACTGAACGATATTTCCCCTTGGCTGCCAGCTTTTCAAGGGCAGGATAGCGTGACCCGGAGCAAAGCCTTCCTCAATCTTGTTCTTGGCAGGCCTGATCTGAAGAGCAATTCGTTAACCGCAATTCCCCATGCTCTCTCCAGGAGGTCGATCACCAGGTTAGGAACTGCTGTTCTGGCCGTTCCCCCAAAGGCGTTGGCTCTGGCGGTCCTGTCCGGACTTAAGATATCCACTGTCGCCAAGATAAATGTCATCAAGAGCAACCGCATCCGAAAAGGAAATACCGGGGAAGGCAACGCCGTTGGCAAACTTATTCTGGGCGATCACATTGAAGCGCTGGGCGAGGCCATGAAACGAAGCGGGGTCAGGCTTGGGTTAACCTCCCAGCCGAGAGCCGAATTAGCTAAAGCGAGGAATTCAGGATGACGGGAATGACCAGTATTATCATACCTACGTATAACGGACTGCATTTGCTTGCTCCATGTGTGGAGTCAATTCGGAAGCATACCCCGGTTCCTTATGAGATCATAGTGGTTGACAATGGGTCGGTTGACGGCACAGTCGAGTACTGTATTCGGGAAAAGCTGATTTTGATCTCGATGCCGTCAAACGCCGGATTTCCGGCCGCCTGCAACAAAGGGCTGTCTATTGCCGACGGTGATCATCTGATGCTGCTTAACAATGATTGTCTCGCTAGCCGGGGATGGCTGACAAATCTTCTTGCGGCGCTATACAGCAGCGGGGATGTGGGGATGGTCGGCCCGGTCACAAATTATGCCAGCGGAAGACAGCAGGTGGAGACCAGCTACAGCAGCCGTGAGGAATATGAGCGCTTTGCTGCTGCCTGGAATCAACCAGACCCGTCAAAGTGGGAGGAGACCCGGCGAATTGTTGGTCTGTGCCTCCTCTTTAAACGTAAAGTCCTGCAGGACGTAGGGTTCTTGGATGAGCGGTTTAGTCCAGGCCATTTCGAGGATGATGACTACTGCTACAGAGCGCGCGCTTATGGGTACCGGCTGCTGATATGCAAAGATACATTTATTCACCATGAAGGCAGCGCCAGCTTTAAGGCTGGTCATCCTAACGGGTGGGACGCTATGGTTAGCAGAGGAAGACAGTTATTCATAGAGAAATGGGGGGTAGATCCTCACGCGTTTCTTTAATTTTATTTTTGAAGCTTCATTATAAATAAATTGATAAGCGGTTAAGGAGGAGAGTCCATGAAAGGTGTGATATTGGCGGGAGGGACAGGGACGAGACTGCATCCATTAACCCGTCTCATCAACAAGCATCTGCTCCCCGTCGGGAAGCAACCCATGGTGAGCTACGCTATTGAGCGCCTCCGCCAGGCAGGCATCACCGATATTCTCATCGTTATTGGGAAGCAGTCGGCGGGCCTATATACTGACTACCTTGGGGGCGGAGAAGCTCTGGGGGTCAGTCTGACTTATAAAATACAGGAAAATGCGGGCGGCATTGCCGAAGCGCTGGAATTGGCAAAGAATTATATTGCTCCCGGGGAACGGTTTGTGGTTCTGCTTGGCGATAATCTGTTCCTTGATGATCTCGGTCCTTATGTGAGCGAGTTCATGAAGCAGCCTTCCGGCAGCGCCAGGGTGCTGCTCAAACCTGTAGATGATCCAAGAAGATATGGAGTGCCCGTTTTTGATGAGAAGAATAACGCACTGATCGCCTATATTGAAGAGAAGCCTGAACAGCCGAAGTCCGAATATTGTGTTACAGGAATCTATATGTATGATGACGAGGTCTTCGACATTATTGGAGGAATAACCCCTTCCAGCCGCGGAGAGCTGGAGATCACGGACGTGAACAATGTATATGCCTCCCAAGGCAGGCTGGAATATAATGTTCTGCAAAAGTGGTGGGGAGATGCCGGGACGTTTGAATCCCTGGAAGAGGCCCATCAGCAGATGAAGGGGGAACTGCCATGATCCGCCTGCTGGTTACGGGAGGACTCGGGTTTATTGGAAGCCATTTTATTGAGTACATGCTTGAGAGGTACCCCTCTCTTCATATCGTGAATCTCGATGCGGCAACTTATGCCGGTAACCCGGATAACACCCTGTCTTTCCGGGATCACCCTCACTACCGCTGGGTCAGAGGGGACATACGATCGCCCGAAGAAATCCGGAAGGCTTTTGAGGATGAAATTGACGGGGTGGTTCACTTTGCGGCAGAGTCCCATGTGGACCGGAGCATTCAAAGCCCGGGGCTCTTCGCCCAGACCAATGTGCTCGGAACCTTGAACCTGCTGGAGGAATCACGCCGCAGGGGTGTGAAGAAATTCGTGCATGTGTCGACGGACGAGGTATATGGCTCGCTGGGGGAAGAGGGATATTTCACGGAAGATACGCCCCTTGCTCCTAACAGCCCCTACGCGGCCAGCAAAGCCGGCTCCGATCTGTTAGTACGCTCCTATTACCATACGTACGGATTCCCGGCTGTGATTACTCGCTGCTCGAACAACTATGGTCCCCGGCAGTTCCCGGAGAAGCTGATTCCCACCATCATCTCGAGGGCGCTTCAGAACCAGCCCATTCCAATATATGGTGATGGCAGCAATGTACGTGACTGGCTTCATGTGACAGACCACTGCCGGGCGGTGGATTTGGCGCTGCGTCATGGGCAAGCGGGAGAAGTCTATAATATTGGCGGCCACAATGAGCTGAGCAACCTGAAGCTGGCTGCCCGGATTCTCGACCTGCTTGACAAGCCTCACAGTCTGCTCGAATTTGTCCCGGACCGCCTGGGCCATGACCAGCGGTATGCCATTGATCCGTCCAAGATCGGGGCGGCTCTCGGCTGGAAGCCGGAAATCCATTTAACCGAGGGGCTTGGAAGCACGGTCGCCTGGTATGTTCAGGCGGATGAATGGCTGAGAAGGATTCAGAGCGGAGAGTACAGGAGCTCTTTATAATGTGAAGGAACGTATCCTTCGGGAGCGGAGGTGCTGAATTGAGACGAGGAAGAAGAAGTCTTAAGCGTGCGCGTTCCTTCAAAATTCCGGGAAGGTCCCGTAGGCAGGCTAGGCGTGCATGGGGCCTCCGCAAGGCCCGGAGATGGAGGACACGACTCCGGAAACGGAGGGGCTCCCGTATCCGCAGGGGAGCTTCGCCACCGATGCATAAAGGTCCAGCAGGAACGGGAAGCAGAAGAGGGGCGCCATCGGCCGGTCACACGGCCGAGATGGGAGGCATGCCCCCCATCCCGGCGAGCCCAGGACCCCGGATTCCCTCCTCCGGCAATGCCAATCCGGCTCCTGCCTGGGTAAATCCGCTGGCGGGGGAAGCGGAAACGCTAATCCGGCAGGAAGCTTTCACGGAAGGGTATTGGCAGGGGCTGTATGAAGGTGGGGAGGGCCGGGTGAGCCGGCTTATCCCTCCTTATTATGTTCTGCCTGAGCTAACCGCCGACCATTTAATCGAGGCAGGCTTCCGGCAGCATGCCTTGAGCCTGATGCCGCTGCTGTCCCCGTCAGCGGTTAGCGGGCTGCTTATGGAGGCCCTAAGCCTTCGGCGTCCATTCTCTCTGGTCCGGCTTGGAGACGGCGAACTGCTTACACTCGCCCATGATACCGTCCTGACGGTAGAGGAGGCACGGGCCAGAGGTCCCTTCCTCTCTTATGCGGGCGTTCAGCTGCCCGATCACCCGGTGAGGGATCGTATGGCCGCATCCCTTCACGCCGCAGACCTGATCGGGATTCCGGAATCCCGTCATCCTAATTACCAGGGCCTGCTGTTTCCAGTGCTGCGCCATTATGGGATTGACTACCGTTCGCTCAGGCTTACCTCCTCAACCATCAACTACGCCCTGAACGAGCAGGGATATCTGATGAGAGTTCTTCAAGGCCGCCGCGTGCTTATTGTCGGAAACAAGGCTGCCGGGCTGGCTCAGGTCCTTGCGATAAACGGGGTTCAGGTGAGCGGCTGTGTGGGCGAGGTGACTGGGGTTGCGGACACCGACCGCGTTATGAACCGAATCCGGGAGCTGCGGGGTTCATTTGATATCGCTCTGGTAGCCGCTGGAATTGCCGCGGTGATCCTCTGCCCGATCATAGCTCAAGAGCTCGGTGTGGCAGCTGTAGACTTCGGGCATTTGGCCAATAAGCTTGAGAACGGGGAGGTCCAGCTGGGCCTGCCGTAAGGAGGTAGCAATTATGCCGGTTGTCAGGAAGAAGGCCCGGTTTAAAACGGGCCGTAGAAGAAGAACAGACACAAGGCTGCCGGGCCCTGCCTCAGGCCGGCACGGACGCGAAAGGTACAGCCGGGGGTATAAGGCGGGATATACTCAGGGAGTGAAGGCTGGGATTGAGGATTTCGGCAAGGCTTTTGAAGGAACCAGTATCATCATCCCCACCTATAACGGCAGGGAGCTGCTGATGAAATGTATTGACAGCATCGAGGCTCATACAACACATCCTTTTGAGATCATTGTTGTGGACAATGGCTCTACAGATGGGACGGTGAAGGCGCTGCGCAGCCGCGCGGGGAGCATCCGGATTGGACTTCACGAGTCCAATTTAGGCTTCGCCAGGGCGGTTAATACCGGGCTAATGATGTCCAAGGGTCGGACGATTGTCCTGCTTAACAATGATACCCTGGTAACCGAGCGGTGGCTGAGCAATCTGCTGCTCTGTCTGGAGAGCAGTCCGGAGATTGGTGCGGTTGGCCCGGTTACGAATTATATCGGCGGAGAGCAGCAGATTGAGGTGCCTTATCGGGAGGTTTCCGAGATGTGGCCGTTCGCTGCGGCGTATAACCAAAGTAATCCGAGCCGTTGGCAGACCACAGACCGACTTGCGGGCTTCTGCCTGTTAATGAAGAGGGAAGTCTGGGAGAGATCAGGGTATTTTGATGAAGGCTACCGGATTGGAAACTTTGAAGATGATGACCTTATGGTTAGGCTCAGGTATCTGGGGAGGTCGCTTCTGATTGCCGGAGATACCTTTATCCATCATACGGGAAGTATGACGATGAGAACGCTTGGCGCTGAAGGCTACCGGGAAGTGAACGAAGGCAACAGACAGTTTTTTGCGGAAAAGTGGGGGAATTCGTTCGAACGGCTCCAAGTGCTTAAGGCTGAGGGACGGCTTAATTCTACATTAAAAACTGCTGATTATTTCCCGGCCCATATCCGGGTACGCGATTCGGGAGGACGCTGCTGGTGGCTGGAACAAGGCCGGAAGCACTTGATTCTGGACGATGATGCTCAGCTTGAATTGCTGCCGCTCCCGGAGCCGGTTCTCTTGTCCATGGTCGATCTTCGTCTCCTCGGAACGGCAGAGCCGCTTGCCGGAGCGGAGGTCCGCCGTAGAATGGAAGAGATCAGCACACGTTCAAGTTCGGGAGAGGAAGCCGTGGAAGGGGCGGTGTACCGCCTTGCGGACGGGCGGTGGATGCAGGTTCAGCAGGGCAGCCGCAGGGAATTCATCACTGCGTATGCTGCCCAGAGCTGGGGAGTTGAGGCCAGAACTCCGCACCTTGTACCAGAGCATGTGCTTGCACTGCCGGAAGGGCTTCCTATCCTGCCCCGGGTCAGCCTGATTGCCGGACATTTGTAAATGAACTGGCGGGGCCCGGAGGAACCGTCCTTTTCGCTCCCGCATATGCTGGAATAAGAAAAGGACGCCGGGCGGCTTCGGCTGCAGCCGGACAGGGAGGAAGCAGAGTGGAGCAGAAAATCACGGAACTCATCCTTCATATGTCTCACTCCCATCAACAGATGGCACGGGTTATAGATGCTGAGAGGCAGGTGGCTGTCCGGATGGCTCAAATCATCCATGATCTGCCGGATACCGAGCCGTCTTTTGACGGAATAGATGGGCTGATGGAGAATGCGGGGCGGGTAAACAAGAACGTGGTGTCTTATTTAAATGCGATAGCCGATCTTCAGGAAGCTATGGCAGAGAGCCTTGGCATACTGATGAAAGAGATGAATGGCCAGGATGAGGAATAGGATGACTGAAGCGGGGTTGAGAAGATGAGTAGAAATCAGGCCTATTTGAATATGCTTGATGCATCGTCCAAAATACAGTGGAACGTCGCTATGATGCTGGAGGCCAAAGCGGTGGAAGCGGAGAAGATCCGCAATTGGACGCTGAACCACTTGCATGGCCACAGTTTTGACGAGCATGAGAAGCAGGTATCTGATCCGCTTTCGGTACATGAGCAGATCGTTGAGGTGCTTGAGGGACTGACCAAGCTGCAGACTGGACTCAGCAGCAATCTAAAGGCTGTTCTTACCACAGATGAAGGGGACTCGGGCGGTTCGAATGACATGGGGAGCATGTTCGGCGGGGGTGGAGGCTTTGATCTCGGAGAGATGGGCAAATGATAATTGGTGCCGCATCCGAGCATGAAATCAAGCTCCAGCTTGTTCAATCTCTGGCCAAGAGCCAGGCAGCCATTGCCCGGATTCTGGACAGCATCGCGGATGTCACCGAACAATCCGAGACTGCATCCAAACAGCTGTGTGAGAATATAAGAGTGCTTACGAATTATCAAAGTGCGATGGCCGGGATGCTGACCGGTATCAGGCTGAATCGCCAATATTATGGAACTCCTACAATGCCATGGATTAACCCTAGTTTAGACCTTCCAGCATTTGCAGCCCGGGGAGAACAGGAGGAGAACGAATGGCAATCAAAATTAGACGGCCTGCAGCCCGCCGCAGGAGAAGGCTGCTTGTCTCCAGAAAGATCAGGGTTCGTACACGAAAGCTGGGCAGACGGAGGGCTCTAGCCCGTCCGGCGAGATCTGCCGGGCGGAGAACCGGCCGCGGACCGCTTCGGCGTAAATCCCTTGGACGCCGGCTCTCTTCGCGCAAGAAGCAGCTCGGGCGCAAGCTTGCCGCGCTTCCTCAGGTCGAGCCGGTTCAGGAAGCGGTCCCCGCAAATCCTGCCGCGGAATACCAGCAGGGGTACAGCGAGACTTATCAGGAGGGATTTAATGCGGGCTTTGCCCAAGGATTCGAGGACGGGCATAAGCTGGCCTACAGTGATCCCCGCCGGTAAGGGGTGGTAACAGGCTGGTTGGTTATTAAAGGTGTGAAATAAGGACTGAACTTGAGCCTCGGGCTCTGGTTTGGTCTTTTTTTTATTTCTATATAAAAGGAACTTTAGAATTAACCTCTCTCAGCGGAGAGGCCGAGTGATTCTGAAGAAGCGGAGCGCCCGCCTTTGTCTCCGAAATGCACCACTGGATATAAATTTCAAGGATTTCGGAGACAACAGCGGTCGTAAGAACACTCGGCATCGCAGCACCTCAAAAGGTTAAGCTTCATAAGTTCATTTTATATAGTTTTTTGGTTATTCGCCAAATTTTCGCTTGTACGGATAACCGTCCATGATGCACGTACCCCCGGTGCATATATGTATAGGGATCATTAAACCAAGACAGATAGGATGAATGCCGTGAGTACTCTGTTGCAAGCGGAGCAGCGTGACGGCTATCTCCCGGGTTACCGGGAAGGTTACCGCTTTGGGGGGTGTCAGGCTGTACTTGGACGTATTCCGGTTCAGCCACCAGACCTATTCAACCTTCGGGTACTGTACGTGCCCCAAGGATTCGATGCGATTGATCAGAGCATTATTGCCGCACTCAAAGAGTCCGCAGCGGAGCTGGAGGTGTCCCTTCCCGGCGGGATGCTGGAGAAAGCCATGTCTATGCAGCCGGACCTGGTGTTGGTCATGAACGGGCTGCATGTCTTTCCGCCGGAGCATACGCAGCATGTGGACCAGATCCGGGCCAGGGGCATCAAGGTGGCGGTATGGTTTGTGGATGATCCGTATTTCTCCGATGATACCGCCCTCCTGGCTCCCCATTATGATGAGGTATTTACGCATGAGCTGACCGGGGTTCAACTGTACAGGGAGCTTGGATGCACGCGGGTTCACTATCTTCCGCTGGCCGCCGGGCCGGAACTGTACCTTCCTCAGCAGGTAGGAGAGCAGTATCAGTATGATATTTGCTTTATCGGCAACGCCTTTTGGAACCGCGCAGCTCTGTTTGATGAGATGGCTTCCTTCCTACAGGGCAAAAAGGTGTTTATTGCGGGTGGCTTCTGGGAGCGGCTTCACGAAGGCCAGAAGCTCTCGTCTTTTATCCGCAGCGGGTGGATAGCTCCTGAAGAGACAGCGCGCTATTACAACGGCGCCAAAATTGTAATCAATCTTCACAGGCCCACCGAGCCGGGACAGGACAACCGCAACAGCAGGTGGCTGGCCGGCAGCTCCATCAATCCCCGAACCTATGAGATCAGCGCCTGTGGCACCTTGCAGATTACGGATGTCCGGGAGGATCTTACAGACTATTACCGGCCTGGCTACGATATTGAAACGTTCTCGAGTACAGCGGAGCTTCAAGAGAAGATTGCCTACTATCTGGAGAATGAACAGGAGCGGGTGGCCGTGGCCTGGCGTTCTCTCTTAACCACCCGCAAATACCACACCTATAGAGACCGGATCAGCAGGCTGCTTGCCGCGGTTTCAAAGGCCTAAAGGCAATGTAACTGAGGCTGACCGCCGTACATTAATAGCTTAGGAGTGAAGACATGTTGAGAAAACGGGTAAAAACCGCAGCTTTCCGTGTGCCGCCCGATCTTGGCGCGGACGCAAGAAACCGTGGAAGAGCGGCCGGACTGCAGGACGGGTACGATGAAGGTTATCTGCGCGGTCGGGCGGATGTCATCGTCAACCGGCACCGTGCCTCTTTTCCTTTAAGAAACATCCGGGTGCTGTATGTGTCCTCTGGCAAGGGATATCCCTACTCCCCCATTGATGAAGCGGTCATCACAACTCTCCGTACTTTAACCGCCGAAGTGATTCTGACAGATCCGCATCAGCCGGTTGCCACCCTGGCGGACCAGCACCGTCCCGATCTGGTGCTTGCCTTGGACGGAATGGAGCTCAGGGCAGAGGAAGTGGCTGCAGTGCGGGCCATGGGAATCAGAACGGCGGTGTGGCTGACGGATGACCCTTATTACACGGATATTACCGTCCATCTGGCACCCCATTATGATTATGTATTCACTTTAGAGCTGAATTGTATCTCGTTCTATCAGCAAATTGGCTGCGCGAACGTACATTATCTTCCTTTTGGCGCATTTACCGAGCATTACAAGCCGGTAAGAACCATGTCTGCGATCCGTCGTGAAATCAGTTTTATCGGGTCGGCATACTGGAACCGGGTCAATTTCTTGAGTCCGATCATCGGAAGTCTGATGGAGCGTGGACTTGGAATTAACGGAATCTGGTGGGACCGTCTGCCTGAATATGCGCAGTATGCGGACCGTATAGAGCTTGGCAAATGGATGGGGCCGCGTGAAACAGCCGAGGTGTACAGCGGTTCTAAGATTGTGATCAACCTTCACCGCTCTCATGAAGACGATACGGTGAATAACAATGCCATCCGTCTTCATGCGGATTCACCGAATCCCCGGACATTCGAAATTGCGGCCAGCGGTACTCTTCAGTTAATTGACCAGCGTGCTGATCTGGCCCGGTTCTATACACCGGGAGTTGAGATTGAGACGTATGAGTCTCCTCAGGAATTGCTCGAGAAGGTGGATTTTTATTTAACCCATGAGAAGGAACGGCGGGACATTGCACTCCGGGCGCTGGAGAGAACTTATTCGGAGCACACGTATGCCCACCGGATTAATGAAATGTTCACCGTAATCTTCGGATAAACAAGCCGGACTACGGAGGTGAAATGTTCTCTTCATTAACTTGGGAGGAGGACCTAGAGATGGGGAGTAAAGCAAAGCTGCTGCTGTTCTCTCATGTCAGCAATACACGGAGTATTACCGGAGCTGAGAAGCTGCTCCTGTTCCTGTGCCGTAAGTTGTCAGTGCACTTCAATTGTACTCTGGTCGCTCCGCAGGAGGGCCAATTGACCAGGCAGGCAAGGAGCCAGGGGCTGGCGGTGATTGTACGGTCGTACCCGCTTTTGCATGAAATGTACACGCCGGCAGCCCATCTTCACAAGGAGGCAGACCGGCTGCGCAGCAGTCTGGCCTGCCAGACTCTAGCCGAGATGATCCGGACCGAGTCGCCGGATTACGTTCTTACGAACACCTGCGTCAATATCCTGCCCGCTTTAGCGGCCTCGTCGCTGGGAATCCCGGTGATTTGGAGCATCACGGAAGCGATGGTGGTTAACGAGTTCACCCCGCTGTCGGTCGAATTGATCAGCAGATACAGCCAGTGGATTATCGGGATTTCGGAGGCTTCCATCTCTGCATTCCGTGGCACCGGGGCTGAGGAGAGGATCAGCCTGTTGTTTCCCTCCTGGAATCCGGAATCCGTCCATCAAGATAGCTGGCCTCAGATCCGGGAGGAGAAGCGCATGGAATTGGGGCTTCACCCGGATGACCGGCTAGTGGGATACATCTCTTCATTTTTAACTCAAGAAAAAGGGCTTGACCATTTTATAGATATGGCACTCATGATCTGCTCCACCCACCGCAACGCAAGATTTCTGGTGATCGGCAGAATCATCAACAAAGATTACTACGCACTCTGTCTTTCCAAGGTAAATGCTTCCGAGTACCGTACCCGGTTCACCTTTGTCGCATTTGAGGAGTCTGTGGAGGCCGCTTATAGTGCCATGGATATTGTGGTAGTACCTAGTCTTGTTCCTGAGGGCTTCGGCCTGACGGCCCTTGAGGCTATGGTGTACGGCAAGCCGGTGGCGGCTTACGCTTCGGGCGGACTCCGCGAAATTCTGGAGATGGCAGGCTCTGGACATTATCTGGCGGAATGTGGGGACTTCGCGGACTTGGCGGCCAAGGTTGGTATGCTCCTGGATGACCCCGGCGAGCTTGCTCAGACAGCTGCGCTTAATCTTCAGCGGGTCCATGAGGTGTTCGGCTCTGCAGCCTATGAGGAGAGGATTAGACAGTGGCTGATCCGCTGGTCAAATGTGCAGCCGGAGCGGGTCCACCTTCAGGAAGGGGAAGAGGGATTGATCTGCTTGCCTGTTGTATCACTTGCCCAAGCCCCGCCAGCTCACCCCCAGTCCGCGGATGCCCAGCCCCTAAAGAAAAGTGTGGCTAGGGGCAAAAGACGAAAAGGCCGGCGCCGCAAATTTGGGCGCCACCTTAGACGCGCCAGCAAAGGCGGGGGAGTCGGGGCCGGGCGGAGAAGCGGAAAGCGCCGCCGGACGGCTGGTGTTCGGCGTGCCCGCCGGGCCAATCTGCGTCGGCGCCGGGCTAAGGCACGCTAAGGCTCCAACAGGGAGGCTTAGGAGGGCGGTGTAAATTCGCCCCCAGCCGAGGGAGAATCGCAAGACAATGGGCCTGGCTGAATAAGCCAGGCCCGAAAGAATACACAAAGAAGGAGTTGAGCACATGAGGATCATGACGATTTTGGGAACACGTCCTGAAATCATAAGGCTGAGTCTGATTATTCCGCTGCTCGACCGGTATGCGGATAAGCATGTACTGGTCCATACGGGTCAGAACTTCACTTACGGTCTAAGCGATATCTTCTTCACCCAGCTCGGTCTGCGTCCTCCTGATTATGTGCTGCAGGAACGGCAGGCTTCCCTTGGAGGCCAGCTCTCCGCCATGTTTCTTCAGGCGGAGGCGATCCTGGAGAAGGAGAAGCCCGATAAGGTGCTGCTGCTCGGAGACACCAACAGTGCGCTCTGCGCTATCCTGGCGGAACGCATGGGTATTCCGGTCGTGCATATGGAGGCGGGCAACCGGTGCTTTGATCTGGATGTTCCCGAGGAGAAGAACCGTAAGGTGATTGATGCGATCTCCTCTATCAACATGCCATATACTGAGCAGAGCAAGCGGCACCTTGTCCAGGAGGGTGTACCCAGCAACCGGATTGTGCTGACCGGAAATCCGATTTACGAAGTCATGAAGCATTACGAGGAGCAGATCCTCTCCAGCGATATATTGAAGAAACTGGATCTGGAGCCGGAGAGCTACTTCCTGGTGACGACACACCGGGCTGAGAATGTGGACCGGCCGGAGCATCTGCTGGAAATTATGAAGGGACTTAACCGGGTGGCCGAAGCTTACGGCCGGCGGCTGATCTGCAGCCTGCATCCCCGCACGAAATCCCGCATTGCCCAAGATTTCCCGCTGCAGATGAACCCGCTTGTAGAATTCCATGAGCCGTTCGGCTTCTTCGACTTTGTTCATCTGGAGCGCCATACGCTCTGCGCATTGACGGACAGCGGGACCGTACAGGAGGAATGCTGCATCATGCATGTTCCGACGGTCACGCTGCGGAAGACAACGGAACGGCCGGAGACGGTGGACTGCGGAAGCAATATTATCTCGGGATTGGACGCGGAGCGTATTGAGGCATCTGTCCGGCTGATGACCGAGATGGACCGCAGTTGGGAATGCCCGGATGGCTACCTGGCGGATCATGTTTCGGAGAAGGTAGTTAAATTCTTGCTTGGAGGGAAACGCAATGTTCAATAATCAAGTGATATTGGTAACCGGAGGCACCGGCTCCTGGGGGTATGAGCTGATCAGACAGCTGCTCCCGCAGCAGCCCAAAGAGATCATCATTTACTCCCGCAGCGAGTCCACCCAGGTTGCCATGAGCCGCGCATTCGAAGACGACCGCCTGACGTTCCGGATCGGAGACATTAGAGACAAGGAAGCGCTGACGGCTGCCTGCAAAAATGTGGATTACGTATTTCATTTGGCTGCACTGAAGCATGTTCCAGTATGTGAGGATCAGCCTTATGAAGCACTCAAGACAAATGTGATCGGAACACAGAATGTGATTGACGCGGCGATTGATAACGAGGTCAAGAAAGTCATCTATATTTCAACAGATAAGGCGGCCAACCCGTCCAACTTTTACGGGATGACAAAGGCGATCGGGGAGAAGCTCATTGTATATGCGAATCTTCTTCCAACACGCACGAAGTTCGTCTGCGTCCGGGGCGGCAACGTTCTGGGGACGAACGGAAGCGTTGTTCATTTGTTCATGAACCAGATTGAACAGAAAGGGCAGGTGCGGATTACAGACTTTAACATGACCCGCTTCTTCCTCACTCTGCCGGATGCGATTAAGCTCCTCTTCAAAGCTTCGGTTGAGAGCATTGGCGGGGAGATCTTTGTCATGACGATGCCAACATGCCGGATTGTGGATCTCGCCGAGGTGCTGATTGAGGCTTCAGGCAGGGAGGATGTCGAAATTATAGAGACCGGAACCCGTCCTGGTGAGAAAATTCATGAAATTCTGATGAGTGATTTCGAAAGCAAGACTACGGTTGTCTATGATGAGGAATACCTGGTTATTCTGCCTACGCTGAATATCCCGAATCTCAAGGAGTTCTATCAGCACGCCCCGCTTGTCTCCTTCTCCAGCTTCAGCTCCGAGAAGAATCTTATGACCAAAGAGGAGATTAAAGACATCCTCATCCGGGGAGGCTTCCTGTCATGAAACTGCTCATATTTGGCGGAAACGGGATGGCCGGTCACCTGCTGGTTCGCTACTTCAAAGAGCAGGGCGTTCATCAGGTGTTCCATACAACCCGGGATCCACGTAACCCGGAGAGTCTGGTTGTTGATGTAAATGACCCTGCCACCCTCGAGAAGGCAGTGGAAATTGTGCATCCCGATGTCATAATTAATGCAGTGGGTGTGCTAAACCAGTCAGCAGAAGAGGATAAAATCGGGGCTTATCATGTTAACGGCTTTCTGCCGCACAGACTTCGCCGCGCCGCAGATGGCATAGGTGCCAGACTGATCCATATCAGCACGGATTGCGTGTTCCTTGGCACCCGGGGAAGATACCGGGAGGAGGATGTGCCCGATGGAACCTCCATGTATGCGATCACCAAGGCGCTCGGCGAGATCCGTGAGGCCGGTCACCTGACGATCCGGACTTCCATTATCGGGCCCGAAATCCGCTCCGGCGGGATTGGCCTTCTGGAATGGTTTCTCAGTCAGGAAGGAGAGGTATCGGGTTATGAGCGTGTCTTCTGGAATGGGGTCACTACCCTGGAACTGGCCAAGGTGATTGACCAATCCTTAGATTCAGAGCTTTCCGGTCTTATCCATCTCGCCCATCCGGATATCGTCAGCAAGTATGAACTGCTTCAGATGTTCAAGATGGCCTGGGGCAAATCGGACGTGACGGTTGTCCCTTATGATGAGCCGGTACTTGATCGTACACTGGTATCCACACGCCCTGACGTTAAATTTAAGCTGCCCGCTTATCCGGTCATGCTGCGGGAGCTAGCAGAATGGATGAAACATTATGAGTCCAAATAGTGTGTTAATTACGGGCGCGGCCGGGTTCACCGGCCGTCATGCCTGCCGGTATTTTGCAGACAGGGGGTACCGGGTCATTGCGGTGTCGCGGGGGCCTCAGATGAGGCAGGAGCCCGGAGTGGAATATGCCACCTGTGATCTGACCGACAAAGGTCAGATTCGCACCCTGATCGAACGGACTGTGCCGAAATATGTGCTTCATCTGGCTGGTAAGAATTCCGTGCCGGAGTCATGGGCCCAGCCGCTGTTGTACATGGAGAGCAACATTATGGGCACCATCTATCTTCTGGAGGCACTCCGCGAATTTGCCCATGGCAGCCGGGTGCTTGTCGCCAGCTCCCGGCTTAAGTTTGAGCTGCACGGTGAATTGATGCCAACACATCCCTATGCCCTGAGCAAGTCTGTGCAGGAGATAGCCTCTTTGGCATGGGGGAAGCTGTTTGGGCAGGACGTGCTTGCTGCTGAGCCGGGCAACTTGATTGGTCCCGGCCCGTCAACAGGCATATGTGCGCTGCTAGCCAGATATATTGCCCGGGGGGAGAGAGGGGAGAGTCAGGAGGTTTTCCGCTTATCCTCAGCCGAAGAGCAGAGAGATTTCCTGGATGTCCGTGACGCGGTTGCCGCATATGAACTGCTGCTTCTGAAAGGCAGGACGGGGAGCGTGACCCCCGTATGTTCCGGAGTGGAACGCAGGTTAGGGGATGTAGCTAAGGGTCTGATGGCTTTGACCCAGGGGGATATCCAGCTTGAGGTTGGAGATGCTCCGGCAAATGGGGGCGGCAGGGTTATTCAGCCTGAGCACCTCCGTCAGCTGGGTTGGCAGCCGGCTTATACCTGGGAGCAGTCGCTTGCAGATATACTTGAATATTTTCGGGCAGAGAGGGGCTAAGCCGGTCATGAATCCTAAAGTAACTATTATCATCCCCTTCTATAACTGTCCTTATATTGCAGAGGCCATTAAGAGTGCCGTTCAGCAAACCTATGACAACACCGAAATTATCGTAGTGGATGACGGATCGACGAAATATGCCAGGTTGATTAAGCCTTATGAGAAGAAGGTGTATTATCTCGGTAAGGCGAATGGCGGGACAGCCACAGCGCTAAATCACGGCATCCGGCATGCTTCAGGGGAATATGTGGCCTGGCTTAGCTCTGATGATTTGTTTTACAAGAATAAAGTGAAGCATCAAGTTCAGTTCATGCAGCAGATTGGGGCTCCGATTTCCTATACGAATTTTAACTATATTAACAAAAGCGGCGTGGTGACTAGGCATGCGGCGGGTGGAGACCCTCTGAGCCCGGCTGCCTTGTGCCGCAGCTTTCTGGACAGCAACCCTGTTAACGGATGCACAGTCATGATCCGCCGGGATGTATTCGACCAGCTTGGGCTGTTCGATGAGGGCCTGCCGTATACCCATGATTACGAGTACTGGATGAGGGCGGTATTAAGGGGATACACCCTTTCTTATCTGAATGAGAACCTGACTGCCTACAGATGGCACTCGGCAATGGGTACGGTCCGGCACAGCTCAGTGATCGCCGGTGAGATAGAGGCCGTGCGCTCGCGTTATTCGGAACCGCTCAGAAACCTGGCCGCCCATATGCCTGCTTAGCCTTCAGGGATCACCATTCCTTAGAGACGAACAAGGCTGGAGGGGAATGATTATGTATGAAGAGACTGAAGAATCGAGCTTTATACCCGCTCTCCGGGAACGGCTGAAGTTTGCCGACAGCGTACTGGATATCGGCTGTGGTATCGGGGTCCTCTGGGAGCAGTACGACAGCAAGATTATTATAGGTATGGATGTGCACCGCCCGTATTTGGAGCACCTCGTGCATCTTCCGAGGCGGGCCATCCCCATCCATGCCGATGCCAGACGTGCCAGGGAGCTGTTTATCCCGCGCTCGCTTTCTGCTGTAACGCTGATTGACTCTCTGGAGCATTTTACTAAGGAGGAAGGGCTTCAGCTGCTGAAGGACGCGGAGACGATTGCGAGAGATCAGGTTATCGTATTCACGCCGCGGGGGTTCTTCCCCCAGCAGGGTGTGGATAATTACGGACTTAGCGGGGAGCAATATCAGACCCATTACAGCGGGTGGGAGAGCGAGGAATTTCTGGGGCTTGGTTATAACGTTAAGGTGTTCAAAAACTTTCACCATGCAGAGAATCCTTCATTTGTCGAGGCCTTTGGCTCTGATCATCCGCCCGTAGATGCAATCTTCGCCTGGAAGCTTATTCGCAGTGCCGGGTGAGCTGCAAATCAATGCCGGAAAGAAGTGGTGCATGACATGACTGATAAGCCTAAAGTGTCGATCGTCATCCCGTTTTACAACTGTGAGTATATAGATCAGGCCATTGCCAGCGCACTAGCCCAAACTTATGACAATATAGAGATTATCGTTGTGGATGATGGATCAACCGAGTACCAGCATCTGCTTGAGCCTTATAAAGATGCCATTCGTTATTACTATAAGCCTAACGGGGGTACGGCCAGCGCTTTAAATTATGGTATTACCAAAGCCACGGGGCAATACTTCGCCTGGCTGAGTGCGGATGACCGCTACGTGCCGGAGAAAATTGAACGGCAGCTGGCTTTCATGAACCGGGCAGGTTCCGTTGCGAGCCACACCGCCTATTATTATATTGATGCGGGAGGCGGACGGACAGGAGAGGTACATGTCGAATTCGCGGGCAAAAGCCATTTCTATGAGACCCTGCTGAGCGGCTGTCCTATTAATGGCTGCAGTGTCATGGTTCATATGTACGTATTTGAGCGCATCGGCCTGTTTGATGAGAACCGGCGGTATACACATGATTATGATTTATGGCTGAGGCTGCTGCAGTTTTTTGAGTTTCATTATCTGAATGAGTGTCTTCTGGAGTACCGTGTGCATGGGACGATGGGCACGCTCAACCACTGGGATGAAATTCAGCAGGATATGCTGGTGATTCAGGCCAAGTACGGGGATATTCTGCGAACCTTGATTGCAAAGGAGAGGGGAATCCGATGAGATTCACGTTTCCGATTGTAACGCTGTGCCATGGCGGGGCCCAGCGGATGCTGGCTGAGATTACGAACGGATTAGTTGGTAAGGGCCACGAGGTCACCATTCTGATGCCCCGTCAGGGGATTGTGGAATACGAGGTCCACTCACGAATTATACAGACCCCTAATATGGATCTGTATGGGGATGATTTCCCGTACGGCGACGTTATTGTGTCCAATTTCTACACCACAGTAGCCCCTGCTGAAGCCGCCAGCAGACAGGGGAAAGGGGTTCATATGCGCCTGTCTCTCTGTTATGAGCCCGCTTTTCTCTATGATAACCACTTATCGTTTCCAACCTATCATGTGACCGACAAGCTGATGGTGCTCTCGGAATGGCAGCAGGACCTGATCCAGCTTCTGCATGGGATCAAAGGCCATGTTGTTCCGATCGGTGTCAGCCCTTACTTTCAGAACTTGAACATCCGTGAAGAGATTGCCGAGCCGCTGAATATATCAGCTATCCTGAGAAGGATTGAAAGTGAGTTCTCTTGGCACCGGGAGCAGGATTATCTGATCTCCCAGCTTAATCTGGTTCAGGAAAGACATCCGGAGGTTATTGTGAATCTGATCTGTCCGCCCAAGGAATTTCACGAATCTCCTAATCTGCAGGGACTGCGGGATACCGGAAGATACCGGATTCTTACTCCGGCAAATGATGTGGAGCTGCGCTATCATTATAATCACACTGATATTTTTGTGAGCTCGGGCACCTATGATGCCGGTTCACTGCCCGGGCTCGAAGCGATGCGCTGCGGGGCGGCGCTCGTCACTGTTTACTCAGGCGGAAATGTGAAGTATGGAGTTCATGAACGGAACTGCCTGATGTCTTACCGGTATGAGAATCGGCTGGCTTCAGATATAATCCGCTTAATTGAAGATCCGGTTCTCCGTCAGTCTTTGGCCGCAGAAGGAGAACGGGTGTCTTATAAATATACATGGGAACGAAGTGTCTCCGCTTTTGAGAAAGCAGTCTTTGAAATGTTATGGGGCTAAAAGCGGCGGCAGCCCATCGTTGAAGTCAGGAAAAAGGCTATCCGGGATGTCGGATAGCCTTTTCTCTATTGGAATGCCTGATTCTGTTCTGGTGCAGCACCTCATAGGGATTACCCCTCGATCCAGCTCATAACTTTGGCATCTGGAATTAAGTAGCCTTCAGGCAGGTTCTCCGCAACTGTATTTAATATAAAATAATCGACCATCGTTCCAGAGGATCCTCCTGGGTATATAAACCAGGCATTGTACAGGTCGCTCGGCACCTTGAGTTCCATTTCCCATCCCCCTTATATCAACTCTTGATAGACCTTCCATGTTCCTTGATACATCTGATCCAATGTCCGGTGTGCCGCCACCCATCGTTTGGCCTTAAGTCCGAGATGCCGGCGTTCATGGCTGCTGTTCAGGAGAAGGTTCAAACCGTCTGCCAAGGACCCTGGATTCTCTGGTGCAAAGAGCCGTCCTGTGACTCCTTCCTGAATCATTTCCGGCATTCCAGTCGCGTTTGCAGCAATGCAGGCCACACCGGCAAGCTGGGCCTCCGTAAGGGAGAAGGGCTGCGTATCCTGCAGGCTCGGCTGGACATAGATGTCGGCTTTCTTTAGTGCGGAGGGGATGTTGTCGATTCTCCCCAGGAATTCGACATCCTGGTTCAGACCGAGTTCCATGCTCCGATGCTGAAGCTGGGGCAGCAGGGTTCCGTCACCAATAATCCAGCATATCCAGTCCGAACGCGCCTGACGCAGCTGACCGAGTGCTTCAATTAGAATATGAACCCCTTTGACATATTCGACCCTTCCGGTATACATGATTAACCGCTTACCCGGCGGCTTCGGCTTCGGGAATTCCACGGCGGATTGCAACAGAAATGCTTGCACATCAACTCCGTAAGGAACCTGGCGGATCTTGTGTTCCGGGATTCCCGATTCCATAATGATCCCCTTGATCCAGCCTGAGCTTACCAGAACAAGATCCGCTGCTTCTGCACCCAGATATTCCAGTGAGCTGTAGTGCTTTCCGTAGGTTCCGGAACGGAACTCAGCCCAAGTGAGATTCGGGTGAACCGAACGCGAATCGTAATAGCCTTCTCTGGCCAATGACCCGTGGAAGCTCACAATAAGCGGGATGTTACGCCGTAGAATTCTCCGGATGCAGAGAGCGGCAATCGGGTCTTGGGCATGGATGAGATCATACTGGTTGACGCCAAGAACAGCGGCCCCCATCTCGAAGGCATACCGGTCGCTTTCGATCGCCATGGCCTGCGGGCATGCCTGAAGCGCAGGGAGTGGCGCCCCTGCCAGGTTGCGCCGGATTAAGGGGAGGACGGTATCCTTGGCGAACCTGCGCTCTTGTCCCGCAACATAGACGGTATTTGTAGCAAGGTCCGTCCCCATCAAATCCACTTCATGCCCGTGTGTCCGAAGGCGCTCTGCGAGTTGATTCATATAGGTGCGGATGCCGCCCACACTTGTCAGCCACCAGTAGGTCACGAGCAGTATTTTCACAGTGAATCCTCCTCTCGCACTTGATGGGTATCATAGTATATGTTATGTACGGACTCTACCGAGGTACGGAAATACGTGTAAAAAGGGCACAATGCCTTTAAGCTTTAAGCCCCTCATCCGCTAGGGTACAAACTGAGAGTCGCTCCCCTCATATACTGTCATAAAGGGGGAGGGTTTGTGGCTTACTACACGTTAACGATCAACCGATATTTTCTGCAGGCAGAAATTCACTTGATGGATATTGTGATAGCCAACTCGGGAGGCCAGCCATACGAAGTTTATGTGGACGGGAGGGGCACGGACAGTGAACAATTCAAGTTTTTGTACCGCATTGGTCCTGCAAACTTGCCTGACGGAAGCATATGTATTCAGAATATCGGAATTTATCACGATCCTCTAATGCTGAGAATTATTACAAACCGTTTCATACCAGGTCATTGTGTTGTCCGTCTCTATTTGAAGAATGAGCAGGGCTTGGTCATCGGAGTGCTAAGTGAATTTCAACTACAAAAAGTAGCCGATTAAATCAAACAGGATACCTGAGAGGTACCCTGTTTTTCTTTGTTCCAAGTTGCACCTTGGCTCTAATTCAAGACTATGTTAACTCACATCCAGGGCGTTCATCATCTGAATGAAGGAGCTTGCATAAGCCGATGGTGAAAAAGCTTCCTGGATCAGACGCACTCCCTGCTGACAGATTTGCTGACGCAGTGGAAAATTAAGCATAATATCCATACTTTCTTGAACAGCTTGTTCAATATTCCCCTGGCTGTAGAATTTGCCGGTCTGATTATGTTTAATGAACGCTCTGACGCCATCTGAATCTGTGCTTACAACAGGGCAGCCGCAGGCGATGGCTTCCCCTACCGCATAACCAAAACCTTCAACAAGCGAGGTGGAGAGAAGGAAGCCGCCTGAATCGGCAATCATGGAATATTGGTATGGCATTTGAGAATGAGGCACATTGGAGATCGTCTGAAGCCGGCTGACCAGATTCAAGGTATTGACCCGATCTTTGAAATCCTGTCTCTCCTGAGGGGCTGCGAGTGTCTCGTCCGTCAGCATGCGGATTTGCAGGTTGGGAATCAGTTGGGTTAGCTTGCTTGCAATATTAAGAAACTCCACCCAATTTTTATTCTTCTCCAGCCTGCCTACCCAACCCAGGATTGGATTCAACGATAGTTCAGCTTCCCGATGCCGGAAAATTTGAGTATCAACCATATTCATAAAGATGAACTGACGGAGCCAGGGACAGAAGTGGTTGAATAATCCAATCAGGTGGGATGTGGGAGGAAGGAGAACGGCCTGACAATAAGATTTGAGATAAGTGACGGCATCCTGAACCAAAGTATGCGCTTGTTCCATAGTTCCAAAACCTTGAGCTTCAAAAATGACAGGGCCCTGAAACTGCAGGCGCCGAAGCCTTTCCGTCATTAAGTAATCGGATGTGACAATAGCAGCGTCAAACTGGTTGGCTGCGAGGATTTGAGAAATATCCTCATCATAATTGGTGACGTAAGTCGGGGTATCCGTAATATTTTGCAGCCCCGAGCCCGGGCTTGTATAGAGTATATGCCCTTCAACACCATGTTTACGCAGGGTCTCGCAGCGCAGCCTATTTAAGGTTTCTACTCCGCCGCTCGGGACATAAAATGTGAACAAAATTTTCAAGGTGGTCTCACCTTCCACGAGAGGTAGTTGGGTTTGGTGTGGCTGACTGAACTTGACAACGAACTTGCATTAGAACATGCCATTCACCATCTTAGAATATGGTATGAAAGCCTATGATTGATGGTGTGGGTGCACATAACGCTTAAGCGGGCCGTCTGCCTGCTAAATCTTAACTGAATACAGGGAATCAGCAGGGCGCATTCTAATTCGTGTTAGTCATTTTATTATTACGATGATGGGGGATGAATTCATGCGTGGAGCAAAGGTCGTCAGCTTAACGTTATCTGCTGCCCTGCTTGCAAGTATGGTTGGAATAACAGGGTGCGGCAAGAATAACACCAACAATTTCCGTACCCAAAATGCCAATAACGGGAACAGATATGATCTAAACGCAAGACAGAACACCCGGGTCATGGGGCTGAAATACAGCCCGCAGCTGAGTAATAAAGTTAGCCATCTCAGCCAGATTAGAACCGCACAGGTTCTAGTGACTGACCGTGATGCCTACGTGGCCGTTACCCTGCATGGACCTCATGGCACTTCAGGTACTGGCTACCGTGCGAAGAGTGTTGCTCCAGGAGCGGCAGGAACCCGTACGGGTGGTGACGGTCTTGGACATGGGATTGGTAGATCCGGTGTGGCCGGAAGCCTAATGGATGCGGCGCGTGGTGGCACTTACGGAACGAATGGAACCGGTGGGACACGCACGTACGGCACCTACGGCGCTGACGGCAGAGGAGCGGGAACTAACCTTGGCACCGGCTACTATGGCGGTATGAACGGCGGGATCTCAGGGAACTCGTATTACTCTTATGGAGGCGGTACGGGAACAAGATCTTCAGCAGGCACTGGCTATGGTCACGGGACAGGTATTGGAAATTACGGTACGGCTGGAACAGGGATGAACGGGAATATTATGAGCAGCACTGGAACAGGCGCTGCAAACGGCACAGGCAACGGAACGGGAATGAGCACAACCCATCCAGGATATACCGGTGCTCATATCTACAGCACCAACAGCCTGCGGGGCACAGATGGAAGCTTTGGATTGTCCGGCGGATATGGAAGCTACGGTACTTATGGTCCCTATACTCCATATGGAACAGGCATGAATGGTTACGGGACGTATGGAACTAACAGCACAAATGCCACAAATGGCTACGGAACCAACGGAACTTATGGAACTGCCGGGAGCTATGGAACGAATGGTACCGGAGCCTTGGACAATATCCCTCAATCTCTGAAGGATCAGATTACCGCTAAGGTGAAGGCTTCCGCTCCGCACATCCAAAATGTGCACATTTCCGGTCATCCGGAATTCGTGTCCCGCGTAAGCAGTTATGCCACTCAATCCAAGGGTGGAAAGCTTCTTACCGGAGTGGAGAGTGAGTTCAGCTCGCTGATTCAGCGTATCTTCCCGGCACGTACCGGTACCATGACCGGGCCGAGCGGATATACTCCAACACCGCGAAATACCAACGGAACTGGAACCGGAACGATGAACCGGACTAACACAAGCAATGGTTATTCCGGTGGGGTTACCCGCTAGGCTCATAGCATTTCTCAAAACTCCCATAAATATTACAAAAGGGACTGAAGCGTCGGGATCAAATGATCCTTCTGGCTTCAGTCCCTCTATATTAATAAGCTTAGACGTTTAGACGTCCTTTAATCCAAACCTTCTGCAGCTCCAGGTTATCCTGCTCAACGAGCAGCAGATCCGCTTGCTTGCCGGTCTCAATTGTACCTGTGCGGTGCTCAATCCGAAGCAGCTTGGCTGGATTGCCGCTGGCCATTGCAGAAACATACTCGATGCTGAGCCCGACCTGCTGTACGAGATAGCGGAAGCCGCGAATCATGGTAAGCGTACTGCCTGCCAGGGTTCCTTCACTTTCCTTAAGTGTACATACATTATCTTTAACCACCACAGGAAGATCTCCCAGCATGTACTCCCCGTTACCGAGGCCCGCTGCCGACATGGCATCGGTAATAAGGATGAAATTCTCATCCTGCTTGAGCTGGGCAATAATTGAGATTGCCGCAGGGTGCACGTGAATGCCGTCGGCAATAATTTCTGCGCTCATTTTTGGCGTGCTTAAGATTGCTCCGGCTGTACCCGGTTTACGGTGATGAAGCGGAGTCATGGCATTGAACATATGCACAGAGTGGTGCAGGCCCACTTCTACGGCGGACATGATTTCATCATAGGTCGCATCCGTATGGCCTGCCGCCGCTACAATGCCTTTGCTGCGCAGGTAGCGGATCAGATCATGGGAGCCCTCACGCTCCGGTGCGAAAGTAACCTGCTTGATCAGTCCTGGATACTGATTCTCCCAAGCTTCGATCCAGTCCTTGTTCGGAGGTACAATATGCTCGGGATTCTGCGCGCCAGGCCATTTTGGACTGATGAACGGTCCTTCCAGATGAACACCTTCAAGCTGAGCGTAAGGCATGTCCTTGGAGATGTAAGTGTTCACCTCTGCGAGGACACGGTCAAGAACAGCCTTCGGCGTGGTCATGGTTGTGGCCAGCATCGCGGTGGTTCCTTGGGTGGAGTGGAACTTCGTGATGGTATCCAGTGACTCCTGGGTCGCATCGGTGAAGTCTTCTTTCATCCCGCCATGCACATGGACATCAATAAAGCCAGGGAGAACGTAAGCGCCTTTGGCGTCGATTACTTCACCAGCAGCTGATGTCCCTGAGGGCATTCCCGTGGTTGAACCGACATAGGTAATAACTCCATCAATAACGGTTACTGCACCGTCTTGGATGATTCCTCTCGGCGTTACGACTTGACCGTGAATAAGTTGAAAGGTTCTGCTCATTTCAGCATGCCTCCCGCTGCTTGGTCAACAACAATAACAACATTCGGATGGGTCTGCAGCAGAGAAGCAGGACACTGGGTTGTCAGCGGGCCAGTCAGTGCCCGGGCAAGAACCTCGGCTTTGCTCTCCCCCTTGGCCATGAGAAGGATTTGTTTGGATTTCAGAATCGAGGCAATCCCCATGGTCATCGCATGGGTAGGGACTTCGTCAATAGAGTTGAAGAAGCGGGCATTAGCCTGCCGTGTGTCTTCTTTCAGTGCAACCACATGTGTAGTGGCATGCAGCTCGTCAGCCGGTTCGTTGAAGCCGATATGACCGTTATGACCGATCCCAAGAAATTGCAGGTCAATACGTCCGGCTGCGTCCAGCATACGGGTATATTCCTGTGCAGCCTGTTCCGGATTGGAGGCAGTACCGTCTGGAACATAAGTATTGCGAAGATCGATATCCACATGGTTAAACAGCTTCTCATTCATAAAGCGGCGATAGCTCTCCGGATGGTCTGAAGCCAGGCCGATGTACTCGTCCAGGTTATAACTTGTCGCCTGAGCGAAGCTGACCAAGCCTTTTTTGTACAGTTCAATCAGGTGGGCATATACGCCTACGGGTGTGCTCCCGGTTGCTAAGCCAAGGATTGCGCGCGGATTGGTTTGAAGGAGTCCGGCGATAATACCTGCTCCAACCTCATTGAATTGTTCCTCATTGGATACTTTGATAATGTTCAGCATAGATATAAATCCCCCTTAAATTAATTGGTACGGTATTTCCGTACATTCTGATAGGAGCTTTCCAGCCTCGGAATGTAATCCTCGAATTCTCTGCTCACCATACCCATGAAGAGAATATCGACAATATGAAGCTGGGCAATCCGTGAAGCCATGTCGCCCCGCCGCATCCCTTTTTCAAGTGAAGACGAGAACAACGATATATCTGCCAGGGAAGCCAGCGTGCTGCTGCCATACTGGGTGAGCGATATGGTAAATGCCCCGCTGTCCTTGGCGCAGCGCAGCGCGCTGATGGTCTCGGAGGTTTCTCCCGAGTAGGACAGAGCCAGAGCCACATCCCCGGGGCCTAAGCTTGAAGCGGATGTGATCTGCATATGAGAATCTGCAAATGCTGTGCTGTTCTTTCCGATACGGACCAGCTTCTGATAGAAGTCCTGGGCCACAATAGATGAGGTAGCCGCCCCGTACAGGTCGATTCGGCCCGCGCTGCAGAGGGCAACGACCGCACGTTCAATCAGCTCCATATCGAGCAGCCGGGTTGTGTCTGTAATGGAAGCAATATGATTAGCCTCAATCGCCTGGACCACTTTGTGAAGCGCATTGCCTGCAATGACGTCCTGATAGGCGTTATCGGCATGCTTCAGTGCCAGCTCACCCGCAAGCTTCATTTTAAAATCAGGGAAACCCTTGAAATGAAACGATTTGCAGAATCTTGTGATGGTTGAAGGGCTGATGCTGCACATCCGGGCCAGCTCCGTGATACCCAGGTGAATTACAGAAGAGGGAGATTCCAGAATCTTCTCACCAAGACGTCTTTCCTGAGGGGGCAGTGTATTTAAATTCTGTTTCAAAGCATGAAGGATGGGAGATTGGATAAGCCTCACCTGCCGAAAATTATTTTGATTATTACAAAGTAAATAATGAAAATTATTTCGATATGATGATATACCATTTTCACCTTAAATTCAAGGAAATCCAGCATAAGTATTGACATAATCCAGGGATGGTAGTATATTTTCATGAGTTAAATAATAAACTGTTTAAATACTTAGCGAGAATCTGATTAAGTGAGGTGAAATCCCCTGGATTACGATCGGTATATCGATAGAATTGAGGCGGCCTGGAAGAACACCATTCGTAAAATGGAGTCTGAGATTATGGTGCATCGGGAGCTAGGGTTGACAGGGCCCCAGTTTCATATGCTCGGCTTGATTTCCAAGGAGAAATCCTGCAATATCTCTTACCTGGCTGAGAAGCTGGAGGTGAAACCTAGTGCCATTACGGTCATGATCGACCGCTTGGTGCAGAGCGGATATGTAGAGCGCCGGCATGACGAGCATGACCGGAGAGCGGTGCTTGTCTCGGTGACACCGGAGGGCGGAGAGGTGCTCAAGGAGGCGAAGAAGAAGTCGCGTGAAATTATCAAATATTATTTCTCGCATTTGGACGCTCGTGAGCTCGATACTCTTGTCGGAATCTTTGAGAAATTTGCGGTTATCGAAAAGCCGGCCAAGCCGGAAACAACAACTTAGGGAAGTCTGATCTATTGAGGAGGAAACTACTGTGAGTGAACATTTAGCTCATGCACCGGATCAAGATGCGGGAAAGAGAAAGCTTCTGATTACCGGGTTAATTATTGCCATGCTGTTCGCAGCATTGGATGGAACTATAGTGGGAACGGCGATGCCAACCATCGTGAAGGATCTGGGCGGCTTGTCCCTGATTACCTGGTTAACCACGGCATATCTGCTTACCTCGACCACAGTCGTTCCGCTGGCAGGCAAGCTTGCGGATTTGTTTGGCCGTCGTGTAGTATACATGACTGGACTTATTATCTTCATGGCTGGGTCCGCGCTTTGCGGAATGTCTGGCAATATGACACAATTGATTATTTTCCGTGCGATACAGGGTCTTGGCGGCGGTATTATGATGCCGATGGCCATGATCATTATCGGGGATTTATTTACAGGTAAAGAGCGTGCCAAGTGGCAGGGGATCTTCGGAGCCTTGTATGGTCTGTCATCCGTGCTGGGGCCGCAGATTGGCGGTTGGATTGTCGATGCCTGGAACTGGACCTGGGTGTTCTATATCAATCTGCCCGTTGGCATATTGGCAGTCATCTTTATCGCCAAGGGTCTGCCGAAGCATATCAATAAAGGACCTGTCAAAATCGATATCCCGGGTACACTTACCATGGTCATCGGTGTGGTTGCCCTTCTGCTTGCATTAAGTTTCGGTGGAGAGAAGTATGAATGGGGCTCCTGGCAGATTATTACGATGTTTGTGGTGGCCTTGGTCTCACTTACGGCTTTTGTTATCATCGAATCCAGAACGGAGGACCCGATTCTGCCGGTGTCCCTCTTCAAGAATGGCACCTTTACCATGCTGAATGGAATCGGCTTCTTCATGTCCATTGGAATGTTCGGTGCGATTATGTTCGTACCGCTCTTTATGCAGTGGGTGGTAGGGGTCAGTGCGACTCAGTCAGGAACGATTATGACTCCGATGATGGTCGCCATGATTCTGACCAGTGTATTTGGCGGCCGGCTTGTATACACGCTTGGTGTGAAGCTGCAGATTATCCTAGGCATGCTGATCATGTCTGCCGGCTTCTATCTGCTGACCACGCTGTCCATCGATACCAGTCAGTTGTTAGCGACCTCCTATATGGTGGTCATTGGTCTTGGCATGGGGCTTGTGATGCCGATCCTGACTCTGGCGCTTCAGGAGAGCTTCCCGAAATCCCAGCTCGGCGTTGTAACGTCCTCGTCCCAGTTCTTCCGTTCCATCGGGGGGACGTTCGGTATGACGCTGCTTGGAGCTATTATGAATAACAGATCAGGCAGCATTCTGTCCAAGGATTTGACGCCGCTGCTTAATCAGCTGCCTGAGCAGGCGAAGCCGCTGGCGGACAAATTCAATGAGATGATTGCGCACAATCCTCAGCAGATCTATTCTGCGGTACAGTCTCCGGAGATGCAGAAGGCCATCCCTGCCCAGCTGATGGAAACGGTAAACCCTATATTGAAGAATGCGCTCGTTGAATCGCTGCACAGCGTATTCCTTTATGGTTTGTTCTTCGTACTGGCGGGCGTAGTTGTTGCTGTGTTTATGAAAAAGATCAAATTGACGGATGCAGGCAAAAAGAAACCCGGCGGCGAGGCCGGTGCCGAAGCTGCTTTAGAGCAATAGGATCTGTCCCGGACGGTCCATTTCCCCTGTGGAAATGGGCCGTTTACTGTATCTGAATAGAGAATGCCCATTTTTCCTTATGTATCGCACCTTTGCCCTATCCCGTTCATAAGATGTGTTGACTGTATCCCTTACTTGTTAAACCATCAAACCCGAGCAAGGAGGGGTGACACATTTTGAAGGGCAGCGATCGCAACAGCAAATTTTTACTAACTCATCGTGAGCGGGAGGTTTTTGAACTGCTCGTGCAGGATAAAACGACGCGTGATATTGCCGGACAGCTGTTTATCAGTGAGAAAACGGTTCGAAACCATATCTCTAATGTCATGCAGAAACTCAACGTCAAAGGTCGTGCACAGGCAGTTGTCGAGCTAATTAAGCTTGGGGAATTAAAAATTTGAGGGCACCTTACCGGGCCCGAGCATGAACCTTCCCGATTCAGCCGCAAGGCTCGGGAAGGTTTTTTGTTGTGAAGCGCGTGAAGGTTGGCTGCACTTCCGAGAGGGAATATCCGGGAAAGCATGAATTCTTGAAGAAAAAGAGGTATGATACATAAGAGGCCTTAAAAGAGATTAGGTTTTTCCAACAGATGCACACTTGCCTTTTCTACTGCGACCATAAGTTCATCAGGCTCGGGCTAGTACCAGAATGGTTTGAAAGAAAAGGGGGAAGCACAGATGAAAGTGAATTTGAACTTTACCAATAAAGGTAAAGCTGCAATTGAGAATTTCAACAACGAGGAGCTGCTTGAGATATTTGCGAGGTATTCCCGTACCTTGATGAAGAAATACGACATCCAGGTTACGGTTCCGGCAGAGGCGAACAGCGATATTGCCGCGAATGGGTATATCACGCTGATTGCGGATCAGGTGAAATGTGAAATACCCGCATTTTTTAATGAATTGGGAAGAGACATCAAGGTTCCTTTGAAGAAAAGACTTGGTACGAAAGTGGATAACGTGTTCAAGACCGAAGTGATTGAATGACCGAATTCCATGTTGTGAAAAAAAAGCCTTACCCGGCATGCTCCTATGAGCGCTTCGGGTAAGGCTTTTTTGTGTGCCATGGCTGAATATCCGTAAGTATCCGGTTAAATCAGCTTCAAGTATTCCACAATGGTAAGGAGTCCTTTATCAAAGTTCTCCAGATTGAAGTGTTCGTTCGGCGCATGCAGATTCTCATCTGGCAGGCCGAATCCCATCATGACGGCCGGGGCGGACAGGACGCGGGACAGGGTGGCAACGATCGGAATGGAGCCGCCGTCCTTGGTGAACAGAGCGCGAGTGCCATAGACCCGCTCGTAGGCATCGGCCGCTTTTTGCAGCATGGGGTGGGAAGGATCGATGTTGAACGCGAAGGCCTTCTCCATCTGCTTCACCGTGAGCTTGGCGCCCGGCTGAGTATGGGCCTTGAGGTGGCGCTCGATCTTGTCCAGAATATCCTGCGGGTCCTGGTCGCCAACCAGCCGGCAGGTGATTTTCGCATGAGCTTCCTTAGGAATAACAGTCTTGGAGCCTTCGCCCTGGAAGCCGCCGTACACTCCGTTAAGCTCCAGAGTAGGACGGGCGCCGGTTCTTTCGACGAAGGAGAAGCCTTCCTCTCCGTATAGAGTGTCCAGACCCAGGTCTTGCCGTAGGCCTTCTTCATTGAAGTTCATCTTTTTGAATTCGGCTTTCATCTCCTCGGATAGAACCGGGACGCCTTGGTAGAAGCCTTCTACAGCCACCCGGCCCTGATCATCGTGCAGGGAGGCCAGCAGGGAGACGATAGCATGCAGGGCGTTAGGTACGCCGCCTCCGAATGAGCCTGAATGCAGATCGGTATTCGCGGTATGTACGGATACTTCAAGCGAGCATAACCCGCGGAGCCCTGTGCTGATGGCAGGCTTGCCCTTCTCGATCAGCGAGGTATCGGAGATCAGCACCACATCAGCGGCAAGCTTGTCCTTGTTCTCTTCCAGGAACAAAGGAAGGTTCGGACTGGATACTTCCTCTTCGCCTTCAATACAGAATTTCACATTGACCGGAAGAGCGGATTCCTGACTGAGCAGGGCTTCCACCGCTTTAATATGAAGGAATAGCTGGCCTTTGTCATCGGTAGCGCCTCTGGCGTACAGCTTACCGTCCCGGATGGAAGGCTCGAATGGAGGTGTCTCCCACAGGTGGAGCGGATCAACCGGCTGAACGTCATAGTGGCCGTAAATTAGAACGGTAGGTTTACCGGGAGCATGCAGATGATCGGCATAAATAATGGGATGGCCCTGGGTTTCATGAACCTCAACATGTTCAAGCCCCGCGCGGGTCAAGGCGTCCGCAATCCAATTGGCGGCTCTGGCCACATCAGGCTTATGTTCGGATAGAGCGGAGATACTGGGAATGGTGAGCAGGTCCTTCAATTCAGTGAGGTGCTGCTCCCTTAAATTCTCGAAGTAGGCTTTGTAATCGATTGTCATGCGTATCCTCCTAAAACATGGTATAGCCCTATTTTACTCTTTTTGGGCCAAAACAAAAATGCTTTAGGTTAAAGCAGTTGTGGCTAGATAAAATGAACTTTAAAAATTAACCAATCTCAGCGGAGAGGGCGAGTGATTCTGAAGAAGCGGAGCGTCCGCCGTTGTCTCCGAAATGCCCCTACTTGGATATTTAGTTCAAGCATTTCGGGGACAACAGTGGTCGTAAGAACACTCGGCATCGCAGCGCACCAAAAGGTTACCTTCATAAGTTCATTTTATATAGATTAGCGCTTCCTTAAAAATAACCGGCATTTTTTTATGAAATGTTAAGGTTATGTGGAGACGTTTCTGGTAAAGTGAAATTAAACAAGCATTAGAGGGGAGTCAAACAATAGAATGGATGGTAAAGATCAGAAAGATTTGGAGCAAGAAATGAATCAAGAACCGAAAGAGGGACAGGCAGGTGAAGAGACAGGAACCTCCGCGGTCAAGCCAACGTCTGAAGGACCAGCTGTATATTCTTCTCCGGAGACAAAATCACTCTTGTCCGAGCAGACTGCGGGAGGCAACCCAGCTGTAACCGCAGCCAAACGCCAAAGTATGATATGGATGATCGTATCACTGATTCTGGCCGTGGTGCTTGTCATCGTACTGGTGAAGCCGCTGACAGGAAAAGGCGCTTTGGACAACGGGCCGGTCGCTTCGGTTAATGGTGTGGAGATCAGCAAGGAGAAGCTGTATAACGAGCTGGTTAAAGCAGGCGGTGAGCAGACTCTTGACAGCATGATCAACGATGAGCTGATGAAGCAGGAAGTCGACAAGGCCAAGATCAAGATTACAGACGCTGATATTAATAAGGAAATCGGATATCTGGAAGAGCAGTACGGCTCTAAGGAAGCGCTGGATCAAGCTCTTCAGCAGAACGGGATGGCCCGTAATGATCTGAATAAAATGGTGGTTAAGCAGCTTGAGCTTAAGAAGCTGCTCGGTTCCAAAATCAAAGTAACCGATGAACAAGTGAAGCAGTACTTCGATCAGAATAAAGAGTCCTTCAATACGCCGGAGCAGGTTCGTGTATCAGCCATTACTGTTGCGTCGCAGGCTGATGCGGATCAGGTGCTTAAAGAGCTTAAGGAAGGTGGGGATTTCGCAGCATTGGCCAAAGCGAAATCCACAGATGCCGCAACGAAAGCAAGCGGTGGGGATCTTGGATTCATCAGCAAGGGACAGCAGGAAGCCGCAGTGGAAGAGGCTGCGTTCAAGCTGAAGAAGGACGAGCTCAGCGGAGTGATCAAGACCCAGGAAGGCTTTAAAATTCTGAAGGTGACGGACCGTAAAGAAGCGCATACTGCAACGTTCGAGGAGCGCAAGGACCAAATTCGCGACGGTCTGGAGTCCCAACAGGTTGCCCAGCTGCAGCAGAGCTGGCTTGATGAGACTAAAGCAAAAGCCAAGATTGTCAACAACCTGAACACAAAGACAGGTACAGACACATCGGCGGCAGCTAAATAATAAGGTTGGATGATGAAAGGCCGGGTTCTTGTAACCCGGCCTTTTTTCCATTTTGATATGCGGGGGGTGAGATTTCAGCTTGGCTATTCATAAAAGTTGAACAAATGATTGTACGGATGAGAGCAACTTCTATAGACTTTGAGTTTGTTCTGGAAAGAAGGTACAATAGGGGGGCGGAAAAGCAAGACGAATCTAAAAAAAACCGGGTCGGTACGAGACGAATGAGATGCCTCGTATGATTATGTGCAGGAAGCTGAGGTTGAAGAGGCATGTCTGAAGTGAAATTGTGGGAAGACGGTATGATCCAGGTGAAGATATCTATGTCTCCCCCACTAAGGTGGGTCAACAGCTATATTCTCCGTGGCAGCCGGGGAGTCACTATTATTGATCCCGGTCCGAAATCAGAGACCAGTATTGCGGAGTGGACGAAGGTATGGGGAGAACTCGGGCTTAACAAAGACGAGATTACTTCTGTCGTGCTGACTCACCACCACCCGGACCATTATGGATTGGCTGGTCATATCCAAGCTTACACGGGGGCAAGTGTGTGGATGTCCCGCCGGGCCCATGCGGAGACTAAATTCATGTGGGGGCCGGGCAGTCATATCAATGAAGAGCTGCCGGCTCTGTACCGTCGTCATGGAATGCCGCCGGAGTGGACCAGCCAGCTGGCCGCCCATTTGGAGGGCTTCCTGCCGCAGGTGCTGCCCGAGCCGATTGTCTCCTATCTGGATGAAGGAGTCATGCTGGAGATGGGGGACCGGCTCTGGCTGCCAATTGAGACAGGGGGCCACGCCCCCGGTCATATGTCTTTCTATCACCGGGAGAGCCGGACGATGCTGTGCGGGGACGCTGTTCTTCCCCAGATATCGCCCAACATCAGCTTCCTGCCGGGAAGTGATCCGCAGCCGTTGCAGTCGTATACCGATGCCATGCTGAAGCTGGCCGCGTATGAAGTGGACCTGGCATATCCGGGACACAGGCATCCCTTCGATTATTTCAGGAAGCGGCTGGAGGATCTGCTGATTCACCATGAACAGCGTCTGAACCAGATTGAGGAGTTCCTTAGGGAAAACCCAAGATCAGCGTTCGAGGTCTGCACCTATCTGTTCGGAGATCAGCTGGGTATTCACCAGATGCGGTTTGCCATGTCGGAGACGCTGGCTCACTTGATTGAGCTGATTCGGCAGGGCCGGGCATTTGAGGAGGCTTCATCGGAGCGGGTTATTTATTATCCTGTGCTGGGCAGAAATGAATAAAACGCACATTCCTTAAGCGTGGATAAACCTAAGCCTTACCTTCTTAAAGGTTGCCAGTGAGGGTATGGTCTGGATATATTCAGAAGAACTGCTGCTCTCTTCAGGGCCCCTGGCGGGATTTTGATTCTTGCCGTGTAGTTGGTGACAGTGTTGACAGCCTGAGGTTTGGTTGACAGCCGTCATGCAATGCGCACCGAGCGCTGGGAGCTTTGCGTGGTGCGGGGGTTCTGAGCCCGGACCGAGTGTGTGGAATCAATAGGAAAATTATAAAATAGCGCCCCTGTTATTTAGGCCTTGTGTGGCTCGGATAACAGGGGCGTTACTTGTTAAATATAGGACGGTTTTAAATCTCGTATTTCACTTGTCCAGTCAAGGAGAGATCATAACCTTGGATAGAGCCAAGCTCTATCTTGAGCGCGTCTGAATTCATCACTTCCAGAAGACGTGGAATCCAGGGCTCGGTGTGGGAATTCTTCAGGACAACCAGATCGTAGTGTTCTTTGACCATCGGCACAAAGTCAATGCTGCCCATCATTTGAGCAGTCTTCTCGGTGCCCACGCCCACATCGGCCTCACCTACAGATACCTTGCCAGCCACACCCATATGGCTGGTCTCTTCATGGTCGTAGCCCTGAATCGATTTCCGGTCCAGTCCATGAATCCGCAGCTGCTCGTCCAGAAGTACCCGGGCTCCGGCACCTTTCTCCCGGTTAATCAGCCGGACCCCAGGCTTCTGAAGATCTTCCCACCGGGTAAGATTCTTCGGATTCCCCTTGGCAACATACAGCCCTGCGGTCCGCTGAAGCAGATGGATGACCATATAAGAATGACCGGTTAGAATCCGGTTGATATACGGAAGGTTATACTGTCCGCTGTCCGCATCAAGCAGATGGGTGCTGACAATGTCGCTTTTCCCTTGATACATGGAAATCAGGCTGTCCAGACTTCCGGCGTGGGAACGAAGAGGACGGTAGGAGGGGGCGGATCTCTCCAGATGCTTGGCGAGCAGATCCAGACTGATGTCTTGGCCGGTGATTACCAGGGAGCGGGCTTCGCCGGACTCCTGTTGGTTCCCGGCCCGCGCTTCGGAAGCATCATCAGAAGCATCTTGAGAGGCGGACGGACTGCGCAAGGCCGGTCCACTTCTGGCGGACCGTTTATATGCTTCCAGATCGCCCGCATCCACCCGCATTTGCTTGCCGACTCTGTAAGCCGGAAGTTCCCCTTTTTTAATCAGGTCGTATACAGTCAGCTTGGATACTTTCAGAAGCTTCGCTATTTCTTCGGTTGTGTAAGAAATGTCACTCATGAAATCCTCCAGTTCAGTCAGGTTTAATTATAACTAGATATATATAGGTATAACTAGTAATATTATAATTAACTTGTTGTTTTTATTTTAATGGTATGTGATAAGTAGGAGGAAGTAAAGGGATGAGAGAAGCGAAAGTGAATAGAAAGCTGTCTATGAAAAGATGGCTAGCGGCTGGTTTGATTCTCCTGCTGGTGATGCTGGCGGGCTGCGGCAGCCTTGGTGCATCAGGAACGAATGAGCAGGTTGGCAGCAAGGAGAAGCAGACTCAGATTGAATTGGTAATTTCCGCCGCGGCAAGTCTAAAGGACAGCCTGAATGAGCTGAAGCCAGCCTTCGAAAAGGAGCATCCGAATGTTAGGCTGTTGTTTAACTTCGGGGCTTCGGGCGCGCTGCAGAAGCAGATTGAGCAGGGAGTGCCAGCCGATGTGTTCTTGTCCGCAGGTCAGAAACAAATGGACGCTCTGATTGACAAGAAGCTGGTCGATCCGGGGGAGAGCACGCCGATGCTAAAGAATGATCTGGTCTTGATTGCGGCTGCCGGCGCGAAGTCGCCCGCTACGCTGGAGAGTCTGGGTGACGATGGTGTATCCCGCATAGCCGTGGGAGAGCCGGAATCGGTTCCCGCAGGGCAGTATACAAAGGAAGCGCTTGAGCATTACAAGCTCTGGGACAAGCTGAAGCCGAAGCTGGTCTTTGCCAAGGATGTCAGACAGGTCCTGACTTATGTGGAGACCGGTAATGTGGAGGCGGGGTTTGTGTACCGGAGTGATGCCCAGACATCCACGAAAGCGGGCGTCATGTTCACAATCGATCCGCTCAGCCACCGGGCAATTGTGTACCCGGAGGGTATAGTAAAAGCGACACAGCACCCTCAGGAAGCCAAGGCGTTCTATAATTTCATGACCAGCAAGACGGCTCAGCATGTATTTACGAAGTATGGTTTTAGCCTTCCGGACGCTTAATATGGACACTGCAGGCTTCCAGTCTTCCGGTGTCTTTATCCGAAAACTGTCCGGCTAGAGGACTAACATTGACCCCCTCAAGCAAAGAGACTGCCCCTTTTGTCATTAGAAATGACGGAGATGCAGTCTCTTTTTTAAGCTGTTAATCCGTGAAATGCGGCTCTCCAAGCACTTGATACAGGAAGCCGCGAAGCTCTTCGCCCTCTTCCTCATCCAGGCTGTACACGCGCTCTAGATAACCCTCCTCATCCAGGTCATCCGATCCAAGAATAGCGGTACGTCCAGCCTGAAGATCGGTCACCAGTTTCTTCCCGTAGAACCGGTTCGTTGTGGTAATGGCCAGATCGAATCTCTTCATGGAATGGCCGATAAAAGTAATGAAGCGGGTTGAGGTCTGCTCCGTGGAATCGGACAGAAAGTCCAGGTCTTTTTCAGAAAATGTCATATCGGTAATGCCTCCTAGAATGGTGTGTCTGTTCCCCATTATAACAGGAAAAAAGATCGCAAGCGCGCCAACGCTTTCATTTGACTTTTTCCCAAAATAAGGTATAGTAAGATTTAACAGTATACGAAAATGAGGAAGCACCTCTTTGGCCGATGGCCGAAGGGGTGCTTTTTTTGTGTGCTGATTTAAGGGAGGTGCAGGAACGGATGCAAATCGTATTTCTGAACAGTATGGAGAAGCGAGAGGGCGGGGAACTGATCCAGGGCGCTCAGGTGTGGATCGGAGAAGAGCAGGGGGTATGGAGGATGGGCTGGAATGAGCTGTCTTCCGATGAGGCTGGGGAGATACTCTGGTATGAAGGAGAATCCTGGTCGGAGATGCTGCATGTCTACCGTCACCGTCTGTCCGTGAAGCTTGGAGAAGGCTTCAGACCGGTGATTGACGGGATTTTCCATGAGAAAGAGGACGGCAAAGGCAAGTCGGCACTCGCCCAGAAGCTCGTCTTCTACAGCGAGCTTCATCCGAACGAGGCCTTGTTCCTGGAGCTCAGCGCATGGCGGCGCAGACGGGCTGCGGCCGAGCGCAAAGCACCGTATTTGATCGCCAGCAATCGGCTGCTCCGATTGATCAGTGTATTCCAGCCAAGAACGCGTGAGGAGCTGATGCAGCTGCCTGGAATGGGCGAAGCCAAATCCGCGGAATATGGGCCGGAATTGCTGGAGCTGACCCAGCAGGGAGAGCGGCTATACAGCTTCCCGCTTGGCTGGGTCGAAGGAACTTTGGATGAAGAAGAGTTCCGCTCCTGGTTGTACAAGCAGAAGGAAGTGAAGTACCGGGTGGAGATGGAAAGGTACGGTCTGCGCCGGGTGCTGCTGGAGTCGATGGCGGAAGGTCACGGCATTGAGGAGATGAGCCGCAGAAGCGGGCTTGACCGGAGGGAGACGGTGGAGCTGCTCGAGGAGCTGGAGAAGGATGGCTATGATCTCGACGCTCTCCTGATGAATGAGCTTCATGAGCTGCCGGAGGCGGAGCAAGCCGCGATCTGGCAGGCATATGAGGAGCTTGGCGACACTTTCCTGAAGCCGGTGCTGCAGCGGGTATACGGAACGGATCTGCCGCCGGAGAGCAATGTGGAGAAGAAATATGAGCAGCTCAGGCTGATCCGGATCCGGTTCAGAAGGCACTGCTCAAGCGTTCAGAGCGCCGGATAGCCGGATAGTGCCGGATAGCCGGATAGTGCCGGATAGCCGGATAGTGATCAAAAAAGGACGAAGCTCTCCGCCGTCTGTTGGCAGCGGGTGCTTCGTCCTGCATTAGGTTCGTTAGTGGGATGGAGCGGTCAGCTCAAATCCAGTCTTTTTTGCGGAAAATATAGAACATGCCCAGGCCCAGCGCGGCCATAATGCCGAGCACAATGAAATAACCATAACGGCTGTGCAGCTCCGGCATATTAGTAAAGTTCATTCCGTAAATTCCGGTAATTAGGGTTAGCGGGATGAAGATCGTGGTGATCGCGGTGAACACCCGCATGATCTCATTCGCGCGGTTGGCGATACTGGACTGATAGGCTTCTCGTAAGTTGCCCATCAGTTCCCGGAAGGTATCAAAGTTCTCGGAAATCTTCACGGCATTTTCATAAATGTCGCTGAAGTATTTCTGCAGCTGGTCATCGATTAGGCGAAGGTCCTTCTTGTTCAGGATATTAATAACTTCCTTCTGCGGACCGAGCATCTTCTTCAGCCACAGGATCTCACTTCTCAGACCGATAATTTCACTTAAGTGCGACCGCTTGGTATGAACCAGGATGTCCTCCTCAAGCCTCTCAATCTTGTCTTCGATCCGGTCACCGACTAGGAAATAGTTATCAACAACAAGGTCAATGAGCAGGTACAGGAAACGGTCAGGTTCGTTAACCTCCTGTTCCCATAGAATGGGCTTGATGGCCCGGAGTTCATTGATCTTCTGCTTTGTTACTGTAATAATATAATGCCGTCCCAGGAACATGCTCAGCGCACGCAGGAAAATTTCCTCGTCATCAAAACGGATGCTGTTCACAACAATAAAATAATGGTTGTCATAAATTTCAATCTTCGGACGCTGTTCTTCTTCGGTCAGGGAGTCCTCCACGGCCAGATCATGCAGCCCAAAAGCCGGCTGCAGCAGCGCCAGATCCTCGGCGTCCGCATCGATCCAGTAAAATCCTTCCGCCGGCGGCGTCAGGGTTGTTTCCAGGTCCTCCACCACAGTAAAGATACCCGCGTTGACATGGCGAATTTTCATCTGATTTCTCACTCCTTCACCCCATGGTTCACAAGGGGTATGCTCTTATTAAAGAGCATAGAAAAAAATCAGCAGCCGGCTAATTACCGCATGAGGCAGTAACGGCACCGGGAAACGAAAGAGCCCCTTCCTCCCGCAGTTGTCCTGCTGATCTGTTTTCTATGCAGTTGTATTGCAGGGGCATAGGTCTGCGGACTACTCGGGTCGCCTTCCATTTCTGAATTTCACCTCTTTGCATTTCAGCTTGTAACACTCGTCTAGTATAACGCCGGGGCATGAAAATTTTCAAGAAAAATGTCCTCACCTGTCATGCGATAAGATATGGGAAAATTGTCCTTGAGGTGACGTCTAAATTTGCAAGAAAAATCTCATCTGGGTTCTTGACGGAAGGTGCGATTATACTATAAAGTATTTGCAAGGAATTAAATTACACTTTCCCTGAATTTTAAAATTTCATACGCGAATTCTTATCAAGAGTAGGTGGAGGGACCAGCCCAATGAAACCCGGCAACCGGCGAGCAATCGCACGGTGCTAATTCTTGCAGAACTTCAGGCAGCCGCAAGGCCCTGAGTCTCTGAGAGATGAGAGAGGCGCATATATATCAAGGATATGACCTTTCTCTATAGAGAAAGGTCATTTTTTGTATGCCCCCGCTTCTGACATAGGAAACCGCACCCAAACCCATGAAGGAGTGAACGAGACATGCCAATCAAAGTACCTGACACCTTACCCGCCAAAGAAGTTCTTATTAACGAGAACATCTTCGTGATGGATGAAAGCCGGGCTTATCACCAGGACATCCGCCCGCTGCGGATTGCTATCTTGAACCTGATGCCTACGAAAGAAACTACGGAGTCGCAAATTCTGCGCCTGCTGGGGAATACTCCGCTGCAAGTGGAGATCGTGCTGCTGCATCCGCGTTCCCATACCTCGAAGAACACGTCGGCGCGTCACTTGGAAATGTTCTATAAAACATTTGACGAGATTAAGAAACAGCGCTTTGATGGAATGATTATTACGGGAGCTCCGGTGGAACAAATGGAGTTCGAAGAGGTAAACTACTGGGATGAGCTGAAAGAGATTTTTGAATGGACGAAGACCCATGTCACTTCAACTCTTCATATATGTTGGGCTTCTCAGGCAGGTCTGTATCATCACTTCGGCGTGCCAAAGGTGCCGCTGGAGGACAAATGCTTTGGTGTTTTCCCGCATACAGTCAATATTCCGAATGTGAAGCTGCTGCGCGGCTTTGATGAGGTGTTCTATGTGCCTCATTCCCGCCATACCACGGTGCGGAAAGAGGATATCGAGCGCAGTGAAGAGCTTGAGATTCTGGCTGAGTCCGAGGACGCGGGAATTTATTTGGTTGCGACCAAGGACGGCAAGCAGATTTTTGTGACTGGGCATTCGGAATATGATCCTTTATCCCTGAAGTGGGAATATGACCGTGATGTGAATAAAGGAATGGAAATTGCCCTTCCGGTGAATTATTTCCCGAAGGATGATCCTACCCGCACACCGCCTTCGACTTGGCGGGCTCATGCGAACTTATTATTTTCCAATTGGCTTAATTACTATGTGTATCAGGAAACACCGTATGACATGGAAGCTCAAGCTGACTATGTATACCACATCTAAATTAGGGGGTTAATCTACGTTATGGCAGACAAAGAGCTTCACATTGAGAGCAGACTGGCGCAGATCGGTTCCGTCGAGGAGCCGGTTACCGGGGCGATTAATTATCCGATCTACCAGGCAACCGCCTTCCGTCACCCGCGCCTCGGACAGAGCACCGGATTTGATTATTCACGGACCAAAAGCCCAACCCGCGCAGTTCTGGAGGCTGCTGCCGCCAAGCTTGAATCCGGGGATGCAGGATTCGCCTGCAGCTCCGGAATGGCGGCGCTACAGACGATTTTTACATTGTTTGCGCAAGGGGACCATCTGATTGTATCCCTGGATCTATATGGGGGAACCTACCGGATGATCGAGCGGATTCTGGGCAAGTACGGTATTACGGCTTCGTATGTGGATACAAATGATCTGGATGCGCTCGAACAGGTGCGCCGGCCGAATACGAAAGCGCTAATTGTGGAGACTCCAACGAATCCTCTAATGATGGTTACAGATATCGGGGCGGCGTGTACATGGGCCAAGCGGCATGGAATCCTGACCGTGGTGGACAATACGCTGCTGACCCCGTTCTTCCAGCGTCCGATTGAGCTTGGAGCGGATATTGTCATTCACAGTGCTTCCAAATATTTGGGCGGTCATAACGATGTGCTGGCGGGCCTTATTGTGACAAAAGGAAAAGAGCTGTCTGAAGAAATCGCCTTTCTTCATAATTCCATTGGCGCAGTGCTGGGTCCAACGGATTCTTACCAATTGATGCGCGGCATGAAGACGCTGGCGCTTCGCATGGAGCGCCATGAAAGCAACGCGCTGGCGATCGCCCGGCATCTGCAATCTCATCCGCAGATTGCCGAAGTGTTCCATCCGGGTATGCCTGAGCATCCCGGGCATGAAATTCAGAGCCGGCAGGCCAGCGGCAACACGGGGATTTTCTCCTTCAAGGTGAAGGATGCCCGTCTTGTTGAGCCGATCCTGCGGCATCTGGATCTGATTGCCTTTGCAGAGAGCCTCGGCGGGGTAGAATCGCTGATGACTTATCCGGCGATCCAGACGCATGCGGATATTCCGGCTGAAATCCGGGATGCGGTAGGGGTTGACGATCGGCTGCTCCGCTTCTCGGTGGGGATTGAGCATGTGGACGATCTGATTGCCGATCTGGACCGGGCTATTGAAGCTGCGCGGGTTGAAATTGAAGGAGGACAGGCGTCATGAGCGGACAAGAACGGAAATTTGAGACCAAGTTGATTCATTTTGGCTCCGAGATTGATGAGACGACCGGGGCTTCCAGTGTGCCGATTTACCAGGCTTCCACGTTCCATCATCACGATATTTTTAATCCCCCTGTCCATGATTACAGCCGCTCGGGGAATCCAACCCGACAAGCGCTGGAGGATTATATTGCGGTGCTGGAGGGCGGCGTTCGCGGATTTGCCTTCTCCACCGGCATGTCCGCCATCTCGACCACTTTCATGCTGCTGTCGGCGGGCGATCATATTATCGTGACGGAAGATGTATACGGTGGTACATACCGGCTGCTGACGACGATCCTCAGCCGGATGAAGATTGAGACAACCTTCGTGGACATGACGGATCTCGAGGCGGTGAAATCCGCACTTCAGCCAAATACCAAGGCGGTCTATATCGAGACGCCATCGAATCCAACGCTGAAGATTACGGATATTGCGGCCGTAGCCGGATGGGCAAAGGCGCAGGGTCTGATCAGCATTGTGGACAATACGTTCATGACGCCGTATTACCAGCGTCCGCTGGAGCTTGGCGTTGATATCGTGCTGCACAGTGCGACCAAATTCCTGGGCGGGCACAGCGACGTGCTTGCCGGCCTGGCCGTTGCAGGCAGCGAAGAGCTTGCGAAGCAGCTCAAGTATCTGCAAAATGGCATGGGCACCGTGCTGGGTGCCCATGAGTCGTGGCTGCTGATGCGCGGCATGAAAACGCTGGGTGCGCGCATGGCGCACAGCGAGATCAGCGCGCGCAAGCTCGCGGGTTGGCTCAGCCGCCGGAATGACATCGGCGCTGTGTATTATCCCGGCCTGCCGGAGCATCCGGGCCGGGAGGTGCAGGAGAAGCAGTCGACCGGCTATGGCGCGGTCGTCTCCTTCGACGTGGGCTCGGGCGAGCGCGCCAAGCAGGTGCTGAGCGGCGTGAAGCTGCCGCTGGTGGCGGTGAGCCTCGGCGCGGTGGAGAGTATTTTATCGTATCCGGCGATGATGTCCCATGCCTCCATGCCTGCGGAAGTCCGTGCGGAGCGGGGAATTACAGACGGGCTGCTGCGTTTCTCGGTAGGTCTTGAGGATATTGATGATCTGATCCAGGATCTGGAGCAGGCACTCGAGAACAGTCCTAAGTAAAATTTCAAGATCGTATGAGTTGCACTATTACGAAAGGCAACCATGTGAAGTGTTCTTTAAGGTCGCTGTTGCTTCCAGATTTCACAACTTATTCGAAATTCTTAAGTTCAACCTGTCTAGGCGGTTAAGAAAAAAAGAATCAACAAAGGCTGTTTACTAGGAATTCCCGGAGAAAATTTGAGGCATCTTTGTGTCTGGATTGGCATCCCGGTTTGGTTTAGTTGTTATAAAACCAGGAACAATCATGGTCCTAAGAAGTGTTTTAAGTGCTTTATTATAAAGATGTTTAATGTTCAACAAATGTTCATATTTAACGTTTTAATCCAGGCACCCGTTCTTATCGGGTGCTGTTTTTCTTGGGCGGGTATGGTACGATGGATGATATGAATATGACCAGACTCTTGTTAGGAGGTTCTGTATGATAGACGCAATTTTAGATAAAGCCCTAAAGGGCGAACGCCTTACAGTTGAAGACACCATTGCCTTGTTTGAATCTAACGAGGTGGAGAAATTGGGACATACGGCAAATATCCTGATGGAGCGTATGCACCCGGACCCTATCACCACCTTTGTGATCGGTCGTAATGTGAATTATACGAACGTATGTGATGTGTACTGCCGTTTCTGCGCTTTCTACCGCAGACCAGGCTCGGATGAAGGTTATGTGCTTCCGGACGAGGTGATTTTCCAGAAAATTCAGGAGACCATTGATGTCGGCGGCACCGAAATTCTGATGCAGGGCGGCACGAACCCGAATCTGCCGTTCAGTTATTATACGGATCTGCTGCGCGGAATCAAGCAGCGCTTCCCGGAAATTACGATGCATTCGTTCTCTCCGGCAGAGATTCAGAAGATGGTTGTGGTCTCGGATGGACTGACTCTGGAAGAGGTTGTACGCCAGATTCACGAAGCGGGACTGGACTCACTGCCGGGCGGCGGTGCTGAGATTCTCGATGACCGGACACGCCGCAAGATCAGCCGGTTGAAGGGTTCCTGGACAGATTGGATGGACGTGATGAAGACGGCCCATAAGGTGGGCATGAACACAACGGCTACCATGGTTATTGGATTGGGCGAGTCCATGGAGGAGCGCGCTCTGCACCTTCACCGTGTGCGTGATGCTCAGGATGAGTGCATCCGTAATGGGTATGATTCCGAAGGCTTCCTTGCCTTCATTCCTTGGACATTCCAGCCGGACAATACGAATCTGAAGCTGGACCGCCAGACTCCTGAGGAGTACTTGAAGACTGTGGCGATCAGCCGGATCACGCTGGATAACATCAAGAACTTCCAATCCTCCTGGGTCACAATGGGACCTGAGGTAGGCAAGCTCTCTCTTCAATACGGCTGTAATGACTTCGGCAGCACGATGATTGAGGAGAACGTGGTCTCTTCCGCGGGAGCGACTCATAAAGTGAACATTGGATCGATTCTGAAGCTGATCCGTGAGACCGGCAAAATCCCGGCACAGCGCAATACCCGCTATGATATTCTCCGTGTGTTCAATGATGAGAACGCGAATGTGGAGAATGATTTTGTGATGCAGAACTAATTCCAATCCTATTTTTGTTATATATAAAATGAACTCATGAAGGTTACCCTTGTGGGGTGCTGCGATGCCGAGTGTTCTTTAAGGCCGCTGTTGTCTCCGAAATGCTTGAACTAGAACTCCAAGTAGGGGCATTTCGGTGACAAAGGCGGACGCTCCGCTTCTTCAGAATCACTCGGGATCGAAGCTGAGAAAGGTTAATTTTTAAAGTTTTTTTATATAGAGCAGCGTTTGTCTGTTCCTGATCCTGCTTTTGGATGGGAGAGATGAGCGCTGTTCTTTGATTCGAACCAGGGATTTCTTAGAATAAAAAAGAAAATGTTGACAAACCCTAACTGCAGGTCTAATATGACATTAATCTAATATTGGATAACACAATGAAAGAGCGAAGTAGCGATTTTGTCCCTGTTCTCAGAAAGCCGGGGGTTGATGCGACCCGGTACAAACAACTATTGCGAATTACACTCCGGAGTAACTTAGGTAACGCTAAGCGGACTGGCAATCGATATCATTGCCGAGAGTGGTATTAACGGTGGCTGCAGCGCCGTTGATGCAATTTGGGTGGTAACACGGTTAATACATCGTCCCTATAGTCTATACGTAGACTAGGGACGATTTTTTGTTTTTCAGCGATTCATTCCCAATTAACAATATAACAAACGCCAAAGGAGCTGATCACAATGTTGAATATCATTGATGAACTGGAATGGCGCGGAGCCATTAACCAACAAACGGATGCAGAGGGACTTCGCAAGCTGACCTCGGAGAAATCGATATCGCTATACTGTGGGGTTGACCCGACCGGAGACAGTATGCACATCGGCCACTTGATTCCTTTTATGATGCTGAAAAGATTCCAAATGGCCGGCCATCGTCCAGTAATTCTGATTGGCGGAGCTACCGGGACGATCGGGGACCCAAGCGGCCGGACATCAGAGCGGACACTTCAGACGATGGACCAGGTTCAGAAGAATGTTGATGCCCTTACAGCGCAAATGAAGAAGCTGTTCCTGAACGAGGGCGAAACTGGACTTCGTATGGTGAACAACTTTGACTGGACACACAACCTGACGATTCTTGACTTCCTCCGTGACTACGGGAAGAACTTCAGCGTCAACACGATGCTCGCTAAGGATATTGTTGCAAGCCGTCTTGATTCGGGAATCTCATTCACCGAATTCTCGTACCAGATCCTTCAATCCATGGACTTCCATCATCTGTTCAGAGAAATGGATGTGCAGCTGCAGATCGGCGGCGCGGATCAATGGGGGAACATTACAAGCGGACTTGATCTTATTCGTAAGAAAGAAGGTCCAGAAGCCAAAGCCTTCGGTCTCACTATTCCGTTGATGCTTAAAGCGGACGGTACCAAATTCGGTAAAACGGCAGGCGGGGCGATCTGGCTCGATCCGAACAAGACAACCCCATTCGAATTCTACCAGTTCTGGGCCAATACGGATGACCGTGATGTAATCAGATACTTGAAATTCTTTACCTTCCTTAGCAAGGAAGAGATTGATGAGTTGGAAACAAAGGTTCAGACGGAGCCGCACAAACGGGAAGCCCAACTTAAGCTGGCGGAAGAGATGACCAAGTTCGTACACAGCGAAGAAGCACTGATCCAAGCTAAGAAAATTACGGCGGCATTGTTCAGCGGGGATATTAAGTCTTTAACAGCTGATGAAATCGAGCAAGGCTTCAAGGATATGCCTACATTCCATGCCCAGGCAGAGCCAAAGAATATTGTAGACTGGCTGGTCGATCTGGGCATTGAGCCTTCCAAACGCCAAGCTCGCGAGGATGTAACGAACGGAGCCATTTCCATCAACGGGGATAAGGTGACCGATCTGGAAATGCAGATCACAGCGGAGAATTCTTTCGAAGGTAAATTCATTATCGTGCGTAAAGGGAAAAAGAACTACAGCTTGGTCAAATTAGGGTGAATAGCCGCTTAGGCTATTCCCACCCATTCCTCTTGGAGGCGAATGTTAAGTGTCTGAACCGTGGAGAAGGACGCTTCAATACGCTTGTGCCAATCATCGGATCATCTCGGCTATTAACCGCGATCAGCAAGTGAACTGGCTCCATCTGGACCTGGTCCTTAAACAGATTCCCAGTGTTCAACTGGGGGCGGAGCTCGATCAAGCGCTGGTAGCATTCAATCGCTTACTGAAGTACAAAAGTGTAAAGCAAGTGACACTTGGATATTTCCGGATGCTAGAGGTCAGACAGGATGGCGATCTGTCGGAGGCAAGAATTCATATTCTGCTGTCCACGCTGAAGAGCTATTTTCAAGGAAGGTATTATCTGAAGTGTGATACCTGGTTATCCTTGTGGCGTAAAGCGATGGACCGCGAAGCTGACAACCGGGTAACCGTCGAAGTTAGTTCTATCCATGGAAAAAGCGATAAATGCCATTCCATCGACACGATGAGACGGGGGCTGCAGCAAATGCAGCAATCGCGACAAGAACGTGAGGCGTCAAAAGCCGATGAACGGCCGGGTGGACGGAGATGGATCGGATACGGAAAATTGCTGAAGCAGTACTTGAATCTTCCTAAGTCTGGTGATGAACTGGATTTAGGTTCTTATGACCTGGATGATCTTGTCGCAAACCGTGCATTTGAAATCATGCTTGCCTGGTACCCTGGAATACGAAAGGGTGCAGGTCGATAGTTCAACTTATATAGATCAAACGCCCGTCGATTTTCATATGACAACAATCACAGTTTTGGCCTAATATTTCGTTTTTTTAAACCGGATTTTATGTCATGAATCATGACTGAAATCCGGTTTTTTTTGTCATTTTTATCTAAATTATGCTGCTGTATTAGCGTGTCTTCGGCAGTAAGGAAGATGAAGAGATTCCGTAATATGGAAATGTCTCATTGGCCCAGAGCATCGTTGAACGTGGAAGTGAAAACCTTGATGTGAGTAAGTATTCATTTTAAGCATGAAAGAAGCTGCCGATCTATGTTCTGTTTTTCACAGATAACGCTTAATGGAATGTAGGTTGATATACGGAAATACATAAATAATTATTCATTATTTTTGCATAAATATACTATATTCTTACTGTTTAATGCTTTTACTGAAAGAAGCATTAAACGATTTATGGATGAAACAATAGTGTGATAAAAGCATGAATGCCTTTATTAATTAGATTCTATCAAAAAGCTAAAAACCCATGTGTGACAAGGTTTTGAAGGTGATTGACATAACAAAAAGATCAGGCGTATACTGACCGTGCAAGTTAATCGATTAACAAAAATTGAATTTCCAAAGAGTTCCAAGGTGGTGAATTAGAAGGTCGGTCAACTATGATTTAGGTGAGTATTTATGCACTACATGATGACTAGAGATAGAAAGAAGGATAGAATTTTATGGCCAATTCAAAAAAGCTGACCCTGTTTGGCTTGATTGGTATCACGATGGCGTTCTTCGGTACGGTACGGAGTGTGCCGACGCTGGCTGCGACAGGGTGGACACAGATCTTTTACATGCTGGTGGCGGCGATTTTGTTCGCTCTGCCGATTGCCCTGATGTCCGCCGAGATGTCCACAGGCTTTGCCGAAGAAGGCGGGCCGCAGGTATGGGTCAAGAAAGCGTTAGGTGAGAAGTGGGGATTCGTTACCTCCTGGCTGTTATGGGTTCAGATGTTTTTCGGGATGGTAATGGTTGCTTCCACGGTGGGAGTGCTCTTCGGTTACGTTATTGATAAACCTGATCTTTCATCAAATAACGTGTTTATCTTTGCGGTTATTCTGATTTCTTATTGGGGCGTAACCCTGCTGAATCTGAAATTCGACATGGTTAAGATTGCCGGTAACTGGGGAGCTATTATCGGTGTATATATTCCATTTGTTATTCTGGTGGTTCTTGGTGTGATTTACATGGTCAAAAACGGAATTCAGCCAGGAAGCTATCTGGATCACTTTAAGGCAAGCGATCTGCTTCCTAACTTGTCTGACCTGGGAAGTCTGGCGTACTTGTCCGGTATCATCTTTATCTTCGCCGGTGTGGAGATTTCTTCTGTTCACGCCAACAACATTGAGAATCCGAAGCGGAACTATCCGATTGCGGTCATTGCGTCTGTAATTCTGCTCGTTATTTTCAACCTTGTTGCCGGTTTGACCGTATCCAACGCGGTGCCTTCAGGCAAGATGGAGCTGGCGAATATCACTCAGCCTTATTTGATCTTCTGTGAGAACTTGGGCATTCCGTCCATATTAGTTAATATCATTTCCGCAATGATCCTGATTGGGGTACTGGTTCAACTGAGTGCATGGGTTCTTGGGCCGAGCAAATCGATGATTAAGGTAGCAGATGAAGGCAACCTGCCGCCATTTTTCCAGAAGAGAACGTCCAAAAATATTCCGATTACGTTTGTAATGATTCAAGCCATTGTAATCTCGCTCGTGTCTGTACTGTACCTGGTTGTACCGGATGTGAACAGCGCATTTCTGATTATTACGATTACCACAACGATTCTGTATTGTATCGTGTACGCACTGATTGCGATTTCGGCCATCCGCTTGCGCTACAAAATGCCAGACATTGAAAGACCATTCAGACTCGGACTTAAAGGGAACGGATTGATGTGGTTTGTATCCATCCTGTCCCTGCTCAGCGTAGCGATCACAATTGTTGTCAGCTTGATTCCGCCATCTGTGCTGGAGCCAAGCCAATATACAGGTTATATCATCTATCAAATTGTTGCTACTGTAGTCATGGTGGGCATTGCCCTCATTATTCATAAAAAGAAGAAACCTAGCTGGAAGAAAAGTGACTAATTTCACAAAGTTTTTTGTTTCGTTGATTTATGCTTTCAATCTTACTTACACCATACACGTTCAACAGGAGGACTTGACATGAGTTATCAAATTCCAGAAATCGACCTGAAAGCTTTGTTCCTAGGACATAAAGGGGAGAACGTGGATCTCTTCAAAGAAGTGCTGCTTAAGATGGTGGACGAGCACGTGGGCTGGCGCCAAAATTACCAAACCAAGGACATGCCGGTCATCACGCCTTTTGATAAAAGCAAGCAAAGCTTCCAGGATACCTCGAATCATATGCGCAGTGTATTTAATGAACTATCCTGCAAGCTGCGCTCACAATCTATGCCATGGCATACTGCTGGACGCTTCTGGGGTCATATGAATTCCGAGACCCTGATGCCTGCGATTATCGCTTATTCGGCTGCAATGCTGTGGAACGGCAATAACGTAGCTTATGAATCGTCCCCGGGCACCTCACAAATGGAAGAGGAAGTCGGACATCAATTGTGCAAAATGATGAGCTACAAAGCCGGCGAAAGCTGGGGACATATTTGTGCCGACGGTTCAATCGCCAACTTTGAAGGACTGTGGTACGCCCGCAACATGAAATCCCTGCCGCTGGCCATTCGTGAGATTGCTCCTGAGTATGTGCAAGGAAAATCCGAGTGGGAGCTCCTGAACATGTCAACGGAAGAGATTCTGGATATCATGGACCAGCTCCCTGAGAAGCTGGACGAAATTAAATCGAGATCCGCTCGCGGCGGTTATCATCTTCCGAAATTGGGCAAATGGCTCATTCCGCAAACGAAACACTATTCCTGGCTGAAGGCAGGGGATGTTCTCGGTGTAGGCCTGGATGCCGTTGAAGCTGTGGATGTCGACAGCAGCTATCGCATGGATATTGCCAAGCTGGAAGCTAGAATCCGCGAGCTGGCTGCTCAGCATATCCCGGTACTTGGAGTCGTGGGTGTCGTCGGAAGTACGGAAGAAGGCCAGATCGACCATATTCACAAAATCGTAGCTCTGCGCGAGAAGCTGAGAAGAGAAGGCATTTACTTCTATATTCACGTCGATGCGGCTTACGGCGGATATGCCCGGTCCATTTTCCTGGACGAAAATGATCAGTTCATCGATTATGACAAAATTGACGAAGTGTACGAAAGAAATCATGTGTTCACAGATATGAAGCTGAAGGAACAATGGCTTACCGATGATGTATACAACGCCTTCAAAGCCATGAGCCAAGTGGAATCGATTACGATTGACCCGCACAAAATGGGTTACATTCCTTACGCCGCAGGCGCCATCGTCATTAGAGATATCCGCATGCGTGATGCGATTTCCTACTTTGCCACTTACGTATTCGAGAAGGGTGCAGACATTCCGGCACTGCTCGGCGCTTACATCATGGAAGGCTCCAAAGCAGGCGCTACCGCAGCTGCGGTGTGGACTGCTCACAGAGTATTGCCGCTAAACGTGACCGGATACGGCAAATTGATGGGGGCCAGCATCGAGGGTGCATTCCGCTTCTACAACTTCCTGAAGGGCAAGAAGTTCAATGTGAACGGTAAAACCATTACTGCTTATCCACTGGCCAAGCCGGATTTCAACATGGTTGACTATGTGTTCAATGTAGAAGGAAATACAGACCTTGAGGTAACGAACAAGCTGAACCATGACTTCTTCGATTATTCCTCTTATGTGAAGGGCGATCTGTACGGCAACAAGTTCTTTACGTCACATACTGACTTTGCTGTCCCGGATTATGGCAACAGCCCGCTGGAGTACGTACAGAGCCTGGGATTCACTAAGGAAGAATGGGAGCGTGTGGAGAAGGTAACGATCCTCCGCGCATGTGCATTGTCCCCATATGCTCATGATCCAGAGGTGTTCGATTACTATGCAGCCGAACTGGAGGAAGCTATTCAGGAAAATCTGACTCACGCGATGAACGAATAATCAACTCATAACATTAGCGGGTGCATAAGGCAGCAGGTTGCTGCTGCCTTACGTACTCCAATTACTCACAAGGAGCACCGAAAATGGCAGACAAAGCGATTAAAAGAGTTTTGACCGTTGCGGGTTCGGATTCGAGCGGAGGAGCAGGACTGCAGGCAGATCTGAAGACTTTTCAGGAATATGGGACATTCGGTTTAACTGCAATTACCTCTATTGTCACCATGGACCCTGATCAGGGCTGGAATCATGCCGTCTATCCGGTAAATACCTATCAGGTCGAACAGCAGCTGAAAACCGTACTTTCCGGAAGTTCCCTGGATGCCATGAAGACTGGCATGCTGGGGTCCATAGAAATTATAGAATTGCTGAGTGAGACGATCGACAAGCACCAAATTCGCAACATTGTGATCGACCCCGTGATGGTGTGCAAAGGGGAGAATGAAGTCCTTCAGCCTGAGAATGGAGCAGCTATTCGCGAGCTTCTTGTTCCCCGGGCAACCGTGGTTACCCCAAATTTATTTGAAGCGGGGCAGTTGGCGGGAATGCGCAGCATCAGCACGTTGGAGGAAATGAAAGAAGCTGCCCGGGTCATTTATGAGCTTGGCGCAAAGCATGTCGTGATCAAAGGCGGGAAGTTTGTTGAAGGTGACCAGGCCCTGGATCTGTTGTTCGACGGTTCCGAGTTTACTCTATTCAAGGAAACCAAACTGGAGACAAGTTATAACCATGGAGCAGGGTGCACATTTGCCGCTGCTATTGCGGCCGGTCTTGCCAAGGGTTTGACGGTAATAGACGCCGTTGCCAAAGCGAAGGCATTCGTAACCGAAGGGATTAAGAATGGATTTGCTTTCAATTCTTTTGTGGGGCCGGTATGGCATGGTGCCTACAATAAGGCTGAGCAGCGACTGAACTCGTAACAGCATGTATCTGACCCCGCTATTGTGATTTAGGAATGACGCAGTGTCATTGCAGATAAGGAGTTCGGCTTATGAAAAAAGAAGAGGTAACACTTAAAGAAAGTCTGTTTCTCTTAGTGGTGTTGTTAGCGATTATCGGGGTTTGCATTATTGTTATGGGCATGGACCCGCAAATCCCTATTCTTATTTCCCTTGGCGTGATTATTGTGTTTGCCAAAATCAAAGGGTTCTCCTGGGATCGTATCCACAAAGGTCTCCAAAATGGGATTACCCCTGGACTCATCCCCATCCTGATCTTTATGCTTATTGGGGCTTTGGTCAGCGTGTGGATTGCAGCCGGAACGATTCCTACCATTATGGTATATGGATTCGGCATATTGTCTGCCAAATTTTTCTTGCCTTCTGTGTTCGTCATTTGTGCGCTTGTAGGGGTTACGGTAGGCAGTTCTTTTACCACGATATCTACAGTAGGCATTGCTTTTTTCGGCATGGGACAGATCATGGGTTATGATTCTGCGATTACCACAGGTGCTATCATCTCCGGCGCATTTCTCGGGAACAATATTTCCCCGCTGTCCGACACCACCAACTTGGCATCGGCGATTGCCGAAGTTGATTTATTTGTGCATATCCGGTATATTTTACGGGTTGTTGCTCCAGCCGCTCTAATCTCGCTTCTGTTCTTTATTGTTGCCGGGCATTCAAATGTCTTGTCCACAGGCGATCAGATTCATGAGCTGGTGAACACTTTGAAATCTTCCTTTGTCATTTCACCTGTTACACTCATTCCGGTACTGGTGTTATTTCTTTGTGCTTGGCGGAAAGTTCCCGCTATACCCACGTTACTGCTATGTATCGCCTGTACTATAGGGGTTCTATTTATCTATCATCCTCACACCAGTTTCCTCGAATTATCCAAGCTGATGCAGGATGGTTATGTATCGGGTACTGGCGTGAACAGCGTGGACAAGCTGCTTTCCCGCGGCGGCATCCAAAGCATGATGTGGTCGGTATCGTTGATTCTGCTTGCACTGGCACTCGGCGGATTGCTTGTTGAATTGAAAATTATCGGCACTTTAATCGCCCGTATTTCTGATTTTGTCAGTACCGAAGGTAAACTCATATTGATGACAGCCGTAAGCTCCATGGGAATTAATCTTCTCCTCGGGGAGCAATATTTGTCCATAATTTTACCGGGAGAAGCGTTTAAGCCTCAGTTCGATAAGATTCATCTTCCGCGCAAGGATATGTCGAGGATTGTCGCCAACGCGGGCGCTGCCTTCAACGCTCTTATTCCTTGGGGAGTCAGCGGAGTATTCATCACCGGAACCTTGGGAGTTTCGACGCTCGAATACTTACCGTTTGCAATCTTTTGCATTGCCGCTCCGGTCCTCAATATCCTGTACGGATTTCTGAAGCCGCACAAGGTGTATCAACCAAGCTGAGCCTTTCTGTCCGGCATGGAAAAGCAGTCCTTCGGTGTCCGCCTTTGTGTGCCGGGCCTTTCTTAAATATAGATCGTTATCTATATAAGAATATGTCATAGTAAGTAAGCAATATTGTATTTATAATGTACGAAGAACAGTCACCATCGGGGGAGGCTATCACTATGCTAATTAATGAACTGAAAGGAAATGCGCTGGATGACTTTTTCCAGGGGATTCTAACCTTAGAGTCAATTGAGGAATGTTATGCTTTCTTTGACGATCTATGTACGGTCAACGAGATCAAAACATTAATGCAGCGTTTCCAGGTAGCAAAAATGCTGTATAACCATAAAACGTATTGCGAGATCGAGGAGGAGGCGAGTGCAAGCTCGGCAACCATCTCGCGTGTCAAACGTTCGTTATATCACGGGAATAATAGTTATGATGTTATTTTCAGACGAATGCAGGAACAGGGGGACTCTAGCACCGAGTAACTCTCTGAAATACCAGATAGATATGAGATATGGGTTTACAACAATTATGCACTCCTCTTTCGAGTAACCAAGCATATTCTCCCGATAGCAGTCGGCTGAGGATGTTTTGGAGGCTGGAATGGGCGGTGCATATTTAGTATGCGGATGTCAGAGTAAGGTTATAAACCATTGGAGATTAGGGGACTAGCGTTTTTTAGCATAAGCGAAAGTAAATACAAGATAATACGAATGATTCAACCATTCAATGATCCCAAAATGATGTTCATTCACTTTATAACATTTTATCTATAAAAGTTCCTCAAAGCTCAAATTACGACAATTTTTTCGAATTTTCTATGCTAATATTTTCCTAAATATAGTTAATAGGTCCTGTTATTTAAGGTGCTGGAAATGGGACTATCAACCCCGGTATCCTTACAACTAAGCATGGAAAGAGGAGAGAAGATGAAGAAATTTGTTATAACATCGCTTGCCGTTTTGTCATTTGTAACTGCATCCATAGAAACTACTTCACTTATCGCCACGGCTTCAAGTACACCAGCTATCGAACAAGAGAAGAATGATGCTTCTAAAGATCCCTGGGGTCGTGCAATAAGAACAACTAATCTTCCGAAGAACTATAAGGATTTTCCATATATCCTTGAACATATTCCTAATGTCATGTATGAAGGCAAGCATAAGTTTAAGTTCGGGGAAATCCTTACCCCTGCCCAATTTGCCAAGGAATCCGATTATTCCACCAAGACGATGAGTAAATGGGGAGATATGGTGGAGCAGTATGGAAACCAGATTTTGAACGTGGATTATCGGACTATTGATCAGAAATGGGCGGACAAGGTGCTCGCGGTGCAGAATCAGCAAAACATCATGGTACGTAAGAATCTGCTGAAATATGTAAGCTGGGTCAAGAAAAATCATATCCGGATCGAAGGCAAATTGACCGCCGAGCCATCCACGGCTTCTATGGGAGAAGGGAACTTCTTTATGATGGCTCGCTTCAAATTCAAGATCATCAGCTATGACAAGAATAAGGACTATATCATTTATGACGATTGGTTCACCAATAACCGTCTTAAAGAAATTGCTAAGAATGTAGAGTACGAGGGTTTCACAGACATCCAGCTTGACTTAACAACCTATAATGGAACGCTTGACCAGGTCAAAGTGTCGGACGGGGCTTCCATTAATAGACACGCTACTTTTAAGAAGGCCAAGAGATAATAACTCCTTATGGTCATTCGTTTAATCTGAAGAATGGTGATGTCTCCATTTTGTTACCATCCTCAATCGGGTTACTGGTATAATGCTAAAGTGAGATTACTAGCTTCGGGAGGAACGGTGTGCATGAACAATCGGCTAATCCAAAGGCTGCTTGGGTTGATCGGCACATGCTTGGCCATTGTAATGGTTGGCACTGTCGTCCATATTTTCAGTACGATTCATAACAAGAACATCGACCAGAATAATAAAGCCCTACTGACAATCAACGGTTCGAGGGTGGATTATACCACAGCAGATGAGGGTGGGATTATTTTCCGCGGGCGCAGATACAACTCTGCTCAAGAACTAGCCAAATCTCTGGGTGGGAGTATGAAATGGAACCAGAATACGGGGACCATTGAGATCATGCTAGAGCCGGCTCAAAGTTACGTACCCTCAGTTAATATAAATAAATAAGTGAATCTTATTTATCCACTTAATATGGATACAAATCAGGGGCCGTTCCCACAGGACGGCCCCTTTCCAATCATTAATATACGGTCACTTTGGCTTGAACCTTGGCTCCCTGATAGGTCGCAGTCAGTACAGTCTCCCCGTGTCCAACTGCCGTAAGATTACCTTCACTGTCCACTACGGCAACCTTGGTGTTATCTGTACGGAAGGTTCCCTTAGAGGTAATCTCCTTGATTGTTCCGCTTTCCTTCACCGTCAAATGAACATCCAGTGTCTGCCCGGGCAAAAGGCTGTACTCCTTTGAATCCAGCTGTAGGTCTTGAACGACAGTACGATATACAACCACCGTAGAGCTTACGGTCAAGCCTTGATAGGTGGCGGTAAGCTTTGTTTTTCCTGGTGCAACACCGGTGATATTGCCGGCAGCATCTACAGTGGCGATTCGAGGATCTTCCACCTTGTAAGTGCTCTTTGATGTAACATCTTCTGAATTTCCCCCAGGAATTGATAGTGCCAGTCTTACATCCAGTGAATCTCCAGGGATCAGACTGTATTCGCTGGAGTCGAGACTAAGCTGATCTTGTGGATCGGGATTCCCCTGCCTGGACAGCTTCACCAGATATCCAGATTGGTTTTTTGCTCCATACGTGGACAAGTCCCCATTTTCCAGAGGCAGCACCTGTTTCAATTTTTCCTCCGTGGAAGCTTCGCCAATATATTTGAACCATCCCAAGCTTCCATCCCCACCGAGCTGAGCAACGTATTCATCACTCACATTGAGATCTGTTTGAATATTCCCTCCGATAAGCAGCTGCCCATTGGCAGAGAACTGGACATCCTCCACTGTAATTTCTTTTCCATCAAGAATGTCCTTCGTCCATACCACCTGAAGGTCTGGAGAAATCTTGGCTGCTTGGAGGGTGTCACCTTGTACACGGACATTAATCAAGTTATGATCGGGACCTTCAATGGTCCGGCTGTGTGGTGGAAACAACTCCGGATTGCTCCGGTTCCATAGTTCTTCCCCGCTTGGGCCCAGCTTGGTGAGAGTCCAATTGCGGAGCTCATTGAAATCTCCTTTACTGTAACCACTCAGCAGGTACCCGTCATCCGTTACTTGCAATTGATGAATATTACCTAGCTGATTATAGAAAATGTATTTCTCCCAAAATAATTCGCCGTATGAGTTGAATTTCTTAACGGCGATCACTTGTTTCATATTTCTCTCGACATCTGCTGTGAGAATATAACCTCCGTCAGGTGTAACCTTTGCACTTGTCAGTTTGCCGTACCGGTTCGAGGACAAGATCTTGGTGCTTGGGGAGCTTCCGTCTGAATTCGTTGTGACGGTGAAGAATTCCGTTATTTTATACCAGTCATTGGCACCAAAAATAACAAGTCTGCCATCCGGTGTTTCCTGAAGATAGGCCTCACTGGACAGATACCTTTCAAAGTTCTGAACCGGAGGCAGTTCTGGAGTTATGGAGCGTGACCAGAGGATGGTGCCCTGATCATTTGTCTTGGTGAGATTGTATCCGGTCTTAGTCACCTGCAGCATGGCATAACCGCCATCTTGTGTATGTACAGCCTCTCTTGGTGTTCCCTCCGTAGTCTGCTGGACCGTCCAAGCTATGGAAGGCTCGTCTGAACTAGCTGCATAAGTATGAGTGGCATTCCAAGGGAGCGATAGACTTAGGGCAACGAGCCCGGCAGCAGTTTTCACTTTCCACTTTCCAACAGCTCCGCGTACTAAATTCATGCGATCACTCCTAATGAAAATTAATAGTTGTATAAGTTGAACTATGAATTACCAACAGACAAGAGTAGCATTTCATACGGCTGCCTGCCTTTGTAAATGAATAGTGCAACTTAAATATCTACAACCTAATTGTAGATATTTACATAGTAGATAAAAATAGTAATTTCTGATCAAAAATCCAGGATTTCCGTGGCTTGGTCAAGAGCATCAAAGGCTAAAATCCCCTCAAATGGGAGTTTTGGAGTACAAGCCTAATTCGTGAATACCTCGCATTCTTTTCCATAGGCTCCTCCCGTATATCTGTTTCGGTCTCACCATATACTTTGGAGAAGAAAGGGAAGGGGGTAAGCGCATGGAGTTTTGTGTGGTCTCGGCGGAAGCCGGCAGCAGAAAGGATGCGGAACGCTTTTACCGTCATATCCGGCGTAAATTTACAGCTTTACATAGAGATAAATCGGGGTACAGCCTGCGTTTTGTCACGGACGGCAGTGTGGTGCAGGCCGTCTTTGAAGGGGACACAACCTCCTACAGCTTTGCCAAGCGCTCGATTGCCATCCGGGAGAAGCTGTCCCAAGCCATCGCGGAATACATCGTATCGGAACGGGAGCCAGGAATCGTGCAGCGGCTGATCATCCGGGAATATGACTTTCCCGAGGAAGAGGACCGCCGGCATATTGAGCAGTCTGCATTAAGCTTACTGAATCCTAACGAAGAGGAGGTCAGAGAGCGGCGGATCGGTCAGCTTGCGCAGCATATCCGCAAATTCCTTGAAGAACACCAAGAGCTTCATATTGACGGGCTGATAGCTTTCCGGATGCAGGAGTACACCCAGCAGCTTCGGGAAACCGTGGATTATGTAGTGGATGAGTATCTGCTGGATAAGCAGTATGAAGAGTTTATTGGCTTGTTAAAATATTTTGTGCACTTCCAGGAATCACAGATCGATGTTGTCAATCTGATGCATACCGGCGGCAGTGACTTTGCGATCTTTGACGGCCAGATGCTGCCTCTGAAAGCAGCGGCAGCGGAAGGGGTTATAGCCAGAATCGCCGATCACGAGCTCGAGCTCGAAGATGTGATGGTCAGCTCCCTGATTTCGCTGTCACCTGGAAGGATCATCATCCATACACGTGATCCTGAAGTCCAGATCATCTCCACCATCCGGCAGATCTTTGGTGAGCGGACCCAGCTGTGCGAAGACTGTCCGCGCTGCAAAGCTTTTGTGGATGGGAGCCGGAAGCGGGGGAAGTCTGCTCTGAACAAGTGAATGAAACACCTAAAACCGATCACAACAGCTTGACTCGAAAGTATACCAAACGCTATAATATTTGAAGAATTTAGGTTAACAACAGCCATGACAAAGACATGGAGTGAAGCAGAACGAACGTGCAGAGAGAGGAACCTCGGCTGAAATTTCCTCCGGATCGGGCTTTATTCTACCCCTTTGTAGCTGCGGCTCCGAACCTTCCGATGTATGTGAAGATAGAAGTAAGAACCGCCGGATCATTTCCGTTACCGAATGCTAATGAAGGACTTAAGCTGTAACAGAACATTCAGCATGAGTCGAATTAGGGTGGAACCACGGGTAAATACACACTCGTCCCTTTGTTGGGACGGGTGTTTTTTGTTGTCCGCTTCCTGAACAGACGGACTATATTTGAGGAGGAATAAGATCATGGCAGTATCCATTAAATTACCGGACGGTTCTGTCCGGGAGTATGCCGAAGGCAGCACTTTTGAAGATGTGGCGGCTTCCATCAGCAGCGGTCTCCGCAAGAATGCGGTAGGCGGTAAGCTGAATGGCCAAGTCGTCGATTTGAACACCAAGCTTGAGGAAGGTGCTCAAATCGAGATTATCACCTTGGATTCCCCAGATGGGCTGGAAATGATGCGCCACAGCTCAGCCCACTTGCTGGCCCAGGCGGTAAAACGCCTCTTTGGCAATAAGGAAGTGAAGCTGGGCATCGGGCCGGTGATCGAAGACGGCTTCTATTATGACATGGACCTGGAACATCCCCTGAATCCAGAGGATTTGCAGAAGATTGAGAAGGAAATGGAGCGCATCGTGGGCGAGAATCTGCCGATTACCCGCCGTGAGGTCAGCCGCCAGGAAGCGCTGGATATTTTTACGGAGCTTGAAGATCCGTACAAGCTGGAGCTGATCCGTGATCTTCCAGAGGACAGCATCATCACGATTTACGATCAAGGCGAATTCTTCGACCTCTGCCGCGGACCGCATGTCCCTTCAACCGGCAAAATCAAAGTATTCAAGCTGCTTAGCGTGGCAGGCGCTTATTGGCGCGGGAACAGCAAGAACAAGATGCTGCAGAGGATTTACGGTACCGCATTTGTGAAGAAAGCGGAGCTTGACCACCACCTGCATATGCTGGAGGAAGCCAAGAAGCGGGATCACCGCAAGCTCGGTAAGGAGCTTAAGATCTTTACCTTCTCCAATCTGGTCGGACAAGGCCTTCCGATTTGGCTGCCGAACGGTGCGAAGCTGCGCCGTACGCTTGAGCGGTATATCGTAGACCTGGAAGAGCGGCTTGGCTACCAGCACGTGTATACACCTGTTATGGGAAATGTGGAGCTGTACAAAACCTCCGGCCACTGGGAGCATTATCAGGAGGACATGTTCCCTAAGATGGTGCTGGATAATGAGGAACTTGTGCTTCGTCCGATGAACTGTCCTCACCATATGATGGTGTATAAGAGTGATATGCGCTCCTACCGCGATCTTCCGGTTCGGATCGCTGAGCTTGGCCTGATGCACCGCTACGAAATGTCGGGCGCTTTAACGGGGCTGCACCGGGTTCGGGCGATGACACTAAATGATGCGCATATTTTCTGCCGTCCTGATCAGATCAAAGACGAGTTCGCGCGTGTGATTCGTCTGATCCAGCATGTGTATGACGACTTCGGCATTAGAGACTACCGTTTCCGCCTGTCTTATCGTGATCCTCAGGATACAGAGAAGTACTTTCAGAATGATGAGATGTGGGAGATGTCCCAGCGGATGCTGCGTGAGGTTGTGGAGTCTCTCGACATTCCGTTCTTCGAAGCAGAAGGCGAAGCTGCGTTCTATGGTCCTAAACTGGACGTGCAGATCAAGACGGCGCTTGGCAAGGAAGAGACTTTGTCCACCGTACAGCTGGACTTCCTGCTTCCAGAGCGTTTCGAGCTTGAATATGTGGGCGATGACGGTCAGAAACACCGTCCGGTCGTTATCCACCGCGGAATTATCAGTACCATGGAGCGTATGACCGCATTCCTGCTGGAGAACTTTGCGGGCTCCCTCCCGCTGTGGCTGTCCCCAGTCCAAGCTAAAGTGATTCCGGTATCTGGTGCATTTGACGACTATGCCAGCGAAGTTATTGAGAAGCTTCAGGCGGCCGGCATCCGTGTGGAAGCTGATCTGCGCAACGAGAAGCTTGGCTACAAGATTCGCGAAGCCCAGCTTGAGAAAGTTCCATATATGTTCATTGTGGGTGAGAATGAGAAGAACAGCGCATCCGTGTCGGTCCGCAAACGCGGCGAAGGGGATATCGGAGCGAAGACGATTGATGAGACTGTAGCTTTGCTGCAGGAAGAGATCCGCAACCACGTGATCTAACGAATTAAATAGATTCCATTTCATAAATTGAAGTATAAAATACGGCGCATGTGGAGAACCTCTCGAATAAGGGGAGGGTTTTCATATGCGCCATATTTATATTTGGAAAAAGATCGGGTTTACCTTCATGCTTACTTTGATTACATGGAGTCTATTACTGCCTGACAGCACGATATATGCACAAGAGAATAAGCCGCTATCTTTGTTCGAACGATTCATCAGCAAGGTGCTTGAGTATACGGAACAGCAGGATCATGCTGAACAGGGTCGTAAATCAAGCTCCGTCAAGAAGGAAACAACCGTTACCAAGTCTGCTAACCGGATGCTGCAGCCGAAGCGGACGAATTGGGATGCTCTTCCGTCAATACCGGGACGGATGAGAGAGAAAGAGATTCCAGGCAGCAAAGCCCGGGGATCGTCTGCTGCCCAGGAGCGGGTGAATCCTTCATCCGCAGTTCTGGCGGCTCCGAGTGACGGCAAGGTCCTCCGGACTGTGTCAGTCGTGGCCACGGGATATACAGCTGGCTATGAATCGACTGGGAAGAAGAAGAATCATCCGCAATATGGGATTACGTATTCTGGTGTTAAGGTACGCAGGGACAAATCTACAGTCTCCACCATTGCTGCTGATTTAAGATTGTTCCCGCTAGGGACCATCCTCTATATTCCGGGATATGGGTATGGAGTTGTGGCGGACAAGGGCTCGGCGATCAAAGGGAAGAAGATTGATCTGTACTTCTCCACCACCAAGCAGGTCTACAAGGAATGGGGCAAGAAGAAAGTGGAGGTCCAGGTGATTAAGCATGGACGCGGCAAGCTGACCGAGGCGATGCTTAAGGAGCTCGGGCGGGCGATGCAGGTGAGCAAGCAGGTGCCGCCGGATGTATGGGAAGAATCGGTGTAACTAGATGGGGGCTTCTGCCGGCTGAGGAACCGGCAGGGGCCTTTTTGTATTGTGCATAATGTCCCTTCTGAACATCCATACTACCTTTGGGTAGTAAAATACCCCGCACTCATCACAGGGAGGTGACACGAATGCCAAGAAATAACCAAGGTAACATGGGTGGTCAAGGACGTTCCCTTACGCCGAATGAGAAATACAATGCGGAATTTGCGGAGTCTGACACTCCGAACCAAGTAGCCCAGAAGGCTAGAGCTTCTCACGCTGAAGGTCAAACCCACACAAATTTCCAAACACCTGACGAGAAGTTTAATGCTGAATTTGCGGTGGAGAATGAGAGCAACAAGCTCGGTTCTCTTGCTAATAACTCAGTAAATTCCTCACGTCAAAGCCGCAGCCGCCGCAACAGCTAGTGGATGCAGAGCAGAAGAGCTGTCCCATCATTAAGATGGGGCAGCTTTTTTATATATAGATGTGCAAAATGGAAAATCAATCCAACCTCCTCAGTCTTGAGACTGAGACAAACTTCAACCCCGCGTCTCTGTTGCACGAATCCTGTGATGTTGTAAACTGGAGTCAAGCTAAAGATTGTTCAGAATTTGGAGGCGTAATTATGGGTAAAGGATCTTTTGGCAGATACCTCGGCGGGCTGATATTGATTGGGATCGGTGGTTTGTTTCTGCTGAACCAACTGGGGTATACCGATATTAGTATCGGGTACATCTTTTCAACGTTTTGGCCTGTATTCTTGATATTGGGCGGACTAACACAGGTCTTTAATGGAAGGCGTTATGGGTCCAGCGCATTTGGCGGGTTAATTCTGACCGTGGTCGGAGTCTTCTTCCTCGGCAGGAATTTGGATTTAATTGATATGTCCCCGGGGGAATTCTTCCGGTTCTTCGCTCCGGCGGCATTGATTCTTGTAGGTGTTTATATTCTGTTCAAACCTAGAAACCATTCCAGACGAAGAAAATATCAGGAGCCACCGTATCCTCCGGAACCTCCATTCCCTCCTCAGCCGCCATATCCCCCTATGGACAGCAGCTTTCATCATGAAATGAAATCAAGCCTGGATGAAGCGTTCGGGGAGAAATTCGGGCCGCAGCCGGGTCCGCAATCGGGTTCGGATTCGCATTCGGGTCCACAGAAGGAAGGGTGGGGTTATAAGGAAAGACCTCGTCACTATGACTATAGTGATCCTTTCCGGGATAAGGAGAAAATCAACAAATCCGGCTTTATCGGAGACGTGCATATCGGGCAGGATTACTTCGAGCTGAAGCCGACAAATATTTCGCATTTTATCGGGGATACCGTGATTGACCTCACGAAAGCCCAGATTCCTTACGGCGAGACTCAAATCAATGTGTCGGCGTTTATCGGGGATGTGAAGGTATTTATGCCGGATGAAATGGATGTGGCCATTACGGTAAGCTCCAGCTCTTGCATTGGCGATATGAAGGTGCTTAATGAGAAGCAGGGCGGGTTTATGAGCAACGTACAGTCCAGCTCCCCGCACTACATGGAGGCCAGCCGCAAGGTGAAGCTGGTGGTCAGCGTATTTGTCGGTGATGTCCGTGTGAATATGGTGGGGTGATCATGATCCTGCGGAATCTAAGAAGCACAAAATGGGAGCTGCTGTTTTATTTCCTGCTGACAGGCTGCCTGTCAGCTGCAGCTCTCTATGTCGGCAAGTCTTCCGGATATATCGTCATTACGACTCCCCGCATGTGGATTTACTACGTGGTGGGGATTGTGGTGTTTTCGGTTATTATAGGCTATTTGGCGGGGCAGAGAATTCAGCGCCGGATTGATGCGCTGCATTTGGGTATGCTCCAGGTGGCCAAGGGAAATTTGCATGTCAGGCTCCCAGGCACGGTGGACCAGACGTTCGCTGGCCTGTATATGGAGTTCAATACGATGATGGCGGCTGTGGAAAAGAAGATGCAGCTGCTGCAGCAGCTTGGCGAGCAGGAGGTCATCGAGAAGGAGCAGGCCTCGGAGAAGGCCGTGCTCGAAGAGCGGCGGCGACTGGCAAGGGATCTTCATGATACGGTCAGCCAGCAGCTTTTTGCGATTCATATGGCGGCATCTTCACTGCCTAAGGTTCTGAAAATTAATGAAGACCAGGCTACCATAGTTATGGACCAGCTAATCCAGATGTCCAACATCGCCCAGAAACAGATGAGGGCGCTTATTGCCCAGCTTAGACCTATGGAGCTGGTCGGCAAGACTTTGGCTGAAGCGCTGGATCAGTGGTTCCCGGATTATTGCAGGCAGAATAACCTGAAGGGAATGAAGGAACTCGACATCCCGGGCCAGCTGTCTGAAGCGAAGGAGCACCAGTTGTTCCTGATCATCCAGGAAGCGATGGCCAATATCGTCAAACATGCCGGAGCCAATATGGTCAGCTTGTCCTTGCGCGAGGGTCCGCGGCAGGTGATGCTGAGCATCAGCGACGATGGACAGGGCTTCAGTTCCACTTACCAGAAGCAGGGCTCTTACGGGCTGACTACCATGCGTGAGCGGGCAGAGAAGCTGGGAGGCCATGTGGAAGTCATCAGCAAGCCAGGGGCTGGAACAACAATACGTGTACATATTCCTAAATTTGAAGAACGGGAAGAGAGCGATGAGCATGAGCAATGAGACAATAAAAGTCATGATTGTGGATGACCATGATATGGTCCGCATGGGGCTGAAAACGTATCTGATGCTGGAGCCCAAGTTTCAAGTGATTGCGGAGGCGGGCGATGGGCAGCAGGCGGTTGATTACCTAAGCCATGCCGGCGATGATGGCATGCCGGATATTATTTTGATGGACCTGATGATGCCGGTGATGAACGGAGCTGAGGCAACCCAGGCTGTGCTGGCGCGTTTCCCACACTTGAAGATTGTTATCTTAACCAGCTTTCTTGAAGATGATCTGGTCGTCAAGGCGATTGAAGCCGGGGCGGTCAGCTATGTGCTGAAGACCGTTTCTGCGGAAGAGCTCATCTATGCCCTGCAGGGAGCCTACCGGGGGATGCCGGTGATGACCGGGGATGTGGCCCAGGCTCTGACCAGGGGACTGCGGCAGCGTACTGTACAAAATGACGAATCCGGCTTGACCGAGCGGGAGAAAGAGGTGCTTCTTCTCATTGCGGAGGGAAAGACAAACAAGGACATTGGGGAAGAGCTTCATATCAGCATCAAAACGGTTAAGACCCATGTCAGCAATCTATTAATGAAATGTGAGCTGGAAGACCGCACACAGCTTGCCATCTACGCGCACCGCCAGGGATGGGTTTCTTAGAGCCATAAAGGTTTATCTCCTTTTTAATTGTTTTTAAGGTACGTTTAAGGTTTATAGTACACAATAAGAACAAGTAAACAAGATCCCTTGTGGACATGGGATAAGGAGGATAACAACAATGGACGAACAAAGAAATAAACCCGGAAATAACTTTGGAGACGACGCGGCAGATCAGCGGGAGCAGAAGCCATCAGATTCCGGTTCATCATATTATTCCTATGGTCCTTTTCAGTCTTACGGTCAAGATAATCAGAGGGAGGCGGAAAGAGAGCTGTCCCAGGAACCGGAGCGTGTTGAAGTCACACCTCCACAGCCGGTCAGACCCCTCTTAACCTCCTATGATATACGGCCTTCGAATGACGGAGGCGGCGGTGGGGCATCCGGAGCAGGTGGTAAAGGCGGCGGGGGGAACTGGCAGTATAACGGCAAGCCGAAGTCTTCTATAAAATCCGTCATTGCGGGTGCCCTGGCCGGAATGCTGATCCTTACCGGCGCGATGGTATTTGCCGATAAGGAGAATCTGTTCACCTCAGACCAGGCAGCTGCCCCTGCGGTCTCTTATTCTAGCGGCTCTAACGGGGAACAATCGGAGAGCAGCACATCTTCCAATAAAACAACTCAAGCCATCTTCCCAATGACCAACCCCGGAGATGTCAGTGATGTGGTGGATCATGCGGGACCGGCAGTGGTTAAGATCGAAACGCTGGTGAAATCCAGTAAACAGAGCCGTGGAAGCAGTACAGACCCGTTCAATCAATTTTTCTTCGGCGGAGATGACAGCCTGTTTGGCGGCGGCCAGGGCAATGATCCTTATGGTTCCGGCGGTTCGGGCTCTGGCTCAGGTTCTGGTTCTGGGTCTTCCGGAAATCAGCTCGTTCCAACAGGCTTGGGTTCCGGCTTTATCTTCGACAAAACCGGATATATTCTAACGAATGAGCACGTGGTTCATAATGCGGATGTGGTACAGGTCACCGTACAAGGTACGAATAAGCCTTATGAAGCTAAAGTTCTTGGCACAAGCTACGACCTTGATCTTGCCGTCCTCAAGATTGAAGGCAGCGACTTTCCTTCGATCCCGCTGGGCAGCTCCAACAACACCAAAGTCGGTGAATGGCTGGTAGCCATCGGTAACCCGCAGGGCTTCGATCACTCGGTAACAGCCGGTGTGCTCAGCTCCAAAGGACGCCAAATCACGATTGCCGGCGAGAATGGGGAGAAGGACCGCAAGTATGAGAACTTGCTCCAGACCGATGCCTCGATCAATCCGGGGAACTCCGGTGGACCCCTGCTTAACCTGAAAGGTGAGGTTATCGGAATTAATGTGGCGGTAAGCGAGAACTCACAGGGTATCGGATTTGCGATTCCAACAAGCACCATTAACGAAGTATTGGATAAGCTGAAGAACAATCAGGCCATCCCTAAGAAGCCGGTTCCGTTCATCGGGGCATCTCTGATGACTTTGACAGAGGAAGTGGCCAAACAGATGGGTACCAATGTCAAAGAAGGCTCTGTAGTGTCTGAGATCGTGTACAAGTCGCCGGCATACAGCGCAGATCTTCGTCCTTATGACATCATTACAGGGGCGGACGGCAAGAATTATGCCACGAAGGAAGATCTGATCGCCTATATTCAGACCCGTAAGGTTGGGGATAAGGTGAAGCTGAGTGTTGTCCGTAACGACAGCAAGATGGATGTAACGGTAACGATTGGGGATAAGAACAGCTTCCAGAATCTTGAGTAACGGGCCTGGGATATGTATCAGGCAGGAATACAGAAGCGGCAGGGGAATCCCTACCGCTTCTTGTTGTAAATACAGGCATTCAATTTGGTACAATACAAATAGTGAATACATGTACAGTCAGGATCGATCCGCAGGTTGCGGCGAATTGTAAAAAGGAGATGTACCATGAGATCAGGGATATTGATTATTGATGATGATGAGAAAATTATTTCCATGCTGCGGCGCGGCTTGGCTTTTGAAGGGTATGATGTCTATTCCGCCAGTAATGGCGCCGAGGGGCTCCAAATGATGCTCTCGGCCGATCCTGATCTTGTGGTGCTGGATGTCATGATGCCGCAGGTGGACGGCTTTGAGGTCTGCCGGCGGATTCGCGAGGGCGGGAGCAGTGTGCCCATCCTGATGCTGACGGCCAAGGATGAGGTCGAGAACCGGGTTAAGGGGCTTGATCTTGGAGCGGATGATTACTTGGTGAAGCCTTTTGCACTTGAGGAGCTGCTTGCCCGGGTAAGGGCGCTGCTCCGCCGTAAGGAAAGTGCTGCGGAAGGCGACAGCCAGCGCCTTGTTTTTGAAGATATCGTGCTGGACTACGATTCCAGAGAAGTGATTAGAGCTGGACGCAGGCTTGAGCTTACAGCCAAAGAGTTCGAGCTTCTGCATCTGTTCATGCAGAATCCGAAGCGTCTTTTGACCCGCGACTTGATTATGGACAAAATCTGGGGGTATGACTACAGCGGGGAATCAAATGTGCTGGAGGTCTACATTGCCATGCTTAGACAAAAGACGGAGGAGCAGGGCGGTAAGCGGGTCATTCAGACGATCCGCGGAGCCGGTTACATTCTGAGAGGAGATTCTTGAGTATGTCCATAAGATGGCGGCTGACCGCATGGTATACCTGCATACTGGCCGTAACTCTGGTGCTGTTCGGAGCTTCGATTTATGGACTTGTGCGTTATAACATTTATTCCGAGGTTAAGAGGAAGATTGTTGAGCAGGCCAATCAAATCCGGAATGTGAATGGGATTTTGGATTTGGATAGCTTTAATCTAAGTTTGGAGCTGCCCCAGCTTACCAAGCTTAAGGATAATAATATTTACTGGCAAATTTACAGTTATTATGGCACCGGAATCACAAGTATTTCGCCGGATCTTCAAGAACGCAATTTAACCCTGCCGATTCCGAAACAGTCTACTTTGGTAGACGGAGGTAAATTTTCAGTCTTTAATAAGGGCGGGTATTCGTTCATTTTATTTGAGGTGCCGATTCAGACTGCGAGTCAGCCGATCGGAGTACTGTCGCTGGCGGTAAACACCATGTCAGAAGACCGGTTGCTGGATCAGATGAAGACGGTTCTGATCTTCGGTTTCTTCATTACCGTTGTCTGTGCTTCAACGTTGGGTCTGTTTCTAGCCCGGAAATCGATGATGCCGATTGGCAAAGTAATTGAGGCCGCCAACCAGATTCAGACCGGGAATGACCTCAGTGTCCGCATTGACTATGACGGTCCGAACGATGAGATCGGCCAGTTGATTGGTACGGTCAATCAGATGCTTGAACGGACTGACCGATTCTATAAGGAATTGGAGGAGGCTTATGCAACTCAGCGGCGGTTCGTTTCGGATGCCTCGCATGAGCTGCGGACGCCGCTTACCACAATACGTGGCAATGTGGATTTGCTTAAGAAGGCTTGGGATCAGGAAGCCGAAGGGCGGCTTAAGATGGATGAGCTGACCCTGCGCAGCATGTCCATGGAAGCGATTAGCGATATCGCGGATGAGGCCAAGCGGATGAGCCGGCTCGTGAATGACATGCTGTCACTGGCCCGTGCGGATACGGGGCAGACTATTACGAAGGAGCCGCTACTCATCTCCCCGATTGTGCAGGATGTCATCCGGCGTTCGCAGTTCCTTAAGCGTTCAGCCGCATGGATACAGGGCGACCTGTCCGCGATTAACGGCATCTATGTGGAAGGCAACCGTGACTATTTGCAGCAGATGCTGTTCATTTTCATTGAGAATGCGTTCAAATATACGCCTTATGGTAAGGTCGTGATCGATGCCGTGCGGGTCGGCGGCCAGATTGGAATCCGGATCGCTGATACTGGCATCGGCATGGATCAGAAGGATATTCCCCACATCTTCGAGCGGTTCTACCGCGCCGACCCATCGAGAGGGGTCACTCAAGGGACAGGGCTTGGGCTGTCCATCGCCAAATGGATTATTGACGAGCACCGGGGGTCGGTGGAAGTCATCTCCCGCAAGGGGGAAGGGACAGCGTTTGTGATCTGGCTGCCCGCCTTCCCGACCCCGCTTCAATAAGGTATAATAAAGGTGTTTGTCACAAGTAGAGTGTAAGGTTCGCAGCTGGTGCTTATAGAGTCCAGCTGACAGAACCAAGAAAGCGGGGTATTATTCCATGGAAGTCGTCAAAATTTCGCCGCGTGGTTACTGTTACGGTGTGGTCGACGCGATGGTTTTGGCCCGTCAGGCGGCCAAGAATCTCGATCTGCCGCGTCCGATATATATACTGGGCATGATTGTTCATAATAGTCATGTTACCACCTCCTTCGAAGATGAGGGGATTATTACGCTGGACGGTCCGAATCGTCTGGATATCTTAAGTCAAGTGGAATCCGGCACCGTAATCTTCACGGCTCACGGAGTATCTCCGGAAGTCAGGAAGATAGCCCGGGAGAAGGGCCTGACTACGGTTGATGCAACCTGTCCGGATGTGACGAAGACTCATGTGCTGATTGAAGAGAAGGTTGCTGAGGGGTATGAGATTATCTATATCGGGAAGAAAGGGCACCCTGAACCCGAGGGAGCTATCGGTATTGCACCGGAGCATGTGCACTTGATTGAGCGTGAAGAAGAGATTGATACGCTGGAGCTGAACTCAGACCGGATTATTATTACGAACCAGACTACCATGAGCCAGTGGGACATCAAGCACATTATGAAGAAGCTGGTTGAGAAGTTTCCGGGGGCTGAAGTGCATAACGAAATCTGCCTGGCTACCCAGGTCAGACAGGAAGCCGTGGCCGAACAGGCGGGTCAGACCGACTTGGTCATTGTGGTCGGCGATCCCCGCAGCAACAACTCGAATCGTCTTGCCCAGGTCTCCGAGGAGATTGCTGGTGTTACGGCCTACCGTATTGCGGATGTGACTGAGCTTAAGCGGGAGTGGCTCGAAGGTGTGAATAAAGTAGGAGTTACTTCCGGGGCGTCTACGCCGACTCCGATCACCAAGGAAGTGATAGCTTACCTTGAACAGTATGATCCTGAACGCCCAGAGACTTGGGAGATTGTACGCACAGTCAATATGAAAAAGCTGCTTCCCCCGGTTCGCGAGAAGTCGGGAACCCCAGCATCTTAAGCAGAAGACGCCAAGACGCCTGAATTCAGGCGTCTTTTTTTGAATTTCATTTCTTACGATTAATGCTGTTCTCAGCAATTTCTCTGTCCCGCTACCTGGATATTTTTCGGAAACCTGTTATGGTGGGAAGACTCCCAGGGACTGCTGCTCGTATTGTGAGCCTATTGGGAAAATACTGTTGCCTCTATATCCCTTGGCTGGAGCGACTTTATAGCGTTTTCCAAGGATCAATTTCCGTACCCGGAGAGGGACCAAGGGTTGACGGTAGGGAGATACTCTTGTATAGTTACTTTAACGATTAAAAGCTTAAAAGCGAACAAGCGTTTAAGTGCGGAAGTGAATTTCTGCATTAACTTCAACTTTAAACAATATAAAATGAACTTTAGAATGAACCGATCTCAGCTTCGATCCCGAGTGATTCTGAAGAAGCGGAGCATCCGCCTTTGTCTCCGAAATGCCCATTAATATCTAGTTCAAGCATTTCGTAGACAACAGCGGTCGTAAGAACACTCGGCATCGCAGCGCCCGAATAGGGTAACTTTCATAAGTTGATTTTATATAGAATGAGACAACTGTAAATTTTCCCCGGAGAGGATGTCATAACATGATCGTAATTACTTCTAATCAGACTCCTGAAGAGCGCATTCAGGAAATTATTGCTGTCATCGAGAAAGAAGGGCTCCAAGCTCACGTATCCCGTGGAAGCGACCGCACCGTGATCGGCCTGATTGGTCAGATCGAACCGAAGCTTGCAGAGCATCTGCGTCAAATGAAGGATGTAGAGAACGTCATCAAGATCTCGAAATCCTACAAGCTTGCGAGCAGGGATTTCCACCCTGAGAATACCGTGATTTCCCTTGGTGATGTCACCATCGGAGGCGGCGAGCTAGTAGTCATGGGTGGACCATGTGCGGTGGAGACGCCGGAGCAGATCGATGAGATTGCCCGCTTAGTGAAGGCAGCAGGAGGGCAAGTGCTGCGCGGCGGCGCATTTAAGCCCCGCACAGGCCCGTACAGCTTCCAGGGAGTCGGTGTGGAAGGTCTGATCATGATGGCTGAAGCAGGTAAGAAGCATGGTTTGCTTACAATTACCGAGGTTATGACACCGGAATATGTTGACGTATGTGCGGAATATGCGGATATTCTTCAGATTGGTACCCGAAATATGCAGAATTTTGATCTGCTTCGCAAGCTGGGCAGCTGTGGACGCCCGATCCTGCTTAAACGGGGCTTCAGTGCAACCTATGACGAGCTTCTCAACGCGGCTGAGTATATCCTTGCCGGCGGGAACCCGAACGTGATGCTCTGTGAGCGGGGAATCCGCACGTTTGAGACTTATACCCGCAACACGCTCGATCTGTCCGCAATTCCAGTCCTGCAGCAGCTCAGCCATCTGCCGGTGATCTCAGACCCAAGCCATGGCACGGGACGGCGTGAGCTTGTAGAGCCGATGGCCAAAGCGTCCGTTGCGGCTGGTGCAGATGGTCTGATTATCGAGATGCACACAGATCCCGACAATTCCATGACCGGAGATGGAGTGCAATCCTTGTTCCCTGACCAATTCGCAGCGCTTCTACAGGACTTGGAGAAGCTGGCCCCAATTGTCGGAAGACAATTTAATACCCCGAAATCTGCCTTAAACACTGTGAGTGTGTAATATTTTCCCGGGAAATACCATAAACGATTGAACGCCTGGTCCTTAGCAAGGGGCCAGGTTTTTTATGTAAAGTGATAAAATGTTATAATACCTGACATGAAAAACAAAAATACCTTACATAAGTATTGACGCATTGTTTTTGTTAGGATTATAATGACGACATTAAATATTAAGTATGAACGTTGAGTGTTATCTAGTGCTTTAATGTTCGTGATTGGGAGGATTAAGATGTCTGTACAGCAGGTTTTGAACACTATTCAGGAGAAACAAATTGAGTGGGTGGATTTCCGTTTTGTAGACCTGTCCGGTCGTGCACACCATATCAGCCTGCCAGCCAAAGAGGTGGATGAGGAGACTTTTGTAAATGGTGTAGCGTTTGACGGTTCCTCAATCCCGGGCTTCCGTGGTATTGAAGAGTCTGACATGGTAATGATGCCGGATCCTAGCTCATGTTTTGTTGATCCTTTCACCGCACATCCTACCTTGAACATTCTGTGTGATATCTTTACACCGGACGGCAACCGTTATGAGCGCGATCCGCGCAGCATCGCTGTTCGTGCCGAAGAGTACCTGAAGAAGAGTGGAGTGGGGACAGCAGCATTCTTCGCGCCAGAGTCGGAGTTCTTCATCTTTGACGATGTCCGTTATGAGAGCAGTATGAACCGTTCCTACTACGAAGTGAATTCGGAAGAAGCAAGCTGGAACACAAGCCGCAGCGAAGAGGGCGGCAACCTAGGTTTCAAAATTCCTGTTAAAGGTGGATACGTGCCAGTAGCACCTACTGATAAACAGCAGGACATCCGCAGCGAAATGTGCCGTTTGCTGGAAGAGGCAGGCCTTCGTGTTGAGCGTCATCACCATGAGGTGGCTACAGCAGGGCAGGCTGAGATCAACTTCCGTTTTGACACACTTCTCAAAACCGCTGATAACCTGATGGTTTACAAATATATCGTTCATAATACCGCACAGCAATTTGGCAAGACGGCAACCTTTATGCCGAAACCGCTGTTTGGCGATAACGGTAGCGGGATGCACGTTCACCAGTCTATCTTTGACGGCGACACCCCTCTTTTCTATGAAAAAGGCGGTTATGCTAATCTAAGTGAAATGGCGCTCCACTATATCGGTGGGATTCTACATCATGCGCCTGCGCTTATTGCCTTCACGAACCCAAGCACGAATTCGTTCAAACGCCTTGTTCCAGGTTATGAAGCCCCAGTGAACCTGGTATATTCCAAAGGTAACCGTTCTGCAGCAGTACGCATTCCTGTAGCTGCCGTAACTCCTAAGGGCTGCCGTATCGAGTTCCGTACCCCGGACTCCACCGCAAATCCATATCTGGCGTTCTCCGCGATGCTGCTTGCCGGTCTTGACGGAATCAAACGTAAGATCAACCCGCAAGAGCAAGGATACGGGCCTTTCGACAAGAACATTTACGAATTGTCAGATGCAGAGAAAGCGGAAATCCGCAGCGTTCCAGGTTCCCTTGATGAAGCACTGGATGCTCTTCTGGCAGACAGCGAGTTCTTGACTGAGGGCGGCGTGTTCACCCAAGAATTCATCGATAACTTTGTTGAACTGAAGCGCAAGGAATCCAAAGCGGTTAATATGCGCGTTCATCCGCATGAGATCGGACTGTATTTCGATCTGTAATCGAACTTATCCATGAAGATATCGTAGCCAAGAAGCCGTCCCACCTGGTCGTTCCGGCCCGGGAAGACGGCTTCTTTTTTTGACAGGATCAGGTTTGTCCTTACCAGATGAACATGTCAGAAATAACTATTCTTTGACAAGATAAAGCGGTAATGTGTCAATTCTGCAAACTTGTCCACGCAGCCTCAATATGTTCTTGATGCCCGGATCGATTGTTGTTATAGTAAACCGTAACTAAACACCGTGTTTCAACTTACTTTAAGAAAAGAGAGGATGGGAGTCCAATGAGTAAGAGAGCCTACAATTTTAATGCGGGTCCTGCAGCGGTCCCCCTGGAAGTGCTGGAGCGCGCCCAGGCTGAATTTGTCGATTATCATGGTACGGGAATGTCGATTATGGAGATGTCCCACCGCGGAGCGGTGTATGAGGAGGTTCATAACGAGGCTCAGAGCCGGCTGCTAGGTCTGTTTGGTAATCCAGAAGGATATAAAGTGTTATTCCTTCAGGGAGGGGCTTCCACACAATTTGCTATGCTTCCGATGAACCTTCTTTCCGAAGGCAAATCTGCTGGTTATGTCAAGACCGGCAGCTGGGCGAATAAAGCTATCGCTGAAGCCAAGCTGATTGGAGACACCTTTGTGGCGGCTTCCTCTGAAGAGGACCAGTACAAATCGGTTCCGGATCTGTCGAATCTTCAGCTTCCTGAGAAGACGGCTTATTTGCATGTGACATCCAACGAAACTATCGAGGGCACGCAGTTCAGCAGCTTCGCGGACACTGGGAGTGTTCCTCTAGTTGTAGATATGTCCAGTGACATCTTGTCACGTTCCTTCAACCTTAAAGACTTCGGGCTGATCTATGCCGGCGCCCAGAAGAATCTGGGGCCTTCAGGAGTAACCGTAGTGATAGCCCGGGAAGAGTTGATTCAGAACTCACCTAAGCACATTCCGACCGTGCTTCGTTATGACACACACACCAAGAACAACTCTCTGTACAATACTCCTCCATCCTTCTCGATATATATGGTGAACCAGGTGCTCAAATGGATCGAAGAGCAGGGCTCACTGGAAGGCATCGAAGCGAAGAACCGGGAGAAAGCCAAGCTGCTGTATCATACGATTGACAATAGCGGCGGATTCTACCGTGGATTTGCCAATCCGGACAGCCGTTCCATTATGAACGTTACCTTCCGGCTGCAGTCGGAAGAGTTGGAGAAACAGTTCGTCAAAGCTTCCGAGCAGGAAGGCTTTGTCGGTCTTAAAGGACACCGGAGCGTCGGCGGCCTGCGTGCTTCCATCTATAATGCCGTATCCTATGACCATATCAAAGCGCTTGTTGACTTTATGGGTGAATTTCAGAAGAAGAACGGCTAATTAAATGTAAAATGTTGGCGAGGGACCCCCGGTGCAAGGGGGTCACCTCTTTTTTTTGCTAGGAAGATGCTTTAATGGACGCTAATCCGTAATTCTTCTGTTAAGCGCGGGCTCCATAGAGAGCTCATGCGGCAGGCGATGAACATTACGATGTTCAGCAGAGCCGCTGTTCCAAAGACCAGAGCGGGAGAGTAATGCTGGGATATCCACCCTGCTGCGAGGATGGCAGAGGGCATGCCCAGCTTAAAAGCCGAGCCGGTGATGCCGCTAACACGCCCAATCAGATGCTGTGGAGTAGATTCTTGGCGATAAGTCCAAATGCATATGGAGCTGATCGTGCCGAACATCCCGTCAAAGAAAAGGCCTGTAGCCAGGATAAGACCGCTGTGGGCAAAGTATAGGACAGCATATGCAAGCCCGCTAAGCAGTGTGGTTACGCCTAGGATATGACCGATGCTGAAGCGGCGTCTGAGCGGGCTGATGAGCAGGCTTCCAGCCAGTCCGCCGATGCCTCCTGCAGACAGTACAAGTCCAAGCGCAGCATTGTCCAACCTTAATCCATCCTTGGCTGCGAACACAATTGTCGCATCCACCATACCGGTTGTGGAATTGAGAAAGATCACCAGCACCGTAATCTGCCTCAGAATCCGGTTGCGCAGCAGTTCATTCCAGCCCTCCTTGAGCTCTTGACGGAAATTGCCGCGAGGTACAGTTGAAGGCTCCGGGTCTGCAGGGAGCAGGAGTATCAGCAGGCAGGCTGGTACAAAAGCTATGGCGGTAAGCAGCAGACCGACATTAAGGTCGGATAACATCAGAATAAGGCCGGTCAATGCCGGGCCCATGATGGCGATAGCTGTGCCGAGGAAGCTGAAAGCCGCATTGGCGGGAGTAAGATGCTGCCCGGGAAGAACAAGCTTGACCAGTGCCACACGGGCATTAGAATAAGCATAACCCAGAGTCATCAACAGGAAGCCGGTGGTATAGAACACATAGATGGAGGGGCTTCCGTAGGCGGTCCAGAAATATAAAATAGTCAACAGAATCAGCTGGACCAACACACTAAAGATGGACCAAAGCTTTTTTCGTGCACGGTCGACCCACACACCAATGAAGGCGGCAAGTAATAAGTTTGGCAGGAAATCAATCCCCCGCATGACCGACATAGCAACAGAGGAATGAGTAAGATCATACAGAATCAGCGGCAGAGCCAGCTCATAGATTTTATTCCCGATGGCCAGAATCCCTCCGCTGATCAGCAGGATCAGAAATTGCTTGTTTAACCATAAAGTCATCTGATCACCTTTCTTTACGTGTTATTGTGGGATCAGTATACTGGTTGAAAAGAGGAAGAAAAAGCGAAGCTTTCATCCAAGCATTTCGCCTTTTAAACGGAGTGGACCCAGATGGAAATTGAAAAATATTATTTCCGGCTTAGACAGCGATACTCCCTGCAAGGGGAGGATCAGGCTTTTCCAGTCAAGATGGATGAGCTAACCGATGCCCTTGGATGTACGCGCAGGAACGCCCAGCTCCTGCTCCTGCGCATGAGCCAGATGGAATTGCTGGTCTGGGAGCCCGGCCGTGGGCGCGGACACCTCTCCAGGTTGACGTTCCTAGCCTCACATCAAGATCTTGTTCTGCAATTGGCTCGCCATAAGGTTCAAGAGGGGCGGCTTAATGAGGCATTAGAGCTTGTGGATTCACTCCAGGACGGGCATTTGGCCGAAATCTTTGCAGCATGGTTATCCTCCCAGTTCGGCGTTGTTCCAGGGGGCGAGTCCATCGACATCCTCAGGTTTCCTTTCTACAGGGAGGTCCCTGATCTGGACCCGGCAGGGGTAATCCGCAGGACTGAGGCTCACTGGATCGAGCAGATATTTGATCCCTTATGCACATATTCTGCCGAAGAGGGCAGGCTGGTTCCTGGACTGGCACATGCATGGGAAAGTGAGGACAACGGCCAGATATGGCGCATTCACCTGCGGAAGGGAATCCTGTTCCATCACGGCAGACGTATGACCGCAGAGGACGTGAAGTTTACCTTGGAGCGTGTGCGCCGCTTCCAGCCGGAAGACTGGATGCTGTCCGCCATACAGCGGATTCAGACCCACGGCAAATATGAGCTTGAAGTTCAATTTGACCGCCCGATGGGATTGTTTATGAATGTGATGGCTTCAGAGCGGTATTGTATCGTGCCGGCTGATCTGCATGAAGCCAGCTTCGCCCGGAATCCTATTGGAACAGGACCTTTCAAGTTAACTCATAATGACGCGTCCATGCTGGTTGTGCAGGCCCATGAGCAGTATTTTGGCACCCGCCCGCATTTGGACCGCATCGAGATGTGGGTATGGCCCAATTATCAGGGGATTCATACATTGCAGCCCCAGGACCCGAAGGCTCAGCTCCTTTATTTTGAAGCCCAGATCTTGAGTGGAGCCAAGCCCCATCTGCAGCAGCTTGAGCAGGGCAGCACTTATTTGACCTTTAATATGAAAAAGCCGGGAGTTCTACAGGACACCAAATTCCGCCAGGCCGTTCATAGCGCTATAGACCGCGGCAAAATGGTTCGGGAATTGGGCGGAATCAGAGCCCGATCCTCGGCCGGATTTTTCCCTTACCCGGGAGACAGCGGCTGCATCCAGCCAGCCCTACTTGAGGAATCCCGCCGTTTGCTGTCCGAATCCAGCTACCAAGGCGAGACTCTGTGGCTGTACACGTATGCTATGCCCAGCAATGAGGAGAACGCAGCATGGATCCAGGCGTGCTGCAGAAGCTTGGGCATACAGCTGGCATGGCGTGCTTTTCCGATAAGAGAGCTGTCCGAGCCGGAAAGAATCAAGGAAGCGGATTTGATTCTTGGCGGAGAGGTACTGGGTGAGCAGCCGGACTTAACCTTAATCAATCTGTATACCTCGGCCACCTCGTTTGTTCGTGGACATTTGGGCAGCGATGTGGCAGTGAAAGTGGATGCCTGTATCCGGCGATGTACCGCGGAAAGCGACGCCCAGTTAAGAATCAAGGAACTGATTAAGGCTGAGGAACTGATTCGAAGCAGCTATAATGTTCTATTTTTGTACCACAGTGTGCAGACCGCGAACTATGACGGGACATTTGGAGGGATGAGCCTGAATGCATGGGGCAAAGTGCGGTATAAGGATGTATGGATACGCCGGAGGAAATAGGTAGAAGAGGTGATCCCCGATACAGGGGGCCACCTCTTTTCTTATGATATCTGTGAAGTTCAGGCCGATCGTCTAATTGCTTGGATTTACGCAACCACTATGCCTGGATCAATCGAGGGTGGATATGGGATCTCTGCATATGGCGAAATCCTACTTCAGAAGCATGTTCTGAAGCAGGGAGAGGTGTTTGTCAAGGGGGTTTTAAATTTTGCTTATAAAAATAGTTTATTATTCCATTGGCAACATAATCCTGGTGACTTTTCTTCCTTCATTCATGCCAAATGTGTCAGCAAATTTCTGGGCTATTATAGGATCATCAATCACAATATCCTTAAGCTCTGGGTTTGAACCATTCGGTTGAATTCGTACATATTTTTTATGTGCTTCTAAAAAACTCTCTATATTTTGGTTTTCATTTTGAACAACATTGTTTAACCCAGAATTATCGTTGCGGCCACAACCCGCAATAATAAATATGGCCAAGATAATGAGGACTAACAACCTAGGGATAGGCTTTCTAATTCTCATAATTTCACCTACTTTCATTACTTATTATATACATAATTATTAAATGAGAACCATCTTTTAGGATGGTTCTCATTGTAATTTTTGAACTGTTTATTGGAAAACAGCGAAACACACAGACCACGGTTTTAATGCTCTACCTGATCCAACATAATCATCCCAAATAGGATCATCTTCCCAAATATCGAAAGTCTTTACTTCATACTTTGCGTAACCAGCAAGAACAGTTGCTTTTCCATTGGTCTGAACAGAGTCAGATGCGCTTACAGAAAAAGTATCAGTTACACTGTAACCTACGCCTGCTGAGACTATTTCTGCACTTATACCAACGTTTGCAGAAAAAGTAGCGGCCACAGATTTAGTAATATTTAGTCCTAAATTATGGTTAATGCCATCTGCACGAGCTTCCGATCTTCCTAATGCTTCACTCCCACAGGCATAGCCTGCATTTTGAACATTTTTTAAGTAATACTCGTTACCTCCAATTTCAGTTGGACTTACTTCATTATTAAGATTAAGAGGGCTGTCAGAATTAAGCACAGGGGAAATGAATTTAACTGCCTTTTTTCCATCAGGAGCTTGAATACCAAGTTTCTCAATTAATAGAGTTGCTGCCTCCGCATCATCAATTACAAGATTAGTTACATCTGTGTTTGTTGAGCTTACTTCTCTTTTAAGCTCAACCCCTTGTTGACTAGCAAATTCTTGCAGTCCTTGTTCAGTACACAACTTACTACTTTCATTTGCGTTTAAAATGTCACCTGATTTACTTGATGCACTTGCTGGCACAACTAAGACTAAAGAAAGTAGAAGGGCAGATAAACAAGTACCTAATTTGAATCTCTTTTTCATTAAACTTACCTCCTAATAGTTAAGATTATTTTCTTTCTTTATATAATAACAACGATAAAATTGGATAAGTTGTGTAAAAATTAAAAAAAATTACAGTCTGTTTGTCTACTAATCTGATTAACTGTAGCTTCCCTAGAGATATACCTTTAGGGAGGCTTGGAAAACTGAAGTTTTTTCGCTATATTCGCTATAAAGGTATTATTTTGTTTTTATAAACGTTTGCAATGATAATATCACCTTTATAAACTAGCAGGAGTCTTGATTATGAGAACTGAAGAAGAATACTTTTTACAAAATATTGAGGGAATATGAGAACATCGCGGACGAACGCTCTAATTATCTATAACTGAGTATAATATAGGCGCTCCTGGATTCCGGGAGCGACTTTTTTCGTTCTGCCTGTTTTAAACCAGTGGGATTGGTTATAACCCATGGGTTTTAAATAAGGTGATCTTGCCAAACGGTTATAATCCTGATAAAACAGCTTATGATGAAAATACATAAAAACTCAATTTTGTCTCCTTCAGCTTGAGTTTTAAAACCTTGAAATCACCTTTTGCCGTTTTATACGAGAGTGAGCAGCCGGGAATGATACGTAAACAGCATGTGAAACCCTTCAGAAGCTCCGACGATATACGACGTGTATTTGAATTTTATACAGGTAAAAAGGTGGCCATCTCAAGCTGGCGGTGCTGCGAGGCAAGAACAAGCTTTACCTTACCATTCCTTATGGCGAACGAGCAGTAGATGAATTCATCACGCCAGGCGTTGTTGAACAGGTAAAGGACGGTATTTATTACGTTAATCCGACAAGGTTGACCGAAGACATGTTCCAACAGAACCTCTCAAAGCTGGAACATGCAAAAGGCGTAATCTTCGATTTAAGAGGTTATCCGTATCCGGGTACAATTGGGATAAATATATTGAAATATCTAACGGATTCTCCATTCCAGACGCCGCAATTCCATATGCCTCTGTTTGTATTTCCGGATCATGAAAACGTGAAGTTTAATCTTATACAAGATACACATGAACCGGAGCAATCGAAATTAAAGGGCAAAGTGGCGTTTCTGACTTATGGAGGCGCAGTTAGCTATTCCGAAACAATTATGGGTATCGTCGAACATTACCGATTGGCGGATATTATCGGACAACCGACTGCGGGGGCGAACGGAGATGTGAACCTTATTCAACTGCCGGGTGGCTGTATCGTGGGATGGACAGGTCTAGTAACCTTGAAACAAGACGGCAGCCAGCACCATCTCATCGGCATTCAGCCTACCGTGCCGGTGGAGCGAACGATTAAGGAAGTCCGCGAAGGGCGAGATGTATATTTGGAGAAGGCTATTGAAACGATTAACGCCAAGCAAAACAATCAATAAAACAGAACAGTGTATGCTCTTCTGAATTGTTAGTAATGATGGATGACGATAGGCGGCCGGTTTATTCCGGCTGCCTGTTAGTAGTAAAGTAAGCTGCTTGAAGCTGCGGAACTATTCGTAGAAGCTGTAATATCCCATCCCTCTGTACCACAGTGTGCAGACCGCGAACTATGACGGGGCATTTGGAGGGATGAGCCTGAATGCATGGGGCAAAGTACGGTATAAGGATGTATGGATACGCCGAAGAGAATAAGGCAGGCTGTTTGAATAGGGGAAGAACGTGATATAATACAAGGATGAATTTGGATGTAATCTTTCGCACAAGAGAGGGGCTTCACTCATCATGGCTTTACATATTGTACTCGTTGAACCTGAAATTCCGGCGAATACCGGGAACATCGCCCGTACGTGCGCGGCTACGGGAATCCATCTGCATCTTGTCCGCCCGCTCGGCTTCCGTACCGATGACGCCACGCTGAAACGCGCCGGCCTTGATTATTGGTACGCTGTTCATATCGAATACCATGACTCCTTCGCAGAGGTTGAGGAGATGTATAAAGGCAGCAGATTCTTCTTCGCCACCACCAAAGGGGACAAAAGATACAGTGACTATCAATATCAGGATGGGGACTTCTTTGTTTTCGGCAAGGAAACCAAAGGATTATCGCCGGAAATCCTTGAGGCTCATCCAGACAGCTTAATCCGGATGCCAATGACCGACAAGGTACGCTCGCTGAATCTGTCCAATTCTGCTGCAATTATTGTGTATGAAGCGCTGAGGCAGTTGGATTTTCCTGGTATGAGGTAAGGATTTTATGTGTAAATATGTCTGAAGTTGCGATTTTTTCGTGAATTATCACAAAAATTAGATCGTTAAGCAGGATTCAGGAAAAAAATGCCGAAATAAATTTATTTAAAGACCTTCCATCTTTTGCTTTTCTGCCGATATAAGAAGGGGGAAGCTTTATTATATCTTCAGTGAAGAGCCCTATTCATGCACGGTCTGTTTATATTTTTCGGGAGAGGTGTGCTTGTTATGAAACCTGCTGGTGTGGTCCGTAAAGTGGATCAACTGGGGAGAATCGTCTTACCCAAATCGCTTCGGAAGAGATATCAAATGAATGAAGGGGACCCTGTCGAAATTCTCGTACAAGGGGATCATATTATCCTTGAGCGTTATCGTCCGAAGTGTGTGTTCTGTGGAAATATGGAAGATGTGAGCGAGTTCAAAGAACGGTCCATCTGTGGACAATGCCTGGTTGAAATGAACCACTTACCAAGACATGCGTAAGCTTTTGTCTTGGTTGGGGCGCCGCTAAGCAGCGGCGCTTTTTATATGCCCGGACAAGGGACGAAAAGAAGCACTTCCAGGTGGAAGTGCTTCTTCTTCATTACAAGCCTTTAGTTTTATCATCGTTATAAGCTGCAGTTAGAATTCCGCCCACAAACAGGGCAAATACCAAGGTAATAATCCAGAACGTTAGTGAAAAGGACACAAGGCCACCTCCAGGCAATTACTCTCTTCCCCTATTATAACCATCCCGGATATAAAATTAAAAGCTCTATTATTTGAAAAATAAAAAATGAGTAGGGACCGGACGCAGCGATCCGTCTGAAGGTTTATTAATCACTCTGCCGTTTAGGATGAGCGAGGTCGATCCACCGCCGTCCAGGTTGTAGGCGCTCTGCACCCCCAAATTGTACAGCTTGTCCTGCAGCTCTGGAAGGGACGCGCCGGAACCGCCTTTCTCGTCATAACCATCAACAACGAGTACAAGGAGCTGATCATCCCGGTAGCTGCCAATTACTGTGCGGGGCGCCCGGTAAGGGGAGGTTATCCACTTGGCCGGGATGGGGGTCTTGGACCCGTTCTGCAGAAGCACCGGAACGAAGGTGGCCCCGAAGGCAGGCTTCAACCGGTCCAGCTGGTCCTGACTGGAGAATTTTCCTCCGATCAGCTTGCCGGACTGATTCAGGCCGACAAAGGATAGATCCTTATAGCTCGGCTCAAAGCCGGTCAAATATTTGCCGTTCAGGATCGTGGTGCTGAGCGGGTAGCGCTTGCCGCCTGAATCCGCGAATCCGCCGGCATTGATCCCGGCAACAGCACCGCTGTGCTTGACTGCCTGCATGGTCGTCTCTGCGGCGCCGAGCTTGTCGCCGGCCACAGCCATTTTCATGGCTGAAGGGGTTTTGAGTTTGATTTTCATGGCGTACCCTTTATAATTCCCCGGATTAATCTTATACAGCTCAATCCGGATCTTGTCGCTTTGCACGGTCTCAAAGGGAGTTGTTCCGAACTTGGCTGTGATCCGGTGATCATAGATCATTTCCGGGCGCCGGGAAGCCGAGCTTGCCGATGAGACAATTTGCGACATTGCACTAGTCGTCTTCTGATACAGCAGCGAGGTTTTGCGAATGGTGGAAATCGTATATTTAGCTGTCTCTTCAGCATTAGTCAGTCCCTCTGACAATGTGGTTACATGCTGATGAAGCTCCTTCGGCTCAGACAGGTCCACCTGCTGTCCTTCCCAGTTCAGGTGAACGCTTCCGAGCAGCAAAGCGATGAACAGACCGAAGAAAGGGGCTGTTGCAAGCATAAAGAACCGGTTAACTTGTTTGACCTGAATGTTCATTTCAGCAGGTCCATCTTGCTCTGAAGAGCATTAAGTTGTTTTTTGACTTCATTTAACTGGGTGTACAGCTTGTTGCTGTTGTCGGTCTTATTGCTTGCATTGTCCTTCGTAAAAGTCAACAGCTCATTAAAAGACTGCACTTTGCTGCTTAGTTCGCCCACTTCCTTGGACAGGGAGGTCAGCTTGGCGTTGTAATCCGCCTTAATGGCATTCGTCTGGGTTTGCCACTTGGCATCCAGGCTCTTCAGCATGGCCTGCTGAAGATGGTTGCTGTACCAGTAGGTTGCGGCAATCCCCGCCCCAATAAGCACGAGCCAGATTACCAGAAATACTTTTACGGACGTTCCCCGGCTTCTCTGGCTGCGCGTTGCGGGAGGCGTGGAAACAGGCTCCGTAGAGAAAGACATGTAAATCACCTCAAAGCATTTTCTATTAAATTTTACCTTTTTAACATTCTATCATTCTATCATTTCGCCCTGTTGACCGCAAAAAATGTAAATGTTTTCAAAGAGATTTGTTGGAGAAAAAGTCAGAATCGCGGGTATTAGGCACCTTGGACTTCCATAGGTATAGGAAACAAGCGGAGATTTGGAGGTGAGCGGGGGATGGCGAATAGAAAATTAGGCCATGAAGAGAAGAGACCACCTGGAGATGGGCTTATCTCCTTGGCGGAGGAGGGTCTCGAGACAGGACTCCTCCCGGACGGCTGGCGGGAAGCCGCACATGAAGCCTGGAAGGGAGAGGTTCAAGAAGAACTCCTGAGTCTGGTTGGGGAGGGAGTTCTTCAGGCGGAGGTAACCCGGGCAATAAGCGGGTGGTTCCGACACGGAGATAGTCCGGCTCTGGAAGATGAGCAGGGTCTATTTGTCACGGCTGGTAGGGGAAGGGCTCTCGTACTGCTTGCGAACGTGCTGTTGAAGCCGGGAGAGAAGGTGCTGGTGGAGACACCGGTATCGCCTGCTGCCAGGGGAATATTCCATAGGAATGGAGTAGAAATTATCGGGGTGCCCTGTGATCCGGATGGGATGCTTCCTGGGGAATGCCGAACTTTGATTCGGAAGCATAAGCCGAGGCTCATTTACTTCACGCCGGATGAATCGGATACTTGTGGGATCTCTTGGAGTTCCCGGCGAAGGGCTGAGGTGCTTGAGGTGGCGCTGGAAAATGAGGTTTGGACCGTGGCCGACCGAAGCGGCGGCCGCGCACCTGTTCCAGGGGAGGAAAGCTACCTTAAAGGCTCTATATACGCCCAAGCCTTGGAGCGGGGAGCCGGGGCAAGGACGGCCGAGCTGGATTCCATGGATGGGCACGGCATCCATGCAGCCTGGGTTAGAGCCGACCGTGCGCTGGTTCAGCGCTTGCAGGAGGCGAGGCTGAAGCTCCCGGAGCAGGCCGGGCACAGCGGCCTCCCGGGAGCACCGGCGGCGCTGCTGGTTCGGCCGGGCTTCAGCTGGCCGCAGCATGCCGCCGCCTTGAACCGCGAGTACGCCTCCCGGCGAGCGGAAGCTCTTGCGCTGCTGGAAGGCAGCCCTATCCTCCGGGCTGCCTTCCAGCAGCCTGCCGGCAGCGGCCGCTTCCTGTGGGGCGAGCTGCCGGCAGGGCTGGATAGCGGCGCGCTTCTGCGGGCGGCGCGGCTTCATGGCGCGGCGTTCCTGCCGGGCGCGCCGTGGTGTTACGCGGGAGCGGGCAGCCCGCGTACGCTGCGGCTGTCGCTGGCGGCGCAGAGCCGGCAGCGGATGCGGCTGGGGCTTGCGCGCCTTGCGGATGCGGCGGCGGAGTTCACTGCCCGCTGGGAGGGCTGAACGCGAGCCTTTTTGTGAAAAGCCCGCACCGCTTCGGGTCGCTGACGGAATCCTCCAACTGATTCGGCCGTTCCCTCTTACCTTGGGGACAGCCATGAAAGACCATCTGGGAAATCCACTTGCTTCTTGCATGTTGATAGGAACCCCAATGTCAAGCCCATCAAGACCGATACTATTTTAGATCAATGCCACGGGAGTCAAGATTCTGCTCTGCTCATGTCAGCGCGAGATCCAATCCATCAACAGCTGCTCGCTATGGAATGCCGAACTCATAAAGAGATATGGCCGAAGCCGGTGACACTACATTACATCCGCTCCATCAGATCCACCAGCCCAGCTGCTGCCGCGGCGGCCTCTTCCTTGATCGTCTCCTCAGACGGCTCTTCGGCTGCCGCGAACATCCGGTGGCTGTTCGTCACCTGCTCATAAGTCCTCAGCGCTGCGGCGCCTTCAGGCGTGAGGGAGTAGCGGCCGCGGGCAATCCGGACGAACCAGCCGTAATAATTGCGCTGGAGGATGTCGGCCGCCCGGCCCACTCCGCTCTGGTCACGGATTTCGCGCGGTGACATAGGTTCGCTGCAGCTGGCCATAACTTCGGCCACCCGCAGGGCCTTCTCGCGGTAAGCCGTGACCAGCTTCTGGCCGCGGCTGCCGCCTACGTTATAATCTCCGCTCCGTTCGCGGAATTCATTTGCGAGCCGGTTTAATCGTGCTTTCATCGGCTTCTGGCCGTAGACTGCCGAGCCTTCCGGAGTGCAGAGCACCTCAACGAACGGCTTTTTGGTTTTATAGTGCGTCACCGTGATCAGTCCCAGTCCAAGCCTGCGGCATAGCTGGGTAATCTCACCCCAGCGCTGGTTATGAGCTCCCTTTTTTTGACGGTTCTTCTCCACCGCCAGATATACTTCCTTGCTTAGCTTCTGGCGCTGCATGCCTTGCAGGAGCAGAGCCAGATTGAAGGTTTTTTTCATCTCCACAATCAAAGGGAACTCCTCACCTGGACGGAATCCGACCAGATCGCAGTGGCGGACCTCGCTTTTCACCTCATAGCCCTGCGCCTCAAAAAAAAGCTTCAGCGGCTTATACAGTTCGGTCTCGTGTTGAACCGCCATTTGAACGGCTCCTTCCTTGGCTGATGCCTATATTCCTTTGAACTGAAGTATACCACAAGCGGTTGGAGGCAAGGAGTCATCTCAATTCTTATTTAACCAATGGGAAAAATGTTATTAAGATAAAATCGTCAATTAATCGTATAAGCTCGCATAAGTATGTAGTATCCTTTTTTTCTATTTACCGTTGTTAGCTCGTGACTTACTGCTCTAAAGACAGAAATAGATGCGTAGTTCAACTCGGAAGCACAGGAGGTACCAAGCATGGATATTTTTGAACGCGTTGCGGCATACCGGGCAGAAAGCGAACGGTTGGCATGGAGCGGTACTTTTAAAGAATATATCGAGCTGCTTAAGAAAGACCCGTCTCCGGCCAAGACGGCTCATGCCCGTGTGTATGACATGATCACCTCTTATGGCGTTGAAGAAGTGAACGGACATAAGAGCTACAAGTTTTTTGAGCAGGAGATCTTTGGTCTGGACCGTGCCATCGAGAAGCTGGTGGAGGAATACTTCCATTCGGCTGCCCGTAGGCTGGATGTGCGCAAGAGGATTCTACTGCTGATGGGACCCGTCAGCGGGGGGAAGTCCACCTTGGTCACCTTGCTTAAGCGGGGGCTGGAGAAGTTCTCCCGGACGGATCAGGGTGCACTGTATGCTATTGAGGGCTGCCCCATGCATGAGGACCCGCTGCATTTGATCCCGCTGGAGCTGCGTGCGGATGTTGAGAAGGAGCTTGGCATCCGGATTGAAGGGAATCTATGCCCGGTCTGCCAGATGAAACTTAAGACGGAATATGACAATAACATTGAGAATGTAAGAGTAACACGGCTGGAAATTTCCGAGGATGCACGGGTTGGAATCGGTACTTTCAGCCCTTCGGACCCGAAATCCCAGGACATTGCGGATTTGACGGGAAGCATAGACTTCTCCACGATTACAGAGTACGGTTCGGAGTCGGACCCCCGGGCTTACCGGTTCGATGGGGAACTGAACAAGGCTAACCGTGGTCTGATGGAATTCCAGGAGATGCTGAAGTGTGATGAGAAGTTCCTGTGGAATTTGCTGTCGCTGACCCAAGAGGGGAATTTCAAGGCGGGCCGATTCGCTCTGATTAGCGCTGATGAACTCATTGTGGCCCACACGAATGAATCCGAATACAAATCGTTTATTGCGAACAAGAAGAATGAGGCTCTCCAATCCCGGATGATTGTCATGCCGATTCCTTATAACCTCAAGGTCTCCCAGGAAGAGAAGATCTACGCGAAGCTGATCGGTCAAAGTGATATGAGCCATATTCACATTGCGCCTCACGCGCTCCGGGCGGCGTCGATCTTCACGATTCTTACGCGGCTCAAGGACTCCAAGAAACAGGGGGTTGATCTTCTTAAGAAGATGCGGCTTTATGACGGTGAAGAGGTGGAGGGCTACAAGACGGCTGATCTGAAGGAACTCCAAAATGAGTTCCTGGATGAAGGGATGTCAGGAGTTGACCCCCGCTACGTGATTAACCGGATCTCCAGTGCCCTGATTAAGCAGGATCTTCACTGCATTAATGCGCTGGATATTTTACGGGCCATCAAAGATGGGCTGGATCAGCATGCCTCCATTACGAGAGAGGAACGCGAGCGGTATTTGAACTTCATCGCGATTGCGCGTAAGGAGTACGATGAACTTGCCAAGAAAGAAGTCCAGAAGGCTTTCGTCTACTCATTTGAAGAGTCTGCGCGGACCTTGTTTGAGAACTACCTCGATAACATTGAGGCCTTTTGCAACTGGACCAAAATCCGTGACCCGCTGACTGATGAGGAGCTTGATCCGGATGAACGTCTCATGCGTTCAATTGAAGAACAGATTGGGATTTCCGAAAATGCCAAGAAAGCATTCCGCGAAGAGATTCTAATCCGCATTTCCTCTTATTCACGGAAGGGGCGTAAATTCGAATACAACGACCATGAACGGCTGCGGGAAGCTATTGAGAAGAAGCTGTTTGTGGATCTCAAAGATATTGTCAAAATCACCACCTCCACGAAAACGCCGGACGAGAATCAGCTTAAGCGGATTAATGAGGTCAGCCGGCGGTTAATGGATAATCACGGCTACTGCCCTGTCTGCGCGAATGAGCTTCTCCGTTATGTGGGAAGCCTGCTGAATCGTTAAGGTAGGGGATTAATATGACAAAACCTCCAGTTCCACAGATTCGTGGGGATAGGAGGTTTTGTTTTGTGTTGTCTAGGGAGCGGACTTATTCGCCGTCCGGTCTTTTGATTTGAAGAGGAGGAGGGACAAGCCAACCTTTATCTTTCAATAGGCGGAGAATTCGGGCGCCGAGAGCCGCTTTTAATCCGTGGTTTTTAAGGAACAAAGCCCCTATATCTTCCCGGATCGAAATAGCGATAACCTGGCTTGCTTCCACAATACCCATGGAGACAGCCGTTGCTACAGCCGCACCGATCTCCGGATCGGAGAAGCGGGCGCCAACCGGAATTTCTTCAAGATCCGCAGGCGGTCTCTCCGGAAAAGCTGGGACTGGCGGAATTCCGTTCGCCAGCAGAATTTCATCGGCTTCTTTTATTTCCCGTGTAGTCTGGTCGATCAGGTCCTTAAGTATGTCCTTCAGATCTTTGTCCCCAGCATGGTTCAGATAAGCCTGGAAGGAGGATAAAGAACCCTTACCTTTGGTAGAACATTGCCATACCCCAAAAATTTCCCCGTAATGCAGCGGTTCGTCCTTAGGGTTGCCGCCTAGAATAGCCATGTTTCACTGCTCCTTTGTGTTGTAGAGTTTAGCTTAAAGGGTCTATCCTAGAATCCCCATTTGTGATGGTCTTATGCCTTCTGCTCTGAAGACAGCTTGTCCGGTTCTATATCGGTTCTATATATTAAGTTGCTGCATGCAAATGCTTCTCCCCAGCCTTATTTAGCAGGCGATCAGATATCGAAGTCTAGGGACAAGAGAGCTGCGATATTTTGCGGAGACTTAATCTTTCTGATAACCAGATGGCAAGATGACCACAGCGCGAAATTAAACGCAGAAGAGGAGGAGCCCGTAAAGAACTCCTCCTTATGTTTAACCTCTCTGGTAAAACATCAGCTTACAAACTTCCGGTAGTGCTTCTGCCCGTCAAAGCTAAACACGGCCTTTTTCTCCTCAATGACCGTCTCCAAATGAACGGTTTTCCCCCACAGTTGATATACATGGGGAAGAGTACGTTCGAGATACTTAAGATCGAGTTCGATTCCCTCATATTTATGTCTGAGCACAAGCTCACCGCTCCGCTGATAGTCCCCATCCTGGACAACGATGTAGGGCGCACCCCCGTTGACCCGGGACAGGGCCAACTGGTCCCGGACATTTTCCCAAGACTTGTCGGTAATGGTCCACTCGGGCCCTTGCTTCTCAAATACATACAGATCCAGATCCTGTACCAGGCTCTTAGTCAAATAGCTCCGAATGAATGAGATATCCGAATCCAGCTCACGAACCTCGAAGATCTTCTCGCGTCCCTTGCCCGGCTTCCTGCCGAAGCGCTCCTGCTCCTCGGGAGTTGGCTTATCCCAGCGGCGCTCGATATCCTCAAATATTTTCAGACCGAGATAGTAGGGGTTCAAGCTCTGGGTTGAAGGCTGCACTACAGAGGAGTTGAGCTTGGCGAATTCAATCGTCTCCTCGCTGGTCAGATCCAGTTCCCGGATAATGCGCTGATGCCAGTAGGAGGCCCAGCCTTCATTCATGATTTTGGTCTCCATCTGCGGCCAGAAATACAGCATTTCTTCCCGAAGCATGCTCATGATATCCCTCTGCCAGTCTTCCAGAGTTTCGGAATATTCCTGGATGAACCATACGATGTCTTTCTCCGGTTCCGGAGGGAAAACGGGATGCTCCACAGGACCTGCCGCAGGCTTGTCGTCTATTGACCAGAGATCATCATATGGGGTGACAGGTTTGATAGGGTTGACTCTTTCTTTGAGCTCGCGAATCTTGGCTTCGGTATAACGTTTCTTATCCAGACGCCTTGGCTTGATGAGCTGGGGGTCCACATGCTCCTGTATAGAAAGCACCGCGTCCACGAATTTTTCCACTGTATCTGTCCCATGAATTAGTTCATACTGGCTGATTCTTTCTGCGGTGGCGGCCATGCTCTCGACCATATTCCGGTTGGTGGCCGAGAATCTGGCGTTATTTTTGAAGAAATCACAGTGAGCCAGCACGTGAGCTACGATCAGCTTATTCTGAATCAGACTATTGCCGTCAAGCAGGAAGGCATAACATGGGTTGGAGTTAATGACGAGCTCATAAATTTTACTGAGGCCAAAATCGTATTGGAGCTTCATTTTATTAAAAGTTTTGCCGAAGCTCCAGTGTGAAAAGCGGGTAGGCATGCCGTAGGCTCCAAAAGTATAGATGATATCCGCCGGGCATATTTCATATCTCATCGGATAATAATCCAGACCGAAGCTGTCAGCGATCTCCATGATTTCCGCAATGGCCTTCTCAAGTTGCTCCATTTCACTGCTCACTTACGCGAACCTCCCTTCCTGCTTATGAAAGAAGCTCTTCAGGGCGTGATAGACAGCTCCCTTTTCCTTAATAATATAGTGAAGGAACCGTTCCTTCTTAATATGCTTGTAGGCGGACATTAATGTGCTTCCCCGGTTGTATTGGTTCACTTCCCCATATCCGAACATATTGCTCTTATCCAGCAGCTCGCCGATTAACTTCACACATCGCTCATTGTCGGATGTAAGATTATCCCCGTCGGAGAAATGAAACGGGTAAATATTATAGCTTGAAGGCGGATATCTCTTGTCAATCACTTCAAGCGCCTTTAAGTAGGCTGAGGAGCAGATGGTTCCGCCGCTTTCCCCTCGTGTGAAGAAGTCCTCTTCACTGACCTCCCGGGCTTCGGTGTGATGGGCAATGAAGACAATTTCCACTTTTTCATATTGCCGTCGGAGGAACCGGGTCATCCAGAAAAAAAAGCTTCTGGCGCAGTACTTCTCGAAGGTGCCCATTGAACCGGAGGTATCCATCATGGCGATAATGACGGCATTGGAACGGGGAATTACGATTTCTTCCCAGGTCTTATAGCGGAGATCATCCGGGGATATGCCGTGAATGCCAGGCTTGCCGCCTGTGGAATTGCGGCGGAGGTTCTCGAGAATGGTCCGCTTCTTGTCAATGTTGGACATGATCCCCTTCTTGCGGATGTCGTTGAAGCGGATATCGGCAATTTCGATCTGGTCATTATCTTTATCTTCCATAAACGGAAGCTCAAGCTCACTGAAGAGCATATCCTCCAAGTCCTCAATACTGATCTCGGCTTCCATAAAATCAATCCCGGGCTGATCGCCCGCCCCTTCACCTGCACCGGGTTGTTTGGAGTTATCCCGGCCGAGCACATCGCCCACCTGGGAGTCCCCGTCCCCTTGACCGACGTGCTTCTGCTTCTGGTAGTTATGCACGAACCGGTATTCCTCCAGATTGCGCAGAGGCACCTTAATGATCTGTTTTCCGTCTGACATGATGATATTTTCTTCCGTTATGAAATCCGGCAGATTCTGTTTAATGATCTCCTTCACTTTCTTCTCATGGCGCTGCTGGTCCTGGTATCCTTTACGGTGCAAAGACCAATCTTCCTTGGACACGATAAAAAGAGAATTATCGGATGACGGCATAGCCAGGCACCTCCCTCGTAATAAGGCTTAATGATCTATTCTCCATATATATTCAAGGGGAAGAGGGTTATGTGAGGGGCAGTCACTGAAAAGAATAAAGTCCACATAACATTTTGATGAGTGGGGAGGAAGAGACCGCCAAGAATCAGGTTCAATCTTTAATTTCTAGATGCAAATCTAGCATTTATCCACTTTTTTGAAAATTTAGGATATGTTATCTTAATCACACAGCAGGGCTGCATCAAAATGAAAGCGCTATATTCAATTCCGGGAGGGTGATGTTTGAACAAGGAACGGTGGTTTTATTCTACTGCCCAGTCTTTGACTCCGTGATTTGAACTGCAGGCGGAGAGCGGAGCTAACAAATTGTCTGAAGCAGTGGATTAAAATAAAAAAAGCTTAAGAGGAGGCTGAATTGATGAAAAAAAGGCTTTTAGGTTTGCTGGCGATTTTCGGGCTGCTGCTCGGAGTTCTCCCGGTAGGGGCATCGGCTGCGGGGTCAGGTGAATCGGTGATCTACGGCGGGGGACCTTTCTATTCTGGAGGCACAGCCACCATGAACAGTCTGAGATCGTCAGGATACACAACAGTGATGCTGTGGACCATCCATGTGAACAGCAATGGGGACCTGGTCTACAACGACCAATTGGTTGTTTCCCAAGGCAAGTATGTGGGCAGAGCTGCATGGCCGAGCGAGCTTGCCTCCTTGAAACAGGCCCCGACATCTGTTAAACGGATTGAAATCAGCATCGGTTCAGCAGATGTTAATGACTTTCACAACATTAAGAGTCTAATCGCATCTCAAGGGACTGGGACAAGCAGTATCTTGTACAAGAACTTTAGTGCTCTTAAGACGGCTCTGGGCGCAGATGCAGCCAGCTTCGATGATGAGGACTTATATGATGTTAACACAAGTGTATCACTTGGAAATATGCTTTCTGGCCTAGGCTACAAAATTACCCTGTGTCCTTACTCCAATGTGACTTATTGGAAAAGTATCAAAACACAATTGGGAAGTAAGGTGGACCGCGTATACCTTCAGGTATACTCAGGCGGATCTTGGAATGATCCGGCGACTTGGAGTAAAAACTTAGGTATGCCCGTAATGCCCGGTTTAGACAGTAAGACCCCGACCTATGGGAACACTCCGAGCCAGGTCCAAAGCAGAATGACGAATTGGAAGTCATCCGCCGGAATTACTGGAGGATTCATGTGGCTTTATGACGATATGCTTAAATATCCGAACTATGGCTCACCCGCAGACTACGCTAAGGCAATTAACACAGCATTAGGATCGTAAAAGCTTTCAGCCCGGGCATATGGAATTATGCCCGGGTTATATTGATGAGGAGTCTGGCGGATATGATGTTCTTAATTGCCGGGGATTTAAAGGTTGGATTTATTTAGAAAAATTCTTTTTTGAAATAACACTTGCAATTCACTTGGGTTCCATGATATATTATTATTCCGGCCGATTGCTTGGTAAGTAATTTGGCGGGAGCATGAGAGTAGTTCATACAGTTTAATTTCGTAAGAAAAGATAAACTGGTAAAAATTATGACTTGCTTAAATGCTTGGTAACATGATAATATATAAGAGTTGCTGCTGAGACACCGAATGCTAACTGAGTCGATGGCGAAGTGGTTAACTAAATGAGAAATTGATCTTTGAAAACTGAACAACGAGTGAGATACAAGATTGAAGAACTTCGGTTCTTTAATCGAATGAGAATTAAAATGGATGAATTTCAATTGAG
>NZ_BOSF01000009.1:0-225519 GCF_018403205.1 Paenibacillus sp. J22TS3
TTTCCAATTTTACCACAAAAGTTCTTTCTGTATAAAATGAACTTTAGAAGATACCGATCTCATTGGAGAGGACAAGTGACTCTGAAGAAGCTAAGCGTCCGCCTTTGTCTTTCGAAATGCCTCTACTTGGGTATCTAGTTCAAGCATTTCGGAGACAGCAGGGGTCGTAAGAACCCTCGGCATCGCAGCGCCTCTAATGGGTAACCTTCATAAGTTCATTTTATATAGAATCTATAAATTTAATGGGTTCCCGTCCCCCTACTGCCCCACCCGGCTCCGGTAGCTTCTTGGCGAAATGCCCGTAATTCTCTTGAATACTCTGGAGAAATAGAACGTATCTTTGTAACCGAGCGATTCCCCGATTTCCTTCACAGACAGATCCGTGTTGAGCAGGATGTTCTTGGCCTCCCCAACCTTCAGCTGATGCAGATATTCATTTAAGGGGTAGCCTGTATACTCATGCACGATTCTTCGCAGAGTCGAGACCGAAATATGATGCCTTGCCGCAAGGGCCGCAGGCTCCTGGATAATATGCAAGGAGCTGGCCAGGTCCTCAATCACCTTAATCACGAGGCTGCCCCGGCTGCCTGCATGGGTGCGGTCGCTTTGAGTCGCAAGCTCATACATGAAGGATTCAATCATCAGGGAGGCACGATCCAGATTGCTCGGCATTCCGCTTTCAATCAGCATGAAGGCCACCTCCATTTTATGAATGAAGGTCTCATCAATGACAGCCTTATTCACGTAAGCCGGATGAGGCAGCCAATTTTCTATCCATTCGGTGAGCCTGGACCCATCCAAGCTATAATAATACTCATCCCAATAACCGCCCTGATCCGGTCCATAGTTAAACACCGCGCCTGGATACAAGCAGAACCAGCTTCCCGCCTCCACCCGCTGCACCTCACCTTCGTTGACCTGATAAAATCCAGCCCCCGCAGTGATCATCACAAAAGCCCAATTCTCAAATTGGGCATCCCTGCGCTGAGGTGTCCGGCCGGGTAAGTGACCGGCACTTATCACAGTAAGAGACTTCACCTTCCGCTTGCTGGCATCCACAGCCGGATTGAATACCCTAATCGGGTCAGAACTGATCATATAATCCAGATATTTTGTCATCCTGAACATTCTCCCTCTCACAATCAGTGTGCTAAATTGGAATCAATGAATATATAAAACAAATCCGTGCTGCATACATTAGGATTATTGTATCAGAACCCTGCGGACCAAGAAAGGATGTAAGCGCAAACAATGAGTGAACTAAAAATCGGTCTTATCGGCAACGGTTCCATCTCTGAGTGCCACCTGCTCGCCTACCAAGCCAATCCGAAAGTCAAGCTTTGGGCTGTCTGTGACTTGAACGAAGGCAGAGCCAAAGAAACAGCCAAGAAATATGATATTCCTCATGTATATACAGATTACAACGAGCTTCTGGCGAACGCCGAGGTTCAGGCGGTAAGCATATGCACCTGGAACAACTCTCACGCGGAGATCAGCATCGCTGCCCTTGAGGCGGGCAAAAATGTGCTTTGTGAGAAGCCGCTGTGCAAGACGGTGGAAGAGGCGCTTAAGGTAGAAGATGCCGTGCGCCGGACCGGAAAAATGCTTCAGGTCGGATATGTACGCCGTCACGCTTCCAACATTGCGGTACTCAAAAAATTCATCGATGCCGGAGACCTCGGCCAGATTTATTATGCCAAAGCCAGCATGCTGCGCCGTCTCGGCAATCCAGGCGGCTGGTTCGCCGACAAGGAGCGCTCCGGCGGAGGTCCGCTAATTGATATCGGCGTACATGTCATTGATCTCTGCTGGTATCTCATGGGCAGACCAAAGGTTAAATCCGTCAGCGGCAACACATATAGCAAGCTGGGCAACCGCTCCAACATTGAGAATTATGAGTTCTACCAGGCTGCCGATTATGATGCCTCGTTCAATACGGTAGAGGATATGGCCAATGCACTCGTCAGATTCGAGAACGGAGCCTCTCTGCTGGTGGATGTGAGCTTCTCCCTTCATGCGAAGGAGAACTCGGCCCAAGTGAACATTTACGGGGAAAAAGGCGGCGCCGAAATCGAGCCCGAGCTGCTGATCGTGACCGAGCAGCACAATACCATCATCAATGTGGCCCCGCAGATCACGGAACCGGGCTTCAATTTCCAAGGCGCCTTTAATAACGAGATCAATCATTTTGTCGACAGCTGTCTGGGCCTCATCACGACCAACAGTCCAGTGGAAGACGGTGTGGAAATGATCAAGATCCTTAACGGAATTTACCAATCCGCAGCAGAGGGCCGGGAAATTCATTTCTAAATCCGGCGGCAATTTCTAAGAGACCCAAATTCTATTTCAACGCAATAAGGAGGCAGGTGCTTAATGAGTTTTACGAACAAAATCGGTGTCATTGTCGACAGCTTTGGTGTGGGCGTTACAGAAGGTCTTAAGAAAGCCAAAGAAGTTGGCGCAGACGGTGTGCAGATCTATGCCGTATCCGGGGAAATGGACCCGGCGGCCCTCAGTCCCGCCAAACGCAAGGAGCTGCGCAGCTATATTGAGGGATTAGGCCTTGAAATCTCCGCGCTGTGTGGGGATCTCGCCGGACACGGCTTCCAGGACGAAACCGCCAATCCGGAGAAAATCGAGAAATCCAAGCGGATTCTTGATCTGGCTGTGGAGCTTGGAACAAATGTGGTTACCACCCATATCGGAATCGTGCCGGACGACACCAGCAGCCGGATTTACGACTCGATGCAGAGAGCCTGTGAAGAACTCGGTGTCTACGCCAAGAGCATGAACGCCTACTTCGCCATTGAGACCGGCCCGGAGCGCTCCGCTCATCTGAAGAGCTTCCTCGACTCGCTCAGCACCAACGGTGTTTCGGTTAATTTTGACCCAGCCAACATGGTTATGGTCACCGGTGATGATCCGGTTGAGGGTGTGAAGCTGCTTAAAGACTATGTGGTACACACCCATGTGAAGGACGGCAAGCAGCTGCGTCCAGTTGACCCGAGAGATGTATATGGGTTCCTCGGGTATGGAGCCATGAGCCATGAAAAGATTGCGGAAATGGCCGCATCGGGTGCTGCCTTTGAGGAAGTCCCGCTGGGTGAAGGGACGGTAGACTTCCCAGCTTATTTCGCGGCCCTCCAGGAAATCGGCTACAAAGGTTATTTGACCATCGAGCGTGAAGTCGGTGCTAATCCAGAAGAAGACATCCGCAAGGCGGTAGCATTTATCAAGTCATATAAGGGGAAATAGTCATGAAACTGGGAATTAGCTCATACAGCCTGTATCAAGCCTTAGAAGCAGGAGAAATGGATATTTTAGAGATTATGGAATGGGTAGCTGGAATCGGAGCAGAACACATTGAAATTGTTCCGTATGGCTTCACGTTTGAAAATCTGGAGCTGGAAGATCAAATCCGTGAAAAAGCGGCCTCTCTAGGAATCGCAATTTCCAACTATGCCATCGGGGCCAACTTTGTAACAAGCTCCGAGGAAGAATACGAAGCCGAGATCGAGCTGGTCAAGGCTGAGGTGGACCGGGCACACCGGCTTGGCGTCAAGCTCATGCGCCACGATGTCGCTGCCCGGACAGATACCTCTATCGCAAGGTTCAATGAAGACTTGGGACGCGTGGCCGCTGCCTGCCAGCGGATTGCCGACCATGCGAAGCAGTACGGCATCACAACCAGCCTGGAGAATCACGGCTACTATGTTCAGGCCAGTGACCGTGTGCAGTCCGTAGTTCATGCCGTAAACCGCCCCAATTTCAAAACCACCCTTGACGTGGGCAACTTCGTGTGTGTGGACGAGAATCCAATTACGGCGGTGAAGAATAACATTCCTTACGCCTCCATGGTTCATGTCAAAGACTTCTATATCCGCCCGGCCTCCCGCAACCCGGGAGAAGGCTGGTTCCGCAGCGCCGGCGGCTCTTACCTTCGCGGGGCCATTGCCGGACAAGGCGATTTGGACCTGTATGAGATTCTCAGGATCGTGAAGAGCTCTGGCTATGACGGGTACATCTCCATTGAGTATGAAGGCATGGAGGAATGCCGGAAAGGGACCAAGATCGCTTTTGACAATGTTGCACGGATTTGGAATGAGGTTTGATCAAGATGCTAGTAGAGTTGTAGCTTAGTTCAGAAGAGCCTTGAGGCCACCTTGAAGATAGGCCAGATGTCCTTCATTATTTAACGGATAAATTATACGATGACGGAAGCTGGGATCAGACCATTACATTCGAAACAAAATTCATCCTAACGCCAAAACCAATTCAAGAAGGGTGCCCCATAACGGGAGCACCCTTTTTTGGTTACTTATTTATTCTTCCTCAAGTGCTGCAAGCTTATCGCCGCACACCCAAAGTCAGAATTTCGCATGGACCTGCGAGAACAGACAGCCCATTGGCGACATTGCCTGTAAGCGGCTGACCTGCTTCCTCTAAGATCGTCGTTTTGTAAAAATACTGTTGAGGAATCTTGGAGCTCAGCGTGAGCTCAGACTCGTCTTTGCTCATGTTATACCAACGGAGCAGGAGATCGCCGGTGTCCTGATTCATTTTCAGAGAAGAGAAGGCAAGCTGCGCACTCTCCCACTCAAACGGGGTATATACCGGCTCAATTGGCCCGCCATGTACTTCAGTTTGGACTGCTGTCCACGGAATTTGGAACTGGTATGCCTCCGCGTAGGCTCCAGTACTGAGACCGTCTCCAGAGTGAGGAATCAGCTCCAGCTGGGCGGTATGCTCACCAAGGCACTGTGCTTCCGGTGTCGGGAACAATCCCCAATCCCCAAGCTCGCCTACCGAACGAAGCAGCGTGATGGCAATCGTGTTGCGTCCATCGCGCAGCACCTCATATTCATTCAGACCAAGATTGGCAACAGTAAGTCCCGCACCTTCACCGCTGACGTCCACAAATGCCTGCTGATGCTGAGTATTGCTCGGATTCTGCCATTCCGGTGCCGGCTCGTTATCCCGCTGAGCAATTTCAAACATCGAATCTACCTGGTGCACGGATGCAGCCACATCGGTTGGGAACAGAGCGCGAATCCGGTGGTCTTTGGCCGTATTCTGAATAGTGGTGTCGACCCGCAGACCTTTGCCTCCCCGCTCCAAGCTCAGAACGGTACGAAGGCTAACCGTCACAAGGTTGCGGCTTCGCTTAGCCTTCCGTTCAGGATAATACACCAGCTCCCGCTGCTCCTCATCCAGCTGGGCATCCGCCGACTCCGGTATCGCCCACTCATGCTTGATCTCTACACTTGCACGGTATGGTGTGTTCTCAAGCACCGCCATCTGGGCTTGAAGGCCCTTAGTGGTCAGCGGCGTCTCTCCCTCAGGCTGTTTGTACATATATTCATTCCCGATATCCCCGGTGTCCTCGTAAATCCCCAGATCGGTGAAGGTGCGTCCACTAAGCTTGTCATGCAGGCTGAATGAGCCGTCATCCGCAATTTCCACTTTCAGGTTTGCATTCTCCAGAATGCGTCCGCCCTGAAGCAGTGCAGATTCTGACACAGAAGCGGTGTCAGCCCCCTTCAGGTCCTGCTTTCTTACCCAAGCGTATGCTTTAAGTCCGAGGGCCGGAATTTGTTCCGCTTCAAAAGTCAGACTGACCTTGCGGCACATGTACGGCTGGCGGAACTTATCGTCAGGCAGATCATAGCCGAACAACAGGCCCAGATCCTCCACGGAAGCATCCAGCACCCGTCCCTCAGCATCCACCAGCACCCGGCCGGATAAATCCACATTCTTCATACGGCGGGCAGTCTCTTCCAAGCCGTGGCCATCGCGCAGATAGAGGCGGGCGGCATCAATTTCAACACGCACAACGCCCGTCCGGCTCCAACCGCTCGTGTTCATCACAACCAAAGGAAGCGGGTCCTCCCCATAAGCGGAGAAAACTGTCGTATCCACAGCATCCGCAATAACTTGCTTGCTGTCGTCAACGATGGCCTCGGCGACATGGCGGCTTTTATCAAAGCGCGTCACCATCTCACGGTGCACCTCATCCACACTGCATCCGCAGATGCTGTCGTGCGGATGGTTCTGCATCAAGGTTTTCCATGCATAGGTGAACAAATGATGCGGATATTCCTTGCCCAGCACATGGGCGAAGGAGGCAAGCGGTTCAGCTACTTTTTCCAGGATAGCCTGTCCCCTCTGATTCATCTGCTTCAGATAGACCCGGGCGGAAGCCGTATTCACCAGCGTTCCCCATCCGTCGTTGCGCTGACTTCTCAGTTCACCTTGTACGGTGGACAGATTGGATTGGTCAACTGCTTCATCCAGCGCCTTCAAATAATCTGGGAAGTTGGAATGAATAAACTCCGTGTCCGGATACAGCTTCCGGGCGGTCTCAATCGCCTCTGGCAGATCCAATTGAACCGGCTGGTGGTCACACCCATTCATATAAAGCAGTTCGCCAGTAGATGCATATTTCTCCGCATCCGCCAGCTTACGGTCCCAGAACTCGCGGGCTTCCTGTTCATCCACCGGAACTTCGTTTCCGTTGGAGTACCAGTTCGCAAACAGAATGCCAAGCACCTTAGAACCATCCGGCCCTTCCCAGATCAGCTCGGAGAAGGAAGACTCATATTCACCTTCCGATACGGTGTTGTTAAAGCCCGTCGGTTTGACACCGCGTCCGAAAAAGGCGTTGGTAATGCCAGATTGCTGCATAAGCTGCGGCGTTTGACCCGTCAGACCGAAGGTGTCCGGGAAATACCCGATTTTGGCTGGCTGCCCATATCTGGCAGAATCCTGGTGTCCGATCTGCATATTGCGCACGTTCGCTTCAGAACTGGTCAGAAAAGCATCCTGCAAAATGTACCAAGGTCCGATTAGCAATCTTCCGTCTGTAATATGCTTTTGCAGCCGCTGCAGATTCTCCGGCCGTACTTGAAGATAATCCTCAAGAATAATTGTCTGTCCGTCCAGGAAAAAGCTCTTGAATTCACTGCCGCTGTCCAGCTTGTCCAGCAGCGCATCCATCAACTGGACCAGGCGGACATGGTGCTTCTCGTAAGGCAAATACCATTCCCGGTCCCAGTGGGTATGGGAAATGATATGGGCTTTGCGCTGTTTATGGTTTGGGTCCAAGGTGAAGACCTCCTTCAAATTTGTAATTCGATCCCTCCCAAACCCTCCCTTAGCCAAGGGAGGGCCCCAAGGGCTTCGCCCTCTGGACACCCGGAATGGGAATAACGTGGGCGTTACTGAGGCGGAGCTTATCGGCTTGGGATTGTGGATCGCTTGCCGTCCCTTTCGGGACCCGCTTAACTTGCGGTGTTGTTTAGTTACCTGATTCCGTTGGTGGGCGGCGCAGGGTTTGGAGCACCCGGGTAGCTGGCGTGCGGTTAGCCGCTTGCCGCCCCTGCGGGGCCCGCTCTACTGGTGCGCTCCTGCCTGGGGCGTGGGTGCTGCTTTCGAGCGTCTTACTTCTACTGCGTTCGGGGAGGCGCTCTCCCTGCGGGATTGGCATGGCTTGAGTGCGAATCCCCATGAGAGCTGCTTCCAGCGTTTTACTTCTACTGCGTTCGGTGAGGCGCTCTCCCTCCGGGATTCGCTTGGCTTGAGTGCGAATCCTCGTGAGGGCTGCTTCCGAGCGTTTTATTTCTACTGCGTTCGAGGAGGCGCTCTCCCTTCGGGATTCGCTTGGCTTGAGTGCGATTCCCCCGTGAGAGCTGCTTCCCAGCGCTTTACTTCTACTGCGTTTGGGGAGGCGCTCTCCCTCCGGGATTTGCTTGGCTTGAGTGCGAATCCTCGTGGGGCTGCTTCCGAGCGTTTTACTTCTACTGCGTTTGAGGAGGCGCTCATCCTGCGGGATTGGCTTGGCTTGAGTGCGAATCCCCATGAGAGCTGCTTCCAACGTTTTACTTCTACTGCGTTCGGGGAGGCGCTCTCCCTGCGGGATTCGCTTCGCTTGAGTGCGAATCCTCGTGGGGGCCGCTTCCTAGCGCTTTTATTGAGTTACTTGGATCTTGACCTCATCTGGGCGGTATACGCCTAGCAGTACACCGCGGGAATCGACCGCGAAGAGGACCGAGCGCTCCTGCTCCAGCAGGAACGAATAGATGCTGCCGGTATCCGGGTCCTTCACCTCCACCTCGGTGTCGAGTGCATACTCGGACACGAAGGTGAACAAGGCCCCGTCTGCGTAGCTGAGCTTCCGGCCGTAGACGCCGGGAAGCTCGCCGCCGCGCAGCCATTCCAGACCGCGGCCTACTCCGGCGGCCTCGGCGGCGAAGCGGTACAGCGCAGCGATCGTGCTGCTGCGCTCGCTAAGCTCCACGGGCAGCGGGCTCCAGATAAGCCGCCCGCCGCCCGTGCCCAGAGGCACGTTCACGACCGAAGCTCCACCGGAGCTTCCCAGCGCTTCGTGAACGGGTGCCTCTGCGGCCACCTCAGCGATCCGCCGGTGGCCGAACGAGACCGGCAGCGCTTGGCCGTCCAGCACAAGCGCTTCCTCCCTGCGCACGTTGCGCAGCTCGTGCTGCCCGAGCAGTCCGCTCAGGCGGCCGGTTGGACGCCAGTAAGCGTCAATGCCTAGCGGGCCCGTGGCGAGCAGCACGGCCCCGGTCTCCTCGGCGATGCGGATCAGTTGATCCATCGCCGCATCGTCGAAGTTGTGCGCGCTCGGCAGCACAATCAGCTTCGCCGGGTTCTGCAGGAGATCATCCAGATGATACTCCGAGACTCCGCGGAAAGGAATCTTCAGCCTATAGGCCAAGATTCGGGTCAGCTTGGTCGTCGCATCGAACGCCAGCTTCCGGTTGGAGAAATCATTAGAGTAAGGAAAGACCACTGCTGCTTCTTCCAACTTGCGGTCTTTGAACACATCCCGTATGCCTTCAATGAACTGACCGAAGTCATAGGACACATCCGCCTCCGGCTTCTCTGTCCCGTCTGCCCGGAGTGCCCCAATGTGAGACTCATTAGCGTTATCCATGTAGAAATTCGTGTTCCATATCCAATGAATGGCTCCTGCTCCCCCAGTGGACAGCGCGTACGTATATTTCCGCTCCAGCAGGCTCCGAAGCTCCTGTTCGCTTCGCTTCGCCCGTCCGTCTGGAGTCTCTACGTACATGATTCCGGTCTCCTGAACCAGGTTCGGCTTATTCGCTGTTTTGGCGAAGATGCCATCCCACAGCAGATAATCATTCAGCCACCAGGAGTGGACCGTAGTGTAGTCCACCGCCTCCTCATAGAAGAATGGGGATGGACGCTGGGCGCCCAGCGCTTCATCCTGCCCCACGGTCACCATATGGCCTGGGCACAGCTCCTTAATCGTACTGTACAGCTGCTTAGCCCAGCGGTTATGCATTTCCATGGAGAACAGGCAGTAGTCAAGCCAGCGTGTGCCTTTCTTTGCCTTATGCATATCCTGCACATTAAAGTTAATCTCGGCACTCTCCGGAATTTGAGCTGACTGGAAGTCAGGCAGCTGCTCCGGTGTCATATTCCAGCGCTCCTGAAGCACCTCAATCCGGCCGTGCCGGTCTTGAAGCCAGGCCTGATAAGCCTTCTGCTCGAACCGGTCATGACAGGAGCTTGGCCCGTCCGAGAAGATCCGCACGGGATCGAACATCGAGGGTTCATTAATAAGATCCCAATCTACATTCGTTGTGTGCGTATGACGCGATACGATGGAGCGGATAAACCGCTTCTGCGCCTCTACGCTTTGAGGGTCAAGGTACGGGTTGACCCCTTCCCAGGTCTCCGGGGTAAAGGAGAAAAAGGTGAAGGTCACCTGTAAATCATATTTTTTCGCCGTCATAATGAACGCGTCAATCGCGCGCAGCACGTCCTCTGAGACATGCCCATCCACCTGCATCATGTTCCGGTAAGCGGTCCAGATCCCGGTCCGGATCCAATTGATGCCGGCTTTACGCATCTGCGCCATATCCTGATCCCACACCTGTGGATTCGGGAGGAAAAGGAACTTCCGCGCCACATCACTGGTCATGTAGGTCATGCCCACAACCGGCAGGGGGCGTCCGTCTTTGATGAAATAGTCCCGGCCGCTGGTTACAGGCTCACCTTCGGCAAGCAGCTCAGGCGCATGGCCCCAGAAGCCCTGCCGAAGAATCCGCACCTCTCCAGATGTGGATTCAGCCCGGCATTCCACCCGGTAAAATCCGCTCTCAATATCCATTGGGATGGGAAGCCGCACCTGGCGGAATTCCTCATCCGCGGTAAGCTGAGTATGCCCCGACCAGGATAGAGCCGGGCTGCTCTCGTGCTGCACGGTGATGTCGAACTTCCATACTTCCGGCCCTGCTCCAGCTGATGCCGCATCCGAATTGACCCGGCTGCCATTGGCAGTTCCGGCCGCTTGGGCAAGAGATTCTTGATTTGGATTATTCGTTCTCTGATGTGCTCTGTAAGTCTCTACCCCCCTCACTTCTTCAACAGCCTGTAGATTCCGGACAACCTGAATCTGAAGGGTAAGCACAGCCCGTTCCCCCGACTCGTAGGAGGCATAGTTTGGCTTAATCCACATTTCGGTGACGCCCTTGGCCGTGAAGGCAATCCATTTGGCTAACGCCTTTACGCCTCCCTGGGCCCAGAACGCATCCTCCAGAGGAACATTGACAAACAGCCAGCGCGAACCGGCGAATCCGCCAAGTGTGTTCTCCCACAGTACGGCAGGAGCAGCGGTCTCCCGATCGTCCTTCGTCAGACCCTTAAGCAGCGGATAAATCCGTGTGCTCATGGGTCCGGACGAGCCCATCTGATGCGGCAGATCGCTGGTCTTGGTCGTATGCGGCACCAAATTCCAAGTGTTCGAGGTTGGACGGAACAGCGGCTCCAGCCCCTCAAACAAAGGAATTGTATCCAGTGACTTAAGGGAATGAACCCGCGCACTGTCAACCTGAAGTGCTTCGTGGATGTACAGCTCTTGATGGTAGGCTGTCTGTTCCGGTTCAACAACCCAAGCCTCCTGCTCTCTTCTAACCGGATGCTTGAACGGGGCACCCCCGATGCTGATCAGATTGCCACCTCTTCTTAAATATTGGATAATTTCCGGCCAAGCCGACTTCGGGAAATACGGGGCATGCAGGTTCACCAGACATCCGCCTTCCAGCCCGCGAAGAGCTTCAGCCAGCCCCTCCGCACGAACCAACGTGCCCAAATCCTTTAACTCCTGGATAGCGGAGTCATTTCCTTGGACAGCCTTCCCACTTCCGCTTAAGCCAGCCGGCAGACTGGCTCCGGGGAATCCCGGGTCGCAGAGAATGACAATATCTTGTCTCATAGAATCTCTTCCTTCATCGCGGTATAGACGAGCTGGGAGAACAGACTGTTGGACCAGGCGAACCATTTGCGTGTGAAAATCGTTGGATCATCCGCGTGGAAGCCCTCATGCATAAAGCCGGTATCCGCATCCGTTGCCTCCAGAGTCGCAATCATCTCCAGCTTCTCTTCCTTGCTGCTCGCCGTCAGGCCCTGCATCGACAGCGCCATGTGCCAGATGTAGTCCTTAGGGGTATGCGGGCTTCCGATTCCCCTAGCCACCTTGCCCTCGAAATAGAACGGGTTCTCTTTGCTAAGCGCAAAACGTCTTGTATTCTGATAAATTTCATCCTCAGCGCCTACATATCCTAAATAAGGAATAGACATCAATCCTGGTGTGCCTGCGTCATCCATCAGGCAGTAATTCCCGAAGCCGTCAGTCTCATAAGCATAGATCGGTCCGAACTTCGGATGACGGTAAATACCGTACAGTTTGATGCCATGATCCACATCAGCTTCGAGCGCTTTAAGCTCTGCCAGAAAGCCAAGATCACGGTATACCCATTCCGCGAACTCCTGCATCTGACGCAGAGTCACCACAGCAAACATGTTCGCTGGAACGTTGTAATGGAAGTCGCAGGCGTCGTCACTGGATCTAAAGCCGGACCAGATCATTCCGGTATAGTTCACCGGCATACCCATCCCGTTGTTGCGGATGGAATCCTCCGGAATGCCGTTGTTGCGTGTGAACCGGTAAGGAGACAGCTCGAAATGGCGCTGCTCGGTTTTGAACAGATCATAGATAGTCTGCATCGCCTGTCTGAATTCCAGATCAAAGATATCGGTAATTCCAGTTTCCTTCCAGTATTTATAAGCCAGGCGCATAGAGAAGCACAGGGAGTCCAGTTCGAACTTCCGCTCCCATACCCATGGCGACATTTCCGTAATATCCGCTTTGCTCCAGTGCCAGTCATTCGCCAGCTCGTTAAAAGCATTCGCGTACGGATCAATCAGGATATACTTGACGTGACGCTTGATTAGTCCGCCAATAATACGCTGGAGGTCCTTATCTTCTTTGGCAAAAGGAATATAGTGAATCACCTGCTCCACCGAATCTCTGAGCCAGGACGCCGGGATGTCTCCGGTAATGACAAAGGTCGTTCCGTCATCAAGCAGTTTAGTAGTAGTCTCCAATGTATTTGGGAAGCAGTTCTTGAACAGCTGCAGCAGCTTCGGCCGGTGCTTCAGCTTCTCTTCCGCTTCGGCCAGCACATCCTGAATAGCCTTGGGCAGAGTAAGCTCCGGCATTGCGATCTTCGGTAATCTGAATTGTTCCATATGATCTTCACTCCTTGTGGGACTGTTGTTTGACATAAATAGACTTATCCTTACTCTAATGGATGAAAGCATTTTCAAACAGACAAAAAAACTAATATGACATGGACAAATCAAAGAACCTTATGAAGCAAAAGCATGGCACATACGCAAGAATATTATTGTAAGCTGGTCTTAAGCTGGGTTCTGTCAATAATCGGGTTCTGTTAATAATTTGGAAGGAAAGGGAAAAGTGCTATAATTTAAAATGGAACACGGTCACAGATTAGCCCTGTAATAACCATTTGAATTCATATGGAGGATGATCCTAAGAATGCAGACAAGAACTTTAGGCAAAACAGGCTTGCAAGTTTCCGCTTTAGGTTTGGGTTGTATGGGCATGTCGGACTTCTATAGTGGACGGGATGATGAAGAGTCCATTCACACGATCCACCACGCACTTGAGCAGGGGCTAACCTTTCTGGACACAGCTGATATGTACGGGGTCGGCAGAAATGAGGAGCTGGTCGGACGGGCTGTTAAAGGCCGCCGGGATCAAGTTGTTCTAGCTACCAAGTTTGGCAATGTCCGGGCGGCTGACGGGACTATGCTCGGGATTAACGGGCGGCCTGAGTATGTCAGACAAGCCTGTGAAGCCAGTCTGAAGCGGCTCGGTGTGGACCATATCGATTTATATTACCAGCACCGCGTGGACCCGAATACGCCGATTGAGGAAACTGTGGGTGCAATGGCCGATCTGGTGAAGGAAGGGAAAATTCGCTATTTGGGATTATCCGAGGCCTCCGCGCAAACAATCCGCAAAGCGCATGCAGTTCATCCCATTACCGCGCTTCAAACCGAATATTCACTATGGAGCCGTGACGTCGAGGATGAGATCTTGCCGGTATGCCGTGAACTTGGTATTGGATTCGTGCCTTACAGCCCGCTTGGGAGAGGATTTCTTACGGGTCAAATCAAGCGTTTTGAAGATCTGCCGGAGGATGATTATCGTAGAAATTCACCTCGTTTTCAAGGCGAGAACTTTAAGAAAAATTTAGAGCTGGTGGAGCGAATCCGGGAGATTGCCACAGAGAAAGGCTGCCAGCCATCCCAACTCGCGCTTGCCTGGCTGCTGGCCCAGGGAGACGATATTGTTCCCATCCCCGGCACCAAGCGCAGAACCTATTTGGATGAAAATATCGGTGCACTCCGAATTGTGTTGACCGATGAGGATAAAGCAAGAATCGAAGATGTGGCCCCGCGGGGAGCCGCAGCAGGCCAGCGGTATCCTGAAGCATCGATGAAAAGCTTGGACCGCTGAACCCAAGGCGAGTTAGCCGTTCAAGCGCAAAAAGGATAGCCAAAGTTTCCGCCCATAAATTTCGGTGTATGCTGTCAGCTTAGAATTACCGGAGCATATCTGCGATTGGGATATGATTGAGCTGAATTTCAATTGGATTGTATCTACTTATAACAAGTGCCCCAGCCAAGGATAACAGCTATCCCAGGCCGGGGCATTTTAGGTGAATTCAAGAAATTAACTATCGGGCTATCGCAGTCCTTGATCCATTTAAACATTAAAGCATCTAAGCAAACCACGCCGAAAGTCCAGTCCGCGCTGCCCGTCTTCCGTATGCGGTGACCCAAATGACCTTAACAGATTTGAATTAAAGGGTAATAACCGAAGGACGAATTAATACCGCTGAAGCAGGGCTTCCACTTCATCCTCATTCACAGGCCTGCTCAGAAAATAACCTTGAATCAAATCACAGCCGCTATCTTTTAAATACGAAAGCTGTTTATAGGATTCCACGCCTTCTGCAACGACTTCAAGGCCCATTTTGTGCCCGATCGCAATGATCGCTTCGGTTAAAGAACGGTTCTTGTTCTCCTCCGGCAGGTTATCGATGAATGCCTTGTCAATCTTGAGTGTGGAAATGGGTAACTGCTTCAAATAGCTGAGTGAAGAATAGCCGGTTCCGAAATCGTCCAAGGCAATCCGTACCCCAAGGGACTTGAGAATCTCCAGCTTATCGATAATCGGCTCATACGACTCCATAAAGATGGACTCCGTAATCTCCAGCTCTAAAAACTGCGGAGCAAGCCCCGTATCCTCCAGGATATCCAGCACCGTAGTGACGAACTCTTCTTGAACCAGCTGGATCACCGAAATATTCACGGATATCCGGCATTCCGGGTAGCCTTTATCATGCATCGCCTTCATGAAGGCACACGCCGTAATCAAGGCCCACTCCCCGATCGGGATGATTACCCGGCTGTCCTCGGCCACCGGAATAAACAGCCCCGGCGGCACCTTGCCCAGCTCCCGATTATGCCAGCGGAGCAGAGCCTCGAAGCCGTCAATCTGGCCGGTGACCATGTTCATCTGTGGCTGATACTGGAGGATGAATTCATCATGGTCCAGAGCATTCCGTAGATGTTTGTCAATGTTCATCCGCTCCAAAAGCGCCGATTGCATGGTTTTGTCATACATGGTACACAGGCCTTTGCCGGCTTTCTTCGACCTGTACATGGCCACATCCGCATTCTTCAGCAGCTCCTCCGTATCCTGCCCATCTTCAGGGTAACAGGCTACGCCAATGCTGACCGACGCATACAGGTTGCTGGAGTTAATCCGGATCGGCTGTTTGAATTTGCGGATCACATTCTCGGCGATTCCGAGCACAGCGCTCCGGCTCTCGAGCCCCTTAAGAAAATATACAAATTCGTCCCCGCCCAGCCGGAACAAGATCCCCTCGGCTGGCAGCAGTGAGGCCAGTCTTTGACTGACTTGCCGGATCAGCTTGTCTCCGGATTTGTGCCCCAGCGTGTCATTGATGAATTTGAAGTTATCCATATCAATGAAGAATACAGCCGCTTCCCCCTCCGGGCTTCTAAAGAAACGGTCCAGCTCTTCCAGCATAAACAGCCTGTTCGGCAGACCACTTAAGGAATCGTAATAAGCCAGGGTGTGAAGCTCCTCATGAACCTGCTTCATCCGGTGAATATCCGTATTTGAACCCGCCAGACGATAGACTTGGCCCTGTTCATTGAACAACGCCTTGCCCCTCCCGAGATACCAATTATAAATACCATTATCCTGCCTTAAGCGGTATTCAACTTGAAAATGCTCTGTGCGCTGTCTGATATGCCTGAGCGCGGCGGACCTTACCCTGCCCCGGTCCTCCGGATGAATCTTCTGAAACAGCAGCTGCATATTCATTTCAGGCCGGTCGGCAAATCCAAGCATTTCCTTAAGACGTTGGGATAGATACAGATGCCCTTTCTCGTAGTCCATCTCCCATATTCCGTCATTCACGGCGTCGACAATCAGCCGATAGTTTTCTTCACTAGCTTTCAGCTCATTGTAGCTCTGCGTGAGCCGAAGCTCGTAATTCTTCTTCTCCGTGATATCGACCATGGAGCCTGCGAACCTCAGAATACGGCCGTCCGATTGTCTAATGGCTTTGCCCCGCACTTCAAACCAAATGTAATCCCCATTTTTCTTACGCATGCGGTACTCGGTCTTATAGAACGGGGTCAACCCCTTCAAATGCTCATCTCTGGCCTTCGCCACCTTGGGGGCATCCTCCGGATGGATCAAATCCCACCATTTGTCCTGATGTCCGCTAACCTCCCCGGGAGCATAACCCATCCGTTCATACCAGCTGTCCGAGACATAATAATGCCCAAACGGATCCACAGTGTCCCAAATCACGGCATCCGATCCCAGCGCGGCCGCTTCAAAGCGCTTCTCATTAAAGCGCAGACGGCGCAAATAATATCGCAGCACGATGAAGCCAATAGCCAAGAGCAGGACAAACGCGGCTCCGAATAATGCGGCAGGACCAGCCCAGTCCATAATTGCCCCTCCTTTAAGCCAGTTTGCTGTCTACGGAAAACCTGAGTAGATTAGCTTAGATATTGTCCATTTTGCTTACTAAAAAATTCTAAATATAAGTATAACAAATAAACCCTAGTGGGTTTGATTTCTAAATCAGGAATGTGAAAATAAAAGAGTCACTACTCCTTGTGAAAAGAGGTTGATAAGAACCACCGGCCCCGGCTTCAGGAACGACTGGCTTTGAACAGCAAAAGACGGGCTTGTAACCCGCCCGCCTCAGTCTCATTTATTTAAGTTAAACCTGCTCAGGGAGAACAATCCGATATCATGCCGGGTTGTTCCCGTCTCGGCCAGATCGGCCAGGATCTCTCCCACCACACTCGAAAATTTAAAGCCATGTCCAGAGAAGCCTCCAGCAATCCAGACATGGGAATATCCATTATAGCGGTCGATAATGAAGTCCTCGTCCGGAGTCCGCTCGTACTTACAGACCATGCCCCGCTTCAAGGCACCTGCCGCACCGGGGATGTAAGCCTCCAGGGCTTTTCGCAAATCCCCCTCATCGTCTGGATCACTGCCGAACGGCAGATAAGGCTCTCCCGGGCTCCAGACCTTTCCCCCGTCATGGCGTCCGATTTTGAGACCGGTCCCGGCAATATTCGGGAACCCATAATAGCCTCCCTCCGGGGTGTTCAGGGTGAAGCCGGGAAATCTCCCCGCGTCAAACTGTGCTCCTGCGGTCCCGAACCAGCCCACCGTCTTGCGGACAGGTGTAATTGGCAGGGTTACATAGGGCTCCAGCGTCTGAAACCATGCTCCTGCACTAAGAATAACCTTGGCTGCATGAAATACACCCATCTTATCGGTATGTACGGATACGCCTTCGCCCCGCTCTTCCAGCCTTACCACCCGGGTGTTGGCCAGGAGCTCAGCCCCTGCTTCCCCGGCCGCCATGCGGTACGCCGACACACAGCGCTCGCTAAGCAGATAACCCGCGTCCGGCTCATACAGCCCCATATAATCCTCGGGTACCGTAAAACCCGGCCAGCGCTTGTGGATTTCTGCCGCATCCAGATGCTCGATCTGCAGACCGAGCCGCAGAGAATCCTCAAGCCGTTCCCTGTACGAGTACACCTGTGGGGAGCTAAGATTTAACACGCCGGAAGTGACCAGCAGCGTATCTCCGCTCTCCTCCTCCAGCTCATTCCACAGCTCGTGAGCCCGGATCGCCAGAGCTATGTAAGACGGCCCGCCGTGATAGGCATGCCGGATAAGGCGAGTATCACCGTGGTGGCTCCCTTCCTTATGAGGAGGGTCAAAGGCGTCAATCAGCAGGATGCGTATCCCCCGCCTGGCCAGATGAGCCCCGGCACTCATACCCATGGAGCCCGCGCCGACCACAATGACATCAAAGGTCGTTTTGATTTTCTTCCCCTCCCCGGCTCCCTACCTGAAGCGTGCTGAAGCGGTCTACCCCAAGCTTCGCCCACTCCGCCAGAAATTCAGCACTAAGCGGCATGGCCCTTTCGTCCAAGTCAAATGCCGGATGGTGCCATTCCCTGCTGCCGGATGTCCCCATAAACACAAAAAAGCCAGGTATCCGCTTCTGATAATACGCGAAATCCTCGCCCGCCGGCGAAGGCTCCACCTCCACCACAGCCAGCCCCGCATTCTCGGCGGCAGAGGTCGTCAGCTTGGCAAGCGCAGGATCGTTGTGAACGGCCGGCGGCCCCTTCACCCACCTAAGCTCTGCCGTGGTTCCGAGCGCCGCGCTAACGCCGCGCACCACTTCTTCGAACCGGGCCAGCACCCGGGTCCGCACCTCCGGGTCAAATGTCCGGATCGTCCCGTCCAGGACAGCCTTATCCGGGACAACGTTCCACGCTGTACCGCTGTGGAAGCGGGTCACGCTGACCACCGCGCTCTCCAGTGAGCCTACATTCCGGCTGGAGATGGTCTGAAGCGCCGTGACAATGTGCGAAGCGGCCACGATCGGGTCGCGGCCATTCTCCGGCACGGCGGCATGCGTGCCCTGGCCCAGCACCTCGATCACGAAGCCATCCGCCGCGGCCATCAAAGGCCCCGGACGGATGCCCACCGTGCCGACCGGGAGATCCGGCTTGTTGTGCATGCCGAAGATGGCGCTGACCCCATCCAGCGCACCGCTCTCCAGCACTAACTCCGCCCCTTCAGCCCGCTCCTCCGCAGGCTGGAAGACAAGGCGCACGGTGCCAGCCAGTTCGTCCTCCCGCTGCTTAAGCAGGTAGGCGGCTCCGAGCACCGAGGCAGTATGAAAGTCATGTCCGCAGGCATGCATGCGGCCCGGGATTTTAGAGGCATATTCGAGACCAGTCTCCTCCTGAATCGGCAGGGCGTCTATGTCGGCCCGAAGCGCGATGACGGGCCCGCCCCGCAGGCCTCCCACTTCGGCGATAACGCCGGTCTTGAGACCGTAATCCAGGATACGGATTCCAGCCTCGGTCAGCCAGCCCCGGATAGATTCCGTTGTCTTATACTCTTCATGCGAAACCTCCGGATATTCGTGAAGCTGGCGGCGTATGGCAATAAGCTGATCTTCAAGCAGCATGATTAGACCTCCTTGATCGTTCCTTCCGAATGTACGGCAGCTGCCTCCGTAAAAGCCTCCTTAAGCAGCTCATAGGAGCGGACCCGCTTGCTGAAGTCCTGCAGTGCCGTAATAATGATATATTCGGCCACACCGTACCGTTCTCCTACCTCAAGCAGCTTTTGCCTGACGGTTGCTTTGGAACCCTTCGTAACCTCCGCCAGCCGCTCCTCTATAGTGAAGGGCTCCCCGGCCTGCCTGCCGAATTCTTCGGCTTGCTCGAGACTGCCCACGGTCACCTTCCCGCCGCTCTCCAGCGTCACCCGGTACAGCTTCTGTTCGCTGGCCAGACTCTCGGCCTCAGCATCGGTATCCGCCACAATGACAGGCAGCGCGATAATCGGCTGAGGCTTGCTTCCGCCTGCATAATTGAAGGACCGATGATACGCGGCAAAGGCGTCCTCAGCCACTACAGGGTCACTGTTGATGAACAAAGCGAACACATAAGGCATCCCGAGCTCTGCGGCCAGCTCCGCGCTCTGCACACTTGCGCCAAGCAGGTGAATCCGTGCGGGCTGTCCCGGCAGAGGAGTCGCTCTCAGTCCGAAGAGCGGATGCTCCTCACTCAGCCGGTTGTACACATACCCACTGAGCTCCTTAAGCTTATCTGTGAGCGAATCCCCAGCTACCGGATTCCCCTGCTGGAGCGCCCGCGTCGAGCGCGGCAGCCCTCCGGGGGCGCGCCCGATCCCCAAATCCACCCGGCCCGGTGCCAGGGATGCCAGCACATTAAAGTTCTCGGCTACTTTATACGGGCTGTAATGCTGAAGCATAACACCCCCTGAGCCGATACGGATTCGACTCGTCTTGGCTAGCAAGTAGGCGATGAGCACCTCTGGCGAGGAACCCGCTACCTTGTCCCCATCATGATGCTCAGACACCCAGAACCTCTCATAACCCAGCCGTTCGGCGGCCTGGGCCAGCTCCACAGTATGCAAGAACGCTTCCTCCGGTGTCTCGCCTTCAAACACCGGACTTTGATCCAATATACTCAGCTTGATCCCCAATGCTTCTCCCCCGCTTTCCCTTAAGTTAGATATCGTAAGTAAGCTCCGGCGTAATCCGGCTGAGAAATTGCCGGGTCCGCTCCTCTTTGGGAGACCGGAAAATTTCATTTGGCTTTCCTTCCTCCACAATGACCCCGCCGTCCATAAAGACCACGTGGCTGGATACATCCCTGGCGAAGCCCATCTCATGGGTCACCACAATCATGGTGATCCCCTCAGCAGCGATCCTGCGGATCACCGACAACACCTCCCCAACAAGTTCCGGGTCCAGTGCCGATGTCGGCTCATCGAACAAGATCACCTCAGGTTCAAGCGCAAGCGCCCTGGCTATGCCGACCCGCTGCTGCTGTCCGCCCGACAGCTGGCTTGGATACATATCCAGCTTATCGCCAAGCCCTACCTTTTCCAGCACCTGTACGCTCTTCTCCCTCGCCTCCACCTTTCCGAATCCCTGTACAATAACAAGCCCTTCCATGACATTCTCAAGGACGGTCTTGTGCTTGAACAGATTGTAATGCTGGAACACCATGGCGGTCTTCCTGCGGAGTGTCTGGATATCCTGCTTGCCGGGGCGCTTGCAGTCCACCTGATAACCGGAGATTTCGACTTCTCCGCTGTCCGGTTTCTCCAGGAAATTCAGACAGCGAAGCAGGGTCGTTTTGCCGGAGCCGCTTGGCCCCAGAATAACAACTACCTCCCCTTGCTCCACGGATAAATCAATTCCCTTCAGCACTTCCTGCTTGCCAAATTTCTTCGTAATATTACGAACTCTTATCATGCGACACCGCCTCGGTTGAACGTATTGATCTTTCTTTCAATTCGGGCCGTTACCCGTTCAATAATTACGGTTAATCCCCAGAACATCAGAGCCGCCGCAATATAAGCCTCAAAGAACTTCCAATTCGTCGAAGCAATAATATTCGCCCTGGCATTAATCTCCGTAATGGAGACGGTAAAAGCGAGGGTAGTCCCATGCAGCATGCCGATCACCTCGCTGGACAGATTAAGCAGGCTGACCGCCAGCGCCTGCGGCAGAATAATCCGGCGGAACGTCTGGATCGGCGTCATGCCGACCGAATAAGCCGCTTCCACCTGCCCGCGGTCCACCGCCTGGATTCCAGAGCGGATCACCTCGGACATATAAGCTCCGGCTGTGAGCGAGAAGGCAATAAAGACAAAATATACAATTGGAATGGAGGCTGCTGTGTAATCAAAGCCGAACTTTCTGGCCAAGGCATCAATCAGAATCGGCAGCCCGTAATATATCAAAAACAGATGCATCAGCATCGGTGTGCCCCGGATGACCGTCACATAGGCCGAAGCCAGCTGCCGGAGCACAGGCACCCGGTGAATCCGAACCAGCGCTACGGGCAGCGCAATAATGAAGCCGCCAATCAGTGAGACGGCTGTAATAAGCAGCGTCAAGGGCAGTGCCTTGAACAGATCCAGAAATGCCGTCAGGATAAACTGCGGGTCGAGTTGAATAAGCCCTCACCTTCCTTTCCTGTCTGCCTAATGCTCCGGAAGAGCTTGAAGCTGGTTCTGGCCCTGTAATGGTTCTCATGTCTGTGAAGCCGCCGCTCCGCCAAGAGGAACAGCTGCTCCAGGATCATGGCGATCACAAAATAAATCAGCGACAGGGCGATATAGGTTTCAAAAAAATGCATCGTTGTACTTCCCAGCGTCTGCGCTTTGCCGCTGATATCCATGGTCCCCAGCGTATAAGCCAGCGAGGTCTCCTTCAGATTCGCCAGTACCTTATTGGCGAAATTAGGCACAGAGACAGCCAGAGCCTGCGGCAGCATAATCCGCCGGAAGGCCTGAACCTTGGTCATGCCCACCGAATAAGCGGCCTCCATCTGTCCGCGGTCCACTGCAGCCACCGCGCCCCGGATAATCTCGCAGATGTATGCTCCGCTGTTCAGCGCATACGTCAATATAACAAAGGCAAGAACAGGTACTCTTGTCACGTCAATGGAGACCAGCTTTAGAACCTCAGGAACCCCGTAATAGATCAGGAACAGCAGAATTAGCACCGGGGTTCCCCGGAAGAAGGAGACGCAGAGCGCGGCCAGGTGCTTAAGCACCGGAACATTATACATGCGGGGCAGAGCCCACAGGAATCCCGCAATCAGCCCGAACCCCACCGACCCTGCGACAATTAACAAGGTAATCTGCACATAGGCAAGCAGCTTGGGAATAAAATCAAATACATACACGATATCAAACGTGTTATCCACGCGACTGATGGCCCCCTTCTTGTCCCCCCTTGCGTTCAGGTAGACTTAGTCTGCTTTCAGCTCCTACTTGTTTTTCGTAAAATCCTCACCCAGCCACTGCACACTCAGCTTGGAGAGAGTTCCGTCCGCTTTAAGCTCCTTAATCGCCTGATCCAGCTTATCCGAGAGCTCCTGCTCATCTTTACGCAGAACAAACAGCACATCAGACTGGGTCAGCGCTTCCCCGACAGTCTTGAGCTTGTCGCCATTTGGCATGTACTTGAGCGCAAAGTCGGTGCTGACCGTGCCCGCCACCCGGCCGGTCAGAATCTGGTTGGTTCTGTCATTGGACGGTGCATTTGTATAGACAATATCAATCGCATTATCATGCTTCTTGTTGTACTCCTGAAGAATATAGGCTTCGTTGCTCGTCGCGGATGTCAGAATCTTCTTGCCCTTGAGGTCATCAATGGACTTGATGTCCGTATTGGTCTTCGGCACAACCACCTTGTTGAGGAAGATGCTGTACGGCTCTTTGTTGAACAAATATTTAGCTTCACGCTCCGGATTCTTCTCCATTTGGTGTGCAACGAAGTCAATCTTTCCGGTCTCCAGACTCAACAGCAGACTGGAAAACTCCATCGTCTTGAATTCAAACTCATACTCCGGAAGCCGCTTATCCAATTCTTTGACCAACTCCACATCATATCCGGTCAGATTTCCGTTCGCATCGATGAAGCACACATTGGGGAACTGGGTTCCTGTTCCTACAATGATCTTCTTGACGTTGCCGCCCTGCGCATTCGCCGTTGCCCCTTTGGAGGCTTCCAGCGTGTCCCCACTGCTGCAGGCTGCCAGCATCCCCGCCAACAATCCAACCACTAGTAACAAACCAACTTTTCTTCTCATAACCTCACCCTCCGAATGTAAGCTCATCTTTAATCTGATAATTCCTATTAAGTTAATAAGATTTATGTTGAGGATTACTTTACACACGTCTATTGCGATCGTCAATCCTTGGAGTAATAGGGTTTTTCTATATGGATATAGAAGAAATAAAACCGCTGAGTGCAGCGGTTTTTTGCCCATCAAAAAATCCCCTCCGGATTAGCCCGGAAGGGATCTTGATTAGCGGCCAGCATGAATTCTTAATAAGCCGCTTAATTAAATTTTACGCTTGGGCTGACAACGGGCCAGGCAGACCTGTTACTTGTGCAGATCTGCGACCGTCTCTTGCCAGCGGGCAATGACCGCAGCCGGGTCATGCAGGGCGATCTGAACCCCGCCCAGAATATCTGCATACTGGGCGGTATCCGCGCGGCTGGAGACAACGCGGGCCTCGAAGCGCTGCCGCGGATGCTTGGCGTCTGCCAGCGCTTCGAGTGGACTTAGCGCAAGCCTGCTGTACATGGCCGTTCCGGCATAGAAGACGCACAGCATGGCCTTGCCGGAACGCAGGATGTTGCCGGTTGTGACCGTACCGGACCACAATCCAAGCCTTAGCGTGTCTGGCGAGAGGGCCACAATCTCACCAACGCTGATCATGGCCACATGCGGCCAGCCATCCTCTGTAACGGTCAGCAGCATCATGGCCTCCTGCTGCTTCGCAGCCAGATTGCTGCCATCCAGCAGCTCGTAGAGCTGGGGTGGAATTCTGTTTTTGATATTCATCGCATCTCCCCCTTAGCCTTAAGATATGCCTTAATTGTTCTCATCCATGAAAGGCTTATTCACAAAATAATACATGAAGCCCATCAGCAGTACGCCCCCCACCAGATTGCCCAGCGTGACCGGAATCAGGTTGTTCACCACACCCGCAAACGAAATGGTCCCCGGATGGTTCAGAACCAGCGCAATGGCAAACGTACACATGTTGGCGATGCTGTGCTCATAACCGGAAATGAAAAAGCAGAATACAAACAGCACCATCGCAAACATTTTCGCCCCGTCACTGTTCAAGGACATCGGTATGAAAAAAGCCAGGCAGACCAGCCAGTTACACAAAATGGCCCGGAAGAACAGCTCCATCGTAGGTGCATGCATTTTATGGTCAACCACGCTCAGAAGAAAACCATTTACCGAAGAGCTGTCGAACAAGCCGGTCAGGTAGATGAGCAGCGCGAAAGCGCAAGCTCCAAGAATGTTGCCCAGGTAGCTCGAACCCCAAAGTTTAAGCACCTGAGACCACCTTAACCTTTTGCGCAGAGCCCCGTATGTATAATAAAAAGTGTTGCCGGTGAACAGATCACCGCCCCCGTAAGCAATCAGAATAATCGCCGCCGGGAATGTAATGGCCGCCATCGGATAAGTAAGCGGGGATTTCTCCATGTAAAAGAAATTGCCTGTCTTGAAAGCCACAATGACTCCGAAGCCGATAAACATGCTGGCGAGCATCGCTCTTGCAATATACCTGATCCAGCTTTGTTTAAATATTTTGTATTTCTTGAGTGCCAGTTCCTCCACTTTTAATAGTGATTCCGTCTCCACGATTCGTCCCCTTCCTAATGCTGAATGGATAATTTTAGCCCATTTACCCGTTTCCCGTACTATAACACAAGTATTTCATTTTGAAACCGGGTCCATTCGGGAAAAATTCACGTTTAGATATTGATTTTTGAGAATGATCATGCATAATATTAATTAAAGGATCTCGTGATAATGATTCTCATTATTAAAGAGAACGCCGAGCATCTCATTCTCGAACTATTTTCACACAAAGGGGTTAAGTCCATGAGAACAGCCGCAGCCCAGAACAGTCAACGTATTGATGAGTACCTGGATCTTCTTAATCTCGCAACCAGCCTGGGAGATCAGAAGTGGCAGAAGGAAATCATCCGCAAGCTCTCTTACATGTACGAAGCCAAGAAAGAACAATAGAACTGTGGTTATGTCTCCTTGAAGGCGTCATGCTTAATAGGAATAAGATAAGCGGGGGCCGTCTTATGGACGGCCCCTGATTTTTTAAGTAAAGCCATTCCCTACCTTATACATAGTAAATTAATAACAGGCCCATAACAAAAGTTGTGCAGGCAGCTTGTAAGTTTTAAGGAGCTCTTTGGTCAACCATAGCGCTCCCTTCCCCTAACCGCTTAGTCATCATTCCCTTCATGCCGTTCCCGGAGCCTCCGGAACATGTCCTCAATCCGCCGCAGCTCATCTTCCGAGGTAATCTCCCTGAGAATGGAGAACCCCATATTCGGATCAAGGGTTGTAACGTTCTCCAGACTGTACAGCTTGTATTTCCTCCTCTTTGGAGGAATCACCATATAGGCGGTATGCGCTGCCACCGGAGTCAGACCGCTCTTCCGCAATTGGCTTTTCGTACGCAGATCTGCAGGTACCCTGTCTTCGGGATAAGTTCTCATGATGACCCACCACCCCCACTTAAATTTTTTGAAAGCACCCTTAAGGACAGATCATCCAGGCCTAGTACGAGGCCCAGTGTCACTTTATGAGTTAATTACTCTTTTGAATACGCATCTACGATTAGAGGTATCCATAACACCCCAAATTCAGTGGCTGCATAATCATACTTAGGTCTGGTCCTCTAAATATAAAAACTGCAAGAAAGTCCATACACTGAGATAGGCCCTTCTTGCAGGTACTGTAAATTATTGTACTTAACTCAGTTTACTTCTGACTTATAAATCTTCTGCTAGCCTCCTCAGCTGCTCAACCATTTGTCAAAAAAGTCCGCATAACCCGCCTTCATCACGCGGCTTGAAAATTTCTCAAACGCATAGCTGCGGTTCTCGTTCGAAACCTTGTAAGGGACGGCTGAGGCCATGTTCACCAGTTCAAACCAGTTCATCTCATTGCCAGCAAACGCATGGGTCGAGCTGATATGCCCATAACAAGGATGCTCCGGCTTAACCACGATTTTACCCATGGCCATAGCTTCTGTCAGCGGCATAGCGAACGTATCGAACTTGGAGCTGCTCCAATATACCTTGCATGTATTCATCAATTGAAATACCTCGTCCTGAGATAAGGCAAACCGGAGCTTAATATTAGAGGGAATTTCATATTTCTTCATGCTTTCCCGGTAGCGCTCCCCGCCAAATACCATAAACACTTCCTTGTCGGGATTCCGGCGCGCATATTCCAGCACAAGATCCGGGCGGCGGTTCTCCTCATCCCGGCCGATCCACATAATCCGGTTGTCCACGACCTGGGCGGGATCAAAGTGCTTATTAGCAATTTCCTCGTTGAATCCAATCGGAATTACCGTTACATCCGTAATACCGAAGTTCCGGTCCATCTCACGCTTTAGAAATTCCGTCTGCACAATGGCCTTGTCCACAATAGAATAGAAGGGCTTCATCATTTCATAGCCGGTGAGAGCCGGGTCCGGGAAGCTATGCGGGAACAATACACTGTTCTTCAAGAACATGTTCAGAAAAGTAAAACCCGACACTGTGTAGATCACATGCTCAATCCCCTGCCCGTAAATCTGGTCCAGTACTACGTCATAGTTGACCAGATCCCCCTTCTCATGCTCATATCCAGGGAGCCAGTCATGACCGCTTACGTGCCGCTCAGGAGAGATAAACACAATCTCCACCCCGAGCTCATGGCCAATACTCCGCAATCGTTCGGCAAATACCCGCGGCCCCTGTGCCTCCGAAAATTGGATTTTGCGCATCACCAATCCTACCTTTTTCATTCACCCACCACCTTATCTGTATAGTTGCTAAGGTATCCAATTGTCTCTGCCTCCCGCCGGCACAGACACTTCACGCACTCAGCTAAGCTCTTCACAGTCTCATGCCACTGCGCCTTGAGCAGGGGGACTGGCCAAATCGCCTTTCCCCGCTTCAGATCCGAACGGATCAGGAGCAGCATCCAGACCGAGAAGACCGCCGCGAACAAGCAGTATTCCTTCCTCAGCTTTTCCATATCCCACGCTTTACCATGGCGGGACGACTCAGACGCGTAAACGTTCAGCGCCTGCTCCCGAAGTATTGGGGTCATTTGCTTCGGAAATAACGGATGCGACATATCCAGCACGTGATACAGGTCCCAATATGGGGTATTCAAATGCGCATGCTCCCAATCCAGAATGAACAGCTTGTCTCCTGCCAAAGCAAAATTGCCCAGATGAAGGTCCCCGTGGCACAGCACCTGTGAGGCTTGGAAAGCAGGGGTGGCAGCTGCCTGTAACAGCTCTGTCAACTCCTCTGTCAGACGAATGCCCGGAAGGCCAAGCTCAGTAAGCAGTTCGCTTGCTTCTTCCTGTCTCTCCCGAAGCTCCTCCACAATCGATTCAATCCTTGGCTTCTGTCCCACAAGCGGCAGGTCGGCAGGCCAAGCCGTCTGTGGAAAAGCGTGCCAGAAGGCCATCTCCTTAACGACCTTGAGCATCGTATCCGCATCAAACTCATGACTAAGCGGTCCCAGATCCTCGAATATAGACCACCCCTGCCCTTCCTGCTGCGGTCCTGATCTGGCCAGCATTCTCGGATAAATAGCCGGAAGCCTAGGCAGAATATGTTCGTAGACCCAGCTCTCCCTGCCATCTTGGCCTGGATGCGTTAGCGGTTTAAAGATATAGCTCCGGTCAGGAGCTGTGTAGAAGCGCTCCACCAAATTGCCGTTCATCCCTTGATAAAGCGTCTGGCGCTTATGAATATAACGGCTGTCCAAACGACCGTCCGATGTTATGAAATCCCTCAGATTATCCATGGCTCCCTCATTCAATTGAAATTAATGATTCGAATGTCAGCTGTGTGTAAAAAATCCGTTAACTTGCTGTTAATTCACTATTATCTCAAAGCCTTCCACGCTTGTACACCAGGGCCACACCAGGGCCGGTTCAAGATTCTTCAGGATGAGCTTCGGGTATATGAACTGATAAGTAATCCTTAAATCTGCGGGGTTCGCCAAAGCATAGGAAGCCTGGACAAATTACATATCTTAGAGGAGGTTGCAGCTATGAATTTGAAAGGAAAAGGCTGTCTAATACCGCTCATTGGGATCGCTGCGATTGTGGTGATTATCGTGATCTTTATGATCAGTAATTACAATAAATATGTGAGCGCAGAGGAGAATGTGGATCAGAAATGGAGCCGGATTGAGACAGATCTGCAGCGGCGCTATGACCTGATTCCCAACCTTGTGAACACGGTCAAGGGTTTTGCCCAGCATGAGAAGGAGGTCATCAAGCAGGTGACTGATGCAAGGGCCGCGCTTGGAGGGGCCCGGACGGCAGACGAGAAGGCCGCGGCTAATGACCAGCTGCAGGGCGCTCTGGGACGGCTGCTTGTCGTGGTCGAGAACTACCCGAACCTGAAGTCGGACGTCCACTTCACGCAGTTGATGGACGAGCTGGCAGGCACTGAGAACCGGATTGCCGTAGCTCGCGGAGATTATAATGACGCTGTCGCGGAATACAACAAGATGATCAAGCGGTTCCCGGGTCGTCTGGTTGCCGGAATAATGGGCTTTGACGCCAAGCAGTATTTCCAGACCACCACGGAATCCCGCACCAATCCGCAGGTCGATTTCAGGACCGATGGGTCCACCTCGCTGCGCTTCGGCAATCCGCGCCATGCAGATGACCTGGCCACCGCGGTAGGTATGCGGGCATGAACGGGCCAGTGAAGCGGCCGGGGGCGCGGCAGACGCGAGCCGTCTCACGGCAGACCGGCCTAAGCCAGGTTGGACTGCAGCAAGCAGGCCTGGGGCAGGCGAACTCGGAGCTGCTCGGACTACGAACGGAAGAGTCGCGGCAGGCGGATAAGGTCAAGCCCAGCGCCAACTCTGGCGGCGGCTCTGGAAGCCGCCACCTCACAAAGCCGCGCCGCTTGCTCCGCTGGCCTGCCGCGCTGACAGCTGCTCTGCTCGTCCTCCTGCTGCTCGGAAGCGCGGCGGCCGCTGCTGCGAACCTGGACATCCCTGAGCCGACAGGCGATATCTATGTCCAGGACTTCGAGGGCTTGCTCGCCGCCGATCAGAAGGCGGAGCTCAGCAGACTGGGCCGGGCGCTCGAAGGCGCCACCAAGGCCCAGGTCGCCGTACTCACCGTACCTGACTTCGGCGGAGCCGATATTGAGCAGTACGGGAATCAGGCTTTCCGGAAGTATGCTCTCGGGAACAAGGAGCTGAACAACGGGGTTATGCTGCTGCTCTCGATGGGAGAGAGACAGGCCCGGATCGAGGTCGGTTACGGCCTGGAAGGCGCGATTCCCGATGGTAAAGCGGGACGGATTCTGGACAGCACGACCATCCCTTACCTGAAAGAGAACAAACCCGATCAGGCCATCATCCAGACTTATAAGGCCCTCTATAATGAGGTTGCCTCTGAATACGGAGTCCAGGATAAACTGAACCCGGAAGCCGTGGTGCAACCCGAATCTGGAGCAGCGGCGGGGCAAGACGGCGAAGGCGGATTCTCGATTCTCTGGATGATCGGAATTGCCGTGCTGATTGCGCTGGACTTTATCTTTTTCCGGGGTGCGATTACGCTGACCCTTCTCTCCATGCTGGGTCGGGGAGGCGGAGGCTGGGGACGCGGCGGCGGAGATGGAGGCGGCTTCCGGGGCGGAGGCGGTGGTTCATCCGGTGGGGGCGGAGCAAGCCGGAGATTCTGACCCCACCCATTGTATAAGCAGCCATCCTCGTGGATAGCACAAAAGAAACAGCCTGTGTCAGATATTCAGATCAGGCTGTTTCTTTTTATGCTCCTGAAGAGCTCTTGAAGAGCTCTTGAACACTCTTACTCAACACTTCCAAACAACCCTAGGCGCTCATTACAAGCACCTTCTTATACCTGGGCTAGCCTCTGGGAGCCCACAAAATGATCGAAGCCCCGATCATACATATTGCCGCACCAAGCCAGTCGTACATATCCGGACTTCTGCGGTCAACGACCCACCCCCACAGGAGGGCCAAAACTATGAATAACCCTCCATATGCGGCATACACGCGGCCAAAGGAAGGAAACCGTTGAAAGGTCGGAATGATCCCATACACAACTAGAATTAAGGCGCCGACCAGCCCGTACCAGGCGGGCTTCGATTCGCGAATCCACAGCCAAATCAGGTAGCCCCCGCCTATTTCGGCCAGGCCTGCAAGAGCGAAAACAATCAGAGATATCAGCATGCCAAGACGAGTGCTCCCTCCCCTATTGCAGTTAGTTGACTCAACTATACTCCCATTTCTATCTTATGAAAATAACCTGCCCGCCTGATCGGTGCAAAGCCGGGCATACCAGCCACCAGCTTGTTCAATTCAGAGCGAAACTGCTCCCTCCCGTCGGCTTGCGATACTCCCTGTTTCGGCAAAAACGCCAACCTTACCTGAAAGAAACAGCTGCGGGCACAGGGTGAAAAGCTATCCATCTGACTTAATAAGACCGTTTTATCAAGAAAGAAATCCTCTTTCCACAAGCAAATCTTCCGTGACCTTCCACAGCTTGCGCTGCATTGCGGCATCCCCCCCGGGCGGAACGGGTTCAATTGACTTTCCGGTTCCAACGTTAAAGTACCCGCCTGTCATGTTCTGATATTCGGGCTCCACAATCAAGCGGATGATAATATCCGCTCCTCTTCGCGGATCTCCAAGACGAAGAACCTCAAGCAGTCGTTCTAATAAAGGGGCGAACCAGAGTTCTCGCCCAAGTCCGGTAACGTTAAATCCCGGATTAAGCGCATTTGCGCTAACTCCCGTACCCTCCCATCGTCGTGACAGCTCAGCAGTGAACATTATATTCAACAATTTGGTTTTTCCATAAATGGAGGACGAGCCGCGTGCAGAAAAAGGGGCTGTATCCGTTAAATCCCCAGAGAGCTGTAGAACTCCGTGACGGCGTGAAGCTTCGGAGGCAACATTGACCACTCTGGCCTTGCCTGCATTCTGTAGAGACGGTTTTAGCATATGGGATAACAGCCATGGTGCTAAATAATTGACAGCCATCATTTCAGGAAGCCCCTCGGGTGTTGTACGGGGCTCAAAAGCATGGATTCCCGCATTGTTCAACAGCACATCAATTTTAGGGTAAGCGGCGGTTATTTCGCTCCCAACCCGTTTAACATCCTTCAGCAGGGATAAATCCACATAGAAGAAATCAACTTTAGCAGATGGAGATCTCGTCTCAATCTGTTCTCTTGTGGCTTCAGCGCGCGCTTTACTCCTGGCCGTCAAGACAAGGTCGAACCCACGGCCTGCCAATTCAAGCGCGACAAGCTGTCCAAGACCACTAGTGGCCCCCGTTATAACAACCGTTGCTTTATTAGGCATCGTCATTTCTCCTTCATGTGATACAATTTTTTTGAAGCAGCTAATCCAAACAACAGAAGAGCTTGTGTACTTAATTGATATATGTCCACTATATTTACTTAATTGATATATGTCAATTAATTTCAAACTGTTTTTTGATCTAGGGAAAGGTGATTGAGGGTGAACTATAAAGAGTTGAAGGATATACCACGGGGAAATCTGGAGTTGGAGTTGGGCGAGCAGCTTAACGCGCTCATTAGTGCCTTACATGCCCTGAATGTCAGAGCCGCAGCGAAATTCGACTCCTCCTTACAGCCTGCTGCCTTCCATATTGTTCGATGGCTGTATTCTTATGGCCCAACGAATGCGGCAGCCTTAGCGGAATCAACGGCAATGGACCGAAGCTCGGTCAGCCGCCTTGTCAAACAGCTCCAGTCTTTGGGTTATGTGAACAGAGAGGCCTCTCCAAATGATGGACGTGGAATTGTGATATCCCTTACCGAGCTTGGACAACAAAAAATAACAGATGCGCTTAAGGAGAAAGAATCTGTTTTCTATGAACGGATTTCGGAATGGGAGAATGAGGAGCTTTATGATTTCATCCAAATGCTCAAACAATTTAATGGATTCAATCGTCATTAAGGATGTAATCGTATGCGCCTGCGGGAGGCAGCTGATCACAAGAATCGGCTGCCTCTTTGCTAAGCTAACGGGCAGGTTTCTTCTGTTCATTCGATACTTTTAGCCTGAGCGGTGAGTTTTTTGAGAACATATGTTCCATATGGCATTCTAAATAAGTTATACTAGTTATCGGAGTTTAAGAAAACATGGTTATCTGCCATGCTGCACGAAATTCACAGAATGGGGTGAAAGGTATGTCAAAATCAACAAACCCGCCACAGATTAAGCTTGAACCTTGGTCAGATGCCGACCTCGGCTTACTGCGGCTGCTCAATGCTCCCGAGATGACGGAACACCTCGGGGGGCCGGAGACCGAGGAAAAGATTTTAGCCCGTCATAAGCGTTATCTTGAGATTGACGGTCGGGGGACCGGTCGCATGTATGCCATTGTCATGCTTCCCGATCGTGAACCGGTTGGCAGTATCGGCTATTGGAACAGAGTATGGCAGGATGAGCATGTATACGAAATCGGCTGGGGTGTGCTGCCGCCATATCAGGGCAAAGGTATAGCAACCATGGCTGTTGCGGCTGCAGTTGCTCTTGCAAGGAAGGAGCAAAAGGTCAGGTATGTTCATGCCTTTCCTTCGATTGACAACCCGGCGTCCAACGCGGTATGTAAGAAACTTGGCTTCTCGTTCCTCGCGGAATGTGACTTCGAATACCCCCCAGGAAGCCTGATGCGATGCAACGACTGGAGGCTGGATCTTCATTCTGCAACGTAGCTGATCCGAAGACAATGTAATACAGAACTGTCAAGAATGCCGGAACTTCTGCTTCCCGATCTCCTTCCAGGAATAACAGAATAGCCCGGCATTCTTTCTCAGGCCCACCCCCGGTACTAATACTTAGATGATGAAGACTATTGGATATTCAATATGTCCGTCATGAATGTCCATCATGACGGGAGTTGTGGCAGGTGATTTTTTTACAAGAAAATGATTCCCTAAAAAGAGAGGGTCTTGGCTTAAACCCAAGGCCCTCCCTTACGGGCACTTACTTCCGTATTGCTTCATAAACAAATGGCGGATCTCCATTGGTCGGTGCTTGACCGTATTGGAAATCGGCTGATACCACCACGTCTGAGAATCCAATGCTCTCCAGAGCAAGTTTAAACTCTTCGACACCGTACCAGCGTAATGCAAAACGTTGTAATTCAGTTTGAATAAGTCTGAGAACTTGCCGTTAAAAAAGTACGGACCTTACCACAAGCTCCTGCCTTTCCGATGTTCCATTTGACAATACGGCAATTAGAACTGTATAGTACTAACATGAAACCAACAACCAAACTATCCAACCGCGACGTTGCGCTGCGCACAGCTGGCGAGCTGTTCCTTAGTAAAGGCTACCTGCTTACCAGTATGGATGATATCGTGAGTGCCAGCGGGGTATCCAAGACCAACATTTATTATTATTTCAAAAGCAAAGAGGAGCTTCTGTCCGCGATTCTCAGCGGTATGATTCAGGAGTACGGCGACCTCATTGAGAAGGCAGCCGCAGACACAAGCCTAACCGTGCTTGAACGTCTGCAATTGATGCTGGAAGCTCTGATGGCGCAAAACGGCAATTGTCTGGCCGGATGCCCGTTTCTGACGCTCTACGCACAGACACCGCCGGATGCCCGGGACATTCGGGCACAGATTAGCGGCTTCTTTAGGGGGCTGCGCGGTCAGTTAGAGCAGTTGTTAACCGAAGGCGTCTCAAACGGGGAATTTAGAAAAAATTTGAATATCAAGGCTACCGCAGCTATGATGCTGTCCTTGATCGAGGGAGGGTTGTTCCTCACCCATGCCGGTGACGACCGTTCCATCCTGGATGAGGCTGTCTCTACTTTAGCAGATTTGCTAAAGTAATTTTTTTAATCATTTTTAGTACTGTATAGTACTAAAAATCAAATTTGTATTGGGGGAATTAGATTGGCTGCGATATTTATTACTGGTGGTACAGGATTTATCGGCAAGCATATCCTACGAAATCTGGCTCAGCAGGGTCACGAGCTGCGAGTGCTTGTAAGGTCGCAAGAGCGGTTCAACGAGGTGCTCCGGCAGTTGGGAATTGCGCCCTCCCCGGCAGAGCGCATTCATCCCGTCGTGGGTGATCTGGCTCTGCCTGATCTCGGACTTGAAGCCGCCAGATGGCAAGAGCTGGTCCGGGAGACCGAGGTCCTTATTCACGCTGGAGGGCCTATGGATATTCAGCTTGGTGAACAGGCGGCACGCGACGTATTTCTGCAGGGCACCCGGGAGGTGCTGAACCTGGCTCGTGAGGCCCACGCCCACCATGGGCTGCACCAGTTCATCCACATCGTCGGTTTCAAGAGCCCGATTCACGGGAATTCCTTGGACAATCCGGATGAGACCCGGAGGGAGCTTGCGAAGGAGCCTCCCTATGAGCAGATGAAGATGCTCGCAGACCTTGAGGTGCGGCTGGAAGCCAGGGAGGCTGGTTTTCCACTGTCCGTGGTACACCCCAGCGTTGTCATCGGGGATTCGGTAACCGGCAGCACGGAACAGACCGGTGGGCTTGGAATTCTTGTGCATTCTGTGAGCCGTGGACTTTTGCGCCTTGTTCCAGGCAATGCACGGCATTGGCTTCCCCTAGTCCATGTGGACCATCTTGGTGCCTTCGTCGCCGCGCTCGCCGCCGAGAAGGATATATCTGCCGCAGAAAAAACTTACTACCTCCTCGATAACCGTCAGTCAAGCCCTTCCATCAAGGGTTTGGTGGGACAGATCTCCAAGGAACTGCTAGCTCCCCGGCCCATCGGCTCGCTTCCTCTTCCCCTGCTGCATAAGCTGCTTGGAGGAAGAGGAGGCCTCGGGAAGAAGCTCGGCATTCCACCCGAGTCGCTCTCCTTTATTGTGGACCTTGACTATCCAGCAGATCCCGTAAACGTGATCTGTGAGCGCCATGATTTAACGACTTCCGTTAATTTTTCAATACTGCCTAACACCATTGCCGATCTGGATTTCCGCCTCGCCCACACTAGCGAAGGGCAGTATACAAACAAGGCTGCTGGCTATCGCCGCGGACGGCGGGGTTCCTTGGCCACGCTGGAGAAAACCGGCAGCGGTGACCCCGTGCTTTTTCTGCACGGAACGTTCAGCACAGCCGACTGCTTAATTCCACTGGCTGAACATTGGGACTGCGTTCCGGTATGGCTGGCCGACCTGCCGGGCTTCGGACGGTCCCCCTATCATCACCAAGATGACGTGATCAACGGCTATGTGGATGCAGTAACCCAAGCCATTATGTCCCAGGCGGCTCCTGTAACGCTGGTAGGCCACTCCTTGGGAGGACTAATCGCAGCCAAAGTGTTAGAGCGGATTCCTGAGCGCCTGAATGCCGTATACCTGCTTCAGCCCGCACTCCATCCTGCTGGACGCTTGCTCCAGTATCCGGCGCTTACGCGGGCAATGCTGGGGACACTGACGGGCAAACGTCTAAGCCGCCAACTAATCAGCCGGACCTGCTTCGAATCCGAGGATCAAATTCCGGAAGGATATATCTCTCATATCCTGGATGAGCTGCGTTCCACAAGGGTCCGGGCTGTTACAGCCAAGGTTATGGCCAGCCTTACAGAAGCCAAGACTTTTGATCTGCACCCGGAAGCTTGGCCCAAAGATAAAGTATCTATTATCTGGGGAGATAAGGACCGAATCTACCACCTGCCTGACCGCTTCCGCCGGTTGAAAGCACATACGCTTCCCCTTGGACATCATTTCCCATTGTCACACCCCGGTGAGACGGCCGTATTAATGCAGGCCCCTTGTCCAGGTAAATGAAGAACCCGATCTAAGGGGATAGAGAGCTGAAAAAGGAAGCTGCGTGTTGTGTGTGTACAATCCATCCTCCACCCAACGCCCCTGTCAATTTGGTCTGCCGCCCGGCAGCCCTGAAGCAGGGGTGTCCTTTGTATTTTTGGGTCCCTGGCTGCTCTAGGTTGTTTCTTGGTTATCCTTGGTTGTACTTGGTTGTACTTGATTGTTCTTGGTTGTCCTTACCTGTCTTTACCCGTCCATACCTGTCCTTACTTATCCCCTGTCTGTGTCCCCGTTTGGCCCTCTCTTCTCCTCTCTTCTCCTCTCTTCCCCTGCTATCGGCGGCTCGTAATTCCACCCAATCCATCCTATACTGTTAAAGAGCACATTTTGCGGGATATACCGGCAAAAGCCCGCATGAAAGGAAGTGGATTATGTCACTTCAGGAAGTTACAGAACAAGAATTGCTCGAATCACTTCAAGACAACAGCAGCGCTGAAGCAGTCTACTTTTATACAGGATTATGCGGCACCTGCCAATTGGGCGAACGGATGCTTGAGATTGCCTTGGTGGCAGCCCCCTCGATCCGGGTGTACAAAATAAACATCAACTATGCCCCGCTCCTTAGGGATAAGTGGAAAATAGCCAGTGTTCCCGCGCTTGTGCTGCTCGAGCACGGAGCCCCAGTACAAACTGAATATGCGATGCGTTCCGTCGATCATTTATATACCTTGCTGACTAAACATTTCAGCAGCCCGAAGTAACAAAGAATATGGAAAGGAAATAAACATGAATTTTCAGTTGACCCAGCGGATTATCAAATTGTTGTGCGGCCCACTCTCCTATGAGCAGGGTGAAGCTTACTATCTGGACAACCGGGTTACCTTCCGCAAGTATGATGATGACCTCGGCAGCTTCGAGGCAGTCGTCCGTGGACATGAGAACTACGACGTTCACATCGAGATTGACAGCAACAGCGATGTGGAAGCCAAGTGTACCTGCCCCGCATACTACTCCAGCTTCCAGTACTGTAAGCATATAGCAGCTGCTCTACTGAACATCCGTCAAATCGAGAGCGGCGGGGAGCCCCAGATCCGCTCAGGCATTTCAGAGCCGAATGTGCCCCACCAATTGGGGGCGGCAAGACAGCGGGTGTTCCACTTCGAGGACAAGGAGAGAAGATGGAGTACCCGCGCAAGTTCCGAGCCGGACACCCAATTGGCCGGAGAGCTGCTCGGCCTGTTCCGGGACAAGCCCCAGCGGCCTAGTGGGACACGCAATCTGTTCGATACAAGAGAGCAGCTTCAGGTGGAGTTCATTTGCAGACCTTTTTCGTACAGCTACAATAAAATGATGCTTGGTCTTGAGATGAAGGTTGGTACCAGCAAAAGGCTCTATATCGTCCAGAAAATCCGCGATTTCCTTGGCCGAATTGAACGCAGAGAGTCGATGATGTTCACCAAGCATTTCAGTTATGTGCCCGAACTCCACAGCTTTAAGCCCGAGGACGACGCCGTGATTCGCCAGTTGATCCAGATTCATCAACATGAGCAAATCTACCGGGATACTCTAAACAGCAGCGGCACTTATGGAGGTAAATCTGGGGGAGAGCGCCTACTTCCTGTTCCACCCTCCTTCTGGGAACCACTGCTTCCGCATCTTGCCTTAGTCCCAACAGTTAAATTCATGCAGAATGACCGGACATATGATGGACTGAGCCTGTCGGCTGAAGCAGTGCCTATCCGGTTCGAATTCGATAAATCACCGGATGATGGCTATCAATTGGACATTCAGGGCCTGGATGAACTGACCATATTGGACGCTTATGAACTTGTCCTGTCGGAAGGCAGGCTGCTGAAGCTGCCGGCGGCCCAGTGCAAGCGGCTGATTGAGCTGAAGAACATGTTAGATAGTTCACGTGATCCACAAATTCGGATCTCGCCCCAGCAGATGGAGCCTTTTATGGAAAGGGTCGTTCCGGGGTTGATGAGGCTGGGTGAGGTCCACATTGCTGAGACGGTGTCCGGCCAGATCCTGAGGACCCCGCTTAAAGCCAAGCTGTTCCTTGACCGGGTCAGGGACAAGCTGTTGGCAAGTCTGGAATTCCATTATGGGAACATTATGATTAATCCCGTGGATGACAGCAGCACCCAGCGGGCAGAGGGCCGGATTCTGATGCGTGATGGCGAACAGGAGAGGCGAATTCTTGAGCTGATGGAGATGAGCGCTTTTGCAAGGAGTGAGAGCGGTTATTTCATGGAGGATGAGGACGGGGAGTATGAATTTCTTCAGCACATTATGCCCCAGCTTGAGAAGCTTGCGGAAATCTATGCCACTTCAGCAGTCAAGGTCAGAATTATTCAGCCGAGTGCTCCGCCCAAAATCCGTGCTGATCTTGATGAACGGACGGACTGGCTGGAGTTCTCCTTCGACATGGGTGGAATTCCTGAATCGGAAATCCGCAACCTGTTGAAATCGCTTGGAGAAAAGCGCCGATATTACAAAATGCCAAATGGGTCCCTGCTGCCCCTAGAGTCAGAGGAATTCCAGGAAATCGTCCGGCTGATCAATGAGGTGGGCATCCGGCTTGGCGACCTTGAAGGGACTCAGGTTCGCGTCCCTGTGGCCCGGGGGCTGTATCTTCTCGATGCACAGGAGCAGAATCGCTCGCTTGTCCTCGGCAGATCCTTCCGGAAACTGCTGGACAATATGAGAAATCCGGACAATCTGGAGTTCGCCGTACCGGAACGCCTGGAATCCGTACTCCGGGATTATCAGAAATACGGTTACCAATGGATGAAGACATTAGCCCACTACCGGTTTGGCGGTATCCTTGCCGATGATATGGGCCTCGGGAAGACGCTTCAGGCCATCACCTTCATTGTTTCTATTCTTCCCGAAGCGGAGCATCTAGATCTGCCGGTTCTGGTCGTAGCTCCCGCTGCCCTAGTGTACAACTGGCGCAACGAGCTTAAGAAATTCGCTCCAGAAGTGCGCGCCCTTATCGCGGATGGTACCCGAACCGAGCGCGGCAGGCTGCTCCGGAACGCCTCCGGGGCCGATGTGGTCATCACCTCTTATCCCCTGCTTCGCCAGGACAAAGACCTGTATGCCTCAAGGCCGTTCCACACCTTGATCATGGACGAGGCCCAGGCCTTCAAGAATCACGGCACCTTAACGGCGCAAGCGGTAAGAATGCTCCAGGCCAAATACCGTTTTGCCCTGACGGGAACCCCAATTGAGAACGGCCTGGAAGAACTGTGGTCAATCTTCAGCTTCGTATTCCCGGGGCTGTTCCCGAATCGTCAGGACTTCAGGGAGCTGCCCCGGGAGACGATTGCGAGAAGGGTACGCCCATTCCTGCTTCGGCGCTTGAAGACCGATGTTCTTCGGGAGCTTCCAGAGAAGATCGAAACCGTTCAGGCCTCCGAGCTTCTGCCGGAACAGAAGAAGCTGTATGCCGCTTATTTGGCCGAACTTCAGCAGGAAACCTTGAAGCACTTGAAGGACAAGGATTTGCAGAAGCACCGGATCAAAATTCTGGCCGGCCTGACCCGACTTCGCCAGCTCTGCTGCCATCCGGCCCTGTTCGTGGAGGGTTATACCGGAAGCTCAGCCAAATTCGAGCAGCTGCTGGAGATTATCGAGGAGTGCCGGAGCGCCGGCAAGCGGATGCTGATCTTCTCGCAGTTCACCCAGATGCTGGGTATGATCCGCAAAGAGCTGGGTTACCAAGGCGTACCCCACTTCTATCTTGATGGTCAGACGCCCGGCAAGGAACGGGTGGAACTGTGCGCCCGCTTTAATGAGGGCGAAGGCGATCTGTTCCTCATCTCCCTCAAAGCCGGGGGAACAGGCCTTAATCTGACCGGAGCCGACACCGTGATCCTGTATGATCTATGGTGGAATCCCGCAGTGGAACAGCAGGCAGCCGACCGGGCGCACCGGATTGGGCAGAAGAATGTCGTGCAGGTTGTCCGGTTGGTGACTGAAAGAACGGTCGAGACGAAGATGTTCGAGCTTCAGCAAAAGAAAAAAGACCTCATTGATGAGGTCATCCAGCCTGGGCAGGAATCCCTGTCCTCCCTGACGGAGCAGGACATCCGGGAGATTTTGGACATTTAGCCGTTCGCTCCCCGTGATCCCAAACGATATATTCAGTTAGATAGCCGCAGCTGGTAACTTGAACAGCTCCCCTTCCCGATTAATAAATCCAGAGGGGGAGCTGTTTGCTATGTCTGTGCTTTTGTGGAGACAGCTCTCTCAGCTTAGCATTCTCTGCCACAGAGCCCCCTGCCTTTGATTGCTTTGTTTGCATTGTTTGTTTACTCTGTTTGGTTATTTGCTTTGTTTGCTCTGTTTGCTCTGTTTGCTTTGTTTGTTACTACCTTCTGCATATGGTCCCTTCCTCCTCTAGGCAGTGCAGTCTAGCATGCTGAGGTTGAGGATCAGCCAACTTTTTATCCACAGGCAATGGCCGGCCATAGCCGAGCCATTGAATGCACCCGCGAGTAAAGGGTTTTACTTTTTTAACAGCCGTTGCAGCTTGGCATCCAGAACAGCCTGATTATCGAGAATATCGGTGAGCATCTCATAGATAACCTGATTGGACACCTCGGCAGCTCTAAGGCCCTGCACCCGCTTGGCTTGGCGGAGCTGAATCTCCGCCGCTTTGACCCTGATCGGGTCTGCGGGAATATGGAAATAGTTCTTCTGGCTCGGCTTCTTGCCAGGGATGGCTGGCTTGGCAGCAGACTCTGAGTTTCCGGTATGCTCACTCGAAATGGATACAGCCTCCTGCTCCGGCATCACAGACTTAAGCTGCTCCTCCTTCTTACTTGACATCAAGTATCACCACCTTCAGTTCAGCATCACGGTCAAGCCCAAATGTCCTTACCTTGAACTCCCCAGGCTCTTCACTGCTGATCGTAATTTCGGCTGTTCCGTTAACAGACTGTACCTCCTGCCGGATTCCCGCCACCTCAATCGAAATGGGCTCTTGGTAATCCCGGTGAACTTCCCCATTCCAGTCATGAATTGTAATATGGACAGTCAGAACCTCTGTGCCGTCCGCCGGGATGGACTCCTTATCCGCCTTCAGTTCAGCCAAATAACCCGTGAACTCTCCCTTCACATAACGGGTGAACAGCAGGTTCTCATTCCCGTAAAGCTTCTCGTCAATCGGAACCAGGAATTCGGACTGAACTTCGCCAGACAGTGCGCTGAGCCCCTCTATCCTTCCCTTCGAATCAATCTGGGCATAATAATTAGGCAAATTCGATCACCTCCCATGAGAAGGAGTTGAAGGCATATTCGAAGTTAAATGAGGCAAATACACTTATCTTGTTCGAGGCAATAATTGCCGCATTAATATCCGTCTCCTTGTATTCCTGCCGGTTGCTTCCCCACTCAGGCCGGGCCTGCCATCCGTGAAAATACACATTAATAAAAGCTTTGCTGACATCAACAGGATCTATAATAATTTCCCGGTAATTAGTATCATCAGGTATATTTTGGTCCCTACGTAAAAATCCAGTACCTCGCTGCACTTTCTTGATTCCCACACCTCTCCACCCCAGTCCATCGTTAAATTGAAAGTTACCCTTATCTGATCTTAAGGAGATGCCATTCACTTTCTCAGCCTGCGGAGTATCCCCGGATAGCCTCGACTGAACTGAGGCGTTGAGATAAATGGTCTTGTTCCCGTTGCGCTGGGCCAGCACCAGCCGGTCCTTGCTGTCATAGCTGCGCAGCCCTTCCTTCCATTGTCCTACCGAAGGCTGAACTGTAATAGCATGCTCGTAAGGAATATCCACATAGAGATACCCCCAGTCCGGAATTATATAAGCGCCCGCCTTGACGCGGAAATATGTCCCTGCCGGCCCGTTCATGACGATAATCTCTTTCTCCAGCGTGAGCACTCCGCTTCCGTTATCAGTTACATTTCCCTCCGCCATAATGCTCAGGCCCTGCATACGGGCATTCAATCCCCAAGGCCGAATATCTTCAAGAGCGTCTTCTCCAACGCCTCCGTGGAACCTGCTGTAGACGGACAGGCAGGACAGCACCGTCCTCGCTGAGCTGCCATGAGCTGTTACGGTCAGCTTCACATAGATCGCGTCCATCGCTTGACTGAACGGAATGAAGCTGAACGGCTCATACATCCCTCCGCTGAATGTATAGACCTGTGTCCATGTTTTCCCGTCCGCGCTGACTTCGATATTAAAGCCCTTAGGCAGGGTGCTTATATCCGAGCCAACCCAGGAGCCGAAGGACATGCCCTCCACCTGGTTGTGCAGCTTCCCCAGCGAGATGGTAATAGACTGGGGCAGAGCGGTCTCTTTGGGGATCGACCATAGGTGATTGTCCCCCTTGCTCCCCCACTGAAAGGTATAGGGCGTCGTGGGCACCCCACTAAGCTCCCCGCCGGTAATCGTCACAGATTTGTACTTGGCTACATTAGAGCTCAGTCCTCCCGAACGCAGATGCTGACGTTCGATGGTGTTCTTCGCGATTTTGTCACTTAGGATTGCACCCGCGGCTACCTTGTCAGTGGTAACCGCCCCGGCAGCCAGCCCCTCCTTGCCGATCTGGGGCGCGTCGCCCGGTTTGCCGGTATGACGATGGCCCTTGGTATCGCTGAATAGGGCATCCGTGGCTTCAATATTCTCATTTTGTGCGGCGCGTCTGACTGTATCTGTTGCCTCAAACGTCTTAAGTCCACTTGGCAGTTTACCCATCACTTCACGCTCCCTTCTTTTTTAGGCTTCCATACTTCCAACTGGTTCCAGTTCTTGTTCATCGCCTCAAGCTGCTCCCAGGTCAGCTTGGCTTCATCCAGTTCTTCCCACCGGAGATAGGTGAATTGATAATTAATTCCCAAATGAGCGGGTACGATCTCCCGGACCGCCGCTTTCACATCGTCCAGATTGGCCGGAATTCCTCTTGTGCCGATAAATGTAATGACAACTTCATATTTCTCAAAATTCTCCTGCACATCAATCTGCCCGTTCTCAAATGAATCGACCACAGACTTGATTACAGATACGGTAACCGTACCGGAGCCGCGCAGCTTCGACTTAATTAGTGAACGCCGCTGATCCTCAGGCTTGCTCTCCAACACAGGAATTCCACAGATAGCCTCCCATCTGGACAATCCCCATGTCGCGGTCTCCACAAAGAACTGGTCAAGCACATCCCGTACCTTCTTGTGGTACTCCATGATCTCTTCCGACTCCCGCGCAAGCAGATGCTGGACGATCTTGGAATCCGCATAATACTTGGGCAGGTAATCGTGCATATCCTGCTCAATATCCCTCGGCATCTCACGTAACAATGAACTTCACCGCCCCGGACACCGCCACATGATCATCCTCAATTTTCAGATTGCCTTCCACTCCGTTTAGGGTCAGACCATCAAAATCAATCACAGATTCGATATTCAAAAGCAGTCCCAACACACGGTTGTAACGTATTACAGACTCCCGAAAGGCCAAGTCCGCCAAGTATTCGGTCAGCTCCTTCGCAAACCTTATCTTGACCTCCTCAAGCGACGCACCGCTCAGCAGGGTAAGACTGGCGGCAACCTCGATTTTGACCTCTTCCGCCGGACTTACAGTAACCTTGGCCCCTACCGGCCTGCGTTCCTCAACCGCAACCCGAACCTTCTCCACAATATCGGGAATCGGCGCCCGCTTATCATCCGACAGCAGGGCAAGCTTTACGGTCCCGTTGCCATTCCAGACTGGAAACACCCGTACATCGCCAACCCCCGGCACCTCAAGCGCCCACTGTCTGTAATGCCAGGCATTTCCGCTGGTGGCTGGTCGCCGCACCCGATCCAGATACCGGCCCAGCAGCGATTCATCAGACTCCAGATCTGCCCCGTTCACAAAGGCTTCCTTATTCGTCACCTCAACAATTCCGCTCAGATTCCCAAGTACAAGCTTAATCTGACGGGCAGCCACATTGCCCCGGCTTCCGCCGAGAACTGCCTCCGCAGGGACCTGCAGCTTGCCGGACTTCATTGTACCGGCCTTTGTCGTCACGAACAGAATCGCTTGCTCTTCATCTGTAGAAACGGCCGTTCCCGCAGGAATCACAATATTATCATCCCCGCTGAACTCCAGAGTTCCTTGTGCTTTGACACTTGGTCTCCGGGTAAGTCCAAGCTCCGCAGCCCTTCGTTCAAGATACTCTGAAGGCTGCTGCGGACCGGCGAAGCCGAAACGGAGAACGTTATCCAATTCTATGTAAGCGTGAGCCATCTCGATGGCTGCCGGTGAGAGCAGATCATAGGTGATTGCTCCCTGGCGCTTATCAATATCGTCCGGGATTCGGGCTAGCATCCGATCCAGAATTACATCTTTGGTTTCTTTCTCATACACGGCTAGATTGTCACCTCCTGTTCAATGATTCCATCCCGGGTCTGCACCTGAAAGGATACATACAGCTCATCCGCCTTGCGGACGATCTGAAAGCGGCTTACCGCCTCAATCCGCTCATCATAAATCAAGGCTTCTGTAATCACCCTGGTAATTTCGCTCTTCAGCAGCTCTTGGGATATGTCCTGTCCCAGCAGACTATCGAGCTCGCAGCCGTATTGGCCGTTATAGATGAGATAGCGGTAACGGGCCGTGATAATCGCCTTGCGGATGAATTGTCTTAATGCTTCCATGCCGTCAATCATATGCCCGGTGAATTCTCCGGAATCGAAATCCAGGGCATAGGTCCGTGAAGACCGCGGCTCCGGTTGAACAAGAACAAACCGTTCCTCTTGCTTTCTTAGCGGAGACAATGCCATTAGTACATCACCGCCCGGTCCAAAATAATATAGGTCTGCCCCTGCTGAATTCCTGCAACCAGCACCCGGTCGTCCTTCTTGAGTTCGTCCGTGAATTCGAGTTCGGCTTCCTCCACCGTCTGATCAGCATCCTTCAGTTCGAGACTGGTGAAGGACAAGGCATGATCATGTGGTCCCGGCGGCATCTGTACCATCGTCACCCCCACCTTCAGACCGGTGGGCGGAGCAGGCAGGGGCGGACTGCTTGCGGAGAGCTTCACGCCTCCGCTGCTCTTCAAATTGACCGTCCGCTTGTGCTTCGTCAGTGACTGTGCAACGATCAGGTCATCCTTTTCCAATTCCACGTTCATATGATCCACTTTAATCCTGAGTTCAGGGGGAGCATTTGTGACTGTTGCCAGCTCAATGGAGACATCCGAGTTATACCCGATCGCCCGGATTAACTGAACAAGCTGACTTGCTCCTGAACCTTCAATTCGCTCCATGAGCTAGACCTCCTTGGACTCCTTGTATTCCATCTTCGGCAGCTCGTCGGTGGCCGACAGCGTCAGCGACATTTTGTGGACCCCGCCCTCAAAAGAGTGGTCGTCGGAGGACACATAGTACCCACCCAGAATCCCTGTCATCGACTCCTTAACGTACACCGCAGAGCCGGATACTACCTCATCAATGCCCAGGCATTCAACATGGGCCTCATCGTCAATGGTGCCCATATCCTCCAGAAGCTGCTTGGCCCGCTGCTCCATCTGGGATTTCGTCATGCTCTGGTCCGGCTTCTCCAGATGCTGCATGATGCCGAAGCGCTGAATCAACCCGGCATCCATCGCACTTGCTGTCAGCTCCTTCTTCTTGCTGTCGCCACCGACCACCTTGATCTGGGTCTTCATTTCCTCAATCGATTGAGAGTAGCTGGCACCCAGAATGTTAACCCCGTTCTCAAGCACCCACTTTACCTCCTGCTCCTTGCGGGGGAGAAGATGAAGCTTGCCTTTGCGGGAAGTCAGATAGAACTGCTCCCCTGTCTGTTTGCGGGTCTCGTTAATTGCCATGATCATCATTTCGAACAGGGTTTTGTCCCGGAACACCAGCTTTGGAATAACAAATCCGGTATCCTTAATCTCCCCTGTATCTATCGAGAAATCACCGCACAGCTTCTTCACCACGGCAGACGCTGTCATCCCTCGAAAAATCCGGGTGTCCTTGTTCTTCGTCAGATAAATGTTCTCGTCATACGCCGTCAGTGACATCTGCCCCTGCGCATCAATCTGATCGGAGAAAATAACACCCCGGAACAGCTCCTTCTTCTCATTTATAATCAGCCTCAGCTCGTTTCCCTTCTGGGGCCTTTGAAGACGGCTGCGCATATCCGCGGTATTGGACATCTCCACCACCAGCTTCCGGGAAGCCTGCTTACTGTCCCCAGACCACTTGACCGACTTCACAATCGGATCGAGAAACGTCTGTACCCCGCCTTCGATATAAGCGACACTCCAGCTCATGAAGGAATCACCAGCTTCTGTCCGGGATAGATGGAATTCGGATTCTTCCCAATGGTCTGCCGGTTCAGACTATAGATCTCATTCCAGCGGTCACCCTTTCCAAGCGTCCGCTGAGAGATTTTCCACAGCGTATCCCCCGGTATAACCACATAAGCCTTCGGCGGGACGCGTGAGTCAGGTCTGGCGTCCCGATCAACAACAACCGCTGCACCGTAATCCGTATTCTCAATCTGGCGGAACTGAACCTCCTCATACTGCTTCAGCTCCAGATCGTAGTATACATCCCCCGGGCTCCCCGCCCGCTCGCTGTACTGGAACGACCGGACCGTCACCTGCTTCTTGATCTCCGCTCCCGTGATGGTCAGCCGGATGGGACGGCGTGCCGCCATCCAACCTTCGATCAGCTCTACCGTTTTCCAGGGAGCCAATAAATCCTCGTATTCGCAGTAGCCGGGATGATAATCGCGGGGGAAAAAGGAAGAGAAGGAGTACACCTTCAATTCCGGGTCTCCGATGACCGTATATTCTCCAAGCTGGGTCACCTTCACATCCTCGTATCCATGCGAGCTCTTCACCGAGATCTGCTCCGGATTCACAGGCAGCCACAGTCTCTCCTCCATATCCAGCGTAGACAGCCAAAATTCTAGAGACGCCATCAGGCCATCAGCCCTCCCGCACTTTTGATTTCACGGGCAAGGGCTCTGGCAATGGCATCAATATCCGAGTCCTGCCGGACGTTAAATGTGTTGCCCGTTATGGAGATGGCCCCACCACCTGCCCCGGAGGCAGCCGAGTACTCCCGGTTCTCACTAGCCGTCATAATGCGCTCGCCTTTATGAAGCCTGGCCTGCATACCGTCATAAGGGACATAGTCCAGGCCATGATACCGGTTCTGGAGCGGGGCGCTTCCCGAAGTCGCCTGCCCTGCGGCGGTCCCCTTCTGAACGTTCACGGTAGCTGCTACGCTCTTGTCGTCCCCGAAAAGATCGCCAAAGAACGAGGAAACTGCTGTAGATACGGTCTCCACCAGATCCAGAATCCCCTGCATGTGATATTTGAACAGATACGCCAGACCCGCGATCGCTACGCCGACCAGTGCCACTACAGCGATAATTGGCAGGAACGGAGCAACCGCAGCCCAGCCCGCCACCGCCGATGCCCATAGAGCCGGGGCGAACAAGCCGATAAGCACTGCGGCCATGCCTGTAATTGCCGGCACAAGAATATCCGCCTGATTCGTAATAAACTCAATCACGCTGACCATCGCTTCCCCGAATGGCATCAGCGCCTCGCCAAGCGGGGCCAGCGCCAGGGTAATCCGGTTCTGCAGCGTGGCGAACCGGTCGCCGAAGCTCTCCACCGAGCTGGCGTGCTTCTGTATGCCGCCGTCTGACGCATTCATGGCATCCATGATGCCCTTGAACTCCACTTGGCCCCCGCGCAGGGCAGTAACCAAGTCTCCGCTTACCGAGGCGCCAAAGGTCTCCGTGGCAATCCGGGCGGCTTCCGTCTCTGTGGCTGCGCTGCGGATTTTATCCGCTACTGCCGCGATGCCATCTGCAGGCAGCCCCTTCTTCAAGGCATCCTCAATCGGGGTAAGTCCTTGGCTTTGCCACTTGGCCATAAGAACCATGGATTGGTCAAAGCCCATACCCATCTGCTTCAGCGGCTCACTAGACTCGCCCATCTTCTTCATCAGATCCCCCATAGAGGTGTCCCCGGCCCGGCTCGCCGCAAAAAATTTCTCCATCATCATCTTGCTGTCATCCGTGGCAATGCCCCATACACTCATTGCCTTGGCCGCTGACTCCGCAGCCGCCGCACTGTCCGTGCCGGTAAGCCGCGACGCATCCAGAAGCGTCTTGGTCATGCCCTCCAGCTTCTTGCCGGTCAATCCGGCATCCCGGTTCAGAATGCCCATCGCCTTGCCTACCTCGGTTAGACTCTGCGGTACCTGGCCGCCTACCGTCTTGAAAGAGCCCACAAGAACGTCCATATCCACCGCCGCAGCACCTGAAGATGAACGCAGCTCCCCAAAGGCCTCGCTGTACTTCGTGGCTGCCTCAATCGACTGGTCCTTGACCAGTGTGAACAGGCTGCTTGCCGTTCCGGTTATGGAGGAGAAGGTGTCTTTGTTCTTCTCCGCCATAACATGGAACGGATCATTGCCAAGGGGCTTGCGCAGCTTCTGGTATCCACGCTTCAGGGCACCCGGCGGATTATCGAACTTCGTCTTAATCCGGTCGCGAATGCTCAGCGGCTCCTTCTTGCTAAACCGGCTCTTGATCCGCTCCATCAGCCCCTTCTTCTCGGGAGCTGCCGCTGGAGCCGCAGACTGGGCCGCAGCGGCTGCCTGCGCTGCTTTGGCCGCGGCGCTGGCTTTCTCCCGCGCCTCCTGCATGGCCTGCAGCCGTTCCAGCTTGCGCTTCGCCTTCCGGCCCTTTCCCGCTGCAGCCGCGGCAATCGCCGCCTTCATCGAAGCCGCTTCAATCGCTTCGGCCTGCTCAGCTGCCGCCTTGGCCGCCTTCGCCGCCTCCTGCTTCGCGGCTTCGGCCCGGATGGCATAGGCCTTCTTGACGGCCTGCTTCCCGCCGCGGATCATTTCCATCTGCATAGCAGCAGCCAGGGCGGGGCCTTTCGCTGCCTTCTGCCAGCCCTCGCTGATCTTGCTGTACACACCCGGCTTTGACAGATTGTTAGTCATTTCCGTGATTTTCGCTAGCAGCTTGCTCAGCTTCTCCGCACTAGATAAATTATTGCTCAAGCATCTTCACCTCCCGCCAATCCGTCTTATCCGCCTCTTCTGCGGGCGGCCAGCCGCTCTTCCCTCTTCTGTGCTTTCTCTTCCTCCTCCAGCTGAAGCAGCATCGACGCGTACATGAAGCGTTTGACCCCTTCTTCCTTGTTGTACACTTCATCCGGCGGAATATGATGCCGCTGGAAGATCAAATGCAAGAGGAAGGCTTCGCCGCCCGCCTTGATCAGTTTTTTATTTCATCGTCGTCGCTGTCGAAGCCGCTGATCTCCAGAATCTCTGTGGACAGCTTCGCAACTTCGCCCGCCAGCAGAAGCCCTAAAATCGCTTCAGTCGGTGTGCCGTACTTGTCGATGAGCTCCTTGGCCGACCAGTCTGGAATCAGACAGGCCTTCTGGATCACCAGCGCGCCGAACTGCTCTTCATCCAGCACCTTCTCCCGCTTCTGTCCTTTGCCTGTATAATGGGTGCATTGCTCCTGAATCCGGTTGATCGTCTTTCCATCAAGCGCCTGAATTTGAAAATCCACACCAAGCCGCTTCATGTGAACATCCTTTTGCGGCTTGCTATCAATACTTAGCAGGGCATGAAGCACGCTGCTCTGTCTGTTTTCTGCAAGAGCCATAATTACATCTCCTCTATATAAGTTAATTGCTCCTAGGCGGAGCCGAATCAGGTGAGGAGCCTTGTCACACCAAGAAGGCAGACCAGCCCCCCCCTCCTGCAGAGCCGCACCCGGGGCGTTCATAAAGCCCGGCTGCCGGTTAAGCCAGCCTATTCCGGATGAATAACATCCAGCAGTTCATAACCGGTGAAGTTGAACGGAAGCTCCTCTTCCACCAGCGAGCCCACTTCGAAGTGAACGAGCGGGATTTTGTCGAACATAACCCCTTTAAGACGGACACGATAAGCCCCATAAGACTCCGGGTCCTCCAGCTTCAGAATCAATTCAGTAATAAACGTTCCCTTAGAGTCATCGGCAACCTGGCCGATCAGCTCCACAAACTCTGACGTCACCTTGTAACCGGAGATCGTTCCGGTTCCGCTTAGACCCGTAACCTTGTGTGCGGTCCAGCGGGTACCCGAACGTTTAATTTCCTCCTTCGTGATTTCCACATTCGCCTCGGCTGTTTTGATATTGGTCAGCCACTGCCCGTTGTGATACACGTATCCATAAGTTCCATTAATTACACGGGTTGCATCCAGCAAAACAAATCCCTCCTAAATAGTGTTCTGAATATGATCAAATCCTGATTTCCAGCTATATAAAATGAACTTATGAAGGTTGCCCTTATGGGGCGCTGCGATGCCGAGTGTTCTTTAAGGCCGCTATTGTCTCCGAAATACTTGAACTAGATATCCACTGGGGCATTTCGGAGACAAAGGCGGACGCTCCGCTTCTTCAGAATCACTCGGCCTCTCCGCTGAGATCGGCTAATCCTAAAATTCATTCTATATAGACTACTCCTGGTCCTATTCCTGCTCCTGGTCTTGTTCCTGCTCCTAAACCTTCACCGTCAGGAAAATCCGCTCCATGCTGTCAATCTCTGTAAAGCTGATTAGCAGGAACACGCTGTCGCCTTCCGATTTGCGGTCCGGGTCAAGTCCCACCACGATATCGGTAAGCACATTGTTCAGCTCAAGACGCTCCAGATAAGCCTTGACGGCAGCAATCAGGGCGGCCTGACCGTCTGCATTGTTATCCAGCTTGCCTATGTAGGAGTCAGCCGCCGTCTTAGGAATATCAGTTGCTACCGCCTGTCTTGCGCGGATTGCGCGAATTTTCTTCTTGCTGGTAACGAGCCCCTGCTCTACCTTTACCTTCTCCCCGTCATGAACAAGCACCAGTGAGCCTTTCTTAAGAGCTGCGGTCACTTCACTGTTCTTCAGCCGCTTGACCACATCCGTGGCGCGTACTGGAGTATACGTGATCGACTTATTAATTCCTGTACCGGCAATTAAGCCCGCAATATACGGCGCATATTGGGAAGAGCTGTACAGCTCGCCGTTGATGCTGGCGCCCGTAATCAAATTCACCACATAATCATCAGCAAGCCGGTCTGTCCGGGCGTTCCCAAGCTCCGGATTCATATCATCCGCCGCGGTTCCACCAAAGACGGTGAGGAAGTGTTTGCCTTCCCCCCGGTTGCGGATACACCAGTTGCGGGTATTATCCTGCTCCTCCGCCGAGAGCTCTCCCGGGAATACAAATACATTAAAGTTGCGAGATTCAAACGCATCTCTCAGCGCAAGATACACCTCTGCATCGCTCTTGGCCTTGGCTGGTGCGGCGGGCACTGTGTAGACCAGCACCTCTTTGGCTCCACCTTGCAGAATAAGACGAATAGGAGCCACATTGGCGATCCCGAACTTCTCTACCGCCTCAACCTCTTTCTCAATGGTATAAAACTTGCCTGCTTCAGCCGTGCCATATTGGAACAGCGGCAGCGCAACGGTGCCTCTGGCCCCTCCCTTGATCTGGGCCGCAGCGGCCTCCACGAAATTAATATAAAGACCCGGCCGGACTGGCAGAGTAATCGGATCCCATGTTCCACCCATATTAATGACCACCTTTCAAATTGTTGTGCATTCTGACTTCCACACGCTTCAGCTTCGTAAATGTCTCAACAGCCACCGGCTCCCGGTACTGGATTTGAAGCACCGCGCTGCAGCGGACAAGGCCGTTCTCCTGCTCTTCCGCGCTGTCATAAGTGAAAGATTCCGCCTTAATTGCTTTCCCTGCTGAACCAGCAGCGGGAATAGACACCTGCTCGTTCATCACGTACCGGCTTAACGTGTCCATGCCAACTACCGCTTGCCGTGCGTTCTCCCCATAATGAACGACCGTATACTGTCGCTGTACCCAGGTCTGGGACAAGCTCTCGCCCCGGCGGATATCCTGCTTCAGCATGATGACGAACTGGCCTTTTTTCCGCTCGGCAGGCACAGGCTCCTGATAGGAGTGAACCACCGCATCCGGGAATTTGGCTTTAATAACCTCCGCAATACCTGTAATCTCTTCGGCGAGTGACATGATCTTTCATCCCCTTCGTTTACTTATCCCTGTTAGCCACCCTGGTTAACTCAGGCGGTCTAGGCTTGGGCTCCCCCCTTTCAACCTTCATGCCACCACGGCTGCCGCAGCTGCAATACGAATTATAGAGCCGACTCCAGCGATCCGGGGAGGATGAACTTTTTTCACCAGGGGTGAAAACATTTCACCCTATCGCAAGACCCAGAGGATTGATATACTGAATGTACTTGTAAGTATCTGGTAGAGAACGGCTGGGAGGATTGTGGAGTGAGTGTAATCCGGATTATGCTTGTGGATGACGACCCATTCTGGAGGGAGAATATCAGTGCCGACTTGGCAGACGAGCCCGACATTGAGGTTGCAGCGATAGCCGCAACAAAAAAAGAAGCCATCGAAATGGCTTCCAGGCTGGATATTGACATTATTCTGATGGATATTAATTTAAGCGAGAATAATCTGGATGGCCTCGAGGCCGTGGAGCAAATTCTGCGGATGCCTGGCAAGGACCAGGTGAAGATCATTATGCTTACGTCAATTACCGATGCCGAAGTTGTCATGAAGTCTTTCAGACTCGGCGCATTGAACTATATTAACAAATCCAGCCTGCAGGATATGCTGCACGCTATACGTGAAGCCCACCTCGGACGCGCGGCGATCCATTCGGATGCGGCCCGCATTATGCGCAGTGAGGTTCAGCTCATGGAGCTGACGTCCACGGAACGCGAGGTGTTCGACCTCCGCCGGAGCGGGCTGAGCAAGCGCCAGATCTCGGAACAGCTGCACAAATCGACGAATACGATCAAATCGCAATTGCGCAGCATCAAGAATAAGCTGACCCACTTTAAGATGGATGCGGATGATCCAGATGGCTAGCATCCCGGGAGTGTCTTACTTCTCTGGCCAAAGGTCTATATTTGAATCCGGGGAAGTGCAGTGATAGCGTAACTCCAGATCCGTATTCATTTACGCTCGCGAGCATTTTCCCCCCGTGTTTGGACATCACACTGGAACAGTAGGATAGGCCCAAACCGTAGTTAAGCGCATTCTTTTTGGTGGTGAAGAAGGGTTCAAAGATCTTGCTCAAGTGCTCTTTGGGAATACCCGCACCATTGTCCCTAACCTCAATCCTAAATTCCCTCCTTCCCGCAACCGTTCTAAGGACTATTTCTCCTCCGCTCTCCGGAAGGGCATCCAGAGAATTACGGATCAGATTAGAGAGGGTCTCCTGGATATGAACCGCATCACATACCAAGGTTCCTTCCGCTTCCATCCGGGCTGACAATTGAACCGGCCTGTTCTCCGTTAACGTCTTGGCCGAATCAAGCACCGACTCAATCAGCTGCCCGATATCATGTGCTTCCTCATCCAGGACTACATCCTCTGCCTTCTCTTTGATCCGGTTCACCATATGAAGCAGATGCCTGGTTAACGTATGTACCTGTTCAATCGTGCCCGCTGCCCGGGAGGACTGTCCTGACCGGATTAGCGAGCTGCATTTCTCCGCCAAATAATCAATCTTCTGTATCTCATTCTTGATCGAGTGATTGAGTATGGATACCCCCATCGTCAGGGTCCGTATCGAGTGGTCCAGGCGCTGTCGTTCGATCCTCAGCTTAATGCCAAGAAAACCGTTGCGAATCGAATAAGTGAGAATCAACCCGACAGTCCCCAGAATAGCTATGAAATTCGCCTGCCACATTCCATTGCTCTCTAGATGAAAAGACCACATGCCCAGCTTTAGGTTATCAAAATTCACATAGTCCGAAGTAAAGGCCCACACCATTACGGTAGGGAATATAAGCATGGCCCGCTTCAGACTCCGCCTACGCTCGGGGTTCGTTTCCAAGAAATAAGCCGCATAATATCCAATGCAGCCCAGTAGGACATACATGCCGTCCCACCATCTGAACCAGGCTAGAGTGAAGGCGTTCCAAGGCTCGGTGGCGAGATGGTTGAAGATCATGATGAAGGGACCGGGGAGCAGCACGAGGGAGCAGATGAGTTTGATCCGGTAAGACAATCCTTCATTCAACCAGAGACCGCCCATGAAGAATACATAGGGAACCAGATAAAAATAAATGTGCATGGCCACCACTGTCGACCCATACAAAATCACATTGAGGACGGGATGCAGCCATGCCGCATCCTGAACAAAGGGCATAATCGACAGATGCATGGAAAAGGCAAAGCTGGCCGATCCCCCTAACAGAACCGTGAGCCCGACCCAGACATTGCTCCTTGTTCGGGACGCAAGAATAATGATACCCAGCGTCCACAACGACAGAAACATAAGAATGTAAATAATCCCCATCCGGCTTTCCCCAAGCCCCTTCCATTTATACTCATTAATTACCTTATCATACATTAAATCCCTTATTCAGTCAGCAGGGAATTTATCTTCTTCATGTACCCCTTCCTGCGTTCAGCACAGGGTTGATCAGGATTATTATGATGCTCTGTCTTCAATCCAAAAAGGCCGTATGTCCTAAAGGACACACGACCTTGAAATAACTTCCTTACTTGGTCTGAATACGTTAATATGACTTTTGAGGCTTGTACTTAAATCTTGAAAGTGACTTCCTGACTTGTCTGCCGACAGCTGCCTTGGCACGCGTAACCAAGGCAGCAGTCCCTCAGCTAATCCCTAATGATAACCCTTCTCCCCATAAGGCTGAAGTTCATTCATCCATTTCTCCTTCATCTTCTTGAGCGTGTCCTTCATATCCAGCCGGACGCCCTCTTTCTCCTTCACAGTCTCCAGCACCTCGATCACGAAGTTCTCCTTACCCATCTCCGTCCATTCCTTTTGCAGCTCTTTACACATATGAGAACCCATATTTAAGGAAAACTCCTGGCCGTTGACTGTCTTCAAATTGGGCGTGCTGTCCAAGTAAATTTTGCCGTTCTTCTTGTTCCTGATTTGGTAAACTCCTGCTTCGATCTTAATTTCCTTGGCGAGCATCTTGAGCTCTTGCTTACGATCCATTCCATTCTCCCCCTGTTCCGAGGCCGGACCGGCGAGCCAATACTCGCTTCCATCCGGCAATCTGTTCATAAACCCATACTCAATCAGATAACGGCGCAGCAGCGCATAGTCCTCAAAAGCCGTCTCCAGAATCCCGTTGACTTCCTTCTCACTGTATCTTCTCCCCGGCTCGAACCGCTTGGACAACTCGTTAAGAATAATCAGCTTCTGTTTCTCACGCATGGAGAAGCTCTTCAATGGACCATTCGTGCCCTGTGGAAAATATTTGCCCAGCACCTTGTCCCGTTCATTTTCCGTAATCCGGTAACGGTCGTCCTTGCTGCTGCCGGTCTGGATCTTAAGCGGGGCGGGAGCATGCTTATCCCTTGTCCGCAGCAGCTCCATCACCGCGAGGAACACCTTGGCCTGCCGTTCCTTCTCCTTAAGCACGAAACGGTGGTTGCGAACGGTGGAGGTGCTGCCAATCCCTAGTTCCTGCTGCACTTCCTTGTCACTCTTCCCCTGATAGAACAGCTTCAGCAGGTTGCTCTGAATCTCGGATAAGCCTGTGTAGCTCTTGTCCAAGTCAATTAGAAATTCAAAAGCAGAGCCATGTTTCTTCCTGATATGCACGCGGACATATTTCTCCGACTCATAGAGAACATCATCCTCCGGATAAATAATTCCCTTCTCAAAGCTGCGTCCGCAGCAGATACATACGAAATGGTCCTCCTTCTCCATGTAACCCCGCTCCAGCTCCGCCAAGGTAGCATTCCAGATCAATTCCGAATCAACCACGGACATCAACTCATTTCGTTTGTTTATTAATAGGCATTTTATTATTTTGTCTAATTTCTGTCAATCTATGTTGCAGCAGTACTGCCTATCCAGGCAAAAAGGCCGCGCCTGTTGATGACCAGGCGCGGCCTTAATAAGAGTTCTCTATCTCAATTCATCAGCTGTCCAAATACCAGCAGCCGCTTAAGCACCACGGAAGCCTCTGCCCGGGTGGACGGTGCACCAGGTCTGAACAGTCCTCCGCTGCCTTGAAGCAGCCCGGCCTTTACAGCGGAATCCACAGAAGAAACCGCCCAGGCAGATACGGAGCCCTTGTCCTTGAATACGTTGATTCCGTTCCCGCCAGCCGGAGCCTGTTTATTGAGCAGATTCATAGCCGAGCTCAGCATCGCCGCCATTTCTTCACGGGTTACCGGCGCGTTCGGCTGGAACAAACCGCCCCCCGTACCTTTAATCAGCCCTGCCTGGTATGCCGCTTCAATCGGAGCAGTGTACCAGACACCGGTCTTCACATCGCGGAAGCTTGAACTCATTCTATCCAGCGGCAGTCCCAGAGACCGGACCAGCAATGCGGCGAATTCGGCACGGGTAATCCGCTGGTTCGGGGCGAATTTCTCTGCGGTAGTCCCTTTGACCAGCAATTTCGAAGCCAGCAGTTCAATGTCACTGCGTGCCCAGTGTCCGGTCAGATCGTTGAAGGATTTCCCGCTTGATACTATCCCATATAGACTTGTGTGGGTTGTTAGAATCCGTACAGAATACCCCTCACTGTTCTTCATCAGAACAGCAGGCACAAACACAAGCTGCCCGTCCGCATCCAGTGTTACGGCAGACCATCGCTGCCCATTTGTTCCCGTCGGCAGATCAATCGTACGGGAGGCATACTCACGTCCGAAGTCCTGCAGGACAAATTTCTGCACCTCGTTCGTCAATGCAGCCTCGTATTCAACCGGGCGGATCAGGTTCCCTGCAGCCGCTCGGGAGACTGCCGCGTTCCATAGCGAGCTCCGGGAAGCATCGGCCTGGCTAATCGTCACTTCTACCCGCCAGCCGGCTCCAGAGCTGCCAGTCTGTTCCTTAACCGCACTCTGGTTAAGAACCGATAACGGCAGGTCGAAGCTTCCGACAGGAGTATCCAGCTCGACTACAGCCCCGGCCAATCCCGCCGCCTGACGGAGCACATCCGCCGGATAGGTGATCTTCCAGGTGTCCGCGCTATCGTTCAGACGGACCTGCCAGACAGCGGCTCCGGAAGACATCCGGCTGACCGCGCGGCTTGCCGTATCGGCACTCACATCCAGCACTGCCTGCTGGCGCCCATTCACCTGGCTGGTCTTCACTTCACCAGTAGCCGGCACGTATTCGAAGCCTGCTGCGGTGCTGTTAAACGTGCCTGTTCCCTCAGGGGCGGCCGGGGTCTCAGGTACTGCCGGAGGGGTCGGCGCAGGAACACCGCCGCCACCACCTGCTCCGCCAGAGCTGCTGCCCCCTCCCCCTGAGGCGCCACCTCCACCGGCTGAGCCGCTGCCTGGGCTGCCGCTGTCAGCACCCCCAGTGCTTCCACCGTAGGAACCGCCCGGGCTGCTGCCGCCGGAAGTGTCTCCTGAAGTACCTCCAGAGCTGCCACCGCCGGAAGATCCGCCAGAGGAGCCGCTGCCATTATCCGGGGCCGTCCCCCCTGTGGAACCTCCCCCAGAGGAGTTCCCCGGAGCCTGAACCGGATCATTAAAGTCCAGAAGGAAGGTCCCCGCTGTCAGATCTTTATCAACACCGGCAATATATCCGGCCTTAATCTTAATCGTAACGACCGCATCATCAGCGTTCGTATGGCTTGCGGCTGTGCCGGTGAACCGGATCAAGAGCAGCTGGTCACTGCTGCGCATGACCTCATAGCCAAGTCCTGCCGACAGCCCCTCCAGCACCACTCCCCCGGTCATATCCTGCACAAAGGTTCCGTGGTCCACATATACGGACTCCGTCTTGGAGACGGTCCCCTCATTGGTCAGGTCCTCTTCAACCACAGGCTGAAGAACCGACAGCACAGGTGTGCCTGTGTAGGAAGGTACGGTGTGAACTGGCACTCCGGTTACAGCAGCTTGGGCATTGCCTGCTGAATCCTTGGCGATCAGATAGATCACATAGTTCTGATCCGGCAGCAGCTTGTCCATATACAGAGCGGATTCAACACCTCCCGCAATAGTTACCGGGGTCATCTCCTGCAGCTTCTGTACCGTTGGTTTTGCCTCTCCCTCCGCTACTGGCAGGGCGTAAACGGCAGCGTTCTCATCCGTCTTAACCAGCAGCCGGACGGAGGTATCCGTAACCACGTCCACCTTCGGATAACCGGCCGTAAATACAGGCGGAGCCGTATCCGAAGGCTGCACCTGTTCCTTGGTCGTAAAGACAACCCGCTCTGGCAGGCTGTTCACATTCCCTGTTGTATCCACAGCCGCAAGATAGACCGCATAAGCTGTATTCGGCTTGAGATCACCGAAGGTAAGTGTGACCTCTGTATTCGCGGAAGCATCCGCCGACCCGGACTGCCTTATCTCCTGTACCGTTGGAGCGGCGCCGGAAGCCGGCTGCACCTTGGCGTACACCTTCGCGGACTCATCGACTTTCACCAGCACCTGGGCTGATACGTCTGCTACCACACCCGCCTTCGGATAACCAGCTACGAAAGCAGGAGCTGCCGTGTCCGCGGTCTGAATTCCCACGGCATTCCACGCTCCGGTCACAGCCTGAATAATTTGTTGTCGCAAAGCCTGGTACTCAGGATGAGCCTTCACATAATTCTGTGCGGCACTCTCATATCCGTTGGCCGCATCCCGGAAATCCGAGTTGCTCACCAAATAATTGATCAGCACATCGTAAGCCATGGAAGCCACCGCATCCTTAGCTCCAGCGGTACCCAGATGAGGCTCCAAATTGGCTACCATCAAGTAGCCTGCATGATTCGGAATACCGCTGTTGGTATGAACACCGCCATTATCATGGCTATCATCATTCGGAAGCACCACGTAGTTCTTCATATTCCCCGGCTGCGGAGACAGCAGGGCGGGATCAGATGGGTTCTTCAAGCTGCGCAGTGCCCGGCCGTCTGATCTAAGATCTTCGCCAATCAGCCACCACTTCGTATCCTGCTTGTCCACATCGGATTCAATTAAGGCGCCCATCAGATCCGAGAAGGATTCATTCAATGCTCCAGATTGGTTCTGGTAGGCCAAGTTCGCAGTCTGCTCCGTCACTCCGTGAGTCATTTCGTGGGCGACTACATCGAGACCGCAGGACAGGCAGTCAAAGCCGCCCCGGGATGATCCGCTGCCATCGCCGTACAGCATATAACCACCGAACCAGGCCGCGTTATCCCAGCGCCCCCCGTAGTTCGAGCTGCTCCACAGATCAGGAATGTGAACGACGGAAGTAATGGAGCCTCCCGCTCCATTAATGCTGTCCCTTCCGAACTTGTTCAAATAATAATCATAAACCTTGCCTGCGTTATAATGGGCATCCACCGCCTGCCGATCCGAGAAGGAAGTACCGGAACTTACTACATTGTTGTAGTAAATCCCGCCTTGGGCATCGGTCCCACTGTATGCTGTCGTGAAGATCCCCCGGTCCGTATCGGTATACCGCTGCCACATGATTTTAGTAATATCGGACAATTGGTACTTACCACTCTGAGGATCTTTATAAATATTCAATGATTTCGTGTCCAGATTGTACCCTACACCTGATCCAGCCGCCTCGTTCGCCGGATTCATGCTTCTTGCCTGATAGGTAATGCTGTACCCGTTAATGACTTCCCCGGTGTTGGCATCCACATATCCGGTCCACTTGCCCGGATGGGGGATAAGGTACATTAAGTTCACCTCATAAACGAGGCGATAGACCTCATTCACCGGGTAAATCATCAGCTTGGCTGAGGGCCCGGAGATATTCAGCATCATCTGCCCGGAAGCAGACGAACCGGTTCCCCAGCTGATGGATGTCCCCTCCTTCTCCTCAACCCAGCCTTTCATCGCGGCAATAGCCTGCCCGGAGCTGATGGCAGCCGTCAAATCGTCCGGCATTACCTCGTTCTCCGATTCTGTCCGGCTGGCCACCTCCTCAACCTGCTGATTCTCATCCAGATGGACACGAATATACTTGCCGTACACTGGAATGCCCTGAACCTGCTGCTGATACAGGAAATGGGTCATCTGCGCCTTATCCTTCTTCTTGCTGAGGAGCCGCAAGTTCCGTTGCGGGTCCGACAGCTGAGTAAGCTCCTTGTTCTCGCCCAGGAAGCTCATAACTGAGCTATCGCTGCCAAGACGAGGAGAAGTGATATCTTTATAAATACGGGACTTATCGTCAACAGCAGAATTTTGTCTGTTACTTGCATCCTCCGCCGGATTTTGCAGAGAGTAGCCCTCTGCCTGGGCTGAGGCCCGGACAACCCCTATCCCCCATGCCCCATTCGTAATACAGACTACAGAGAGCATGGCCACCAACATTTTGCGGATTCTATTGCTGCTCAACCGCCCTACCTCCCCTATTTCCTGTTGATAGATGAATAGACGATAAGTTGAATTCAACTTATATTGCTATAGCAGACTAAAGTGCCTATCAATGGTTATATCGGGTGTTTAACCATATTTTTGTAGAAACATCGACAATAAACATCATAATTCGACTCATCAAAAAAAAAAAAAAATATAAAGCCCGAGCCTGGATGAACAGCATTCCTTGGACGCAGCGCCTTGGCTTGTAAACCAGCTTCCGGCGCTTACGTCTCGTACCATTCATTAACCTATCTCGGGCTTGTTCTATCTCTACTATACTACATTAAAATCTATTATTTGTAGATCACACTTCCAGCTTCCTTAAACTCCTTGGCCTTCAATTCCATCCCTTCCTGGATCGCGTCTTCACTATCCAGTCCGTTCTCCTTCGCATACTGGCGAATATCCTGGGTGATCCGCATGCTGCAGAATTTCGGACCACACATGGAGCAGAAATGCGCCGTCTTGGCCCCTTCAGCCGGGAGCGTCTCATCGTGGTACTCCATCGCCCGCTCCGGATCAAGCGACAGATGGAACTGATCCCTCCACCGGAATTCAAATCGTGCTTTGGATAGCGCATTATCTCTGTCTTGAGCTCCCGGATGACCTTTGGCCAGGTCGGCGGCATGGGCAGCGATTTTGTACGTGATCACGCCTTCCCGCACATCTTCCTTATTAGGCAGTCCCAAATGCTCCTTCGGCGTGACATAACAGAGCATCGCGGTACCGAACCATCCGATCATCGCTGCGCCGATGGCCGAAGTAATATGATCATAACCCGGGGCAATGTCTGTGGTCAGCGGGCCAAGCGTATAGAAAGGGGCCTCGTCACAGATTTCCAGCTGCTTATCCATGTTCTCCTTAATCTGATGCATCGGCACATGCCCTGGCCCCTCAATCATGACCTGCACGTCATGCTTCCAGGCGATTTGGGTCAGCTCGCCGAGCGTCTCCAGCTCCGCGAACTGGGCTTCATCATTCGCATCCGCGATACATCCCGGACGCAGGCCGTCTCCAAGGGAGAATGCGATATCATAGGCTTTCATAATTTCGCAGATTTCCTCGAAGTGGGTATACAGGAAGTTCTCCTCATGATGGGCCAGACACCACGCCGCCATAATAGAACCGCCACGGGAGACAATGCCTGTCAGCCGTTTTGCAGTAAGCGGCACATAGCGGAGAAGCACACCCGCATGAATGGTGAAATAGTCCACGCCCTGTTCGGCCTGCTCAATCAAGGTATCCCGGTATACTTCCCAGGAGAGGTCTTCCGCCTTGCCGTTCACCTTCTCCAGCGCCTGATAGATCGGTACTGTGCCGATCGGAACAGGAGAATTACGGACAATCCACTCGCGGGTAGTATGAATGTTCTTGCCGGTAGACAGATCCATGATCGTATCCGCCCCCCACCTGGTCGCCCAGGTCATCTTCTCCACTTCCTCCTTAATAGAAGAGCCCACCGCGGAGTTCCCGATGTTCGCATTGATTTTCACTAGGAAATTACGCCCGATAATCATCGGCTCACTCTCCGGGTGATTGATATTGCTTGGAATGATGGCGCGGCCGCGAGCGACCTCGTCCCGGACAAATTCTGCGGAGACATTCTCGCGGATGGCGATATACTGCATCTCCGGCGTGATGATCCCTTGGCGGGCGTAATGCATCTGGGTGACGTTGCGTCCCGGCTTTGCCCGCAGTGGACGTTGTCCGTTTGAAGGGAACTGCTGCATATTGGCTCTTGGATCATTTTCCAGATAACCGTTGTCCTCCGGCTTGATCTGCCGTCCTTCATACTCCTCCACATCACCACGTTCCAGAATCCAGGAGCGGCGTCCCTGCGGCAGCCCCTTCGTAATGTCCGTTACCGCATCGGTATCGGAATAAGGGCCGCTCGTATCATACACACGGACCGGTGCATTCTCATGACTTCCATAGCTGTCCGAAGTTGGACTAAGGGCAATCTCCCGCATCGGCACACGGATGTCTGGGCGCGGTCCCTCAATATATACCTTGCGGCTGCCCGGAAGGGATGAAGTTTGAAGCTGCATCGTTTCTTTACTCATAACAAAAAAAGCCTCCTCTTTGTGTATCCGAGAAAGGCCAAGCGAGTGTATGGACAAAACAAGACCGGTCTTATTTCACACTTGGAAGCCCGGCTGGCTGCTGCATCCTGCCCCATTACAGAGCCGGAATATACGCGCATCGTACCGGTACAATCATGTGTTTATAAAATAAATGGTCTCTTGAAGCGGACAGCTTCGTCCATTTCAATTCCTCCGCTGGCATTACCCAGATCAGGTATAACGGTCGATAGTGGAATTCCTATCCTCTCAGCCCAAACCTTGAGCTCCCGCTTGATATGCAGTTGTCGGTACCATCTTAACCCAATTATGATAGATTTACAACGATAGAGTCTGGAGTGCTTCAAGCTGGGATGGTTGAGGGTCTGTATTGCTTCAAGCTACGGTGACTGAGAGACTCCGTGTTGCTGCCAAGCCAAGATAACCGGGAGTTCTATGCTGCTGCAAGCTAAGGTTACTGAGAGTCCAATGCTGCTGCAAGCCCGCCTTCAACTCTCTATCTGGCCATTTTCCCAGCTAGCTTCCCGCCTCTCTTCCCAGCCCTCTTCTATTGTATGTTTGGAAGAATAGAGGTATGCTTTTAAGCTGAATAAAAAGATAAAGGTGAATGACATGGGTGAATCCATTTACAATACACTTCCCGCGGGTGCGGCCCGCCGGAACATACCGGAAGCCCGGATCGCCGCCGAGCGGACCAGCCGTGACATCGTCGGTCCAGGTGAACCCGATGCGGCGTATTTCCGCACGCTTGAAGCAAGCGGTATTCTGCTGAATCCACCGCAAATTTCTGCTGTCCGGCACTTTCAAGGGCCGCTGCTTACGCTGGCCGGAGCCGGATCAGGCAAAACCTCCGTTCTTATCTGCCGGACGGGCTATTTGCTCTCGGTAAGAAGAGTCGACCCAAGGGAGATCCTGCTCCTGACCTTCTCCAGCAAGGCTGCGGCGGAGATGAGAGACCGTATCGCGGTTCTTCCGGGCATCCACCCCCACGATATCCGGCTGCTTCAGGCCAGAACCTTCCACTCCTTCTTCCTTCAATTGATCCGCAGACAGGGAAATGAACTGGAAATCTGGAACGAAATGCGCAGACAGCATATTTTATTAAAACAGATAATGCGGGAGATGGGACTGCAGGACGCCTATCAGCCGGAGACGTTGTTATCCGTCCTCTCCTCCTACAAAACGAGTCTAACCGACATTCAGGATATACCCGAAGACAGTGTCACCGAACGGGAGATCAAACGGATTCTCCTCCAATATGAACAGTGGAAGCTGGATCACGAGAAAATGGATTTCGATGATGTCCTGATCCTGGCTTATCGCATGCTCAAGAACAATCCCGCTCTGCTAAAGACGCTGCAGGACCGGTTCCGCTATATCATGGTAGATGAGTTCCAGGATACGAACCACCTTCAATATGAGCTGGTAAAAATGATCGCCGCCCCGCAGAACCATCTGATGGTGGTGGGAGACGACGACCAGACGATCTACTCCTTCAACGGGGCGCGCAGCGAGTATATTTTAAAATTTGAACAGACGTATCCTTCCGCCAAGGTAATTACCTTGGATATTAATTACCGCTCGGGAGCGCGGATCGTTGGTCTCGGCAATGAAGTAATCCGGCATAATAAACTGCGCCGCAGCAAAACTCTGCGAGCCGCCAAATCCGGCCCAGGCAGCCCGGTGTACACCCGCCCGCTGTCGAGTGACGAGGAAGCCCGCCATGCGCTCGACCGGATTGAACATGAGGTTCTCACTGGAAAACGGTCCTACGGCGACTACGCCATCCTCTACAGATCATCCAGCAACAATCGGGCTATCCTGGAGCAGTTGATGATCCGGGAGATCCCGTACATTGAATACGGGGATGGCCAGCTGCTCTATGAGAATGCCCTGGTTCTTCCGCTGGTGGACCATCTAAGGCTGGGGCTGAACCGCAGGGACTTTACAGCCATGGAAAGTGTGCTGCCCACGCTCTACATCAATCGGGAGCGCGGCATGTCCCATATTGTGCAGCAGGAATCCCAGCGGGCCAAGAAAGGGCCGCTTGTTCATCTGCTAACCCTATCCGGCTTGAAGGACTTTCAGCTCGCCAAAATCAAAGACAGGCTGCAGCTGATCCGAAGCTTGTCCTCCATGCGTCCTGCAGCTGCTATCGCCATGATGCGGGAGAAATTCTACAACGCCTATGTGGAAGCGGATGAGCGCAAGCTGCTGACCCAGCACAAGGAAATGATCAAGGAAATGCTGGACGAGCTGGAGGCTTCGGCAGAACGGTTCGACACGGTGGCAAGCTTCCTTGGCTTTATTAGCGATGTGATTCAGAAAAGCCGGGAGCGGAGCGCCGACAAATCCCAGGAGCAGGGCGACCGCGTGGCCCTGATGACCATTCATCGCTCCAAGGGACTCGAATTCCCGGTCGTTATGCTGATCGGAGCCATCGAAGGCAGTCTCCCGCACAGCTCGGCCATCGAGGCCGACCGGATGAACGATACCGCCTATCCTGAGGCGGGCGGAGCGGGCAAAAGCGCAGCAGCCCTTGAAGAGGAGCGGCGGCTCGCCTACGTCGCGATCACCCGTGCCAAGGAGGAGCTGATCATCAGCTCCCCCGCGAGGTACCGCGGCAAGAAAGCGGCCGTCTCCCGCTTTCTGCTCTCGGCCTTCGGTGGCGACGCAGCCGAAGGCGCCTTGGCGGCTGCGGGCGCATCGCGCTCCCGCAGCCGGGAGACTTCCCCGGGCGCTGCGCACGCCCGGGGAGCGGCCCCGAGTCCGCACAGCGCTCGGGGCACGGGCACGGCTGCGGGCACGGGGGCAGCCCGCAGCCGCAGCCAAGCGGCGGGGCAGACGCATACCGTCGCCGCCTGGCTGTGCCAAGGTCCAGGCTGTATCGCCTGGACCCGGGTGTCGGCGAGGGATGAGCACCTCGCCGCGAAGCCCTGCCCCCTGTGCGGGAAGCCCATGCACAGGGGCAAGAAGGGCGTGCCGGTGTAATTGTCCGGCACGTCCCGGTCTTGCGGGCAGCGGCAATCAGCACGCTGCCCAGGATGTCATGGTTCCGGGCGGGCGACACATCTGCGTACCGCTCAACCGGAACCGTTCACCGCTGCGTACCACGTGCCATCGCCCGAATCCGCCACGCTACGCACCACATGCCGCACCGCCCGGAGGATCGCTTCACTGCGCTCCTCGTGCCCTCTCCCGAGCAGCTGGCATGCGGCCAAGCTATCGCTGCGTGGCACAGCTTGCGCTCTACCCTGCCAAGCAGGAAGAACCACAACAAGCCCCATGATGCAGAATGCTCTCCCTTGCATCATGGGGCTTGTTCAATTACTGCAAACTCCCGACTCCTCACAACATGTCCGGAGGTTCCCTTACACAAAATCCCGCAAGACTTACTTTACTTGTATATTCCTGCTAACGCCTGTTAACTTCAATTTCGGCCAACTCTGCTAACTCTAATCTAATTTCCAAAGCTTCTAACTTTAATTTTCTGCTAACCTTCTTACTTAAATAGGCTCTGAACTAGCCGCCGCGCGCACTTAGACTCAGTCCAAGCTTGTTAGAACGTCCGTTTACTGCTCATATTTCTTCAGCACAATCACAGCATTATGACCACCGAATCCGAACGAATTCGATAACCCGATTTGGAGGGATGCGGCACGCGCCGTGTTCGGCACGAAATCCAGATCATAGCCCTCATCCGGCTGATCGAGGTTAATCGTGGGCGGGATAATACCTTCCCTCAGACTCTGAACAAGAGCAATCGCCTCTGCTCCCCCGGCGGCGCCGAACATGTGACCCAGCATGGATTTATTAGCCGTAACCGGAACCCTCAAAGCGCCTTCGCCAAGCAGCTTCTTAATCGCTACGGCCTCTGCCGCGTCCCCAACTTGAGTGCTTGTGGCATGTGCGCTGATCACGTCAATATCCTCTGTGGTGATTCCGGCCGAGCGAACCGCGCTCTTCATCGCCAGGTAGGCTCCGGTTCCCTCGGGGTGCGAAGCCACCATATGATACGCATCCGAACTGGCTCCATACCCGATGACTTCCCCGTAGATCTGCGCTCCCCTTCTGAGTGCATGGGACAGGGATTCCAATACCAGGATACCCGCGCCCTCACCCATGACAAAGCCGTCGCGGTCTTTGTCATAAGGCCGGCTGGCCTTCTCCGGCTCATCATTTCGCACAGAGAGAGATTTCGCGTTGCCAAATCCGGCTAATGCCAGCGGATTAACCGCAGCTTCCGTCCCTCCGGCAAAAATTATATCCGCCTCCCCGCATGCGATGACGCGGAAAGCCTCACCGATCGCCGTATTCCCAATTGAACAGGCAGTTACCGGTGACAGGGACGGGCCCATGGAGCCGAGCCGGATACTGATCATTGCAGCGGCCATATTGGAGATCATCATAGGTACCAGAGTCGGACTGACCCGTCCTGGCCCTCGCTCATTCAGCAGCTCCACATTGTTCACCAGCGTCTCGATGCCTCCAATGCCCGAGCCTACATACACGCCAAGGCGCTCCCGGTCGATCTCATCCAGCTTAAGGCCGGAATGCTCCAGCGCCTGCTCCGCAGCCGCGAGTCCCAGCTGGCTGAAGCGATCCATTTTTCTTGCCTCCTTACGTCCCCAGCGTCCTTCCGGATCCAACCCTCTGACCTGCCCTGCGATCTGTGTCTTATAGGCCGATACATCAAAGGAATCAATCCTGCTGATTCCAGACCGGCCTTCCTTAAGCCCAGACCAAAATGTGTTTAGATCATTGCCTAGCGGGGATAAAATCCCCATTCCTGTGATCACAACTCTTTCCATATATCCTCTCTCCTTTGCATTAACTTCTCATTACATCTGAACTAAGCCTACACATCTTTATCTTCCTGAAGGTAACTACTGTGATCTAGCAGCGTATAAATAAGCCGGTTAATTGCCGTAGTCACCTGATTTCCTGTATTCCTCCATAGCTCCCAGCTACTCCAGGCTGTTTATGGCGGTAGTCATCTGACTGCCCAGAACCTTGCACCGTGCCCTCAGGAAGACGTAGGCACAAGCTTCACAAAACCATCCCTAATAAAACACTGTCTTTTTAAGTGACTGGATTTAACGGACTAGTTGTGCAGCCTCATTTTTTGTTCAACCACTGTACAAGCCAGCCACTGGAGCAAGCCTGCCCGTCCAGCACGCGGAGTGAGCCCGTCTTACGGAGTACCGCGACTGGGAAAGTTCGTTCATGCTATTTATTTTATCCTTTAGTTATCCTATTACAAGTTTCTGTTTATCCTAGTATAATTAACACTACAATAACACCGAAAGGACGTCTGCCATGAAACCGGAAGCCCGTCTTGAAGCATTGTCCGAATTTCTCAAAGCTCAGCGCTCCAAAATCCACCCCCATACCGTAGGACTCCCGCCGGGCACACGGCGCAGAACTCCGGGCCTTAGAAGAGAAGAGGTAGCGGCTCTTGCCGGGGTCAGCACCACCTGGTACACCTGGCTGGAGCAGGGGCGCGACATCAAAGTTTCCCCGTCTGTGCTGGACGCCATTGCCGGTGCGCTGCAGCTCAATACTGATGAACGGAAATATTTATATGACCTTGCTTTAGAGTCAAGCATGCATACGAAGCCTGCGGATACCGGGGACAATCCGGCCATCAGCCCGTCCCTGTCCCGGATTCTTCAAGAGCTGCGGTACTGCCCCACCATCATCTCGGACCGCAGATGTCACATTGTGGGCTGGAATGCGGCGGCCGCTCATGTATTTCTGGATTTCAAGATGGTCCCCGAGCAGGAACGAAATATGATCAAGCTGCTCTTCACCAAAAAAGAGCTGCGGAGCCTTGCCGTGAACTGGGAGCATTTCGTGCGTGGATTTCTGGCCATCTTCCGGGCCTACTATGGCCAGTATGTTGCGGACCCATGGTACTCGGATTTTGTCCAGGATATGACCCAGAATTATCCGGACTTCCGGGATTTGTGGAATGAAAGCGCGGTGAGCACTGCTCCTGAAGTGCTGATTGAATTCCGCCACGCCAAGGTGGGCAAGATGCTGTTTGATCTAACCTCCCTTCAGGTCCAGGGTCATGCGGATCTCCGATGCAGTGTATATACTCCTGTCCAAAGCTCGAAGACGGAAGCCAAGCTGGCGCGGCTGATGGAGGGCACCAGCCGGGGCTGAACCGGAGGTTCCGGATTCAACATTTGGGCCGATCATCCTGATCATCGTCCTAATGATCCAAGATTACCAGGATGGCAGCATTAAACCTTAGGGGACTCCAACACGCGGCGAAGCAACATGTGCTTATTCTCAACGCACTAGACTTGAAACAGAAAGGGCGGACCCGTGTTCGGTGAAAATAAACTTTTAGACTGATCCATTAAAAGAAACAGCGGCGGACCAAGACTTGAAAAATAAAGTCTTAGACTGCCGCTGTTGTCATTTAACTAACGTATCCGGTAGCTTAACGAACTAATGAAAATGACACCCCAAAGTCATTACTCGATCAAGTAATACTCAATTACTCCTCCCAATTTAACCGGGAATACCGCCGCCTGTTTGGTCTCCCTCCCCTGCAAGATGTCAAAGAGGTGAAACGACAACTATATTTCCCTAGTCTTATATAGTAGAGTGCTTGATAATATGTAAATTAGCCCATGACCATGCGAAATTAAAAGGTTCTTATTTCCAAAATCACATGGTCATGGGCTGTGTATACACCATTGTATTTTTGCTCTTAATATATTGAGAACCGTTCAATATCAACAATAACGCCTATAAATTTACAAGGTCATAGATTACTCATATATTCCCAAGTCGATATTATTTTGATTTAACAACTTCAATAAATCGTTATTCAACCGCACAATTTCATTGTTAGCGCTACTCGCATAATCCGGCAGCATCATATCTTTAACCATTTTAGTCCGGAGCCATATCATAAAGAATAAATCCAAAATCAAATCAGGGAATTTAAGCATAATTTTGAGTGCAGATGGATTAATCGTAATGCCAGCTTTTTGGATTGCCTTTAAATACGTTTTTAAAGTGATTGTTATTTTATGTGCTGTTTTTCTGGTTTTAGCTGTTTTTTCATCAATGATCTTATTCTCAGAATGTAAAACACTAAGCATGGCAATGTCCGATACTGAATGTGTAATTAGGTAAGCTTTCATATCCTTATTAATTGCGTAGGGAAGTTTGGCTGTTTCAAATAATTTTGCGAGGTTTTCTGCACGTTCTGTCACTGAACCATTAATTTCTCCAAACACAGTGGCCACCAGAACCTTTGGTGGAAACCGGGCATACAAAACTCCATCTTTAATCTGTCCGCCGGCACCGGGGAAAGCTGGTAAAAGCCTATCTCCTACAATATCCAGCCACGAAGAGAATCCTATTGAATTGCTAATCATCGTAACAATATTGTGGCTTTGATTGCCTTTTAATGCTGACAACGCTGATTCGGATCGATCGTAACGAACGGTAACGAAAATATAATCATACACATCATCATTTTCAAGCGTATCAATGACATTTACTTTTACAGATTTAACCGCACCTTTTTCATAATATTGAAGGCCATTTTCTTTCAATGTTGTAAATCTATTAGAACTCGCAAACAGAGTGACGTCAATTCCTGCCTCAATGAATTTGATTGCATATGCGCTGCCTATAACACCTGCACCAAAAATTAGAACTCTATTTTGTTTTACGGACATAGAACCACCCCTATTGTTCACATTTCCTTATAATCATCAGACAACATGTTGTATAATGGGATCATAGGTCTTTAGTATTCCTTTATCAACCATCAGTTTTTTATTATTTGTCGGATGATATTCTTGTTCGAATAGGGGTATGAAATGAAAAAGCAGCCAGAAATAACGGAGAAAACAAAACAAATTTTTATAGATGTGTTTTGTGAGTTATATAGCCAAAAGCCGATTGAAAAAATCTCCATTCAAGAGATTGCGAACAAGTCAGGATATAACCGCAGTACATTTTATCAATACTTTTCTGATATTTACGAACTGTTAGACTTTGTTGAAACTAATTTATTGAACTACATAAAAGAAGAGTTGGCGAATAAAGAATTATCTATGCACACGGTCCAAAATGCGCTCCATTGTTTGGACAAAAGGGAATATCTCACGATTCTCACTGCCATCCTGGGCGATTATGGAAGCACCCGGTTTTTAAATCGCTTAAAAAGAGAAATCGCCCTGGATAGATTGGAATTAAATTTTCCGCAAAACCACACCATAACACCATACTTGGTTGAGTTTTACCTTTCAACATCCCTTTCTTTATTTCGTCTTTGGCTCCAGCGCCAAAAGGATTTATCGTCAGAGGAATTTTTCATGTTAGTGGACAACCTGTATACAAAGGGGATTACGCCCTATTCGAAATAAGGCAGCATTTTTTCGTAAGTATTGAACATACCATTCCCGCCCATGTAGGTATACCCGCAGCTCGGATAGAAGCGGTTCAAACTCTCATTGTGCGCTATACAGTCTAAACGTATTCTGTCTTTACCATCATAGGCGGCACCCGTCTCCACCCAGGCCAGGATACTTCGTCCGAGGCCTGTCCCAGCATAGCTTCGGTTAACCATTAACCGATGGAGGTAAATAGAGGTACCAGGATCTTTTTGGTGATCAGGATTATTATAATCATCGGCTGCCTCGGGACCCAGCTCCCACAATTCCCGGTCCCAAGCGCTTGGCTGCTGCTGAAGGAGCACCATTCCCGCCAGCTCCCCGTCTTCCCGGTTCCTGAACAGAATTACCTCTCCGCGGTCGATCGCAGCCGGAACATTGTGATCGTCATGGCCCTTTAGCAGCCCGCCCCACTGTGTGCTTCCCCGGCTATGAAGCCACCTTGCTGTAGCGAGCATTAGCCCCTGTACGGCTTCCGCGTCCCCTATTTCGGCAATGGAGGCCCTGATGTCAGAGTTTAGATCGGCTTGCATAATGCGAATAGTCATGACAGCACCTCGTCTGAATAAATTGGTGCACCTATATTAGCAAGATGACGAAGAGGACGTCAAATCTTGTTCAATCAACACTTGACACATTTTGGTTAATTTTGTATATTAAATGCAAACATATGTACTTACACGGAAGCACCGGTAAGATTAGGCGAATCGCCTTTCTTGCCGGTGCTTTTCTGTGTATTCAAATGTTTTTAGGAAGGAGCGTTATGGTTGTTAGCCGGTAGCCGGGTTAAGTAATATGTTATCTCCAACCTGCCGATCCAGCCCGCTAGTTCGCAATTTTTAGCGTTCCACAAATTTAAGGAGGATGATGATGTAATGAACATGAACAAGAAAATTGCCGCAGTGGTTCTAACGGCCGTACTCACGGCGGCTGCTCCAGCCGCAGCCCTTGGGGCATCTCTTCAGCTGACCGATACGGTAAAGACAACGGTTGAGAAGACCGCAGCTTCCGCAGATGCGGCCCTAAAGAGCCGGATAACATCGGCGTATACGGAGCTCGGCACCCTGCTTGCCCAAGAAACTGCACTTGATAACACAATTAAAGGCGTGCACTTTGCCAGTGAGCAGGCTCTGGTAGCCGTCCGCAAGGAGATCAAACTTATCGATGCCAACAAGGTTGCGGAGCTGACATCAAAGGTACAGATGACCAAGGACAAATACAAGCCGTTATTTGTGCTCTATAGCTCGGTCAGCGGCACGAAGAAGGCGGGAGAGTTGAAGATTGCTGTGCAGCTTGCCCGTGAAGATATTCGTCTGAAGGAGAAGCAGCTGAAAGCGGCTAAGGACGAGAAGGCCCGCAAGATTAAGGCGGTCCGCTCTACACTTTCCGCCATTACCGGTTTGAAGCTGCAGATTAAATCAGCTAAAGGCGCAGCGGATGTCCCTAAGAAGCGCCTGTCAGCGGAGTGGTCTGATTTCAAGCAGCTTGCAAAGAAAGGAGAGGCCAAGCGGGCTGCCGACTCCTTGGACAACCTTGTGTCGCTCACCCGGCGGATTCTAGAGCAGAAGAAGGGGATTCATGCCCTTGAGAACAAGATCAGCGGGATTATAGCCACAGCCAAGCAGCAAATTTCCGCCGCTAAATAAGCGGAATTTGACCTGCTAATACGATGAGACCGTCCCCCAAGCCATCCTAGATGGCGTTTAGGGACGGTCCCATTCTATGGCAAGCCGGGCCGGGTTACCAAACTCATTTGCACAGCTGAATGGTCCTGCGGCTGTGCCCCTCTCGGGTTCCCTGAATGTATATAGGCTGAGGCTGGAACCCACTCCTAAAGGCGATCGCTGCCGCTTTGTTGGGACCAACTCACGCTTGCCGGGTTTAGAACGGCTTCATGCCCAGAGTATCCATCTTCTCGCCTATAACATTCAGCCCCATTCTGGCCGTGATGTCCCGGTAATGGCCTGCCCGGCGCTTGATCGGACTACCGTCCACCTCACCCAGGTTCGCTTCAAGTCCGTTAAGCACCATGACACTTACTCCGAATCCTGGAGGGGTCAACCCCTTGGCAGTCTGCTCCTTGCCCGGTTTCCATTTGCCGACCATGACATCATGAGCTGACGGCTTCGGTGCTTGCGGGGTCAGCCAGAAGATTAGTGCAGTCATGAATCCGAGCTTGCCGTCCTCGGCAACCGATTCAGGGTTCTTCAACAGCACGTTTTTATCCCCGTAGATAATAGAGCTAATCAGACCATAATTGAAATTCCAGCTCATCATAATTGGACCGCGGCCATAATACCGTTTGCCCGCAACACCCGGATACAGCTTGGCACTTTCCGGGTCCACGAAGGCTGACATATTCGCCCCGGTTCTGCCGGCAATGTTCTGGTTCCAGAACAAGCCCCATCTCAGCTCGCCTCCCGGAGAATCGGCCGCGCCCCCGCCAGTCTCATGAGACAGATTCGCCAGCAGGGCAGCCAAATCCCGCTTGCGGTCCCGATCGCTGCCTTCCTGCAGAAATGAGCCGAAATCCACAATTTCGGTTATGACCTTCTTTTTCAAGTTTGCCGATTTATTATAATCATCGGTCCTTGCGACCAGAGTTTCCTTCTTAGTCTTCTTATCAAGACGGTAGATTTCCTGGACACCCGGACTTCCCTCGCGGTAGCTCACCTTGTATTTAATATTGGCCACCGCAGTAACCGCGCCGATCAAATTCTGATAGGCATAGTAGTCACCCTGGTTCGGATCGTTGTACTCTTTGCCTTCAGCAGCCTTGTGCCACTCGGCCGAGCCGAGCCTGTACGGGAAGAGCGCTTCATACTCTTTCTCGGGAAGGACCGCCTTGACTGCAACAACTGCGTTGTCCGGCAGGAACCTCGGATCAATCCCGTTCCACAGCTGTTTGATCTGCTTGTCATTCAGCACACGGCTCTGTCCAACCCCCATATCCCCCTTATTAAGGGTAGCGCTTTCAAATTTAGCTGCGGCAGCTGTCTTTGTGGAAGCAGCCGCTGCTGCAGCGGAATCAGGAGCCGCAAGGACTTCCAGCGGGGTTACCAACAAGGCCGCACCCAATGCAGCCGTTAAGGTGCGCCCTACAATTTTTTCTGAAAAAGGAAGCTTCCATTCCCTCATGCACATTCTCCTTTGGCCAAGTTAATGGTATGTATCAATCCATCTAAGGTGGACTATTCATGTATATCTAGGGATTCATCCATATATTCCATCTTCATTATAGGGATTAAAATTGGGATATTGTATGGTCGAGCACCCCACTACATAGGCTTAATTAAAGGACTCTCTAATTTATACTGGGAAAGTTGTGGCATATTACAAGCATTTGTCTTAATAGGGAGCATTTTCAAGAATACAAAAAAGCTGCCGGGATCTCCGAACAGCTTGCTTCTATTCAGATGACATTCACCTTTTGCTTGTGACGAAACTCGGTAGGCGTCTGTCCATATTTCCTGCGGAACACCTGGGTAAAGTGACGCATATCCTGATAACCGATGCGCTCTGCAATCTCTGCAAGACGGAGCTGCGGGTTGAGCAGAAGCTTCTTGGCCTGCTCCAGCCGAAGGGAAATGACGTAATCCTTATACCCTTGGCCTGTTTTCAGCTTGAACAACTGGCTGAAATAAGCCGGGTTGAGATACACCACAGAGGCCACCTTCTCCAAGGACAGCTCTTCACTGTAATGCTCCTTAATATACTCCAGGGCATCTTCGATCGACTTCTCCCCACTTCCCTTCACCGGCTGGGCAGATTGAGCTGCCGAAGCCTGCCTCATTTGCAGCACCAGCTCAGGGACCGCCTTGAAATCCTGAACAAGCGCGGACATTGCAATATGGAACGGCACCTTCAAATAATGAGTCAAATGCCCTTTAATCAGACTCTTAAAGTCATCCAGACGGTTCTCCTCATCCAAGGAGGCTAATCCCAGTAGGCAATCCCGATCATAGCTGATGACCAGCCCTCTGCCATGGGTGTCAATTAGCTCCGAAAGGACATTTTCCACAATAAAGTGCTCCAGCGCAGGATTCATCTCCGTCAGCTCAAGCTGTACCATGATCAGATTAAACTCTGGATACTCCTGGATAAACGGACGAATATCCAGATTCCCTGTGTCCAAGCCCGAAGCCAGTCTTCGGAAGACGCCTTCATGCAGAAGCTTCAGATTTCTGCGAAGCTTCTCCGCCTCACGGACCCGCTCGCTCTCCTGCCAAATCTCCTGCTTGAGACTCTCAATGAGCTCAATCAGACGCTTCTTGCCGATGGGCTTGAGCAGATAATCCCTTGCTCCCAGCCGGACCGCCTCCTGGGCGAAGGAGAACTCCGAATGTGCGGAGATCACCACCCATTTGACGAGCGGGTAACGGTGCTTGGATATTTTCATGAATTCAAGTCCATTCATGCCCGGCATCAGAATATCGGTCAGCACAATATCAATTCGCTGGCTTCCCATAATCTGTACAGCCTCCATCGTTGAAGCCGCGAGATGAACGTTATCCTCCGGACACATCTGCTCGATCGTCCGCTTAATCCCCTCCCGGATTGCGCGTTCGTCATCAGCGATCAGAATATTCATGCTCTTCTCCTCCTTGGCTCTGTGGCAGTGGGATGACAATGGTCACGGTAGTACCTTCTCCAGGCATACTGTAGATCCTTAGGCCGTACTCCTCCCCGAACATATGCTTCAGCCGCAAATGAAGATTCTGCAGCCCGATTCCTCCTGGCCCTTTCCCGGACGGGCGCCGCTCGTCCAGAGAAGCAATCAGCTTAGTTAACGCCATCTGCTCCATTCCACAGCCATTATCGGCAATCATAATGCCCAGATTCTTCCCATCCTGGCGGACCGTCACGCGGAGAATCCCCTGCCTGCTCCCCAGAGATTCGAGCCCATGCTTCACCGCATTCTCGATAACCGGTTGAAGGGTCATCTTCGGAATCCGGATGTTCATCCAGCGCTCATCCGCGTCCATCTCCACCTTCAGCCTGCCCTCCAGCCGGAACTGAATAATAGTCAAATAATGGCCGATTTGCTCGAATTCCTCCCGGAGCGTAACTTCAGCGCCCTCTTCCCAATGGCTGCTGTAACGGAACATATGGGAGAGGGACAAGACAATTTCGCCCAGCTCTTCATTGCCCTCCCCGTTCTCATCCAGCATCCAGTAGATCATATCCAGGGTGTTGTACAGAAAATGTGGATTCACCTGGGACTGCAGCGCGTGGATTTCCGCATTCTTCTCACTGACAGAAGAAATCTTCACCCTCTCGATCAGCTCCTCAATCCGTTTCACCATCCGGTTGAACGAAGCCACCAGGATGTTGATTTCCTGATAAGATGTAACATTCAGTTCCCCCCGGAAGTTCCCCATTTCCACCTGTTTCATTTCACGAATCAACCGCTTCAGAGGGGAAGAGAACGTTTTGGACACAATGGAAGCAATGAGAGCGGATACAATAATAAGAATGGAGACTACAATGAACAGATACCGCTTCATCTGCATCAGTTCGACATTTAAATCCTTATCCGGCGTGATGCTGACAACCGACCAATCCGTAAAAGGCAGCCGGGAGGCAATCAACAGATGCCCCTCATCCTGCTGCACCTTCACTTTGCTCTTGTCTCCGAGCTCAGGAATCTTCACCTCAGGAGCCTGCTGCGGAGTGATTGTAGTCGGCACCATCCTTCCGTCCTGGGAGACGACATACACATTCGTATGCTGTCCCAGCTTAAGATTATCCAGAGCCTCAAGGATCGGCTTCGGATTCGTCTCATACAGCACGATGCCGATCCGCTTGTGCTCGTCGAGGTCAAAAATCTGCCGGCCGAAGGCAAATACCGGCCGGCTCTCATTCTGATCGATCAGCGAGTGCGGGAAGACGCCAAGCCAGACCATTTTACCGGTGGATTCCTGAATTTGCTTATACCATGTCTGTTCCTTATAATTCGGGTCTACCACATTAATATAGTTGCCGTAGTTATATATCTTGCCTTTATCCGTAATTACGTGGATTCCCACCAGATCGTCCCGGGAATAAAAAATCGCCCCGATCATATTCGTAATCGACTGCTCTGTAATATATGCCATGGCCGGCTCCGTATAATTCTCATTCAGCTTGCGGACCATGTCGAAGTTGTTGCTCAGCGTTTTCGACAAACTGTCATACCCCTTATACAGCAAATCGAATAATCCGACGGTCTGTGACACGTTCTTCTGAGCCAGGTCACTGATTTTGTCATGGTACTGCTCGGTATTCCGGTTGTAATAGAGCAGGCTCACCACGAGCACAATGCCCGACATACAAAATAAAAACAGCAGGAACAACCTGTGGTTTATGGAATGAAAGCCTCTTCGCAAAGGATTATCCCCCTCCCCTCCAGATGTCCTGCTGCTTACCTTTCTCTATTATAGTAGGGCTGGGTGAACCCGGCAATTCAATAATTTTATCCTTTGACCGCCCCAGCGACCATTCCTTTCGTAATACGCTCGGATAGGACGAAGTAGATCAGGATAACCGGCAGTGCCCCCATGATCAAGAATGCCCCGATATTCCCGTAATTGACAGAATACTGGCTCACGAACGTGTATACCCCGAATGGAAGGGTCTTCAGCTTCTCGGAGGAAATGAACGTCGCCGCCATAATATACTCATTCCAAATCGTAATAAAGGTCAGAATACAGACCGTCATCATCGGCGGAATTGAAATCGGAATAATGATGCTGCGGAAAATCCGGTATACACTGGCCCCATCCACAAAAGCGGACTCCTCGATTTCATGCGGTATGCCTTTCATAAACCCGCTGAGAATGAACACCGCAATCGGGGTGGAGAAGGCTATATATGGCAGAATCAGAGATAAGTGCGTGTTCAGAATGCCCACATTTTTGAAAATAATCATCAGCGGCAGCAGTGTGGCCTGCAGCGGAATCATCAGACCCATCATAAAGACCAGCAGCACCGCGTTGCCATAACGCCAACGGAACCGTGAAATCGCATAGGCTACCATGGCGCTAAGCAGGATCACGAAGAACATGGTTACACCAGTGACAAATACGCTGTTGCCCAGGTATTTCAAATAACTCCCCTGCTCATAGGCCTCTGTGTAGTTATTCCACTGAAGCGCTTTGGGGAGAGCGAAAAAGCTCCCGTTCATAATCTCCTCGTTGGTCTTCAGCGAGTACAGGACCAGCCAGAACAGCGGATACAGCTGGGTGACCACCGGAATCGCGAAAAGAAGATACACGAGACCTTTTTTGACATATTTCATTTTCGTGCACTCCCTTTCTATCCGACTTTTTTCTCTATACGGCTGAAGATGAGGTTAATAACCAGGGTAAAGGTCAGACACACCAGCACCAGGAAGGTGGCAATTGCACTGCCATACCCGTATTTCATGGACAAGAACGAACTGTTGTACATATGGGTGGAGATAACGTCCGTAGCATGTGCCGGTCCGCCACCCGTCATGACTACAATCAGGTCAAACGCCTGCAAGGAGCCGATGAACGCGAGAACTACCGATATTTTCAGAATCGGAACGATTAGCGGCAGGGTGATATAGCGGTCTGCCTTGAAGCCATCGGCTCCGTCGATCTTGGCAGCTTCATAAATCTCACTTGGCAGGTTCTGAATTCCCGTAAATTGAATAAGCAGGTGGTAGCCGAAGTACTGCCATAAGGATACAAAATACAGACAGAACATCGCGATATTCGGCTCGGTGAGCCAGTTATGCGTCCAGCTCTCCAGCCCCAGAGAGACCAGAACCCCGTTCAGCATCCCGCCCATCGAGGTTGGGTTATAAATGGTCTTCCACAGCTGCCCGATAATCACGACCGATAGAATAACCGGAGTAAAATAAATAGATACGAGCGTATTCCCCCTGCGGACATAACGGTTCAGCAGAATGGCCATAAGCAGACAGAATGGAATTTCGATAATAGATGCGGCCGCGTAGAGCAGAGTCCGCCGGACCGACGGCCAGAAGACCGGGTCATTGTAGAACATGTTGACAAAGTTCTTGAAGCCGACAAACTTCGCGTCTGCGATGCCATCCCAGCTTAGGAGCCCCGTGTAGAACGAGACCAGAATTGGCACAAATACAATACACACGTAAAGAAGCAGGCAAGGCAGCACGAAGACGGCTATAGTACGTCCGGGCACTTTTAACACATTCACGATTTTCGCCCCCTTTGGTGTAAAAATAATGCGAAGAAGCGCGGGGCCTCTTCGCATCGCTTAGGGATAATCCCTCTTATTTGTTCGCTTCGAATGCGGCCTGGTGCTCCTGTGCCACTTGGGCGGAGTCGGCCTTTTGCACGAACAGATTCTGGATGCTGCTCAAGTGAACCTGGGCGGTTGCCGGGTTCATCGTGTTATCAAAGGCCAGATCGCCGCCTTTGATGTTGTTGAAGAGGGAAGCCACTTCAATAGCAAGTTCGGAATAACCAGCGGCTTTAAGGTCGCCGTCCACCTTTTGACCAAGTCCTACGGCATTCTTAAGTTCAAACTGTTTCTTAGGCAGGTTAAGCGCGAAATAGTTGAGGAAGTCCTTGGTCTCCTGCAAATGCTCGCTGTTGGCTGACACGGCAAACGCACTGCCTGGAGCCAGCATGAACTCGTTCAGATTACCCTTGCCATCCACGGTAGGGAACTGGAATGCGCCCACTTTACCAGCTACGGAAGAAGCATCAATGGCACCGGTCTCCCAAGTTCCGATCACCCACATTGCAGCCTTACCGGACTTAAAGATATTACCGCCTGCGTTGGCGTCAATTGAAGTTGCTCCATCTGGGAATGCTCCGGCCTGGACAAGATCTTGGAAGCGGTCCACCGCAAGCTTAAACGCCGGATCGTCAAATTTCTTCTTACCGTCAACTACATCTTTCAGGAATCCAGGTCCGCCGTTCGTGCGAAGCAGGATGTTCATGAACAGGAATGAACCCGTCCAGGAGTCTTTTTCTCCAATCGCAATCGGTGTGATTCCTTTAGCTTTGAGTGCTTTAACATCAGCCAACATTTCGTCAAATGTGGTTGGTACTTTGTCGATTCCCGCTTGCTTGAACAATTCTTTATTGTAGTACACAACCTCGATGTTATTTCCATCCGGCAGGGCGTACACATTGCCGTCAAAGCTGTAGTAATCCAGCAGTCCGGGTTGATAGGTATCCTTCAGCCCATTCTTGTCGATCACATCATTTAACGGAGCGAGCAGCTTCGCGTCCACGAACGGCTTCATCTGTGCCGCCGGATTCACGATGGTAATATCCGGAACTTCCTTGGATGCCGCCTGTGTCTTCAGCTTCATCTTCTGCTGGTCCGTATTTAGCGTATCCAGCTCGATTTTCACGTTCGGGTTAGCTTTCTGATATTCTTCTACGATAGCATGCGTCATTTTATAAGATGGGGTCGACGGGTCTGGTTGAATATTTTGGAAAGTGATAGTGACTTTCTTGTCGCTTGGTTTGTCTCCTCCTGAAGAGCCAGTCGTGTTGTCAGTACCAGATTCAGTTTTGGTTCCGCCTCCACATGCGGCCAGGCTCAAGGTGAGTGCCCCCGCGAGAATCATGGAAAGCGTTCTTTTTAACGGCTTTTGTACCATTTTTTAGCCCCCTGTTTTTTTGAAGTATAAGCTAATTATTAGGGATTAGAGCGCTTCCAACAAGCTGTGAATTTAAGGAGTAAGGTTTGTTTTTTTTAGATTTGTGAGGGAGTGCCTGGGAAGGTTCTTCCGGGAGCCGCTCCGGGGCGGATTGTCCTTCCGATCGCTGTTATTCCCGGATTTTCGTGAATTAGATAGATTATTACAATCCGGGAATAAAGGCAAACGCTCCGCTTCTCCAGGACCAATTCCGCTCCTCTGCTGCTGCGGGCTAGCTGACCCCTTTGGTGCAGACTAAAAAAATAAAACCTGGGGGGCTGTAAGGGGGGGACAAGCTGAGGTAGGTTCAGATTCCTTAACGATAGACTGAAACCTTAAGATTATAAACTGAAAGCTAACCACGGTCTTGAGGATGTATATATTTCGGGTCCAAATCGCTACCATCGCACAGTCTAATGACCTTGTGAGCATGTATGTGCAATTTGGCCTCTAACTGATCCCGGCGGTTATCCTCAAAGTCACGTGTCCATACATACATCATTTTGAGCATCTTCAAATCCGGCTTATAGTGACATTCCTCAATCCCAAGATTCTGTTTAAGGAATCTTATCAAAATTCTAATTCTGCGCTTCCACAGAGGAGGATCAAGAAAAATAATGGTGTCTGCCATTTCATATAAACATTGATAAGATTTGCGATCCGTGCCTTCGAATATCCAAGCTCCACGTTGATCAATTTCCTGAATAACCTCAACCTGCTGTTCTGGTGTACGTTTGAAACGCTCTGTCACTGACTGGTAGTGAACAATACAATCCAGCTCAAACCACGGAATCTTCAGTTCTTCCGATAATCGCTTGGCTAAGGTTGTTTTGCCGCTGGCAACAATCCCAACGATATAAATTTTCTTCATATGTCCTCCTTACTGAGCATGCTGGAGAATTCGGCAGATCAACCAAACAAAGGCCCGATTTCTTCACGAAACCGGGCCTTTGTTTGGTTGTCTATGCTTATTCATTTGTTGCTTTGAACTCTGCTGCGGTGCAGCTATATAAGATGAACTTTAGAATCAACTGATCTCAGCTTCGATCCCGAGTGATTCTGAAGAAGCGAAGCGTCCACCTTTGTCTCCGAAATGCCCTTACTTGGATATCTAGTTCAAGCATTTTGGAGACAACAGTGGTCGTAAAAACACTCGGCATCGCAGCACTCCCAAAAGGGTAACCTTCATAAGTTCATTTTATATAGGTGTTTTTAGAAATCCCGGCTTTTCTTCTTCGGGGACAGCATCAGGAAAGCTCCCGCAAGCACCAGCACAAAGGCCATCAGCGGTTGTCCCAATACCGTATGATTCAGCATGGAGCCAATCGAGAATACGGCAAAGAACAAGATTGAAATAACTGTCAGGATGTTAATCGGAATGAGCAGCCACTTGTTCCGGCCACCGAACCAGTAAAGCTCGAACAATCCAACGGCTGGAGCAAGGATAAAGCCCGGCCACATGGTTCCCCAGCTGTCAAACAAGGTAGCGATCTGACATACAAGCCCTACGGTGAACAGAATACCACCCGGGACAAGCAGACCAACACCCTTGCGTCCGGTCATGGTGAAATACAGCCAATGCATCAGCAGGCCTAACGGAATGATAAATAAGGTTGGCCAGAAATACTCAAAGATAGTTCCCGGCCCCATCGAACCTGACTTATTCAGGAACAAATAAGCTCCCAGAAGGATAAATACAGGTCCAAAAATCGTCTTGGTATTCATACGTTCACTCCTCGATCATTTAATCTCTATTGTCAAGGATAGCACGGCTGGAATTTTTTAACCTCCATCTAAAGGGAAGATTCATCCTGGACCAAGGTCTAGGATAACTTAAGTTACCGGTTCCGGTACTTAAGTTACGCTTGAGATATTCCTGCAGCTGACCGAACTAGAGCCAAAAAGGTTATCCCGGGAAGCAAGCCTAGGATAACCTTTTTGTAAAGTGACTCCGTGTTTTATTGATTAGGAACCGTGATGCTGCCAGATGGGGCAGATAACGCATTTACCTTGGTGTTCTTGTCGATTGCTTTGGAGAGCACATACACCTTGTAGGTGCCTCCCTTCACACCCGCAACGTTCAAAGTTCCTGTTGTCCCGTTCACATCCTTCGCTTGCGTAACAGCTTTGTCTTCCACATTAGACGCGGTGACCTCGATGTCGCTCGCGACAAGCGCAATCGTGTAGCTCGCAATGTTGGCATCTTTTGGATCTGCATAACTTACATCCAGCTCATTTGCATTCTTATATACTGCGGTCACTTTGGTGACTGCCGCCACCGGCTGCGCCGTAGGCTGGTCCTGCACCGTGAATTCCGCCGACGGCTCGGACAGAGCGTTAGGAATATCTGAGGAGTTGGACACGGCCAGCACATAAACTCTATATTTTCCAGCCGAGATTGGGCTGCCTTGAGTGCTATTGGATGTCAGCGGGATCCTCAATTCTCCATCACTGTTCTTGGTGAAGTACACGTTATTATTAGCCTCATTCAAATTGAAACCAGATGATGAAGGAACCACAAACACACGGTACTCTTTAACAATAGACGGTGTCGCGGATGGTCCGAAGCGGACAAGAACCCCTGCTGCCTTGCCGGTACCGTCCAGGTACATCTCGCCAGTCACTCCTGTCGCTGGAGCAACCCTGGAGTTATCGGCCAAAGTAATTGGGGCTGATCCCGGGGACAGCGCGCTGGCTCCTGACCCCACGGACAGGACAAACACACGGTACTTCATCCCGTTACGGATGGTATTGCCATCTGTATCCTTGGTACCGGAAGTCAGATCCTTGGTCACGGCTCCCCCCGTTTTGGCCACGGAAGTATAATAACTGCTTGCAACCGCTTCGGATTTCGTAAAATTACCGGCATATTGATCTTTGACTACATAAATCCGGTATTCTGAAATGCCGCTCTCATCGGCTGCTCTATCGAAGGTTACTCTCAGGTCGCGTCCGTCACCGTTATCCTTGATATCGGCTGCGGATACGTTCGATACTGCTCCTACACTGCCCGTGTTGGTCAGAGTAATAACAGATGAGGCCGCCGACAGGGCGTTGCTTCCCGAGTAATATCCACCACCCACGGACAGGACGAAGATCCGGTAAGCTACCCCATTCTGAATGAGATTCCCGTTTGTGTCCCGTGTGCTTGCGCTGAGAACCTGACTAAGATTATAACCCGTCTTGCTGACCACGTTATAATAGCTGTTCGCCACCGCATCCGACAGCCGGAAGCTGCCCGCATAGGCGTTATTCACCACATAGACACGGTAATGGGCGATCGTGGACTCATCACTGACCCGGTTGAACGTCACCTTCAGATCAGAGCCATTGTTGTTGTTGCCTACATCACTAGCGCTCACACCAGTCACCGCGCTTACGTTGTTCTTGTCAGATAGCGTAATTGCCGGAGAATAACTGGACAGCGCATTGGTGCCGGAATAACTGCCGCTTCCCACCGATAGGACAAACACACGGTAGCTTATTCCGTTGCGAATCGCGTAACCGTCAACATCCCGTGCATCGCTTGGGAGCACCTGATTGATGTTGTAGCCGGTTTTGCTAACATAGGTATAGTTGGCACTGGATACCCGGTTCGCATCGTACAAATCGAAGTTCCCGGCGTTATTGTTTCTGACCACAAGAATACGATAATGGCTGATATTGGACTCATTGCTCGCCCGGGTGAAAGCTACTCTTAAATCCCGGCCATCGTTATAATCATTAACATCATCCACACTGACATTGGTAACCGCATTGATGTTAGAGTTATTCCAGAGCGTCAGGGCAGAAGACACGGAAGAAATCGTATTCGAATAACCGTTAGCTCCCACGGCTACCACGAAGAAGCGGTAGGTCGTCCCGGTCGTAATAAGGTAGCCATTCACATCTCTGGAACCCGAGTTCAGTGTCTGGCTGATGTTGTAGCCGTTCTTGCTTATAGATGTGTAATTGCTGCTGGACAAAGCGTCCGCAGAAGACAACGTGAAACTTGAGGCGTTCTGATCCCGGACTGCATAGACCCGGTAACCGCTAATGCGGGATTCATCCGACACCTTGTTGAAGCTGATCTTCACATCACGGCCATCGCCGTAGTCACTAACATCATTTACAGCTGTGATGTATGGCACGGTTACCGTACCGCTGCCCAGCGTAATTGCAGACGATCCTGCAGACAACTGGCTTGGCGATACACTTGTATTGCTGCTTACTGCAAGCACATAAATCGTGTAAGATACCCCATTCCGGATCAGTTCCCCGGAGGTGTCTCTGGCCGATGAGCTCAGAGTCGTTGTCAGCGTGGAAGCACCTGTTTTGTTCACTGTTGTATAGTTCGAGGAAGACATTCCGTTGGCAGTAGACAGGTTGAAGCTGCCCGCATTCTGGGTCTTGACCACAAATACGCGGTAATTTGCAATATTAGATTCATTTTGTGCCTTCGTAAAGCTCACCGTTAAATCACGGCCGTCGCCATAATCAGCGGTGTCCGTACCTTTGACACCCGAAGCAGAAGTACCTGCTCCCAGAGTCACAGCCGGAGACGCATTTGACAAGGCGAATTGGCCCTGCTTCCCGGCAGCCAAAACATAGACATTATACGACACTCCTGAGCGAAGCAGCTCCCCGTCCGTATCCCTTGTCTGTGCGGTCAAGTTCACCGACCGGTCCGAGCCCTGAATTCCTACGAAGGCGTAGTTGGATGAGGATACCTGCTTTGCAGCGGTCTCATCGAACCAGCGTGCCTTGTCAGACTTCACCACGAGGACACGGTAGTGGCTTACCAGCGACTCATTTGAAGGCTTCGAGAAGCTTACATTGAGATCCCGGCCGTCGCCATACTGGCTGACAATCTGAGGTGTTACATAGGTCACCGGACTAATCGTAGATGGGTCATCTACCGGAGGCTGATCCCCGTTCGTAATGTATACGCTGCGCGCGGAGCTCTTCCAATCCACCTTGGCGCCCAGAGCCGTGCTGACAAATCTGACCGGAACCAGAGTGCGGCCTTTGACCGTTTGAGCCGGGACATCCAGTGTCACCTTCTTGTTATTGATCGTTGCTGTCTTTGAGCCGATTTTCAATGTGACTGTGGTGTTGCCCTTCTCAGCTCTAACAACTCCCGTCTTACTGTTCCAATCTACTGAAGCGTCAAGCGCTTCAAAAATAGCCCTCAGTGGAAGCAGCACTCGCCCCTGCTTCTCAATCGGAGCCTGGTCTGTGGACAGCCTGATTCCATCCATATAAATACGGATTGGTGAGGCTGCACCTTGGGCCTGCGTCTGCCATGCAAATGAAGAAAGCATAGCCATGATTGACAGCAGGGAAATCATTTTTTTCATAATATCCTCCTCTATCCACCTTAGTATAGAATTAGCTCCATAAGCGTCCTCCCCAGCCAGCCAAAAAGACAAAAACTAGCCAGGAAATCAGCCTAGGAAGACACTCTACGCTGTATAGATTTTCCTGTTCGAATATATTGGACGCAGATGGTGTGGGAAAAGTTTCCTGGACCGATAAAATTTTTTTCCCCTGGCCATCAATACAAATTTCCGACTCTCTTCTTCCCGTTAATACAATTTTTTCCTGGCAAATTCTAACTGAATTACTGATAATATCAATGTACATCTGATGGAATTTTGTACATAATTTATTTCAGAATTTGGAGGATATTACAGCAATGAAGATGAGCAAATTCACCCGGTGGCTGATGGCTGCCCCCCTAATCTCGGCTTTGGCCTTCCCTACGATCAGCGCCGCAGCCCCGCAAAAGGCCGTTTCGGACGTATGCACGTTTGAAGTGCCAACCCATGACCTGGTTGTTTCCAAGGATGCCAAGAAGAACAGTACCTCGATCGCTTATACCTGCCAGACAGGTATTCTATCCATCGATGTATCAAGTAAAGCTGAAAATTCCTCTGTCGTTAAAACGGAGGACGGCTTTGGACATATTGATGTCACCGCTCTTAAACCCGGCAGCACGGACGTCCTGGTATCCGTGTATGGATACGGCGAGCCTGCGCGGATCAAGTTCAATGTAGCCGCTGAGTCAGATCAAGGTACAGAGACTCCGGAAACTCCAGTGGTTCAGGAAGACCCAGCGATTCAGCAACTTAAAGATTACATCAGTCAATTAGAGAAGCTGGATAAATACGAGAACACGGCGCTCAGCACTTATAGAAAGTATCAGTACGTAAGTACTAAGAACCGGAAAGAGGCTTATTACGCTTTTGCCAATACAATTGTTCCGAACTACACCAAATTAGTCTCAGGAATCAAGGCAGTAAAGACACCTAACTCCGAATTGAAACGCATCAACGCGCTGTACATCAAGGGATCTTCCTACCAATTAGAGGCGCTGACTTTGATGAAAAAGGCTTTGTATAATACCAAAATAGACAGCAAGCTTTATAAGCAGGCTAACGCCAAGCTGGCAGAAGGAAGAAAGCTAATCTCCCAATTCAGCTCGAAATTTGAGAAATATACGAACAAGCTCTTGCAATAAGCTTGGAGCAAAAAAAGAAGGAGCAGCCCAAAAGTCATTTGACCCAGGGAGGCTCCTTTGTCTGTTCTAAGAACGCTGCGTTAACGAAGATTTCCTCGAATCGCTGTTGCTTCCGATGTTAGCGGATATATCCCACCTCCCCCTCAGGAGTATCTCCTGCCGAGTAAGGGAGGCTAGCCTCCACCTAAAGCAAGCTTAGGCTGCCCGCTTCAAATTCAGCAGAATCACTCCTGCAATAATAAGCAGGATGCCCCCAACCGTGTACCAATTCACGGCTTCTTTCCATATCACGATGCCAATTATAGCTGTAGCTGCTGTCCCAACCCCGGACCAGATGGCGTAAGCGACCCCTAGAGGGATGGATTGTAGAGACAGGGACAACAGATAGAAGGCGGCCCCAAAAAACACTAAAGTCCCCAGAGAGGGAAGCAGCTTCGTAAATCCGGCCGATGCCTTCAGCAGAGAGGTCCCCGCAAGCTCACTGAGTATAGCCCCTGCCAGAAACAGATAGGTTTTCATTCCATATCCTCCTTACTTTTATCATTAGAACCCGGTGCATGGATTCCGTTCAGCAGCAAATCCACAAGCTCCGCTAAGGTTTCTTGAACGCCCCTTTGTCTGCCGCCCTCGCTGTCCATGATCTGGTACATGCCTCCGACATATGCCTGAATGAACAATTCTGGATTAAACCGGCGGAACTCTCCGCTCTCCATCCCTTCCTGGAACAATCGGCGGATATTATCCCAGCCCTGGTTCAAATATTCATCCAAAGTTGCCCATCCGGCCGGATATTTCCTCCTGAGCTCATCCAATACTCCCACTTGGGTAAAAGAAAAACCCTGCGGAAGCACAATCAGCAGCTCTCTCAGCCGCTTGGATAGCGGCATGTCATGGTTGCCCAGCAGCCTCTGCTCCTCGGACCTCATATCTTCAATGGACTGCTCCACCAGATACCCAATAATAGCTTCCTTCGATTCAAAATGCTGATACAGAGTTTTGCTGCTGATCCCAAGGCTTGCGGTCAGATCCCGGATGGAGAAATGCAGTCCGCGCCGGGCAATCTCCCGTGCAGCCGCTTGGGCAATATGATTTTTCATATTCTTATTCTCCTCTCCCCGTAAGAATGAACCTCCTTGATCCCCCTGCTGCAGATCAACCCCGGGAGAAACACCAGAGGATAGACCATCAGGAACAGATTCGGCAGCCACCACAGAAGGTCGTAGTCCCCCCGGATTCCCCAGAAAGCGACAGCCTGAAGACCCGAGCAGAATGTTAAGCTTAAAGATATCACCGCAAGCATCCTGCTTGCCGCCTGATCCACACTTCTATTGAGATAATACATACTAAGCAGACCCGTAAGAGATATGAATAAATCCAGAGGCAGAAATGATAGATTCCAAGACACCATCAATTCGTCCTGATAGTCCTTGTACTTGTACTCTTCAGGAATCACCCCAAGCAGTACAACAGTCCAATAAACGATAAACCCTACATCTGTAAACCACATCAAACACTTTAAATATCTGTTCATCACAACCCCCAGAGCCTGCTAATTGATTATTCTGAAATCAAGGAAAACAAACTGTTTTATTTGTTTTCTACATTATCAAACATGACCTGAGGAAGTCAAATCTTCGCGTCTTCAGGGGGACGATTCCAATATGGAAATAGAGCGATATACAAAAGAGAAGCTCAGATCCGTTTAGAATCTGGGCTTCTTTTTTGACTCTTTATTTTCTGCCATAATCGGCCTTAATCTCGCCCCATACCTGGGTCTCCCACTTCAGAAGCTTATTCTCGTAGTTGTTGGACTTAAGCCAGGCTACTGCACGGTCCACCAGCTCCCATATCTCCCGGGTCGACTCGTTCCTTGCCAGCGTCGTTGCCACCTTTTTCTCCCGGACCCACTTCAGAGCCGTTCTGGAATCACTGTACACGGTCATCTTGCTGCCCCTCTGTTTCAAATAGGCGAGCGAATGAACGATGGCCAGGAATTCCCCCAGGTTATTCGTCCCGTTAGGAATCGGTCCCCGCTCAAAGATTACTTCACCTGTCCGGGTGCTAACCCCCCGGTATTCAATAGGTCCCGGATTGCCCTTGGTTCCCACATCTACAGAAATGCTGTCATAGTCAATTTCCGCCTTAACCGCACTGGAGCTGCTGCCTGAAGCCTTCGCCTTCTGGCTGACCCCGCTCCGGCCTCCCGCCGCAGACGTGCCCGACTTGCCCCAATGCTTCTTCCAACCGTCCCGGAAAGCCTGTTCCGCTTCGGATTTGGAAGGGTAAGACTTGTACTTGGCATCCTTATAGGCTTCCACCTGAGCTTTGCACTCCGCCCAAGTCGCGTAAACTCCAGGAGCTGCACCCTCCCATACCACATAATACTTTTGACCCGCCATAATGTCCCCCTCTTGCAATTTGCAATCTTTCCGTTATGTCCAGGCCCAGAAGAAACCGTCCCGGTCCCAGGCGACCCGTCCGCCGTGCTGTTTGCGGAACGCATTCCTCACTTCCTTGGCCAAGGATACGTTCCCATTCTCATTCCTAAATACATACTGCTCGCCAAAATGGCTCCTTACATATTCGATGGCTTCCTCCTGACGCAGAATGCCCCGTTGCCGGATCTCTTGGATCATCCATTCCGCTATTTGCTGCTCTGAAGACTCCATGGCTTATAACTCCTTACCTTCTCATGTCATTATGAAATGTGCTGACCAGTGAATTCATATATATTGCATGGTATCTGATTTGGGGACATCAATCAATGGCTGGGCTGGTGTCATTTCAGGGCATTTGTGAATAGGCTGAATCATCAATATTATTGGAGGTTCTTACGTATGATGAGAAACTTGAGCACCGATTCGTATGTCCGGCAGCCTTATCCCTACTATCCGTACCCTTATAAATACAATTACCCGCCGTTCTATCCTTACCCATCCCCTTACTATCCTTACCCTGTCTATCCGCCTTACTTCGGTTATCCCTACCCTTTCCCTTATTATGGAGGATATTTCGGGAACTACTCTGGACACGGAGACGGACACCACCACGGGCATGGACACCGTCCAGAACCGAGAGATTTTGAACTGAATTTCCAGTCCAAGGCTAAATATGGCGGCAAATACGGCCTGGATGCCCATGCCGATGCCCAAGTAGGTGGAGGCCAAGGCCTTACTTTTGACGCCGCTGGCAATCTGGGCGGAGAGCATGGCATCGGCATGCAGACCGCCGGGCACTTGGGCACCCAGGGAGCGGGCTTTCAGGCTGGTGGGCATGTTGGCGGAGACAATTACGGAGCCAAAGGCCACGCCGACGCCAGCCTGAACCTGACCCAGGGGCTTCAGGTGGATGCCGGGGCTAGTGTAGGCGGCCAGCACGGCGTTGGCGTGCAGGGCGACGGATATGTCGGCGCCAAAGGCATTGGCGCCCACGCCCAAGGCCAGATTGGCGGCGAGAATTACGGAGCCAAGGCTCACGCCGGAGCTGATCTCAGCCTGAAGCAGGGATTCGGCTTCGATGCCGGAGCCAATGTCGGAGGCAAGAGCGGCTTCGGTGCGGGCGCCAGCGGGCATATCGGCCTTGGCAAGGGCGTGGGATATCAGGTCGGCGGGAAGGTCGGCGGCCAGCACGGGGTCGGTATCCACAGCGATGCCCATCTTGGCGGCGGCAAGGGTGTAGGCTTTGACATTGGGGGCAACCTAGGTACCCACAACGGCCATGTAGGCGTTCAATTCGGCGGCGACAAGGACAAAGAGGACGAATAACTGCCCCACACCATTAAGTTGAACTGTGGATATACAAGAAGCTTCTCCGGAATCATTTCACAACTTGTCTAGGGGTGATTCCCAAGTTCAACTTATAAGCGTATTCTCCGCATACAAAAAGGACCGGGTGACTCCCGGTCCTTTCTTTTTCCTACGGTTATTTCAGGCCTCCAACTTTTCCGTCACCGGACAGGCCCTTAAGCAGCGGCTCCCAGGTCAGGCCTTCTCCACATATTTTTTTGCGCTGATCAGAGATGTTTTGCAGGGAGGCATTGCGCTGAGCTTCCAGAGCGCGGACTGTTTTCAAGTACAGATCCTGAATTTTGTTCTCCGAAGAACTAGCGTTGTTGGCAATTTGTTGTTTGTAGCGCGCCATGTCCTTGGCAATCTTCGCGGTAAGCTCTTTATACAGCTTGCTGATCTGCTGCTGGGCTTTGGTTTTGCTGATCTTCCCGCGTGAGTAAGCATAAATAGGGCTTGTAATATAACTTGTGCTGGAGTTCTTCATCAATGCATACATCGGACTGCTGATATAACTGTCAGATACCGTCTTGTTCAGCGCATAGGCTGGACTGCTTAACAGATTAGGACTGATCGCCCTTTTATAATCCCCCATATAGCTGCTGAGAGAATTCTCATTGATTGCCCGGGCGAAGGTGCCCATCGTACTGCTTAGTGAATTCCGGTTGGCCTCCCGGGTATAGATTCCCATAGGGCTGCTGAGTGAGTTCGGATTGATATTGCGGGCATACTCATTCAGCTCCGATCTGAGATCCCGATTATCACCATAGCGCTTCTGCAAGTCTGCCAAATCGGCTTCCAGCTTTTCATTCCACTTGTTCTGGTCTTCCAGAACAATTCGCTCCAGTTCAGCCAATCTATCGTTCTGGGTCTTCAAATATGTACTGTACGTTTGCGTTTGCTGATCCATATAGTTGTTATAGGCAGCGACCGTCTTTTTATTATACGCCTTATAATTGCTCCAGACCTGGTTGATCCATTTGCTGTCTGCAGCCTGAACCGGGCCTGCCGGCATGAAGATTACCATCATCAGCAGCAAGCTTAAGCCTAACAGCATTCCTTTCCGTAAAAAACTCCCCTCGCACTTGTGCACTCCCTTCATACTTCATTGCCCTCCATTCGTTTTTTATGTCAATCAGAGGTATTTTATCCAATGACTTGGTAAGTTCCAATAGTCCGTAAAGTCTACAGTCCCTTTGAACTAATTATTCTTCCTTTTACAACTATTACTGTAATTTAATTTCAGTTCCTGATATTGTTCTATTTGTTTCATCTACATCCTTCTATCATTATAAATTTACATCCGCTTTACCCTAACATATTGAAATGTAAGCGTATAGCTTCTTTTCGGCAACTCATAATCAACCTTTGTTCAATAATTTTGCATTTGGCTTAAAAAAGTACACAAAACCCATATCTCTTTTGTAAAATCTCGATTAATATAGGGAGTGCATTAACAGAATTACAGAATCTTACTTACGAGAGGGATGAAGAATTTCGTGAAGAAGGGGTTAAAGAAACAACTCGGTAAAGTCGTTACATCTTCCTTGGCTCTAAGCCTGCTCGTGCTGCCGCTTCACAGCGTGCCCGCATCTGCAGACACGGCGTCCGCAAGCTCCCCGCTGAAACTGAGAATCATGGAGACTACGGACGTTCACACTAACCTGATGTCCTATGACTACTACAAAAGCGCGGATGCGCCTACCGTAGGGTTGGCCCGGGTTGCCACACTGGTGAAGGAAGCCCGCAAGGAGGTTCCTAACACCCTGCTGGTTGATAATGGCGACCTGATTCAGGGAACACCGCTGGGTACATATGAGGCTCTTGTGAGCCCAGTTAAGCCGGATGAGACACATGCCGTATATAAAGCGATGAACCTGATGGGCTACGATGTGGCCACCATGGGAAATCACGAGTTCAACTACGGCCTGGACTTCCTCGATCAAATCGTCAAGAAAGCCAGCTTCCCGTACATTAATGCAAACGTATACAAGGATGACAAAGACAACAATCCTGATAACGATGTAAACCGCTTTAAGCCTTACGAGATTCTGACAAAGACCTATAAGGATGAAGCTGGCCAAACCCAGACGCTGAAGATCGGCGTGCTTGGCCTGGTGACTCCACAGATCACAGAATGGGACAAGGCAAACCTTGAAGGCAAGGTAATTACGAAGGATATCGTGGCTACAGCTGAGAAGTTTGTTCCTGAGATGAGAAAAGCGGGCGCGGATATCGTCATCGCCATGGCTCATACAGGCTTTAATGCGAATGCCAAAGCTAACGTTAAGGACGAGGACGTTGTTCTTCCGCTAAGCAAGGTTGCCGGAATCGATGCCATCACCTTCTCACACACCCATAAGGTATTCCCGACGGCCACAGACAAGTCGCTGGATGCCCTGTTCAAGGACTCCTCCGGCAAAGTCCTGCCTGCAGTGGACAACGTTAAGGGAACCATTAACGGTGTACCTGCGGTGCAATCCGGATACGGCGGCAGCAATCTCGGTATTATCGATTTGACGCTGGAGAAGAAAGACGGGGTATGGAAAGTTGCCGCCTCCCAATCTTCAACCAAAGCGATCTACGATGCCGCGAACAAGAAATCCCTGGCCGAGCCGGACCCTGCTGTAGTTGAAGCAGTCAAAGCTGAGCACGAAGCTACGATTGCTTATGCCAACAGTCCGATCGGAACAGCCACTGCACCGATCCACAGCTATTTCGCCCTGGTTCAGGATGATCCTTCTGTACAGATTGTTACCAATGCACAGAGAGATTACGTTGCCGATTATGTGAAAAAGAACCTGCCAGAATATGCGAAGACGCCGATTCTGTCTGTAGGTGCTCCATTTAAAGCGGGGCGCAACGGTCCGGAAGAATATACGGATATCGCTAAAGGCCCTCTGGCAATCAAGAGTGCCGGTGACCTGTATCTATATGACAATACGCTGAAAGCGATTCTGGTAAAGGGCTCCGTCGTTAAGGAATGGCTGGAAATGTCCGCAGGCAAGTTCAATCAGATTGATCCTGCCAAGAAAGAGGAGCAGCCGCTTCTGAACCCAAGCTTCCAGGTGTACAATTTCGATGTGATTGACGGTGTTACTTATCAGGTGGACGTTACTAAGCCTGCCAAATATAACATTGACGGAACTGTAGCTAATGCGAACAGCAGCCGGATCGTCAACCTGCAATACCAAGGCAAACCGGTTGATCCGAACCAGGACTTCATCGTGGTGACGAACAACTATCGCGCAAGCGGCGGCGGGAACTTCCCTGGCGTTAAAGGCAGCAAGTATGTCATTGACAGCCCGGATGAGAACCGTCAAATTCTGATGGATTACATCACTGCGAACAAAAACATCAATCCAACAGCAGATAACAACTGGTCCATTGCTCCTGTACAAGGAGATTTGAATGTCACATTCACTTCTTCCCCTAAAGCCGAGCAGTATGCCAAGCTGACCAACAATATTCAGTACACAGGCAAGCTGGACGACAAAGGCTTTGGCGTCTACAAGCTTGACCTGAGCAAAGCCGTTGTCCCAGTAACAACACCTGAGCAGCCTGGTACTTCCACACCTGCTCCTGGCACAGACGTGCCTGCGGCGCCTGGCTTCAAAGACGTTCCTGCAGACCACTGGGCCCACAGCTATATCAGCGACCTGGTTGCGAAGAAGATTGCCACTGGCAAAACGGCGGCTTCCTTTGATCCGAACGCGCCAATCACACGCGCTGAGTTTGCAAGCCTGCTGGTGAAGGCTCTGGACCTGAAAGCCAAAGGCAAATCCGTGTTCAAGGACGTATCCGATAAGAGCTGGTTCGCTGGAGCCGTTATCGCCGCTTATGAGAACGGCATTATCAACGGAACCAGCAAGACCACCTTTGAGCCGAACAAGCCGGTAACCCGTGAAGAGATGGCTGTTATGGCCAAGCATGCAATGGATGTTAAGGCTGGCGAGAAGCTGAAGGCCGCTGCTGAAGCGAAATTCGCAGACAGCGCCAAGCTCAGCGCTTGGTCTAAGGCTGAAATTAACCTGATTGTGGATCGCGGAATCATGAACGGGCGCGGCGGCAACAAATTTGAACCTGCAGCCTCCTCCAGCCGTGCGGAAGCAGCCAAAGTTGTGGATATGATCATCACGAACATTTCCGTACAGCTGCTCGGAATCAATGATTTCCATGGACAACTCGATTACAAGAAAGACCTTAAAGATGCCTCGGGCAAAGTAACTGCCACTGTAGGCGGTGCCGACTATCTGGCTGCTTATCTGAAGCAGTATAAAGCCAAGAACCCGAACACCCTTCTGGTTCATGCAGGCGATGCTGTAGGGGCAAGCTCCCCGATTTCCGCCCTGCTGCAGGACGAACCAACGATTGATTTTCTGAACCGCCTTGGCTTTGCTGTAGGCACCGTGGGCAATCATGAGTTCGACAAAGGACCTGCGGAAGCTCTCCGCCTGATTCACGGGGGCAAGAACCCGAAGGACGGCCATGACTTCGCGGGAGCCAGCTTCCCTTATGTGGTGGCGAACGTGCTGGATGAGAACGGCAAGCCGTTCCTGCCTGCTTACACCGTTAAGGAAGTAGGCGGTGTAAAGATCGGATTCATCGGTGTGGTTACCAATATTACACCTTCTATCGTGAGCCCGGCTGGTATTAAAGGCCTTACCTTTACCGATCAGACCACAGCCGTCAACAAAGCTGTAGCTGAGCTTAAGGCTCAAGGCATCCGGTCTATCGTAATTCTGGCCCACGACCCATTCGCAGGGTCCAAGGATGCCCCAACCGGTGAAGTTGTAGACCTCGCGAACACGGTAGACGATGAAGTTGACGTGATTCTGGGCGGCCATGACCATGGCGGTCTGAATGCCGTGGTAGACAACAAGCTGATCGTGGAGTCCTACTCTTACGGGGTGGCCTTCTCCGATTTTGACCTGGAAATTGACCGTGCTACGCACAACATTGTGAGCAAGAAAGCTACCATTGTGGATACCAAACATGAAGGAATCACACCGGATGCGGAAATCACCAAGATGGTTGCTGACTATCAAGCGAAGAACGCTCCGGTCCTGAATGCACCTGTCGGCAAGACAGCTGCAGCTATCACCCGTACTACAAGTACGGCTGGTGAATCCGCACTGGGCAACCTGATTGCCGACAGCATGCGCGAGACCATGAAGGCCGACTTCGGTTTCATGAACTCCGGCGGCATCCGCAACGATCTGCCGCAGGGAACCATCACCTATGGCAACATGTTCGGCATTGAGCCATTCGGCAACGTGCTGGTGAAGCTGACGCTGACCGGGGCCCAAATCAAAGAGCTGCTGAATCAGCAATGGGGAGCGCCTAAGACCCGCATCGGGCAAGTCTCCGGCCTCACTTACAAATACGACGACAGCAAGCCGGATGGCTCCAAGATCGTTGAAGTGAAGAAAGCCGATGGAACACCACTCGAAGACACCAAGAACTATACGATTGTTGTTAATGACTTTATGGCTTCCGGCGGAGACGGATACACTACCCTGACTAAAGGAACCAACCGTGAAGTTGGGCCAGTGGATCTGGACGCGTTTGTTGATTATGTAAAAACTAAATTTGCAGGCAAAGACATTGACGCAAAGATTGAGAATCGGATCGTCAAAGTGAACTAATTCAATTCCTTATAGTGAAGAACCCCCTCCGGGAGACCGGCAGGGGGTTCTTGTCTTGATCATAGGTCAATCTGAAGCACAATAAACAATCAGTCCGGGCATTACAATAATCGCCAAATGAGAAAAATACCTGCACCGCAATCTTAAGGATAGTTTAAGAAGTACGAAAAGGTGTTTACAAGAATGAAGTACGAGAGTATGATAATCATCGGTTTTCAATTTCCATATATTCGCTGAAATCTTACAAGATGCGGGGGAACCGTTCTAACGGATTGAATCGATCCGGGGGGTGAATCCTATTACAAGGTAGGGCTACTCAAGGGCCCGAATCCGACAGCTAACTCCGTAAGCGTTATTTGAGAAGGAAGGTGGATTCAACCATGACCAGAATATTTAAAACCTGAGTATGTATGATTAGACTTGTGGACATTGTATAGTTCGTAAAGCACTTGGGTTTATGTCTTAATTTTTACCATACTGGTGGTGGAGAGAATGTCTTTAAAAAGATTTTTAATCGGGCGTCCCCTGAAATCAACAGAACTGGGCGAGCAAAAACTAAACAAAACCAAAGCTCTGGCCATTCTGTCCTCTGACGCCTTGTCCTCCGTTGCCTATGGGCCGGAGCAAATCCTGCTTGTCCTAATTACAATCAGTGCGGCAGCCTTCTGGTATTCAATACCGATTGCCGTAGGTGTGCTGGTTCTGTTAACCGCACTAATTTTATCTTACCGTCAAATTATTTTTGCTTATCCGCACGGCGGGGGAGCCTATGTGGTATCCAAGGAAAACCTTGGAACGAACTATGGTCTAATAGCCGGCGGTTCACTGCTGGTGGATTACATTCTGACCGTAGCCGTGAGTGTGTCCGCAGGAACAGATGCGATCACCTCCGCTTTTCCCAGCCTGCATCCTTATACGGTAATTATTGCGATTATTTTTGTATTATTCATCACGACCTTGAACTTGAGAGGAGTCACGGAGTCGGCCTCAATTCTGGCCTACCCTGTATACTTGTTTGTTCTAGCTCTGTTCATTCTAATCGGGGTCGGCATATTTAACATCCTGACAGGCCATGTGCCAGCTGAGCTGCACGCTCCAATTGGAACCCCTGTCGCTGGCATCAGCTTATTCTTGCTGCTGCGGGCTTTTGCATCAGGTAGTTCTGCGCTTACGGGGGTTGAGGCGATTTCGAACGCCATCCCGAACTTTAAAGATCCGGCGCCGAACAACGCCTCCAAGACGCTGCTGGCTATGGGAACCCTGCTTGCTGTGCTGTTTTCGGGAATTGTATTCCTGGCTTATTATTACGGGGTAGCCCCTAAAGCTCAAGTCACGGTAGTTTCCCAAATCGCGGAAATGACATTTGGCCGCAATTTCATGTACTTTTTTATCCAGGGAACTACGGCTCTGATTCTTATTCTGGCCGCCAACACGGGGTATTCCGCATTCCCTCTGCTGGCTGTAAACCTGGCCAAGGACAAATTCATTCCAAGAATGTTCACGGTACGAGGAGACAGGCTGGGATATTCCAACGGAATTATCATGCTGGGAGTCTGCTCCATTATCCTGATTGTCGTATTTAAAGGACAGACTGAGCACCTGATTCCACTGTATGCGGTTGGGGTATTTATTCCATTTACCCTGTCCCAGACCGGAATGATGCTGAAATGGCTGCGCACCAAGCCCCAAGGCTGGGTACCGAAATTTATCATCAATACGATCGGGGCTTTGATCAGTCTCACCGTATCGCTCATGTTCTTTCTGACCAAATTCAATCAGGTATGGCCGGTATTGATCTTCCTGCCGCTGATTATTCTGTTCTTCTACCGGATCCGGAAGCACTATGAAGCGGTGGGGGACCAGCTGAGATTAACCACCTGCGAGCGGGCTGTGCCAATTGAAGGCAATGTGATTATTGTACCTGTTGCAGGGATTACCCATGTAGTTGAGAACTCGCTGAACTATGCGAAGTCACTATCCCCTCATCAAATTATCGCAGTCTATGTACCATTCGAACGGCATGACGAGGATGAATTCGAAGCCAAATGGGAGAAATGGCAGCCGGACGTACGGCTCGTTACCCTCTACTCTCCTTACCGGAGCATTATTCATCCGCTGCTCAAGTTCGTGGATACCGTGCAGCGAAAGGCCAGTGAATCGAATTATCAGGTTACTGTGGTGATCCCCCAATTCATTCCGAAGAAGGGATGGCATAATATTCTCCATAACCAATCCGGCCTGATGATTCGCACCAAGCTGCTCTACAGCAAGAAGGTCATTGTTACCACGGTTCCTTACCGTCTGAAAAAATAATCCAGCTCCCTAAGTCCCTAGGTACCTAAGAAGCTGGATAGAAGTGAAGGCCCTCTTCCTGGGCTTCGTAACGGTGATTTACGCACCTAGGAAAAGGGCTTTGCCCAATCCTCATGCATGTTTAAGGCATCCAAGCATAAAGATCGCCGGGCCACACACCGCGCACTAAGGTGACGTGTGCAGCTTTCCCGGGAACACCAAAAAGGCACCCTGAGTAAAGGGTGTCTTTTTGGTATAAAGCATGGGGGATCTATGTTGGGGAATCTGATTGGAAGCTCTTCTTATGGGTTTAACCTGTTGTTCCTAGCCCTTGATTGAGCCGGCTACCATACCTTTCATAATCTGCTCCTGAAGAATCAGATAGATAACAATGGTCGGGATTACAGCGATCGCCATCGCCCCCATGGTAAGGGCATAATCTGTACCGAAGCCATCCGAGAATAGAGACAGACTCAGCGGCAGCGTCTTCAGGCTTTGGGAATTGATAAATACCAGGGCGAACGAGAAGTCGTTCCAGAATCTTAAGAAAGCCAAGATCGAGATCGTTGCAATAATTGGAGTACTGAGCGGAAGAATCATTCTTCCGAAGATTCCCCACCATCCTGTGCCGTCAATCATGGCAGCTTCTTCAATTTCACGCGGAATGGAAGCCATGTACGCCATCGCCAGGAATATCGCAATCGGAAGCTCAAAGGCTGTATACGGCAGAATCAGCGCACCATACGTATCCAGCAATCCGATCTTCTTCATCATCAGGAACAGCGGCACCAATGTGCTGTGAATCGGGATCAGCAGGCCGGCCAGAAACAGTGCGACAACTACCTTTTTGAATCTGAAATTGAATCGGGCCAGCGCATAAGCAGCCAGTAGCCCAAGAATAATGGTCAGGGCCACAGCCAATATGGTGACAATCGCAGAGTTCATCATCGCTCTACCCATATGTCCGAGATCCCAGGCGCGGGTGATGTTCTCCTTCATCCATACAAGCGGAAGGCCATAAGGACGCTTGAAGAAGTCCTCGTTCGTTTTAAAGGCACTGATAAACAGCCAGTACAGCGGGTACAGCGTCAGTATGGCATAGATCAGCAGGGGAAGCCTGACAAGTCCGGCAAGCGCTCTGCGCCAAAAATTTTGGGTAATCGGGGTCTTCAGGGCGGTTCCCGTGTTTCCGGCAGCCGCGGAATTTCCGGTTGTCTCTAGTTTCACGTCCCTCCCTCCTTCTGTTAGCTTGCTTTTCTTCGGGTAACGATGTAGTTAATTCCGATCAATAGGGCACTAATAATCATAATCATCGTGGATACCGCGGAACCGTAACCGTAGCGGTAAACCTTAAATGTGTTGTTGTACATGTATGTCGCAAGCAGTTCTGTCGATTGGGCCGGGCCTCCACCAGTCATCACGATAACGTGATCGAAGGCCTTAAGGCTCCCCGAAATACAAAGTACCATGGTAACCACAACCGTCCCCCATACCATTGGCAGGGTTACATGAAGCAGCTTCTTCCAGCGCACAGCTCCGTCAATCTTGGCCGCATCGTCAATTTCCGGTGAAATATTCTGAAGAGCTGCGATGAAGATCACCAGATATGGGCCAATGTTGGCCCAGTTGATTGGAATGGAGATCGCATACATATTCACCTTCGGATCGGAGAGCCAGGGGCGGGCCCAGGAGCCAAGTCCGATGTGCTCCAGGATGTAATTAAGGATACCGAACTGGGGATTATAGATGTATCCCCAGATCAGTCCGACAACTACAGTCGAGAGAACCATCGGCATGAAGACAGCCGAGCGTACAAGCCGGGTGAAGAACGTATTCTTAAGCAGCACGAGCGCCAGCAGAAGCGCGATGGGAATCTGTCCTAGGATCGAAGAGACAACCAGGATCAGGTTGTTCTTAAGCGCTCTCCAAAAAATTGGGTCCTCCAAAATCACCTTATAGTTGTTTATCCCTATAAATTTGGCTGCACCGAGTCCTTTCCAATCATACAGGCCATAATATGCGGACCAGAAGATTGGCACGATTACAAAGACCAGAAACAGCAGCAGTGCCGGGAGCAGGGCAATTGCTATAAAACCTTTACTTCGTATAGCCGTTGGCATGGCCAGCCTCAGCCTCCTTCCTTAAAGCAGCGGCTTGTTACGCCCTTCTATGGTGTGGCAGATCTCGCTTGCGCATCCTGAAGCTTCTGGGCAACTGCCTCAACTGAGCCGCCCATCATAATTTCCTGAAGACCGTTATTGATAGCCTCCCCGGCATCTGCAGACAGGTAGGCATCATAGACTGGTGTTATTTTGGATTTCTTCACAAGCTCAAACGCTTTGTAATACAGGGAGCTAACTTTGGATTTATCCACTTGGGTATCAAACATAACCATGGAGTTGCTTTCAGCAATTGCCTTCTGTGCATCGGGTCCGCATATTGCATAGATCAGCTTTAGTGCGGCTTCCTTCGTTGCGCCAGTCGTACGTTTGCTTAGGGCAAGACCACCGCCTGCGCCGCCGGAAATCGTGCCTGCTTCACCCTTGCCATCTGGGATCGATGGAAGTGTAGTTACCTCAATGTTCTTCATCTGCTCTTCACTGGAAGATGCCGCAAGGTTCGTCAGAGTCCATGCTCCGCTGATCATCATAGCCGCATTGCCTTGAATGAAGTACTGCTCGGCTTGGGTATTATCAATACTGTTGGCGCCTTCTTGGAAGGCCTTGTTGTCCACCAATTGCTTGAAGTATCCAAGTGCTTTAATGAACTCAGGGTCCGTGAATTTGGCTCCCTTCTGGGCAACCGCATTCTTGAACCACTCTGTACCCGTGACGCGGTCAGCCAGAGAGCCCAGAATCGTGGACTGTGCAACCCATGTCGCTTTGTTACCGAGCGCGATCGGAGTTACTTTGTTCTCATTAAACACCTTAATGGCGGTCATCATTTCATCCCAGGTTGTAGGGACTTTCACTTTATGCTTGTCAAAGAGCGACTTATTGTAATAGAGGATTGAAGTTGCGGACATCGAGATAGGGGCAGAATAAATCTGGTTTGGCTCAAAAGAGTACGGTTCAAAAGCGCCCGGAAGGAACTGGTTCTTCCAATCCGCGTTCTTGTTTACCAGCTCTGTAATCGGCTGCAGCAAGCCCGCCTTGTGCAGCTCGGACGATTGGCTGCCCGCATAGACGAAGAATACATCCGGCAGTTCGTTGGCAGCCGCCACAGTACTTAGGCGCTGACGGTAGCCGTCCACTGGAATGGCTTGAGCATCAAGCTCAACATTCGGGTTGTCCTTAGCGAATTGGTCAATCAGACTTCTTACGGTTTTGGCTCTGAGGTCATCGCCAGCGAAGTTGTGCCAGATGGTCAGCTTCACCTTTCCATCCTTGGACGCTTCGCCCTCAGCATTCTTGGTGCCGCTGCTCTCCCCGCAAGCAGTCAGGAACATGGCCATCATTAGCAGGGCAAGACCCAATGTACGAATTTTCTTCATTCGTCATCCTCCTCAATATATCTAGGGCTAGTTAGGAATGCGCTTCCATTTGTGTTGTAAGCGGTTAAATGGATTAATACAAGTATAAGAGAGGAGGAATTTCGTCCATAGGGGAGATAATTCAGACTATAGAGGGACAAAATTCAGCTTTTGCTCCTAAATTCCGAAGGAGTCTGGCCCGTAAACTTCTTGAAGAGCCGGTTAAAATATTTAATGTCCTCATATCCGATCTGATTGGCCACTTCGCTGATTTTAGCCGGTGTCTCACTAAGCATGGTCATGGCGCGGCGCATTTTGGCTTGCGTTACAAACTCAATATAATTCTGGCCAGTCTCACGCTTGAACATTTCACTGAAGTAATTCGGATTCATGTGTACATGCTTGGCCACCTGAGCCAAGGACAAGCTCTGATCCAAATGCTCATGAATATAGGAGATCGCCCGCTGGACGCTGCTTGTTCCCGAGAACATTCGGCTGTACTGCTCCATGATCACCTCGCAGTGACGTAACAGTACCTGCTCGGGATGGCTCGCTAACTCTCCCCGATCCGACTCCTCACGGTAGGGAAGAGGGTTCGGGTAGCCGATCGACTGTGCTGCCCGCTCCAGCCAGCGGTAGCCCGCCACTAGAAACGACTGAAGATAGGCCCGGACCGAGCTTGGCGTCGCCTCACTATCCCCCTTCACCCGGGTCAAAATATCTGTGATTCCGCGCCGAAGGCCATCCCGGTCCCCGGATTTAAGCAGAGAGGCAAACGCTGCTTCTTCCTCTATCGTACATACGATGCGCAGACCCTTGCGGTCTTTAATGTCTTCATAACGTACGATAGGCTCCTCACTTAGGAGCCATGCATAAGATGAGGCTTGAACAGCCGTCTCTAGTGCCCCCTTCAGCTCATCCGTATCCTTCGCTGGACTTCCGCAGGCTGCAAAGATCCGGCAGCCAAGCATGCCCTCCGCCCGCCGCAGTGCATACTGCACCCGGTGCCATCCTGTATGCCCGGCTTCTTCCCGAACCAGGAAGAGCAGAGAGCCGGCCCAGTGCAGCCATTCGCCGGGGAGCTGCTCCGCCAGGATCTCTCCGACTGCATTGTAGAGCTTATCCTCCACGGCTGTGCTCATCTGACCTCCGACCTCGGCCACAGATATCATCCAGATCCGGAGCACATCCTGGTCCGTGGTCAGCCGGAGCTGCGGGTATCTGCTCCACAGTTCCAGGGCTGCGGCCTCATCTGGAGATGCGGCAGAGGCCAGCAGCCGCCGCAGGAAGCTGCGATTCAGCACCTTCATCTGCTCCTTGCCCATCCTCTCCTTCTGCTGCCGCTGTTCAATGCGGTTCTTGGCATGGGCAGCAGCCCGCAGAATCTCGTCAGGCGGGCTGGTCTTCAGCAGGTAATCGGTCACTCCTTCCCGCAGGGCCTGCTGGGCATAGACAAAATCATCAAAGCCCGAAATCACGATGACCTCGGTCTCAGGGAATTCCTTCTTCACTTCCGAGGCCATATCAAGTCCGCTCTTTCCGGTCATCCGGATATCGGTAAATATAATCTCAGGCCGCTCCTCCGGAATGCGCGCCAGTGCCTCCTCAGCTGAAGCCGCAGGTGCAAGTATGGTGTATCCGTGATCTTCCCAGCGGATGACCGTACTTAGTCCGGTGCGGATAATCACCTCATCATCAACAATCAATACCTTCATCCGATTCTCCCCTTCCATGTATGCTGCCTGGTTGTAAATAAAATCACCTGATCTGCTCTCTCGATCTGATCCGGGCTTAAAGTTCTTGGTTTGGCTGCTCAGCTCGGTGTAACGTCCTGGGAAGGAATCGTGAAAGAAATCCGGGTCCCTCCTCCTTCCGTACTCTCCATATGAAGGCCGGCTTCTTTGCCGTAGTGAAGGACAAGCCGATTATGCACATTACGCACCCCATAACCTCCTGATGACGGCTTCTCCCGGTCCTGAACCGGAGAACCGGTCAGTTGGCTCCGCAGCCACTGCAGCCGCTCGTCTGGCATGCCAACTCCATCGTCCGCAACCGCGAAATGAAGGGAATCCTCATCTGTCTGCCTGATTTCAATTTTGATTGTCCCTATCCCATCCCTCTTCAATATGCCGTGAAGCATCGCGTTCTCAACCAGTGGCTGGAGCAGCAGCTTCAGCATATACCGGTCCTGAATCCCGGGGTCGGACAGCACCTCGAATCTTATTTTGTCCGGATAGCGGATGGACTGAATGTTCACATAGTTCTGCACATGCAGAATCTCCTGCTGCACTGGACAATATTCCTGCCCGCTGTTCAAGCTGAACCGGAGGAAATTACTTAAAGAGCCAACCATGTCAGCAATCTTGTGATCCTGGTTCATCAGCGCCAGCCAGTGGATAGAAGACAGCGTATTATATAAAAAGTGGGGGTTAATCTGAATCTGAAGCGCCTGCATGTCGGCTTCCTTCTTGAGTGATTCATTCAGCTTGACCTCATCGGTCAGCTTGACAATCCGGGAGCTCAGCCGGTTATAACTGATGATAAGCTGGCCTACCTCGTCAATGGATTTAACCGGGATGGCCGGCAGCGGCTCGTCCGGGCTTGCCTTCTTGAGAAATTTCGTGAGTGTGGACAGTGGATTCGTAATTCTCTGGATCAGGAAGAGAACAAGCGCGATGACAAACAGAATCGCAACGGTAACCGCGATAGCCGTCAGGGTAAGAAAATAATGATTCTGTGACCGGTATTCTTGGGAAGGAATGATCCCTACGAGCTTCCAGTTCACACCGGACATCTTTTTATATAGAATAGTCTTCTTGTCTGAGCCTGTTCCGTAATCCAGATACCCGCTTGCATCTCTTAGGGGTTTCAAGTCAGGGTAATACCCGGTTATAGGGTGATTAATCCCCATATCGGACGGGCCTGCGATAATCCGGTCCTTCTCGTCAAGAAGAAGCACAAACCCGTTCTTCTCCAGCACGGCCTGCTGGATCTGTCTGGCGATCACCGCCTGGTTCAGGTTAATCTGAACCTTGCCGATTTGTTTGTACTTATCCAGGCTCCGGATCGGTCTCGCCAGAGTAATCACCTGACTTACGCCGTCAGAGGTCCACTGCCGGTGAACATCCGACCACCATTTGGGATGGTCTTTATAATAATCCGGGACTGTCTCGGTAATATCCTTGAATTCAGACCGGATCAGGGATTTCTGTGAGATTGACCTTTTCTCCCCCATTGAATCAATGATAATGTTCGCCACATAGGGCTTAGAAAATGCCAGATTGGTCAAAAAGCTGATTATCGTGGTCTGCTGCCGCAGATCATAGACCTGAGACTTTAGATAATCTTGAACTCCGCTGTGTCCAATCAGAAAGAGCGACATATTCTCCGCATCCTTAACCATAGTATCCAGGTATGCCTCAAGCTGGCGGAGCGTGTTCATCCCCGTGATGATCGCCTTCTCTTCTGTCAGTCCCTCGGCCATTTTGTACGAGAAGAAGCCAAGGGATATCAAAGGTACGAGTGTTACGATAATAATAAGCAGAGACAGCTTCCTCTTCAACGATCTCCCGAGCCAATTCTCCATTCTCCCACCTCTGATCAGTTGCCTTTATTCAAAGAAAACTCTGCGCGTCCGGCCAAGTCATGCCCTCTATAACCAGATGAGCAAAAGGCCCAACTGGTAAGCGCTTGCACAAGATTCTATGAAAACATAACAGCTTCGCCTGGCCCAACTTTAGGCTATCGTATCATACTTTTGAAAATCCGGTACAGCCTCCTCCGGGCCGCAAGTCAGGTGATAATTACCATACAATCAATGATCTCCTCTTGATCTAGGCAAAAATAAAAGAGACTTCTAGACGAAGCCCCTTCTTCACTAAACCTATAATCCTTATTCGCTTGTCATTCATTCCATGTTCAGACCCAGCGCCAAACTCTGGCCCTGCTCTTTAATGACTTTCGCGGGATATTCATACACCTGCGGGTCCTGCTCACAGACCCGAATCCACGCATCCACGCATTCCTCGTCAAAATGGGTGCCCCGGTTCTCCACAATCATCCTCATCGCCTCTTCATGGGTCCAAGCCTTCCGGTAAGCCCGCGTCGAGGTCAGCGCATCATACACATCTGCCACGGCAACGATCCGGGCCAGCAGCGGAATCTCATGTCCCTTCAGCTGGTCTGGATATCCGGTTCCGTCCCACTTCTCGTGATGCGAACGAATAATATCCAGCTCTTCCTTCATGAAGCCGAGCATCCGGCACATGTCATAACCTTTAACCGGGTGAAGCTCAATAATCTCCCGTTCCTCCGGGGTCAGCCGGCCGGGCTTGTTAAGGATCTCATCGGGAATATGGATTTTGCCGACATCATGAATGATTGACCCCTGTGACACCACACGGAGCTGTTCGGGAGACAGCTTCATCTCCTCGGCAAGCTTCATTGCATACATCGTAACCCGGAAGTTATGCCCAGCTGTATAGGTGTCCTTCTCTTCCGTAGCATGAATGAGAGCCCGTACACTCGGGGACAGGCAGCTTGTGATCCGCTCCAACGGATCCGTCGTGAACAATCCCTTAAACGCCATGCTCCAGGAACCGTTGGCCGCATACTGCCGGATCAGCCCGATCATCATGACAATCATGGAAGCCAGCAGCAGGAAATGGTACAGCCACCAGCTCATTCTCCAGGTCTCACCGGACACCATAATATACTGGGCGAGAATCAGCCAGCAGCAGCTGTATATAATGGCCATCTGAAGAGGGAACCGGGAATACCGGTAGGATTGAAAGTAACGGTATATGGTAATCAGATTGAGCAGCCCAACCAGAACAGTAACCGACCATTTGACCGACTTCTGATCCAGGGGGATGAAGTCCAGCCAATGCGGACTCATCAAGCTCACTACACCGAGAGATATGATCAAAATCAGCCAGATGGGAATCAATCTTCCCCGAAGACCAGACAACTTGGTGATCACAGCAGAGTCTGAAGACATCGATGACAGCCACAGCCAGAAAGTTGCCAGCAGCGTGCTGGCTTGGGCCGCTACTCCGGATAAATGTGCCGCATGAATCATCAGATTAGGCGTGGCCAACCCGTGTACGGTGAACATTTCCGCCAAAGAGATGAACGCGAGCGCCAGAAAGCTCACTTTAATATTTCTTACACGATGACCGGCGATCCCGACTGCGATGGCAACTAGAGTGGCGAGCAGGGCTACCGAGGTAACAATATAGAAATGCCCCTCCGGTGCTATCAATTCCATATCCCAGAGAGCGTGGGCCTTTAAATACTCAAAGAGCACAAAAGGCACAAATACAGACAGCGCCGGACCGAGAATATCACGCTTTCTCATCCAAAAGTCCCCTTTGATTCCTTAGGTAGGTAATTAGTCTCATGTTCTCCCAGTGTATCACAAATCTTTGTGAAGTGAACAAAGAAATAGTTGTGGAGACACGCATTATTCATGTCCACGCTCATGAGAACATTGTCACGGGTGAGAAACTCATCAATCCTGACAAGTGGAATCCGCTTATTTACAACTTCAGACGTTACTTTGGTCTTGGCCCATGGGTAAGTCCTTCCGGGCAGGAAAATAACTGTATCAACCCACTCGCTCTTCGGCTCCCGCCTGATCCTAAAGACCAGACAAAAACAAACAAACCTGATCTCCTCCCCTTCCTGGGTAAGATCAGGTTTGTCTGGAACCTGCGAATTGTGATTGAGCCGTACTATGCATAGTATTCTTGAAGCAGGGCCCGTGTCTCTTCGACGCCGTTGTCTTCAGCTGTTAACATACCCTTCTCGGCCCAACATTCTATGCATTTTTCTTCACAATCACACATATGGGCATCTTCGCAGGTGTAGCAGAACTGAAGCAAGTTTCTTGTCATAACTTCGGGGTTGACTGTTCTCATCTGAATCACTCCTTATCTTCTTTACGAGTTAAATATATCACACGCCACCGAACAGGATTGTGATTTATTTCACAATATGAGGTAAATCACAATTATTTTTTACTCACCAGCGAATCTCACAAAGAAGACCCAGAAGCTCATTCTTCTCCGGTTGGCTAAGCGGCCACTCCGAGGTGATCTCCTGCCTAATCCGTTCCATATTCGTATAGCCCTTGGCTAGTCCGTTAAGCCGGGCCGCAAGTGTGGAGTTCAGCATCTCATGCCGATCCGGATACAGCTTCCCCAGCTTTTCCACCGCGTCCGGATAGCGGTGAAGATAGTACTTCTGATGCCGGGCTTCAGCCAGGTACCAGCTTATGCAGGATGCAACCTCCGTCTCCGGCCTCGCCCTGCCAGACTCCACGATCTCTTTAACTACCTGGTCTGCTGCCGTCTTCTGGGATTCATTCATGCAGAGCACCAGGGACATGTACTGCCGTCCCTTATAATCATTAATATTCACAGGATTATGATGCTGCCAGAATACACGCAATATTTCCTCATAAGTGATCCGGGCCGGATCATAATCGAACTGCACCGTCTCAGAATGGTCACCCATGTTACGATAGGTGGGATCAGGCGTGGTTCCTCCAGCATATCCCACACGAGTCCGGATAACTCCCGAAAGATGGCCGAACAAAGCCTCCGGGCCCCAAAAGCAGCCCATACCGAGAGTCGCTGTCTCAAGCTGTGGCGGATTAATCGTGGCATGGCCTTTGACGTCCTCATCTTTGATCATCTGTTCCCGCTTATTCACGCCTAACAACCTCCTATGTAGAGCTCCTATTGCGTATTCCGCTTCACTGGACCGTCCGTCACTACAGCTATTCTACCCAATTTTACCACAAAACAAAGGCACCTTAACCAAGGCGCCTTTGTCCCGCATAGAGGGATATGCTGATGGAGAGGGTTGGTATTGAGTTCAAAATACTAAGGAAGCGTGACTAAGAAAGGCTTCACGGTTTTCGCGAATGTGTAACTATTCGATCCATCCCAGTTGATGGACCATGTCATGGCTCCGCGGATATCCGGATATTTGGCTACAGGCTTGTAGCTTCCGCAGCCGCTGCCTGTTGCCAGGCATCCGAGCGCATTGTTCACAACAGAGGCGGACACATAACCGCCGCCTGCCGCAGAGGAGGTTGCCGGTACGCCAATACCCAATTGGGAAGGTGCAACCCACTGCAGGGTCAGGTCAGACAGAGCAGTCAGGAAGTCAATGGTGCCTTGGGAATAACACTTGCCGTCTCGTCCAAGCATACAGCCGGAGTTATAGTACTGCACGTTAATAACAGTTGTAATATCCTTCAGGTTCTTATACAGCTGCATATACGAGGTGTTCTCGCTCTGCATGTCAATCGTTTGTGGAGCCATAGTCAAAATAAAGCTGGAACCGACCTTCTGCTGAAGCTGACGAACCGCCGTGGTCAGATTCGTCACGTTCATCCCGTTCTCCAGATCGATATCAATGCCGTCCAGATTATATTTCGTAATCAGACCGTACATGCTGTCCACGAAGTTGGCTACGTTCGGGGAGGCATTGTTCAGGTTAATGTTCCCTTTCTCGCCACCTACCGAAATGATTACTTTCTTGCCTTTGGCCTTCTTGGCTTTGATATCATTAATCAGATCCTGGTCTGTGTAACCGCCAAGTGCGTTAGACAGAGAGGAATCCACGTTAAATGTGACGCCGCCCGGTTTGGTTGTGTCCATTTCCGCAAAAGACAGCACGATAATGTCGTACTCATCCGGCACATTAGCCACCTTCACGTTTGCTGCCCCGTTTATAAAGTTCTGCCAGTAGCCGGTCAAGACATGCTTCGGCAGAGAGCTGTTCCCACCGGTGCCCGGGGTAGTTACCGATACCGAGGAGCTTGGCGCAGAGACGTTGCCTGCAGCATCCTTGGCCACAACCTTAAAGGTATAAGCTGTGCTGGCCGCAAGACCGCTGATGGTTGCGGAAGTTCCTGTTACCGTCAGAGCAACGGAAGAACCTTGGTATACATCGTAACCTGTAACTCCCACATTGTCGCTTGAAGCTGTCCAGGTCAAGGATACGCTGGAAGAGGTTGATCCGCTAACCGCCAGGTTAGTTGGAGCCGTTGGCGCCTGGGTATCCCCGGCACCTGTGGAAGCGGTCTTGGCCGTAATTTGATTGCTTGCGGCAGACAGATTGCCTGCGGCATCCTTTGCCTTCACCGTGTACGTATACGTAGTGTTCGCACTAAGTCCTGTATTGGTATAAGTTAGAGTAGTTCCGTTCACACTGCCGACAAGCGTGCTTCCCTGATATACATTGTATCCGGTCACACCTACATTGTCCGAGGAGGCTGACCACGACAATGTAATGCTCGAGGTGGTTGTTCCTGTTGCCTGCAGGTTGGATGGCGCCGTTGGCGCCTGGGTATCCTGGTTACCGCCAGGAACAAGCTGCCACAGGGCAGGGACATTCGGCGGCTCCCATCCGAGCAAGGATGTGTGCGGCTGAATATCCTTGTAGGTGCTTCCGCCGTAGGTGACGGTATCATTCAAGGCATACGACACATTAGGCGCCCAGGCTCCCCGGTCAGCAGCCGAAGCCATTGACGGAATCAGCCCAAGGAACATGGTTGCAACGACCATAAGCGACATCGACTTACGCGTTCGTCCCAGCAATCTTTTCTTCATAAAATCCCTCCTAGATTTGTGTGATTGATCCTGCCACGATTCCGGTAAGTGGATCACCTCCCTCAAGGATTAACAGCTCTTCAATCAAGCCAGATAAAGTGTACAAAAAACCGAAGAAATGCAAGCATACCCTATAGCTGCAGTTGGCAGCGCTTACAAATCTGTCGGTTTTTTACAATATAGCATCGAATCTAGCAGATCTGTAGGGCTAAATTCTTATAATAAGGGCTAAAATTCTATTATTCTATCCTTTACGGGGATACGCTCCCCTACGTAGATAGATGAAAGAAAAAAACGGGCTGTCCCTCGGATCACTTTCGTGACCTTGGGACAGCCCATTCTAATTTTGCTAATCAGCTTTGTTTATTGTCTGCTCCGGTCCCCGTCCTCCAGCATATCGAGCAGCAGACCGGCGAGCGGAGCAGGGAACTGCGCGTTTTGCGCCGCCGCCAGGAAGAGGCCGACATCCTTCTGCGGGATTTTGCTTTGGGAAACGGCTGCTGACTTCTCGGCGATCATTTTGCCATAGCTTTGATAGATTGGAGCGGTAAACAGAGTGCTCGTAAGCATGTTGACCGCCGCTTTGGGATCGACCCCGCCGCGCTCGGCCATTCCTAGTGCTTCCTCCAGCGAGCGTGCGGCGGAGACGATCAGGAAGTTACCGATCAACTTGACGAGTACGGCCGTACCGGCTTCTTCGCCGAAGTCAAAGATCCCTCTGGCTCCCATCGCCTCCAGCACCGGCCGTACCCGCTCCTTCGCTTCCTGCGCACCCGCTACGGGAATCCATAACTGCTTGGCAATGGCCGCCTCAGGCCGCCCAAAAATGGGCGCCTCAACATATACGGAGCCGTGCCGCGTGTGCAAATCCGCTAGCTTCCTGCCCATATCCGGCGACACTGTACTCATCGACACATGAATGCCGCCTGGCCCCAGTCTCTCCAGGAAACCCTCGCTCCTGACGACGTCTTCCAATGCTTCATCGTCCCACACCAAGGTGACGACGATGCCTCCGGCCGTCACGGTGTCAGCGGGACTATCCACCTGCAACGCTCCCTGGGCAACGACTGGCTCCGCTTTGTCCGCGGTGCGATTGTATACGGTCAGCGCATAACCGGCTTGGAGCAGATTGGCTGCGATGGGTAACCCGAGCTGGCCGAGTCCGATAAAACCAATTTTTCCTCTCATGAATATAACCTCCTTCTAATTTTAAAACATGACGTTTACGTCATGTTTTAAGCAAAAAAAATTAGCCGCGATCATTGGCCTCGAGCCACTGCTCGAAGCGTTCGATATGAGACTGTAGCTCAGCGCGGAACTGCCCAAGCGCTTCGAGCTTCTCGTCGGTGTCAGCCATATGCCGGCGCAGCAGGCCGAGCACCTTCCGCTTCGGCTGTACTCCGCTTGGGTCCGTGAAGTAGAGCTCGATAACGTCCCGAATCTCTTCGAGGCTTAAGCCCAGCTTTTTCAACTGATCGATCTTCCGCAGACGGGCGACCGTTTCTTCCGTATAGTAGTGATGTCCGTTGCCCTCACGCTCGCCTGAAGGAAGCAGTCCGATGCTCTCGTAGTAGCGCACCGTGCGCTGGGTAACCCCGGCCCGCTCTGTCAACTCGCCGATGCGCATGCGGTCCATGATCAATCATTCCTTTCAAGATAAAATATAACGTTAACGTCACGTTTTCATGATAACACTTTGGTTGGGCCATGTAAAGGCACCTGGATTTCGCTCTACTTATGAATCAGCCATTCTATGCCTCCCAAGCAAACTCGCCCGATTCCCACAAAAAAACTTGCCGTCACTTATGGTACGGTTCACCGCGAATGATCTTGAACTATTCTGCCAGTTAGCTTAATTGCGTAATTTTTCATTTAGATCTAACACTTTATTTTCTCAGTCTACAACTTAATTTTCTCGGCCTATTAATTTATTTTCTTCTGACACCTACACTTATGAGCAAATGCAGCCCTAACCCGTTAAGGCTAATACTGAGGCTCTATAATGGCAAACAAGATCAGGCCTAGACAGGCCTGATCTTGTTGTGTTCTTTTAAGCTTCTATGACTTGAATGTACGGATTTTGCCATCATCATGAGCTCTTAACAGACTACACGGAGTGAAACTCGAGTACATGGCACCGTCCGTCCATCAATAGGCGAGGTTTAGCCCAACCGCTCATCGGCTCAGCTGTGAGCTAGAAGCCCAATCACCAGTGCAGCCAGCCCAACTATAGCGATCACCAGTTCCATCATGGCAAGCGATTTTTTGGCTAGACGGACCGCAGTCAAATTTACAGCGCTATGCAGCGGGATGAGCACGAACACAAGCCAAGGATTAGCGGCTGCAAGCAGCGTACAACCAATATGGAAGGCGCTTGCGGAGATCCTCTCCACGATCCCCCACACCGGACTGGCATTAACGGTTCCCTGGGCTTCAAGCATAGCCTTGGCCTGCAGCGCCTTCTCATCCGTCCGTTTCGCAAGCGAGGCGATCGCCACAACTTGAACCATCGTATACAGAACCTCAACGGCGGCCCAACCCTGACCTATCGATAGCGCCCATGAGAATCCTGATCCTGTAAGAAGAAGCAGGCCTAGACGGACACCTTCCTCCAGCGGGCCGGAGGAACCTACAACGATCTGCTGGGCCTTCTCCTTCGGCAGTCTCATTGCGACCGCACTTACCGGACCGCGCAGCATTAAAGCGATAATCCATCCTAGGGCGCCCAAACCGAAGGCTGCCCAGACCAACGGGGTTCCTGAATAATGGAACACCACCCAGAACAGAACCGGTACAAGCACATATACCGGAAGCAGCGGAAGGGTTTTTTTCACCTGCAATTCCAAAGTATCGTTCTGCGTATTAAGGTTAGTTGTCGTCATTAGTATCTTCCCCCGTCTTCTGTTGCTGATTTTCAGCTCGCCCCGGAATAATAATGGTGGACATCATTCTTCTGCGCCGGCCACCGCCCGGCACCCTGCCCGCATACCGTGCCATCTGCGCCCGGATATCCTGAAGCATCTGCACATACTCCTCATCAGTAAGGTAGAACTGCGTCTGCCGGAAGGATACCCCGTCCTGAATCAAGTTGTATTCCGGCTGCTGCAGATAGTCACCGAAGTCGGCGATCAAGCTTGCCGTGAACTTCATGAACATCTGCATATGCTCTTCAGACGCTGCCTGGGTCACATCCTCGGGTGTGCTGTCGGCCCCACCCTTAGCAAGCGAATATACCTTCTCGACCGTACCCCTGATCTGATTCTGCTCCACCACTTCAATCAGCTTGGCTTCCCGAAGCTTGTTCAAATGGCGGTACATCGTAGCCTGCGGCACATCGGACAGCATCTCGGTGAGCTGCTGCGTTGTCATCTGTTTCCCTGCAATCAATGTCTGGATAATCCGCATCCGGATAGGATGCATGATAAGATCCATTTTGGAATTTCCCACGCTAAACTGCCCCTTTATTATTATCATTATCAATAATGATAATAATAAATCACGGCATTGTCAATGCCGTATCTTACAAGAATACATCTCTTACATTGTTTAAAATTCTTATCCCAGGGCGGCGCGCTAACCCGCTTCATCCTCGTCTTTGCCCGGGGTTACTGGTACATTTAGAAGCCTCTCTCCTTCAGCCGGTATTCCTTCGGGGATATGCCTAAATGAGCACGGAATACGCGGTGAAAATAAGAATAGCTGGAGAAGCCGCAGGTCTCCGCAATATGCTCCAGCGTCATATCGCTGTATTTCATGCGTTCTGCGGCCGCGTTAAGCCGGATCTGCGTCGCATAACCGATCATGGTCATTCCGTAATAATCCTTGAACAGCCGGACTGACCGGGAGAGACTTAACCCCGCGTACCGGGCGGCTTCCTCCAGCTTAAAAGTCACCGTGGCATGCTCCTCAATGAACCTCTTCAATCGGAGTGCGGCAAATACCGTGCGGCTGGAGTGTGTGTTCTCGGCGATGGCGCGGTCAAAATACAAACACAACCCCCGCAGGAGATAATCCATAATCTCCACATTCTCCTCAAGCGGACCCCGCCGCTTCTCGATAATAAGATTCTGCCACAGTCGAAGCAGCTTCTCATCCACCCCAACCGCACTCACCACAGGCCTTTCCTTACGCCCCCACCAGCTGTCAATCCAATCCCCTTCACAAAAAACATAATAATCCCCGCTGGACACCCTCCCATCTGCCCCGGATTCCTTCACTTCCAGATCATATTCATCCCCCGGCTTCAGCAGGATTAAATCGCCTGCCTGAACGTGGTACTCCTGTCCCCGGCAGATCACTCTACAAGAGCCCTCCGTCTGAAGGCGGAACAAATAGTTGGTGAGCCCGCTGCGGCTGTTCTGGGTAAATGGTCTCGAATGATAGGAATAATCACATATCAGCAAGCTGGTTTCCATAAGATCCCTACCTCACTTCACGAAAATATAATCAAATAGTTCAGGTTCTGAGTAGATTGTGTATGTTCATTTTAGCTTATATTCATGTATTCTGGTATCAGATAAGGCACTTATTATATTCCATAAGGATGAGGTGTTGAATTTGAGTAAACCAGGTATTGGACTGCAGTTGTATACGCTTCGTGAAGAGACCGCCAAGGACTTTCGCGGCACACTCCGCAAGGTAGCGGAGCTTGGTTATGAAGGTGTTGAATTTGCAGGATATGGGGATCTGTCCGCAGAAGAAATGAAAGCGCTCTTAGATGAGCTTGGACTCAAGGCCATCAGCAGCCATGTGCCGCTGCAGGCGATGAAGGACAATCTCCAGCAGGAAATTGACTACCTGAAGACCATTGGAGCCAAATACATGATCTGTCCTTATCTTGCCCCGGAAGATCGGCCGCAAGGGGAAGGCTGGCGGGAACTGTTCTCTTTTCTCCAGGAAGCCGGTACGGAAGCCCGCAAGCAAGGGCTGGTCTTCGGTTATCACAACCATGATTTCGAATTCCAAGACCATGTCGGCGGGCTAACGGCATTCGATGCGCTGTTCTCGGACACAACACCGGAGGCGGTTCAAGTAGAGCTTGACGTATGCTGGGTGCAATTCGCAGGCCAGGACCCGCTTGCCTATATCAAGAAATACGCCGGACGGCTGCCGCTGCTCCATCTGAAGGATTTCAGCAAGGATGAGCAGGGCCATATGGTCACTCTGGAGCTTGGAAAAGGCTCGGTGGATCTTCCCGCTGTAACTGAAGCTGCCATAGAGGCCGGGGTACAATGGTTGATCGTGGAGCAGGACTTCTGCCAGAACCCGCCCCTCACCAGTGTTGAGAACAGCTTGAACTGGCTTAAAGATCATGATTTGAAGGTATAGATATATAGACATTAATTTAACATCTGAATGAAAAAGGAGACTACTGTCCAATGAGTAAAATTAGAGTGGCTGTCATTGGCTGCGGCGCAATCGCCCAGCGCCGGCATATTCCTGAGTACGCTGCAAATGCGCAGGCGGAGCTGGTGGCTTATGCCGATCCCCGGATCGAGCGGGCCCGGGAAATGGCGGAGATTTACGGCGGCAAGGCTTATGCCAGCTACGAGGAGCTTCTTGCCAATGAGAAGATCGACGCGGTAAGCATTTGTACGCCGAACTATCTGCACGCGCCTATGGCGGTAGCTTTTGCGGAGGCTGGAGTGCACGTATTGGTTGAGAAGCCTATGGCTACGACTGAAGAGGAAGGCAAACAGATGATCGAGGCTGCACGCAAGAACGGGGTGTATCTAATGGTCGGCCACAACCAGCGCCTTATGCCTCCGCATGTGAAAGCGAAGGAAATTCTGGATTCCGGCCGACTTGGGAAGGTACTGACCTTCCGCACTGCCTTCGGTCATCCCGGGCCGGAGGCCTGGAGTGTGGACGGCCGCGACAGCTGGTTCTTCGAGAAAGATCAGGCTATTCTTGGGGCGATGGGAGATCTCGGGGTGCACAAATCCGATTTCATCCGTTATTTGCTGAATGACGAGGTAGCTGAGGTTGCCGCCTTCATCGGCACACTGCACAAGGAAGACACGGCTGTGGACGACAATGCCACCTGCTTGCTGCGTATGAAGAGCGGTGCCATTGGGACGTTAGTGGCCAGCTGGACCCAGTACCAGGGTGGAGACAACAGCACGGTTCTCTGGTGTGAGAACGGTGTGGTCAAGATCGGCACAGTGAGTGGAGACGAGGTCATTGTGGAGTTGACTAACGGCACGGTAGAGACCTATAAGGTCGGGGCGATGGCAACCAATGAGAAACAGGTGCCGAGCGGTGTGATCGATGCTTTTGTGGAATCTATCCTCAGTCAGACTCCGCCGAGCATCTCCGGAGAAGAAGGCCTTCGTTCGCTGCAGGTCATTCTGGCAGCGTTCGAATCCCAAGCTACTGGGCAGATTGTGAAGCTGCAGCCTTAACAACTTAAATAGGGTAATCTAATTAAGCAAAAACAAACCAAGCATAGAGGGGCCGTCTTATGGGGACGGCCCCTCATTTTGTTTAATTTACACGCGGTGTTTGCGATTCATAATATCCTTAACGGTGTCCGTGATCCCCTGCTCAAAGGGGGTTGCCGGAATCGGCCCTACCAGACTCTCATACTTCTTACCGCTAAGAACAAGCGGCTTCTCGGTCAAATACAGCATTTCTACAATTTCCTTGAACACGGGTACGAACAATCCGAGGATAGACAGTGAGACTCTGCCCAGAGCAATGACAGGCTTCTTCTGTCCGGTGGCCCGCTGGGCAATCTCCACAATTTTACGTCCTGAAATCACTCCACCCCCCGGAATGTGCCAGTTCTGGCCGTAGGCTTCCTCCCGTTCAGCGAGCTCTACTATCATTTTTGCCGCGTCAGGCAGATAGACATACTCCCTTGGAATACGCATATTTCCAATGAATGCCGCAGGCTTCCCGGCAGCAATCGCCTCCAGGGTGCCGCCTAAATAAGAAGCCTCGTTCGCGGTCGGCCCATAATAGTCCGGCAGCCTGACGATCATCCCCTTTGCCTGGTTCCAACGCGGATCAAAGAACATCTTCTCGAATGCAAGCTTGGTTTTCCCTTTCCGGGTGTGGGGACGCTTGGGATGATTCTCATCAATAGGGTGATCCGTCGTCCTTCTTCCATAGGGATATATTCCATCCACCGCAACAACTTTAATCTTGAGCTGGTTAGCTGCCCCCATAACTGCCTCCCCCATAGGGAGAAGCTGTGTCGTCATTTGGTTATACGGGATGGATGCCGCATGAAAGATCACATCAGCCCCCTTGGCTGCCCGAATAATGCTTGCGGAATCAAACACGTTCCCCTCAGCCATAGAGAGAAGCGCCGGGTTCCCCAATTCCTCCGCCATTGCCCGAAGCTTAGGGAGTGACCTTCCGAAGATCACCGTCTCGACCCCCCGCTTAATTAGTTCCGCTGTAATCACTTTTCCTGTTCCTCCAGTAGCTCCTAGAACAACCGCCTTCTTTAACATAAAAACCTCTCCTTTATCATTAGTTTGTATTTATCAAATTGTTTATAATTGATTGATCAATAACAGATTCAGCAAACACGTTTCAACCGCACAGTCATCGCTGCTCCCTCTTAATCGTAATGAAAAGCACATGATGCTTTAAGCATGAGTGAACTAGACTGACAGACCAGATAAATAGGTAGATGGTTGCCTTGTGGTTGCTTTGTAGTTGCTTTGTAGTGCCTTGTAGTTGCCTTGTTGACTGCTTGTTTGGTTGCTTTGTTTGTTCGCTGCTTTGTTGATCGCTTGATTGGTTTCTTGTTACTAGAAAGAGATTTGTTATTGATTGATCGATCACAAATTGAAATAAGCCATACAGGCTTACTTATCCATAGCTATAAGCTCAGGTAAGGATAAGGACATGGAGATATTACACAGCATTCCCCTAGCGAGGAATAACAGGGTTCGCTCCTCAGGGCGATCCAGATCGGCCTGCTTAAAGGCGTTAAGAACCATCTCCCGCACATCTGAAAATCCTTTTCGCATAACCTGCGCCACGACCTCCTCTTGAATGGTCTGTGCCTGCATTTGCAGCAATATTTCACTCTTGTTCGATTCCATGATCTGCGTGTAAGTCTCAATCAGTTCCTTCTCCAACTGCTCCCGGCTTGCTCTGCCAATCACATTACGGAAGGCATCAAGGATGCGGGTCCATGAGACCTCAAGCGCTTCGACCAGAAGAGCCTCCTTGGTCGCGAAGAATCGAAACACATAGGGCTGCGATATTTGGGCTCGCTGAGCCACCTGGGCTGTCGTTGCCCGGTAATATCCAACCTCGGCAAATACTTCAATGGCTGCAGAAACGATATCGTTCTTACGATTGGCTGAGGCGGCTGAATTTCTGGGCATAATCCTTCTCCTTTGCTTCATTTTACAGATTTTACTTTGTGATTGATCAATCACTAATTACAATGTACATCACTTCCACTTTTATTTCAACTCCTTATTTGAAAAATTACGTTTATAGAAGTTGAATTAAAGAAAAATCAGAGCCTAGGCAAAAAGGTGAGATGATTCTAGAGAAGTGCAGCGTTCGCCTTTGTGAACAGATCTCACCTGTATTGAACTTGTTAAATCAAAAAATCCGTGAACAGCAGTAATCAGATGAGCCATTCACCCGGATGCCTTCATCCATACAATCATGTGTTCAACTGATTTAAAACCATAAAAGCCCGGATTATACCGGGCTTCTCGCGGCCTACAATTGTCACATCTTCAATTTCTTGATGTTAATGATATACATATTTTTCAGCGGGTAGCTTCCCCCGGAATATTTCCGCGCACCGGATTCGAAGTTCGTATACAGCTGGCTGCCGAAGAGGGCAATTCCTTCAGACATCGGCGGCATCGTCAGGGAGCTGGTCTTCTTGCCCCAGGCTCCCCGGGTATAGATCAGCAGCTGGCTGGAATTGTTGCGTCCACAGGATTGGCTGTAGATCGCCCGGTCCTTCGTGATAGCCATGCCCTGGATGCGATCAGGAGTCACCCATGAGAAGGAAGCCTTCGGCTTCGCATCCAGTTCATCCTTGCTGTTCAGTCTGTAAGCGTACACACGTCCCTTAGGGCCGGCATCACACATTTTTTTGCCAATATCTTCACCGTCCATGTATTCCCCTACCCACAAAAATCCTTCGGCATAGGTCGCATAGGAGGCCTTGTGGCTTAAGACATAACGTTTCATAACCACATTGCTGTAATCCTTCTTGCTGGACAATGTGCTTAGCGGAATCTTGTAGACACTTTTCCCCGAAGCGATCCACAGATTGCTCTTGCTCACGGCAAGTCCCCCGGCGTGCCCCGTATGCTTCTTCGTGCTCGATTCATAGAGATACAGGGTTTTAATCCGCTTCTTGGTTGTTGTGCTTGTAATGGCGATAGATGTGGCCGTGCCTCCACTTCCACCCCAGTAATGTGACGTAATAACCCAATTCTTGCCGGGTACAACCGCAAGCCCTTGGGGTACCCACTCTTTATTCCCGGACAATCCCGGGATAACTGGCCCCTGCACAGACACCTTCTTGAAGGAGCTGTATTTGTCAGCGGCGTCCACGGCACCAGGCTTCCAGCCTCCAAGCACCCCCAATATCAGGACCACACCTAACAAGCTAGCCACACTTTGTCTTATCCATTTCTTAGTTGTCAACAAGTCCTCTCCCCTTTCATTACTATATTTAAGCGGAAGAGGAGCCGTTTAAACAGCACATAAGGAACTATGTTTGCAAGGAACTGTGTGTAAGGACTACAGAAACAAAAGGCTTGGGGCAGACTCATGTAACGGTACTCTTATCATGCAAGAAGCCCTTAGTTTAATCCAACTAAACTAACATGGCTTAAAGCTGCATCACTTCGCTTGAACAGCCTCCAATCCAAGGGCCAGCGCCCCAGCCAAGCCTGCCTTACTGCCCAATCCAGGCGGCACAATATAAGTATCGATCTGCTTGAGGATTGTGTCTGAGCTTACATAACCGTTCAGATTACGCTGGACTTCGCTTCGGATCATCTTGAACAGATGTGCCTGCTGCATAACGCCCCCGCCCAGAATGACCTTCTTCGGTGAGAGCATCAGAATGGTGCTTGTCACAGCTTGTGCGATATAGTAGGCCTCCATCTCCCAGGCAGGATGGCCTTCTGGCAGCTCATGGCCTTTGACCTTCCAGCGCGCTTCCAATGCCGGTCCAGCCGCCATTCCCTCCAAGCAATCTCCATGGAATGGGCAATGTCCCCCAAAAGTATCCTTAGGGTGCCGTCTTACCAGGACATGTCCTCCTTCCGGATGGACCAATCCATGCACCAGCCTGCCTTCAGCATATACGCCAACCCCTACGCCAGTGCCGATCGTATAGTAGACGCAGCTGTCAAGGCCCTTGGCGGCCCCCCACTTCGCCTCAGCTAAAGCTGCCGCATTCACATCCGTGTCCCAGCCATAGGGAACAGCAAACTCCCGCTTGAGTCTCCCGATAAAATCATAATTTGCCCAGCCCGGCTTCGGGGTTGTTGTAACATATCCATAAGTTGAGCTGGCCGGATCAATATCAATCGGCCCGAAGGAACCGACCCCTATCGCCTCCACCTGCTTGTCTTGAAAATAAGAGATCGCCTGCTCCAGAGTCTCCTCCGGGTGCCTAGTCGGGAAACTTACGCTATCTTCAATAATGCCTTCTTCACTGCCGACTCCGCATACAAATTTTGTGCCGCCGGCTTCAATTGCTCCTATACGCATCCTATCTGCCTCCTCTTTGAACTCTTCCATCTATTGTACTAGCTCCCGCTCCTTCTATACAAAGAACGAATAGAAACAGACTGCCCTATCAGGCAGTCTATCCCCTTCCTTACTCTGCTGCTATTAGCTCCGGAAAGACAGCGTGCTGACCTCAAGTGTGTGAAGCTGAAGGCTGTCATCTGCGGCAAACAATCCGAGTCCTTGCGCCTCCGCGTCCGGGAAGACCAGATCCGTGATCACGGCCTGACCGCCACCGGCGAATACCTCAACGGAGGAACGGTCCACATAAATCAGGATGTCCAGCCGGTCATTCACAGGATCAACCTTAGCGGTATGGCGGCCTGCAAAATCCTCGTGAAATTTGGACTGGCCCGACCGGGTCCGATCCACATACAGTCCACCCAGTTCGGGGTCATACCCGACGAGGGTCATCTGTTCAGCTGAAGAACGCACTTTGAAACCCCACTCTTCCTTGGCTTCAATCTCCGCTGAGATCACATAGCTTTCCAGTTGAAGCTCGGACAATGCAGCCTGCGCCTCGCGGACCGAAGCCTGCTGAAGAGAAACGACCGGGCTCAGGAACTGCTTCAGTTCACGGATTGGCCGCTGAACAAGGGTAACCTTCCCCACTCTTGTTTCCAGTGCAAGTTCCCTGACCAGCGTCATCGCACCTCTCCAGTTCTCCAGTGGCGTAATGTTCGCATATCTCCAGTTGCTCATCCAGCCGATGAAGAGACGACGGCCATCCTCATGCGGAATATCGGACCAGCAGACTCCCGCATAATTATCCCTGCCTTGATCCAGCCACCGGATTTCAGCAGAGTCCTCGTCCGCAATGAATGTTCTGCCATCGAATTCCCCCGTAAAGTACTGGGTGCGTGAGCCTTCGCGGATTCCATCCTCATTGCCGATGCTCACGAGCATAACCCACTTCGTCCGGGATGGTTCACCATCCACGGCCAGAGGGAACAAGTCCGGACATTCCCAGACCCCATCGTGATAACCGATGCCTTGACCGAATTCACTCACAAAGGTCCAGTCCTTCAAGTTCGGAGAGTTGTACAGGCATACCGTCTGTCCGCAGGCCAGGATCATTACCCATTGCTCAGATGGCTCATGCCAGAACACTTTAGGGTCGCGGAAATCCGGGTATCTCTCATCGGCCAGAACTGGATTCCCGGCATACTTGGTCCACGTTCTTCCCGAATCCGTGCTGTAGGCCAGACTCTGGCGCTGCCGAGCCTGATCCGTACCCGGTATCACATCATGATGGGTGAAGATAGCCACAAGTCCAGGCTTGCCGCCGAACAGGCCGGAGGTATCCTTCCAGTCCACGACCGCGCTACCGGAGAAGATCATCCCGTGTTCATCCGGCGCAAGTGCGACAGGCTGCTCTTCCCAGGTGACCAAATCCCGGCTGATTGCATGTCCCCAGTGCATCGGGCCCCAGGTCGTTCCCTGGGGGTAATGCTGAAAGAACAAATGGTATTCTCCTTCGAAATAGACCATGCCATTCGGGTCATTCATCCAGCCCTTCTGCGGAGAGAAGTGATAGGCCGGCCGGTAATTTTCTGTCGTACTTATGTTCATTAAATTGCACCTCTTGGGAAGTTTAGTTTATTTCTTGCTTCTGTCATACCCGGATTGCTTGATTTGCAGCCATTCCTTGAGGCCTAGACGATCCAGCTCCTTCAGGTATTCCGGCCACTCCTCTTCCACCTTGCCGTTCTGATACCATTCCGTCCGCTTTCTCAGCACATAAGCGAACATGTCGGTCTCAATTGTCGTTAGACGGTCAAGCTCATCAAGGGAATGGAACACTTTAGGCATGTTGTTCTCGGCCTGCATGTGGGGAACCATAACCTTCTTAAGAATATCAAGTCTCCATGCGGCGTCATCCGGCTTCGTGGTGACCTTGCCGTAATACTCATCCAGGATGGCCAGCGGTCCGCCAATGCTGGTCTTCTGCCGGACTTCAACAGGAGCCGAGCCCTTCAGCGGAAGATGCTTCAGCATGTTCTTGGATTTATCGAATTCAAAAATGTTCTGCTGTTTGGTGTCGCCATAAGTTCCCCAGTTATCCTGGACCGATTGCAGCGGATCATAGAGCTGATCCACCCATTTGGCCGTTGCTTCAAGCTGCTTGTTAGCGCTCGTGATCACCATTTTGCCCCGGTCAAAGCCCATCCCATTCGTTCTGGCCACATTCACATGCCCATCAGGACCTGCAAGAGGTGGCATCACATCATACTTGTCATTCATGCCCGTAATGTTGGACTTATCCCAGGTGAAATAAAGACCATAACGGTTGTCCTTGCCTTTAGCCAAATAAGTATTCCAGTCCTGCTGGGACGATTCAATATCAATCAGGCCATTCTGATAGAGGTCATGGATGTATTTCACCGCTTCTTTGTAACCATTCTCCGCCGGGGTAAATACGACCTTGCCTTCATTCGTCACAACCGCATGGTCGCCATTCTCGCCGAGTCCGAAGGAGCCGTACAAGAAAGCCAAGTCTTCTCCGCCCGGCTTGTCGATGAACGACAGCGGGATCTCATCCGCCTTCCCGTTCCCATTCGGGTCCTTCGTCTTGAAGGCAATCAGGACCTGCTTCAGCTCCTCTGTGGTGGTTGGCATTTTCAGCCCCAGCTTCTTCAGCCACTCCACATTAATCCATGGAAGATCGTCCACCGCCTGAATCGCTTCCTTCCCTGTTCCAAGCTCCTCAATCCACGGGAAGGAATAAATATGTCCGTCTGGGGCTGTAATCAGCGATTTATATTCGGGTGCCTCCTGAAGCACCTTCTTCAGATTCGGCATATACTTCTCAATCAAATCTTCAAGCGGGATAATCACACCGTCCTTGCCCAGCTTGAGAAGGTCATAATCCGTGTATCCGGCATCAAACACCGCATCCGGCAGATCACCGCTGGCGATCGCCAAATTTCTTTTCTCTATAAATACATCATTCGTATAGTTCTTCCAGTTAATATGGACACCGGTCTTCTCTTCCAGACGCTTGTTAATCAGCTTCTCATTCGGGTCTGCCGGAGCGAGCGCCGAGCTCTGCGTCAGGAAATTCAGCGTGACCTTGCCATTATTCGCACCGGATGCTCCTCCTCCTTCCCCTGTCGAAGTACCGCTGCCGCTGCAGCCGGACAAGAGCAGCAGAGATGCAAGAACGGATACGGATACGGTTTTTACATTTTTCATACTAATGACCTCCATGTATATAAGGTAAAAGACTCTTAAAGCCATAAACCTAGACCACCCATTATTTCAATGAACCCACCATGACACCTTTCTCGAAATATTTCTGGAAGAATGGGTACATCACCAGCAGCGGGAGGCTTGAGATTACAATAGACGAATACTTGATCATTTCAGAGAGACGCTTCAGCTCCGCCATGGCTAATTGATCGCCAATCATGCCTGAAGCGGCCTGATTCTGAATCAAGATCGATCTAAGCACCAGCTGCAGCGGGTGCAGATTCGGGTTATCCAAATAAATCATGGCATCAAAGTAAGAATTCCATTGGGCTACGAAGGCATATAAAGCGATTACGAAAATAATCGGTTTGGACAGCGGAAGCACGATTTTGAAAAAAATCAGCATATCCGTAGCCCCGTCCACGTTTGCCGCCTCCTTCAGCTCTTTGGGCACTCCCTGAAAGAAGGTTCTTGCCAGGATGATATCCCATACATTCACTGCCGCAGGGACCAGAATCGCCCATACGGTGTTCAGCATGCCCAGGTTCTTAACGAGCAGGTAAGTAGGAACAAGCCCTCCCCCGAAGAACATCGTAATTACGAACAGGGTCATGAAGAACTTCCGGCCAACCATCTCCTTCACGGACAGGGCGTAACCCGCACAGACAGAGACCGTTACAGTAATGAGCGCAAAGCATACCGAATAGAATACCGCGTTGCCAAACCCCCGGAGCATTGCCGGGTTGGTCAGGATCATTTTGTAGCCCTCCACACTCCAGTCAGACACATGAAAAGAGATTCCTTTATTCAGGAGCACGGTTGGATTCATAAAAGATGCAAGGACTACGTATACCAGGGGCACCACGATGATCAGCACAGCCAGACAAAGCAGAATATAATTAATGGCTATAATGACGCGGTCAAGCCGCGAGTGCTTGATAAGCATAAGACAGCTCCTTCCTTAATAAAGTCCCTCTCCTTCATTAAGTCTCTTGACAATGAAGTTGACGGTGACGAGCAGGATGACATTGATCACGGAGTTGAACAGGCCAACCGCCGCGGAATAAGCATAGTTGCCGGACTGCAAACCTATTTTGTATACATAGGTAGGCAGGATTTCAGAGGTCGGCAGATTCAGGGAAGTCTGCATAAGATAAGCCTTCTCGAATCCGATGGACATGATGCCGCCTGCCGCCAGGATGAAGACGATGGCCATGATCGGCTTGATCGTCGGCAGGTCAATATGGCGGATACGCTGCAGAAGGTTGGCCCCATCCAGGCTGGCCGCGTTGTGCAGCTCCGGGTCCACGTTGGCCAGAGCGGCCACGTAGATAATGGAAGCCCAGCCCGCCCCCTGCCAAATGCCGGACAGAATATACACCCACCTGAAGTATTCAGGTTCTGTCATGAACATAACGGGCTTGCCGGTAATTGAAGTGATCAAATGATTGATCGGTCCGGTTGGAGACAGGAACACGAACAGCATCCCCACAATGACAACAACCGATATGAAATTCGGCGCATACAGGATAAGCTGCACGTTCTTCTTGACGGCTGATTTGCGCAGTTGATTAAGCATTAAAGCTAGAATTATAGGTACCGGAAATCCAAGAACAAGCCCGTACAAGCTGAGCTTCAGCGTATTCAGCAGGAGCTGTTCAAAGTTGGGAGCGCTCAGGAACTTCTCGAAGTATTTGAACCCCACCCAGTCGCTTCCCATAATCCCCTTGATCGGGCTGAAATCCTTAAACGCGATAATGGCCCCATACATCGGGACATACTTGAAGATCAGTGTAAGAATTAATGCCGGAGCCAGCAGCACATACAAGAAGTAATTCTTCCTTATGAAATCCAGCTTGTGGTGAATCGCCCTCCCCTTCTTCCTCTCCGGTCTAACTGTTCTTTTCTCAACTTCTACTGTGTTTTGCAATCCCCCTGCCTCCCATCTTCATCTAGAAGTTTACATTTGCATAAAAAGAAAGGGTTTTCATTTCGTTCTGCTTTTACAATTTACCAAATAAAGCGGCAATTCGTCAATACATTTTGTAAAATATTATTTTAACATTTGACCAAGATATTTTGTTCATAAATCGATTAGTGTTTAAATTTCTATAGTTAAATCTCTAAATTATTTAGAAATCACCTTGATTTATAATATATTCAGAACATTTTCCTGTACATAAGGGGGAATCAATCAACCCACAAAAGTAAACATTTGTAAACTAAGATCATACTTTTGCGAAAATGCTGTTATTGTCATTATAATTTGTGCATTTGTAACATTTTGATTGCTATTTGAACTGAACTATAATACATTTAGCTTAGACCTCGTTATTAGTAAAGGTGGAAATCATAACTATGGGAAAAGAAAAGGTAACCATTCAACATATTGCGGATTCGCTCGGGATCTCCCGCAACACCGCATCCAAAGCACTTAATGGCAGCGACAGCATCCCTGCCGAAACCCGAAATAAAGTAATCAGAAAGGCCATAGAGCTGAAGTATAAGCAGTTTGCTTATGTGGAGTCGGACAACCTTCTTCCGAAGAATCCTGGCAACATCGCTCTCTTCACCTGCAATCTGCCGAACAGCTCTCACTTCGGTTCCTTCCTGATCAGCGGGCTGGAGAAAAGAATAAGCTCGGAAGGATACAACTTGTCCATCCACATCATCCGGGAGACAGAGCTCAGCACCCAATCGCTGCCTAACAATTTCGAGACCTCCAAGGTAGACGGGATTATCTGTATTGAAATGTTCGACAAAGCTTACAGTGAGCTTGTGACCAGCCTGGGGCTTCCAACGATCTTCATCGACTGTTCTTCGGATGTCTTATACCCGGAGCTCAAAGCAGACCTGCTGCTTATGGAGAACGAGCACAGCACCTACTATATCACACGCAAACTGATCGACAGCGGTCTAACCCGGATAGGCTTCGCTGGCGATTACGACCACTGCAAGAGCTTTAATGAGAGATGGGCAGGCTATCAGAGGGCATTAACGGAATCCGGGCTGCAGCCTGAATTGTCATCTTGTATTGTGGGGGAAGACCGGTTATTCTCGGACAGCTGGGTAGCCGGTCAGATTGAACACATGAATACCATGCCGGACGCATTTATATGTGCGAATGATTTCATTGCGGTTCAAGTGATGAAGGCTCTAAAGAGTAGAGGCGTACAAATTCCCGATGAGGTTCGGATCTGCGGGTTCGATGACGCACCAGAGTCACGGATTGTGGAGCCGCATCTTTCCACGGTGCATATCTACAACAATGAAATGGGTGTCACGGCTGCCGAGATGCTGTTATCCCGGGTGAAGAATCCGGCCCAGCCTTACCAAATCATTCATGTGCGGACAGAGCCGATATTCCGCGAATCCACAGGCAGCCTGATTGCCCGATAGATTACGGTGCATATAAGCACAATCAACCTGCAAGCATAAATAAAAGACACCCTTAAGGTGCCTTTTATTTGCATATAACAAAGCGCTTTCCCGCCGGTACATAATTGATTGGCGCCTGCTGGGTAGTTACAAGGTCAACGGGATCTCCTTCACACCCCTGACCACCATCCCCGGGCGCCATTCCAGCTCATCCAGGTCCGCATTCAGCTTCAGATCAGGATAGCGGCGCAGCAGGCTGCCGATCGCAATTTCACCCTCAAGCCGGGCCAGCGGCGCTCCGAGGCACAGATGCACCCCTTTGCCAAAGGCGAGATGCGGGCTTTTCTCCCGGGTAATATCGAATTCATCCGCATGCTCAAATTGCCGCGGATCATGGTTAGCTGAATTTAGCGCAATAATGACCAGCTCGCCCTTCTTAAAGCTCTTCCCGCCGAATTCGAAATCCTCACTCGCCCAGCGTGAGGTGCTGAATTCGACCGGGCCATTAAATCGCAGAGACTCCTCTATGGCAGTATGAATCAGCTCTGGCTGGTTAACCAGCAGCTTCAGCTGGTCCGGATGCTCAAGCAGGGACAGGATGCTGTTCCCGATTAAATTCACCGTGGTCTCATGCCCGGCAATAATCAGCAGTGTAACTACGCCGTACAGCTCCTGCTCCGTCAGCTTGTCACCCTCTTCCTCGGCAGCAATGAGCTGACTGATCAGATCCTCACCCGGCTCCTCCCGGAGACGGCCGAACATCTCCCTCAAATATAAGATAAATTCATCCATATGCCGCTGCATCTCACTTGCGTACTCACCGCTTGAGCCTTCTATCAAGGTGGTTGACCACACCCGGAACTTGTCGCGGTCTTGGGTGGGAATCCCCAGCATTTCACATATCACGATAATGGGTAGAGGAAAAGCAAATTCATCGATTAGATTCACATGGTCCTTACCCTTCCAAGCGTCCAGAAGCTCATCTGTAATCTCTTGAATGCGTCCACGCATTCCCTCAATCATAGCTGGAGTGAACGATTTCTGCACCAGCCCCCGCAATCTCTTATGATCCGGGGGATCAGAGAACAGCATATTGGTGGTAAAGACTCTCTGATGCTGCCCGGGATTACCTGTTATTTTGCCATAATCCTTGACCAGCCTCGGGTCCTTAAATGCCAGAACCGCATCTTCATACCTTGTAATCATCCAGCCCGTTCTCCCATCCGGGAACGCACACCGGTACACAGGGTCCATATCCCTAAGCTTTGTGTAAAGCGGATAAGGATTCTTCGTAAAAGATTTGCTAAATAGATTCGTAAATAGAGAACTGTCCACGGCATCATGTGAATTCAACGTTCATTCTCCTTTCGAAATCCTTGGATGGCCAGATCTGGACGTTTTCCAGCACCTGGTATTTCAAGTATAGCGGCCGGGAGTAAGAGGATGCAAAAAACTGCCCAGATATGCCCTAAATCCTCCGTCTTGATCATAAGCAATTGCTCTATTGGAACTACCAGCACTCTATATTAGCGCTCTTTCTCCTACAATCTGTAACTTTCCAGCAATCTATCCCGTCGTTATATACAAATACTGTAAATAGGAGTGTGTTAAAATGAGTTGGATAAAAAAATTCACTGCCATTCTTGCAGCCGCCACGCTAGTCACAACCCTTTCCATACATCCTGCTGAAGCCAAGAGCGCTTCGTCCTCAATCCCCAGCACCCCCGTAGTTCTCAAAATGAATGATTACTATGTAGCCTACACGTATCCAAAGGCCCCCTATATAGACAAGCAGAACCGGCTGATTGTGCCTTTAAGATCGGTCAGCGACCTGTTGGGAGCTGAGGTGTCCTACGATAACATAACCAAGACCGCCACAGTCAAGCAGGGACAGGATAAGGTCGAAATCACCATTGGCAGCAAGAAAGCGCTAGTCAACGGACAGCCGGTCATGATGGATACCGTGGCTGTGCTGGAGCAGGGCTCCGCGCTGGTACCAGCGCGCATTCTGCTGGATACCTTCGGCTACAAGGCCGCTTCGGTGAACAATGTCATCACCCTGAAGGATGAGCGGCTCCTGGGGAGCGAGAAATTCAAAATCACGCTCGATGACGACAGGGAAGGGATTAGAAGAACCTCCGATTCTGACGCATTCAAGCCGCTTCATATTTCCTTTTCTTCCGCAGTGAAGAACAATATCACGAACTTCAGCTACTCGGTATCGGCCAAAAATATAACCGGAAAATCCATTTCTGCAGGCCATGAGGATCTGCACTCCATTCTGATGTTCAAAGGGGTTACCGTTACAAGCGACTCCGACAACGAAGTGAAGGGAAGAAGAACCCGGCCTGCTGTCAAGAAGGACGCGGTTATTACAAGCAAGCTGAACAACCTCGCGGGAATGGGTCAGAACCTTGTCCCTCTTGAATATATTCTAATCGCAGGAAGAACCCTGAACTAAGTGCAGCTTCTGTCCAAAGAGCGCACGCAAAGACAGGAATTCGTAGAGCCCTGATGTTAAGATCAGCTACAAAGGAGGTGATGCGGTGTGGATTGGCTGAATCGGATGAACCGTGCCATTGATATGATGGAGAAGAGGATGGAAGCCCCTTTTGATATTGGGGAAATCGCCAGAGCCGCATACTGTTCAGCTTTTCATTTCCAACGCATGTTCCATATGCTGACCGGGATGACTGTTGCGGAGTATACACGAAAAAGAAGATTGACCTTGGCCGCGCAGGAGTTAGCGATCTCCGGTTCCAGGGTGGTCGATATTGCACTAAAGTTCGGTTATGAATCTCCGGAATCCTTCTCCAAAGCGTTCCGGAAGCTTCATGGCATTTCCCCCTCTGAAGCGCGTAGTCCTGGAGCCAGTCTCAAGGCCTTCCCCCGCATCTCCTTCCACTTATCATTGAAGGGAGATCAGGGAATGGAATACCGTATTGTGGAAAAACCCGAATTTAGCATTATAGGAAAGTTGGTTCAAGTCACAACCAAAAACGGAGAGAATTATCGGATTGTCCCGAAATTGTGGGACACCTGGAACGCCGACGGTACCTCCGACAAGCTGCTTGCATTAGGGAAGGACAAGGACCTGCTCGGAGTCTGCCTTGATATGGAGCACCAGAAGGAACAGTTCAATTATATGATTGCTGTGGAAGCCAGCGCTGACACCCCGGTAGACAATGAATTTACGATAAGAACAATCCCCGCCTCTACCTGGGCAGTGTTCACTTCAGTTGGTTCGCTGCCTAATGCCATTCAAGACGTGCTGGGTCAGATCTTTCAGGACTGGTTCCCATCCACTGGTTATGAACACAGTGGCGGTCCCGAAATTGAGGTCTATCCTATAGGCGATATCAGATCAGATAGCTACCGTTGTGAGGTATGGATTCCTATTATCAAGAAATAATTGACAGGCCGGTCCCGGGAGGGGCCGGTCTTATTTGTCGGGTTCCAAGCTGCGATCCCCTTGATGCCAGAACTTCGGAGACCAATGTCAGGGAATGGAATGACTGGATGACAATTGTATATTAACTCCCGGCGCAGTAAATGTTAATTCAATACGAATGCACGGGATACTGGGTAGAGCCTGCCAAAGTTTCAGAAAGATGCCATGCATCCAACCTTCAGCCAAGGTGAAAAATCGCCGGCATTATGCTACAATACTTGAATTGTAATAGCTTAGGGAGGGTATTTGAATCACCATGCTCATAATAGGTATCGCCGGCGGCACCGGTTCAGGAAAATCCACGGTTGCCCGCTCTGTCATAGACCGCCTCGGATCAGGCAAAGTCACTTTTATATCTCAGGATAATTACTATAAGGACCATTCGTATCTGAGCATGCCTGAACGCGAAGCGATCAATTATGATCATCCGTTCGCCTTCGATAACGAGCTGCTTATCGAACATCTTGTTCTTCTCAAGAGTGGGCAATCGGCTAATGCCCCCGTTTACGATTTCACGGTTCACGCCCGCTCCATCACCGAAACGGTTGAGCTCAAGCCCAACAACATCGTCATTCTGGAGGGCCTGCATGTTCTCTCTGATGAGAAGCTGCGCGACCAGCTCGACATTAAGGTCTTTGTTGATACCGACCCCGATGTTCGCATCCTGCGGCGGGTTCTTCGGGATATTGAAGAACGGGGCAGAACGATTCAATCCATCCACCAGCAGTATCTGGCTACCGTGAAGCCGATGCACGAAGCATTCATCGAACCTTCCAAAAAATACGCCGATCTGATTATCCCCGAAGGCGGACAGAACGAAGTCGGCATTCAGCTTCTATCAGTCTTAACCGAGAAATACCTCACCGGAGATCGGACCTGGGGGGACGCTTAGGGCTGGTTGGACAAGCTTGACGCAGTCCGTATAGCTTCAAGTCAGAAAGGACGTCCACAAGGGTGTCCTTTTTTGGAACTATATTTTATTATGGTGAAGATCTAGCCTGAGCAGGGGGAGCTCACGATGAACATAGAGCCGGATGATTCAAAACAGGTTGTCCTGCAGGTTGGGGCAGCGTTAAAAAAGCTTCGGAAGGAAAGGCAGCTGAGTCTTGAAGATTTATCAGAGCTATCGGGTGTGAGCAGGCTTACACTCGGAAATATAGAACGCGGAGAAACCAATCCAACCATCGGCATGTTGTGGAAGATTTCGAGAAGTCTCTCGATCCCGCTGATGGCACTCTTCTCAAGTGAAAACGGGGTGAATCTCTCCCGTGCCGGAAAGGGGCTTAGAATTCCCGGTGAGGGCGCCAAGTGGGTGATTGAACCGATATATCAAAATGGAAATCATGAGATGGAGATGTACCGGTTCTATCTTCAGCCGAACAGCTCATACTATCCAGAGACCCATCACCATAATACTACGGAGTTTGTAACCGTGATGTCCGGTTCTATATCCATTCAAGTGAATAACGAGTCATACACCTTAAACCAATATGATTCTATCAGCTTTCCTGCAGATGGCACCCATTCCTATATTAATCCCACCCATGAGGTTGTTGTTCTTCATATTATCCTGAAATACGGGCAATAACACCCCGTCCTAAATCTCATGATTTACATACCACCTCTATCCAGCCATATGGATAGGGGTTATTTACATTTACAGATAAATCCATAGACAAGCCCCGGTTTGTATAGTATATTTTTCTTTATGTTAATTTATGTATATCATAATATACATCAGAATATTATGCACTACTCCTATTAATGTGCGGTTAGGATGGAGGGAACAGCCTTGGAATCAACCGATCAAATAATTAACAATCCAGAAGCACCGTTAACTCAAGGCCTTCGTAAATCAGTTGGTTGGATCATGATTGTAGGGATCATTTTTGTAGCAACTAATTTAAGGGCTCCCTTAACCTCGGTCGGCCCGTTAGCAGGCCTTATAAGGGACAGCCTGCATATCTCCAATACATTAGCAGGTCTAATCACCACGCTTCCTCTGCTCGCTTTTGCGCTTTTCTCGCCTTTTGTGCCTAGATTGGGACGAAGATGGGGAATGGAACGGATGATTTTAATTTCTGTCACCTTCCTTACTTTGGGCATTATGATTCGCTGGCTGCCGGGTGCCCCCGCTTTATATGCCGGTACGGCTGTGCTCGGCTTGGCTATTTCTGTCTGCAATGTGCTGCTGCCCGCTTTTATCAAACGGGAATTCCCCACAAAAATTGGCTTAATGACCGGTGTGTATTCCATTTCCATGAATCTGTTTGGAGCCATTGCTTCAGGCATCAGTGTACCTGTCGCCGTGAGATTAGGTCTAGGATGGCCAACCTCATTAGGCATTTGGGGTGTTCTAAGCTTGGCATCTATAATGGTCTGGTTCCCTCAATTGAAGCGCCGGGGCATCCCAGCGGGAGCCGCTCCCCTTCAAGCGGATAACCAGGATGTAAGCCTGTGGCGCTCCCCGCTTGCCTGGCAGGTAACCTTGTTTATGGGCCTGCAGTCCACAGTGTTCTATGTGCTGATTGCATGGCTTCCCGAGATTTTAAAGCTGCAGGGAGTAAGCTCTGATCAATCGGGCTGGCTGCTCTCTATCATGCAGTTGTCACTGCTTCCGTTCACCTTCGTTGTTCCCGTCCTCGCGGGCCGTATGTCCAGTCAACGTCCACTGGTGATCATAATGTCGATCCTGCTCCTGATGGGTACCCTAGGATTAGTCTATGGAAGTTCAAATCTTATTGTCTTGTGGATCATCTTACTGGGTATCGGTGGAGGATTTGCATTCAGTCTAGCCATGATGTTCTTTGGTCTGCGTACCCGGAATGCACATCAAGCCGCAGAACTATCCGGTATGGCCCAATCCTTCGGCTACCTGCTCGCCGCTGCGGGTCCAACCATCTTCGGGTATTTACACGATGCAACCCAGAGCTGGAAGATTCCGCTTCTCATCCTGGTGGGCGCATCGGTACTGCTCTTGATCGTGGGTCTGGGTGCGTCCAGAGACCGGTATATAGACTCTGGCAAGTAACCCTTCTTCCGAATCCGTCACAATTAGATCTGCAGCCAGGACCAACTCTATATGCCTCACAACCCGCTGTGCAAAAAGAGCCGCATTCCATAGCTGAATGCGGCTCTTCCTTTATGCTTGTCCTTCTTCTTCGGCTGTTTGCTCTGCCTTGGTCTCCTTGACCTTGAACTGGTCCGCGTACGACTTCAGGCTGTCTGATAGACCAGCCAACCGGCTTGAAACTGCGGACAGCTCCTCTGCTGCCTTCTTCTGCTCTTCGGCACTGGCTGCTACCTCTTCCGTCATCGCGGAGGTCTCCTCCGTAGCCGAAGCAATGAAGCTGAGGTGCTGTTCAACCTCCTGGCGAATCGCATGCATGTCGGCTGTCCGGTTCGCCAGACGCTGAGCCAGCTCCTGAACCTCCGCCGAGATACGGCTGACCTGGCCGAACACTTCCAGACATCCTGCAATTTGCTGCTCCTGCTCCTGAACAGAGGCCAGATTCTCATCAAAGTGTTCACTCATCCGGTTCGTCTCATTCACGAAGGACTCCAGAATAGTATCGATCTCCTGGATGGATTCTTCAGATTGACGGGCCAGCTGACCCATTTCCCCGGCCACCACGGCAAAGCCCTTTCCAGCTTCTCCCGCCCTGGCTGCTTCAATCGAGGCATTCAAGGACAGGATCTGGGTCATCTTTAAAATATTATGGATCTGCCCGCTAATAGACGAAGCCAGCTGAGACTGATCTGTCAGCGACTTGGACATCAGACGCAGCTCGCCGACACGGCCGGCATTCTCCCGGCCTTTTTCAAGCAGAAGCTCGTGCTCCCTTGTGACCTGAGTCTGTACTTCAGATAGCCTTTCTGAAGTATGGGCAAATTGGTGGACGTATGTTCCAACCTCATCCATGATTTGTCCCAGGCTTTCCGAGCGCTTCACAGATAGTTCTGTTTCTTCTGCCTGCTTCATCGACCCAATGGCAATCTCTTCGATAGCCCGTGACAGCTCCTCCGTCTGGCGCTGATTGCCAAGAGCGGTCTGAGCGATATTGGACGAGGATTCCTGCAGAGTTCCCGCCCCTTGCTGAATGCCCAGAACAATTCTGGTCAGCTGGGATACCATCCGGTTAATCAGTACACTGACATCGCCGAGTTGATCCCTTGTGTATCGTCTGGACACCACGTTCAGATTGCCATTAGCCACCTGGTCCAGGCTCAGCTTAATATCACGGACCTGTCTGAGAATTCCGTACAGTACAACTAGCATGACCCCTATGGATACCGCCAACACGACTCCAAAGACAGGGATAACCGTCCGGTAAGAGCTGGCCAGCGTATCCGAGGTCACTTCACTTACCGCTTTAGCAGAAATATCAATGCCGAGATAACCGACAATCGTTCCGCTCGGGTCCTTGATTGGAGAGAAAGATGACAGCAGCTCTCCCCATGCAGGGTCATTCACCAACCCTGTGGTAACGACTTCACCCTTAAGAAGTCCGTCCTCCACCTTTTTATCCGAAAACACCATATCATCGCCATAAGCGCTGTATTCTTTATCATCCCAGCCTGCTCCGTCCACCGTATACATCCAGCCTTTGGAGGTCCGGTTGAACATGTACACATACAAGGCGCCGGATTGCAGACGCACTGTGTTAATCTCATTTCGCAGGCTTTTATAGTCGCTGCTTTGTTCTGAAGGACTTGCGTACAGTCTCTCGATGACATCGGATTGCTTGCCAAGATGGCCTGCCGTATTCACGACCAACTGCTGATTATTATGCTGCATCGTGGACAAAGAGGCGTTCTCACTTGATGTCTTGGTTGTCCATACGACCAGCCCCCCAATGACCAGCAGAGGAATCAGCATAATGGCATACAGCTTCAGCCTGAGATCGACTTTAAGTTCTCTTGTAGTTTTCAACATCCATCCCCCCCTTTTGAAGTACTTAATATTTATCGAAATTAAAGGGGATGAAATGAAGAGCTTTCAGCGGTTTTACTGAAAGTTTCATAATTTGGAAAAAAGGAGAGAGTTATTGAAGAGTATATGGTCTAACTAGAGATATTTACCCCCGAATATGACTCATGGAGGAAGTATGAATGACATAAGTTGAGATATACATCATGGTCAAGCAGATTCGTAACCCGAGAACCAAGATATGAGGGGGATGATGTGTGTTGTTAAAAGGCTCAAAGGCACTTATGATGTTAGCTCTAGTGATGGTTTTGATTCTGAGTGCTTGCAGCGGAACGAAGGACACCCCAGCAGCCGCGGATAAGCCTGGGGAAACGAAAGCGGAACCGCCGAAGGATGAGCCGGTTACACTCCGTGTGTTCTCTACCTTTGGGGGAACGGATGCGGGACGAGCGGCTTTCCAGAAAGTCCTTGATCATTTTACAGCCAAACATCCTAACGTAACGATCGATAACGATGTCATGTCGGCGAACGATAATGGATTCCGCACCAAAGTGAACACGGATATGAACAGCGGCAATGAGCCTGATCTGCTGTTTTATTTTGTAGGGGCGGATGCCGAAGGGTTCGTGAAAGCCGGCAAGGTCATCCCGATGAACGAGCTGCTGGATGCCGATGCGGACTGGAAGAACGGCTTTAAGCCGGATGCGCTAAAGCTGGTGCAGCAAAAAGACGGCAATATTTATGCCATTCCATTAACCGGGTTTTATGAAGGGCTGTTCGTGAACAAAGCCATCTTCGAGAAGCATAAGCTCGAGCTTCCAACCGATTGGGCTAAGCTCAAAACCGCCGTTAAAACGCTGGCCTCCAAGGGAATTACCCCTATATCCGCGCCGTTTGACCAGTCCCATTATCTTATTGAGAATTGCATTCTCAGCGCTGCAGGACCGGATGGGCATCACAAAGGACTTCTCAGCGGCATAGATCCAAATTGGGGGAAAGGACTGGCCGGTCTAAAAGAGCTTTATGACTTGGGAGCGTTTCCAAAGGATGCGGCAACGATTGACTTGAACATGGCTATGAATTATTACTCCGAAGGCCTCAGCGCTATGATCATCGAAGGCTCTTGGGCGATTAACAGCATGTCTGAACAGGTCCGCAATACAACCACCGTTCTCCCATTCCCGGCCATTACCGGCGGTGTCGGAAGCGGCAAAGACATTATTGGCGGTTTCAGTACAGGGTTCTATATGGCGAAAAAAACCTATGAGGATACGAAGAAGAAGGACGCGGCCGTTGCGCTGCTCAAGCATCTCACTTCCCCGGAGAGCATCAAGATCATTGCTGAATCCAACGGCGGTACACCGGCAGCCAATGTTGAGGTGACCGGCCTTCCTCAGGTGGCACTGGATGGATTCAAAATGGCAGCGGATGCGCCAACGATTAACGCACCGATTGATACACAGGTCAGCCAGGAGACCTTCACCACCATCCGTGAGAACATTCAGCCGGTATTAAAGGGCACAAAGACACCAGAGCAGGCACTGGAAGAAGCGAAGAAGGTCGAAGAGAACAATAAGAAATAAGCTTGCTTCGCGCCGCTCATAAGGTCCTTACGGGCGGCGTGATCATCTTCAATCCGCAAGTAAAATAAAGATCAAAGGTGATTGAATGAAGGGTGACAAGAAGTATATCTTTTTATTTTTGCTGCCTGCGGCGATCATGATGACCACGTTCGTGTACTACCCTTTCTTTAAAAGCTTTTACCTCAGCTTCTTCCGTACGACAGGCTTCTTTGACAAGAAATATGTGGGGTTAGATAACTACGAGCGGCTGTTCAGCGATGGCTTGCTTGGAGCCGCAACCCTGCACACCCTTGAAATTATGCTGTACGTGATTATTTTTCAAGTTGGCCTTGCCCTGGTTCTGGCCGTTATGGTCGACAGCATTAGATGGGGTAAAACCTTTTTCCGCACCGTGTTCTTCTTCCCGATCGTGATCTCGGGTGCAGCGATTTCGCTCCTGTTTGTGTTAATTTACAACTTTCAATTTGGCCTGCTGAACGGAGCTCTCGAAAGTCTTGGATTCGACAAGGCGTTATGGCTCAGCGAGAACAGCGCCCTTAAATCGGTCGCAATCCCGACCGTCTGGCATTATGTGGGGTTCTACTTTATTTTGTTCCTGACGGCCATGTCGAAAATCCCTTCTGATTTCTATGAAGCGGCCAAGCTGGAGGGGATAACCGGGATTAAGAAGACCCTGTATCTTACGATTCCGCTGATTCTCAGCGATATTAAAGTCGTCTTAACCCTGGCCATAACCGGCACGCTAAAGGTGTTCGACTTTGTCTGGATTCTAACAAGAGGCCAGAATCAAACCGAGGTGCTTGGAACTTACATGTACAAGAAGGCTTTGATTGATTTGAACTTCGGCTATGGCTCGACGATTGCCGTGTATATCGTTGCATTCGGTGTCATCTTGTCCATTGTGACCAACCGCTTGCTGAAGAAGGAAGAAATCACTTATTAAGCTTGTTATAGGGGTGTAAGGAATGCAGCAAATCCAATCGGTTATATCTAGAAGGCGGGCGACCCCCAGCACACGATTCAATGGGGGGACAATCTTTACTTATATTTGTTTGTTCTTATGGTCGCTCACAACCATCTATCCATTATTTTGGCTCGTAAACAATTCATTCAAGCTATCGAGAGATGTGATGAACAACTCCTTCACTATCGCAATTTCTCCGGTTCTCACGAACTATACGACGGCTTTTGACCGGATTAATATTGGGAAAAGTTATGTGAACAGCTTAATCATGTCGGTCAGCACGGTGCTGCTTGTCTTGATCATGGGAGGCCTTGCCGCCTATGTGATCGCCAGATTCCGCTTCCGCGGCAGATCTGTGCTCTACTCCATCCTGGTCGCCACGCTCCTGATCCCCTCCTTCTCCACAGTCGTCCCTGTATACGAACTTCTCATCAAATGGGGCATTGTGAACACGTACTGGGGGCTTATCCTGCCGCATACCGCGTCAAATCTCACTTTTGCAATACTGGTCATTTCCGGTTATATGGCAACGATACCGAAGGATCTGGAGGATGCTGCATTTATGGATGGGTGCAATCGCCTGAACATGTTCTCGCGTGTATTCCTGCCAATCTCCAGGCCCGTATTTGCCTCTGCAAGTATTTTCGTATTCCTGTGGGCATATAATGACCTGTTCTCGGCGCTGATCTTTGTCAACAAGGATAGCGTGCGTCCTATTGTAGCTCTCCTTAGCGAAATTAGCTCACAGTATGGGACCGACTTTGGCCTTATGGCCAGCGCGGTATCAATCACCATTATTCCGATCCTTGTCGTCTATCTGTTCATTCAGCGGTATATTGAGAAAGGGCTAACCGAGGGTGCCATTAAGGGATAATGACACTCAGCAAGGTTCGTGGCTGACAGATTAGCTGTAATAGGTGCAGCTGATTGTGAAGAACACTGGCAATTAACTCGTTTACAAAGCTGGCTAGTTTCATAAAAAGCCCCCTGGGAGGGGGCTTCTGAACACTCTATTATAAAGCTCTCTAAATTTTTAGCTTTCTCATATTAATCAAATACACATTCTTAAGCGGATAGGGACCACCCGCATATTTATGAGCCGCTGACTCGAAGCTCGTATACAGCCAGCTTCCTGAGAAAGCAATGCCCTCAGCCATCGGCGGCAGCTTCGCTGTGCCGATCAGCTTGGAAGGGGCAGCCTTCGAATACACGAGCAGCTTGCTCGGAACATCCCTGCCGCACGATTGGCTGTACACAATCTGGCTGCCGTTTACAGCGACGCCCTGAATCCGGTCGGGTGTAGACCGGCTGTAAGCAGGCACGGGCTTGGAGGACAGGTCATCGGAAGCATTCAGCTTATAACCGAAGATTCGCCCTTTTGGGCCGGAAGCACAGGTTGTTCTCCCGTTGTCCTTACCGTCCATATACTCTCCCACCCAGAGTACTCCACCCTCATAAGTGGCATAGGATGCCTTATGCTTCACTTCATATCCTGTCATGAACACCCAGCTGAAGTCCCTGCGGTCCATAAGAACACTTAAGGGAAGCTTATAGATTGTATAACCCGACACAATCCATAAATGCTCACGGCTCACCGCAACGCCTCCCACATTCCCGGTATGCGGCCGCAGAAACGACTCATACAAATAGAGGGTTTTGACCCGTTTATGTGTTTTCGTGTTCGTGATAACAATGCCTGAAGGCTGGTTAACCGTCTCCTTGCCTAAGTAGTGGGAGGTGATCATCCAATCCTTACCCGGAACAAGTGCCAGTCCCTGCGGCACCCATTCCCTGCCCTGCCCGATTCCCGGGATCAGCGGCCCCTTCACTGAGGCGGCCTGGAAATTGCTGATCTTGTCTGCCCCCTCTGCCCTGCCCATACTCACTTCTATGAACATACTGCAAGCCACCATGATAACCATCCATCCCGCAAGCATCCGCTTCATACAACTCTTCACTGTCAAGCTCCTCTCCCTTTTCACCACGGATATATCCAGCCCACGGAACCGTTAACAAGACAATAACCAGACCCTTTCCCAACCAAACAGGTAGTTTTAGGAAGCAAATAGGGAGGGCGATAATCGTGCGGCAAAAGAAAAAGACACCCGCCATGAAGACAGGTGTCTGATGAACTGACATATCAAGAGTTTCTTACTCCATATATACCCTTATTCGAAAGTATCGCCTTAGTGTTGGCCTAAGCCTGCCATTCGGGGCCACGCCCCGTACTCCGCTCCATGTCGCGATGCACCTTGGCCGCTTACCTTCCGAGAATGATCAGCGCCAGAGTGGCCGCACCCAGAAACAAGCATAATGGAGAGAACAGCACGGTGTCCCACCGGGCAAATACACTTTCCTTATGAGCCTTAAAAAATCCGACCCACCGGAAGTCCCCGATCGCCCGGGCAATAAACACTAAACCCAAAAGCCACCCTCCTATCCGAAGCAGCCCCGGCGGGTAAAGTACCGGCCGCACGGCGCCAAGCTCCAGCACAAGCCAGGCCGCAATCGCCAGCAACAGTGCTACCAGTAATGTGGCGGATTTCGAGGGACGAAACAGCGGCTTCCCCCCCTGACTTGGAACTGCAGCAGTTATTCCATGGGCGCCTCCAAGCACCCAATAGACATGTATCGCGCTTAATAGAAACAGAATCAGACCGGTAATCCAACTCAGAATAGCTGCCATTGGCTTTCAGTCCCCTTTCATTTTAGGGTATTCATGGACGACGAACATGTCCCTATCTCTATGACCTAATATAGGAACCCGCTTCTCCCGTCAGCACTTATCCTAATTAGCGCCTACTCCGTAACATTCGCTAGGACTTCACAGCTCACCTGCTGAACAAAAGAAAATGGCTCACCGATTTATTAATTACTCTGTAGTCCATTTATGCCCAGTTCATCTTCCCAGTTGCTCTTGCAGCTGTCCGAACAGTTCCTTTGTTCTGAGCGGGTCTTTCTCATTGTAGAATACATACGTATCCTTAAGTTTAATCCGAATATATGGAGGGTTTTCCCGATAAACATACAGCCTTGCCTTGCCTATTCCCTTCAGATGGAAATACCCCCTTGCATGCTGTTCGGTAGCTTCCCCATTAGTTCTCGACCCGGTTGGCATATGTTCAACCAAATCCAGTTGCTCAACCTCCGAGAGATGGAAGTCGAAGGAATACAGAGGATAACTGATTTCAACCTCCCGGTCCGGCTTAATGCTTAACACTGGCGGATTCAACTCGGAAAGGATCATCATGAGAGACACACCAAGGACTACGACCGCCAATAAACCAACAGATCCCCATACCATGATCTTGCCGGCTACAGTTGCTGTATTCACGGTGTCTCCTATCCCTACACGCTTGGTTACAAATACGCTCTTGTCATAAGGGTTATGATAGGTGATTCCGTTAGCCCAGTATTCGTCGTCATCCGTTCGGATGACCTTACCGTCCTGAGATAGGACCTCTTCCTCCTGCTTTTGAATTCTACGGTAAACGTAAACAAGCAGGCCAACAGGAACCAGGGTGGCCAGCACAATCAGCGTAATCCAGAAGCCCTCCATAGCTTCATTCGTATTGGCAAGCAGCAAGTAGATAAGCAGAAAATGTATATTCTCGACGACAGCCAGAAGTATCCACAGATAGGACAAGGCTCTGCGTCTGGCCTGATTCAGAGCCAGATTCACCTCGCTGTTCTCACTGTACACCTTGGCCTTCGTCCGCCGGGAAAGGACCGAGATAAGCAGAAAAAGCCCGGTTATAACGATACCGCCGGATAATACACCCACAAGCTGAGTGTCCTTGCGAAGACCCACAAGCAGCAGGGCCGCCCCCATGGCAAAAGGGATTATGTACAGCCACAATGGCGCGGAGCGCTGATTCTTCAACCGGGCAGTGCGCAGATCGCCCAGTATAACCTTCTTCTCACCGACAAACCACTCATGTTCCCGTTTCAGAGCCAGGGTCTCCCGGAACGCACGGCGAAATGGAACGCCCATAAGAAAGAAGAACAAGAAGAACCAAATGAAGAAATATAGGACCTGATAAAAAACCAGATTGTACATGAACACAAACGGTACAAGACATGCAATCATCCAGATGCTGTACCTGGCATACCTCTTGCCAAAGCTTGCCCGCACCGCTTCAATCTCGGGATATTCCAAGGCATGAGGCGGCAGCGTAACAGCGAACAGCATGCCGTTCTTGTACTTGGCCTGCGGTTTATACGTCGCGGAGATGGTGAGGAAGCTGATCAGCGCGCTCGATAGCAAAATTACAGTCAGCATTGAATATTCCTCCTATCCAGTACTTTAGGCTTGCCGATAAGTCATTCTCGTGAAAATTTGATCACACAAAGCTTGGAAACGGGATGGCTCAATCCCTTGGATTGCCGCCTGCGCAATAATTAATTGCAGCTGCTGCTCCAGCTCTGTAGAAGGCTCCGGGTCACTCCTTAGCGAAGCATTCACTTTGGCCCCGTGCCGGCGGTCAATCACAATATAACCTTCCTGCTTGAGCATCGAATACGCTTTGTTTACGGTCATCGTATTGATCCCCAGTTCATTCGCGAGCTGGCGGACAGTCGGAAGCTTCTCATCCGGGGCCAATTCGCCTGTGGCAATACCGATGACAATCTGGTTGCGCAGTTGCTCGTACAAAGGCGTATCTCCATCCAGCTGCAATGAAATTACCATGTATTCACTCACCTCTATGTATTACCAGTTATTCCATTAAGTATTATGTATTATAATACAAATAATACTTAAAGTCGACTCCACATACCAGCACAGAGAGAACATGAAAAGGATACCCTGGTGGGTATCCTTTTCATGTCTCTATACATTGAGTGAAGAGTAAGAGTGCTTACCGGCCCAGAATCTGCTGCCACATGGTCACCACTATAAAATTCATCAGATGCGCTTGATTGAGCACGAATACCGTCTATTGAATTTCGACCATATTCACAAAAGGCAGCTGCTGAATTAGTGGAAGAAGCCGCCCTGTATCAAACGACACGGGCAGCCTTGCCGTGATTTCCATCATAATCTCGGAAGTTTCGCTGAGCTTCTCCGTATGGAAATTCAGCAAGCCGATTCCCTTTTTCTCGAAAAGGCTCCGGATTTGCTCGATACCTTCCGGTTCATTCTGAATGCGGATATAGAGCTGCTCTGTCCGGGGTACGCCCAGCCAGCTCACCCGGCTGCTGTGAAGCAGCTTCTGCGCAATCAGGATCAGCAGCGTGACCCCGATGCCGACGATATACATCCGGGAGCCAATGGCCATGCCGATACCAGCCGTTGCCCATATCCCTGCTGCGGTAGTCAGCCCCTTCACGGTCTGCCGCTGAAGGAAGATCATGCCCGCTCCGAGGAACCCGACGCCGCTGACAACCTGGGCCGCGATCCGGGAAGGATCAAGCGCTATGCCCTCCTGCCCAAGCAGGTCCTGAAACCCGTACTTGGATACAATCATCATTAGCGAGGCCCCTATAGCCACAACAAAATGTGTGCGGATTCCGGCCTCCTTCATCCGGCTCTTGCGTTCGTACCCGATTAGCATCCCGCACAATCCGGCCAGCACAATCTGAATTAAAAAATCAAACTCCAAAGTGACTCACCTCCTGCCTCTAAGTTAGTTATTACCCAAAAGGGGAAGGAAGAGGCTTGGAACGAGACAGCCTTACCCCAACTTAACTTGGAATAAGGCTGCTGTCTAACTTTCACTTCATTCCGGCTGCAAAAATTAGAGTTCTCTGCTGCTTCGATACCGCAACCAGATGTACCGAAGGATGGGGCAAATTCTCCGAAATCTGCGGCCCCTGTCCCCGTAGATCCCAGTGAACGATCCAGTAATGCTCCACATACAGATCAAGGTCCGATGAAGAAGAGATCAGATCAAGCGAGAAGACCTTCGCCTTCTTGTGAACATGCAGCAGGCCGCTCGGTTTTTTTGTGTTTTTCCCCAAGTGTATCCTCCTCTATGATGACTAATTTCAGTCGGCACTTCATACTTCATCTGCTGCACGCATCCGGCATAACCCCCTTTAGGAGTTATTTCATGTATGTTTTGACCAGCTCATAACACCGCTTCTTCGTCATTTCTGCTTGAGTTGCTGTGAATATTACCGGCTCTAACGTGCCTCCTTCAAATTCCTTACCCGCTTTCTCTGCTTCTTCATCTCTTTGTTTGATCCATTTGCGCTGCTCCGTCTTCAACTTGGCCATATCTTTCTTGGACAGCTGCTGTTTTAAGGCTCCATAAACCTCATTCAGCGCTTGATCCCAACGTTTGAACATTTCAGAGGAGGCTTCTCTCATCGAAGCTGTAGATCCCTCGTCAAACATTTTCTCCAAATCGGCCATACCCTTCTCTACCGCGTCCAGCTTCTTAAGATATTTCTGTTTGGTCTTGATAACGGATTTAGGCTTAGAGACAGCGGACACGATTTCGTGCCGGATGCCCCTACCCGGTTGATTTACCGCTTCAACAAGAATGGACCCGGTGTGGTCCGCATCGCCGGTTTGATTCGATGGATTCGTTTGGTCAGCATAGTTTGTTGAGTTTGTTGAGCTCGTTGGGTTTGCTTGGTTTGTTGAGTTAGATGGGTTGGTCTGACTCCCTTGGCTTGCACCCTCTGTTGAGCTGCTTCCGCAGCCGGACAGCACGGTCAAGGTCAGCGAGGTAAGAATTAATATTTTTTTCACATTCATCACCTGTGGTCTAAGTATTTTTCAGCAGTGCTCCTGATGGTTAGACGCGGTTTGCTTATGTAAAGTTTCATTTTTCTACCATTTACGTGAATGTTAAAAAGACTGCAAGCGCCTGCCCAGATAGGACAAGAACTTACAGTCTAGAAAATCCTAGGATCGCATTAATACGGATCTGCATGAAGATCGGCATCAGGCTTCGTCCGAACCCATCTGGTAAAAGCAACCTTCAGACCCCCGCTTGTAGGCGCGCAGAGGAATGGCCCGGCCTGCCAATCCACCTCGGCCAGGCGGCACACCCGAACCGTCTGCCATGGATGCTGCTCTGTCCGGGCTCTAATAATGACCGCATCCCGCATCCGCGAGGCCCGGATTGTAACTGTCTGTCCCGCCCAATCCGGCACCGGTGCCAGCGACCAATCCGAGAAGCCATCCGTAACAACGGCGCCCACATGCGGAACACCATCATTGATTTCAACGCCTGCCTTGATCCATTGTCCCGAGTGGCTCCACAGCATCAGCCCGGCCTGATCATACAGATGATCAAATCCCTCCAAGTGAAAGCTCACTTCCACGGCATCCTCACCGTTCCACGGCCCCAGAAGCGAATGGCCATTGTCATGCACAAAATCATACATCGTCTTCTGCCAATAATCGCTTCCTTCCGAGGCCTCAACCACTAAATTCCCTTCCTTCTCAATATAGGAACGGGGTGTGTCCGACCATACGCCTTGTGACCAAGGTATCTGCTGAAACATGTCTTTTGCCTCCTTAATTATTAAAATGATGTCTATCCTCATAGACCATCGGATTAGCTCCAGTTCAGTAGCAACTTAAGGCCTTATTCTATATTGTCACACACGAATCTGTCAGTTCAAAATACCACTCCAGGAAGGAGTTAAAGCTTTTCCATTGTGGAATCAATTTACCGGCACAAAAATCCTGCATCTGCTGCCCCAAGCCTAAAGCTACTACCTCGTCTGTATTCTTATTATAAAAAAAGCCGAACTCCCCCTCGAAGTTATCGAGCGGAATATATTCCTCAGGCAGCTTTAAAACGTTATGAGTTCTCTCCATGCCTAGCCTATAATCCGAAGAATTGATCATAAACCAACAAATCTGATAGATTTCACGCCGTCTGCTAAAGAATGTCGGCCCATCCTCTGCATGCAAATAAAATGCGGCAAAATCTGAATGCAAATCGATGCCTAACTTGGTTAATGCGTGTTGATACTCTTCTTCGATGTCTTCAAACCACCAATTTTTGCTTTTGCAATGATTGACCACTTTTTCCGATAACATCTCCAACTACTCCCCGATATAAAATAAACTATCCGAATGATTCCCCCTCAGTATATCACATTGTCCTTCCATATCATTCCATACAGATTATTATTCTATATTCTAGAATGCGTTCCTATGTATTGATTTCCAATTCAGATTGCAATACGATAACATTATAATGTTATAATGTATTTCTATTAATCTCGGATACAGGAGGACTTCATATGAAGCTTCGTTTCACTGGGGATACCGCCGAACTCTTGTCCGGTATACAGTCACTCTCGCATGAACTCGGCATAAATCTGCAAGAGGATGGCCTGGCGGTTCGGGTTCAGTTGTCGGCGGGAGATCTGGAGGTTGGACGTGATCAAGATCAGGCCTACATTCACTACGGACAGAAACACCAGTTCTTCCGCGGACTTGGCTTGCTGATTCAGCGCAGCCAGGAGAGCAGCGTATTCCACATTCATGAGAAGCAGCAGTTTGATCAAGTTGGCCCGATGTTCGACCTGTCCCGCAATGCGGTGCTTACCGTGGACGGCTTCAAGTCCATGCTGAACAAGATGGCACTGATGGGCTTGAATACCGTCATGCTGTATATGGAAGATACTTATGAAATCGGGAACGAACCTTATTTCGGGTACATGCGGGGACGGTATACTGAGGCGGAGTTAAGAGAAATTGACGATTATGCCGACCAATTCGGGATAGAAGCCTTTCCAAGCATCCAGACGCTGGCTCACCTTGAAGAGTTCCTGAAATGGGAGCCCATCAAGCATTACCGGGACACCAAGGGCGCCCTGTTGGTTGGAAGTGAGGCGACAAATCTTCTGATCGACAGCATGATCGAGGCTGCATGCGCCCCGTTCCGCAGCCGTAAAATCCATATCGGCATGGATGAAGCGGAAGAGCTGGGCCGGGGCAAGTATCTGGATCTGAACGGATACGAGAGCCGGTTCGACATCATGGTCTCCCACCTGGACCAGGTGCTGGCCGCCGTCCGTCGGCGCGGCTTGAAACCAATGATGTGGAGCGACATGTTCCTCAAGCTCGCTTCCGGTAACGGAGACGAATACTATGATAAGAACATTTCCATCCCGGAAGACATGGCCCGCCGCATCCCGAAGGACGTGGATATGGTGTATTGGGATTACACCCATATGGAGCCGGAGGATTACGAGAAGGTCATCGCCAATCACCGGCCGCTGGGCTGCAACCTGGTATTCGCCGGGGCTGTGTGGATCTTCAACACGTTTGGCGTGAACTATGGCTTATCCTTAAACGCCTCGGATGTGGCCCTGCAGGTGTGCAAACAGGAAGGCATCCGCGAGGTCTATGCGACCATGTGGGGCGATGACGGCAATGAGGGAAATCCGTTCGCCGCCCTGCTGGGACTGCAGCTGTATGCAGAGCATGCTTACTCTGAGCAGAAGCCGAACCAAGATTGGCTAGCGGAGCGGGTGAAATTCTGTACCGGCATTGACATGGAAACCTTCCTTCAGCTTAAAGATCTGGATGAGGTTCCGGGTTCAGAGCCGAACAACAGCAAGCAGAGCAACCCTTCGAAGTTCCTCCTGTATCAGGATGTGCTTCTGGGACTGTTCGACAAGCAAATTGAAGGACTGGAACTGAACAGCCACTATGCCGATCTGGAGCAGCGCATCCACAGCCGGCGTAATCCCGAAGCGGCGCTGGACTACTTATTTGAGATGCCGGAGAAACTCGCAGCCGTACTCAAGCAGAAGAGCGAGTTCGGCATTGATCTTAAGCTCGCATATGATGCGAAGGATGCCGGGACACTTCGGGCCATGGCGGTGAACGGACTGCCTGCCATAGCCGAAGCGGTACGTGAGCTCCGGGCGGCACACCGCACACAGTGGCTGCGGATGTTCAAGCCTTTTGGCTGGGAGGTTATCGATATCCGCTACGGAGGTGTGCTTACCCGCCTGGATACCGCAGCTGTCCGGATCATGGACTATGTGGAAGGGCGCATCCCGTGCATTGAGGAGCTGGAGCAGGAACGGCTGGTCTACAGCACGGCCAACCGCTTCAACCACAAAGGTGTGGGCTGGTGCAGCTACTATTACCGCATAGCCTCGCCGAACGTCTTCTACCATGTGCTGAATCCGTTCTGATTCTGAAGCAGCAGGAGTGCCGCTCGAGGACACATGAATTCAAAGAGCTGCCAGATGAACTGGCAGCTCTTTGAAATTGACATGTAACAAAAAGATGCACCCCCATGAATTTCCCCGATTACCTTATAGGCTCCAGGGATTATTGTAAGGGTGCATCTTTGCGTCAAGAACCATAGTGCTTCCTTGACCCCGGGCTAATCCACTTTAAATTTATCTAACAGATCTTGAAGCTCTTGCATCATCTTGCCCAGTGACTGTGCTGAGCTTGCCACCTCTTCCATGGACGCAAGCTGCTGCTCACTTGCAGCGGCAACATTCTGCGAACCATCCGAAGCTTCACCGGCTAGATGAGCCAGATCCTCAACGGTCGCGCTGATCTGCTGGGAGCTTGCCGACATTTGCTCTGCAACTGCCGAGACTTCCTGAATTTGAAGCACATTTTGCTGTATTTCCGTGAAAATGCCTGTAAAGGCGTGGCCTGCCTGCTCAACCCGGGCTGTACCTGATTTCACAGTCTGTACTCCGCTCTGAACGGACGCGGCGGCGTCAGCTGTTTCATTTTGTATTTTCCCGATGATATCACGAACCTGCTCTGCGGATTGTCTGGACTGCTCAGCCAAGCTCCGGATCTCAGCAGCAACAACCGCGAATCCCCGGCCATGCTCTCCAGCACGGGCGGCTTCAATACTCGCATTCAAGGACAGCAGATTCGTCTGGTTGCTGATGTCTGTAATAACTTTGATAATGTTCCCGATCTCCTCGGAACGCCGGGACAACTTCTCCATAATGGCTGCCGTACCCGAAAACATATGATCCACCTGGTTCATTTCCTGAACGGCAAGCTGGATCGTATCATTACCCTTCTGAGCTCTCTCAGATGTGTTTAAGGTCGTATCATGGAGTGAGGAAGAAGATTCCGCTATCCGCTGAATGCCTGCTGCCAGCTCCTCAAGTGCTCTTGCGTTCTCTTCCGTGCTTCTCTGCTGGGCTGCTGCTCCCGCGGCTACCTGTTGAATTGTTAGCGCAATCTCCTCGGATGTCCGGCTCGTCTGATCAGCACTCGAGGCCAGCTCCTCTGATATGGAAGCCACATACAGCGCATGATCTCTAACTTCCTTAACCATACCGCTGAGCGTCGCACTGGTTTCGTTCATACTCGCCGTCATTCTTCCGAACTCATCCTGTGATTTCACCTCAAGCCGATGCGTAAAATCGCCTTGGGCCAATTGTTCCGCCATTTGGTTGGCCCGCTTGGTTTGCGCCGCCAGATAGTTGGTGAACAACACAATGACGATCACAACCAATGCAATTCCCAAAAGACTTACGACTAGAACTTTAATGATCAAGGAATTGACCTTGGAGCTCATTTCTTTGTCAGGCAGCACCATCGCTAAGACCCAGTCCGTCTGTGCCAATCGCGCATAGTACACATGATTGCTTCCGTCTGCTCCTTTGTATACGGTATTTCCCTTTCCTTGCTCCAGCATGGATTTGGCTAATCTTGCCAGCTCGGGGTCCTTATTGTCTTGAAGCTTTTGCTTCATGATCAGCTGCGTATCCGGCCCGGCAAGATATGTGCCGTCTTTATTGATCATAAAAGCCCAGCCGGTTTCACCTAATTTAGTGTTTTTAATAATATTCTGAATTGTATTTAAGCTGATATCACCTGTCGTAACTCCAATAAACTCGGCCTGATCATTAAATGTTGGCACCGATGCCGTCACCATCGTAGACTTGGTCTTGTCATCGTAATAAGGCGCGGAATAGGCAATGTCTTTGCTTTTCTCAGCAAGCTTGTACCAGTCTTTGGATGGATAATCATAAGAAGGATCACTGTAATCATGAATGACCGATATGGCATCCCCCATATGATAGGCATAAGATGAGAAATATTTCGTATCCGGATTGTAGGCATAAGGCTTAAGATAGATTCCCACTCCAAATGTGTCTTTGTTCACGGCAAGGGTATTCTTAAGCAGGTGGTCATAATCTTCTAAAGTCAGCTTCTGATATTGGCTTTGCAAGCTTTTGGCTATAACCTCAGTAAGACTGCCGTGAGCCACCAACCCCTTTTCAATACTCTGTTCCGTTGTATGCAGCTGCCCATTCAGTTCCTTCTCTGTCTCCTCGGTCAGCAGCGAGCGGGCGCTTACAAAGACAATACCTGAAATGACAGAATTAATGATAATCAGGAAAGGCAAAACCAACAGCAGTGTTTTTACCCTAATGCTTTTAAGTTTCATCTATCAAACTCCCTTCAAAGTATTAATTTATATATCGACATATATCGACAAATTATTTACTTAATTAAAGTGTTAAATTATAGTAAAACAGCCGGATAAGTATACTATAACTACAACTAAAATAAGAAGGATGGTGGTGAGCATGTTTAACAGAATTATAAGCCGGGGGGCTGACCCAGGGAATTTCAGAAGCATCCTGCTGCTTGGGGCACGGGCTCTTTCTGCTATCACCTTGGGGAGGATTCCATCGGTAGAACGCATCAAACGGCGGCTCCAGGAAGAGGTAAACCAGCAGGCGATGTTGAAGCAGCGGGCCTGAACTAGACACCACACGAACACCAAAGAAGCCCGAAATCCCAGGATAGACTTGGGGGGCTTAAGCTGTGAGAATACTATTCCTAAAGAATGTGATGGAAGAAAGGCTTGATCCGGGTAGCTTCATAAGTTAGCTATGGGCTGCTGGGCGTTGAGAAGGTAAAAACATGATCCAAAAAAATAAACAGGCGTAAGGAGAACTTAACAGCTGCATGGCTGCTTCCTCCTTACGCCTAGTTTTTATCGTACAGATAGGGAAACGGTAAGTTTGTAAACCACATAGGTTAGGACGGCATAGACAATACCATAAAGGGCCCACGCATCCAGATTAGCTTTAAGCGTGGTTAGGTCGCTGGCAATAAATAAAAGCGGAAGTAATAAAGCTATCCCTAAGCCTGCGTAAATCTTCCCGCCAAATCGGGCTAGCAACAGTCCAATTACGATGGCAATTAACGGGCTTACAATAAAAGTTGGTATAAGCGGATTAAGGCCTGATAACCAGAGATAAATCACTTTTAGCACCTTCCAAACACGTTATTGAGGGAATGTCTTCCCTTCCCCACTATACCCTCTCCCGAGCCAACAGTTACCACAATGCTAGTTGTATCCAGCTGTCTTTAAACCTGCTTGAACTCTATCCAATCCATCTGGATGCCCGGTTTGGTAGGGACCAGCTTCAGCTCATACTGGCCGGCTTCCAGCTCCACTTTAATGAGCTTCATCGTAACCCATTTGCCTTCGGTTCCATTGGTCTGAACCGTTGTTACCAGCTGTCCGTTCAGGGTGACATTACTTGCGCTTTGGGCAAGCTCTGTATCCGGGGACATGACATGGGCAAAAATCCGGTATATCCCCGGCTGCTCCACCTTCATGTAAGCCGGCCCGTCTGCGGCAAGCTTAATCTGTGCGCTTTCGGTCAGCGATTGGGACTGCCCAGGCATTAGATCGGAATTCGCCGCGATGGAAGGAATGTTCCCTTCCAGCACTTGATCGCGGGAGAACACCGGCGCATGCATCAGGAACTCACAGATGTTCATCGCGCTGCGCTGCAGCTCGCCACGTGTTAAAGTGCCATTCGCCAGGGACTCTATTGTGTTGTCCCCCCAGACATTGGTCTCGGCCCCATAGTTGCTGACAACCATATACAGATCGTTCTGGGCACGGACCATCCAGTTCGTGTACTTGCGGTCGGCTGGTCCGCCATGAACAACATCGTTCATGATCGCCCACCAGTCCGTCATAACAATGCCCTTGAAGCCCCACTCCCCACGAAGGATGGTGGTGTTCAAATCATAGTTGGAGGCAGCCCAATGCCCATTCACTGGATTATAAGAGGTCATGATGGAGTTGGCCCCACCTTGCTTCACCGCGATCTCATAACCTTTGAGATAGATCTCACGCAGAGCGCGTTCCGACACCACCGCGTCCACCTTGCTGCGGTATTTCTCCTGATTGTTGCAGGCAAAATGCTTCAGTGTCGCATTCGATCCGCCCCGCATAATCCCGCGTGTGCACGCCGTGGCGAACACTCCAGTTACCAGCGGGTCCTCCGAGAAGTACTCAAAGTTACGGCCGTTCAGCGGACTGCGGCGGATATTCATCCCCGGTCCCAGCAGTGTATCAATCTGGTTGCGGAGCAGCTCCTGGCCTTCCATCACATACAGCTCCTCAACCAGTTCAGCATTCCACGTTGCGGCCAGCAGTGTGCCAATCGCCACCTGAGTCGCCTGGTCCCCGCTGTCCATGCGGATACCGGACGGACCATCCGCCGTACTGCCCACCGGAATACCGTAGCTGAGAAGGCTGTCACTGACCCCGCCGAATGCAGACGCCGTTCCCGGAGTGACAAGCGGGCTGCTCATGCCTTCCCCTCTGACAATTGCCGCCAAATCCTCGTCGCTGAGTTGGGCGATAAAGGTCTCCATGCTGATCTTTTGCTCCAGTACGTCTCTTAAGGTATATCCTTGGTTCCCGGTCTGTTGCAGCGTCTTTGGAAGGTTCTTATCAATCCGCTCAGCTATAGACACCTTCTGCGTTGGCACTTCCTCATAAGTCAGCTCATAGGAACCATCCTGCTTACGGGCACCCGGCTTCATCCGTGTGTAGCTCTCCGTCGGGGCCAACGCCTCCTGCAGCTGCTCCACAACCTTAAGCTCATCCAGCACGTATCCGCTCTTGCCGTCCACGCGAATTTGTACAGCATTCTTCACACTATTCCCTACATAAAGGTTGTAGGTACCGGCTTCCAGCACATAAGCAGATGGATGTCCGGTGACCCCACCGTCATCATAAGAGGCCATGGAATCAACAGGGAAACTGAGGATAAGGCGCTCGGATTCTCCTACCGCAACCGGTTTCGATTTTTCGAAAGAAATTAGAGCTCTGGCCGGTTGGCCCAGCTTGCCCTGCGGTGCCTCATAGTAAACCTGAACGACTTCTTTACCTGCAAAAGTATCCCCCACATTGGTCACAGTCACACCAATTTCCAGGTGGGCTTTCCCATCCTTAGTGACCAGCTTGGCTTCTTCCGGCTCTATCTTAAACTCCGTATAGGACAGACCATAACCAAACTCAAACTGGACTTTATCCGGACAGAACGTCTCAAAATACCGGTACCCCACATAAATATCTTCCTGATACAGGTTCTGCAGCTCATTCCCGTAGTTCCGGGTTGACGGGTAATCGTTGATGGAGTAGGCAATCGTATCCGTCAGCTTACCGCTAGGATTCACATCGCCAGCAAGCACATCAGCAATGGCATTGCCACCTTCCATGCCCCCATGCCAAGCGTAAATCACACCTGCGATCGGGTGGACATAGGATTCGTCCAGCAGCCAGCTCATATCGATGATGTTCGAGACATTCAGCACTACGGCTGTCTGATCAAAATGTGCCGCCACCTGCCGAAGCATCGCCTTCTCGTCTTCCGTTAGCTGGTAGCTTCCCGGCTCATCCGCGTTATCCTGATCCTCACCCGCCGTGCGGCCGATCACCACAATCGCTTTGGATGATTTCTTCCTTGCTGCCGCAACCAGCTCATCCGTCAGAGGCATTTCCTTCTGATGCCATGGCTCAGCTGCCCAGCCGCCACCACCGTTGTCGAACGGGTTCTGCTCAATCCACTGCTCATACACAGCGGCCAGCTCTTCATTGACCTGAATGCCTGGTTTGCTGCGAAGCCCGTCCAGCAGATTCGTGGTATAAGGTACATTAACACTACCACCGGAGCCTGTACCAGAGCGGTAATAATTCACCTGGACCCTGCCAAAAACTGAAACGCTTTCGTTCTCCCGGATCGGAAGAACCTGTCCATCATTCTTCAACAGCACTGCGCCTTCCGCCGCAACCTTCCTGCTGAAATCCGCAAATCCTTCTAATGGAACTCCAATTTGATGTGAGCTCAAATAATCTCCTCCTTGCAGTTGTGTGACTATATTATAGCAAACCTGGTGTAGAAAAAGATGGTAAATTCGTGACAAGGTTCGTCCAACCTGTCTGATTTTGACCATCCAAAGGAGAAACCCGCTCCGAGAGCGGGTTCACTTTAATTAATTCTCAATTACTCAACGGGAATGCGCGGGCTGATTTCTTTTCCATTCTTATCCTCAGCAACGATCCAATATGCCTCTTTCTTGAAATCCAAGGGTTTATACCGATGGTAGGAGCGCTCTCCGGTAAGTTTCGATTCATAGAATTTATCCTCCTCGACTTTTCCATTTTTTGATACCAGTCTGATCCAAAATGATCCGAGTGTCGCTTTGCTCACATCATAATAAAGCGTTGTCGTGACCGGTGAACTCACGACTTTGTTTATTATGACTGTACCTCCTCCACCTTTGATAGGCATGGACTTATTCATGGTATAGATAACCGTATCCCTCTTGATCTGCCCCATGGAAACACTGACATCAAACACCCATGGCTTATCTATTAAATCTTTCATGTCTTTCGCTCGGAAATCATAAGAAACCTTAACTTGAAGCCGGTCATCCTTGGGGAAATCAGGCAAAGAGTTTAGAGGGATATCTCCCGATATCGTGTAGACTCCATTGCCCTTCTCTCCAAACCCCTGGTTAAAAAAGGGATGCGGAACCTCCTCTCCATTAACGAAAATATTTGGAGTCAGGTAAAGCACCTCGTTCATGTTCGCCTTCCCTGTAGGCTCCAATGTAGCACTGATCAACAGACGGTCTGTATCAACCAACACTTCATTCAAGGTCAACTTGCCATATTTGTTCTCGGCAGTCTCACCAACGGCTGTCTTATAATTCGATAAATCTGGCGGATTATCGATATTGATAATACTTTCAATTAGCCGGGAGATCAGCGGCATTTTGGCAAGGGCCGTGCTGCCTAACGGGATAATTAGACTTACTGCTAAGATAACAGCACTTACCAGTCCGGCCCACTTTATCATCGACCGCGGTTTACGTTTGGGGAGCTTACGGAGCACGCGTTTCTCCCATCTTTTCTGCTCTACGTCCGTTAGCCTCTCTTCCTCATATGTCGATACATCCATTCGCACTTCGTTTAAATCTTCATAAAGGGACATCTACTACACCTCCTTATTTGAAATGAACAGCTGTCTCAGCTTCTTACGTCCGCGAGAAAGCTTGTTGTGAATCCAGGTCTCTTTAACCTTCATCTCTTCGGCCATTTCGCGAGAGGGTACGCCTTCCAAATAGTACTTTACGAAAACTGCCCGTTCCACTGGGGATAAGTGATCCAATACCTCGTCAACATCTTGATACAGTGACACCGGTTCCGCCTTATATAAATCATCCGTTATTTCTGTATGGGTAAATTGCTGCTGGTTTCTGATCATTTTGCGTTGATAGTCGATGGCACGGTATTTGGCAATTGCCGCAATCCACTGCTTGAGCGTATTCTTCTCAGGGTCAAATGAGTTGATATTCTGCCAGGCTGCCAGCAGCACATCATCCAGGCATTCTTCGTACTCCTGCTGATTGAAGTGAACATAACGCCTGATAATGGCTGAGAGCAACCCTCCATAGGATTGAATAATAGAAGCGATTGCTTTCTCATCGCGGTTTCTGATTTGCTGCAGAATGTCATCTTCGGAATTTGTATTCAAGAAATGCCTCCTTTTCTACTTTGTTCCCGGTATCTATAAAGTAATACGAGTAAAAAGGCTAAAACCTATCAGCAACAAACACTTATTCAAAAGGCTGTTTCAAGCTTATATTTACTTAAGTGCCTGAATGCCTTAATAAAGACTTCCTGTGTACTATCCTCAGCTTCTGCATAATGCCCCAGCATAGGGTAACAGTACAGAACGTACGAGCCTAGTCTTAATGTGACAGTTTGAGAAAATAAAACTTCGAGTGCTCTATACTAGTAAGACGGAAACTCCGCCAATCCCTCACTTGCAGCAACTATTTATCCGCAGCTTGCCTTCTCCCCAAAGCAAAAAGAGGGCTGTCCTCCGTCATCTAAGAGATGACTTTGGGGGCACCCTCTTACATCAGTCATGGTATGATCCCATGGTCAAAAGCCCTTTTCCATACAGACGGAAAGCTATTATCACAGGTCGTCATTGTAGTTTGATTGAATCCATCTGAACCGACCAATCTACGTTGGTATGAAGCCGACCGACAATGGGACGAATTAATTGGAGCTTGTCCGGAATAGTTGTCAGTTCCCTTGAGTAGAATCCGAAAGAATAGCGTGGCTGTATCCCTTCCAGTATTATATAACCGTCTTTCCAGTTAGAGCTCTCAAAGGTAAGCACACCTCCGGGTATTGCCGTATAGTTCTTACCACCTGGAACTCTTAGAAGCCACTGGCAGAATTGTTCTTCATTCCATAGCTTGCCATCGACATGCAGCACTCCTTGTAACTCTTTGCTTTTAGGATACCTGGGTTCAATTGTGAAATTTCTTAGCCAAATCTCATCCCCATCGTAATGAAAAGAAACCGGATGGTCTTTCAGCTTGGATGGCTCGAATTGGATAGAGGAACCGTCACGCTCAGCAATCGAGTAACCATCGAACACAAATGTCAACGGTTTGTCCTCCGGCAAATATTCAAACAAGTATTTCCAATGCATTACTCCAGGTTTATTTCCGGGATACTGGTGCTCCTTTACTAAGAACGATGTAAATGGTTGTTTCCTGGTATTCACAGATTCAATCTCTTTCCCTCGCTGATCCACAAAGTGAAACTTTAGGAGCTGCTGACTCCACAATTCACCAGGTGACCGGGATAAAGCTTCCTCACTTAGCTCTGTATCGATATCTAACCATACACCTGTAACTGTCCGGGTCAATTTTTTCAAACGAATGGTCATTCCGTCTGGCGAGGTATAACTAGCTAAAAGTGGTGTAACCTTCATTTTTTTGTTCGTTTCTTTTAGATCAATGGTAAACTTAAAATTCCAATTTCCCTGGAGTTTATTTTTCAACTGCGTAAGCTGTCCTTCTATGGTTATCCGGTCAGTTTGGAGAGGCTCTCGAAAATCGCAATGCATATAATAAAAATCTCTGATCTCCCCTTCATCATCTCGGAACATCTTGCCGAGAATAAGGCCCTGGTCATCTTTAACGATAATCTGATTTCCAAGATAATCATAGATGTCAAGATCATCAGGTTTATGCCTTCCATCTGGGCCAAACAGCTGCATGGCGAGGAATACCCGAGAGGAGTCAGCGGCTACTTCCTTAACCTGGATTGTGTAACCCTTGTCTTCAATACTAATGTTCGGATGCTGGACAAGACCGTTTCCTTGTGCCCGCAGCAATCCCTTGTCGGCGTATTTTATATGCCCGAACAATGACTGAAGAGCGTCTGCCAGAGGTGGCAGGCATAATATAACTGAGCTTAGGATAACAAGCACAACAGCAGCCACAACTCTCATCTTTCTGTAGCTTCGGGCGCCGCCCCGTTGGAAAAAGCTATCTCCCAAAGAGGTTCCTTTCCCAACTGAAGTCGGCTCTGCTTCAACCCGCTCAATCGAAGCCATAACCTGTGAGGTAAAGGAATCCGTTAAGATTTCGCCAAACAACTCCCTGGAATAGCCTGCTTGCTCCTCCTTCTGCTGATTATACAGGGCGGCGCACTGTGCACAGGTGCGGATGTGCCTGGATATTTCCTCTTTTTGAGAAGATTCGGCGCTAAGGATGTACAGCTCCATTTCATCTGGACTTAAACACTGCATCATTTCTCGCCTCCTGTGAAGTTAACAATTGTTTCAATCTCTTTTTAGCCCGGTACAGGTCATTCTGGACTTTGTTCATAGGCACCCCCAGCACTTCACTCATCTCCTCATAGGTTAAATCGTTTGTGTATCGAAGAAGTATGACCATCCGGTAATTCGCGGGCAGCTGCCTTAAGACTTCCTGCAATTCATTCAGATTCTCACCTTTCAGCAGAATTTCCTCCGGATTGGCTCCGGCCGATAAGTGAGCATAGTTTTCCACCCGATGTTCTATGTAGGGTGTCTTCCGCCGGAAATCTCTCAGCAGGTTCGCTGCAATTGTGTAGAGCCAAGCTGCAAAGCTTCTGCTCCTATCATGTGATGCCAGGTTGCGGTAGGCCTTTATAAAGGTCTCTTGAGCAAGATCCTGGGCATCTTGATGATCAGCACCCATTCCGCGCAGAAGACCATAGATTTTATTCTTATACAAATTCACCAGGAATGCGTATTCCTCCGTATGTCCATCCAATACACGGCTGATCCACTTTCGCTCGTCATCCTGTCTAGTGAGATTATGTTCGTTCCACACTGCCAAGCCTCCCAGAAATTCAATACTATTAAGACGGAACAAATCCGCAAATCTCTCACTTGCGGCAACTATTTATCTGCAGCTTGGCCTTCTCCCAACTAAAAAAGACTACCCCGGGAGGGTAGTCTTCCTAGTAAAGCTATAATAACCTAGATAGAGGTATACAAAGGTTATACATTAGTCGGCCAGCTGCTCATTGGCCGGATGATCCTGCGCTGGAACAAATGCGCGAACGACCTGTACTGCTGCGGTATAGCTCTTCCCATTGTAGGTGGCCGTAATCCGGGTAGTACCTGCCCGGTGTCCAATAATGTTGCCTTCCGCATCGAACTCCGCAATCTCTGGATTCTCACTCTTGAATTCACAATCTTGGGTTACATTATGAACCTTACCTTCCGTGTCTTTGAAGTAGGCTGCGGTATCAATCATCGTACCTGCAGAGAGGGAATACTCGTCTGATTCCAGATAAAATTCCCCTGTCCCTATAACGGGGCCCTCAGCAGCGGTCACTGTCAGGGCAAGAACGGCTTCATGTCCCTCATAGGCAGCTGTGATGCTCGTAGCTCCGGCTTTAACTCCTGTAATTTTCCCTTCCGCATTCACGGTAGCAATAGAAGGGTCCTGACTGGTGTAAGCTACACCATTTGTCAGCTCTGAGGTGCTTCCATCGCCATACTGGCCAATTACCTTTACAGCTGCTGTCTCTCCGGCTTTAACCTGCTCTTCACTTCTCTCAAAAGCTAATCTGGTTAAATTGTTGTTCTTCTTAGCTTTGATCTTGATAAGCTGTGTTTTGGATTTCTCCGCATCTCCAAGTGTTCCCGTTATAACGAAGCCCCCGTCTGGGGTATAAGTCCCATGACCCACACCGTTAAGATCAGACCCAAATATGAATTTACTTCCTGCCTCACCGTTCCCATCTACTAGCTGCACCTCATGTTTGAGCTGCCGTGCACTTCCGGCCCCCTCATAAGTTCCTCCGATCAAGGCATACCCCTGACCTGTAGAGACCACCTGATTCAAGGATTCGATAGGCGCGAAATCGTAAGTTTTCCCCCAGATGACTTCACCCTTTAAATCGGTTTTGAAAAGCCGGGTCTGATTCTGCGCCACATCGTTTAACCTCTCGGCGATAATATAACCATCATCTCCAGAAGCAATCACCGAGGTCGCTCTGCTCTGGTCTCCATTTTTGTAATACTTAGTCCAGACCTTTTCTCCCTGATCGTTGATCTTAAGCGCAACCGAATAATCTCCTGGCCCGGAGAAATAAGGATCAACATTAACGCTCCCTACCGCAACATACCCGCCATCCTCAGCAGGGATAATATCACTCAAGGACTGACTTTCATCAAAATGGTATGTCTTAAGCCAAGTCTTATGCCCTTGGGCATCGGTCTTCAAGATATAGGCATCAGCTCCTGAAGCCCCGGCCCATCCACTGGCATAGCCAGTCGCCAGAAAGCCTCCATCTGAAGCTTCGACAACGGCATTTCCATATTGATGCTGGCCGCCTTCGTAAGCCACTTTCCATTCCACCTTACCTTGTGGACTTAACTTAATTAGAAAAACACTGGACATCCGGGCTATGTCTGTTGACCCGATCACAATATAACCACCATCTCTGGTCTGAACAGCTTTGCTGGCGCTGTTGGTCTCACTGTCCCCGTAAACAGCCTTTTGTTCCCATTCGACCTGACCTAAGGCATTGGTTTTAACGATGTATGCCTTGCTAACCCATGTCGGATAATAGCCTGATTCATCTAACTCAGTGATTTCACCTGCTGTAATATACCCACCATCCGAAGTAGGGCTTACCGACTTCCCCATTGAATTATCCCCGAACTCTTGGGTCCATTCAATTACCGGCTGGACCTCTGAACCGGCAGCTGCTGCAGGGTTTCCCAGACCTGCCCCTACACTGAATGCAATGACGGCACTCGCTAGCAGACTCGTAACCTTGCGTGGAATTGACCGTAACAAAGACATTACTCCTCTCAAGCGTATAGTTGGATATGAAATATAAAGATATTCATATACATATACACCAATTATTAGATAATTTTGGAATAATATCTATCCAACTATGAACTTAACTTTTGGAAATAAGTCGTTCAGGAGTAGTAAGAAATTTCAAATTTTGGTATGCAACTTTTGTCGGAGGATTACCCCTATGAACCCGTATATATTGAGAAGAAGTGGAGCTAAGTCCACAAAGTCTTCGTTACATGCTGCCTTCACGGCAAAAAGAGAGACCTGGGTGCAATCAGCATCCAGGTCTCTCTTTTAAGATATAAGGAGTTAGTCCTTAAGCAGAGTCACATCTCTTATGAATACAAGCCAAGCTATGGGCCGCATATACTGCTTGACGGCTGTAGAAAAGCCCATGAACACGATACTCTTTTTATCCCAAGCTTACCTGCGCTTATTAGCGAACGAATACCGGACCCACACCAGGAGATAAATCAAACATAAAAAGATCAGATAGTCATTCTGGAAAAACGCTTGATGTGTCCAATTAATCAAAAGCAGGTGGTAACCGAGCGTAAATAAAAACATCACCAAAATAAAGGCATGCATATTTCCATTTGCTAGGTCCGATCTTGTTTTTATTTTAGCGGCAATATACAACACTGCAACCAGCAGAACCGCATAAACTATATATTTATAGTTTGTGTCTGGAAAGAAGGTCTCAATCGTCATAAATGCGCCTATAACGACCAGTCCCAGCAATAAGAATAGCCACTTTTTATTTCCCAAGATGATCTTCTCCCTTCTCATATGAGATTATCAGACAGGAAGAATAGCTCGAAATTGCTTTATCTAAAAAGTTAACACGTGCTTTCCGATAAAAGTTTGCTCCAAACCGTTAATTTCAAGTTGATACGGCATCCGCCCGGAAATGCAGCAAATGTGCTCCCGTTTACTCATCCACCTGGGCCAGCAGCCGCTCAACCTCACCGGTGTAGAACCGGTTGCCATTGCGCTTATCAAATTTCCCGGCAGCGTCGAAGGCCAGTTCAGAGTAAATCTCCGATAGGCGCGACACATCGTTTGCCGCCCCGGACTCTGTAATATAAGCGGGCAGCCGCACATTGAACTTCACCTGCTCGCGGGCCAGCCGCTTGAACAAGACAGCCGCTGCACCATCAAAGACCATGCGGAACATCGGGCTTTCATGGTTATGCGTCAGTGGGGCAAACGACTCATAAACCTCAAGTCCCCGGAAGGGATCTGCATGGGTCAGATATATCATTTGCAACCCTGCGGCTTTGATGAAGTCGCGGTTGCCTTTAATCAGCCGGAAGCTCTCGCGTTCCAGCTTGGCTGCCTCATCCTGCCGTCCGGTACGATACAGCGGCATCAGCAGCTTGGGGTAGGTGACATGTGGCACCTCAGCACAGGACATTCGGCCGCTCATGATCTTTTTCGCCTCAACCCGCGCCCGCTCATCATCACCCAACATGAAAAAATATTCAACAAGGGCATCCTGCTCACAGGCCTGGCAATTGCTTAGCGAATCACGGTCAACCGGCCTCCACTTGTCCATATATTCCCCGGCCTTCTCAAGCTCTCCCGTCAACAGCGCCATTCGGAAACGATAGTAATCATACGTTCTCTCGGAATGACCGGCCTTCTTGATGCGAAGCTTGAAATCCTCAAGCAAATTATGAATCTGCCCTAGCTGAATGTCCGGGAATGAAGGAAGATCATCGAGGATCCATTTGTAGGACCATAACAGGTTATGCAGATCATACTCGAACAGCTCAGGGTGTTTATCGTATTGACCTAACTGCCAGGAGAAAGCGACCAAGGCCTTCATAGGAAAACCGTTAAAAGAAGCGGTATTCACCAGCATGCTTCGTGCCTCGTACCCCTGTTCGATATCCCCCGCCGCATCGGCGACCCGGATCGCCTGCTCCAGCAGAGCGATCTTGGCCGGAGAATCAGGCAAATCCATCGCTTCGTCCAGCAAATCTTCAAATTCAAGCTCCATACTCATTTGGTATCTCCTCCATTATTCATAGACAATCCCAGATCTATAAACCGCAAAATGCCTTCATTCAGCACCTGCATTTCCTTCCGGTTCAGCGGATAATGTCCCATCATCAGCGCATTCACGTACAGCATTTCGATCGCTGCTCTAAGAATCTCGAGATTATTGGAGCCAAAGATCCGCGCAATGACCTCATTGTCCAAATTCAAATACAGTGTGGAATACACCTGCTCCTGATGAGAGGCGCCCAGACTATTCAGAATCGACGACAGCTCCGTCGTGCTTACTTCTTCAGCAGCAATCAAGCTCCGCAAATCGGAGGATTCCTTCGACAGGGTGAACAGAGAAGGAAGTGCGGCAGGCTTGAACCGCTGGAGCTGAACCCGGCAGCGGAATGGCTGCAGCGCAATATCGCCCTCCCGGATCAGCTCGTAATACGCTCTGCGTTCCTCTGGTGTAAGATCGGTAAAGGAGAAGGAGACCTCCTCCGGCAGCAGCCGATCGATCTTTCTCCCAGGATATAGTCTCTGCAGGCCCTCCAGCAGCCCAGCATCATATACATACCCCCCGTTGATCACCGGAAGCGACTGCGCCGCGGCGACATGCATAATCTGTCTGTATTCGTCCAGCGTCAACGTAAAGTACAGCTCCTCATTCTCGTCCAGCAGTTCCCCAAGATCCCTGCGGCCATAACTGCTCTCGAAAGGCAGCCACCGGTGAATCATCCTGAAGAACGTCTCATCCTCCACTGCCAGCGCCTTCATCGACAAGGCGTGCAGCTGAATGATGCCCTTGAGCCGTTCGGGGTCCTGGTCTGCCAGGTTCATCAGTTCACGGCGCAGTGATTCTCCAAGCTCAGTCCGGACCGTCTCCAGCTTCTCATTCTCGTAGAAATGCTCCCGCGAAGCGGTTGGCTGAAGCTCATCCGTCCAGAGGATACATTTGACGAAAAAGGCCCAATCCGGAAGAATGTTCTCCGCCGATTCGGAGACGAGCATATACTTCAGATATACGCGGTGTGAGCGTTTGGCGCTCAGATTGACGGAGTAGGGCAGAATATAGGCAATTCCAGAGGTCCGGCCGGAGGATGAAGATAAAGGAATAAAATCATGAACCTGCTCCCCCAGCAGCTGCTCGCCAAATTTCAGAACTTCCTCCCGTCTTCCCCGGACAAGGGACAAGTTGTTCATCCAATCCGGATGCGGAATATTGATCGTTCTGCTAACTCCCTCCGACTCGAGTACAACCGGGTAAGGAAGGAGGGCGCCATAATCACCAAGCCATTCTTCAAGATTGGCTGGATCGAAGTATAGCTCGCATCCCGGCTTGCACCGCAGATAGACTTTTGTGCCGTATGACAGCTCGTTCTCCAATTTACGTATACTGTATGTACCATCCGGCTTCCCCCGCCACTCCAGTGAAGGTCCTCCCTTGGCCGACCGGGTTAGGAGCACAATCTCGTCACTAACCATGAAGCAGGAGAGCAAGCCGATGCCGAACCGGCCGATAAACGAAGTCTCCCCTAGCAGCTGCCCGTCTTTCCGCTTGGACGACTGCCCGATCATCGCCAGGAACTCATGGACATCCTCCTCGGTAAGGCCTATCCCGTTATCCTCCATGGCCAGCGTTGCACCGTTTCCTGTTCCAATGACTTCCGCCCTCACCTGCCCTTGATAAGAGGAATCCCTCTCCCGCATGGCGGTAATGGCGTCAACGGCGTTCTGCAGCAGCTCCCGCAGGAACACCTTGGGACTGCTGTATAAATGATTGGATAATATATTAATCATACCGCTAAGATCAACTTGAAAACGAAATTCTTCCTGTGTATGTGGATTCATCATTAAGCTTCCTCCTTTTCCCATATGTTTATATAAATTTTACCATACTTATACCCCAAAGGAGAAAGAGACGGGCTCTTAGCGATGAAGAGACAAGAAATAGCCCTACCCGTTCCAGGCTCCATCCGTCCTCCTCACCTCGGTCTTTCCAGATTCCTAACAGTTGACACCAGCATATCTGCGGCATATACAATAAACGTGTTACAATTAATTGGTACAACTATCCAACCGGTGTGCCTGTTAAGATCAAAATCACGGGGGCATCTATTATAATCGGAAGTCTAATAGACTCGAAACCTCGCCATAGTATGAGAGGACCTACATGTTATTTATTATTTTGGTGACCGGTGCCATCGTGAATGCCGCATTATGTGCTGCCTCAGGCGCCATTCTACTTATGGGAATTGTGTTCTTCCTGATTGGGCTGCCTGAATTCAAGCAGACCGGAAGAAGCAGAACCTGGGATATCATCAGACAATCCCTCCCTATCTTGTTCACACTGCTAGCCATCATTACGTACATGATTATCACCTACTGGTGTGCGCACACCGGAGGAACCTTGGCATTCTCCCGTTCAGCCCCGGCCAATGTGCAGCTGGGTCAAGCCAAGAAGCTCCTCACATTGGGATTCCTGCACGGCGTTTACAGTCTAATCACATTCAAATGGGTGCTGCCCGGCATCATCGGGAAGCTGGGTCTCGATAGACGGCATATATGGGGGATTGCAGCTGGCGCTATCCTCACTGCCGCAGGCGGCGCCGCCGCTTGGCTGATGCTGGTGCCATGAACAGATTTATGATTAAGCCCGTGATGTAGACGGCAAGGCAGACATATGAATCAAGACAGAAGCAGCTATATTCTATCTAAAAAAAGAGAGGGAGCATCTATGTTGTATTTCAGCGCCTGCCTCGAGCCCGGAATGGGAACCTATTATTTCGAGGTTGATCCAGACGGAATCGCCTTTAGACAAATGGTCATGGAAGAGGATGGGAGCCAAGTCGTCTCCAACCGGAAACACGAGCAGTTTCATTTCATGTTGGCCGAACATCCCATCGATGTCACCGATCCCTACTACGAGCCGATCCCTAAGAGCCTTTTTGAAGAGCTGTGGGCCCGTTCCCTCGAAACCACCTTGGAGGAATGGAACGAAGTTAAGCTGGCCCTGTCCATTGGCATGGAAGTGGAAGGGGCGATAGAAGCCTTTTTTCCACATGGCACGTTGGTAAGTCTGTTTCAAGATCAGGCTGTAGGCTTGGCGGACACCGCTGCCCTGAACCAAGTGACTCCCCGGGAACGGATGTATCCTGGATATAAGCTCACTGCAACCGTGAAGGGCTACGACGAGCTGAATCAGTGGGTGCTCCTGGATCATGCACGTGTGCTTGAGAGCAGACGTCGCTAGTCTTTCTCTATAGACAACATGAAACTACATACAGCAAGAGATGTCTGTAAGTAAACATAACAAACAAATCTATATTCGGAGGTTTACCAATGGACCAAACATGGCTCGATCAATTAACGGAATGGCATGAAGCAGATGAACATCAGCGGATCGTTGACACCGTTCTTGCCGTTCCTGAGGAAGAACGGAATTATGAAGCCATCAGCCGGCTGGCAAGGGCTTATAACAATCTGGGTCTCTATGAGGAAGCTCTTGAACAATTTGCAAAAATAGCTGAAGCCGGGCAGCAGGACCCGCTCTGGCATTACCGGGCAGGCTATGCCCTTTATTATTTGGGCAGGTATGAAGAGGCAGCGAAAGCCTTTGCCACCTCGGACAAGCTCGAACCCGGCGATCCGGATACCCAATGGCTGCTGCAGTCCAGTCTGCGGAAAGCAGAGAAGCAGCGGAAGCACGAGCAGCGAATAGCGACCAGACGGGCAGCTGCGCTCACGAATCAGGGCGCCGGCGAAGACAAGGTTCCTTTCTCAGGCATGTCCCTGAGCGACTTCTGGGAAGACAGCGATTATGCCAGGAAGGAATATGTTAGCGATCCACCGACGGATGAGCTGATCGCCTCAATAGAAGAAGAACTAGGCTATAAACTCCCGGCATCCTATATCGCCTTGATGAAGCAGCAGAACGGCGGAGTTCCGAAGAACACCTGCTTCCCAACCGAAGAAGCGACCTCCTGGGCCGAGGATCATATCGCAATAACAAGCATCATGGGCATTGGCCGGGAGAAAAGCTACTCCCTCTGCGGGGACACCGGCAGCCGGTTTATGATTGAAGATTGGGGCTATCCCGATATTGGAGTCGTCATCTGCGATTGCCCATCGGCTGGCCATGATGTGGTCATGCTGGACTACCGGGCCTGCGGTCCAGACGGAGAACCCGAAGTGATCCATGTGGACCAGGAGAGCGACTATGAGATCACCTTCCTGGCCGACAACTTTGAGGCTTTTATCAGAGGCCTGGTCAACGAGGAAGAATTCGATACCTCCGAAGAGGATAAAGAAGCGGATCTTCACAGGGTAGCGCACGGTAAGTTCTCCCCCTTACTGGAAGAACTGTGCGCCCGGGTCACGGAAGTAAATCAGCTCCCGCAAAAGATCCGCCACATCTGTACCCAGATCGTTGAAGAGAAAGGCCACTTCTCTTTCCATGCCGATCCGCTGTCCTATCTAATGTATGATGTGCAGTTCTGGCTTTATACAAAGTCCTACCCGGATACCGGACGCCAGCAATACCTAGATGTGTATAAGGACATGATTGCCTTTGGCGGTGAATTCGGACAAGGCGGCTATGCACCCGCGTGGATAACCGATTGGCTGGATCAGCGTAAAAGCGAAGGACGCATCGTACAGGATCATGGGCGGCTCCGCTTCACGGATCAGGCCGTGGCCGAGTTGATCCAGCAGTTGGAAAAGGCCTGACTTCGTTCAGGCCAGTGAGGATACCCAATAAGCCAAGCACGCTAAAGAAGCCCGCGTATGACGCGGGCTTTTGAGGTTAAAGAAAACAGACGCGGCCTGGATGGCTCCGTTTTAAACGGCAACGTTTCTTCAAGACGACTGATATAGTCACGAAAGCTGTTACGTATCGACTTTATGTTAAGCCCAGTGTCATCTGAAATGCTGACAAATGTCCGTTAAGACTTTGCTTTTCACGTTCCTTCAGTACCATGACTAGATAATGCATCCCATACACTCATCAGTTGAGTTATGGCAGCTTCAAAGGCCTCGTAAGGAACACCGTCCCGGGCTTGAGTGGAAATTCCTCGAAGAAATGTTTCAAATAACATAACTACCATGGAGATATCCGTGGATTCGGGCAGCTCCCCGTTAACTACGGCTCGTTCTATACATTCTTTTATCCAACCCCGGACTCTCTCTCGTTCCTTGGACAGCAGGCCGCGGATATGCTGCTGCTCGGGCGAACAATTTACAGCGGACAAAACCAACAGACAACCCGAAGGATGGGAGTTCTCCGTCTGCATCCGCGCTGATTGCCGCAATCCCAGTTCCATTGCTGCTTTAGCTGTCAGGTTTGTATCCCTGAAAGCTTCCGAAACATGTCCATAAGTAGATATATATCGATCCACCGCTTCACGGAACAGCGCTTCCTTCGATTCAAACGCCGCGTAAAAACTCGCGGCCGATATATCCCCCATCGCCGCCCGCAGCTGAGCCACTGAGGTGGTTTCAAAGCCATGTTCCCAAAATAGCAGCATGGCGGTAGCAACCGCCTCGTCACGATTAAATGCGCGTGGACGTCCTGTTCGTGCCATAAGATGATCCCCTTTCATTAATTTTATACTAATCGATCCACAATTTGTTGACAAGGAAACGTGGTTAAGCTTAACATATAGAATGATCGATCTAAAATTAAGCTCGACTTCACGGGTCATCTTATGGTTTTTGCTCAGATCTTCTGTAAGGGATGTGTGGACAGATGATAACTTTTAGGGACAAAACGTATCGCTGTACCTCGGAAATTGTACTAGGCTTAGTCAGCGGAAAATGGAAGATATCTATATTAAATCAATTGTCCAAAGGACCGGTACGGTTTAATCAGCTGCAGCGGCTGCTTCCCGACGCGACCCAACGCATGCTTACGATGCAGCTAAGAATGCTCGAAAGTGACGGACTCATTATTCGCAAGGTTTATCCAGTTTCGCCCCCAAAAGTAGAATATGGCTTGTCCGAGCTGGGCGAACAATTGGCTCCCATGCTCACGATGTTATGCGAATTTGGCACCATCTATATCGATAGTTATCCCGATGAAGTATCTTACACCAACCAAAAGCATGCCTAAGGAGCTGCTTCAAATATTAAAACTTTTAGAGGTACCCAGGGCAGGTACCTCTTAGCCTTATATTCCGTGATCACAAGCTTCCTTTCGTATTGACTGCGCAGCTCGTTGTCCTCTTTAGATGTCCTGTGAGTTCCCCGATCTAAACGATAGTGATTGAAGCCAGCACGGCTGCCAAGACAGCCACAATTCCCCCGGACCAGGAAAGATCAACGAGCTCCATGTTCGTCGTGACAAACCCTCCCAAAAACATATATCCCACGGCAATCCCGACATTGATGGATACAGAGGGTTCTCTCCCACTCCTATCTAAATGGACAGTGAATCTCGTTTGGTGTAAAGATTTACAGCACTAAAAATTGCGTTCCGAACCCTTTGCCGGAAACATAAGCGGCCCCCAGCTCCTTATGATCCCCTTTGTCCAATAACACCACATTTTCAGGATACAGTTTGCCGAGCAACGCCCATAATACAAGTTCATTTCTGCCCGTTGAAATAAAATGAATGCCATCGGTATTAGTCACCAACCCGGAATGCGAGAAAATGTCTGCCGCAAGGTGCCAGCTGAGGGATTCCCGCTTCGCAACTGCAGCGTCGGCATTGTCGTTTCCATACGGACGATATAAAAACCGATGTCCCCTAAAAATCTGACCGAGATCTACCGTAATCTCGTTACCTTTCATTTCCAGATTGAACCGCAGGGTCGTTCGGCCGTTGCCTGTATTTGGCAGCAACCGAGCGATGGATGGTTCATCGTAATGCTCCCCGGAAATAGGAAGTCCATACTCGCCCGCCGGTGTGCCCTTCCCAGCTTCATTACGCGGCGCGGCATAATAATCCTCATATTCATAATCAAAGGAGACAGCAGCCAAATCTTGCGTTTCATCTGCCGTTATGGTTTGTACAGGATGCCACTTCAGCAGATAGCGCGCCGACGTTCGGGCCGACTCTCCCAAGCCCGCTGGCAAGACGGTTCCCAGATGATATTGGAAGCCGTAACCGGCTTCAGTCAGACCTGAGCTGACCACACTTTGCGCATATCGGATAATCGATTTATGCGTTAAATTTTTCCCGAGCAATTGTGTTAAAAAGATCTCCCGGGCCGGCTCCAGAAAGCGCAGTCCTTTGAAACCCTTGTGTTCCTTGACTTCAAACGGAACTTCCTCCCAGTTGGCGAACGGAAGCAAGGCATCCCGCAGCAGAACGAATTGGTGCAGATATTCATTATAAATCTGCATGATCTTTGGACCGCCGTAGGGACCCCATACCTGAGCAACGGCTTCCGGGATCAAGGGGTGACCATAACAGTGGCTGCGAAACTCCAGCTTTCCGAGCGTTTCCGGCCCATACTCAGCGAGCGCCTTTTTCCCGGAATTAATTTCCCGGGCCCAGCTTACCAACTGCTCGCCGATGCGCACCGCCTGAGCCGTAATCTCGGAGCCAGCTTTATCCTCAAGAGCTAATGGCCCTAGTGGCAAAGATGACATGCGTCCTGAAATCGCCAAATTGGCTTGAAGGCTGTCCAAGAGCACCGTCGGATCACCGTTCACCGGTTCGCCAAGCTGGATCAGCATGGCCTCGAGCATCTTATCGAGCTCCATAACGACCTCTTTTGCCCGATATACACCAGCAGGCAGATTCCAATCCAAGTCCGTATTCACACCCCGTCTAAGAGAGTCGCCAGAATATTTGCCAACTAGAGACTCGATATCGACAGCCCTCCCCCATACGATTCGCTTATCTTTCAAAGTAAGTTGATATTCCTGCATATCTTCGCACCTCATCTATGATTTTTTTAAAACGACCGTACCATCCAGCGAATTCCGGATCAATCGTTCTGTATATTAGGTTAGCAGGCTCCCTAACGCTTGAATAGTACGCACTTTTTTGTATGATCCGATCATTTTTGTAAGGTAGGATACTTTTTGATACTGGAATTATGGGGAGTCATTGGCGGAAAAAGAAAAGGCCCATGACGTTGAACGCCATGAACCTTTAGATGAATGAAGAATCCTCCATCCAAATAAGTCCGCGAAGAAATAGAAGGAATCCTGCAGCCAAATATCTGACGATTTATCCTGATAGTGAATAGAACTACCATACAGGTTAGGAATTATGCTTCCAATCGTAAAGGGCTAAAATAACGGTTGCTATAAAAGTCAGAAAATAGAATTAACCTATCCCCAAAGCGCAAGCAGCTGCTCAAGTCCCTCCCTGAGCGGCGGCTGGGCTGCCCGGACCGCTCCGGCCAGCTTCTTCGGGTTTCCGAAGATCCGGCAGAGCACCAGTTCTATCTCATGGTCCTTCTTGCCCTTCAGCGCCTGGATCAGCGCCTCCGCAAGCTCCGGACGATCGATAGTGATGTTCTTGACCTGTCTGCCTTCCTCATTGCCGCCAAGTAAGATCGACACAATCACAGGCATATGCTCCGCTTGAACGTCATGTGCCTCAATAAACGCCTCAGCGTAGCCATCCTGTACCATTTGATGCTCAGTATCAACCAATTCCATATAACGGCAGACCAGTGGGAAATAAGATTCACTGTACAAGCCAAGGCCCATAACGGCATAAGTGCCCGGCATGACTGATTTCTCGCTCGGCTCCACGTCTTCATACCACGCGAACTCCTCCATAACGGCATCGGCATATTCGGCAAGCTTAGGGTACAGATCAGGATAGCTCAGTGCATTGGCAAAAAACTGGTGCAGCTTGGACTTCGCCAGCTTCTTTACGGGCAAGAAATGCTTCTGGCTGCTCTTCAGTTTTAATTGATAGCCTTTGGGGAACCCCTGCTGCAGCAAGCCGATGATATAATCCAGCGCCTCACTGTAAGCCTGCTCCTCTTCGGACAGGATGCGTATTTCAATCGTCTTCGTCACATCATTGTTCTTGCCTTCCATCCGCTCCCCACGATAAGCGCTGACGAATTTCCCGCTGCCCGTGTTCAGATAAGCCTGAGCTTGGTCAGAGCCCAATTGAATCGCAAGCTCCAGGTATTTCTGCCGGGTATCCGGGTCGGAGGAGCCGACCTGCAGAGCCGCATACAGAAAGAAATCCAGGTCTCTGGAATCTACAGCAGCAAGATCCGTCCCCTCCTTAATCACCCACTCCTGTCCATAACTTCCGGTCGGTTCAAAATACCGCGGCAGGAAATGCTCCTGCGCCCAGTGTTTAAAAGCTGAAGTATATTGCCGGATCCACTCGTCTCTGCGTTTCGGGAATTTCTGCATTTTGCCCAATAACTGGCGAATCAATGGATCAATCTCCTGCTCCTCCTGCTTCATCAGGTCGGGATTGACCAAAAGGTTGGCGAAGAAGAACAGGTCATGGTCACCCGGCAGCACCGGCAATTCAGACCATATCTTTGACTTTATAAATTGGTCCAGTGCTTTCCGAAGCTCAGTCAGTTTGGATTCATTTACCAATTTGCGGTGAAGTGTGAGCACAGACTGCTCCCGTTCGAATTCAAACACGATGTTAAACCGGTAATCGAAAAATTGGGGGCCGTATTCCTCCGAATGGAACAACTCATCCATACGCCCGCATAGTGCCGGGAAGAACTCTTCCGTGAGCTGTTCATCGGTCAATTCGACGATGTAAGAACCCGCCTCGATCTGATAGGAGCTGTCGCTCCAGGAGAATGGTTCATAAATGTCAATGTGGATTTTCCCCTGTCCCCAATTGAACTTGCCTTTTCTCCAGGCTACCCGCAGATAATCCTTCATTCCGGCTTGGAGTCTGCTCCGGTTCTTGACTTCACCTCTTTGATGTTCCCTGGCGTAAATCGACTTGATTTCATCCCATACCTCATCTAGAAAAGCTTCCACAGCCTGACTCAACAGCAACCCCTCCTAATCAGAAATGTTCATTCGAAAATCACATCCAATTTCACACGAAGTATTTCTTAAGCCGCTGCCCAAACCCACCGTTATAATTAAATTTTCGGGGGGAGCTAGCTTTGTTGGTACACCGTTGCAGTCAGCATATTCTCAATACACAGGAACATATAGAAAATGCCCTCCCCATCGCCGAAGTCGGCCCAGTCAACCTGGGCAATGAAGCGCATATGCTTGGCGCAGCAGGGACATTTCGGGTACTCTGCATCCTGAACCCAGCCCGGGTGGCCCCCAATTTGGGAGTCGTGCTGGGATAGAGCCCACTCTGCGGCATAGTACGGCGAGCGCGGCGCTGGCGACAGAGCCAAAGTCCCCCTCACCTCACCGATCCCCTCGCTGCTGTCCGCTGCCAGGTCAAAGGCCGGCAAATAATCCGGCTTCTGGTTATACCGGCTCCATATCGGTGCGCCAAGGCTATCCAACTCCATATACACGGTGCCGAAGCACCCGCAGCGCACACAGGTCTGAACCCGCAGGCGATCCTGTGGAAGGCTGAGATACGCCAAGGACGGGTGGGAAGTATTTACGTCCATCAGGAGGGTCAGCTTCCCACCACACCATGGACAAGCAGAGGCACTAGGGGTCAGGAACTGATCCCCTGATTCTGCTCCCGCTCCCTCAGCATTAGTGTCCTTCAGCTCTTTCGTGATTTCTATCGCATAGTTCAGGTTGTGAACCAAATCGCGCCGCTCTCCGTCCGGGGTAAGTTCCCAACCTCCGTATAGAGCGTAACTCTCAGGAGCAGCATACAGCTGCTTCGTCCACTCCGGCGGACTTCTCCGCCATTTCCGAAACGCCTCGACCACCCGCGGGTCCCCGATCCAACCTAGGATCAGCAGGATATCATTGCGGTTCTCTTCATCCCAATCCACTTGTCTAAGCAGGCGGTCCCGCATTCCCGAAGGTGCGTCCTTGTACAATATAACGGGATAATATATCCCATGTTCCATAAGGTCCGGCAGGACCCCAGCAATGTTATCATTCCGGTAGCAAACCAGCGATAACAATATATTCTCGGCGGTGTCCTTGTCCCCTTCAGCCAAATGCTCCACGGCATACTCCTGCATTTTCACCGCCTGTTCGGCTGTTAGACCCACATACAGGTGCTCCTTGCTTAGCGGGTATGGAACATATTGAACCAGCGGGTCATACGGTGCCTTGACATGCATGATTTTCAAGATTTCCACCGGATCGGTGAGGCCCTCATATAAGTTCACCGTTCTGCGATGCTGTTCAATATAAGCCTGTCTCTTCTGACGCTCCTGCTCCTGATGGCAGGGCATGCAGTAGCCGCCTGTTTTGGCGGCGGTGGCGGGCAGGATGGTTGACTTGCAGCCTGCCGTTTCGCAAGGAATCCGTTCTGTCATCGTCGTGCCACCTCCGTTATTTCTACTTCCTCCGATAAGGCTCCAGGCTGGCTCTGAGCATGCCTCTCACCTGGAACAAGGATGCTGGCACCGCCCGCTCCACTTCGTCCATTGAAGCAAAATCAAACTCTTGCAGCCTCCGGCTTATATTAGAGCGGATATAATCATCATCCGTCTTGTGCTGCCGCAGCAGCCGCTCATACACCTCAAGCAGTGCGGGTTCCGGCACATTCGATAAAGCCTGTATGGCGATACGCTTCACCCCGATATCCGGGTCTTCCAGAGCCTTGGTGAAATAGGGAAGAGCATCCGCTTTGTTTGTTGATTTTCCAGCCTGATAGATGGCCTGTATACGAAACCCCGCAAGAGGATGGTTGAACAACGGCAGCATAAGCTGAAGCAGATCCACTCCGGCATCATCCAATATATAAGTCATAAAGCGGAATGCTTCTATGTTCGTTTCGAGCGGAAGCAAGGGAACGATCTCCTCAGCAAAACGCTGATCCCCCTGCGGCATGTACCATTTAATGAGCTGAAGGGCCAACAGACGGGCATCGTTGTCTTGTCCGTTCAGATTCTGCCGAAGCAGCGGATCGGCCTGATCGAATCGCATCTTGGCCAGAACCTGCAGCGCCCACTGACTTACTTCGCCAGATTCTTCCCGGCACTGTTCTTCCAAAAATGCGGCCGTCTCATCGGTAATCTCCGGCAGTTTGAGCATGCCCTGCAGCGCCTCGATCCTAACATGTTCATCCGCCGTGGATGAATACAGGCTCCCTAATTCCCGTTCGTTGCCTCCCCGGCGTAAGCCGAACCAGGAGCTGTCATAGCTGGCAATCGTCTCATCGAGCCACCGCTCATACCAATCCAGGAAGTTCTGTTCATAGGTAAAAAAGGACCTGTAGCTATCCACATCCAAATAAACCACCTTCCCCCGGTGTTCCCCCGTAACAACCAGCATTGTCTCGTAGGTGCAGCCCTGCTCACCGATATTTAGCAAGCCTTGGAACATGCGGGCTTCGTATTGATCATATTCCTCGTCACTCAAGGAGTCGAGATTGGTCTCGTGAAGCTCTGAGTGGCCTCCAGCCCCGCTCGGTCCCACCTTGGGGTGCAGGTGAGAAGGCTGTGCAATCCCGTCAAGCTCCATAGATTGCTTCTTACCGAGCGGATGGATACCATAATAAGGCCCGGCTCCACCGTTTCCAATCCCGGTTAGAAAAGCCGCATAATCTTCAGGCAGAGTAACTCCATGTGTCTGCTCGAACTGCCGCAGCTCAGCTGGCTGAAGCGGTTCCTTCATCTTATAGCGGTGTGATCTTGCCCCGAATACTTGATAATCCGGGTCGGCCTCAGCCGCCAGCTCGAGCTTCCGGCGAATCCGGTTTAGCTGTTCCTCATACATACATTCTTTTCCCCCTGCTCACGTTCCCGCATTTAGCGTCCAAATATTTTTATGTATATAAAATGAACTTATGAAAGTTACCCTTTTAGGCGCTGCGATGCCGAGTGTTCTTACGACCACTGTTGTCCCCGAAATCCTTGAAATAGATCAAAGTAGGGGCATTTCGGAGACAAAGGCGGACGCTCCGCTTCTTCAGAATCACTCGTCCTCTCCGCTTTTGTCCCTCCATGCACACTTGCGAACCGATTAGAAGCGCACGCTTGAAGATCGGTTAGACAAGTGCACAGAAGGCGATTTGCTACGAAGCATAATTTACGATCACTGCTTCCCGCGTGTTCTCATCATAAGCGATCCACAACTCATCGCCAGTCTCCACCCCGTATACCGGTTCAATCGTCTGGCTGATGTGGTAAGTCGTTCCGTCTCGTTCCACCGTGATCTCAGCCAGCGGCCGTTCGCCAATTGTTCCAGTGAATCGTACCGAAGTCACTTTTGCGGCCCCCTGCTTGCCTTTATGCAGACGGGCTTCCTTCGCATAGTCATCTCGTCTCATCACGACTGGAATGACCACACCGGCTTGCACAGGAATACCTTTCGGCACGAAGAGGCTGTTGACCTTGCGGATTCGCTGCGGCCCTTCGGTCAACATGATCTCTAGAATCATAAGCTGCCGTCCTGCAATCGAGACCGGGTATTCCTCTACCCTGAGCACTTCTCCCTGCATCGAGATCTGCTCCGAGCCTGCCAAGCCGTCACCGTTCCCATAGCTGTGAATTCTCGCCGTCCCTTGAATCAACGCAAGGTTAGCCCGCTCTCCTACACGGTATTCAAATCCGGGAGGCTGCACGACCGGTACCATATAGTCCCGGCCGTTCGCTGTGAAATGAAGCTGGAGCACTTGACTGCGTTTCACCTTGCCGCAAGGTTCGATACGCCGCAGCTCAGCATTTCTGATCACTTCCAGCTTCTGTGGTCCCGGGATATCCTCCTGCGTGACGAATACAGCTCTGTTCTTGCTCTTGTTGTAGCTGATCATCACCGGGTCCCCAACCTTGATGTCACTCAAGAAGGAGATCACCTTCTTGATCTCAACCTCTTTCATCTGTCCGTCGTCCTCGAACCGGACGGTAAACCTTACCTGAGGCTGGTTGTTCACTTGGAGGCCGGTCTCCTCCATCCGGACGATCGTCCCTGGAAGCTGTTGCCCTTCCGCGATTTTCCGTGCTCTTGCTTTCATTAACAGACGCGGAATCGTACCTAGTCCGACGAACATAAACAGCGGGATGACCAGCCATACTACCCAGTTGATGATCAGTGCGCCGCCCTGCTTCACATAGTTCCAGAAGCTCCTCCAGGAAATTCGGTCTCCGCCTTCCCCAGCCATCCAAAGTCCGACCTGCTTGTTCGTCACGATCTTGATGTCATGGTTTTTCATTTGGTACGAACCGGCCCCTTGATCTTCATTCACGAAGTAAAGGTTCTCCTTATCCAGTTCTTTATGAAAAGTCATGTTGTCATTCTTCAGAGCCTCATACGAAAGCTTGCTGAGGAACCCGGTGACATCTGTAAATTTACCAGTCTTCTGATTGAACACATAACCAAGGACAGTGCCTTTCAATTCATCTTCCGCTGTCGATCCGGCAATCAGCACCTCCTGGTCGTTCAGCAGGAAAACCCGGGATTGGTATACCGGCTTAGGCGTAGGCACCGCAGCTCCCCATCTCTTCTCATTGGCGTTGTAGAACCTGGCCTTTCCAGGGTAATCGCCATCCGTTCGAATCAGCTTGGCATTGTCAAAGCCAAAATGCTTGGCAAATTGGGCTGCGGCCCGATCCTCCGCATCAAAGGTGTTCTCATCCTTATTCTTTATCAGCACGGCAGGCTTGTTGTTCTTATCCAGAATTCCGCTGACAAAAGCAGCTCTATCATCTTTCAGGCTCACCTCAAAAATCGGGAGCGCCTTATCGTTCGTAAAGCTGCCGTGTACATCCGTCACCCGGACAGGTCTCGCCGGAAGCAGGCCCGGCGAAGTTAGAAGAAGCTTTCCAACCTCCCCTCCTTTCACTTGGGCCATGTACAGAGCCGAGCCGATGGTCTCACCGGTAATAATCAATCTTCCACGCCATGAATACACACCCGAGCTCATCGAAGACGGAATATGAAGCGTACCCTGGGCTAGCTCATCCATCTCACCCGACGGGCGGAAATAATTGAGCTGAAGCCCCAAGCTGTTGTCATAGGTTGGTACGATGACACCTCCCTGCTGATAAGATACAGCACCAAGCTCCCCGTAAAAACTGGAGCGTATTGTGGTCTCTTTTAACAATGTCCCGGTGCTTGCGTCGAACAGATGCGCCCTATAATAGGCTCCATCTTTCTGATCGGAAATCCCTACCACCTTTCTCCCCTCATCCAGGAAATAGATCCCTTTCATGGACGCCAGGTGGTCATTGATATTCGCCATGTAGCGGCTGTAATCATTCCATACAAACCAGCTAAGCAGGATAGCCGGAACAAAGAACACCAGGTTTATGAGTGATATCGCACGTGTTTTCATCTGTCTTCTCCCCTTCCATACCTGCAGAGTCTGCCTTCCCAGCTTTAGCTCAGATCATGCCGCCTGCACACATCATCATAAATAGTCCCCAAAATAGAACTCCACTTGTTCCCTGGACAGTCCATCCCCACCCCGCCAGGTGGCCATTGACATAAAATCTGTTCCCCGCCCGCGCTCTTTGCGGTAATCGTCCTGAGATTGCAGAAGTCCGGCATATCCCCAAATTTCCATCACGAAATCCCGCTCATATTGGTTGGAGGCGAACACATCCTTCCATCGTTTCTCGAGCTGCCTAGCTGCGTCTTTATCGCCGCAGGCTTCTACGGCCTCAAGCATCCTCTTCAAGATCTCCGTGTCCTCCCGGCTTATCTCGAAATCCTCTTCCCTGGCGAGAAACTCAAGATCCATCAAGCAATAAATCAGCCAATTTAAGCGCACGCCTCCCCATTTCACCCGTTCAAAATTAAGCACGTTTAAGTTTTCATCGATATATTGTTCTTTGGCCATAAGTTGTCTGTCGGTGCAATCGCCACAAACCGTGTAACTCAGCCCAGCGACCGGCTGCTGTGCATAACTATGTATGGGTAAATTATGCGTCAGCGCGTAGCTGGACAAGGCACTCCGCCAATAGACCTTACGTGTTGACAGGCTGTGCAGGAATGCGCGCACCACCTTATCTTTTGTGATACTCCGCTCGTGCAGCTCGCTCAGCCTCCGAACGCATTCATCATGCGATATCGTCACCGGATCGAACATGACTCCCTTGCTTTTGGCATATTGGAAATCCTCGTCCGAGCAAATGTAGCCTCCCTCCCGCCAGCGGCCGGAGCTCCAATGGGTGTTCATCAATATTTTCTTAGCCTTTGGGTCCATCATCATCTGCCTCCTACTCATTTCTGATCATTAATCTACTAAAAAACCTGAGATCAACCCTAAATCCTCAAATCTCGCAAAAATCGCATACCTTATGTACCAAATCATAATTAATTCGTTGCTCTCCTTGCCGATGAAGGCATCCGAAATCAGCTTCGTTCACGCAACTCTATGTATGGGAAATCTATATAACTAGAAAACTATCAAATTTGAATTTCTAAAATCACAAGATTGTTGGCCGAACTTTGTCGAAAACCGCAAACGAATTACATGATAACCCTCTCCTTAACTTTATGTTCTCTTCTTTCACCTACATGCCTTTCCGCTAAATGCGCTTAAGCTAACCCGTTAGGCTCGATCGGCTTGCTAAGCCAGTGCTCATCGGTCTGCACATGGTTCTTCCGGACAAACTTGGCAACCGAGCGTTTGAAATCCTCATAAGGAAATTCGGAGGCCAGCCGTACCACATACCCCTCTTGCTCACCACCGCACTTAGACTGCTTCGTATAACATGTCTTAGCGGCTTCCCCGCTCCATATCCCGCGGTACAGAACAGGAACATGCGGAATCCCCAGCTTCTCCGCCCACGCCGTGGTCTCATCCCAGGAGAGGCAAATATTTCGGTCATCCCATACCGAGAATAGCATGAAATAACCAGGCAGAGACGTGTAATGCAGGGAGTGCTTGGCATACACATTTTCCCCACACAGCCGATACCCTTCCGGAATCAAATAACGAATCCCTCCATGCAGCGTCTTCACATAATGACGGGAAGAGTGGTCCTTGCTGTCGAGCGACCTCGCGTGAATGAAGTCTTGATACATCGTTGTATTTTCTCCGTCCATTTTCTCGGTAATGACAACCTCTTTCCCGGCAAAATGGTCCGTATCCCGAAGTATCCGGTCATCGTCCGTATAACTTCTGGACCAAGGCAGATGCATCGTCTTTGGATATTTAACTTTCATAACTTAAATCACCTCTATTTGGCGTACGTGTCCGCTTCCGCGAAGAAATACAGCTCTGCCAGCAGTTGATCGCCGAGCAAATGATAGATCTTGGATGCTCCGGCGTCTCCTCCATGCAGGATCTCCATGTGGAAGCTCACCATGTTCACCACATGTAAAATAAAGTCGTCGCCGTACCCCAGCTCCTTCAGCATGTGGCAGGCTATTCCGGCGGAAACATGCTCATGTCCGAAATATGAATAATACCCCCGATTTGGCTTCCAGACCTTGCAGAATGGCTTGCCGGCATCATGAAACAGGGCCGCCAGCTGCATCTCAAGCAGATGCTCTCCTTCATAAAGGACATTGATATAATCTAATACGGCATGTGTATGCTCAGACAAGGTTCTGGAATGATACGGATTCTCCTGGTCGTAGCCCAGCATCACATTGAAATAGGGAGACCTCTTCAGATAACCAAATAGCTGATCATGACCCGGCCTCTGTGCAAGAAGCTGCTCAAGTTCAGCCCGCTCCATTCCAGTGTCCGCTGGCGTATGCACGATATGGAGGCTGTCAAAGCCTTCAGCAAGCACCGGAAACTCGAAGTTCTTGGTGTACTTCTCCAGCACCTTGTCTTCAATCTTCCGTTTTCTTGCCTGTACCCGCTCTCTAGCAATTTCATAGGGAGTTATACAGGCATGGCATTCCACGGACACATCCCTAAACCGCTTCAGAAATTGAACCCGCCGGTCCCGCGCAACGTTCGTGGCGTCAAAGACCACGTTTCTTCCGGAAGCCAATGCCCGCTCAATCTCAGCAAAAGCTTCCTCAAAGATCCGGTACGTGTTCTTCTGCCGGGTTTCACTACCGAACAGCTTCTCCCGTATGGCATCCGTCGCAACGAGAACAGCTCGCTCACGTTTACAGATTTCCTTCGCATAATGGCTCTTGCCGCTGCCCGGGATACCGGCCAGCATATGAATGGCACTCATCTTCATCACCTCCTTTCAGGTTCTACAGATAAAATAACGATATAATATGAACTTACGAAGGTTACACTTCTCGGGCGCTGCAATGCCGAGTGTTCTTACGACCCCTGTTACAGAATCACTCGTCCTCTCCGCTAGGGTCGGTAAATTCTAAAGTTCATTTTATATAGAGAGCCCCGGCCTAAACAAAAATCGGCAGACTAATGGACTAAACACATTAAATCGCCGATTCTTAAGAGTATAAGGCTTAGTTTGCTTGATTTCGCCAAATTTACGTGTCTTTGCCAAGCTGTCTCCAGCTTAAATGTACTATTTATTGTTTTGGGGAGCTTGGAAGGCCGAAGACATCCTCCGCTACCAGCGTAGAGGCTCCTGGTTCTGCCACAGCATCCAGCGGTCCGTTTCCAGAATGGCCGCCGTTCCAATGCTGTACTCGCTCTTCTGGCCGCACTTCAGATCCAGTAAATGCAGCATGCCCCCGTAAGTGCCGACGGCAAGCACCTTCTCGTCCACCGTTAATGTCATGCCCGAGATTGTACTACCCACGAAATAACGCCAGATCTCCTGGCCCTGCTTGTCGATGAATTTAAGATAACCGTAGGCGTCCCCGAGAATATAACCTTCCTGCAGAGCTACTCCCGCATAAACGCGCATTTCCTCGTTGGCCAGCAGCCACTCCTCCGGGCTGCCCCACTCTCTCTTTTGCGCGGCCTCCGCCAAAGGCACCTTAAAGGTCGCCCCGTTGTAAAAGTGGCACGCATTGAACCACACCTCACGGCTGTCCTCCGAGAAACGGGCAAAGTGCGGATAGCTGGAGGCCGGCTCGTAAGCATATACCGCTCCGCTCTGCAGGTCCTTCAATTGATGTTCACTGCTCTGCGAACCGTAGGCCAGCCAGCGGCCATCGGGGGATACGTCACCGTGTGCCATATCCACGATCGTATCCTCGCTCTCGTACTCTCTCAAGTCGGCAAGCTCAGGATGGAGCAGTTCAACCTCTACCTCACCCTCACCGCCGCCTAGCAGATAAATCCCGTATCCGCATACGAGCAGCACCCTTCTGCCCCCGTCAAAAGGAATCACCTCATCCATGTGCCTTTCTGGATTCTCCCCATCGGCCAGAGATTCCAGATCCGGGAGAACCGCTTTAAGCCTGCCCTGCACATCCTTCCAGAGAAAAACAGCGACCTGCTTCCCTTCCGTATCGCCAGTCATACCTTTCACCACACGAATGCCTTGTTCATTCACAAGTGCCACATACGCGCCGTCCCGCGAGCTGCCGGCATAATTCGCTCCGGTAATTTCGGTCAGGTCCCCCACGTGAGCCCTGTAGAGCGTTCCCCCTGGACTCCCGGAAACGGCGTGCACCAGCAAGCTGCCATCCTGTAAGAATGCCAGCGGCTTCACTGGCTGCAGCTTATCGGGAAATTCGGAGGTAATCGGCCAAGAAGCCGGCGGAATTTCCTCACGCAGCTTCTTCGTTTCCCCGCACCGATTAGCTTCGCGAATCATCTGCAAGATGTCCCCCGCTATGCTTCTGCGCTGATCCTCCTCCGGCGGCTTCAAGTCCTCCGGCCAGCCTGTTTCATTGCCGACGCGCACGTATTCATTAATATCAGATGCGTACCTTTTCCCTTCAGTCCGCCAGTGTTCTGCAATTCCCTTATTCAACCAGTCCATATAAATGATTCTCCTTATATATCGCCACATTCTACATATCTCTTCATGATACACTGGAAAAGCCAGGAAGTGAAAGGTACGAAATATGCAGAAAAAAGGGGAATAATGGCAGGGTAGTGAGCTCCCCGGGAGAATATTATCCCATTTATAGTTAAGCATAAAGACCTATACGAAGTTAACGATCCCGGTGAATAATATATTTCAATAAATGCTTCAGAAAAGCAATGTTGCGTGGTATTCCCCTCAGCGCTTCCATAGCAAGACAGTAGTGTTCCCACATTTCTTTGGCCGCACCTTCCGGACCGAGGATGGATACAAACGTGGAGTTGTTGTTCTCGGCATCCTTGCCCACAGGCTTCCCCAGCAGGTTCGCATCCCCCTCCAGATCAAGCAAATCATCTTTAATCTGAAAAGCAATGCCCGCATGATAGGCGAATTTCTTCAGACCCGCAATTTCCTCCTCCTTAGCCTCAGCAAGAATAGCAGGCATGACCAGAGAAGCCTCAAATGCTATGCCGGTTTTGTAAAAACTTATCGTATTCAACTGCTCCAATGTCAACGCTTTCCCTCTGGAATTAAGGTCCATCATCTGCCCCATACACAGATCTTCTGCCTTTTGTGCCGAATACTGCATCAAGGCAAGCACGGTCTTGGCCTTGAACTGATCAAGTGATGCCTGTTCCTGAATCGCCTTCTGAATCAGAAACAAGCCGGTTAATTCGGCCGTAGCGGTATCATTCACGAGATGCAGGGTCGGGCGCCCTCTACGGAATAACGCGTTATCCTGGGACGGTAAATCGTCGAAAATCAAGGATGCCGTATGCATATACTCCATGGATCGCAAAAGCGGCAGGATTGCCGGCCCATCCAGTCCATATTCGTTCACACCCATCACCCAAATCAATACAGGCCGCAGACGCTTCCCATCCCCTTCAAGGCTGTAATTAGCCGCATCAATAAGCGGCCCTTTCATCGGTGGCATCCCGTCATGCTTCGGTATCGGCAAGGTGCGGTTGATCTGATTCTGGGCCATCTTGACCGTCTCCAGGAAGTCCTCTTGTTCCTTCCGGTCGTTTCTCAGAGTGGCAATCACCTGGTCCCGAAGCAGCTTGTCGAAGAAATCCACGTGATCTGCCTTTCGAACCATCATCTGGATAAGACGATGAAATTCCGAATTTCCAGGAGTAAGCAAGTTCATGATTTCATGATATTTCTCAGTACCCATCCGTTCTTTAAATCGTTTCAGACCATTGATGGCGCGGTTTAGGATAACCTCACGGGTCTTGGCATCGGAATGGTACACGTTATGAATCAGATGCGAGATGACCGCCCAGTATAATTCAAAGGGATTTATCAGATCCACCCGCTGATCGTGGTATTTTAAATAGTAGGTATAGGGGGTTACCGCACCGTCTCTCATGTCGTCAAGCATATCCGCAAAATCATCTGCCAGTTGGTTATAGATGCCATAATAGAAGGTCCGATCATCAAAGCCTTCATCTACAGGGGCACTGATAACAGAACGGGCAAGCAACCGGGAAGATGAGGATTTTAAAATGATCGGTATATAAAGCTCTTCATTCGAGTAGTTAGCATTCGCCAGATCCTTCTTGCGGTCCAGCTCCTGGGAATGAAAAAACACATAGGATTGTTCAAAAAAGGGCTGCCTGGTTTCCGCCCGCTGATGGCACTTTATATACTCAAAAGCTTCCTTAAGCTCTGCATGGATGTATTGCATCATATCCACGTTATTTCCGGCCCACTCCTTGTCTATATCCGGTACAGATCCGGTAAGCAAGGTGGTGCGGATTACGAGGGAGTATTGCTCTTTCTCTTGGGCGGTTAAGACCTGCGAATCCAGAAGGTCATCAATGAAAGGATAGGTAAGACCATAGGAATAGCCCAGCCTGATAGCTTCATCCAGCTGCCTTGAGCGTTCTTCAGACGGCACTTGATCCCCCATTTCTTCAATGACATGCAGGACAACCCCCAGAATAATCTTCAGCAGCTTGCGTTGAGCTTGCTCGGCATCTAGCTCCTTCGGTAGGTTTGAGGATACCGTCTTAAGCTTGCTAATCAACCAGATTACGGTAGTCTCTATGCCTTCCCTCTGTGCCCAGCGGTAAGCCCCCGCCAAACTCATGTACTCTGGCTGGTCCCCCTGGTTTGCCATGGTGGAATGAACCAGGTGACGTTTGATGTCAGCAACTAAACGCTTGATCCTGATCCGGGTATCAGGAGAATCCAAAACCTGGCCCAAATCCCTCATATAAATATAGGACACACTTCGATCCAGGTAATCATCCAAGCGCCCTGTCTTCTCAAGCCAACCTAGATATCTGTGGTAATCCCGGGAATCCGGTTTATTCCTTAAACTCGAGGCAACCGCCCATAAACGGGGAGATATATGGTCTCTTTTCCACAACTGGATATCTCTCATCAGGGTAGGCACATAATTCTTTTCCATGACCTGTGTATAAAGGAATGCAAAGTACTGAGCCGCCTTCTGCTCAGCCAACTGATAACCCCTATCGACATGATCGATAAAATCGACATTCATACGCTGTATGACCTCATTTTCTATTAGATGTAATACCTATATGCTATATGGGAATGGAGGTTTCCCCATGGGCAGGAATGATCGAATTCAAGTTCAACTAGGCAAAATCATATTAAATCTTAGTACGGGAAAGATTCTTCTTAGTTACGAAATTTTTATTGCAGGATATGACTCCCTGTTCAATACGTGCTCTTTTTGGCTATTGACATAAATAATGAAGTCTTATAATAATAAAGCTTGCACTGTGTATCACTTATATTGTGAATTTTATTACAAGGAGTCGCCGACTATGTGGTTTGTATTTGCTTTATTAACAGCTTTAGCTTGGGGAGGTGCGGATCTCTTTTATAAAAAAGGCAGTGACAGTCATGACCGGTATAGTCATATTAAAATCGTCATTGTGGTGGGCCTCGTTATGGGAATTCACGCCACGGCTTATATGCTCATTCAGGGATTAAGCTTTAATCCCATAGACATGCTGCGTTACCTGCCCGTCTCCGCACTATATATCCTGTCGATGACCCTCGGTTATATTGGACTAAGGTATATGGAGCTGTCCATTGCATCTCCCGTACAGAATTCCTCAGGAGCCGTTACGGCCATTCTGCTCTTTATCTTCTTCACTCATGATCTGAGCCTCATTGAGATATTGGGTATAGCAATAATTACCTGCGGCGTTGTTGGCATTGCGGTCTTGGAGAAGAGAGCTGAGCACGAGGCGCTTCAGAACCATTCAGCACAAATAGATAAAAAGTATCAAATCGGCTTCATGGCCATTACCTTTCCGATTCTGTACTGCCTGATCGATGGGCTCGGCACCTTCGCCGATGGCATCTATCTGGATGAACTGAACCTGATCAGCCAGGACGCCGCCCTGCTCGCTTATGAGTTTACTTTTTTCATCTGCGCCGTACTGGCATATACATACCTCAAGTTTGTGAAAAAACAGCCGTTCAACCTGTTCCGGGAACGTGTCAAAGGTTATGCGGCCATCCTGGAAACCACGGGGCAATTCTTCTATGTATTCGCCATGTCCAGCAATGCCATTATTGCAGCCCCTCTCATTGCCTCATACAGCATTTTCTCCGTCATTTTATCCCGGGTATTTCTCAAGGAACGGCTGAATGCCAAGCAATACGCCGTTGTGATGATCGTGATTGTGGGAATCGCTTTGCTAGGCCTCGCGGATGAGCTCTAGCAAACAGAAAGCCCGGCCATAACGGCCGGGCTTTCATTGCGGGAGCAGGTTTTAGGATTACAAATTAAAGGTTGTCATAAAACGGTTGATCAAGGCTGCGGCTTCTGCACGGGATACGGCACCCTTCGGATCAAGCTTGCCGTTGCCCTTGCCGGAGATCAGCTGATTGCTTACGGACCACTTCATGGCATCAACTGCCCAAGTGGAGATTTTGCCCGAGTCTGCGAACGGGGACAAAGATTGGTTAGCATTCATATTTAACTTGTTAGCCTTGGCATAATTGAAGAGGATCTGTACAAGCTGTTCCCGGGTAATTGGCTGATCGGGAGCAAACTGGCTGCGATTAACCCCTTGGACGATGTCATTCTGACTTGCCCAAGCTACTGCATCACGGTAATAAGCATTTGCATTTACATCTTGGAAGTGATGGGCTGCTGCCCCTGCTTCAGGCTTACCTGCTAAACGGTGCATCACGGTGGCCAGCATCCCCCGGGTCATGGTGGTGTCTGGACTGAATTTATTTGCTGCCGTACCCGTGAACAATTCATGCTCTACAACATAGTTAATTACTGAAGCTGCCCAATGATTCGTAACATCATTAAAAGCAGCAGCAGGTTTGGCTGGCTCAGTAGGTTTCTGAGGCAACTCAGGATTTCCAGGCTGCTCTGGAAGCTTCTCAAAGGTCACCACAACTTGGTCCGAAGATTTCAAGCCTGTCAATTGAGTGAGTACCCCCTTCGATACCCCGTTGACCGTAACATCCTTGACCTGGTAGCCCTTGTCAGGTGTAATGGTTACACTTCCATTTGAACCAGCCGTAACGGTTCCCCCGCCGCCTGGGACGGACACATTTGGCTTGTTGGAGCTGCCGCTGCTTGGCGCACTGTTGTCTGACGGGCTGCTGCCGCCGGATGGACTATTGCCTGACGAGCCACCGCTCGGCGGGTAGGCTTTTACGATAAAGGTATACGGCTTATCCATACTTTTACCGCCACGGGATACCGTTGCAGTTAACGTGACACGCATATCTCCTGTGCCAGCAGAGGGACGGGTAACTACCGCTTTATTGTTATCAAGGCGAATGACATCCGTGTTGCTGCTCTTCCACTCAATCTTGGTTCCGTGAAGCCCCTCCGAAGGAAGAAGAATGTCGGAAGTCACGGCACTCGTATCTCCAAGGGTTGAAGTTATACTGGCAATTGTATCGTTCATAGCCTGCTCGTCACTGAGCGCTGCAACATTCACAAAGATCGGGTTGGAATAAAACCACAAGCCTGTATAGTTCCGATCATTAATGTTATTAAAGCGTTCCTCGTTCTGCTCTGGCGTTACACTGCCGCTGTAGTCGAAGGACTTATCCTGCACAGGCTCACCGTTATCGGTGTAGCCAGGTACGTTTGTACCCAAATTCGTACCCCGCAACCTGTAGTAGCGGTTGGTGTCCGCTGGCACCTTATAAGAAACCGTATAATACCCTTCCGCATCGGGCTGTCCCCAGTCTTCCTGGGTAAAGCGTTTAATGACTTTTGTCGTATCATTGGTGGTATTACCGGCGTATTGGCTCTCATTGAGCTTCCCGGTCACTTCTCCAGAGATCAGATCGACATGGTCAACCTTGATATTATTCGTAACTGAAGTATCATGCGGGCTAATTGGGGCATAGTTGTTGTGCTCCGGGCTCTTGAAGCGGATGCTGATGGTTGTAAGATCCCCTTCGATCACTTGCAGATTCCCACCCATTTCGGCCTGTTGGCCATTACCAGCAGCTTTAAAATCAAGCGCATTGATAAGATCGCCATATACGGCATAGGATTTACCTGAACGCATTCCCGCTACAACATCTTTAAAAGTATTGCCCTCGACCCATGTATAATTTCGTGAATACTCACTAGGCCAGTAGCCGCTTGAATAATTGCGGTTGCTGCTCACTTTAAAGTGGAAATCGGAATTCGTGAAGTTCCAGAAACGGCGCCCTTCACCGAGCAGAGCGTCCCACATGCCGCCGACCTTGGCCACCATAACGTCTGCGCCGCCGTATACATCGGCCAGTTCCGATCTGTTCTTACTAGCGGCCATCTGGTTGCCCGGCAGCCCTTCCATGCCAAACACAATGTCCGGAGCAAGGTCATTCATTTTGCGAATGTCCTCAATAGTGACTACACCCGAGCTGTCCCCATTATGACGGGACGGATGGTTAAGCAGGACGTAGCTCTCTGGGTAATTCGTTTTGAGCCAATTAATGGCTTCAAGAGTTTTATTCTTATCGGGCTTTAATGTATTCTTATCCGGTTTAGGCCCCCACAGAGCCTCCTCACCTGAATGGAATACTCCTGGGGTAGTATCGTAGCTGTACAACCACTCGAATTGATGAATAGCATCAATAGGTACTTCATCACTCTTGGAATCAATGATGCCCACAGAACCATGATCCAGACCCATCATGTCCCATTCAAAACCGGAATAAATGAACTTACCCAGGTATTTCCCAGCCGCTTGGAGCGCTTTAAGCTTGTCCTGCTGATCCTTGATCGCTTCCCAGCGTGCCGTCTTCTTGTCGTTTCCGTCCGGATCGCGCGGCGAGTCACGCAGATGGTCAGCTAACATCAGAAAATCAAAGGGATTACCGTAAGTCAGGGATGTAACAGTTTCGGCAGGCTTCTTATCGAGGTCCTCCCGAAAGGCTGCATCAAGTACATTCTCCAGCTTCATAAAAGATTCGGAGGCATCACTCGATTGTATGGTGTGCGTGTGATATTCGCCGGACATCCATTTTCCCGTGGAGTTGGTGGAAGGTATGCTTTCTGCAGCAGACACTGTCGCAGCACTCTGTGCAAGAATTAAAAAGGCGAAGGAGGTACAAATGAAAGACTTCAGCTTGCTGTTCATCTAGTTACATTCCCCTTTAGGTACATTTTGATAGAGTTAAGTATATAGATGAACTGTAAATTCACATGTAAGAATTTTGTCGAACTTTGTAAATCTAATCTTTCTTGTATAAGAGAGAGATGCCGCTTGAGAGTGTTTTTATGCCTTTAGTAGAGGGCTAGAGGGCAGTACAAATAAAAAACGACCGATGGACGTTCGGTCGCAATACTCGGACATAGTTATATTATAAAAGAGCCCCTGTAAAAGTTACTGCCCCGACTACGTTTGCAGAACCACTCGTGACTAGACCCATTAATGAGTAGGTTACACTGCCAGTTCCCGGGGTCAAATCGACGTGATCAATACTTGTTGAGCCAAAAGTACCATTTCCGGCCCGTCCGTCATTTATGCTAAATATAATCGTTGCACCTCTCAAAATTTGAAATTGTAGGGAAGAGTCGCCTATAGTGTTCTGCCACCCTACTACACCAGTTAGCCAGACACGTCCGCCCGCAGGGACACTTGTTATTGTTATAGTTTTCAAGGTGGTCGCCGTACCGCTTAAGGCGATGGCTGAGCTTCCCGTAGTATTTGGTGTATTTTCTGAGACCTGAAATTGTTGAACTAATCCCGTGGCCCCGGTCGCTCCTGTCACCCCAGCCGTTCCCGTGGCTCCGGTCACTCCCGTCACCCCTGCTGTTCCCGTGGCTCCGGTCGCTCCTGTCACTCCGGACGTTCCCGTGGCTCCGGTCGCCCCTGTCACCCCGGACGTTCCCGTGGCTCCGGTCACCCCCGTCACTCCAGCCGTTCCCGTGGCTCCGGTCGCTCCTGTCACCCCGGACGTTCCCGTGGCTCCGGTCACCCCCGTCACTCCAGCCGTTCCCGTGGCTCCGGTCGCTCCCGTCACCCCTGTCGTTCCCGTGGCCCCGGTCGCTCCTGTCACTCCGGCCGTTCCCGTTGCCCCGGTCGCCCCTGTCACCCCGGACGTTCCCGTGGCTCCGGTCGCTCCCGTCACTCCTGCTGTTCCTGTTGCTCCGGTAACCCCGGTCACTCCAGCCGCTCCGGTCGCTCCGGCTGTTCCCGTTGCTCCGGTCACCCCGGTCACTCCAGCCGCTCCGGTCGCTCCGGCTGTTCCCGTTGCTCCGGTCACCCCGGCCGTTCCTGTTGCTCCGGCCATTCCCGTGGCCCCGGTCGCCCCTGTCACCCCAGACGTTCCCGTGGCTCCGGTCGCTCCCGTCACTCCGGCCGTTCCCGTTGCTCCGGTCGCCCCCGTCACCCCTGTCGTTCCTGTTGCCCCGGTCGCCCCCGTCACTCCTGCCGTTCCCGTTGCTCCCGTGGCTCCCGTCACCCCAGCCGTTCCTGTTGCCCCGGTCGCTCCTGTCACTCCTGCCGTTCCTGTTGCTCCGGCCATTCCCGTGGCCCCGGTCGCCCCTGTCACCCCGGACGTTCCTGTTGCTCCGGCCATTCCCGTGGCCCCGGTCGCCCCTGTCACCCCGGACGTTCCCGTGGCTCCGGTTGCTCCCGTCACCCCTGTCGTTCCCGTTGCTCCGGTGGCTCCCGTCACCCCTGTCGTTCCCGTGCCTCCGGTTGCTCCCGTCACCCCTGCTGTTCCCGTTGCTCCGGTCGCTCCCGTCACCCCGGCCGTTCCTGTTGCTCCGGTCGCTCCCGTCACCCCTGTCGTTCCCGTTGCTCCCGTGGCCCCCATCTCTCCTGCTGTTCCTGTGACTCCGGTAGCCCCCATCACCCCGGACGTTCCTGTGGCCCCGGTCACTCCCGTCACTCCTGCCGTTCCCGTGGCTCCGGTAGCCCCTGTCACTCCAGCCGTTCCTGTGACTCCGGTAGCCCCCATCTCTCCGGCCATTCCCGTTGCTCCCGTGGCTCCCGTCACCCCGGCCGTTCCTGTTGCCCCGGTAGCCCCCGTCACCCCTGTCGTTCCCGTTGCCCCGGTCGCTCCGGTCACCCCGGCCGTTCCCGTGGCTCCGGTTGCTCCTGTCACTCCTGCCGTTCCTGTGGCTCCGGTAGCCCCCGTCACTCCTGCCGTTCCCGTGGCCCCGGTAGCCCCCGTCTCTCCGGCCGCTTCTGTTCCACCGGTGGCTCCCGTCTCTCCAGCCGCTCCTGTTGCACCGGTGGATCCTGCCACTCCAGCCTCTCCCGTTGCCCCGGTTACCCTAGCCGTTCCTGTTGCACCGCGCGCTCCTGTCACCCCAGCCCTTCCCGTGACTCCGGTGGCCCCCGTCTCTCCTGTCGCTCCGGTAGCCCCTGTCACTCCGGTCACTCCCGGAGGATCTGATTCTTTTACAACCTTCTTAATCTTTAACTTACTAATACACCTCTTTACTTTATGAAGATATAACAAGGAATTGATAACCGCTTTTTTAGCACGCCTTATTCTTTTTTGCCTAACATAACTCTTCGCTTCTTCCAACTCTTTTATCGCCGCATTTACTTTATAAATGCAGATCCTCCGTGATCGCGCCCTCGTCATCCGATCCGCTTCCCAGCCCGGCGATTTCCAATCGTTCTCATGCTGTATAAGTTATGAAATTTATAGTTAAGACTAACGCTCACTCGGTCGATTTCATACCTTGCACGTTTAAACTTGCCATGCCTTATTAAACATTTTACCTTGCGAAGCTGCACAATCGCTTTGTTTAAGGTGCGCATACGGTCCAGCTTATTCATGTATCCACAACCTCCCATCTGAAATAAGAAATACTGCATTCCAAGCTGGTCCGCCGATTTAATAAACTAAAATTACCTGTTTTAAAATCCATTATTGCCCTCTTGAGACCAATGTACGAAACGATTCCCTAAGCGAACACGGCATATAACTACTTCTAAAGAAGTTACCTTTCAGCTGCTCTTAATTCAACTGATCAGGGACGGGGAATCATATTACCTACATCAAGCAAAAACCCGGCCATACACGGCCGGGTTTCATTATTAAAAATCGTCTGATATATTCATTCGCTAAGATTACCCCATAGCCTTGCTGACATCATAATCCGTTAAATCGATGTCCAACTCCATGCTTAGCGCCAATTTAGCCATCTGCCCTCCGATAAAAGGCCCCATAGTCAGCCCCGAGGCTCCGAGTCCGTTCACTGCGAGGAGTCCTTCCCAGCCTGGAACAGCACCGATAACTGGCAGAAAATCGGCCGTAAATGGGCGGAAGCCCACCCTTATCTCCTGAAATGTGCTCTCCGCCAGACCAGGTGCCAACGGAAGGCCTTTGCTTAAAATCTCGTGCATACCGCCAGGCGTGATCCTCGTATCGTAGCCGTCAACATCGTTCTCATGCGTGGCCCCAATGACAATCTTCCGCTGCGCAAAAGCGAGCAAATATTGATCGGAAGGCGGCATCACCACGGGCCAACCGCCCGTATCCTGCCCCACATCTGCCAGCTCCAGGTGCATGATCTGTGCTTTCTGATACCGCACCTGAAAATCTACGCCTAACGGCTTCAGCAGCTGTCCCGCCCAAGCTCCCGCACAGACGATAACTTTATCGGCCGGGTAGCCGCTTCCCCCGCAAAGGGCGCCTGTTACACGGCCCGCCTGATACTCAAGCTGGGCGTCCCCATGCCTAAGCTCTGCCCCGTTCCTCTGTGCTGCCTGAAGCAGGGCATTCCGCAGGGCCCGGCCATCGACACGGGCAGCGCCACTGACATGAACGGAAGCATACTCTTCCGCCAATAGCGGGAACAGCTCTCGCGTGCCCTGTTCATCCAGCAAGCGGATTTCTCCGATTTCCGGCGCATCTTCCAACCGCTTGTGCGCCCGTTCCTCCATTTTGCGGAGCTTATCGGGATCTGTATGGATGCTGAGAGCACCCACTCTGGCATAGCCGGTATCGGTTTCCCCTTCCCGTTCAAGCACCTCAATTAACCGTGGATAATAGCGTGCTCCAGCCTTCGCAAGCCGGTACCAAGCCTGATTGCGCCTTTGCGACAGCCAAGGGCAGATGATGCCGGCCGCTGCATCCGTAGCCTGCCCTTCATCCTGCCGGTCGATCACAAGAACGTCCGCTCCAAGCTTAGTCAGATGATAGGCGGTGGATGCGCCAGCAATTCCGGCGCCAATAACAATTACTTTCATGATAATTTCAATCCTTCCTTCCATCGCTCTTCCCATTCTCTCACCATTATAACGTTATGGACTGGGCTAATGAAAAAAGCGAACTGGCTTATATCCTCCGAAAACTGTACAATCTGAAAATGAAATCTTGAATAAAGCGAGGATCACGTCCATGAAAGCATTACGATCTATTGTCTTACTGCTGCTGAGTATACTGATTCTGGCTGGCTGCGGGTTGACTGCAGAGAAGACACAGCCTTCCCACAATCCCACCAGCTTTGAGGCGGTGGCGAGCTACATCCGCGAGCACCACCGGCTGCCGGACAATTTTATCACCAAAAAAGAGGCGAGGCGCCTGGGCTGGGACCCGCAGTCCGGTAATCTGAACGAGGTTGCGCCTGGTAAGAGCATCGGAGGAGATGTGTTTCAGAACCGGGAAGGGAAGCTGCCCCGAAAAAAAGGGCGGACCTGGTATGAGGCGGATATCAATTACACAAAAGGGCCGCGGGGCAAGGACCGGATCGTGTTCTCAAGCGATGGCTTAATCTACAAGACGGAAGACCATTACGAAACGTATCAGCAAATGAAATAATGCTGAGGAGAAGTGGAGGAGTTCCTATGCACAGCATTACTTTGGATGGCAGACAACTACATACCCGCGAAGATCTGCATGCGGCTTTGAGAGAAGCACTAGATCTGCCCAGTCATTATGGTAATAATCTGGACGCTTTGTGGGATTGCTTAACCGGGTGGGTGGAAATGCCCGTAACCATCCGATGGGTGCATTATGAGGAAAGCGAGAAGAAGCTGGGGGAGTACAGCCAGCTTGTGCTTCAGCTTTTTAAAGAGGCTGAGGAGGAAATTCCAGGCTTTCAATTGTTAGTTGAATAACAAGAAGACAAGAACCGCTCTTTCCACGTGGGGAAGGGCGGTTCTTCGATGATGTGTATTAGAATCCCACAATTAATTAGTCAGCTTTAAAAATTGCCTGATCTGGTCTTCATTGTGTTATTCCGGACTGCAGCTTATGTTATGTTCCGGGAATTGTCGCTGAATCAGAACCGTTGAGCATGTGATCATCTACCCTGGGCTGCTTCGCCAGTTTATCTGCCACGAACCTTGGTGGGCTTCACTTTAACCGGTGCCGAATCCGGGCTTGCCCCTAATCTGTTCTCCGCAGTCACAACATAGTAGTAGTGCTTGCCGTTCTCCAAACCTTTGTCCGTAAAGCCCGGTGTCCGCAGGTTCCATGCTATGGTTGTGTATGGACCGGCACTCTTCGCGGCCCGCTTCACGGTGTAACTCTCCGCTCCGCTTGTCTCGCTCCACTTGAGTGTAACCTGCCCATTGCCTGCCACTGCCTTCAGGCCTGTCGGAGCGGCCGGAGCTGTTTTCACCCCAAGGTCATATGTTTTGATGTTTGGCAGCTCATCCAGCGTAACCACATAATCATGGTTATAAACCTTCTTCAGATGATCAAGTGAATTCGCATTTCCATCGAAGGCTCCCCACGTCGTGAACCAGCTCCAGTCAGCATGATACACGGGCAGCAGGTCAGGGTCCGGAATAGCCCCATTCTCCGTCATGGCCACAAGCTTGCGGTCTCTTCCTAGCGATACCAGTTGATCGTATTTGCCCATCTGTGGACTGTAATCCCCCGCAAGAGGATAGGAATCGTAACTGACTATGTCCACCACATCGTCTCCCGGGTACCAATCCGGCGATATAGAATTCCATACCCAGATCAGGTTGTTCAAGTGATGGTAATTGGTTAACCGGTCGTAAAGGATACGGTATAACTCCTTGCAGGGCTCTGCTCCCTTGGCCCCCCACCAGAACCAGCCCCCCTCCGCTTCGTGGAGCGGACGGAAGAGTACAGGAACATTCGCATCCTGCAGCCGCTTCAGCTGAATGGCTATCGCATCGATATCCCTGAGAAGCAATGCGTAGTCCTCAGAATCCGGGTGATCCAGCGCATACTGAATATCAAAGGTTGTGGAGTCGGTGTAGAATCCCCTCCACCACTCTTTACCAGGCTGATTGATCAGATCCTTCGGCGCGTTCCAATGCCATACGAAGCTTACGATCCCCCCTTGGCGGTCCCAATCTATCGCCTTTTCAATCTCGGTGGTCGCAGCACCTAGCTCTACCCGGGATGGCGAGTAATCCATCAGATCAAATCCAACCATGGCCGGCTTCTTCCCTAGGTTGCTCTGTATCCATGCTACATTGGAGTAATCCTGCTGTCCTGACAAGATCTTCGAACCGTAGCTGTCAACCAAATAGCTCATGAGCGACTTCACTGCCGAAGAAGCACCAGGATTGACTAAGGCTTTGGATACTTGATGAACGGCCGGAGCAGCAGCCGGCTCAATGGCAAAGTAGTCGATTTCGTACATGCCCCATCCCTTATCGAGCCGGATTGTATTTGTTCCTTTGTTCAGCAGTGCCTTGGTCACTGCCATCTCGGTAAAGCCTGTAGTTTGCTCAAAATCAACACTCCCCGCCGCTGTGCCGTTAACGAACAGATACGCTTGCTTGTGTCCATACGGAGAATGATAGCGGATCGTGATTTGATACAAACCAGCACTCGGAACCGACACGTCTACCGCTAAAGAATCTCCGTCATTGTCGAAGCTGGTTACATATCCGGTGCCGGAGTATCCTGGCGTATCCTTAGCTGCAGCTGTACCGGTTAAAGTACCGCTCTCTGCCTCGAAAATCCGTGAGCTCTTCGCTGATGCGGACATCGGAACGATCGCTAACAGTAATGAAATAATGAATAACAGGACGCTTGTTCTCTTCAAAATTTTATTCCTCCCCTTTCATGGTTGATCTCCCTGACGAAGACCCGTCTTTGCTGCTCCCTAACTTTTAAGCATAGGTTTAAATCCTCTTGTTTCGTCACACCACCTCCTTTATTGATACCGCTTTCATTTTTCGTTTTTAAATTACCTCCGGCTAACTTACCAAAAGATCACACCGATCTGGCAAACCGGATTTAGGTTGGTCTTTAAGATAAACCTAGCGGCCTGCTGCCAGCCGAAGGCCGGTAACAAGCCGCCGTTGAAAACCTGTTTCTAGTCTCTGCTTGCCATGTCGATGATCATAGCCAAGTGAACCGGCGCTGTTCTTGTTATGAACTTATTTCTCAGTTAGTGGACCACAGCTTGATCCGGTTTTGAATATGCTTGGTGTAAGCTTCTTCCATATCTTTAACTCCGGCCTTATCGAGCTCTGCCATGTACGCGTCCCATATCTTGTCAAAGTTCTCTGGCTTGGCCATAACCGCCTCTGGAACACGCTTCCAAGTAATATCCTTCATCTTGGCACCCAGAATAACGGCAGGGTCATCGTTAGGCAGAGACATCGTGTAGGCCGCTCCATAAGCTCTCGGCTTGAATTCTTCCTCTTTAGGGAACAGATCCTTCCAATGCTCAGCCTTATAGGCCTTCAAAGTTTCCTTCTCCGCCTTGTTGTAGGTTGCAGTCAGCATTTCCGGATAGTTGCGGGTGAAATAGTTGCCAGTCGAGTCCTTGATGCCATCGCCATAATGGACCATCATGTTCCAGTACAAGCCCATACCGGACTCTTTGGTGAACGCCGCATTGTCGTTGTCCATCCGCTCCTGCACAGCCGGAATGATCTTCCGTTTGCCATTCTCTACGGTGTAGTGCTTTCCTTCAATTCCCCAGTTGTTCAGGATCTGCCCTTCTTCTGATGCCAGGAAGTCAAGGAACTTGATCGCGCGTACCGGGTCCTTACACTTGCTGGAGATCGAGATTCCATACCCTCCGTCGAAGCCGGCCGGCCAGAAGCTCGTATCCTTATACTCCTTGCTCATTGTGACCGGATAGTGACCGTAGGTCTGATCGAATTTGCCGGCCGCTTTCAGCGCATTCTGCCCGTCGCCATAGTCCCATTCCGGGTCTGCCAGGCCCAGCACCCTGCCTGAGGCTATCTTTGCCTTAAACTGGTCCGTCTTTTGCACGAAGCTCTCCGGATCAAGCAGACCCTCCGCATTCATGTGGTTCAGCCAGCGGAAGTAATCCTTTTCTTCCGGACGACGGAAGTGGTAGGTAGCCTGGTGTGTATTCTGATCAATGTAATATTCCCCGTCGTTCGGTCCCCCGGTTGTCAGGAATGCCGAGTTCGTCACCTGATACATATGCCAGTCGTCTGCATTCAGAGACAAACCGATATTCTTGTTCCCGTTCTCGTCTGTCGGATGCTTGGTGATATAATCCTTAATCACTTTTTCATAATCCTGCACCGTGCGAATCTCCGGATATCCCGCTTCCTTAACAACACGGTGCTGGAGCTCGAAGCCTTCGTCAGCCTTGATCTTCTTCTCATCAACGGCGGACCATGTTGGAATGGCATAGATGGCCGGATCATCCAGACTGTACTTGGCCCGCACAATCTTATCACCCAGCATTTTCTTGATGTTTGGCGCATGCTTGTCGATGAGATCCGTCAGATCGATGATCGCGCCAGCATCAACCAGCTTGCCGACATCTGCCTTGGCGGCGATCAGATCCGGATAATTGCCTGTTGCGGCAATTAATGAAATTTTCTGTACCGGGTCTCCCACAGCGAACTCAGCATCCAGGGTTACGCCGGTTTTTTGAGTGATAACCTTGCCGACTTCGTCCTTCATGTTATTCCAATTCGTACTGGGGTCTTCGGAGAAATAAGTGAGTGTGATGGGCTCTAAGCTGTCCCCGTTACCACTTGCTTTATTGCCCTCGCCCGCGGATGAGCTGTCATTTCCCCCGCAGCCTGCAAGAGCGCCCACTAAAGTCAGTGACACAAGCAGTGCTGTAAACATCCTTTTTCGTCTAGATTTCATGAACATGCGACCTCCCCATATGAAAATGATTTGTATAATACAGGCGGTATACGTGGATACACCTGTCTGCACCCGTTTAACTCTTGACCGCACCCAGCGTCATGCCTTTAACGAAATATTTCTGCAGGAAAGGATACACGATAAGAATAGGCACTGTAACAATAATCGTGATAGCCATCTTCACCGATTCCGGCGAGACCTGTGCCATCCGCTGGGCCATATTGGCGGCGTCCTGGGAATTGGTTGCGCTTGTCGTGGTGCTTTGCAGAATTTTCATCAGCTCATACTGCAGGGTCGTCAACGATTCATTGGACCCATTGAACAGATAAGTGTCGAACCAGGAGTTCCACTGTCCCACTGCCAAGAACAGCGCCACGGTGGCAAGTGCCGGTTTACACAGAGGCAGAATGACGCGCCAGTAGATCGTAAAGTCATTTGCGCCATCCAGCTTAGCCGACTCCTGCAGAGCATAAGGCAGGCCGTCGATAAAGGAACGGATCACGAAGACGTTGAACGCGCTTACGAGTCCCGGCAGAATGTAAACGGCAAATGTATTAATTAAATTCAAATCCTTCATTAGGATGAACCCCGGAATCAAGCCCCCGGACACATACATCGTCACGGCAAGAAAGACGGAAATAAATCTTCTCGCTTGAAAGTCACTCCGTGCTAGCGTATAAGCCAGCATCGAGCCGCTGACTAGGCCCAGCACGGTGCCGATGATGGTCCGCAGAACAGAAATCTTAAATCCGGTGATCAGCCCCCCGTAGTTGAAAATCAATTCGTAATTTTTGAAGGTAAATTCCCTCGGCCAAATGGTAATTCCCCCTCTAACGGTATCCACTGAATCGTTAAAGGAAATCGCCAGCACGTTTAGGAACGGATAGATGGTTAGAACGGTTACCACCGTCATGGAGAGATAAACAAATATCCCCAGGATGCGGTCTTGCGGTGATTTTGCTTTAAGCTTGCTTGTTAATCTGCCGACAGATTTGGTGCTTCTGACAGCCTCCATATCATCCTTCCTCCCTACATGATGCTTTCTTTGGTAAAACGCTTAAAAATTCCGTTAGCCGCAAACAACAGGATTAGGCTGATCACTGAATTGAAGATATTGATTGCCGTCCCGAAGGAGTAGCGCCCCATCCCAAGACCATAGTTAAGCGCATACAAATCAAGCACCTCAGAGTAGTCGATGACCATGTGATTGCCCAGCAGGAATTGCTTCTCAAAGCCGGTCCCAAGCAAATGTCCGATAGACATAATCAAGAGAACAATAATGGTTGAACGGATCCCCGGCAGCGTGATATGCCACATCTGTCTGAGCCGGCTGGCACCATCCACCCGTGCGGCTTCGTACAGCTCAGGGCCAATACCGGAGATGGCAGCCAGATAGATAATGGCGTTCCAGCCTGTCTCCTTCCAGATGTCGGCACCAGTTACAATTCCCCAGAACCAATTCCCCTGGGCCATGAACTGGATCGGCCTATCAATAATGTGCAAGCCCATCAGGATATCGTTCACGACACCGCCGTCCGTCGAGAGCATCTTGGTGACAATGCCTGCCGCGACTACCCATGATACAAAATGCGGCAAATAAGATACGGTCTGTACGAATCGCTTCATAACCTGAATCCGGACCTCATTGAGCAGCAGAGCAAAAACAACCGGTATAATAAAACCGGCGACCAGGCCCATGAGGCTCATGGCAAGTGTGTTCCTGAGCACCTGATAGAAATGCCCATCCTGGAACAAGGTGCGGAAATGATCCAGGCCGACCCATTTCTGATCAAAGAAATTAACGCCCGGTCTATATTTCTGGAAGGCCATTGTCCAGCCCCACAGGGGCAAGTACTGGAAGACAAAGACCCAGAGAACAAACGGAATGGACATGAAGTACAGGTATTTCTGATTTTTAAATACCTTCCAGGCATTCTTCTTTTTCTCTTTGTAAGCGCCTTCCCTTTCTAGTGTTGCCGCTTTCATAATTCCTTCCCTCCCTTGGATTCCATCATAGATCAGAGAGAAGGCTCCGCCCATATCACGGATTTCGGAGAAAATCATCTAGAAATTATGGATTTTTATAATCCGATGGGGAGCGGCCCTCGTACCTTTTGAATTTGCTGTGAAAATAGTTCACGTTCGTGTAGCCGACACGCTCGGCCACTTCGTATACCTTCATCCCCTGGCCCAGCAGCTCCTTGGCTTTCTCAATGCGGACCCTGTCCAGGTAGGTGTTGAAGTACTCCCCGGTCTTGTTCTTGAACAGCTGCCCCAGATAGGCTGTGCTGTAGTTGAGCAGCCCGGCTAATGTGTCGAGTCTCAGGTTCTCCGCGTAATGCCTATGGATGAAGCTGATCATCTTCTTCAGCTCCTGCTCCTTGCCTCCCGGCCCGGCGTCCTCTGCCAGTGCAAGCAGGAAACGGTGGGTCTCCTCCAGGAGATCGTCCAGAACCTCATATTGGAGAATCCCGTTCAAGAAACGGGACACGGTCTCGGTTCCCATCAATTTCTTGTGAGAGCCTTCGGTCAGCTTATGAATGACCGCGTTGGTTAGAAAAAAGAAGGATTCCTTGACAACCTTCTCATCCTGTCCCTGTCTTAAGAAGAATGCTGCCGCCTCGTCCAAGAGTGGGCGTATCCCCGAATGGTTTCCAACATCCAGACTGTAATACAGGCGGAAGATGATCTGCTCCGTTATCTCTTCGGTGTCGCCGTCACTAGACAGCCAGTCTGGCTCTGGCAGAGGATACACCGGAGGGATTGGTCCCAGCAGCCGGCCCTTCTCACCGAAGAACGCTTGTTGAATCGATTCCTGAGCTTTTAAATAGGAATGGCCAATCTCTTCAGGCGAAGACACCGCTCCTCCGGTAGCAGCTGTAAACCGCAGCCCGTTCGCCGAGCTCCGGAGCTCCCGGTACAGCTTCTCCCGCCGCTGCCTCCCGCGCAGTGGCTCCTGGAGAAGGAGGATGGCGTATGGGGGACGGAGAGTTACGGCCCCCCTGTACTCTCCTTCGATGAGCGGTCTCCATGCCTCTGAAAGCCGATACAGCGCATCAGCACGGCCTGCTTCGGGAACCTGCGGGAGAACGGCAATGACCTCATAGCTGCTCCACAACAGATCAGCTTCTTCAGCCATGCTTATCAGCTTGGCTGATTCTATGGCTTTCTCCTGGGGATCAAGCAGCTGATGCAGCAGCCACCTCGGGTTCACCGCCTCTACGAATGGCTGCGCCCGCTTCATCCGCTCCTCTTCAATACGCTCACGCACCCGCTTTAAGTTGGCTGCCATTTCCTCCGTATCCACAGGTTTCAGAATGTATCCGGTCACTCCGTACTTAATGGCCATCTTGGCATACTCGAAGTCGGCATATCCGCTAAGAATAATAAAGTGCATCTGATGGCCGGAGGTTGTCAGGTTCCGAATCAACTCCAGCCCATCCATTAGCGGCATACGGATATCGACAATGGCGAGGTCCGGAGTTTCCTCCTTAATGACTTCCAAGGCTTCTTGTCCGTTGGCTGCCGTGGCTGTAACGGTAAACCCCAGCTGCTCCCACGGAATCAGAGTCTGAAGACCTTGACGAAGCTTAGGCTCGTCGTCCACAATAACTACCTTAATCAATTGGGCTCACCTCCTGGAATAACAAACGTAATGCAAGCTCCGAAGCCAGGTTCACTCTCGATAACCAAAGCGCTTGATTCCCCGTAAAGCAAGACCAGCCGGTCGTTGACGTTCTGCAGGCCGATGCTCTTGCCCTCATGCTGCTTAACAGGTGAGGCAAGCTCCTTCCGTACCTGGGCAAGGCGGTCAGCCGGGAACCCTGTTCCGTTGTCACATACCCGAACCCGGACACCTTCCCGGATCTCTCTTACTTCCACCACAATGACACCACCTTCCGCCCGGTTGTCCAGGCCGTGGATGATCGCATTCTCCACCAAGGGTTGGATGATCATCGGCGGCACAGACAGCTCCTCCAGCTTCGTATCAGCCTCCAAGCGGTACTTCAAGCGGTCCTCGTACCGGAACTTCTGAATATCAAGATAACACCGCACCCGTTCAAGCTCCTCGCGCAGCGAAATCCTGCCGTTGCCCGCCTCCAGACTGCTGCGCAGCAGCTTGCTGAGCAGCCATACCGCCTCAGCAATATCATCCTGTCTGCGGATATGGGCCTCCATCCGGATCGATTCCAGCGAGTTGAACAGGAAATGGGGGTTAATTTGGCTTACCAGCATCTTGAACTTCATCTCATTCTGTCTTTGCTCCACCAGACTTTTCTGACGATTCGTCTCCTGGACCTCATCTACCAGCTGGTTTACGTTTCTAACCAGCGCGTTAAACTGCCTGGACAGCACGCCGATTTCATCTTTTCCATCGATATGAAGAAAAGTATCCCAGGAGCCTGCCCCCACCTTGGTCATATGCCGGCTCAGGCGGAGGAGCCTCTTGGACAGCAGCGATGCTGAGGCATAGATCAGCAGAACGGCAAATACAAGGCTGGCCGTGATCACGACAATGCCGAGCCGGATGACCTGATTCGCATCACGGGTAATCTCGGATACGGAAAAAATAGAAATAATGCGCAGCCCATTCCAGCTGTTCTGCGGATTCAGCCTGGCGATAACGACCTTGGACGCTTTGCCGCCCAGCAGTGTATCGTAACTTCCCTCCTGCCCGTTAAGTATGTTTTCATCAGCATGAATCTCTGAAAGATTCTTTCCGAACATGCCTGGTTCATTGGAAGCCACAATCCGGTTCTTCGTATCCACGATTAAAGTAGGGAACGATTCTTGGTCCAGAATGGAGCTAAGCGGCTGCTTGCTCACATTGATAACCAGCACCCCTTTTCGTCCCAAGGAATCCAATGAAAATGAACGAATCAGACTAAGATAGTCGGTACCACTGCGTTCATCCTTAATCAAATTCCAGCCTGCGAGCCCCTTCTGCTCTATGGCCTCCTTGTACCAGCTCATGTTAGTGATCGTTGGGTCAGGCTGGATAAACTCCCAGTTGTTGAGTGCTCCCGGATTAACGGCATAGACGCGGATGCCGGAAATTTCTTTGTACAGCTGGAGATAGTCGCGAATATCCGTGTAATCCCGGTACGTCTTCACGACCTCGGCATAGCTGCTGTACTTTTGGCTGGCCACCCGTTTCATGCGATTGTCGTTGGTTAGCCGGTAGGAGATATCCAGCGGTACGTTGATCAATTCTTCCATACGCTTCTGGACACGCTCCACATTGGTGGAGATTTGCTTAAAAGCATCCTTAATAACAATTTCACGAAGCTTCCCGATGAGAAGCAGGCCGCAGAGCAGTAAGGGAAGTACGGCTGCTGAAATAAACGTAAATGCAAGCTTCTTCTTCATCTTCATGTCATTCATGATGCGGATAAAAAGCATGGATGACCCTCCCCTGCCAAGTTTGCCTACTACATGCAAAATGCCCCTTTTTGAATAAAAGGGGCATATCTTTATCGATTGTTCAGGCCCTACCTGTTCCTGGACTATACGTCAGTCACCTTTCAGGGTGTTACCGCCCGGAGTCTGAACCATCCGCTCTCATAGTCTTTCTGTTGGTAGGCAAGGGTCAGACCTAACTGCATAAGTCTGTCTCCTCCGTGGATTGACGTTTCTCCGTTATTTCCAGGTTGAACTTCGTATTCAAGTTCCGGATTAAGCCCGTCAAGACGCAAGCTCCGCAGAGGCGCGTTCGGCACAGCCATCACTTGGAAATAGTAGACGACAGCCTCCTTCTGGTCTTCCGACACAAACATCCAGGACGACTCGTTCCCTTGGAAAGGGCTCTTAAGCCGGTACAAGTCCCCCTTCTGAACCAAACCGCGAATCTCCTTATAGGCTGAGACTTGGCGTTTGACGATCTCCTTCTCTTCATCGGTAAATTTCGTCAGATCCAGTTCATATCCGAAGTTCCCGGACATAGCGACATCTCCCCGGAACTCCAGAGGTGTCATCCGTCCAACCTGGTGGTTCGGAACGGCCGATACGTGTGCCCCGATGGCGCTAACCGGATACACCAGGCTGGTGCCGTATTGAATCTTCAGCCGTTCCACCCCGTCGGTGTTATCGCTGGTCCAGGTCTGAGGCATGTAATACAGCATACCCGGATCAAAACGTCCGCCGCCGCTGGAGCAGCTCTCGAACAGAATATGCGGGAATGCGGAAGTGATGCGCTCCAGCAGCTCATACAGTCCAAGGACATAGCGGTGGGCCGTCTCGGATTGGCGTTCCGGTGGCAGAGCAGCAGAACCGATCTCCGTCAGAGCACGGTTCATGTCCCATTTCACGTATGAGACCGGCACCGTTGTGAAGATGGCGGAAAGCGAGTCGAAAATATAATCGCGCACCTCCTGGCGGGTGTAATCGAGCACCAGCTGCCATCTGGCTTCACTGCGTCTTCTTCCCGGAACATGCAGGCACCAATCCGGATTCTTCCGGTACAGCTCGCTGTCCGGTGAGATCATCTCAGGCTCGAACCAGAGACCGAACTTCAGGCCCTGCTCGTTAACGCGCTGGGCGACATCCGCCAGCCCGTCCGGCAGCTTCCGGCGGTCTTCATACCAATCGCCGAGCGACGAATTGTCGGAGTCCCTCTTGCCGAACCAGCCGTCATCCAGGACAAACAGCTCAATGCCAAGCCTTGCTCCCTCTTCCGCGATCGAGACCAGCTTGTCGGCGTCGAAGTTGAAATAAGTTGCCTCCCAGTTGTTGACCAGGATCGGCCGTTCCTCGTCCCGGAATTTCCCACGGCAGAGCCGGGTCCGGTACAAGCGGTGATATGTACGCGACATGCCTCCAAGGCCTTGGCCAGAGTACACCATGACAGCCTCAGGTGTCTGGAAGCTCTCGCCCGGGCTGAGCAGCCAAGCGAAGTCAAACGAGTTCAAGCCGATGCTTACCCGTGTGGAGCCAAACGAGTCCACTTCCGCTTCAGCTTCAAAGCTTCCGCTGTACACAAGGCTAAAGCCGTAGGCTTCACCATGGCTTTCCGTAGTCTCTGGAGTGACCAAAGCGGCAAAAGGGTTGAACTGATGGCTGCTCATGCCTCTTTTACTATCGATCCGGGTCTCACCTTGATGAATCGGCTTGCGGATAATGTTAGCTTCCCTGGCCCAGGCTCCCGTCAGATACATCATCTCTAAATCACTCTTGCCGGAGAAATCGACACTGGCGCTGAGGGCACGGCGAAGCCGGAGATTGTTGTCCCCCGCATTACTCAAACGGGCTGAACGGGTGATCACATTTCGATCTGCAAAAATCGTGTAGCTAAGAATGACCTTCAGGCCCGAATAGGCATCCTTTAATTCCAGCTCCAGTGTCTCCGCTTCGGCATCATCCTCGGTATATACAGCCGGAAGCCCTGATAACGATGGCTTTCCCTTCAAAATCCGGTATCCTTCATACTTCAGCTCCGTGATCCGGGTTCCATCCTCCAGTTCTGCTTGGTACGCCGGGTTACGGAAGTCCCCACTCCCGTACTGCGGATACTCTTGGGGCAGCCGGTCAAGTCCGGCCTTTGCCGGGGTATGAATCAACAGATCATCCATCTGTTCCCGGTGCTTCAGCCTGCCTCCCCAGTAGACATGCAATGGATACCCGTCCACGATCTGAATCATATAACTCATGCCAGGCGACTGCAGATGAAACAGCCCGGCTTGCTCCTGAACCAACACGCCCATGAATATACATCCTCTCTGTTTAGAAGCGATCCTCTACGGACATTACTCTCTTAAAAATCACATAGAAGACTGCTTCTCCATAATATGGTTTAAAGCTTGATTCGATATGACAACGTAATGGTTGAGTCTTCGAAAACACTATATTATATTTTATATACTGAGTACATGGCATGGTGCTCACTAAACATGGCACAATGCTAGATACGAGATAGAAGGGTAAGAGGAGATTTGCCGTGATTGAATATTTGCCGCGCAGCAAGCATCATTCGGAACTATATCTGACCCAATTTGGTGTGGAGAATTGCATACCTGGGCATTTTTATGGGCCGGCCGTAAGGGAGCATTATTTGCTGCATTATATTTTAGACGGGGAAGGCGTCTTCGAGGTGGGTGGAAGGAGGTATCATCTAAAAAAAGGACAGGGGTTTCTCATCTGCCCGGACATCATTACTTATTATCAGGCCGATGTTCTAAACCCTTGGTCTTATTGCTGGGTCGGATTTCATGGGACATTGGCTGAATGGCTCCTCAAGCAGGCGGGTCTTACGCAGGCATCCCCGATCCTGCACTATGATCGGGATGACATGATCTATCAATACGTGCAGTTGATGATAGAGTCCAAAGCTTACATAAAAGCTCGGGAAACCAGACTGACCGGGCTGCTGTACATGCTGCTATCGCTGCTTGTGGAGTATGGCCCGGCAGTTCCCCCAAGTGAGAAGGAGAGCCGGGCGGAGATTTACGTGGAGAAGGTGACGGATTTCATCGAAATGAACTATGCCCAGAAAATTACGATTGAGGATATCGCCCATTTTATTGGACTTAACCGAAGCTACTTGGGCTCGTTGTTCAAACAACAAATGAATGCAAGCATTCAGGAGTATCTGGTCCGCTACAGAATCAACAAAGCCTGTGAAATGATGGAGCATGCCGAGCTCACGATCGGCGATATCTCCCGTTCGGTTGGTTATAATGATCCTCTTCTTTTCTCCAAAGTGTTCAAGAAGGTGAAGGGGATCTCACCTAAGCATTACCGTGCGAAGGCCAATTTCCAGCCTCAAGCGGCTGAGCCGCAGGAACAGACCGGGGATTGAAGTGAATCAACTGTGGTTACTACTATTACGGGAAACCGTTATTTCACCCGATAGCAGCCTCTGCAAAATTCAGATTTATTCGGTTTCAGGAGAATTAAGCATGAATTTACAAGGTCGGAGGAAGAAATAATTAAATTCACCCAGCTGATAATTAACAGAAGGGATTGGGGATGCCCGGATACAAAGAGCGAAGCTGCTGCTGGGATAACGGATAATCCGATAAAAGGCAAACTCATAAACACCCAAAACCGTCTTTTAGATAGAACCGCATCTGTATTGAGCCAAAAGAATATTCCACTGAACGTTAGGCTGATGTCGCCTTTAGTGTAAATCACTAGAATATGTAGAACTTCATGTATGATAAAAACAAAAAGAACAATAAGCCCAAGGGGAACGTTTGTGACTCCTGAAAATTCCAGAAGCCCAATGAACCCGATGATAAAAGCAGCCATGATGAAATAAACAAACTTCATAAAGTGGTTACGAAACCAGGGATTTTGAATGAAGGGTTTCCATTCCGCCCCGTCTAAATCTACCTGTGGCAAATGCCGAAACCACACGATCATAACTCTCCCTACTTTCCTGATGATGTCCCGAACATATCATGAGTGAATGTTCCTGTCCATTAAAAAATATGGGAAATATCCCCACTTCCGTCTGTCTGGTCCTAAGCTACAATTATGTATGATCAAGATTGTCATATTGGAGAACCCAATCTACATATAGAAGGAGCGGATTTGCTGTGTTTGCACTGCGCCATGTGAATTATAAGGACATCCTCAATATTGACCATCTGGATATCCCCTTCGGGCAGATCACCTGCATTGTCGGAGAGAGCGGGAGCGGCAAAACGACCCTGTTAAAACTGCTAAATCACCTGATCAGCTGTGATGAGGGTGAAATATGGGTGAATGATGTCCCCATTTCCGAATGCGACCCTATTGAGCTGCGCCGAAACGTCGTTATGCTGACGCAAAGTCCCACCATTTTCAAAGGGTCCGTACGGGATAATTTGCAGATTGGGCTTGAATTCTCGGGTAAGCCTGCTGCCTCGGAACATAATTTGCTTGAAGCACTGGAAAAGGTCCATCTGCGAAAAGAGCTGGATCAGGATGCCGAGTCTCTATCCGGGGGAGAGAAGCAGCGGCTGGCCTTAGCCAGAGTGCTTCTGATGGAACCCTCCGTCCTGCTGCTCGATGAACCCTCCTCGGCACTAGATGAGGATACTGCCCAGTTTGTTATGAAGAAGCTGGCCGAATATGTCCGTCCCCGGCAGAAGACCATGATTATGGTCACGCACTCAAAGGATTTAGTTGCGGCCTTTGCCGATCATGTCATTGAGGTCAGTAAGGGCCAAGTTATTGCACGAGAGGTGGTGTAGCGGGTGAACGGAAATGGAAGTATGGATCTGTCCTTTTGGCAGCTAGCCGCGGCCTATATCTTCATTGTTCTGCTGCTTGTGATCGTCAAAATCAGAGGCATCGACCGGGAGAAGGAAATTCTGGTGTCCTCCGTACGCATGACCCTTCAGCTCATTCTTGTCGGGTATATCCTGGCTTACGTGTTCAAGCACTCTCATCCCTTATACACGATTGGGATCACGGCCATTATGCTGATCTTCTCGGTATATAACATTTACAAGCGTACGAAGGCGCCATTATCCGGAGAGATGAAAAAGATCATCGCGGTCTCCATGGTGACCGGAACCGTCGCCAGTCTCGGTTATTTTATCCTTGTCGTCTTATGTGTATCTCCCTGGTATGATCCCATGTACGTGATCCCCATCGCGGGAATGATCATCGGCAATGCGATGACCGGAATTTCACTTGGCGTAAATCACCTTCTGGAAGGGATGAGCTCCAAGAGACACCTTGTGGAGGGGGCTCTCATCCTCGGCGCCACGCCCAAAGTGGCCTCCAAGCCGATTGTCAATCAAGCCTTCGACGCCGCCATGCTGCCTACAATCAACTCTATGGTGGGCATGGGCATCGTCTTCTTACCCGGCATGATGACCGGGCAAATCCTTGGAGGCGCCTCCCCTGTTGTCGCGATCGAGTATCAAATCGCCATCATGCTGGGAATTGCGGGCAGTGTATCGCTGAGCGTAATCCTGTTCGTGCAGCTGGGGTACCGGACTTTTTTAATTCGCGGAGTCAGATGAAGGGGTAGTACCTCACTCTCTCCCATCAGCAAGGGGAAGACTACCAATCTAATCACATTTATTTGAATTTCAACGTCATTAAGTAGGCAACAAACAAAATACAACAGCCTGTTATAAAAGGGGCGAACATATGAGCATCAAATAAGAGCCCGGCTAGAATAGGGCCAATGATATTGCCTAAACTCATATAGGCATTATTCATCCCCGCCACATATCCTTGTTCGTTCCCGGCCAGCTTCGATAATTGGGTATTAAGAGCTGGGCGGAGTATAGCTGTAGCAAAGAAAATACTGGAGGTTATCAGGAAGATACTCCAGAAATCCTTAACAAAAATAAGCACGATATAAGCACACGAGGTGATCAGAAGAGCGCCTTTGATCACCATTTTCTCACCAAACCTCTTAATTATTCTGGCCACCATCAATGCCTGCATGGCAACGCCAATAATAGCGCCTGTCGTCAGAATTATGGCAATACTTTGAGGTGAGAACTGAAACCTTTTCGTCACATACAAACCGAGAACCGACTCATAATTAGCGAGCCCAAAGGTCATCACAAGGACAAGGATAAAGAGAATGGCATACTTGGATTTCAAAGATCTCGCGTATTGTTTAAAGAGTGACTCCTTCCGCGTAACCACTTCCCGTGCAGCTCTCATTTGCTCCTTCGACAGGCTTTCGGGCAGACATAACATTGAAAAGACGACTCCAACCACAGCCGCACCTGCCGCCACATAGAGCGGAACCCTCGTTCCATACCCTGCAAGAATACCCCCAAGCCCAGGTCCAATCACAAATCCAAAGGACATGGCTGCGGCTAACAGGCTGTTGCCTCTGGCACGCTCCTCCGTTGTGGTGATATCAGCTACATAAGCCATCATTGGCGGCACAATCAAAGCTGCGGCCACTCCCTCCAGCAAGCGGGAGATATACAGCATCCACAGCGCATCTCCAACAGCAAATATAAATTTAGCTGCGGCAAAAACAATGACGCCCGTAACGATGAACACTTTTCTTCCATAGCGGTCAGACTGCTGCCCGGTGATCGGGGATAATAGGAACTGTGTAACCCCATAGGCAGCTACTAACAGTCCCATCGACTGCCCGTTTGCTCCAAATTCCAGGATCAATTGTGGCAGAATGGGAGTAATCAAACCAACCCCGACCATAACAATAAATATATTGATCATGAGAATAGCGAGTATAATTTTTTTATTTGTTAATTTAAACATACTGAAACCTCCTTACTTTCTCGCAAAATGTTATGAACTCCAATGGTGTAAAACTGCATTTTGTCCACAATACAAAAAGCCCCCTTACCCATTTCTGGACAGGAGGCAGACATACGGACAAAAGGATACACGGCTCCCTTAAAAAGGAGCCTGATCCTATTGTTGATATATAAAAGCCCGCACTAATCCTATCCAAAAAAATCGTAAGGTTACGATATTTCTTATATGGAACAGGATTAGTAGATCATTGGCTTAAGGTCACCCTTTCGGTTCTTATTCCTTACAACATATCATAAGGGGAAAGAATAAGTACCGGACAAAACTTTTATAGCGATTCTTTCTTGCTGGTATTCTTAATGTGATGAAAAGCCAATAAGTTGCTCGGCAATGCTTTTGGAAAGGGATAACGTATCCATTTCAGAAGGCATCGCATTGATATTAAGGGTTTGTACATAATCCCCGCCGCGAGTTCCACCTGCGAACGTTGCGAATCCTGGAAAGTTGCCGCCATGCCCCCAAATCGTAATACCATTCTTCAGCTTTGTTCCAAGGATCCCCAAGCCATATTCACCTATTGGAGTTTTCACCCCAGTTAACATCTGATCTAAAGTAGCTGGTTTTAATAGTTTGCCACTAAGTACAGCACGGAAGAATGTATTCAGATCATCCGCTGAGGAGATTATAGATCCCGCAGCAGATGCCCAAGAGGGATTCATTTCGGTTCTATCTATGAATTGTCCGTCGAGTATGAAGTATCCTCGAGCATGTTCACCTGGAATAAACGAGTAATCGTCGGGTACATAAGTACTCGTTAGCTTAAGGGGAGCTATGAAACGTTTCCTAATATGGTCCCCGTATGTTTCTCCAGTAGCCTTCTTAATAATCATCCCTGCCAGTACTGTATTCGTATTGGAGTAAACCCATTTCTCTCCAGGCTTAGAGATTGCCTTCATGTTCAGCCCAGTACGAACTAATTCATCATCAGAAAAGGAATGTAACGGGTTTGGGAGTAATTTATCGAGAATATCCTTATGTTCTGAATAGTCAGGAATGCCGCTTGTTTGGTTTAATAGTTGCCGAATCGTGATATGATCCCCTTCATATTCAGTACCCTTAACAACATCAGGCAGCCATTTTTCTATCGTATCATCCAGGTTCAGTTTTTGTTCATCGACAAGCTGAAGAATGACCACTGCAGTAAACGTCTTTGTTAGACTACCGATACGGAAAGTAAAGTTCGTCTTAACCGGGTCAGCACCGTAAATGCTTGCTTCACCGGAAGCATATGCCCATTTTGCTCCTTTGTTTGAGGAAGCTACAATTACGCCCGGTATATTTTGATGGTTAGCAGCTTTATCGATAAGTTGCTTGGCTTTGGTCTGCGAATCTTGACTGTAAGTAGTAACGGGGGTACCCGCCTGCTTGGCAAAACCAGTTCCTGACAATGGCAGTAATAGAGTCGCGGCAATCATTGTCGATACAGTGAGCATAGAAATTTTGTTCATTTCGTTCCTCCTTTTGATTAGGGAATCATCGTATTATTCATTCATATGTGATGGAGTGACCTTTTTAATATAGAAAAAGATGTCAAATGTCTTCCCGAATGCAGCGTCTACAAACAAAGGTATTTGAGGTCCCAATGTTGTTACTCCGGCAAGTAGAGGACGGGTTTCATCTAGCCAGGTTTTCACCGAACCGCTTGCTTTGCGCAAGTCTACAAAATATTGATCATGTTTGACTTGTCCGACGGTATAGTTAATGCTTTTGGGGTCATCGACTTTAACCGTTCCATAAGGACCGAATTTGCCACTTTCATTAACAACGTTATATGAACCTGAATGAGTTGATGTCCCGATGGATACGTATTTGTCGCCGTAATGTTTAGCCAAATGTTGTCCTGACATCTCCGGATATACGAATGGAAGAATATTGGTTTTGGATATATGTCCGTTATGACCCCATACCATGGTTTTCCCCCATTGTTCTTGTGTCCACTTCGCATTTTCATACATTGCAATATCATGTCTTAAGAAGAACTCCGGCGTTTGTTCAGCTGAAAACATATGAATAAATTGCTCGATAATACGGGCGCTATGCAATGCCCATTCGTAAGCTTCTTTTTGCTTGCCGGCATTAGCTTTATTTTTTTCTAGCAGCTCAATAATAGACCGGGCATTGGAAAGATGCTTTTCTTTCTCATCTTTCGACAGTTTCTCAAAACTTTGTTCGTCTTTTGTTGCGGGAATAAGCTCTTTCATTTTGTTATTTAATTGAGAAATCAAATTCGGATGATATTGTTTGATATAGTCCGAAATTTTGTTAAACACATGTTCATCTAATTTTTTTTGGTCCATCCCGATCACACGTACTTTATTGGGATGTTTGGGATCGGCATTGTAGTCACGAATCCATTCCAACATTTGCGTCATTTCTTTATTGTTAAACATAGGGCTAAGAATTTTGCTTGGATGCCCTTTACCTGTAAGAACATATTGATCAAGCATCAATCCTTGCCCCCAGTTCTCCTCTAAGACAAGGTTTGTAAACCCCAACTCCGTAACCAAAAACTGTACGATACGGTGTTTCATCGTGAATATTTCATGCATGCCATGAGAAGCTTCGCCTAAACCAACAATAGGAGCAGATCCTATCATCTCTTTAAGTGGTTGTAAATCTTCCAAAGAAGCACCAGGCTCTGCTGTTGTTAATTTGCTTGCATTCTTCTCCAGCCACTGTAATGGAGTCTGTTTGTCCTTCACGGCAGTTTCAAGCTTAGATGCAGGCGTATTGCCCGCACTGGATGATGTTGATGGGTTTCCTACTGTGGAACAACCGGCCAAACTTATACATATTGTAGTAAGCGCCAACCTCGTTAATAATTTCTTGTTCATTTGTTTTCTTTCTCCTCCTCAGGGTTATTGTTTGACATTCAGTGCAAAGCGATTTGTCTCCCCGAGTATTGCAGTATAATTGTCATACTGCCAAGATGCCGTTATGTCACCATGCTGAATTACTGTCATATAACGGCTTATTGCCATTACTTTCTGGGGACGAACGACAGAAGCTTATTCCTTGGATGAAAGCTTTACAAGCGGCGGCAGAGGAGGCGGCGGGATCGGTCATTTTGTCGGATAATGTCATACTGTCAAGATGATGTTATGTCACCATGCTGCGTATTACTGCCATATGAACGGCTATGCTGGGAGTTAATTAGAAGATAAGGGGCCACAGCGAACCCGGCTGCACCTAGAGTAAGCAGCACGATGACACGATGATCCACCATCCTTCGTCTAAATAAAAAAACGGCCCTGACTTAACCAAGTCAGAGCCTGTTCCCTTTTATATACTCTCCTGCTTTAACGCATGGATAATGTTTTCCTTCTTCACTTTCGTGCTGGAATATAACATAGCCGAGCCAACCATGAGAAATACCGCCGCAATGGCAGTAAGCATACTCATCCAAGGGAGGGCAAATTCGTAGCTGAATTTGTTCGCCCATGCCCTATAGATCATATACATGACAGCGACGCTGATAGGAAGCCCGAACAACAGGGACTTGGCCCCGTAGAAAATACTCTCGTAATTCATCATTTTGGCAAAGCCCTTGGGGGTCATTCCAACCGATTTCAGCATCGCAAACTCCCGTTTTCGAAGAGAGATGCCCGTAGAAATTGTATTAAAAATATTCGCAATAGAAATCGCTGAGATTAACACGATAAATCCATAGGAGAAAACAGACAGTAACAGAACTTTCTGTTCATCGTTTCTTCTCGCTTGAAACACATTATAGACCTGCAGCCCCGCCTCTTTCATTTCTTCGATGTCCTGCTGTGTCTTCAAAGGCTCTGTGCTGTTCAGATAGAGATAGGTCTGCACAGGTTCCGCGCTCTTACCCTTTACCCACTGGTTCATAACTTGTTCCGAGACGATGAGATTCAACCCACCTACGCCTACTGGTTCCAATCCCTTAGGAGCTTGATCGGTCAAAGCCGCAACGGTCACTTGGCCTGCACTCGTCTCTTCCCCTGTGTTCTCATCAGTTTCAACCAAGTCAAAGCTTTGGCCGACTGTTGCATAAATGGCCTTCGTTTGAACATACTTGCCTGTATTTATATCTTTATAATGAATCGTATCCAGCACGATGGCAGCGGGATGATTCGGGTCTGTTAACTGCTTGTAATCAGTGCCAACCGCTTGGGCATAGGCTCGCAGATTCGCATCATTTAACGCATGGATCTTCATGTCGTAAGGATATTTCCCGTTCTGAAGGTTACCCTGATCCTTCTTGACCGTCTCTTGCAATTCATCCGCGATGGACGATTCTTCGACCAACGTCTTTTCATAGAACTCGTGAATCACGCTGTATTCAGTTACACCTTCAAGGGATGTAATCGACTGTAACAGCCGGTCGTCTATTCTTTTCCCATTTCCGTAGGCGACTTGAATATCGTAGTTGACCCCTTCCCCCGAGAGATCCAGCGACTGCTTCAGACTGGATGTAAAGAAGGATACCGTCAGAAACAGGACGATGCTGATGACGAGCGAAAAGACCGTGGCATGATATCTCCGCTTGTTTCTTTTCAGATTCTTCAGGCCGATCTCCCCTTCGATCCCGAAGAGCTTGCGAATGAGCTTTGATGTTCTTACCGCTTTGCCCGTAAGCTTTATATCGTCAGTCTGGCGGATCGCATCCATGGCGGAAATCCTGGACGCTTTTACAGCGGGGAGATAGGTCGAAATGAAAATCGTCAGCATGGAAACCGCACAGGCAATCAAGAGGGATAGCGGTGTAATGATCATTGTCAGTTTTTCCGTCACCCCTAAAGCCCCCTGGATCATGGAGTTAATGAATATAAAAGTAACCCCAGTCCCGGCAAGCCCGCATATTACCCCAATCGGAATGCTGATCAGGCCAATGACGAACCCTTCGAAGAATACCGAATTCCTCTTCTGCCTTCTCGTAGCCCCCACACTCGCAAGCATCCCTAAATGGCGGGAACGCTCCGAGACGGAGATCGCAAAAGCATTATAGATGAGCGATACTGAACCCACCATAATGACTACCATAATGATGGCCGATAGGGAGATCAGCGTGCTGTTCGTAGCCCCGCTTTTCGACACACCATAATAATGAAGCAAATCGTGATTAAACTCTACGGATTTGATGTTGTTCTGCTTAGCCAAGTTTTCCGCATGAGTGAACAAGGAACGGTTTACCTTCCGCAGCTCAACTGCCGCATTGACCCGATCGTTCGCCCCCATCATGTTCTCATCGGTATAACTAATAAGGGTGTAACCCGGGGCCCAAGCCGGTTCCCACACGGGACGTTTGATAAAGCCTACCACCGTGTATTGCCTTATCTTCTTATTCTGGAGGGTTTCGGTTATTTTGTCGTCCATCATACGCAGTGGTTCGGTCTGATTCAGCGGTTGATTGCTGCCTTCCTCAAATCGTTCCCCGACATTCAGAGTTAGACGATCGCCGATTTCATATTTCACCTTTGCATTCCCTGCAAGCGCTTCTGAGATAACAACCTCCTTGTCTGTCTGCGGAAGACGGCCCTTGCTTGGTACAACCCCAAATTGGGTGAAACCTTGGGTATTATACTCCTTGATGAACAAATACGGCCTGTTGCTGTTCTGGCCCCCTTCAAAAGGGGCATAGCCAAGATCCCTTGAGACCGCAACCGCCCCGGTTGCCTCATCCTTCTGGATCGCTGCAAGCTGCTTCTGGTTTACATTGTTATACAGAACATGCCAATCCCCGTTCTCGATCATGGTCTGCCTTTTCATCAAATCTAAAAAAGAAAACCCTAGCGTTGAAACGGCCGTCACCATGGCAACCGAAATGATAACACCTATGATCGTTACAAGCGTTCGTTTCTTATTTTGCTTCAAATGCCGAATCGTTAGCTTATTAACAATGTTCATGGACGGATCACCTCGTCTTTGGCAATCCTCCCGTCTTCAATAGAGATGATCCTGTCGGCTTGCAAAGCGATCCGTTCGTCATGTGTAATCACGATCAGCGTCTGTTGGAGGGTTTTGTTCAGCATTTTTAACAGGTCAATGATTTCGCTGCTGTTCTTACTGTCCAGATTCCCGGTCGGTTCGTCCGCCAGCATGATCGCAGGGCTACCAATAACCGCTCTGCCGATCGAGACCCTTTGCTGCTGCCCCCCGGATAATTGATTAGGCAGATGGTTTAGTCGATGCTGCAAATTCAAAGTCTTCACCAGATTGTCCAGCAGCTGCTTATCTACCTTTTGTTTATCCAGCAGGAGCGGCAGCGTGATATTCTCTTCCACCGTCAGAACGGGAATCAAGTTATAGAATTGGTAGATCAGCCCGATCTGTCTGCGCCGGAAGATCGCCAGCTGGGTTTCGTCCATGTCATACATGTCCGTATCCTCAACGAAGACTTTGCCGTCAGTGGGCCGATCCACACCGCCCAGCATATGGAGAAGCGTCGATTTCCCTGATCCGGACGGGCCGATAATCGCAACGAACTCGCCCTTGAGGACCGAAAAGGAGACATCGTCAAGCGCCTTCACCGCGGATTCGCCTGTACCGTATATTTTAGACAGGTGCTCAATTCTTAAAATCTCCATGGCCATACCTCCTAACCGTTTTGTGAGCATTACTTCCTGAATCGACTTCGCACAAAACTCACTTCGGAAAATTAGGCTCTCCCTAGATGCTCAATTCCAGGTATATACCATCTCTCTAAAGCCAACATCCCATAGGGTTTCATTCCCCTCAATAGTTATCGTAAGCTCATTGGCCTGGGAGAGATAAATTGAGCTCATATCCGGCTCACGGCGCTCGCCTTCTGCAGATATAGACAAGAGCTCTTCTCCATCAACGGTAATCCTGATGCTGCCACGCACTTCCTTTCCATCGGGAATTCCATAATTCAAGAAGAGATATACCTCCTCCTTATTGTCTAACGAATACGTATACGTTTCCTTGTTTTTACCTTCAGTGCTGTACACATTGTACTTAGGTTCCACGTCTTGACCGCCAATCTTAAGAGTGGGCGGTTTGGTTCCCGTTGCTATATTGCCAGTACTATCCTTCAATTCGTTGATCGCCACAAAAGGGCCCATTTCTTTGGTGAACACTTGGTCAAGCACTCCGAAGACCCCCCACACCCCAAGCATCAAGACCATACCAGAAATGCCCGTTGCAGCGATATTTCTCCAGATATTTTTGGTGCGAAAGCCAAGCTTGTACGCCCCGAATCCGATGGCTGCGCCTATTGAGTTCTGTATGACGTCGTTCATGTCGAAGCTGCCGAGGAAAGTTAGGGCCTGAATGGTCTCGATCACGAGAATGGACAGGATGAACAAGGCCATAAAGCGAACAAAGCCGGTCCGATATAACCAAGGAATCAATATGCCAAAAGGAATGAAGGCTGCGATGTTCCCAAGTCCCACCAAATCCATCACCGTAGGATGTAGAAGATCAGATAGGCTTGGCATCCTGAAGAAATCCTCCGGTAAAAAAATAAAGGTGTACTCCTTGCTTAGACCTGCCTTACCTACTCTGCCGAAAGCGAAAAACAAAAAATAGAGAATAAAGAGGGTGTAGAATATCGTGATAGTGAAAATAGTTTTTCGTTGTTGTTTCAAATCCATCGTCTTACCTCCATCGTTCATCTGATGAATATCATTTTATCGGTCTAAAATGACTCTCAGGTGACTGTGAAGGTGACAGTTTAGTCACTTACGGTTGGTTAAATCACTTGTTTATACAGCTTAATCCGAAACTCCGTGCCCCGTTCGCTGTCGCTCGTTACATCGATCACGCCGTTCTGGCTGGCAATAATGCTGTGGGCCATCGCAAGACCAATCCCAATGCTTCCCTCGCCAGCATTCTTTCCTTTATAGAAACGTTTGAAAATATACGGCAAGTCCTCCTTGGGAATGCCTTTTCCGTTATCGGCGATCACAATTTCCGTAAATAGTGCATTTTCCGAAAAAGATATGGCGATCCTCCCGCCTTGATCCGTATGCTCCACGGCGTTTTTCAAAATATTGATGATAGCTTCCACCGTCCAATTGAAGTCGCCCATGAAAGAGACGTGGTCATCACCCTGAATCGAAACCGTCTGTTCCTTAATATCCATCGGAATAAGAACCGGCTCTAATGCCTTCTGGATAAGCCTTTTTACCGAAATTTGATCCTGTTTGAACTGGATGGTCTGTGCGTCGATTTTGGAGAGCTTTAATAAGGAAGAGACCAGCCAATCGATCCGTTCAAGCTGGATACGGATATTGTAGGTGAACTCCGCTCTTTTGGCTGGCGGCAGATCAGGGCTGCTTAACAAATCCGCCATGACCGTCATCGAGGTAAGCGGTGTTTTGAGCTGATGAGAGATGTCGGAAATGGCATCGGTCAGTTTCAATTTATCCCGCTGTAGAAGCGACCGCTGCTCTGATAACATCAGTGTCATTTTATAAATATCATTCTTCAGAATGCTAAGCTCGCCTTCCTGATTATCACGAACGTCCAGAGAATAGTTGCCGCTGCTAACCTGCCGTAAATAGGCGGAGAGCTTCTCCAGCTCGCGATATCTCCAGCCTGTGAATACCAGAATGCTGCCCATAAACAGCATGGATACAATGAAGACGAATATCGCCGCGATGGACGAAAAGAAGGCAGCTGCTGCGGTCGCCGTTATACCGATCGAGCCCATGACGGCCAACAAGATTTGAATCTCCCGATTGCGCAGCATCTAATCTCCCACCTTATATCCCAAACCCCGTACGGTCTTGATTATCGCCGGCTGCTGCGGATCATCCTCTAACTTCTCTCTCAGCCGTTTAATATACACGGTTAGTGTATTGTCGTTCACGAAATCACCGGCCACATCCCAAATCTGCTCCAGAAGCTGATTTCTTGATAGAACCTGTCCAATATGGTTGGCAAAAATCAGCAATAAGCGGTACTCTAACGCGGTCAACGATACTTCAGCCCCGTTCTTATAGACTTTACCTTCCAGCGTATTAATTCGGACATTGTGCAAATCAATGAATGGTTTGGCTTGTGACGGCTTATGGTATCTCCGCAGGACAGATTTGATCCGCGAGAGAAGCTCACGAATACGGAAAGGCTTGGTAATATAATCGTCGGCCCCCATATCCAGCCCCATGACCACATTGACCTCATCATCGATTGCCGTTAAGAAAATGACCGGAATATCGCTCCGCTCTTTGACCATTCTGCACAAATCATAACCGCTCCCATCCGGAAGCGATAAATCAAACAAACATAAAGCGAATTGATCTAGCTCGTCATCCAGCACCTTTTTGGCAGAAGCAGCATCATAACAAAGGACGGTGGAAAATTGATCCTGCTGCAGCGAATATTCCAGACCAGACGCGATCGTTCGATCATCTTCGACTAATAGAATTTTCATCCTCAGTTCACCCTAACTGTTGTTTTAGGAATAATTAATATATATATAATGAACTTATGAAGGTTACCCTTATAGAGCGCTGAGATGCCGAGTGTTCTTACGACCACTGTTGTCTCCGAAATGCTTGAACTAGATATCTAAGTAGAGGCATTTCGGAGACAAAGGTGGACGCTCCGCTTCTTCAGAATCACTCGTCCCCTCCGCAAAGTTCATTTTATATAAGTTTAAAATTGATTTACCATGAGACAGCCGTATGAAATGTTCTTCCGGTCACAAAGGCGAACGCTTCGCTTCTCCAGAATCATTTCACACTATTGCCTATTGGCAATTCTAAAATTCAACATACCTAATCTTGGACTTAAAAATCGAATGTCTTCCCTATACGGTAACGATCATATGGATCAACTGCTGCTCAATCCCCGTAATTTTATGATTCTTTCTGTAACAAATATATTTTTCAATTTCACAGTAACTGAATCCGGTCTCTCTATACTTACCGATCCCTAACTTGCCCATATCGGCCTCCGGCAGCAGCGTTACCCCCATACCCAGCTGACACATCGTAATCATCGAATCCAAAGCGGCTATTTCCACATAATCAGACCGAGATATATTATGGTCATCAAGCAATTGATCCATGATCTTCTTGTAATAACAGTTCTGAGAGGAAATAATCAGATTCTCACGCTCTAAAATTTCCTGAAGAGGTCTCTCGGCATGCTTGCCAACCAAGACCAATTTTTCGGTGCCATATTTCCTGTAATGAAGGGCTGCATGGTCCGTCCTTCCAACCAGAAAACCAATGTCGATCACCCCGCTTGCAAGCTCCTCCTCAATCTTGGTCGTACTTCCTGTTCGAATGGTCATTTTCAGATCCTTGTATTTCTGATACAAGTTCCGCATGGCCTGATCGAAATTGTTTGGATGTTTACTCCCCATGAGCCCAAGCTTCAGCACCGGACTTTCCTCACTCATCAACGTACGGGTCTCTTCCCACATAGAGATAATTTTCTTGAACTGGGCATAGAGCTTCTCCCCATCCTCGTTTAATTCCATTCCCCTGGGTCTCCGGTAGAACAACTCTTTGTTGAATTCATGTTCGATTTTCTTGATTTTGGCGGTCATATTCGACTGCAGCTGATGCAGCTCCTTCGCAGCCAAGGAGATACTCTGATGTTCTGCCACCGCGACAAAAGCTCTCATATTTTCAATGTCCACGACCTCACCTCTTCTCCCATCTTAAATATTGATATATGTATCGGAATTAAACATTTTTAATGATATCTATTACGTATTATACTGCTGTTGAGAAAATAAGGGGAGGGACTGTTATGAGTGAACAGCGTCTAAAAGTAGGCATTATCGGAGGGTCCTTGCGCAACCGGTGGGCCAGCTCCACACATATTCCGGCTTTGCTTCAAAGCCAGCATCACCAAATCACCGCCGTTGCCACAACCAAGTTGACCTCCGCCCAGGAAGCTGCTCAAGCAATTGGCGCTGTGGAAGCCTATAATGATTATTCCAAAATGCTGGAGTCCGATCAGGTCGATATGGTTATCGTCAGTGTAAAAGCTCCGTATCACAAACAGATCGTACTGGACACCATCCAGGCCCAGAAACATGTTTACTGCGAATGGCCGCTGGCTGCAAATCTTGAGGAAGTCAATTCGATTATGGAAGAAATCCGGCATTCGCCAATCCGGCATGCGATTGGCCTGCAGTCCCGGCAATCCGAGGAAGTGCAACTTGTGAAGCAAATGATAGATAACCAAGAGTTCGGAAAGATTCTATCGGTCCATATGAAGGTGTCTACACAGGCTAAAGGGAACTGGGTGGATCAGGGAAGCAGTTATATTTTAGATAGCAAAAATGGGGCAACCCTGCTCAGCATCAACGGAGGACATGCCTTAGACATTGTAACGTTCATCTTCGGGCAGTTCACCGAAGTTCAAGCAAGCCAGCATACCCATTATACCGAAGCCCACATCATAGAGAGTGACGCCAAAATCGAGAAGAACACCGCGGATCAGTACCTTATCCAGGGCAAGCTTAATGCCAACATTCCGATCGCCGTGCATCTGCAGGGAGGAGCCTACCCTCAATTTCTTCTGGAAATTCAAGGAGAACACGGAGTCATTCGATTGGGCCAGAATCAATCCATCGGACATCCCCAATATGGACGATTGCATGTATCGGTGGCTAAATATAATTCATCTCAATCCATCGCCACCAGCCAGCCTGATGACTTCATCGTGGTCAAGGAGGATCAGGAAAAGTCTCCTTTTACCAACGTGTTTCGGGCTCATCAGTCTTTTGCGAAGGATATCCTGACGGGTACAGCTGGTACGCCTGATTTCTATAGCGCTTTGGCGCTGCATCGGTTGATTGATGCGATTGAGATTTCAGCGCGGACGGGGGAGAAGGTGAGGATGACTGGGGGGAGCGAACTTCAGTATAATTAGGTAGGTTTAATTAATATAAATCGGCCGACTGCACACCACTTAAGGGGACATTTACGGAAAAGGGCCTTGCTTATACGCTAGGTCCCTTCTCCAATTTAAACGATATAGTAAAACCTTGATTGATACATCTCTCTTACTTATCTGCGTCTAGATAATCTATAGCTTTAATTTGAAGCCGCTTTACTACAGACTGGACCTGATTAAGTGATAGACTCAGCTTATTAGATATTCCCAATAAATCTCTATCATTTATCAAAAGAAGTACCACCTGCCTTTCTGTTGAAGACAAGCTTTCTATAAACCAATCTACATCAAGAGTAGTTTCATCATGAGGAATTGATCTTACGAAATCTATATGTGTGGGAGAGTCATTGTGTGCAAAAGCTGGGGAGTCCAAGGAGAAAATAGATTCTAATCTTTTTATTGCCCATGCTTCTTTGTTTTTTTGTTTCATAATTATTTTCAACTGTAGTAAAAAATAGTCTTCGAAGCATCCATATTTTGTTCTATAAGTACGTATAGCATAGATAAGTGCAAGAACACCCTCTGTAATTCGATCCTCTTTTTCCAATCCTTTATAAGAATTCTTACATTCCTGGATAATGAGGGGAAAATAATGTTTAACAACATCAGCTTCAGTGACTTTTTCCATCAATCATTTTCTTTCTTTGGAAGCATGGTACGAAGCCCATTTTTTCTTGGCTTTTTAGGAGTTTTTCTAGGCATAAGTGAAACCGGGTTAGTGTTAACAAATGTAGCAAGCCATAAATCATCTTTTTGCTCAACGATATAATTTGCTGGTAAAGGAATTCCACGCGTTTTAAGTGATCGAACCAACTCAGGACCCTTTATCTTCCCATTTTTAAGAACAAGGTATCCCTTTTCCTCAATCTCTAACAGCCCTAAATTTTTCCCGTCCTGACTTATACCTATTTTTAATTGTCTCGGAATATATTCACAGAGTTTGCTGTTCAAACTGATTCCCTTCTCGTCAGATACAACTATTGTAAAGACAGGTTTTGGAGGGCTAGGTAAAAACCATTCAAAATGTTGAATATCAAGCTCTCGATTCTCATTAAAATGATCGTTCATATTTACTTCTCCTTTTTTTGGTATTGTACTCATAATTATCATACTTGATATCAAGTCTCGTTTCTGCCGATAGTTGTAAAATAAAATATACATACATCGAAGTCTCTATTAAATTTTTGTTTATTGTTAAAATGTAGTATCTGTAATATGCTAACGTGGCAATGGTCAGATAAATTTATCTGCGGATTGAACTGATGTTTGTATTTTTTGATTAAATCAAAAAAGCTACCTTAAACAGTAACCTGTCTAGGTAGCTTTTTGATTTAATAGTAGTAGTTCATTACGAAAGTTACGTGCAAGTTAAACCTAAAGGCTAAGTGAGCTACAGTCCTTATAAAATAAAGGTGTTGGCCTCTTTTCTTCGCGGAACGACAATTATGTGCAAGTTAACGGCAAGTTAAAAGTTAAATAACTTATGCCCAGTATGGTACATACTTCATATGTTTCGGAGCCGTACCCGGATCTTTAGGCTTCACTTTTCCAACTTCAACTGTATCTTTAATGATTCTTGAAGCGATTGAAATTTGCTTATCATCCATACCAAACCTGGATCGCAACGTTGCATTTGTCATAAAGTCCCTAGTCACATACTTTAAGCAGGCATGCAGGTAACACGCTCTAGCTCGCTCTTCCCTATCCATCTCTGAAAAGGGCTTTTGAGAAAACAAGATGACTCGTGTATGTTCATCAGTCACTTCTATAATAGGAGCAGGCAATTGATAGAACTCTGTTTGTGATACTACTTTATCAAATCCACTCCCTCGCTCTTCACAGACCCCAACACGACGTAAAAATGAAGCCAGAGCTTCATTCCTAGACCTAGGGGGACTATCAATAAAACGTTCGACTTGCACAAGTGGTATTCCTGGATTAGTTATTTCCATGCGGTCTGAAAAAATCTCAATCATCGGACCAGTACCACGTAATGAGAAATCTTGATGAATAATAGCATTAGCCACCAATTCCCGAACAGCTAATTCAGGATACAGCGAAACGTCCTTCCTCAAAGCCTTACCAATAATTTCGTTTCTAGGCAAGAGATTATCTATAAATCCGATCAGCCCTTCAAATCCTGCAGCGTACCCTTTGACACCTTCTTGTTCTCGTTCAGTATGAGTTCTATCCTTGCCAGAGTATATAATTACTCGTACTGATTTTCTCTTTAAATGGTTAAAACTAGATAACCTTTTGGCGAAAAGAATAGCACCTAAATTTGTAATATCCCATCCACCAGCGTCACATTTCCTAATCATATTGTCACTAGATAATCGCTCTAAAATTCGCCACCTATCTTCTGGTAATTCTATATCTAAAAGTTCAAAATAAGCTGGGTAATCTAGAACCTTGAGTACCTCAGACTCTGGTACATTCTCCACTGCGATCATTTCTTCAAATGGCGTTTTATCGAAAGCTCTCCAAAGAGCACGTTCCTTATCAGGAAAATCCTTTAAGTATTTCTTATATGAACCAATCCGTATATATTCTGTTCCCTTGAACTGAACTGGTTTATCCGTTGCCCTCTCAACCTCCATAATTACTAC
>NZ_BOSF01000010.1:0-153325 GCF_018403205.1 Paenibacillus sp. J22TS3
TCTCTGGAGAGCAAGCTCTCCATCAAGTCCGCTCGACTTGCATGTATTAGGCACGCCGCCAGCGTTCGTCCTGAGCCAGGATCAAACTCTCCATTAAAGTGTTTGACTTGCTCATTTTGAAACTGACGAGAATTTTAATTCTCATTCGATCAAAGAACCAAAGTTCTTCAATCTTGTATCTCACTCGTTGTTCAGTTTTCAAAGATCAAACTCGCTTTTGTTCATCACCGCGTTGTCTCAGCGGCGACTTTTATAATATATCATGTTCGCTATCTAATAGTCAAGAACTTTTTTGAAAAATTATTTGATTCAATTTCGCGAAAGTTCTACAACCTTTTTAGCAGCGAGTTATAATTTATCATACATCCACCAGATGCGTCAACCCATCTAAAATTCCTATTTTCCCCAGGCCTTCTAATTAGCCCAATAACGGATATGACGTGAGGTCGAACCGCCTCCCTGATGCCCCAATGACGTCTCTCTAACGAGAGAACGGTATACCAGTTTCCGCAGAAGCATGGGCAGTTCCTCGCGTACCGGCACCAAATCCGGATGCATACATAACTCCTGTATACTCCAAGGTTCGTGTCTGCTGCTTAATATATTCAGCAGGAATTTGCAGCAATGAGCCATTTTGGACATTACCGAGAACTCACAAGCCAGCAAAACAAGCTGTATCCGCTGTTCAAGCGTCTCGCTGCTCTCCGTAATTTCCTCATACAGCTTGAATACTACAGATCCCCTGTGGCTGATTTGCTCCCATACACATCCGCCAGGCTGTATTCCCTGCTCCAATAATTCTAATCGGGCATAGTGATGAAGTGCTTCAAGAACGCTGTGATAAGCATCCATGAAATATCTGTCTTCACTGTATCTCTTGGCTTCTAGATATCTGCGAAGAAATCTGGAGAACTCTCTGAACAGGCTTTGCTCCTTCAATGTCTGTTCCAACTCCATAATCTGAGAACGCAGATCAACCACTCTCCCTTGAGTTTCCCATATAATTTCGCCTTTCATAAAACAATGCATGATCTCCCTATGCTCCCCAGAAAGTGTCCACTGAATCATATCCTCTTGGGAGACATATAAAACCTGATACTGCAAGTTTCCTTTAACACAGTGTTCAATCTGCAGACTCAAATCACGATTGTCGCAAATGATTAAGACCAGAAGCTCAAAATCATGCAGAAGCGAGCCATGAAATCCTCCGCCGGAATGCCGGTAACCGATGGCGCCTACCGCATGGTGTTCTACCGTGTGATCATTCACCAAAGAAAAAAGAGTAGATTCCACAGCAACCTCCAACCTTGGCGAGTTCTCGCCGATTCGATATAATATAGTTCTACACAGCATTCAAGTTTCCTTCTTCTAATCTGTAGTCAATCCTAATCTATTCAGAATTGAGGGTATAATCTATGTTGTTTAAATCCAGTAAAATTAATGAGTTCCGGCTATGGGGACTGCTTCTTACGATGCTGGGAATGGGACTAATGGTTCTTGGTACGGCAGGCATTGTATTCTGGGGTCAATCGGGAAAAATTATTGCGGCGATCGGGCTGGTTATCGGCCTTATCAGCATGATGGGCAGCCTTGGTATCTACTTCTGGGCGGGGATGTTGTCCACAACGGCCGTTCAATTAGAATGCCCAGAATGTCATAAGCTGACCAAAATGCTGGGCAAAACAGACCGGTGCATGTTCTGCAAAACCATACTCACCCTCGATCCAGAAAAAGCCAACATTACAGCAGATGAGCTTGAGAAGCAGCAGGCCATTTCCGGGGCAGAGTCAAAATAAACAACGTATGAACGGCTTCCCAGCCTTAAGTGGCTGGATACTACAAAAGGGCCTGCATCCCAAAGACGCAGACCCTCTTTTTATATCTAAAAATAAATGAGTTCTATATATTATTCGGCGATTGCCTTTAATTCCTGCCAGGCCTCCGGGGAAGCAAACCCACGGGTCCATGAGGCGACTCCAGCCAAATTTAGCTCTTCGGCAAGCTCTACACGCTGTCTGATGGAGTAGGCATCCTCAAGCCATATTTTTTTCTTGATTCCATTCTCCTCATACTCTACATAATGCTGTCCTGCATTCTCATCAACTGTAGGGGTCAACTTAAAGCTCTTGATAATATCCTGAGCCTTCTTCATACCGATCGCTTTGGAACTGACCTTCGTCTTTCCATTCTTAATTTCCTCACTCCAGACCCTGGTATACAACGGCACACTCAGAATCAGCTTGTCCGAAGGAACACGATCCTCCTCCAAGAGACGATTCACAGCTGCCCGCGTCCAAGGCAGGGAGGCGACTGAGCCTGCAACAGGACTTGCCGCCCAGTGCTCATCGTAAGCCATTAGCATGATATAATCAACCAATCCGCCAAGGGACTCTCTGTCGAGAAACTTGGACCACATCTCACTGTTTGACTTGGGGGTAACGTCAACCGATATCACAAGTCCCTGTTCCTTAGCGAGCGGCATGAGCTCGCGCACAAACTGGGTTACATTCTCTCCGTCCTCTGTGCGCACATTCTCAAAATCAATATTGATGCCGTCCAGCCGGTACAGCTTGGCATAATGGAGAATTTGAACTATCGAACGCAGACGGTTCTCAAAGGTGGATAAGGCCTTTGTTGTTCTGTCCGCGTCAAAAGCGTTGCTGAAAAGGGCCCATACCTGCATCTTGTTGTTATGCGCCCAGGTTACATAAACGTCGTCGGCCTTGCTCTGAACATTCCCGCTGTCATCCATGATTTGAAACCAGGTTGGACTAACCACATTAACTCCCGGCAGCGTACCGATCACCTTAGGGTCTGCAGGCTTCTGATACACCGCCTCCCAAGTAAGGTTGACCTTCTTAGAATTCCATTTTTGCTGAGCAGTATTCGGGAGCTCCTGAACTTCTGGAACAGTTCTTAGTTCCTTCAAGGCAACATCTTCCCGCTTTACATAGCCAGCATAACCGCTGTCCATTTGAACGAAAGCCCAATCGCCCGCATTCCGGATCAGCCTGACAGGGGCTCCCGGCGGAATATCATAGAGGATGGGCGCATGAATGCTATCTTCTCTCCTTAAAGGCACCGTATCCGAGGAGCTGCCGATGATCTTGGCGGACTGGACTTTTTCCCCCGCCTTCATCAGCACAACCGCTCCTGTAGTTTTGTCCTCTTTGAACTCCAACCCATAGAGCTTCTTAAGCAGCGAGACAGGCAGATATTGAACTCCCTTTACCGTTGTAGGAGCGAACAGCAGCTTGAGCGGTCTGTTATTCATCTTCGCATCCTTATGATCGATCTTAAGATGAACAAGTTCTTTGGGAGTTGTGATAATGACCGATTCCGTTTCCTTCTCGTAACGGATGTTAGGATCAATTATCTCCCGGATCACGGGAAGCGGCAGCTTCAGGCTGTCCCCTGTACCGGAGGCTGAGTACTTCATCGCCTTACCCTCCACAAAGATCGGTTTCTTCATCGACTTCCACTCAGGATCCACGTGCTGCCAATTCGGCAGCCACAAATATACCGCTCCCAGGGCGGCTGCAGCTAACAGGATCAGGGTCAGCCATACTTTGCCCCTGGATTTCTTTTTCCCCATCCGATATCCCTGCCGGTGCTTCGAATTTCTCAATATCCTGTACCTCCATGATTTACTTCGGCTAGAAAAATAAAAAAACGTGAAGAATTCCAGTCGGAATTCCGCACGTAATATTGGCTCTCCAGCCCTTAGTGGCCTCGGCAATCGTTACAAACGCCATAGAACTCCATCCGGTGTCCGAACACCCGAAAACCGGTGCTTTGCTCCGCCTTACGTTCTACTTCTGTCAAGGGTTCATAATTAAAATCTCTGATCTTACCGCAGGATTGGCAGATGACATGGTAATGATCCGACACATCCGCATCAAAGCGGCTGGAATTGTCCCCGTAGGTGAGTTCCCGGACCATACCTGCCTCCAAAAACATCTTTAAGTTATTATATACGGTAGCCACACTCATGCTTGGAAACCGTGGCTCAAGTGCCCGGTATATCTCATCCGCGGTCGGATGCCCCATGGACTCCATCAAATAAGTCAAAATGGCGTGACGCTGCGGCGTGATGCGGACACCGTTAGTTTTCAGTTGGTCTAACGCATTCTGTACGCGCGTAGTCAATAGGTCCACCGCCTTTAGTTCGCTGCTCTCACTTACACAGCTTTAACATTGATAACATTATTGTACGTTTACAAGAATTCGTTTGTCAACGGAGCATGGCACACCAGGGCTTTTCGGGTCCTAATTTGAATATCTTTTGACAATTAGATCACTGTTGCCCTCCACATTAATTTTATATTTTCCAGTTAAGAGAGTACCCTTGATCGTTTTGTTATCAATTTCAAAAGGCAGGTTGGTCTTAATCTCACCATAACCGCTCGATCCGTTTAAGGCGTAGTCTCCCAACTCCGGAATTTGGAGATCAATCTCCCCGACGGCGCTGTACACCGACCAATCTCCGCCGATAACGGACGACCGGACTGAGATTTGTCCATTGAGCGATTCCGCCTGCAGCTTATAATACACTCCATCCACCGATACGTTGCCATTGCGGGTATTGGCGGTTATATCATCATCAGCGCGGATAACAGTTATATCTCCAATCATCGTATTCAATTTTAGAGGACCGAAAATATCCATCCCAATCATCTTGCCCCCCAAGGATTCCGCATCCACCTTACCTATAACGTTGTGAAGCTCCACCCGGCCGCTGAGAGTCTTGGCCGTCACATCCCCAGTCACGTTGCTCATATATATATTTCCTCTGCCCGTCTGAAGTGAAATATCTGTGACCGCCTGCAAATTCACCAGCGAAATTCCGCCGCTTGTGGTACTGATATTAAAATCGAACTTCCGGTTCTCCGGAACGATGATGGTTAAGTTCACCCTCGGATGCCGGCTGCCAGATGTCCCATACGTCCGATCCTTTACCGATATTCCCACACGGGCGCCTTCGGTTACCTGAACACTGAGATCTTTAGCAATCTTCTCAGCCTCCGATGCTTCAACGCCGTCAATCCACACCTTGGACTTCACCACGATCTCCTCAACCGCGCCCCGCTCTACCTCGATTTTGCCATTGATTCCGTCTATCATCACTTCTGAGGTCTTCAGATCCACCGGCACCTTTATAGGTTCGCGGGTTTCACTATAGCCCTTCTCATCACTGAATTCCGTCCCTGCTGCGGTGAGGTCCAAGCTTACCCGATTCCATAAATGAAGATAGTGGTCCTGCTGGGTAACCGCAAATACGGAAAACCCTATAAATGCGGAGACTATCAATCCTTTGATATCCAGCCGGAATCTCCGCTCCAGCTTGGAACGCTTCCACCTCTTCCACAAAAAGAGAATGATATATTCAATCCCGAGCAAAATTAGAATAACCGGCCACCAGTCCAGCAGAAAAATAATGTAGTCCTGCTTCGCCCACTGATCAAGCAGAATCAGAACTCCAAGCACTGCCATTACTGCTGAAGCTGTGAAGCGTCCTGTCCTTACTAGTCTGCGCCGCGCCTCATGAACGGCCATCCCTATGCCGCATGCTATAAGGAAAGCCGCTGCAATGTAACCCGCGCCATATTGAATAACCCAGGCCAGCCAAGGCGGCTTCACATGGAACAAGAACACCAGCACGCCTCCAGCGATTAACAGCAGTCCGTAACCCACTTGACCGAATACACCTGCTCGTGAGGCTTCTATTTCCCCGCTCAGCCTCCTTCCATTCAGCGCATCTGTATTTTGCAGGACATCATAGACACTGTAGAAGTAGACGATCGGAATCAGCAGGCCAAGCAGAATAAGCCAGGGAACATTAACCCCCAGTTTGGCGGAGGAAAAATAAAGAATGGCGGACACATCCAGCACGATCAGATAAATTAGAAATATTCCTTTGCGAAACAAACGTAAATATAAATGGCCTAATCCAGGGAACAATGCAGCCAGCAAACCCGCAATAAACTTGCGTTTTCGCCGTCTCGGCTTAAATCCCGCGCCACGCTTGGCAGCCGGAACCTCGGCTTCTCCCCCAGACTCAGGTGGAAGATTCAAGGACATTCCCGTGACTCCTCTCCGGTCTTTAATTCTCTATGCATTTCTCATTTAGATCATACCCGATCCGCTCCTATAGCGTAACTTGGTAGTGGGTGGAAAGCAAAGATCCCCCCATGACTATGAATGGGGGGATCAGCTTCTGAACCACTAAGCAGAGACTATCGGTCACATCTCCCGCTGCATCAAAGTGAGCTCTACGCCATAATCTACCGTCCTGGCTCCAGCAGGAATGAAGCCGAATTTCCGATACAACTCCACAGCGGGTGTGTTTAGTGTACCTGCGTATACGCTGAACCTTTGGACATGCGGATTGTGTATCAGCACATGCTCCAAAAGACGGGACCCGATACCCTGCCTGAGATGAGAGGGCTCAACCATTAATCTTGTAATCATCATATTCCCAGGCTGTTCCTCAGTTACAGCAATAGCTCCAAGCAGATCGCCATCCTCCGAAATTTCACCGTAGAAAGCTTCAGAGGAAGCAGACAACGAATCAAAGGTCTCCGGGAGAACAGGGGTATGATGAAGCCCAAGCATGCTGGCTTCCAGGCGGAAAGCCATATGCTGGAGCCTCCAGATTTGCTGAACAATATCCGGGTCCTGCAATGAAAGCCGCCCAATCATCGCTTTATTGCTTCAAAACATCGACCAACAGTTTATTGACAAGTCCAGGGTTCGCTTTGCCCTTGCTGCGCTTCATGACTTGTCCAACCAGAAAGCCTATTGCTTTGTCCTTACCAGCCTTGTAATCCTCGACCGAAGCCGGATTCTCTGCAATCACTTCGTTCACAATAGCCAGGATAGCCCCTTCATCACTGATTTGGACCAATCCCTGCTCCTCGACAATAGTCTGAGGAAGCTTGCCGCTGCTGAGCATTTCTTTAAATACCGTCTTGGCGATCTTCGAGCTGATCGTGCCTTTCTCAATCAGACCGATCATTTCGCCCAACCCCTGCCCAGTAAGCTTCACTTCTGAAAGCTCCTGCCCGGTGCTGTTCAAGTGTCCCAGCAGATCGCCCATAATCCAGTTGGATACAGACTTCGCATCCGAGGTATACTTCAAACTCTCTTCGAACAAGTCCGCAACAGGCTTGGATGAAGTAATGACCTCAGCATCATAGCTCGGCAATCCCAGTTCCGACGTATAGCGGGCTTTGCGGGCATCCGGCAGCTCCGGAATCGTTGCACGGATGCGGTCCTTCCATTCCTGGTCAATATGCACTGTTACGAGATCTGGGTCCGGGAAGTAGCGGTAATCGTGCGCCTGCTCCTTGCCACGCATGGACAGCGTCTTGCCTTGAGCCTCGTCCCATCGGCGGGTCTCTTGAACAATTTTCTCTCCTTCATCCAACAGCTCAGCTTGTCGGTACTGCTCATATTCAAGACCGCGCTGCACACCGCGGAAGGAGTTCATATTCTTCAGCTCGGCCTTGGTGCCAAGCTCCTTCTGCCCGTGAGGGCGAAGGCTGATGTTGGCGTCGCAGCGGAGCGAGCCCTCTTCCATTTTGACATCCGATACATCACAGTACTGCATAATGGCACGCATCTTCTCCAGGTAAGCCCGGGCTTCCTCAGGGGAAGAGATCTCAGGCTCAGAGACGATCTCAATCAGCGGAGTGCCTGCACGGTTGAAGTCAACCAGGGAAGCATACCCTCCATCGATATGCGTCAGCTTACCGGCATCTTCCTCAAGATGAAGACGATTGATTCCGATACGTTTCGTAGTCCCGTTCACTTCGATATCAATATAACCGTTCAAGCCGATGGGCTGGTCATATTGGGAGATCTGATAAGCCTTCGGAGAGTCCGGGTAGAAATAATTCTTCCGGTCGAACTTGCTGACATCGCCGATTTCGCAATTCAGCGCCATCGCTGCTTTGATGGCATATTCCACCGCCTGGCGGTTGAGTACAGGCAGCACGCCTGGGTGGCCGAGGCACACAGGACAAGTGTGGGAGTTAGGCGGCGCACCGAATTCGGTGGAGCAGCCGCAGAATATTTTGGACTTCGTATGCAGCTCCACGTGCACCTCCAGTCCGATCACCGTTTCATATTTCGATGTTGACATGGGATACCTCCTAATACTTCTCTATTATAGAACCGGGCGTTGTTTGTGATGCTTGGTGTGTACTTCATAAGCATGAGCTGTGCGGAGAATGGTGCTCTCATCAAAAGCCTTGCCGATAATCTGTAGTCCGACCGGCAGCCCATCCGCGAAACCGCATGGAACGCTTAATGCCGGAACTCCAGCAAGGCTGACAGGTATGGTCAGAATGTCGTTCAAGTACATGGTGAGCGGATCATCTACCTGGGATCCCAACTGGAACGCCGTGGTAGGAGCCGTTGGTCCGATAATAACATCATATTTCTCAAAGGTCTGGTCAAAATCCCGCTTGATCAAAGTGCGCACTTTCTGTGCTTTCAAATAATACGCATCATAGTAACCGGAGCTAAGCGCATAGGTACCCAGCATGATCCGGCGCTTCACTTCCGGACCGAAGCCTTGGCTTCTGGATTCATGATATAGGTCCAGCAGGCCGCCGCCATGATCCGCACGCACCCCATATCTTACCCCATCAAATCTGGACAGATTGGAAGAAGCTTCAGAGGAAGCCAGGAGATAGTACGCCGCAACAGCATATTCAGTATGAGGGAGAGAAACCTCTTCCCATACAGCTCCAAGGCTCTCCAGCACACGAAGCGCTTCAAGCACCGCTTCCTTCACCTTCGGATCGACACCTTCAAGATATTCCTTCGGAACGGCAATGCGAAGGCCCTTGATATCCCCAGTCAAGGCGCTGACATAATCATCGACCTCTACGTTGGCCGAAGTAGAATCTTTGGCGTCATAACCTGCTATAGCCTGCAGCACATATGCCGCGTCCTCCACGTTCTTAGTTACAGGACCAATCTGATCCAGTGAGGAAGCAAAAGCAACCAATCCATACCGGGACACACGCCCGTAGGTTGGCTTAAGACCAACAACACCGCAGTAGGAAGCAGGCTGGCGGATAGAACCTCCGGTGTCAGAGCCCAGAGTAAAATAAGCCTCGCCTGCGGCAACCGCTGCCGCCGAACCCCCGCTGGAGCCTCCAGGCACGCGGCTGAGGTCCCACGGGTTGCGGGTAGGATGATAGCTCGAATTCTCATTGGAGCCGCCCATAGCGAACTCGTCCATGTTCAGCTTGCCGATGGTAACCGAATCAGCCTGCTTCAGCTTGGTCACCGCGGTACCGTCATAAATCGGATTATAATTGGACAGGAACTGGCTGGCGCACGTGGTGCGGAGCCCTTCAGTCACCATATTATCCTTGATGCCCACAGGAAGACCGAACAGAAGTCCCTTCTCTTCACCAGACACCAGCTTGTTGTCAAGGCGTGCAGCCGCAGCGCGTGCTCCCGCCTCATCCAGAGTCAGATATGCCTGAATACGCTCGTCCTTCTGACGGATCGCCTCAAAAGCCTCTCCCACAAGATCAGATACTGACAACTCCTTGGCATGAAGCTTGTTATGTATCTCTTGTAAACGCAAATCAAATAATGACACTCTAGCTTCCTCCCTTCAATTCGTCTTATTCAAGCACAGCCGGTACTTTGAACTGCCCATCTTCCTCATCCGGTGCATTAAGGAATACCTTCTCGGCAGGCAGGCTCTCCTTCACTACATCATCCCGCATCACATTGCTTAAATGCAGAACGTGAGTGGTAGGCTCCACGCCATCCGTGTCCAGTTCATTCAATTTCTCCGCATATTGTAAAATAGCGCTGAGCTGATCCGTAAAAGTCTCTTTCTCCTCTGGAGTCAGATTCAATCTTGCCAGCCTGGCCACATGTTCCACGTCTTTGGTCGTAATACTCATTTCGGTCGTTCCCTCCTAAAATGATTTATGATCAGCTTAAGCCCAGTAGGGCGGATCTTCGCCTATTCCTATAATCCGTATAATTATATTGTAGATAAGCCCATAATTCAATTGGGGTAGTCAAAGATCCAATCTATAATCCTGTTTCTTGCCGGCTTAGAGGATATCCGCCCGAACCTGCAGCCTAAAATGGGGTGTCCGGCAGACGAGAAGTCTCCTAAAGATATCCTTTCTCTAGACCCTCTTGGTTAGATGGTGACAACAAAAAAAGAGCCGGCATCCGCCGACCCTTCCTAATTAAATCCAGGCACGTAAATTCACTTGCTTGATAAATTCCGCCTGAGACATAGCTTCCTGTACTGCTCCCTCATCTTCTTTCGACTGTTCCGACTCTCCGTTCATCACCTGAAAAAAGAGCTGCTCATTATGTGTGCTTAGAGCAAAATCGATCAGCGCTTCGCGTTCAACGCGATCCACTTCCTGCTGAATCAGGACTTCTTCAGATTCGATATCACTTGACGGAACAAAATAGTTCCGGTTAGTCTTCGGAGAACGGACGACATAATCAAAAGCATTGTCCGGGTTACGATCGTAAGCAATAATGTAGCCGTATCCTCCAATAGGAAGATTCTGCTCAAAGGCGTCCGCGACGATAACAATTCTCTCTCCTAAACGCAGCATCGTCTACCTCCCCCATATGTTGTTCGTGCTATTCTAATATCCTACTAAAAATCAATAGGAATGTCCACGAAAAAGGGAGAAAGTTGTCGGACAATTTTACGAAACCTGATGGATTAGCTGGTAGAGTTCCGGTGCCGCTCAAGTTTCTTGTGCCAAGGCTCATGAACTCCAGCCCTATTCCGCTTAATGTGCCTCCATCCTGGAAAGAAACTGGCGGAGGACTCTTCTCGTTCCTCCAAGCCGCGATCCTTCCGTACAACCTTGTTCCCCCTGCCAGAATCCAATGAATGCGATCTCAAAAATTCCATGCTCTAAAATCCCCCATTATTGATTTCATAATCTAAAAAAGGACAAAAAAAGAACGCAAACCGGGATAATCCACAGCTTGCGTGCTTCGCGTAAGTAATAACATTCAATTAATATACATTCTAACAAAGAGTGTTCAGTTTGTCCATAGTTTTTACCCGAATTTGACAAATGAAAGCGCATCCTGTCATCTCTCACTATGAAACTAGGAAACGTACGGATTGTTTGCTTTCTCAAATCCAATGGACGTTTTGGGACCATGACCTGGGTATACCTTCACTTCGTCCGGCATACGGAACAGCTTGCCTCGGATCGAATCGTACAGATCACGCTCCCGTCCACCAGGCAGGTCAGTGCGCCCTACACTCATTTTGAACAAGACATCTCCTGAGAACAAATCCTGACCACACAGGAAACTCACACTGCCCGGGGAATGGCCGGGAGTGTGGTACACGGTAAATTCATGTCCCACAAATTGCAGCTTCTGCCCTTCGGCCAAGTCGTACTCAGCCGGATCGGTGGCATAAGGCCCGCTCACCTCAGTCCAGAGCAGTGAGCCGTTAAGCTTGGGACTTGTCAGCCATTCTGCCTCCAAAGGATGCACGTACACAGGGCACTTTTTCATTTTGCGGATTTCGTCCACCCCGCCAATGTGATCAAAATGGGCATGAGTAAGCAGAATGGCTTCGATCTCAAGATGCTCGATCCGCCGGATCAAGGCAGCAGGATTCATTCCGGGATCAATAATAATCGCCTTGCCTTCCTCATCTCCCCGAATCAGGTAGGCATTGGTCTGAAGCGGTCCAAGTGCAAAAGTTTCAATTTTCAGCATGGTTTACAGTCCTGAAATCAGGTCACGCAGCTCGGAAATAATCACGGCGTGCACCTCGTTCCCTTCTCCGTATTTCTCAATCAACAGCTTGCGGGTCTCAGCCAGCTTCTCTTCATAGTCTGGAGCCTCCCGGTCCGGATTCTCCTGCTTGAAGCGCACCATAACCTCCTGCACATGCTTAGGACGGGGGCCCCACTGGCCAAGCACATGGCCACCTGTATCCGCGAAGATGACGATCGGAACAGATCGGCCGCCCATCGTCAGGAATTGATCCATCAAATCCAGATTGTCTTCCAGGATCAGCACCTCAACCGGGAACCCGGATACCTCAAGAGCCCGGAATACAACAGGAATATTGCGAACCACGTCGCCGCACCAGTCCGCAGCCAGAATCAGTACCCGAATATCATCCCGATGGTTCAGACTTTCAAAAAACTCACGTTCCTCATCGCTTGCCCACTGAAACTGCTCATACCCAGATTGGAAAGCTTCCTGGTTGCGTGTCATGCTGTCCATGAACTGTTTCGGGGTTAAGCCTGTACGAAATTTGTAGCTTACATTTGTCTTCGTGCTCATACGGATGCCCCTTTCTTTTTCTTCGAACTGTACCATTTATAAAGGACATATACAATGAGAATGGCAAGTGCCACGAGCAGGAATGGCGTGACGTACGGAGCGGCCTTCTCATGAATGTGCTCCCATTGATTGCCGAGAGCTCTGCCCAAATATACGAACAGAAAAGACCACGGAATAGATGCAAGCACCGTCAACAGGGAGAAGCGGAGCAGCGACATCTTCGCAATTCCCGCAGGAATGGAGATGACCTGCCGCATCACTGGGACAAACCGGGCAGTAAAGACAATTCCCGACCCATACTTGTTGAACCAGTTCTCCGCTATATCCATATGATGTGGTTTAATCTTGATGTATTTACCGAATTTGTCAAGGAAGGGACGCCCTCCGAAGCGGCCGATCGCATACAGAATCCACTGCTGGACCAGCGCCCCGACCGTACCGAAGAATACGGCCCAATAGAAGTTAAGATCACCTTTGTAGACTAAAAAACCACCGTAGGCCAGAACAATCTCGCTGGGGATAACTTCTAAAGCCAATCCCAGCACAATTCCGAAATAACCAAGGCCCCGGATCAATTCAAATAATTGCCCAATTACATTAGATAGGATTTCCACTCTCGACCCACTCTCTCCATAATTTCTATTTGAAGTCTATTCTATCATAGCGTGGTACATGCATTCTACTTTGTGAATAGCGGAAGTATCCACGGGAATTCAGGGCGCATATGCTGATTGGAAAAGGAGTTGGTATGATGCCCGCATTCCAGGACAAACACAAATCCTCCTTGCCTTCCCCGCGGAGGATCCGGCGCGGCTGCAGCAAAGAGCTGTACCGCACGGTAAAACGGATGAAAATTTATATACCCGAAGGCAAAGTTAAGGAGGGCGAAGACCTCTATTACCGGAAGGTTATCGGCAACCTCCTCTGGATCCATGAGAACAGCAGCAACCGCAAAGTCCTCTCGGACTGGTGGGATGAGGCGGTCAGCGGAGAGCTTGCAGAGCTCTGGGAAGTTGACCGTGTTAAGCTCTCAGAGGCATTCAGGGATGCCTTCGGAGGTTAGAGTTTGCTGTCCAAGGCAGCAAGGGCTCCGAGGCAGCAAGAGCTGAAAGACAATGCAGGTGCTCGGAGACCGTGGAAAAAGCATGACATCTTGAGGGGCAAATATTCCCTAACTTTTAACATACCAGCAGATCCGGTAATTCCCCCTATATAAGATCTGAATACGACACCCTCCTGCACTGCAAGTTCCATCCCCCCGTATCTGAGGTGGTCCTGTAACCCTTGATTCGAAAAGAACAGGGGTATCCAGCCCAGAACAATACCCCGAGGGAAATCGTTAGAGCGTTCCCCAAACGCTGCCTTGGTAAATGCCGCAAATGTACGGGGCTAGATAGGTTGCCAATTGAGCTGCATGTGCATCTATATAAGCTATGTGATAGCTAGCTCCGTCCGCTGAAAGCTACGTATGGCGGGGAGGGGAAGCCCAGCAAACCCCAAAGGCGTTCGGCCTCACGCCGGGCCTCGTCTGTGACCGTAAATTTGCGGTCATTGCGAATTCCCTTCCCGGCTGCCCATTCCGCCGCCTTGCGGTAGCCGTCATACAGCCGGAGTCCCGTCAGCACGGCGGTGCGAGACTCCTTCCTTCTTCCGGCCTGGCTTAAACGCAGGCCAAGCCGGCCGAGCTCGTGGAGAGCGGCTGTGATCCGGCGGCTGTGATAGCGGTCCAGTCTGACCGCTATCTCGGCAGCCTTCGCCGCCTCGGGCCTGTCCAGCTTGAACTGGGCCTTGGCCAGTGCCCACCAAAGCTCACTCATCTGCGGGCTAAAGCGTATCCCTCCCCGAAGAATATGCTCTGCTGACAGAAGAGGCAGTTCAGCCGCAAGAGCAATTCTTGGCCCTGTCCGGTAGGGATTCAGATCAAGGGCCTTCTCCAAGAGCACCCTTGCCTGCTGAGCCTTTCCCTTGGACAAAAGCACCGCTGCTTCCGCAGTCAGCCGTTCACCGGCCAGCATACGCAGGCTGACCAGGCTCATAAAAGCAAGAACACCGGCCATGGTCAGGGCTGTTATTCCCCGGAACAGGCCATGTATGCCCCTGCTGCTCCCTCCTCCCCTGCGGACAGCTTTCCCAGCTGGCACTGAGCCACCGAACACCCGCTTAATCGAGGTGTTCCATATTGAACGCAGGGCTGGCCATGGCGGGGAAGACATGTATGTCCCAAGGGCAAGTGCTAAACGGGTAGGCGGCAAACTGAGGAAAAAACGTCCAAGTTCCGCCTGGCTTCCGCTCCCGGATTGGTTGTTTCGTCTAAACCAGGGAATACGCCGAAGAGCCTTATTGTATCCCTGGATAGATACAACTGCCTTCCTGAGCTTAGAGAAGTTCGTCAGGCGGATCGTCCTCTCTTTTCCTGCAGTTTTCCAAGGGCGCCCCTGCACAGCGCCCATCTCCGCCAGCCCGAGCACTCCAAGCCACAGGAGAAGAAGCCAAGTCAGGCCATAGCTCATGTCAAAGTCCACTCCCGCATGAAGAACGAGCACTAAGTATGGGGCAAGTAAAAGGCTTCTCCGTTTCAGCAGGAGGAATCCCACTGTGGTAAACCACAGCACCAAAACAAGCAGTCCCGGAATTCCCAGGTTAAGCAGCATATCCAGATAACCGCTGTGTACCTGCGCACCTACATAAGGCTCTGTCTGTACGCTCCTGTATACAGATCTCCATACCCCTCCTCCCCCGCCCCACCAGGGGTTCGTTCCAATCTGCCACAGCGCGTCGCGGTACATCAACAGACGCGCCGATACTGTGCTTGTCCCCGTACGAAGGACAAGCTCCCCCGACCCGGCCGTCATAAGCTGAGACGGCAGCACAGCCCTCGCCGCCCAGCCTGCGCAGGCCAAGGCCACCGCGTAGCGGTGCAGGCGCCGTGCCTCCGGCGCCCCGGCATGGAAGGCCATGCTGGACAGGCCCAGCACGGCCGCACCAGTGCCCGCCAGCTGCAGCAGCCCTGGCCCCGGCATCGGGGCCAGATCCGCTTCGGCCAGCTGGCGGTACAGCCACAGACCGCCGGCCAGGATGGCGGCGGTCTGCAGCAGCAGCTGCCGCCGGGCTGTGCGGCCGGCCAGCGCAAGCAGCACGGCCCCGCCTGCGGCCGTGCACAGCCAGGCCCCGCGCGACTCCGTCAGCAGCAGGCCGGCCGCGCAGCCGAAGGCGAGCAGAACATGAACCGCCCGCTGCAGCGCCGGGCGTGCCGCCGCCTGCTTGAGCGCCGCCAGCCGCTCAAGCAGCAGGGCCCCGAACACAGCACCTAGCGTGTTCGGGTACTGGAGCAGGCCGCCGAGCCGGACTCCGGCGGCGGACAGCTCCGCGCTTGCGGTGCGCAGCAGCGCATGCGGCAGCGGCGCGAGCCCGTACACCGCCGCGAGGCTGGTGGCGATGAGCAGGGCGGCGCAGACCGCGAGGCCCCCGCGCAGCCGGGCCCGTGCCTGGCGCGTACCAGCCGCGGCGGCAAGCGCTGCGGCGATCACACCGCAGAAGGCCCAGCGCAGCGCCTGGTCCAGCGTGTCCTGCATGGACAGCGGCGAAGCCGGGAGATGCGCGAGATACAGCGCGGACAGGACAAACGCCGGGATGGCATACAGAAACGGTGAGCGCAGCAGGTTCTTTTGATCCGATGCATCAAGTTCACCGGCTGATTGCTCTGTCTTCCTGCCAGTCCAATGCGCAAGATACTCTGTGGACAGTGATGGCGCACTGGGGTGCAGAAGCCGGGAGTCCAGCAGGCTCTTTTCACCTGATGCATCAAGTTCACCAACTGATTGCTTTCTCTTCCTGCCAGTCCAATGCGCAAGATACTCCGCAGACAGAGACGGCGCGCTGGCGTGCAGAAACCGGGAGTCCGGCAGGCTCTTTTCACCTGATGCATCAAGTTCACCAACTGATTGCCTTGTCTTCCTGCCGAACTGCCAGATTCTCAGCACTCTCCAGATGACCGCCGCCGCAGCTGCTGCGAACCCCCCAACCATGAACGGATACATGCCCCTCCCCTCATAGAATCCGGTGAAAAAACAGGATACTGTAAGCAATACGGCAAGCCAGGCAGCAAGCCTGCTCGCTCTATCTTCCATGGTACATCCTCCACCTAAAAATAGTCTGAACACCGTTAAGCTTATTAGACATGGCTTCATGCCTTATTGATGAGCAACAAAAAAAGCCAACCCTGTTCCCAGTGTTGACTTTCTATAACTCCCGCAAACTTAAAGGCGAGGGCAATCGCTTTAGAAAACGACATCTCGCCCTATCATTTACTAGATGAAACGCTGCTTAATAAACTTACGGATGCTGCCGGTAATTTGTTTTTATAAGATTTCTAAAATGCAAATTCGTTCCCACCAGCAACCGGACTGAATGCCTTAAGCTCGCTTAAGCCTCTCCTGCCTCTGCCGGAAGCAGGTCACGGCAGGCGTTCTCCAGGTATGGCTCCGCATGAAGGAAATCCCGGAAAGCGGTATATTCAGCCCACAGCTTCGGCAAGCTGCCGGAGGACCCCTTCACCGCGCGGATTAAAATATTTTTAGGCGTATGCTCCATATCAATAAACTCCAGCAGCTGCGTCTTGTATCCCATAATATCCAGAAGCTTCGCCCGGATCGCGTCCGTAGCCAACGCCGAGAAGCGTTCTTTCAAAATTCCGTGGGACAACAGCGGGTTCATTACGGGTGCATCCACTTGGGCGAACAGCTCATGCTGGCAGCATGGAACGGATAGAATTACGGAGGCATTCCAGCGGACCGCCTTTTCCAAGGCCGCATCCGTAGCGGTATCACAGGCATGCAGCGTGACTACCATATCCACTTGGGACAACTCATCGTATTCGGCGATATCACCAACCAGGAAGCGCAGGTTCGAATAACCAAGACGCGTTGCAAGCGCACTGCAGTGTGCAATCACATCCGCTTTAAGATCAAGTCCAACCACATTTAAGGTTCTGCGCCGCTCGATGGACAGGTAATGGTAAAGAGCAAAAGTCAGATATGATTTGCCGCATCCAAAATCCACGATCGTGAGCGGCCGGTCTTCCGGCAGATGGGCAGTGACATCCTGAACCATCTCCAGGAAGCGGTTAATCTGCTTGAACTTGTCGTACTTCCTCGCAAGAACCTTTCCTTCGTCATTCATAATCCCAAGCTCGACCAAAAAAGGCACAGGCTGGCCTTCCTCCAGAATATACTGCTTCTTCCGGTTATGCGTCAGTGAAGTGCTCTTCTTCGTCGGAGACTTGGTCAGAATGGACACCTTAAATTTTTTGCTGATCAGCACCTGGTAATCAGCCTCTTCCGTACAGATCAGTCCCTGACGAAAGGTCTCCCCGAACATGTCCATAACACGCTCCTCAAGTTCTACAGCCGGGATGTTCTCGTGGGTCACCTTGTTCTCATAATAGAATGCGAACTGGTAGTGTAGGGCCTTCTTCAGTTCAACCGGTTTGATGACCACCTTGGTATAGGCCACTTCCCCGGCTTTCCGCCGCTGGCTAAGCGTTGCGGTAATTAATGAAGCATTCTCAACGATTTGATGTATTAGTTTGCGTAAAGCATCCATTTGTATTGACAGCTCTCTTTCCGTAATCATTTATGTCCTCAGCTGCTCAAACCTGATACCGTCTCAACCCTGCCCTGCCTTCCTCGATCTCAGCTGCCGGCAGTCCACCCTCTTCAAGCTGCTGCGGGTTTAACGCGAGCAGACGATCATAGAATTGTTCGGCTTGGGCTGGGGTTATGGCTTTCTGTTCAAGCAGCCGATATAACGAATTCTCGGCCCAATCATAACGCCCCTGGCTCTCTTCATATTCAAACAGCAAGGACTCCGTTTCTAACGGAAGCACATAGCCCTTTAGCGTTGTCTGAAGCTCCCGGACCTGCGTATCCAGATCCCACAGTGAACGGTCTGCTCCATTCAAAGCGGCATACAGAAACAGATGGAGAGATTTGATGGAACGGATAATTCCCGCTTCTTCCTGCCGGTTATCCAGATATATGAGACCTTCTTCCTTCATGAGCCTCGCCGCGCTCTGAAGCTTGTCCACTTCAACCACGCCGCCGGTACGGAACAGCTCGATAAGATCACGGGTGGACAGCGTATTCATCATATCACTGCTGAGCCGGAAGTGCCGCTTAAACTGTTCATCCAACTGCCACAGCGCCTCCGTATGCTTTTTCTGCTGTCTTGCTCCAAGCACGGTGGCTACAGCCTCCAACATCTCCTCGACCATTCGAAGCAGATAATCCTTCCTTAACATCCGCATCCCTCCTTCTATTCCCGGTACACGCCCCCCTGGCGATTTATGATTGAAATTGTAAGTGATTTTCATGAAGATTGCCAGTTTACTCCCCGGGTTCATGACATAAATAAAGCCAGGGGCCCTGGGACCCCCGGCAATTCTCTTTACAAAATAATAGGTTTGTAGCTCATTGCTTTATCAACTATCTCTTCTGGGCTATATTCTATATCACTCCAGAATATTAAATTTGAGACATTTGGATCTGGAACATTTCTGACAAGCAAATTCATCATCTCATCTATTTCGTGCTCTGTTCCTTCACAATTCATAATTTTTCTAACGAGAATAATCAATTCATCTCTACTTAATTGTTTGTTCATTCTTTACCTCTAAAATGAAATTCTCGGCGGTTTTTCTTACTTGGAATGGCGGAAATTGCAGCTTGTTCCTCTAATAATTGACGTATCCAGTTGATGTCGTAGGGCCGGTCGGCCAGCACTTGCTTTTGGGTTACGTCCAACTGACTTTTAACCATTCGTATCCGGCTGCCGAGTCGTGGCTTTGACCTCCGTTCAGCACATAACGAAGCGGGTTGCCGAGGACGTCAACAAACGCATGAATTTTGGTTGTTGCCCCCCCTCTGGATCGCCCAATCGCTTGCTTAAGGGCTCCCCTTTTGCACCCGCTCCATGCTGATGGACACGAACAATCGCAGCGTCAAGCATAATATTTTCAAAGTCGGGTTCGATGGAAACTTGTTCTAATACCCAGTCCCAAATGCTAAGCGCGTATCAAGCGTCTATAGTCAGCAATTAAAGCTGCTTCATGAAGGCAGTAATCACTTCGGTAAGCTTCTCTGGAGCCTCATACATGCTCATGTGACCTGCTCCTGGAATAACCGCCTCTGTCACTTGGCTGCCTTTAGCGGTAAATGTCTTCTCAGCCGGAATAACGGCATCATTCTCGCCTGCAATCAATAGCAACGGCAAAGCTGCTGCGGACATCACATCCGTGCGATCCGGGCGCTCACGCATAGCCATTGCCACTCCCGCGGCTCCTTGCGGAGGTGTCCGGTACCCGATCTCCTTCACTCTCGTCACTTCAGAAGCAAGCTTCTCCAGATTGTCTTTCGCAAACAAACCAGGTACCAGTCCCTCAACAAAGGTGGTGATTCCTTCACCCTGAATGGTTGATACGGCTTTCAGCCTTTTTTCCTTTGCTTCCTCGCTGTCCGGGTATCCGGTAGAATGCAGAAGACCAAAACCTTTCAGTTGTGAGGCATAACGCTGAACCAGCGACAGGGTGACATATCCGCCAAGAGAGTGGCCAATCAGTGTATATTGGCTAACCCCAAGCGTATCCAAGAGCCCTTTAATATCGTCGGCCATCTGCTCGATAGTATATGCGCCCATCGGAGCATCGGACAGGCCATGGCCTCTCAAATCCGGGGTTATCACACGAAACTCCTTGCTGAGCGTAGGCACGATTCGTTCAAAGTAGGCGGAGCTCCCGCAGAATCCATGGAGCAGAACCAACACATCCCCTTCACCACGATCATCATAGGCAATGACTGTACCGTTTACAGTAGCTTTGTCCATTATATATTCCTTCTTTCCCTTATATGTAATATGGATATTCTTATTATTAAGCTAAAAGCACCCGGTCTGAACCATGTTATACAGGCATGTCAAACGCATCTGCGGCCGCACCCGCAATCTCATCAACCATATTCATGACCCTGTGCAGCGATGTCATCTGGAGGGAAGAGTATGGCTTAAGCCCTCTGATATTCACGACAGCTGCTATACTGTAGTCTCCCGCGGCAGCCAGACCTCCACCCACGGAACCCGCTGGTGTGAGCGGCCCTGCGCCTAGAATATAGCGTCCCACTGAGGATGGAGTACCCAGGCAGGCATCAATTGCAATTACAGAATGACCCTCTGGAATTTGCCGCACCCGTTCCGCAAAATTCGATGAATCACACGGATGCGCAAGCGTGCCTATAACATTGGGGAATCCAAGATATAACAGTCTGGTCCCGACCAAGGGACCGAGCGCATCCCCCGAGGAGCAGTCTGTACCAATGCATAGGAAGGTAAGGCTCTCCAGCAGATGCCGCCTTCGAATATCCCTAAAGAACGGAGTTAACTCAGCTGCATCAACCCATTTTCCCCGGTCGACCGCTTCAGCCACGATCCGGCGTCTGCCTGATCTTGATCCCATCTTCCAGGCCCCCCTCACTGTATTTTCTTCTGAATGCACATGAATCGCTGTATTAACCAACGGCTTTATTGTACCTCATCTTCTCTCCCTGCCGCAAAAATGATACAATACCCGTATTATGCAACCCGAGAGGATGAGAGGTTTGGATTTAACTCAGAAGACACAAGAAAACGTCGAATATATGATTGAAGCGATCAAAAATAAATTGAGAATGGCCACAGGCGCCGCCATGCAAGCCTCCGCTTTCTCCACCGACCGATATGACGATATCTATGAGGTCTATGAGATCGTCATGAGTAAGGAGCGCCTTAGCATCTCAGAGGTCGAAGCCCTAGCATCTGAGCTTGGGAACCTGAGAGGCTGACGCCTTAACTGAACATGCGAATAGAGTCCGATCCGGCAAGCTTCAGGGCTTGCCGGATCGGACTCTTTGATTTTGGAATGTATGGATTTAGACTTTAGTGCCGTTATCGAGATGACCGCCTAGTTTCTTAAATTTAACAGTGGTGATCCCTATGGCATATCCACAATTAGCAGTTCCGCCGGCTTGTCACTTCCGGTTCCACGAAACACAATATCACAGCTCTTCTTGATCCGCGTGCAGTCCCCCGGCCGCAGGGAAAGCTCCTCGTCCCCGCAGGTTAAGTCCGCATTCCCTTCAATCAGAAACACATGTGTTCTGCGCTCATTCCGGTGAGGCAAGCTGACTTCACGGCCCGTCTCCAAGGTAGACAGATACACGTTAACCTCCTGGTTAATCGGAAGGCTGCCTTCCAACCCGTTCCCTGATACTACCGGAAGCAGCTTATTAAGCTGATCCTCCTTCGTGAAATCATGGGCCTTCCAGGCTGGCGCCTCCCCTTTTTGATCCGGTAGAAACCACATCTGGATAAAGTGTACATCCTCCCAGTCAGAGGGGTTCCTCTCCTCATGCTCCACGCCTGTGCCTGCACTCATCACCTGCACATGTCCGGCTTTAAGCTTATGCGTGTTCCCCAGACTATCGCTGTGGCTCAGCGTGCCGGACACCACATAGCTAACAATTTCCAGATCATGGTGCGGATGCCGCTTGAAGCCCATCTTCGGCTTGAGAATATTCTCATTGTGGGCCAGCAGGCAGCCGAAATGAGCGTTGCTTGGGTCCTCGTAGTCGGAGAAGGAGAAGCTGAATTCACTGTGTATCCACCCATGATCTGACGTGTGGCGCTGATCCGAAGTTATCACTTTAATCATAGCTATCGACCTCCGTAATCTTATCAAGACCTTATCTATGGAAATGGAATCACTTGCTCTATCTTGTTTATTCCTTACCCGTAAGCCCAAATCCTTAATCATAGGCCCAGCCCTGTTTTCCGAGTGCCCAAGAATGCCGGGATCACGCAGAAAGAGGCCGACCCAGAAGGCGGCCTATCATTTTGTTTAGGAGTTCAGTTTGTGTTCGAAAGGCTCCGGGAACGAACGTTACTCCCATCGCTCCTAAATCATTTCACAACTTGCCTATGGATAATTCTTAAGCTCAACTTAATTAGCGTTATTAGTGGACCGGTTTTAGTTCGAAAACAGCTTCAGCATGACCAACTTTCTTCCCGGCATCGTTATAAATTTCCGGGCGGTAAGCGGCTCTCAGCCTATCCAGTGTGGCCGGATTGTCATAGTTCAGCTGCTCCAGCATACGCAGCACCACAAGCCCCCATTCCTCTTCAGAGCCATCCAGAATTTTAAGGGCAATACCGAGCCTTTCCTTCTTCAGGCTGAGGCAGAACACCCCCTTGAATCCGCCCTTCGTAACAATATTGGTATCGTGCAGCAGCACAGAATCGACCCGGTCAAGTCCCCCGACCAGATTAGGGTGCACATTCATCGCTTCTGTGATTTTCACAACCGCCTCACGTGTAGCTTCGTCTGCGATCAGATCCGGGCATGCCAGCTTTAGATATCCTTTAGCCAGTGATGAGAGGGGCAGGGCGAACACCGGGAAGCCGCAGCCGTCTGTCCCAAGGCCGATCTCTTCGCGTCTCACCTCTGTGAAAGCAGCCAATGTGGCCAGAATCTCCTGCTGGGCAGGGTGTGCCGGCTCCTCATAGCCTTGAAGCGGATAACCCTGCATTTTGCAGTACGCCAGCACGCCGAAATGCTTGCCAGAGCAATTATGGTATAACCTCCGCCGCTGTCCGTTATCGCGCAGCAGCTCCTCTTTGGCGGACTCATCCAGCGGAAGGCTTGGCGCACACACAAGGCAATGCTCGGTTATGTCTATTTTTTGGCTGAACCGTTCAAGTGTCCGGACGTGCTCCTCGCGCGAACGGTGGGAGGACACCATGACGGCCACTTCTTCTTTGGATAAATGATAATGTTCTATAATGCCTGCCCGAACGGCAGGGATGGCTTGGAAGGGCTTAGCCGAAGACCGGGTGAAGGCTCTATACTCAGGATCTCCCACGGAAAAGACAACTTCCCCTTGTTCATTAACTATGCTGATATGACCACTATGGGTACATTCCAGAATATCTGACCGAAATTCCTTAACAAGCGTGACCTCTTTCATCTCTATCTCTCCCTTTGTCATGTGGGCCTCTTCATCTCCAACTTATACAGTATATTATAGAATGGTCTTGTATCGCTATCATCCTTATCCTATCCAATTCTCTTCCTGACGAGGCACCTGTAAACCCCGGTTTATTTGTTTCAGGGAATTGGATGTAGTTTATATACAAAGTAAGCTGAACATACATCAGAGATCAGGACCCAGGTCCTTTCAAGGCAGCTGTCTTGGCGGAACTCCGCCAGGCTTCTGAGCCTTAAGCGAAGGACTCTTAAGGATACAGACTCGGTCCCCCTAAAGGGCTCCGGACTGTATAACATAAATCCATTAAGGAGTGATTAGAATGAATAAAGCAGAAACAGAATATCCGGTACAAAGCGGTTCGACATTCACCAAAGGGCTGATCATCGGCGGACTTCTCGGCGCAGCTGCAGCATTGCTCTACGCTCCAAAAACAGGCCGCGAGATGCGCAGTGACCTGTCAGAAAAATGGGGCACAGTATGTGATAAATCCAAGGATGTTGCTTCTGTAGTCGCTGAGAAGGCAACAGATCTTGCCAAAAGTGTAACCAATAAAACCACAGATCTTGCACAAACCGTTGGCTCAAGTGCAAGCACGCTTGCATCGAGTGTGAAGACAGCTTCTTCCATGGTAGGCGACGAAATGAAGCAAGCCGCTTCCAAAGTAGCCGAGGATGCCAAAAGTTCCGCAGATGAAGTAGCAAGTGAAGCCAAGGACACTTCAGGTGATCTGTCCAAGGACATTCGCAAGGCTTCCCAAGAAACCGCCAAAGAGGTTCAAAACAAAACAAGCGCGTCTTACTAATCATTCGCTGATGACCTTGTGAAATAGCCAGCCTTCTTCAGCTGGCTATTTCTTATCCCCAGCTTTTAAGCGGAAAGGGCGTGAGACTACATATGGGAGAACTGAAACAGTACGACACCAAAGACCATCCATTCGAGCTCAGGCATGAAGTCAAACGGTTGAATTCCCGTTTAGACGATATCGCCGATGCCCTGGAGAGATCTGATTTCAAGGATATAATAGAAAATTACACCTCTCCGAAGAAACGGCTGATCTCCAACTTCACATCCGGCTTGGCCAGAGGGCTCGGTTTAACCATCGGAACCGCTCTCGTTCTCGCTTTATTTGGATGGATCACCAGCTTCTTCGTGTCTATGCCGCTCATTGGCGAATTTCTGGCCAATATTCAGCATTACATGGATGCCTATAAGAAATAATAGCTCTATAGTCCAATTTGAAAGGAGCAGTACGCCATGAGTTCTAGTCCCAAGGATGAACAGGAGAAATATACCCGCGATCAAATTTTGGACCCAGCCTTTGGAAATGCACCTAAGCACAAGGATATCGACGAGGCCGAGAATGGTTCAATGGTCAATGATATGGAAGACTTGAAACGGCTGGGCAAGGAAATGGACGAAATGAACAGCACGACAGAGGATAAAGAAAAGGGCCTTGAGAACGACCCGAAACAATAATCTTTTATTACAGCTGTTCAGCTAAAAGGGAGTACAGCCCGGTGAACAACACCATCCGTACTCCCATTTCTTATGTATCTTCATCAACTCTTTACAAGTTGGCATCCTCCTCCTCTACCTCAAGCAAATCCCCTGTCCAGCCCTTGGCCTTAAGCCATATCCATAGACCAACCGTGCTTAGAGCAATCAAACCGCTGATCAGGACAAATCCCCATACCCCTGTCTTGATCCAAGGCAAGTAATCAAAATTCATTCCCCATATCGCCCCGATCACGGTGGCAGGTGTGAATATTGAAGCAATAATCGTTAAGGTCTTGCTAATTTCGTTCCCGCGAAAAGCCGAAATGGCATCATCAATCGAGATCAGGGTATCGATCTCCTTCTCATAATGAAGAAACAGCTTATCTGCCCGCTCCACCCGGTAAACATATCTTTTGAAATAAACACTGCTGTCCACTTCTTCCAGATAAGCTTCCCTTGCCGCTGTGAGCAGCTCCTGGAATGAGATAAACAGATTATGCCAGTACAGAAGCTCAAAACGCGCATTGAGAATCCGGTCCATGATATGCTTTTGGTTCGACTTTCTCATAATGTCTTCGACTCTTCGCAGATTGGCTTCAAAGTTATCCATTCCGGCGTGGAAATAATGGAGGATGCTCCTTACTAAAATAAATAATCCGTCTCTAGGATGGGTACATGAATTCAATAACCCGATTCTTTCCTCGGTTGTCATGATGCTACGGGTATGTTCATCCAAATTGATCGTTATAAACAGATCATCACTCAGGAAGAAGTGGAACTTGTTGCATGATCTGGAGGTATCGATCTCCACCTTCACAGAGTACAGCAGCGACCCAAAGATCACAGGTCTCTCCCCCTCTGGAAACCTTACGGACAAGTAACTCGTCTCCACTTTGGGAATCTCCTTAATCCATTCCTCCGTAAGCGGATACTTCTGTTCAAGCTCGCTAACCAAAGGCTCGTTCCAGTCTTCAATGCTCAGGTCAATCCATTTCCAGCCCCCGCTCATGGACCATTCCCGATAGCTGCTCTCATCACTATTCATCGGCCCCACTCCTTTCCCTATTTATTATTTCCAAAAAAGACACGCCATTCCCACAGGAATTAGGCGTGTCTTCCTCGTTATCTATTCTATGACGAATCTATCAGGAGCCTGAGTTGGACATGATCTGCTTCAGCTTCTCGGTCGCCCGCTTCTGAATCCGGGACACGCTCATTTGTGAAACTCCCAGTTTTTGAGCTATAGCCCGCTGGGATTGACCGTCCTGGAAGGCAAGCAGGAGGACACTCTGTTCCTGCTCCTTCAGCTGGCTAAGCGCCTGCTGCAGATCCATTCTTTTCTCCACGGTATCATAATCATTCGCATCTGAGCTGATCAATTCTCCAAGGGTTGCTGTACTCTCATCTTGGGATAACGGGGAATCGAGTGACACGTAATGGTAGCATTCGCGCCCTGCCAACACCTCAACCGTCTCCTCGACAGAGAGATCAAGGTACTCCGCAATCTCCTTCACATCCGGAGAGCGCTCGAGCTTAACTGTAAGCTCGTCAATGGCCTGCTGTACAAGCGCCCCCTTCTCCTTGATGCGGCGTGGGACCTGAATATACCAAGACTTATCCCTCAGAAAGTTCTTCATGTGACCGATCATGCTCTTCATCGCGTAGGGTTCAAAAGGAATTCCCAGATTAATATCATACTGCTGCAGCAGCCGAATCAATGCCATCTGGCCTACCTGATACAGATCTTCGTATAAGTCCGGACGGTTGCGGGCGATCTTTCCGGCCGCCATCTTTACCATGGGCTCGTATTTCTTAATGAGCTCGGTGGCAATTTCATTGTCCTTCGTCTGCTGGTACTCCCAAATCAGACCGATGGATTCGTTCATAGACTCTGGGGGAGTCAGCCGATCCGTCATACTTTCTCCTCACTGCGAGCAAGATTTCGGATCAGAACAACCTTGGTTCCTTTCCCTGCCTCGCTCACAACGCTCACATCGTCCATAAGCGCCTGCATCAAATAGAAGCCGAGACCGCCGATTTGGGCATCCTCCAGATCTTTATCATGAAGTGTTGCCCGATCGTCTTTTTTGTCCCACGCATCAAAGCTCTCCCCTTCATCTTTGACCGTAATTGACAATGAATCCGGCTTGATTTCAAACGTAACTTCAACAGTACCATCTTCCTGCTTGTATGCATAAAGTACCGAATTGTTACACGCCTCCGAAACCGCGACCTTCATGTCTTCGATGTCCTCATAGGAAAAACCCATTTTAGAAGCTATACCATATAAATTTAATCTGACTATATCGACATAATCCGCCGTGGCCGGTAAGTGTAATATAACTCTTTGAACTTCGTCTTTCATTCTAACTTCGATCCTTTCCTATTGGGGATTCTCCTGGGACGCAAAAAACTTGGCGATACCGGTCATGTCAAACAGCTTCTGGATCTGCGGGGGAACTTCCCGAACATAAAACTGCGCATCCATGCCATGTCTTGCCTTCAGGATAGATAACAAAATACCAATGCCCGTGCTATCGATGTATTTCAGGTCTTTGAGGTTCATCACTAAGTCAAGTTCCCCATCCCCAACCAGAGGTTCCATCACCTGTCTGAAATCCGGCGCCACGGACAAATCCAATTCTCCTCTAAGGTACACCGTGCAGGTACCACCTTCTACTTGGGTCGTAGCATTGAACTTATCATTTTTATTTGTATTCATAGACACTCTCTCCTGAATTATGTTTTTCTGTATCAACTAGCCCATTCTATAATCTATAACCTTTAAACCGGATAATGAAACAGCCAGCAAGCAAGGGATTAACTTCCTTTCACTTGTTCGAGCGAGTCCATCCCATATTCCGGCTCAGGATACTCCGTTAATATTTTCTTGATACTGCCAAGCTTAACCGGTTTGCTGACATAATCGACCATTCCGACTTCCAGGCAGCGGTTCTTGGTTCCCTCCATCACATTGGCAGTCATAGCGATAATTACAGGGCGTTTGCCCTTGTCCGCATTCTCACAAATGCGGCGGGTGGCCTCCAGGCCATCCATCACCGGCATTTGGAGATCCATAAAGATATAATCATATCCACCCGGTTGACGAGCCATCTCAATGGCCTGCCTTCCATCTTCAGCCACGTCGGCCCGGTAGCCAAGCTTGCGGAGCATGCTGAGCATCAGTTTCTGATTGATCGGATGGTCATCCACAACCAGCACCCGCTTGGAGAACGGAAGCCGGACCACTTCAGCCAGCTCTTCGTTCCTGTGTGCGTAATCCTGTGGGTCTTCCTCATACTTCCCCACGTTGATTGTAAAGGTAAAGGTGGCCCCTTTCTCCTCCATAGATTCCACACAGATATCTCCGCCCATCAGCTGCACAAGCGTACGGCATATAGCCAGCCCCAGTCCGGTCCCCCCATATTTGCGGGTCATTGAAGAATCGAGCTGGGAGAATGGCTTGAACAATTTATCAATCTTATCAGCTGGAATACCGATACCTGTATCTTTTACTGTAAATTCCAAAGTCATCCGGTCAGCTTCTTCATGCTTGGGGGTTACCACAAGATAAATCCCGCCATGGTCCGTAAATTTGATAGAGTTAGAGATCAGATTGATCAGAATCTGCCGCATCCGGCCTTGATCCCCATAGATGACGGAAGGTATCTGTTCATCAATAAAATATACCAGCTCCAGGTTCTTGCGCCCCGCATCCACCGAGAACAGATTAAACACCTCTTGAATTCCGCTCTGAAGCTCAAATGGCGTTTCCTCAAGCTCCATTTTGCCCGACTCCATCTTGGTGAAATCGAGGATATCATTAATGACGGTCACTAACGCATCCGCGCTTTTGCGGATAATGTCCGTGTACTCCTTCTGCTCCTCTTGAAGATCCGTTTCCATCAGCAAATCAATCATGCCGATTACCCCGTTCATTGGAGTCCGGATTTCGTGGCTCATCATGGCAAGGAACTCCGTTTTGGCCTTGGCCGCAATCTCCGCTGCCTCCTTAGCCTTCACCAGTTCCTCGTTAATCCGCTCAAGCTCCAGTGTCTTCTGATGAAGGAGCATGGACTGGGTTTTATGCTTTTTGTTCGTCAAATACATGCTGACAAAACCCTCAATCTTGGAGCGCAGAATCTGGGGAATGAACGGCTTCACCATATAGTCAATAGCACCCGCCGAGTATCCCGCGAACAATTGGTCCGCTTCTTTGCTGTTGGCCGAAATAAATATGATCGGAATGTCCTTGGTCTTGTCGCGGGCCTTGATCAGCTTGGCCGTCTCGATCCCGTCCATGCCAGGCATCTGCACATCCAGCACGATCACAGCGAATTCATCCTTCAGCAAATGTCTAAGAGCCTCTTCCCCCGAGGTTGCTTTGACCAGATTGTACTCCTCGCTATCGAGCACCGCCTCCAGAGCCAGCAAATTCTCGGGGCGGTCATCTACCAGCAATATGTGAATTGGTTCGTGATACCCCATGGAATCCTCCTCAATTGTGGTGACAAATTTATTTTATCTTACGATAGATTTTCTCTGTCGTATCCAAGGGCTCATAGCTGTCGGCAAACGCTGTAAATTGAATCGATTCTTTAGAGCCCAATACAAGTACGCCAAAACAGCTTAAGCTTTCATAAAACAATTCGTGAACCCGGTTCCGCAGCGTGTTATTGAAATAAATCATGACATTACGGCAGAAGATCACGTTAAACTCATTAAAGGAGCGGTCTGTGGCCAGATTGTGCTCCGCAAAAATCATATTTTTCCGAAGAAACGGATGGAAGAGAACCGAATTATATTTCGCTGTATAATATTCCGAAAAGGAACGGGTGCCTCCCGATTCCAGATAGTTCTTCGTATAAAGCTGCATTCGCTGAATATTGAAAATCCCCTCTTTCGCCTGGGCGAGCGAACGATCATTCATATCCGTCGCATAGATTCTGGACTTCTCATAAAGGCCCTCCTCATGCAGCATAATCGCCATGGAGTACACCTCTTCGCCGGTTGAACAACCGGCATGCCAAATCCGGATATAAGGATACGTTCTGAGGATCGGTATCACCTTCTGGCGAAATGTCCGGAACAGCTCAGGGTCCCGGAACATTTCAGTTACAGGTATTGATAAATTGTAGACAAGCCGCTCGAAGCAGTCTCTGTCGTGCATGACTTTCTCCAGCAGACCAGAGATGGTGTTCACGTTCTCGGCATGCACGGAATGCCAGATGCGCCTTCTGAGCGAAGGCAGGGCATAATTGCGGAAATCATAGCCGTACAACCGGTGAATCCCTTCAAGCAATAGCTCTATCTCAATTGTCTCACGCTCGCTCTCATCAATGCTTCTGGGAGAAGGAACGTCATTTTCAGAGGAATTGCCTGATGTCATGAAGTTTATCCCCTTTGTTCGTCTTGATACTATATAAAATGAACTTATGAAGGTCACCCTTTTGGGGCGCTGCGATGCCGAGTGTTCTTACGACCACTGTTGTCTCCGAAATGCTTGAACTAGAATATCCAGTGAGGCATTTCGGAGGCAAAGGTGGACGCTCCGCTTCTTCAGAATCACTCGTCCTCTCCGCTGAGATCGGTTCATTCTAAAGTTTCATTTTATATAGTTATTAAATTATTATTACCCTCAAAACGCCCTTACGAATACAACCACACTCGCATCAGGGACAGAAGCTGATCGGTCTGAATCGGCTTTTTCATATAATCGGAGGCCCCGGCTTCAATACACTTGAACCGATCATCCTTCATCGCCTTTGCTGTCAGGGCAATAATAGGCAGCTTCTCGAATTGCGGAATCTCACGGATTCGGCGCATGGCCTCGTAGCCATCCATTTCCGGCATCATCATATCCATTAATACCAGGTCAAAATCCCCATGCTGCTCAAGCAGTTCCAAGGCCTCTCTTCCGTTCTCCGCAAAAACAACATCCATCTGGTACCCTTCAAGCACGCTGGACAGAGCGAATACATTTCGCACATCGTCATCCACTAGAAGGATCTTTTTGCCCTCAAACAATTCTTCCTTGTTATGCAGTTTTTGCAGGATTTTCCGTTTCTCCTCAGGCAGATTAGCTTCCACTCTGTGAAGGAACAGGGTCGTTTCATCCAAGAGCCGCTCAGGAGACTTCACATCCTTAATAATGATCGATTCCGCATACTTGCGCAGCCGGGTCTCCTCCTTGCTGTCAAGCTCCTTGCCAGTATAAATAATGATCGGAAGATCATGCAGGTTCTCATCATCACGAATCTGATCCAGAAGCATGAACCCGGTCATATCGGTCAACATCAGGTCCAGGATCATGCAGTCGTAACGCTGCTTATGCAGCTCCGCCAAAGCTTCGGCACCTGTGGAAACAGCGGTAATAGCCACATCATCATGCCCTACCAGTTCAATGATTGCGCCGCGTTGAACCTGGTCATCCTCTACCACCAGCAGGTGCTTGAGATCGTTATCCATATAAGACTCAATATGAGCAAAAGCACGCTCCAGCTCTTCACGGGATGAAGGCTTCTGAAGATAGGCAATGGCCCCCATCTTCATCCCCTGCTTCACGTCATCCACAACGGAAATCACATGGACTGGAATATGACGGGTGTCCGGATTCCCTTTTAGCTCACCGAGAATAGACCAGCCATCCATAACCGGAAGCTGAATATCGAGAATAATCGCGTCCGGCAGATAGGTTCTGGCAAGCTTAAGACCCTCATCCCCTTGGAACGCATTCAACGTCTTGAAGCCGTAAGCTTTGGCCATGTCCACCAGAATTTTGGCAAAATGAAAATCATCCTCCACGATCAGCATGACCTTATCCTGCGGAGTAATCAGGTCACGGTCATCGGAAAGAACCTCGTTCATGCCGCCCGCTAAGCGCTGCGTATGTTTACGCGGAGAGGCCTCTTGAACTGCAGCCGGTTCGATCGTCTGAACGGCGGCAGCCGCACTTTTCAGTCCGTCCTTCAGTTGGCTAAGGCCAGCCATCGGAAGATACAAAGTAAACTCGCTTCCCTTGCCCTCCTCAGACTTTAGATCTATTCCCCCGCCCAACAGAGCAGCTAGGCCCCGGCTGATCGACAGCCCAAGCCCAGTGCCCCCATAGCGCCGGCTGGTCGTTCCATCGGCCTGTTGGAACGCTTCAAAGATCAATTTGGTTTTGTCCTTTGGAATACCAATACCCGTGTCCTTCACCGTAAATGCAACGTATTGCGCTTCATGGTCCAGATATAACGGAAGTTCTTCATCCTTGGGACGGGTGATGTGGAAGCTGACGCCGCCTTCTGAAGTGAATTTGAATGCATTGGACAGCAGATTTCGGAGAATTTGCTTCACACGATACCCGTCCGTGGTCACAGCTTCAGGCAGTCCCTTCTCTACTTCAATCTGGAGCCCTAGCTGTTTCTTAGCCGCTACTTCCTTGAAGTTGCTCTCCACGAACTTTCCAAGCTCCTCCAGACTGACAGACTCTTCATTGATTTCCATCTTGCCCGCATCCACTTTGGACAGATCCAGGATCTCATCAATCATCTTCAAAAGATCGGCACCCGACATATAGATTGTCTGGGCATATTCCTTCTGCTTCTGGGTCAAATTCTCTTCTTTATTCTCCGACAAGAGCTGGGAGAGGATAAGAAGACTGTTCAGTGGGGTCCGCAGCTCATGTGACATATTGGCCAGAAACTCTGATTTATATTTGCTGGTAAGCGCAAGCTGGCTGGCCTGCTCTTCCAGCTGAATCTTCGTCTTCTCGATTTCGTTATTCTTCTCCTCAACCTCCTGCACCTGCTCCTGCAGGGCATGGGTCTTGGCCATCAATTCAGTATTAAAATGCTCGAGTTCCTCCTGCTGGCGTTGAAGCTGCTCTTCGGAGCGCTTCAGAGCAAGCGTCTGCTCCTCAAGATTCTCATTGGAGCGGCGGAGTTCCTCCTGCTGGCTCTGCAGTTCTTCTGACTGGCATTGAAGCTCCTCCGCCAGGGTCTGGGATTCTCTCAGCAGCTCCTCTACCCGGAGCCGGCCCATAATGTTATTAAGAATAATTCCCAGACTATTGGCCAGTTCCTTGAGGAGATGCTTCTGCACATCTGAGAACTTAAGGAAATTCGCAACCTCAATAACACCAAGCAGCTGATTCTCGAACAATACAGGATGAATCAGCACTTCCGCTGGCTCCGCTTCACCAAGCCCGGAGCGGACCGTGATATAACCTGCCGGAAGCTGCGTTAAGTTAATAGGCTCTTTGGAAATTGCGACCTGGCCGACAAGACCTTCACCAAATTTGATCGATTGTTTCGGACGTACGGCTTCATCCATAGCATACGCCCCTGTAAGCCTAAGCTCATCCGGGCTGGATTCATCATTACTGATATATATCGCGCCATAACGTCCCCCCAATATAGGGGTAAACTCGTTAATAAAAACCTGGGACACTTGTTCCAGTGAGTTGACCCCGTGCAGCAGCTCTGTTATACGCGCAAGATTGGAGTTAATCCAGGTCTGATCCTGCTGGGACTGCAGGTACTTCATCTCCAGCTCCTGCTTCTGATCCAGATCCTCTGACAGCTTCTGAAACACCCTGGCTACATCGCCAATCTCGTCGGCAGTTGTGACGTTGATCCGCCGGATCGCCTTAAGCTTGCCCTTGCTGAAGCTGTTCATCATCATGGACACCGTATTCAGTCCACGTGTTATGCTTGGCAGCACCCATAACATGACACCCAGTGCAAACAGGAGCCCTGCAGCCATCACCGTTACCGTCAACTGAATGGACTGCTCATATGCAGATCTAGCCACTTGGACTTCCTCATTAATTTGCAGGTCCTGATACGTCCCTAAGGAATTAATACTGTCCAGAATCTTGCTCTGAAGATCAACTCCATAGGCATTCCGGTATTTAATAGCCTTGGTCATATCTTGCTTGTTCAGTAAAGCAAGCTGCTCATCCAGATAAGCCTTGTATGCATCCCAGGCCTTCTCGACATTGGAAATAATCAGCTGCTCCTCTGGACTGACCTTACTCTTCTTTAAAGCCTCCAGGTGCGTATCCGCCTTGCTTACATTTCCTAATAACTCTTTCTCTGTACTGCCCAATGAAATCGACGGATTAAGCAGCAGGTTCGCCATTCTCTTCGTAACTTCATTAACCTGTGCCCTCATATCCCCCGAGCTTCTGATTTTCATATATCTCTGCTGATAGATTTGATCAATCTGCTTGTTCATCAAGTTCATCCGGTCATATCCGATGAACGTAAGGATCAGCAGAATAGCCATAAGCGAGCTGAAGCCAATCAGCAGTTTACTTCGGATTCTCATTCCGTGCCTTCCCCTTCTTTTAGTGTAATCCACACCAGGCATTTATCATCTTCGCGCTCCTGAGGCACGTTATCGCTAAAGAACATCTGCTCCATTCTGGATACATCCAAGGCGTGAGAGCCGGCCAAACTTTGGGCCAGGAAATCGAGCTGCTCATCCTGGGTCCCCTCGACGGCTTCCATAAGCCCGTCCGTATATAACACGATATGTCCCTCCCCCTCATAAGAGATCGAGTGGGTTTGGGCTTCGATCTTGTCAAAGAGCCCAACCGGAGGGCACCCGGTATCAAGCAGGATAAGCTCACCCTCATCCGTATACAGCATTCCTGGAGGATGACCGGCATTGACGTAATCGATTCGTTTGAACTTCGTGTCTACAACAAGATAGATCGCTGTAAAATAATACTGAATAAGCTGGCTTTCAATATGAAGCTGGCTGAATCTCCGGTTGAGCTCCTGAATCACCTTCTCAGGCTCGACATATGTGCTTACCGTATCCTTAAGCACGGAAGCGATAAACATGCAGAACAATGATGATGAGATTCCGTGTCCCATCATGTCGAGCAGAATAATGCCATATCTCCCTTCGCCAAGCGGATACCAGGCATACAGATCACCCGCCAGCTCATAAGATGGCTTGTACAGAGCGTTTACTTCAAAATATTCATCTTCAATCGGAGCGCTAAGCACCGCATTCTGAACAAGCCCTGCCAATCTGAGCTCCTCTTGAAGCCTCTGATCGCGCTCTTTGTGCCAGTCCTTCTCCTGCTTGAGGCGAAGGGCAAGCCGGATGCGCGCCATAAGTTCAACCTTGTTAATCGGCTTGGTGACATAGTCTACCGCTCCGACATCCAGCGCCTCCGCCAGCTTTTTGGAATCTCCCACGGCCGTGACCATAATAATAGGAATGTCCTTTAATTGTTCGTACTGCTGTACAATTCGGCAGGCCTCGATCCCGTCCATCTCAGGCATCATCATATCAAGTAAAATCAGATCTATATCAGTAGGGGCGACTACTTCTCCCTCCCCGGCGTGATCGAGTCCCAGCTTTTGGAACATTTCGAACGCGGAGGAAACAGCAACCGTATCCCGGTAGTTTTCTTTTTTGAGTATTTCCCGGACAATGATGATATTTGTCGGATTATCATCCACAATTAGAATTTTCATAACGCTCTCCTTAATTCGATGAAGATTTGCGCAAAGCGGAAATTGAACATGGGAAATAAAAGCGTTTATAGTTAGTCCGCATTCCCTCTTACTATATCATTTTCTTCGTAAACACCCTATAAATAATCCCGATATAAAATGAACTTATCAAGGTTACATACTTCTAGGACGCTGCGCTCCTTCAGCATCACTCGTCCTCTCCGCTGTGATCGGTTAATTCTAAAGTTCATTTTATATAGTTTTTCATTCTTTTAAATACATATCCATAAATATAGATAAGGAATGAGGGTATTTCCCCATTCCTTATCTATATTTGTATATATCACTCGTATTTATTTAGCTGCGCACAGCAATAACGAGCACCTTACCCAAATCCAATTCCTTCTCATAAAACTCCGCCTCCGTCTCGGTGAATCCCAAAGAGACGATCTTCGCACGAAGTTCATCCCCTCTTGAACGGAACAGATTTGCAATCGAGTTAAATACGCCCTCTTCCTTTATGCCAATTTCCTCGGCGTCTGATGCGTCAACGATCCGGTCTGTTCTTTCCTGATCGTGGGCAAGTACATAAATATGTTCTGCGGTATAGCCTGTTGAACTGAGCTCTTTCACGGTTTCAACCGCCTGAACTCCGTTTTGTACAACCTTCGCATAGGATTTAGTACTTTCCAAACTCATCGTAAGCCAACTCCTTCTTCGAATTTTGTGAGATTATACACATAAGTTGAACCTTTCACCCTTTGTCTGATCCTTCTTTTGTTCAACTTCTATAAAAGGGATATTCATCCGGTAAATTTAGCTTGATGTCTAATCTGCTCCATATACATAGCCATTAACCCAAATCCTTGCCTATTGAAACAGGTTTACAGCATTTCCCAACTAGGCGGTGAGTATTCACTCTGATGCGGAATCAAACAGATCGATCCCTTGAATTCCTCCCTTAGGGCTTTTATAAATTTTAATGGCACTGTAACCACGGGTATACACAACACCGTCCTCAGCTATGTAATCTGCAGGTCCAAATATCCGGGTCAGGGAAGAAGGCTGAAGCTCTACCCACTGCTCGTTTACTTTCATCTCCTTGGAGCCAGCACCAAGATGCACATAATACACCTGGTCTTCAAACAATCCGACGGTTACATCCTTATAATGATATTCTGTACATCCGATGAGGGAGTCCTTCGTAATTTTTACAGGCTTCCCTTTCTTGCTGATCACATCCTTGCGCGTATCCGCAAGCGAGACGTCATTCAGCGTGTTGATTTCATCTACCGGTGAGGCGGCTGTCCGCTCTCCTACAGAGCTATCATGAATCTGGGCGTGACCCATTGCCAGCTTTACGTCCGGGTTTAGGGCCTTGTCGTAAGCTGTCGGTGTTGATCCGTTAAGAGGTGACAGTAATCCTAATAGCAGCAGCAGTGCATTCAACATGGAGCTCACCCTTTCCTCAGGCTGCTGTCTGTGGCGTTAATTCCGGTATTTATGCCAGACATTTGCAGCGATATCAATCCATTTCATCCAGCTGCCGGATGACTTCTTATCCGAATACGTGGCATCGTAGCTTTGTACCGTCTTCTCATGAGGCGTCTGAACGGCCGCTTTCACAGCCGCTTTAGTTGAAATTCTGTCCTCTGCGGGCCTTTTAAAGCGTTCAATAAGGGCTGAAGACACCTGTTTGGCGCTGAGGGTAACCTCATTCAGAATTTCGCCTACATTTTTAACCGTTTCAATCACCGGATCAATTTGCCTCATCTTATGCTCCACATCTTCTGTAATCCCATTGGCGTGTCTGAGCACCTGCTTGACCTCGTAAGTTAGCTCATCAATCGTCTTCTGCACTTCCTGAAGCGTTTGAGAAGTTTTGTTCAGAGAATTTTCAGCGGCCTTAAGCGTTTTGATCAGGAAAATCACCAAGGCGACAAACGCCAGTGCAATTACGGCCACACTTATCTGCCAGATCAGTGACATCGACATTACCTCTCTTTCATTCCTCTTTATGCTGTGTTACCCCATAGTTACCCCGAGCCGTTTTCGGCGAAACAAAGGGAAAAGTTACCTGATCCAGGCAGGGAACCATATTTGTTTCAATCAAAAAAGGTCCGGTTAAAGAACAGTACGAGGCGGGATACCCCGCACCGGAGCATTTCGTAAATAACCGGTTATACACCGGATATTCACGAAGCGCTGGGTTATTAATCTTCTATGAAAGAAGGATGATCTTCATGTTAAAATGGTCAGTTATTTTTCTGGTCGTTGCCCTAATCGCGGGGATATTCGGATTCTTCAATCTGGTTGTGGCAGCAGCAGCTTCTATAGCGAAAATTCTGTTCTTCATTTTCCTTGTCCTGTTCATCATCTCGCTCTTTACTGGACGCCGGGGACGATCGATGTAGACCTAACACCCTTTGTATTAGTTAAAAATAGACAGCAAAAAGCGGTTATCCCTCAAGCCTCATCTGGCTCCTAGGGATAACCGCTTTGTTGTGCTCCTTTATTATAAAATCCGCATGATTTCCAGCCAATTCAAAGATAATCTGGCTTCAATGGAATCCTCGTGAAATATTAAATCCTTCACTTTAATTACGTCAGGCAGCTCCTTGCCAGGCGGAGCGCTCACTTGTTTGAGTCCCAGCTGGTCAGGGCTCAAGGTGATTCCTCTAATCTGAACGGATACCGGGGTCAAGACAACCTGGCCTCCGGTGAATTCCATCGTATAGACCGCTTTGGCTCCAAAAGGGATCCAGCCCCACTTCCCGTTAAGGTCTGCTTCGAGCCGGTTCCCCCGCTGTTTGAACTCCGCCCCGGTAACCTCAACCGGCAGTTCCCCCTTCGAGAGGTACTTCACGAGCTTTTGCTTCGCCAACTGGTTAAACTCCTCCTCATTAATCCGGATTACCGGCTCACGGGTATCTATCATTTTAGTGATTTTGGCCTTCCAGTTGAGATCCGTATACTTCAGGTCCAGCTCCTTCGTTGGCCGGATGTATAGGATCACGGCGGTCACCGCAATAATAATGAGGACCAACGGGATAAGGACAAACCATCTTTTCCGCATGTTCTCCACTCTCTCTCTATGAACTTGTTTACATCATCATAACAAAAAACAGCAGGCACAAAAAAATTTACACAAATTTGATTCTTAGGTCGCTTGGCGGGTTATTTAAAAATATATAAGATATACACCAAACTTATCCTAGGGAGGAAATACCATGAAAAAAATCGCAGCAATCACAGCTTCCTTGGCTTTATCTGCGGCATTCGCGACAGCAGCTTCTGCCGACACTGCTCCTGTTACAGGAACTACTACACCTACAACAACTACTACGACAACTACGACAACTGCTGACGGCACAACCACAACTGGCACTACACCTACAACCGGAACTACAACTTCAACGAATACCTCGACATCTACGTCTACACCTGTAGTGTCCAAACCGGTTATTGTTCCTGATCTGGTCGTTGTAAACCCTCCGAAAAAGTGGGAAATCACCAAAATTACTACTTTCTATAAAGATCCTAACGGCCAAGCATGGGGCAAGCTCGATCCGCAAGTTCTCGAACCAACAGGCCAAATCATTGGCAATTGGGTTGAAATCTACACTTGGCTCGGCAAAGGCTGGGTTTGGGCACCAGAATATACTAAATAATATAACATAAAGCACCTTCTGGCCAAAAATAGCCCCGGAGTTTACATAACTGCAAACCAACCGGATGGCAACCACACCAAATTGAAACGCTTCACCCTTCGAGGAAATACTCCTCTAAACGGGTGAAGCGTTTTGTTATGACCTGTATTTTATTGAAGCACACTTCCTCCGAAAAGGAATCTCTTCACCCAACTGCCGGACAGTGTATCTATACGGACGCCGCCTGAAGCAACTGAATAGGTTTGAATCATCTGACCGTTCCCCATATACACAGCCACATGGGTGATGCGCTCCGTACTCTTGTCTATATCCTGATAGGCCGTGTCAGAAGTTCCTTGATTACTCATGAAGAATAACAGGTCTCCTGGCCGAAGATCCTTAATATCATAAACCGCCTGGCTGTTATCCTTGATCCACTGGCCTTGCGATCTGGAGTCGGCAGGCAGAATGATGCCAAGCGCTTCGCGGTAAATGGTTCTGGCAAAGTCCGAGCAGTCAAAGGTCTCCGTAGTGTTCCGGTCAGATCCGTACTCGTAGGGGGTACCCAGATATTTCCTGCCTGTATCGAATAGAGCCGCCAATTTGGCATCGCGTTCATCCTGGGCATTGGAAGCATTGGAATTGTCCGTGTTTCCAACTCCGCCGGAATTCGTGGAACCCCCGGGGTTCACAGAGCCACCGGAGCCCCCAGAGCTGCCAGCATTTCCTGTATTGTTGCTACCTGGATTTCCACTATTCTCGGCATTCCCTGATTTGCTGCTGCCGGAACTTCCATTATTTCCGATATTCCCTGTATTGCTTCCAGCATTCGCCTTATTCCCGCTGCCGCCTGAATTCCCCGGCTTCACCGTAGTCTCCTTGTTCAGCTTTATGTACTTCTCTGAACTGCTGACATACCCCGTCTTCCCGTCTGAGGTCTTTACCTTATAGAAATAGGCATTGGATTGATCCAGAATAGTAACGGTTTCCCCAGTCTTCAGCAGTCTGATTATTTTGAAGGATGTGGAAGGACCTGATCTAAAATTGACACCGTACTGAATGATTCCCGTTAAGGACGTTTTTTGCACTGCGGCGGATGCCGCGTAAATTTGTGATGCTGACATAAACCCCGAGGAACATAATAATGCTGCACTAAGTACTCCTACCGCCATGCTTTTCTTCATGATAAGTCCTCCCTGAGTGGTCTTGGATGTCTGATAAATAAACTCTGTCCAATTTATCGGTAATCCTCAGGGAAGATTGCATATGCCGAAGTTCACATCTTTATATTTTACACGTGCCAATATATAGGTCTTTAAACCTATAAGCATCTGGGTTTTTGGTTTTCCACTCCCCACTTCTATAAATACTCTAAGACCGGTAACAGAGTCTTGTCCTTCTTCTATAGTGCTGTTGTATTCGACTAAAGGAGATAATAGCCCTGTTTGACTTTTCAAGTCATTTCATACGGATGCAGGTGAAGAAACAGCACAGGGCGGTCAGCTTCAAAAGAGCCGACCGCCCATTAATGTAGAGCAGATGGTCCAACAACAATCTTGGTCTGTTCCTATGATCATCTGTCCTTCCTGGCTGTCACCAGCGGCACAGCCTCCTCCTGCTTCGGCTCCACATGGACATGCACGCTCATGACATTGTGGCGCTCGCTCATCCGCTCCTCAATCCGGTCGCTGATTTCATGACTTTCCGTCACGCTCAATTCAGGATCAACTTCAATGACCACATCAACCAGCACATGATTGCCATGCACTCTCGCCTTTACATCCTTTAATGCCTCCACACCAGGAATACGTGCGATTGAGCTCCGAAAGTCATGCAGCTCATTCTCATCAAAGCCGTCCGTTAAGCGGTGGGTCGCGTCCTTGAAGATCCCCCAGGCTGTCCAGCATATTAGAAGCCCTACTCCGATAGCCGCTACCGTATCCAGCCACGGAAGACCGAACTGGGCTCCGAATATTCCCACCGCAGCTCCAATGCTTACGAAGGCATCAGACAGACTGTCCTTCGCTGTTGCCATCAGCGCCTGATTGTTAATCCGCTTAGCCAGCCTGCGGTTGTACAGATAGACGCCGAGCATGCCCGCGGCACTTACCAGGGCCACCACCGCGGACAGCGGATCAGGAGCAGTCTTTTTCCCTTCAAACAAGCCCCGCCCTGTTTCAATGAGCACCTGAATGCCCACCGTAGCCATAATAAAAGAAGCCACCAGCACAGCTACAGTCTCAGCCCGGAAGTGACCATAAGCATGATCTGAATCTGGCGGTTTACGGGATATCCGGAGGCCGACCAATATAGCGGTCGACGCAATAATGTCCGTTACGTTGTTGAAGCCATCAGCAAGCAGCGCACTGGAATGAAACAAATAACCACTGATCAGCTTCAAAGCGGATAACAGCAGGTAAGCAGCTATGCTGATCCAAGCTCCACGCTCCCCTTGCTTGATTTCTTGATAGGTATCGATCAGAGCCACCTCCGCACCTGCTGTAATAACAATGCAAAAACCATTATATCCATTATTCCCGTTGTCCCATCTTTTAAAAACGTATAAAATAAGATCAGCGCTCCCATCAAGCAAAGGAGATGAAGACGATGACGGAAGAGAATAAAGAGCCCAAAAAAATCGATTTGGCTGAAGCTATGAGGCTTAAGCTGCAGCAGAAGAAGCAGAACCAGACTGCCAATAAGCAGAATCCGGGCACCCCGAACAACACGAAGGCCTTGAAAAGCCAGAATGTCAAAAAGCCAAACAACCAACGCCGCCGCACAGGCGGATCATAAGCTTCAAGTTAAAAAAAATGCTGTCCTGCAAATTACAGGACAGCATTTTTGTTTTATTTGGAATTCAGTGCTCCAGCAGGATACATTTCCTTGCGGAGAGCTTGAATCTCTTCATTCTCAAGGTACTCGTCATAAGACATCTGACGGTCGATTACCCCATTTGGAGTGATCTCGATAATCCGGTTCGCAATCGTCTGGATGAACTGATGGTCATGAGAATCAAACAGAATCGTTCCATCGAAATCAATCAGACCATTATTCAGCGCCGTGATGGATTCCAGGTCCAAGTGGTTCGTCGGCTCGTCAAAGATCAGCACGTTCGCCCCGTTCAGCATCATCTTGGCCAGCATGCAGCGGACCTTCTCGCCCCCGGACAGCACACTTGCCTTCTTCAGGGCTTCTTCACCGGAGAAGAGCATGCGTCCAAGGAAACCACGCAGGAACGTCTCATCTTGATCATTGGAATACTGACGCAGCCACTCTACCAGGTTCAGGTCCACCCCGTCGAAATAAGCGGAGTTATCCTTAGGGAAATAAGCCTGGGACGTTGTAATCCCCCAGCTGTATTCACCGGAATCGGCCTCAGTCTCGCCCATAATCACTTGGTACAGAGTCGTCTTCGCCAACCCGTCTGGTCCTACAAAAGCGATCTTGTCACCCTTATTCACCACAAAGCTGACATTGTTCAGCACAGTTTCGCCTTCAACTGTTTTGGTCAGGCTATCCACCGTAAGCAGCTGCTTCCCGGCTTCGCGTTCTGCCTTAAAGTGCAGGAACGGATATTTCCGGTTGGACGGACGGATATCCTCCAGTGTAATCTTGTCGAGCTGCTTCTTACGGGAAGTAGCCTGCTTCGACTTGGAAGCGTTGGCGGAGAAGCGCTGAATGAACGCTTGAAGTTCTTTGATCTTCTCTTCTTTCTTCTTGTTCGCATCCCGGGTCAGCTTAAGAGCAAGCTGACTGGACTCATACCAGAAGTCATAGTTGCCCACATACAGCTGGATTTTGCCAAAATCAATATCCGCAATGTGCGTACATACTTTGTTCAAGAAGTGACGGTCATGAGATACCACAATAACGGTGCCTTCATAGTCAAGCAGGAAGTTCTCCAGCCAGCCGATAGAATCGATGTCCAAATGGTTCGTCGGCTCATCGAGCAGCAGATTGTTCGGATTGCCGAACAGCGCTTGGGCAAGCAGTACACGGACCTTCTCATTACCGCTGAGCTCACTCATTTTCTTATCATGAAGGTCTTTGTCGATACCCAGACCAATCAATAGAGACGCCGCATCGGATTCGGCATTCCAGCCGTCCATTTCCGCGAACTCCCCTTCGAGCTCCCCGGCACGCAGGCCGTCTTCCTCGGAGAAATCAGCCTTAGCATAAAGCGCGTCTTTCTCTTTCATAATACTGTACAGACGGGCATGGCCCATAATTACCGTTTCGAGAACCGGATACTCATCGTACTCATAATGGTTCTGCTTCAGAACGGCCATACGCTCACCCGGAGTCATGTGGACTTCACCGGTGTTCGGCTCGATCTCTCCAGACAGAATCTTCAGAAAAGTTGATTTCCCTGCTCCGTTTGCACCAATGAGACCGTAACAGTTACCTGGCGTAAATTTTATATTTACATCTTCGAAAAGTGCTCGTTTTCCATACCGGAGCGTTACACCACTTGTGCTGATCATTTATCATTACCATCCTTTTATCTATAATCACGCTTCTAACATGACATTATAGCATAAAAGATCACCTGAAAGGGAACACACCTCAGTGAGTAGTGGAATCAGATGGCTTAAGCTTCGGATAACGAAGGGTCTCCCCGTAGAGCAGCACCCGAATTGCCTCCTCAGGAATGCCTCTTCTCTTGCGTTCCGCCTCCATCCGGTCCAGTGCCTCTCTGGCAGTATCGTCGGCCAGCTTGAAGGTGCCGTAATGCATGGGAATCATTGTTTTGGCCTTGACATCCTCGAAAGCCTGAATGGCTTCCTCAGGATTCACATGCTGCGAAGTCATGAACCACTCGGGTTCATAAGCCCCGATGGGCATAAGTGCAATATCAATGTTGTAACGCTCCCCGATTTCTTTGAATCCTTGGAAATATCCGCTGTCTCCGGCAAAATAAATAACCGGGTCCCCCTTCCCCTTCTTCTCCGGGGGATCGATCTCCATGATGAACCCTCCCCAATGGGAGGTGTTCGTATCAAACGGTGTCCGCCGCGTCCAATGCTGGGTCGGCACGAACGAGAACTTAACCCCGCGAAGGCTCAGGTCTTCCCACCATTTCATTTCCCGGCAGCGGCTGAAGCCTTTGCGCACCATCTTACGTTTAAGCCCCTCCGGCACCAGAACTGTTGTGTTTGGTCCGTACAGCTTGCGGATGGAAGAGACGTGCATATGATCATAGTGGGAATGGGAGATCAGAATAATATCCACTTCGGGTACCTGTTCGATCGGAATGCCGGGCGAACCAAGCCTCCGCTGAAATCCCATCCGTGGAGCCCATACCGGGTCCGTAACAATATTTAAGCCATGATATTGAATCAGAAACGTGGAGTGACCGATCCAGGTGATCGTCGTGTCCTCCCTGTTATGGTGCAGATATTCAATCTCTGGCTCCGAGTGCGGAATCACATAAGAATAATCCTTCTTCTTGTGGCGGCGTTCTTCCCGCCACTGGCTGAACTGCTTCAAGGTCTTGTCAGTACTCACATTATCCATGTTATTAAAGCGGTGTCTGGGCATGAAGAGGGCTCCTCCCTTCCTAATTTCCCCAATGTCCAATATCTATTTAAAGGTTCCCCTATTCAATCGCCTTTAACTAATCTTAACCTACTATTACCCTGAATTCCAAACTTGCTAGCAGTCCATCAGGCGGCTCTAATCCTGGGGTTCCTCATATTTCACCGCATACACAAATAGAAAAAGAACGGATGCGGCCACAACAATTTGCGGAGCATACATCATCATAAAATACTCAATCATACAATTATGATCCTCTCTTCGGCGAATTTCCACGAATGTACCGCGCGTTGAACAAAAATAAGCGCATCAGCAGCACCAAAGACGGGACAAGCAGCAGGAACCCCGCCAGGAAAGCGGCAAGAAGCGCCGTAGCCATCGATTCATTCGTGAAATTCTGGTATATATTCACATACTTATACAACACATATGGCAGGTGGGACCGGCCATAGCCATACCAGGCGAAAGCAAATTGCAGCATGACCAGGATGAAGGACCAGCCGAGATGCCGCTTCCTCCAAACCAGATAGACCGCACCCAGATAACAGACTAGGGAGGCGATGAACATCCAGGCGCTGTGAAGCATGTTCTGGAAATGCTCCGGATTCTGCCGGTTAATCTGGAAGAAGGCGAAGACGCTGGCAAGAATGGTCGGACCGCTCCAGATCAGCGCATATCCCCGCAGGATCTCGAACGCTGTCTTATCCCCTGCTTTATGAGCGTAATAGCTGAGGAACATCGCGGATATATAAAGAACCGAGACTAGCGCAAGCAGAATCACGGACCAGGTATAGGGATTGGAGAAAAAAATCGCCCACTTCAGCACAACATGACCCGCCCGCTCTTCAATAATTCCGCCTTCAGACAGGGCAAGCACCGTGGAAAGAGCTGCGGGAATCAGCAGTCCCGTTGCCCCGTACAGCGCCATATAGACCAGGTTGCCGTTATTCGAAATGCCGTAGGTGTTATACGCGTAATACACCGCCCGGACCGCCAGCAGAATAATGACAATGCTGCCCGGTACCAGCAGGGCCGTGCCGTAGTAATAAGCCGAATCCGGAAAGAACCCGATCAGCCCGATCTCAAAAAATATCAAAAACACGTTGGTCACTTCCCACACCGGAGACAGGTATCTCTGAATAACCCAGTGCACCTTGTTCTTGTGGCCGGTCAGTACGCTGTAGAAGCTGAAGAACCCAGCTCCAAAATCAATGGAGGCGACAATCAAATATCCGTATAGAAAGGTCCATAACACGGTAATTCCGATAATCTCATAACTCATGATGTACGCTCCCCTCCCGGATAAAGCTCTTGAAGCTCCTCCTCCACGCTTTTGTTACGAAACATTTTGCCAAGCACCTTCAGGCAGGATACACAAAGCACCAGATACAGCAGAACAAAAAGCAGCAGCATCCAAGACACATTCGGCGAGGTGGTAGCCCCCTCCGACACTCTCATATACCCGCGTACAATCCATGGCTGCCGGCCGATCTCCGCGAAGAACCAGCCCAGTTCCACCGCTACGAAGGCAAGCGGAGCGAGAGCAACAAGCAATACCAGCAGCCACTTCGGTACAGCTCCACGCATTCCCGGAATCCGCTTGCGGAGCATATAGATAAATGGAATTAGAATCAGCATGACACCGTTAGTCACCTTCAAGTCGAACATGTAATGAATGCTGAGCGGCGGAATGTTCTCCTTCGGAAACTCATTCAGCCCGATCACCTTCGTATTCGGGGAGCTGCCTGCCAGAATGCTGAGGGCATAAGGGATTTTAATCGCATACTTCACTTCATTGTTCTTATCCAGAATTCCGCCGTAGATCAGCGGCGCTTGCTCCCTGGTATCAAAGTGCCACTCGGCCGCGGCGAGCTTCTCCGGCTGGTATTTGGCCAGGAATTTCCCGGAGAAATCACCAATTACGGCGGTGGCCACAGCGAACACGAAGGAAGACACCACGGCCAGCTTAAGCGCCTTCTTGAAATAAACATGCCCCCGGCCCTTAAGTAAGCTGAAAGCGGCGATGGCCACGAGCAGGCAGGCGCTCACCGTATAGGATGAGGCGATGACATGAGACACCTTCGTAGGTGTTGCAGGGTTGAACATCGCGACCAGCGGTTTAACATCCGTGAAGATTCCGTCTTTAAGCGTAAAGCCCTGCGGCATATTCATAAATGCGTTCATCGACGTGATGAAATAGGCCGAGGATGTTGAGCCAATGGCTGTGGGTATCAGCAGCATGAGATGCAAATATTTGTTTTTGAAGCGGTCCCAGGTATACAGGTAAATGCCTAGAAAGATAGCTTCTATAAAAAAAGCAAAGGTCTCCATAAACATAGGCAGCGCAATAGCCCGGCCAGCAATCCGCATGAAATTAGGCCACAGCAGGCTAAGCTGCAGCCCGATAGCGGTTCCTGTCACGACACCGACCGCAACCGAGATGACGAACCCCCGCGCCCAGCGCCTAGCGAGAAGAATATAATGCGGATCGCCTGTACGAATGCCTCTCCACTCCGCCAACGCCATCATGACGGGCAGGCCGACACCAATAGCGGCAAGATTAATGTGAACGAACAAGGTAAGCCCCGTCAGAATCCGGCTCATCAGGATCGGATCGCTTAGTGACATCGGTATTCTCATCTCCTGTTGACTTAATGATAGTGCATATAACGGATGAAGCTGCGGACGGTGCCTGCCAGCATAATCAGAGAGACAATCAGAATGACCAGCAACAGCCTTCTCTCCTGTTTGGTTAAGAACATAGGTTACTTCTCCCTTTTCCAAGGTGTCGCTGCCAGGAAAGGCGTGCCAACCTTGCACCCTGCGATGCTCCCAGCGCGCGATGCAAGGGTTGGCACGCAGCTCCCAGCACGCGCGTGGCATGGCGGGATGTTTGTCAACCCCATGCTTCCCCCCGCAATCTCCAGGAAGTGCCGTTCATTTCCAGTCAGCTTGTATAAGTTTTCCGCCCTGCTCTCCTTTTTATTCCACCTGCTTCGCCGCAATTAGCGAATTTCGGCGTCTTAAACTTGGGAATACGACAGGGATTGTTGTAAAATGGTACTAAAGGAGATGTGATTCATCTATGAAGATAGTATTTATTGAACCGACCCCGAGTCCGAACACGATGAAGCTGCATCTGGATGAGACTCTGGCCCCCGGTCAGCGCAAGACATATACGTCCGACAATGAACGCTCCGCTCCGTCATGGATTCAGCAGATGCTGCGAATCCCGGGTGTGAAGAGCGTCTTCCATACCGCCGACTTTGTTGCCCTTGACCGCAAAGGCAGCGCCGACTGGTCCGCCATTCTGGCCAGCGTGCAGGAGCAGTTCGGCCAGGAAGGCGTGGAATCCGCCTGGAAGCCGGATGAGGCGGCCCCGGACGCGGCCTATGGCGAGGCCCAGGTGTTCGTGCAGTTTTTCCGCGGCATTCCAATGCAGGTCCGCGTGAAATCCGGCTCCCGTGAAGAACGGATCTCGCTGTCGGACCGCTTCGTACAGGCCGTGACTGAGGTCGCCAGCGCGACCCTGATCAAAGAGCGCAAGCTCGTGGATTACGGCGTCCGTTATGGCGAGCTTGAAGATATTGCCCACGAGATCGAGCAGGAGATCGAAGCGGCCTTTCCGCCCGAGCGGCTGGCGAGTGTAATCAGTCAGGCCATTGCGCACGGCCGCGACGAGAGCGAATTCGTTGAGGAGCGCCGCGAGCTCAGCCTGGCTGAGGTACAGGAGCGCATGGCAAGCGAGGACTGGCGCGTACGCTACGCCGCGCTGGATGCGCTCCAGCCAAGCGAAGAGGCGCTGCCGCTGCTCGCGGAGGCGCTCCGCGACCCGCAGATGCAGCTGCGGCGGCTCGCCGTGGTTTATCTCGGCGACCTGAGGACGCCGGAGGCCATGGCGCTGCTCTTCGAAGCGCTGCGCGACAGTTCGGCCGCCGTGCGGCGCACCGCGGGCGATACGCTCTCGGACATCGGCGACCCGGCGGCAACCGGGCCGATGACCGAGGCGCTGTCCGACCGCAGCAAGCTTGTGCGTTGGCGGGCGGCGCGCTTCCTCTACGAAGTCGGCACCGACGAGGCCAAGGAAGCGCTTGAGGCGGCCGCGGATGATCCTGAATTCGAAGTCAGTCTTCAGGCGCGCATGGCGCTGGAACGGATTGAATCCGGGGAGCAGGCCGCCGGCACCGTCTGGCAGCAGATGGCCCGCCGCAATGATCAAGACGCATCTTAAGCGGCTCCCGCTTATTTGCATAAATTGTCTATTGCACATCAAATTTTGTTGAATTATACTGAGGTATATTTCATGCGTTGAAACATCAGATGGAAGCTATAACTGAATATCACCTCATCATAGCTATGTTCAGATGAGGTAGAGGTCGCGGCAAGTGAAGAGTAGACCGGAGGAGGCGTATAAGGACGCCCATGATTCCGGCCGAAAGGCACTGCCGCCGAAGTGGATTGCCACCTTATTGCAATCTGCTGGGGCTGTTGCCGAAAGGGACAGAACTGTCACGCCATTCCGATACCACGGGAATGTGCGTGTTGAGCTATCTTAATGAAGGTATGATGCGGGGTTAAGGTTACACAAGCCGCGGAATCTCTTCCGCGGCTTTTTTGTACTTCCTCACAGCTTGGATGATATACATTCGCAGACTGGAACAAAAGGAGAATTTGTATGAGCAACAGCAAATTAGAACCTGCATCTCTCAAAGCCGGGCTGAGAGCCCGTCATATGACCATGATCGCACTTGGCGGGTCTATCGGTACGGGATTGTTCCTGGCCAGTGGCGGCGCCATTGCTTCCGCCGGTCCAGGAGGCGCCCTGCTCGCCTATGCCGCAGTCGGCATCATGGTGTACTTCCTGATGACAAGTCTGGGGGAATTGGCCACCTATCTGCCTGACTCCGGTTCTTTCGGCACCTATGCCACCCGGTTTGTGGACCCTTCCCTGGGGTTTGCGCTCGGCTGGAACTTCTGGTACAACTGGGCCATTACGATCGCCGCCGAGCTGTCAGCGGCTACGATGATTATTAAATACTGGTTTCCCGAGACTAACTCGTTTTGGTGGAGCCTTCTGTTCCTGGCCGTTATTTTTGGACTGAATGTCCTGTCTGTTAAAGGTTATGGAGAATCCGAATATTGGTTCGCAATCATCAAGATCGCGGTCGTTATTATTTTCCTAGTTGTCGGAGTACTCATGATCATAGGAATTTTCGGTGGAGAGACCGTTGGCTTCAAGAACTTTACGATTGGAGATGCGCCATTCCATGGCGGGTTCTTTGCTTTCCTTGGTGTGTTCATGGCTGCCGGCTTCTCCTTCCAGGGAACCGAGCTGATCGGCGTAGCTGCGGGCGAGAGTGAGAACCCGCGCAAAAACGTGCCTAGAGCGATCCGCCAAGTATTCTGGCGTATTCTGATCTTTTATATTCTGGCGATCACCGTGATCAGTTTGATCATTCCTTACACCAACCCTGATCTATTGAAGAGCGGAGTCGACAATATTGGAGTAAGTCCGTTTACACTTGTCTTTGAGAAGGCCGGTCTTGCCTTCGCGGCTTCAGTCATGAACGCTGTAATCTTGTCCTCTGTGCTGTCAGCAGGCAACTCCGGCATGTATGCCTCATCACGGGTGCTTTACGGTCTCGCCAAAGAAGGCAAAGCACCTAAGCTGTTCGCCAAGCTGAACAAACGCGGCATTCCAATGAACGCGCTGCTGCTGACCACCGTAGTAGGCATGGCGGCATTTCTTGCCTCCATCTACCAGGATGGGGTAGTCTACAACTGGCTGCTGAACGCTTCGGGCATGTGCGGCTTCATCACTTGGCTGGGCATTGCCATATGTCACTACCGGTTCCGTCGGGCGTACGTGGCTCAGGGCCTTGACCTGAACAAGCTGCCTTACAAGGCTCGCTGGTTCCCGTTCGGTCCGCTGTTCGCTTTCATTCTGTGCTTTATCGTTATTCTTGGCCAGAGCCTTAGCGCCATCTCTGAAAATGGGATCGACTGGTACGGCATCCTGGTCTCCTATGTCAGCGTTCCGCTGTTCCTGATCGTATGGCTTGGCTATAAGTGGACGAAACGCACGAAGCTTGTTCCGCTGGAACAGTGCGACCTGACTACCGGCGCCCATATCGACTAATCAAGCGAGTATATAAAATGAACTTATGAAGATTACACTTCACGGGCGCTGCGATAACGAGTGTTCCTACGACCGTTGTTGTCTCCGAAATGCTTGAAATAAATATCCAGTGAGGTATTTCGGAGACAAAGGCGGACGCTCCGCTTCTTTCAGAATCACTCGTTCTCTTCGCTGAGATCGGTAAATTCTAAAGTTCATTTTATATAGCTTTAGATCTCTTCTATCAAAAAGGGAATGTTCCCGGCTTAACCAAGCTGAGAACATTCCCTTTTATTATATTAGCTATACGTTCCGCTTGAACCTTTACCGAGTCTTAACTCTCCCAGTTAAGCCGGACCTTCAGATCCGGAGTATCCTCCAGGGGTTCGTTAAAGTAAGTGATATGGCGGATATTCAAATCATACAGGTGAGGAAGATCCTCCGTGAGCTGATCAACAGAACCTGAATAACGAAGGCTTACTGAATTACGGCCCATCTTCATCGCTTCCTGCACCTTGCTCTTGATTCCCTCAATCGAGCTTACCGTAGTACCTGCTAAATACAAATTATATCCCAAATCATCCATAAGGGACTGATAAAAGCGGGCTGCCGGGCTGGCGGAAGCCGCTTGCAGCTTGGTCAGGTTATCCCTGTAGGATACGGTGGCCGCCGGATACTTTTTGCGGGTCCAGGTGTGGTCTTTTGCCATTTGCTTATCCGTGCGAAGGTAATAATTATAATGAATCTGCCCCGCCTGATCAGGCGTGGGATCATCCCAAGTCGCATCCAGGTGATACCAATTGCCTTGCAGCTTGATCAGATTCCAGGCATGGAGCTGGCCGCCTGCAGTGCCTTCAACGATCAAATTGGCAATGCTGGCCTCCTTAAGCAGCTTATAAGTCAACAGCGAGTATCCCTGACATACCGCCTCTCCCGATTTCAAACCTTCATATGCTGTATATTTACGCAGCGCGGTGTCATATTTAAGATTAAGCACAATCCAGTCATGAATTACCTTGATCTTGGCATGGTCATCCATGCCGGGTTTGATAAGCTCTTTGGCAATTTGCTTCACACGGGCATTCACATAGCTGGTCTGTGCCGGGGTCTCCCGGTATATCAGGCGCACAGCTACGGCCGCAGCGTTCTCAGTCCCCCGCCAGGTGAACGAATAACTGTCAACGACATACTTGGTGTACACATCCACTTCCAAAGCAGCCGTCACTGCCTTATTCAGCATACCTCGGAGCATGGCGGTCCTTCCTTTGTAATTGAATGTGAGTGATTCGATTCGGGACTTCATGGCGTTCACAAGCTTGCTTTGTATCTGCTCGGCGGTCGTGACCACACCTTGATCAGAGCCTGCATATACGGTCCCCCAACTGGCTGCGGATGGGATAATTCCCAGTAGAAGCGATCCGATTAATACAATCATGACCCATTCTAAACGGCGTTCCTTCATGAATCTCCCGCCCTTCTACAAACTGCTGGTGTCCTGAATATCCGAAGTAACCGGAAATAACTAAGTACATGCTTTCGGCAATATTGTACCATAGCTTGCCAGAGCGAAGGCCTTCTAGTTTTGTCGATTGAAAACGGTTAACATAGGAGGGTTTGTTCATATAATAGACGTATTTCAGCATAAAATCCGTATGAAAAAATGTCCCAACAAAACCGTTTTTCGTTATAATAAAGTTACGAATGTGTGATGTAGATCATTGCGCAAACCTGATTTTTGTAGAAACGGAGAGAAGAGAGCCATGACCATCCCGAATATTTCCGATATTTCCGTGCAGATGTTCGTTACCGTATTTTTCTTTCTGCTGATAATTGCGCCGCTCTTCAGCCTGGGGGCCCTTCGTCTGTTTCAATCCAGGAAGAAAGCCGGTTTCACGTTAATTGGAGCCGGAGTAGTGGGCTACTTGATTTTTATGTTTGTGATCAATCTGATAACCTGATCCGGCCTTCGAACCGGATACATCTATGACCAAGGGGGCCCCGCTCTGTTTAGAGCCTGGAGGTCCCCCTGCTTTTTATGGCCGTTATATCAAAAAAAGGCACGTTCTGCCGAACTGGAGAATACGGCGGAACGTGCCCTTTTATATTAATTAGCTGCCAGTGCTTTGTCGAACTGAAGCTTGTTCATGCCCACAATTTTAAATTCGCCGATGAGCGTAACCGGAACCGCACGCAGTCCCATATCCCATACCTGCTGGGCATATTCATCATTAGTCTCAATATTGCGCTCTTCAAAAGCTACACCTTTCTCGGTCAAAAAGCTCTTCACCTGCTTGCAGTGCGGGCAGTTGGTGCTTGTGTACACAATTGCTTGTTCCATGGTTCCCTATCACTCCTGTATATAAATTTAGCCGATCTTACAATACTGCAGCCGGATGCTCCAGGCTTTCAATGTATTTCTCCGCATCCATAGCCGCCATACATCCGCTTCCAGCTGCTGTAATAGCCTGACGGTAACGGGTATCTTGAACATCCCCACAGGCGAAAATTCCCTCAACGTTAGTCTCAGAAGTACCCGGGTTAACTACAATATACCCATTCTCATCTGTAGTAATCTGGCCGCCAAGGAATCCTGTGTTCGGATGATGTCCGATTGCCACGAACACGCCGCTGGCTTCGATCAATTCCTCTTCGCCTGTAGCGTTGTTCCGCACTTTCAGGCCGGTTACTCCGTTCTCTCCCGCTACCACTTCAAGCGGAGTACGGTTAAGTGCCCATTCCACTTTCTCATTCGCGCGAACACGATCCTGCATAATCTTCGATGCGCGCAGTTCGTCACGGCGGTGAACCAAGGTTACTTTGGAAGCGAACCGGGTCAAGAAGCCTGCTTCTTCAAGCGCGGAATCCCCGCCACCCACAACAATAATTTCTTTGCCGCGGAAGAAGAAGCCATCACAGGTTGCACATGTGCTCACTCCACGGCCCACGTTGTCCTGTTCCCCAGGAATGCCAAGATACTTAGCCGTCGCGCCTGTGGAAATGATCAAGGTTTCTGTTACAAGCTCGCCGAGCCCTTCAACCTGCAGCTTGAACGGCCGGCTGCTTGTGTCCACGCTGTTCACCCAGCCTGTACGGAACTCCGCTCCGAAGCGTTCAGCCTGCTTGCGCATGTTGTCCATCAGTTCAGGTCCCATGATACCTTCAGGGAAGCCAGGGAAATTCTCGACTTCTGTAGTGGTTGTCAGCTGACCGCCCGGTTGTGGGCCTTCAATAATAAGTGGGTTCAGATTGGCACGGGCCAAATAGATTGCAGCGGTCAGACCGGCAGGGCCTGTTCCGACAATAATAGATTTATACATAACATCGTCTCCTATCATGATCCTTAAGACTGTGTGAATTGAACCAGCAGGGAATGCAGAGGTCGTGTTTCACAAGCTTGCTGCCTCATAATGCATAATTTCCCGGCACATAGCACTTCTCAGTGTTGTAATCGCCTTATGATGAGCTGCCGAAAGCGGCTCATTTCCTATGTCTTAATTATCTTAAATCACTCATGAACCGTCAATATTCGTAGCGGACAGGTTCAGTGAAGGTTAAATGAAGGATTGATGAAGGGCCTACCGGAGCAGGCGCAGGCCGTTCAAAATAACCAGAATCGTGCTGCCTTCATGACCGATCACCCCTAGTGGGAGCGGAATACCTTCGATAAAGTTCCCGGCGATCAGCAGCAGGATGACGCTAACCGCAAACACGATATTCTGCTTCACAATCCGCCGCGCCCGCCGGGATAAGCTGATCGCTTCCGCGATTCGCTCCAGATCGTCGTTCATCAGCACGACGTCCGCTACTTCAAGTGCCGTAGCGCTTCCGCTTGCGCCCATGGCCACCCCGACCGAAGCCGTTGCCAGAGCGGGGGCATCATTGACCCCGTCGCCGATCATGACGACATGGCCGTATTGTTCACGCAGGGCTTTGACATGCTCCACTTTATCTATCGGAAGCAGATCACCATAAACCTGGTCCACGCCGGCCTCCCGGCCAATCGCCTCTGCTGTGACATTGTGGTCACCGGTAAGCATTGCAGCTTTCACGCCCAGCTTCTGCAGCCTTGCCACCGCAGCCTGAGACTGCGGGCGGATATTATCGCGCAGTGCGATCAGACCGGCGGTGATCTCCCCGTGCAGGATAACCGAGACTGTCTTGCCTTCCGACTCAAGCTGCTTCACCGCCTCCTTACACCACTGCGGGAGCTGACCGTCCAGCGCCGACGGCTTGCCAATCTTCCAAATTCCGCCGCCAACACGCGCTTCAATCCCCCAACCGGCAATAGACTTCATCTCGGAGGCTGGCAGCAGTTCAAGCCCGCGCACTCCAGCCTCTCTCACAATGGCCCTGGCCAGCGGGTGATCGGACAGGTTCTCGGCAGAAGCGCAGTGGCGAAGAACGTCATCCCGGTCATAGCCATCGGCAGCCAGAAGATCCGTCACCTCTGGACTTCCTGCCGTCAGCGTACCCGTCTTATCGAAGGCGACGATTGAGGCATAGCCTAGGTTCTCCAGGTGGGCGCCGCCTTTGAACAGCACCCCTTTACGGGCACCGTTCGACATCGCAGAGAGCATGGCGGGCATAATGGACGAAACCAGCGCACATGGCGAGGCAACCACCAGAAACACCATCGATTTGTAGAAGGTCACTTCCCACGACCATCCAAACAGAAACGGTGCCAGTACAATCAAGAACAACGTAACGCCCACAACCGCGCGGGCATATATTCCCTCGAACTTTTGAATGAACCTTTGAGATTTAGGCACTTCGCCCTGCGCTTCTTCTACAAGAGCAATGATCTTCGAGAATAAAGAGCCCTCGGAGGGACTTGTCACCTCCACATACAAAGCTCCTTCCCCGTTCAATGTGCCTGCGTATACACCCTCTCCAGCAATCTTATCCACGGGTATGGATTCCCCGGTAATCGAAGCTTGATTCACCGCTGAGCTTCCGCTCTGGATGATCCCATCCGCCGGAATAACTTCCCCCGGCTTGACGAGCAGCAGATCGCCCACCTGAAGCTCGGAAGCAGGCACCACTCTCATACCGTCAGCTTCAATTCGCAGAGCTGTCTGCGGCTTCAAGGAGATCAGCGCCGAGATATCCTTGCGGCTCCGTTCCGAAGCGAAAGACTCAAGCGCACCGCTGAGCGCAAAAATAAAAATCAGCATCGCTCCCTCATTCCAATAGCCAATCGCCGCTGCCCCCATGGCAGCCGCAATCATGAGTAGATTGACATCCAGATCCCGTTCCTTGACCAGGGTCTCGATCCCTTCCTTTGCTTTATTCCAGCCGCCTACAGCGTAGGAGATCACATAGACAACGACGGACAGCAGCGGTGCCCACTCATGGATGCCCCAGGCAGCCAGCATCAATACTCCGCTTCCCAGAGCTTGAAGCATCTCCTTATGCTGAAGCAGATTTAAGAGTGTCTGACGCTTATTGCGCCGCGGATTCGGTTGATTAGCCGCTTTTTTAGCAGCCGGGATGGATTTATGAATAGCTTGCATGTTCTTCACTTTCCTTTCTTTGCGGCCGGACTGCTCCTGACCGTCTAATTGAGAATGAGAGCCGTTATTAATCCCCTTAAAACAGCTCATGCTGCTCCGGGTACCCCCGAAGCAGCATGTTCATTGAGAATGATAATCATTTTTGTACTAATACAATTTTGTTTCCTGAAAGAAACTTTACTTGTATATTAACCCTTTGCTCCTGTCTTGTAAACAGCAAATTATCTATTTTTTGAAGCATCCGGTACAAATTTGAGGCTGTTTTCAAATCGCTTCTTCTACATCATAATAAAAAACGCGCCGTCCCCAAATTATGGGAAACGACGCAATAAGAGAGATGAACGATGTGAGATCGGAACTTCACTTAACTTAGTTTAACTTCACTTAACTAATTCTGGCTGGCCTTGATCGCCTGCTCCAGATCATACAAAATATCATCAATCGACTCCGTGCCGATGGACAAACGGATTAATCCTGGCGTTACGCCAGCGCTTGCCTGCTCTTCCTCGGTAAGCTGCAGATGTGTAGTGCTTGCCGGGTGTATAATCAACGATTTCGAATCGCCGACATTCGCCAAATGGGAGAACAGCTTGACGCTGTGAATCAGCTTGCGTCCGGCTTCTATCCCGCCCTTAATGCCAAAGGTCAGGATAGCCCCCTGCCCTTTCGGGAGATACTTCTTCGCCAGCTCATAAGATTCATGGCTTGGCAGCCCTGCATAGCTGACCCATTCCACATCCTCATGAGCCTCCAGATACTGTGCCACCTTGAGCGCATTCTGACTGTGGCGCTCGACACGCAGGTGCAGCGTCTCCAAGCCTTGAAGCAGCAGCCAGGAGTTGAATGGGGATAAGGCCGCGCCCAGATCCCGCTGCAGTTGAACACGGGCTTTAATAATATAAGCAAGCGGTCCTACCGCATCGGTATACACTACACCGTTGTAGCTTGGGTCGGGCTCGGTCAGTCCAGGGAATTTGCCGCTGGCTTTCCAATCGAATTTCCCGCCGTCTACGATAACTCCACCGATTGTTGTTCCGTGACCGCCGATAAACTTGGTGGCCGAGTGAACAACGACGTCCGCTCCAAATTCAATTGGACGGAGTAAGTATGGACTTGGGAATGTGTTGTCCACGATGAGCGGGATTCCATTCTCATGAGCGATTTTGGCAACAGCTTCGATATCCAATACATCGCCTTTCGGGTTCCCTAGCGTCTCTGCATAGAGAGCCTTTGTCTTATCGGTAATCGCTGCCCGGAAATTCTCAGGATTCGAGGCGTCAACAAAAGTAACTTTAATCCCCAGCTTGGCCAGCGTAGTTGAGAACAGGTTATATGTGCCGCCATATAGTGTTGAGGAGGATACTATTTCATCACCGGCTCCAGCAATGTTCAGTATGGCGAACGTGATTGCCGCCTGGCCGGAAGAAGTCGCAAGAGCTCCCACTCCGCCTTCGAGCTCAGCAACTCTCTTCTCAAATACATCATTCGTCGGATTCATGATCCGGGAATAAATATTGCCGAACTCTTTGAGTCCGAACAGATTGGCTGCGTGCTCAGTATCGCGGAATCCGTAGGAAGTGGTCTGATAAATCGGTACCGCACGGGACTGTGTGGTCGGATCGATCTCCTGCCCGCCGTGAATGGCCAAAGTTTCAAAAGCGAGTTTGCGTTCTTCTGTCATGAATATAAATCCTCCTTTTCAAATACAACTGCGGCTTTATATGAATGCATTTTCCATATTCTCTCACACATCAGCTAATTTGAAAAGACTATTCCGATAAATTTGATGAGTTTTATTATAATTCAACTGCAGCCTGCTGATTCTGCCGACAGAACATAGGACATAACCATGTTACTGAACAATTTTGCAATCTTAACAAGCCGGATTCCTTCATCCCGAATCCGGCTCATAATCCCTCTTCCTTACGGGAATCCCATATTCCACTTTAAACGCCAATCTTCTGGCCAGCTCGCTTGACAGCTTTAAGTCCCTCCAGCCATCCTGCTCTCTGAGCGGACCGTTCCGTCCGTAATCACGGCCAAAGCCAGTTCTTGTCTGTTGGCGGCTGCTCTGCTTAGGAACAGACTCTGAAATTGACTCTGAAATTGACATCCCCTCCTCTAGCATACTGAATCAGCGGATCACGCCGGACCAGCCAGACTGCACAGCAGGATGAACGATACGCGGGTTCCTCTCGTCAATCAGCCCATCAGGTGAGCGGAGTTTCAATCGGCTTCAGTCTAGATCAAATTAGACCACCCTGAACCTGTTAGCTGCCCACTTCCTGCTTATGCTTGGCATACCGGTTCTCTGGAATCGGCACCTCCAGGTTGCCGCGCAGCGTATCCGCTTCATACTCCAGCCTGTATAGCCCGCGCTCCTGAAGGATCGGAACAACCAGATCCACAAAATCACTAAGACCGCTTGGCAGCTCGGAGTGGATGATGAACCCGTCTGCCCCCCCTTGTTCATACCAGGCCTGAATTTTGTCCGCGATCTGTTCCGGGGTTCCGATGAAGCCCGATCTTGGCGTCGCAGACTGCAGTGCGACCTCGCGGAGGGTCAAATTCTGTTCCTTCGCTTTCTGCTTAATCTTCTCCGTGCCGCTGCGGAAGCTGTTCGAGCCAAAGTCCCCGAGATCCGGGAAGGGCTCATCCAGCGGGTACTGGGAGAAGTCGTGATGCTCGAAGAAACGGCCCAGATAGTTAAGGGCATTCTCAATCGTCACCAGTCCCGCCAGCTCCTGATACTTGCGCTCTGCCTCCTCTTCCGTTCTGCCTACAATAGGACCGATGCCTGGAAGGATTACGATATCGTCCGGGGAACGGCCGAAAGCAGCAGCCCGTTCCTTCACATCTTTGTAGAAAGCCTGCGCCTCCTCCAAAGTGTCATGGCCGGTAAACACTGCATCCGCTTCCTTCGCGGCCAAGTTCTTCCCATCTTCAGAGGACCCCGCCTGGAAGATCACCGGCTGCCCCTGTCTGGAGCGGGCAATATTCAGAGGCCCCTTTACAGAGAAAAATTCCCCTTGGTGGTTCAGCGTATGGAGCTTCTGTGGATCGAAGAAGACGCCAGATGCTTTGTCCCGGACAAAAGCATCGTCCTCCCAGGAATCCCATAAGCCCTTAGCTACTTGCAGATACTCCTCGGCAATTTTATACCGAGTTGGGTGCGTGGGATGCTCCGCCCTCCCGTAATTCAGTGCAGAGCCCTCAAGCGGGGAAGTAACCACATTCCAGCCCGCACGGCCCCCGCTGATATGATCCAGGGAAGCGAACTGCCTGGACACCGTAAAGGGTTCGCTATATGAGGTGGATAGAGTGCCGACCAGACCGATCCGGGAGGTGGCCGCAGCCAGCGCGGACAGGATAGTTATAGGCTCAAACCGGTTTAGAAAATGCGGAATGGACTTCTCATTAATGTAGAGGCCATCGGCAATGAAGACCAGGTCAAACTTGCCCTCTTCCGCCTTCAGGGTCTGCCGCTTGTAGAATTCAAAGTTCACACTGGCGTCTGGGATCGCATCCGGGTGCCGCCAAGAGGATACCGAGCCTCCAACACCGTGAACGAGGGCTCCAAATTTAATTTTTTTACTGGGCGCCATAACTGCTCCTCCTCTCTGATCTTAAGAACTTACAACCTCACTCGCGGCCAGAAGAGCTTTCAGCTTCTCAATATCGGCCTCGAGCAGGGCTTCATACTTCCCATCGCCGCCCACTTCAACCACAGGGACGTGTCTTACACCGTACTTAACTTCCAGTACGTCGCGAAGAATATCGTTACCGGCCACTTCGATGTTGTCATAAGCATAATGGTTGGCCTCAAGGAATGCTTTTATCTCCCCGCAGTAATGGCAGCCTGTTTTGCTCCACAGGACGATTTTCCGGTTCACGGACATGATATTTTACCTCCACAGATTAAATTTTCGAAACAATAAAACTATAATTCCGATAGATTAAATCGTATTTATGGCGATAAATATACCACCCGGTTTTTCCCGGCGTCAATCGGTTACCTAATCAACAGTTTCTATTCATTAATAGAGAACTTTGATATTGGATTCCCTTCTAAGAAGTGCATCCCGGCCCGCTCTTAAGATCGCCTCACACAGTCCCACATTCTCTCCTTGAAGAGAGATAATATGCGTGTGCAGCGAATTGCCCGAGATCTCCGGCACCTCAACAGGTATCAGCCTTCCTTCCTGAACTTCCTTCCTGGCACACAGCTCCGGCAGAAAGCAAATTCCGGCCCGGTTCATCACAAGCTTCTTGGCCGTCTCCAGGTTGTCCACCTGATACTCGATACGGGGCGGATGGCGCAGACTTTCAAATGAACGCTGGATCTTCACCCAGTCCAGAGAGCCGCACTCAAAAAAGATAAACGGTTCAGCACCCAACTGCTCTGCGGAAACACTTGCAAATCTCGTAAAGGGATGGCCTTCATATACAAAGAGCCGGATCGGGTCATCGAGCAGCTTCACAGAATGGATGTGTGGATGCACAACATGCCTGACAAGGCCCAGATCCGTTTCCCTGCGAAGAACTCTCTGTAGAATAAGATCACTTGTCGTGGTCGTCAGCTTGATCTGCAGCCCAGGGAAATCCTCTTTAATCCGCGGCAGAACCTCCGGGATAATGTAGTTGGAAACGGAAATCGTACAATCCATCCTCAGCTCGCCAGGCAGCTCTTCCCTGTGATGGAGCTGAAGTTTAGATCTCTGATAAATACGAAGTATCTCCTGGGCGTCCATCAGAAACCGCTGCCCCTTCTCCGTGAGGTTAATCCGCTTGCCATTTCTGTCAAAAAGCAGGCAGTCCAAATCCCGCTCCAGCGACTGGATTCGGGCTGTCACTGAGGGTTGTGACAGAAACAGCGCATCGGCGGCTTTATTGAAACTCCCGAAGTGGACTACATAGACAAAAGCTTCGATGTTGTCGATATTCATTGGCCATTTTTCCTCCCTTGATATTTATTCCGATTTATCTCATTAATTAACTTGGATTAATATTTGGGATGAGTATACGGCAAGGTATAGGCAGTCGTCAATTACAAATTTAACAAAAATAGCCAAAAGACGTATGATTTTCGTCTTTTGGCTATGAGCCAATTTACTTATTAGCGCTAATCAAGCTTGCTCACCTAGCTAACCTCTGCAGCGTATAGCTCTTACGAATGAAGTAAGCATCCTTCAAGGTCGGTTCACTGCTGTGCAGTGAATCGAACAGCCGGCTTTCCCCTGTAAGCCGAATCCATATCCCCCCATCCGGCAGCAGCCGGGAATGGATCAGCCGTTCCACAGGAATACGCTCGAGCTCCGTCCGGCTCACCTCTCCTTCCCAGACCTCCCATGGCAGGCTTGTCTTCCATGTCTGAGTATTCCCCTGATATCTGATTTTTCCCCCATCCAGCCAAATAATATAATCCGCAATGCCCTCCCACTCGTTCAACTCATGGGCAGAGGCTGCAATTAGATTGTCTCCAGCAAGCTTGGCCAAATAGGACAGCAGCCAGCGGCGTTCATCCACATCCAGACCGTTCAATGGTTCATCGAGGAACAGAAATCTCGGCCTGGCCAGCAGGGACTGCGCAATGGCAAGTCTTCGTTGTACGCCTTGAGACAGCTTCTTGATTCGGATATCCTGGCAATCCACCAGCCGGAAATCGCGCAGGATTTCATCTACTGCGCCCGTATGGGCCGTTCCTTTAAGCTCTGCCAGATAAAGCAGCACGGCCCGCGGAGTCATGTTCTCATGAAGTGTAATCTCAAACGGAACATAGCCAATTTGGCTTCGAATCAGCGGAAGACTCCGGGCGGGATCCCGGCCGAGATAATGAATGGCTCCACTTCCTGCCAGCTTCACAGTAGCGAGAAGCTCCATCAGAGTTGTCTTCCCTGCTCCATTCGCTCCCACTATTAACGTTATGCCTCCATACAGCTCTGTACGGCTAATTTCCAAAACGAACCGGCCCACGGTATGCTCCAGATTGTCGATACGGATCATGGTCAATCTCCACTCTGCAGATGCCCAAGACGCCTGCTCTTAGCATAGGACAGGCCGATCAGCAGGAGGCCAAGCCCCATCATCAACAGATTTGCCGGTTGAACCCACACAGGATCGGGAGTGCGTGCATTCAGCCCTTGGACATAGCCGGTCCAAAGAAGGTATACAGCGAACGAGGCGGCCATGGCGCTCTTTTGCCCTTTGTAGAACAGGAAGAACATAGCCGTCCCTCCGGTAAGAAGTGAAATCCCCAGCCACTCCAGTAGAAATGGACCTGCCGGGAATGTGCCATGTCCTGACAGGGCTGCTCTCCCCGCGATAATCAGCGTGCTGAGCAGCGCCCATCCTAGCACAAGCCCCGTGACGATCATCATCCGGCTGTAGATCAGCAGCGCCGGCGGATAAGGGGTTATCGTCTCAATCGCCCGCATTCCCCGGTCACGGCTTCTGAAACTGTATAGCATGGACACGAGCAGCAGAAGCGGGGTAAACAAGGGAAATACATCCAGCTTTAAGCCACTAAAGGCCCCGCCGAGAGGATGCTCCGGATCTACAACCAGGATCAGCATCAGGAATACAGCCGCCCCGGAAATCATCAGCCATTTCCGGTTTAACCTGAACTGGCCGATCAGCAGACGGTGGAGGGAAGGCGGCTCTACCGCGGGGTTGAAGTCAAGCCTTGCCTGCCGGGAACGCTCTTTGAGCTGGTCGAATTCGCCCTGCAGGGAGCCGATTAACCACGCTGTCTCCGAGGCGGAGGGTGGTGGCTGAACGGCCTCAAGCAGTGGCCCACGCAGCTTATTCTCCAGTATTTCAAGCTCTTTATCGGATGGATGACTCATGAATGCGCGCCTCACTTTCCTTCAGTTTAGATGAATTGGACGGGGTAGATGCTCTAAGCGTCTTAGGGCCGCCAGGATCTTCCTTGGAGCGGTTCAGCACATTCTCCAGCTTTTTTAGTCCCTTGTATAAATACGATTTGATCGTGCTAAGAGGAATCTCAAGCAGATCGGCTATCTCCTGCAGCTTCATATCCTGATAGAAACGAAGCCGGATTACCGTCTGCTGCGGATCAGGCAGCTGTTCCAGCGAAGCTGCCAACTCCCTTCCGGTCTCCTTCATCTCCGCAATCCGCTCGGCGCTTGGCGAGATGTCCTCCAGCTCGGGAAGCTCTCCTATACCCGCTTGCTCCAATTTATAAGCGGCGGTCCGCCAATAATCCCTGCACAGATTCATAGCAACCCGGTACAGCCAGGCCTTCACATAATCAAGCTGGCCGGTCTGAAGCTGGCGGATCAACCGGATAAAGATTTCCTGCACAATATCCTGGGCCTTCTCCCGGTCACGCAGCCAATGCGTTGTATAGCTCAGCAGGGGACCGTGATATCTGGTGACCAGCATTTCAAAGGCTTCCTGATCCCCTTCAGCCATGCGCCTGCATAATTCCTCATCCGGGATCATCCGCTTCACTCCCTCCACTCTGTCTTTAGCTAAGGTGATCTAGATTGCTCCGCTACTTAGAGCCCCCTACTCCTCTTCCCTGGAAATCCACCGGTGTCTGCGCGAAGCCAGCCAGGCTGAACCAGCTAGAAGAATCAGCGAGGCTGTAACGTAAACTGTACGGTTCCAAGAAAATGAAGCCTGTTCAGGCAAATACGCCGTGTACAAGGTGTAGTCTTTTAACAAATCTCCCGAGCTTATCGAATCCAGCATCCAATAACCGAATCCCGCCGCCATTCCCCCGTACAGGGTACGGGTCACTATGATGCCTGCAATGGTTAAAGCAGAAATAAGCATATACGACGGCAGGGCTTGTATAAATAATGCTGCCGCATGGGTGCCGACAAGCGACGAGGTGTCCTTCCAAGTGTACATTAAGGTTGTAACCGTACCATACTTCAGACCATATACCGTGGTCCATCCGACCTCTGCCAGCCCGAGAGCAACTAGGCACAGCAGCCATTTGCGCATCGTCAGCCTTGCCAGGGAGATCGGGTATGAGGCAATTACCTCCATACCATTGCCGCCAATTTCGTTGTGAAACAGGAGAACCGTTGTCATAACTGCAAATACAAACATTGCCATCTCATTATAATAGTACACTGGGCGGGGAGCATCAGGACTCCCCGTAACCATGGTGAACAGGAGAAGCAGGTACAGCAGTGTTATCATCCAAGCCAGCGGCTGCCGCACAAGCCTAAGCTCAATCTGGAGCCTGGCTATTTGCGTCTTACTCACCTTCCATCACCCGCTTCCATTCTTTCTCCCAATCCGCATAGGAGATGGGTTTGCTGAAATCGGAATGTTTGGCTTCAATACTTAAGGGAATTTCCAGACCTTGATTATAGAAGTGAATCAGCACTTTCTTAACTTTGGTAGACTGATCATTATCAATTGCCTTGGCCACCTGTTTTCGCATTTTGAGGAAGGCGGGATTCCGGCTAGTCCCCTCGAGATTCACCAATGGCGAAATTTGATAAAGATTGACCTTCTCCCGAATTTGCCGATCCGTCCATTTCTGCTGGTCACGGTAATACAAGTACCAGAACATCGACCTGATTTGAGGACGGACATCCTCGTGCTCCTCCTCGGCGAAATCATATCTTCCTTTGTCGGTCCCAAATATTGCATAATTCAGCCATTTTTCTGCAGCAAAACCATACTGTTGATAAGAATACATGGATCCGAGTAGATAGTCATAATTGCTCTCCGAATTAAAATCACTGTTAAATTTATACATATCGTTACCGAGGATAATGAGACTGTTGTGGCTCAACTTTAAGTCGGGAAGCCAACAGGAGAAATACCGGTAGATTGTATCGGCTGAGTTCAATATGGCTTGAGCCGATTGATGCTCGTAAGGGGCTGATACCACCTGAAGCGCCTTATCCTTGTTGGACATCTCCGCCAACTCACCGCTAAACAGGCTGACACCCCGGCTTTTGCGCATCTCAAATATCTGGACTCCTCCATCCTGCTTGACTGCATTTAGCCCCGTATACAAAGGCTGGGTGAATCCTTCTGCTGTTAGCTGGAAGTTTGTAAGGGGAAGCTCCAGCGATAAACCTGTTAGTGACACCAATGATAAGCTCGGGTTTGATTCATATATTGTTTGACTTCCCGGCAGCGGGTACCAAGCCATATATTGTGGAAGGAGTACGTTAGAACCTTGAACGAACGCCTCATAGAGATTGCTGGTGCCCGGATTAAACTCCAATACCTTCCCCTTGTACACGATATTTATATGGATTTCCTTGCCGGCGTGCTGCACTGGATGTATCCGGAGAGAATCCCCCTGTCTAGTAAAAGAAACCGTCTTTCCATCAACCTTAACTCCTTCAACTGTGAATGTCCGGTTGAGGGTTAAAGGTATTTCTTTGGCAGGATTCAGCACGCTGCCGTTTATAGTCAGATTTGCTGCAGCAGTCAAGGAGTCATCCTTGTGGCGGGTCAACCTTATCCGGGTATCCTGAATAGGGTAGATGTCCCCGGCACCCCTGTGTCCGTTCAATGAACTTGAATGAGTTTTGAAAACATCCTCCATCCGTTCTTGATGTGTGTCGTATTGTTTAGTCCAGTACCCCCCATAAGGAACTGCTGCGGTTAAACCCGCCACGATGCAGATACCTATAGCCCAGCCGGATTGGTTCCGTCGGAAGCCCGGCCTTCCTCTGTTGAGCAGAAAGATTGAAATGCCAAGCATACCAAGCGCAAGCGGGAATAACAAGGTCAATGACATCATCCATTCCCTGGTTCCAAGAGATGAACCCCATAGATCATTTACGGCCTCGCTGTATTGAAAGAACGGATTAAGGCTGAATATTTTTAAATAGATGAGATGGGTCTCCCGGATTACAAACTGCTCTATGAAAAATGTGCCAAATATCCAGACTATAAATCCGCCCATAAACACCACCCGATTCGGAATGCAGACGGCTAACAGCATGGCTAGCGCCAAACTGATCATATGGGAGATTTCATAACCACAGACAAAATACAGCGCACGGTCAGCAATCACTCCGTCACTGGCCCCAAGCTTTAACGAGAACAAGATGAATATGAATAGAGCGGCTGCCGTAAATAGGGTCATGTACACTATACCTGCTATAAATTTGGCTCCCATTCTTGCAGCCATCGTTAGTGGCAAGCTCTGGCTCCATTCGTAGCCTGTCCGCATAAGATCTCTTCTTACCAGTACGATCCCAAGCGTAACAGCGATTCCTGCGGTCATCATATTGCCGTATGAGAAAGCTTCGTAGATCGTGAGATACGGAGGATTGTTTGATGGCCTGAAGAGATACCATGCCATATATATCATGAATAGAATGGGTAAGACCTTAAGCAGCAGACTGTGATTTAGCAGCTTAAACTCCAAACAAAGCTGCCTACGCAGAAATGCAAGCGTTCTTGATGCCGCTTGGCGGCTCTGTAAATCAGAGGATGATCTACTCATGTTCTAGTTCACCCTCCTTGCTCTCCAACCGGAGAAGGGATAAGTACCCTTCTTCAAGGGACGGGCTTACCGTAACCGCTGATGAGACCGGCTGCTTCTCCCCGATAATCCGGCACAGGACTCCTTCCTCCTCACGGTGGGTGGTCACAATGCTTGCGGGGTCCAGTCTGGCGAATTCCATCTCGCTCAAGCGGGCTTCCCATACCCGGTTCTCACCGCACCGCTGAAGATCGGCCAGATCTCCAGCCAGCTTTACCGCTCCGCGGTCAAGCACGGCGATCTGGCGGCAGTTGCTCTCAATGTCCGCCACAATGTGCGTAGACAGCAGCACAATTCTTCCCATGCTGAACCTCGTCAGCAGATTGCGGAAGCGCACCCGCTCCTGTGGATCGAGCCCTACGGTTGGTTCATCCACAATAAGAACCCGAGGGGAACCAAGCAGGGCCTGGGCGATCCCCAAACGTCTTCGCATCCCGCCCGAGTACGTTTTTACCCGCTTGGCAGCCTTGTCTTGTAAGTTGACTTCTTCAATAACCCGGTCAATCTCGGCACGACGGATCTTCGCATCAGTCAGGCCTTTCATCACACCAACATAATCCAGGAACTCAAGTCCTGTCAGCTGCGGATACACCTGGAACTGCTGAGGCAGGTAGCCGATGATCCTGCGGAGCTCATCTGGCTGATTGAGCGGGATTCCGGCTATAACGGCTTCCCCGGATGTTGGCGGGACCAGTGTGGCTAGAATACGCATCAGTGTCGTCTTGCCTGCCCCGTTAGGGCCAAGCAGGCCGACCATTCCTTCGTTAAGATTTAAATCAATGTCCCGGAGGACCCAAGTATCCTTACGGTATCTTTTGGACAAGTTCTCAATATGAATCATATAGACCTCTCTTTGGAACAAAATAGTTGGAGCCGCGCGACTTGTTCCTATAACGGACCACCCTGCCAAATAGTTGAGCATATCCTAATCTTGTTCTATAAATCTTGCTGGGAATTCTCTCTCATACTATGATATAATTAGGTCTTAAGTCCAAATCCAAAAGAGGTGTCTGCTGTGGGATTCAAAGGAAGGATTGCCGCAGTTATAATTTCATTCGGCTTGTATACGTTAATTGTTCTTTACAATACGTGGAAGTATGGGCGCCTCGATGCAGTGGAAATGGCAGGTTATGCAGTTACTCTCTCCGCCGCGTATTGGGGCGGGCTGCAGTTTGACCGGATCAAATCTGAATCGGAGAAAGATCCCCTTACCCGTCTGTTTAATCGGAGGTATGTGCTGGAGTCGTATCCTAAGCTTACCCTGCGTGCAAGCAGGCAGCTTGGCAAGCTGTTTGTGTTAATGATTGACTGCGATAATTTTAAAATAATAAATGATAAGCTAACCCATGAAAAGGGTGACCTCGTCCTTCAGAAAATCGCGGAGCTTCTTAAGGCTCATACCCGCTCTACCGATATCGTCTCCCGGTGGGGCGGCGATGAATTCCTCGTGATCGGTGAATACAACGGTTCAGAAGCGCTGACCGCCATGCTGAAGAGGATAGCCCGTGAACTGGAGGGCCTCTCTCTCGAAATGGGAATTCCAATTTCCGCAACTATCGGTTCAGCTGTGTATCCGGATGATCATCACCAAATCAATGAACTGATCAAGATTGCCGATAGGGAAATGTATTCCTACAAGCCCCGTACCAAAGAAGAAGAAGCTTTGCTTGGAGCGCGCAGTCTCAGCGAGCAAATCTAATAGAGTTACATGATATGATAAGAAAAAGACGCTCCGTGTAAGAGCGTCTTCTTTGTTATATAAAATGAACTTATGAAGGTTACCCTTTAGGAGCGCTGCGATGCCGAGTGTTCTTTAAGGCCACGGTTGTCTCCGAAATGCTTGAACTAGATATCCAATTTATATAGGCTATAAACATTTAACACTGTAAACGAGCTTGCCTTCTGCATCGGTGGAGGTGAACACCGCCTGACCGTCCTCTTCGGTCAGTAGGGTAGAGTCCGGAAACACCGGAACGGCAACGAACTGCCAATCACTGATGTAAAATCGGATATAGTTCCCCTCCTGTTCCATCTCCGTCCGGACCAGCTGATAGCTTTGGGGCGGAGCCACCGGATCAAGCCCGAGCCGGTCGCTAATTCTAACCTCAATCGGGCGTCCGTTCCATTCAAGCAGTCTGGAGGATAAATTCGGATTCATCTCATCTACACCCCCTTAAGTTTACAGCTTCCCGCATCCACTTGGGGAATCACCTGCAGCTGATAACCGCTGAGCCAATCCCAGCACGGAGCGGTCAACCAGGGGTCAATCGACGATAGGAATTCGTCTTCCGAAGTACAGCAGGTCAGTCCCTTGCCCTCCGCTATAACGATACATAAACCATCCTGCTCCTTAGCCTCGGTGAACCAGCTGATCCTCTCATCCAGTCCGGCAAGCTCAGTATCCACTTCACATTTCAAATCTGAAGCTGTGTCCTTCGGGGCAATAAAACATAAATCCCAATTCAACTGGCTGATCCTCACAGCTGATTCCCCCTCTCCTATACATCCTTAAGCAGGCTTTGCCCTGCTGCTTGTAATATCGCTGAACATTCCGGAATAATGAACAACTTCACCTGCATCATTCTTCACGGCACTAATAGTTAACCACTCCAGGTAAACCTCACCGTTCTTCTTACGGTTCCAGATTTCACCCTGCCAATGGCCTTTCGTGCGGATGCTTTCCCACATATTATTATAGAATTCTTTGGACTGCTTGCCGGATTTAAGCAAACTTGGATTCTTACCAATAACCTCTGCGGCGGTATAACCGGTTAATTTGGTGAAGGAGGCATTAACGGAAGTAATGGTGCCTTTCTCATCAGTGACCATAATTCCCTCAACCGTATTCTCAATAATGGAAGCCGATAGTCCCAGCTTCTCTTGATAGAACATCCAAATAACCAGAATTAAGCTTGCGAGTGCGAACTCGGACAGAGCCATAAAGCCAATGGCATAATGCCCCGTAGCTTTGAATAACAGTGTCAGCAGCAGCGGTGGGAAGAACCCGCCTAGGCCACCCATGGCCGATATGATACCGTTGGCAATCCCGGCCTGCTTGGTGAAATACAGCGGTACAAGCTTAAAGATCGCTCCGTTACCAGTACCCGCACAGAATGCAACCGTCAGACAGCCCACTGAATACCAGCCAATGTTTGGTGCAAAAGACAGCAATACTGACGAAGCGGTAAGTCCTGCAAACACCATAATCAGAACCTTGAATGGGTTCATGATATCACCAAGCTTACCTCCGATTGGACGCATGACCGTAGCCAGCGCGATGAAGCCAGCTGTTCGCAGACCCGCATCCACTTTCGAGAGATGGAAATAACTTACCAAGAAGTTAGGCAGATACACGGTGAAGGCCACGAACGAACCGAAGGTGATGAAATAAAACAGACATAACAGCCACAGCTTCTGGCTCTTGGATACTTCTTTAACCTGCTTGGTCAGAGAGCTTTTTACCGCAGGCTGCGGTTCCTTGCGATCCCCAAGCGAAAAGTTCAGGACAGCCATGGCGATCAACAGAATACCGTACGCCAGCACGGTCTTCGACCAGCCAATCTGGTTGGCCAGGAGCGGAGCTCCGAATGTCGAGAATGCGGTACCGATATTTCCTACGCCGTAAATCCCGTTAACAAAACCATGCTTCTCTTTGCCATAGTATTTAGGCAGTGAGGTTACCCCTACCGAGAACACGGCTCCCGATGTTCCAAGGAAGAAGCCGCCGATAATCAGATCCCAGAAGGAGTCGGCCTGGCTGGTCCAATACAGCGGGATGAGCAGCAGCACGAAGCTGTAAGCGAACATGCGGCGCGCTCCAATAACATTGGTCCAGTAGCCAAATGGGATTCTCATGATCGAACCCATCAGAACCGGCACTGCGGTGACCCAGGTCAGCTGGGTCGCGGTAAGATGAATGTCCTCTTTAATGAACGGCATTAAAGAGGAGAGGATAACCCAGGTCATAAACCCGGTAATCAGGCTGACTGTTTGCAGCGGCAGTTGAAATTTTTTAATGTTCATTCGACATCACGCTCCCGTCTATATATCCATAAAGCTATTGGAAATAGAATGATATTGGCTGCAGCGAACCAAAGTACCCGTTCATATTTCTCGTAAAAAAAGGCATTCACGACCTGCTGGGTGCAGATAATATTCAGCAGCAGCACGAAGCAGAGCAGAATCACTCCCCGGTAGCTACGTTTCATATCGTTTCACTCCCGTCGCAAAGATAGCTCCCTGTTCCTTGGACAGCATCACTTCCGGCAGCGGACGCTGTGGCGGCCCAGCCGTAGGCTTTCCTGTCTTCACATCAAAGAATCCGTGGTGGCAGGGACATACGAGTCTGCCCTCCTCCTTGCTCCAGAACACCGGGCACTTCAGATGCGTGCAGGCATTCTGATAGGCCTTGAACTCATTTTCCCCCAGCCGCACCAACAGTGCGGCGTCATGCTCGCCTGGATATGCGAACTCGGTGGCTTCCCCAACCTTGAGATCAGAGATATTCACAACCTTCCGCTTCGGGTGTGACTTGGCGCCAAGCCCGCTCAGCTCCTTCACCGCGATGGCCCCCCAAGGCAGGGTGGATACCGCGAACAAACCTGCGGCGCCCACCATCGTCTTCATAAATCCGCGGCGGTCGAGCTTCCGTTCACCGGCCTTGCGGATGTTGTGGGTATAGTTGTTTTCTGGGAATGGAATTTTATTATTGCTGTGCTTAGACGCCTTCGTGTCCTTGCTATCTGTGCTTCTCTGGTTCTTGTTGTCCCCACTCATGGAAATCCCTCCTTCTTCAGCGGTACATGTATCCTAGAATAATTTCACTGTCCCCTGCAAAATGCCCGGAAGGTTGATCTTCACATGAGTCTCCCCTTCGAGCGGGTTCTCCGGCACCCGGGAGGACATCCATTTGCCCAGCCGGTGCTTCTCCTGCTTCGCGGCGTACTCCTCCTGTGTGATCCACTGCAGGGTATTCGTCGGACAGACCGAAGCGCACATAGGTGGAATCCCGTCTTTCGTGCGGTCATAACACAGATCACACTTGTACATCAGGTTCTGTTCTTCATCAAACTTCGGAATACCGTACGGGCAGGCAATCGTGCAGTTCTGGCACCCGATACATTTCTCAACAAGTGCCGACAGCACGGCCCCTTCTTCGGTGACTTGAATCGCCTGGGCCGGACAGCTGCGGGCACATGCCGGATTCACACAGTGCAGGCACATCAGCGGAATCGTCTGCCGGTTCACCAGCGGATTGACATCGTATACGTAGTTCCGGTTGCGCTCGTCATGTCCGCCGCACTGGGTGCAGGCAGCCAGGCAACTCCGGCAGCCGATACAATTGTCCATTTCGATATACAGCAGCTGCTTCATCATTGGTGTACGGCCTCCTTCTCTGCCTGATTGTTCTGATTGCCTGCGTCCCGAACCTCCCGCTTGCTGCCTGCAGCCCCAAGCTTATCAATCTCTGCCGCGCAGGCCTTGAACTCAGGCATACGTGACATTGGATCAAGCGCCGGGATCGTCAGCAGATTGACGGAATCCTCATGTCCGAAATGGTACGGCACAAATACGGTATCCGGACGAATGGCTTCCGTAATCTTTACCTTATATATACACTCCCCGCGCCGGGTTCTTAGCCGGACACGCTCTTCATGCTCAATTTCGTATTTGGCTGCAGTCTGTGGATGAACCTCCACATAAGGCTCCGGACACATATCCTTCAGGAATGGAATCCGGCGGGTCTGGTTGCCTGACAGGTAGTGATACACAACCCGGCCTGTGGTCAATCTGAGCGGATATTCCTCATCCGGCTCCTCCGCCGGTGGGCGGTATGGCAGCGCACACAGCTTTGCTTTTCCGTCCGGATGATAGAATTTCTTATCCAGGAACATATGCGGGGTACCAGGATCACTCTCATCCTTGCACGGCCAGAATACGCCATTTTGCTTCTCAATCTTCTCCCAAGTCGCCCCGTAATAGTCAGCATACCCGCCTTTGGAGGCCAGACGGAATTCGTCCGCCACATCTCTTGCCGTCTTCAGATGGCTGAAGTATTGGCCCCGGCCCATCCGCTCCGCAAGCTCTACCTCAATCTGCCAGTCAGGCTTGCTCTCGCCAAGCGGCTCCTGGGCCTTGTTGATCTTGATGATACGGCCCTCCAGATTGGTTACGGTCCCCTCGTCTTCCGACCAGGTTACCGATGGAAGCACCACATCGGCGAATTCGGCCGATTCGGACAAATACATATCCGAGCAGACCATGAAATCCAGGCCTTTCATTGCTTCCCTGACGAAATTCAGGTTCGGCGCCGATACCGCCGGGTTCGAGCACAGTAGGTACAGTCCGCGGATCGTCTTCTGCTGCATCAGCTCGAACATCTCATAAGCCGACACCCCAGGCTGAGGCATCTCGTCCGGAGTGATGCCCCACACGCTGCACACTTCCTCCACGTGCTTCGGATTGGTGATCTTCCGGTAGCCCGGCAGCAGGTCCGACTTCTGTCCGTGCTCCCGGCCGCCCTGGCCGTTGCCCTGGCCTGTAAAGGTAGCCACGCCGGATTTCGGCCGGCCGATCTTGCCGGTGACGAGCGGCATATTCGTGTAGGCGGACACGTTGTCAGCCCCCTTGTGCTGCTGCTCGATTCCCCGGGCGAAGAGCACAACCGCTTCCGGTGCCTTGCCGTAGATTTCAGCGGCCCGGATCAGCTTCTCCGGTGCCACCCCAGTGATCTGGCTTGTATATTCAGGCGTGAATTGCTTCACAACTTCTCTCATTTCTTCAAAGCCGCCGGTGTGTTCGCGGATAAATTCCTCGTCCGCATAACCTCCTTCAATCAGCAGATTAACCATGCAGTTCGCCAAGGCAAGGTCTGTGCCCGGACGCAGGTCCAGATGCACATCCGCTCTTCTGGCGATCGGCGTCTCCCGCGGATCTGCGACGATCAGATAGCCCCCGCGGCTCTGCACTTCCCAAACCCGGAACATTGAGGTAGGGTGGCATTCCGCCGTATTGCTGCCAGCGATAAAGAGACAGTCTGTCTGATGAAGATCCGTCCACGGCAGTGTTGAGCCCCGGTCTACACCGAAGGAGCGCAAGAAGCCCGCCGCGGCACTCGACATACAGAATCGTCCATTGTAATCGATGTATCTCGTCTGCAGCGCCACCCGGGCAAATTTCCCGGTCAGGTAACATTTCTCGTTCGTCATGGATACTCCGCTGAAGACGGATAGGCTGTCTTTGCCATACTCAGTCTGCAACTCCTTGAACCGGCGGGCGATCAGGTCATAAGCTTCATCCCAGCTTGCTTCCCGGAAGCCTTCCTTTGTTCCCTTCAGAGCGGCGTTGTCCCTGATCAGCGGCTTCAACAGCCGGTCCGGATGGTTGGTCTGCTGATAGGCGGTTACGCCTTTCGGGCACATTTTGCCAAGCGTCACCGGCCATTCATAGCGGGGCTCCACCCCGATAATCTTATTGGTGGATGTATCCACACGCAGGTTCATCCCGCACTGCATTCCGCAGTAGGAGCAGTGAGTCGGGATCAGTTTTTCACCTGGATGCACCTTGTTCTCTATGACTTTGAAAAACTTATCCTCTGGCATTCTGATTAGCCTCCTTCACCGGGATATGATGGGTCTGGATGCCTGTAAACCGGGACATCCGGTATTTGCGCCGGCACGGCAGACACAGCTCGGCAAGATGGAACCCTTCTTCTGTCTTAAAGTTAATGTCGTTCTGTCCCAGTACCTGAATCACGTCGTTCGACTGCTCGGCCGAGACAAATCCGGTGCCGCAGACCGCACATTTCTTGGTCTCCTTCTCGGCATAATGCTCACGGTAATTTCTCGCAAATACGCTGAGCGGCCGGAACGGAATGTGCGCGAGCTTGCCAAACGGCACATAGATCATCGTAATAATTACAGACCATTGATGAATCATGGTGATTACCGGATGGCCATAGCCGTGAAAGAACATATTCGAGCAGGTCAGCGCCAGACCGGTAATGCAGACGAACAGCAGCAGATAGAGCGGCAGGAAGTCATAGACGAAGGACTGCTCGGCTCTTGCCTGCATGTTCTTCACCCGGCGGTACAAGGCCATGCATACCCCGCCGATGACCATGAAGGCGGAAATGTTCAGCGCGTTGTAGAACAGGTAGCCAAGAATGCCATCAGCCTTGATGTGCATAACATCGATTCCGAAGAATACAACCCAGTAGTATCCGTTCTCCGCCATCGTGAAGTACATCCACCCGAATACAAGCGGGAAAGTGACCAGGCAGGAGATGATGCATCCCCAGCCGAGCAGCACGTGCTGGGTCCACCGGTACCAGCCGCGGTTCCAGATAAATTTGTAAGCAACCAGATGATTGACGGTAGTCTTCGGTGTGCTTTTCCGGAATAAAAGCTTAATCCCCTTCTTGATAATAATTTTGGTAGGAGGCCGTTCCCCCCAGGCGATAAAGCGGTAGAAGAAGCCGCCGATAAATACCAGCGTCCCTACCATATAGCCGTACAAGGCCAGATCCACATGAGTGAAAAATCTTGAGCCGATATAGATCAGCACCAGCAGACCCAACACCGTTAAAAATACAGATTTTGCAAATTTGGAAGCAAATGCCCGATCCATCTTCCATATCCCCTTTCGCGATCCATAGCCGAGAGCACTAAGCTCTCTTAAAGGCCGTCTCCATCACGTACCATGGTTCTTTCCTATTCATCATAGCTCGAATCCTGTCGTCCGGTTATCAGGGGAACACCTGATATTTGAGGGGGAAATTCCCTGTCATTTCAGCCAGGGTGATCCCCCATGCCCGTAACCTCACCCTGCTCCGGGCCTTGTAAAATAAGGAAGTCTCCGCGGAAATACACCTTCCTGGCCTGTTATGCTTGAGGAATTTCAAAGAATCGCCGCAACGGAGCCATATCAAGCGGAGCCCTCCGCAGGGGAAGAGTCTGATAAATAGGGGTATTCCCTGACTTACAGACGGGTATGGAGGGAGTACAATAATAGCAGACTTACAAATAGCAGGATTACATCTTCAACATCACCTGTTTAACAGGTTTGGATCTTAATCATGTTCCTTATATAATCCTAAGGAGGCACCAGCCCATGGCCACAATGAAGGATCATATCGAGCAGGGCCTGGACACCCTGCGCATACGGACAGCCAGTGATTTCTCGGGTCTGCTTCTGATGGAGAACCCAGAAGCGGGACTTCGCTGGAACTTTGTCTCCGGCAACCGGAACAACCGCTGCAAACAAATCGTCCTGCGCCCCGGACAAGGTTTACCCGGACTCGTCATGCGGCTTGGACGGCGTGTCATTCTTGATCAGTCCGTCCCGGACATAAACAAGCTCCGCTTCGACAATCCGATTATGCTGGCAGAGCATCTGCAGGCCGTGGCAGTCATTCCGATCCTCCACGAGCGGGATATTCTGGGACTGCTTATGATCGGCAGCCGGACTCCCCATCTGTATACACCTCAGATAATCGAGCTTGTTGAACAGGAGGCCCAGTCCTTAACCCCGCTTCTATATGAATGGAAAACCGGAACCGCCAAAGTGAGATGAACCCTTTTAGCTTATTGCTGGGGTTCATTTTTTTTTGCTATGATACAGATACAAGGGGGTTGGCTCATACTGATGATTCGAATTATGGTGGTAGACGACCATATTGTAGTCCGTTCTGGACTTATGGCGCTTTTGAACGGTAAGAACGGCATGGAAGTGATCGGAGATGCGGCAGACGGACGCGAGGCTATTCAGAAAGCGGCGGAGCTTGAGCCCGATGTGGTGCTGATGGACCTCAGCATGCCGCAGGGAATGGACGGTCTTAGCGCTACGGCTGAGCTTAAGAAGCAGATGCCGGGGGTTTCCGTGCTTATCCTAACCATGCATGATGACGAAGAGTACCTGTTCCGCGCCATTCAATCGGGCGCATCGGGTTATATTTTGAAGAGTGCTCCCCATGATGAGCTGGTAACGGCTATTCTCTCGGTTGCCGGGGGCAGTGCCTACTTATATCCAACCGCTACCAAACGCCTGATGAATGAATATCTGGATGCCATGAAGAACGGCGAATCCCAAGGGACCTTTGATACCTTGTCTGAGCGTGAGCGGGAAATTCTGTCCTGGGTCGCCAAGGGGTATTCCAACAAAGAGATTGCCGAGCACCTGATTATCAGCGTCAAGACGGTGGAGACCCATAAGAGCAATCTGATGGAGAAGCTGGGCCTCAAAACAAGGCCGGATCTGGTGAAGTACGCCATGAAGAAGGGAATGCTGAATTTTGAATAAAGACCGCACCTATCGTGATACCGGGGATATGCTGGGCAAAAGTGTCTCCAAGCTGCTTGAGGAGCTTGGAGACCATCACATGGAGCAAAACTTTGAAGCTGAGCTGAGGGAATCGCTGAAGATGCTTTCCGATCTGAAATTCGCACTGGATGAGTCCTCCATCGTTGCCATGACGGACAGCTTGGGTAAGATTACTTATGTAAATGACAAGTTCTGCGACATCTCCAAGTACTCCCGAAGCGAACTGATCGGCCAGGATCACCGCATCATCAACGGGGGTTATCATGACAAGACTTTCATGCGGGATCTCTGGCGAACCATCAACCGGGGACAGGTCTGGCGCGGAGAAATCAAGAACCGGGCCAAGGACGGGAGCTATTACTGGGTCGATACCACGATTGTGCCGTTTCTCGGGGATGATGGACGTCCCTACCAGTTCCTCGCAATCCGCAACGAAATTACCAAGCAGAAGGATACGGAGGAGGCGCTGCAGTTTATGGTTACCCAGGTCATGGAGATTCAGGAGAATGAACGCAAAAGATTCTCCCGCGAGCTTCACGACGGAATCGGGCAGAGCCTCTTCTCCCTGGTCATTCAGCTTGATCAGCTCATTGCCCAGGATCAGTCCCCCGCAGAGCTGGAATCGCTCCGCAAAACCGTGACCGGAATTATGGAAGAGGTACGCGGCCTGGCCTGGGAAATGCGGCCTTCGGTGCTTGATGACCTGGGCGTGGTTCCCGCCCTGCGGACTTATATTGAGAACTACTCGAAGCACTATGGAATGGACATCCGCTTCGAGTGTACATTACAGCAGCGCCTCGATGTGAACAAGGAGACAACGATCTACCGCGTCATTCAAGAGGCGCTAACGAATATTGCCAAATACGCTGATGTCTCCGAAGCAGCTGTAACGGTGATGGATGAGGGCAGCGAGGTGCTGGTCACGATCCGTGACGAAGGAACCGGCCTGGCCAACCGCCATGCCGGCAGCGGCGTAGGCCTGCTCAGCATGGAGGAACGGGCGCGCAGTGCAGGAGGTACTTTAACTATAGAATCCAAGCCCGATCAAGGCACAGTAATCCAGCTGCAGATTCCTAAGCAGTCCAGCAAGGCGGACACACCTTAGAATGGACTGTTCCAACAACCCCGTGAATCCTGCGGAACCAGAACTCATTCTTCTATTCCCGGAGGCCCAAGACCTCCGGTTTTTTTCATTTCCCTTCCATACTCTACTCTCACTTTCTCTCTGTTGATCTCCCTCTCCACCATGCTCCCCCTTTCTCCCATGATCTCCCTCTCCACCCTGCTCTCCCTTTCTCCCTTGATCTCCCTCTCCACTCTGCTCTCCCTTGCTCCCTTGATCTCCCCTCTCCACCCTGCCCCCCCTATTCCTCTCACCTGCTCTCCACAATCATGACAATTGTCATGTAAAGGTCCTGACATTCATGAATATGGAAGGACGAGAATCCCCGGTATGATAAGACTATCCAAGAAATACCCGGGAGGTAAAAAACTAATGCAAACTGTCATTACTATGGATCATGTAGATAAAGAATATAAAGGCACCTCTGCCGTCAAGGACTTGTCGCTGACCATTCAGGAAGGCACAGTAACAGCTCTTCTGGGACCGAACGGTGCAGGCAAAACGACGACCGTCTCCATGCTGCTCGGACTGCAGAAGCCGACACGCGGGCAAATCCGCATTCTTGGGGGAGCGCCTGACGAACCCCAGGCACGCCAGTCCGTCGGCGCCATGCTTCAGGACATCAGCGTGATCGACCGCCTGACCGTACGTGAGACGATCGAGCTGTTCCGCAGCTATTACGCAAAGCCGCTTGCGCTAAGCAGCCTGCTGGCCATGGCCGGCCTTGATAAGGAGCAGAACAAATTTGCCACTTCACTGTCGGGTGGACAGAAGCGCCGGCTGGACTTCGCGCTTGCGATGGCTGGCGACCCCAAAATTCTATACCTGGATGAGCCCACCGTGGGCATGGATGTCGGCTCCAGACAGCTCTTCTGGGAGAGCGTTCGGGCGATGGCCGGCAAGGGACGCACCATCATCCTCACGACTCATTATCTGGATGAGGCGGACAGCATCGCCGACCGGATTGTCGTCATTAATCAAGGGAAGCTGATCGCGGACGGAACACCTGCCCAGATCAAATCGGCACAGGGACGCCGGGTCATTACCTTCACGGCCGGAGAGCGGCTCAAGCCGGATGCGTTAAGCGGAATTCCCGGCATACTTGAGACGGTCTGGAGCGGGCGTAAAGTCAAGCTGAGCAGCCCGGACACGGATCAGCTGATCCGCACCCTTCTCAGCCGTGACCTGGATATCCGGGATATCGAAATTTCCGCCGGCGGACTCGAAGACGCCTTCCAAACCCTAATCCAAGGAGATGCATCCCTATGATGAAATCGATGATCGCCCAATGTAAAGCCGAAATCCTTCGTACCCTCCGTAATCGCAGATTCGTTGTGTTCTCTGTGGTCATGCCCGTGATGTTCTACTTTATCTTCACAGGCACCATGGGAGATATCAAAGTCGGCGGAATTGACTGGAAAGCCTACTACCTTATGTCGATGACCGCATTCGGGGTAATCGGCGCGAGCATCAATACGCTCAGTGTAAGATTCGCCCAAGAGAGAACCCAGGGTTGGGTAAGGCTCATCCGGATCACTCCGCTGCCAAACAGCGCTTATGTGCTGTCCAAGATGTTATCCCAATCCATTGTCAATCTCGGCACCATCCTCCTGATGTTCCTGATTGGGCATTTTGCCAAAGGAATCGATTTAAGCCTGGGCCAATGGGTGGCCTGCGGGCTGTGGATCTGGATCGGTGTCCTGCCGTTTATGGCACTGGGTCTTCTGCTGGGAACGCTGAAGAGCGTGGAGGTTGTTCAAGTAGCCGCAAATATTCTATACATGTCCCTCTCGGTTCTCGGGGGCTTGTGGATGCCGATATCCACCATGCCTAAGCTGATGCAGACGATTGCAGAGTACCTGCCTTCCTATCGGTTTGGCCAAGGCGCATGGAACGTTCTAGGAGGGGTCGGTCCCGATTGGACGGGAATCCTCATTCTGGCTGCTTACGCCCTGGTCTTTGTGATATTATCAACCTATATTCTAAAAAGACAGGAAGCGGTATAAATGCCGAATTGGTGGGGAAACCCGGTCCCCAAGCGTTATAGTCTATTCCCTTTTCTCTGGCTGGTCTATCTGATCTATCCGGTCATCACCCTGGCCCAGAGGCCGGTCAGCATGATGTTGACCGGCTATATTCTGATAGGCGTGTTCGCTATCAGTTATCTAAGAAGCTTCTGGTCCTCACAATGGAGGCTGCTGCTGGCCATCATCAATATGCTCATTGCCGGATATTTCTGCATCACCTTTGATGATCCCGGCTTCCTGACCATGAATTTCTTCACCACGGCGATGCTCAGCATGATCCCTTCAACCCGGCAGTTCTGGACCGGCATCGGGACGCTGCTGACCATCTCCATCCTTACGCTGTGGATCAGCGGAAGCCATACCAGCATGTCGGCCTGGGTTAACATTGCTCCTCCTCTAATTGTGCTGTTTGTCTTCCCTTTCATTCTCCGGATGATGCAGAATGCCCGGAGTCTGAAAACCGAGCTGAACCTTGCCCAGGATGAGATCGCCCGTCTGAGCAAAATTGAAGAACGCCAGCGCATTGCCCGGGATCTTCATGATACGCTGGGGCATACGCTCTCCCTGATCACCCTGAAGAGCGAGCTGGCCGAGAAGCTGATTCCGAAGAAGCCGGAGCTGGCCGTACAGGAAGTTAAAGACATACAGGCTACCTCACGCGCAGCCCTTAAACAGGTGCGGGAACTGGTCTCCGGTATGAATGCCCTTTCCGTTCAAGATGAGCTTACCAATACCTCTTCGATTCTTGAAGCCGCGGGAATCCGGCTGGAGCTATCTGCCCTGCCCCAACCGCTTAGCGCTTCCCCCCTTGTCCAAAACATTCTTGGCCTGATCCTAAGGGAGGCCGTAAACAACGTGGTAAAGCACAGCGGAGCGGATAAGTGTACGATTTCTCTAAACGAAAATAACCTGGAGTTTGTCTTGAGCATCCGGGATAACGGCGCGGGGATCTCCCCGGGAGTACAAGCTTCGCCGGGTCCCTCATCCGGCAGAGGCCTGCTGGGTATGAAGGAGAGGCTGGAGCTGATTCAAGGCACCTTATCGTACAGCTCAGTCCCTGGAGACGGAACGACACTTTGTGTACGAATTCCGAAGGTCGTCAAAAATCAACAATCAAGAGGTGTGTCATGAAAATCATCATTGCGGAGGATCAAAGCATGCTGCGGGGCGCCTTAAGCGCACTGCTCGATCTGGAGGAGGATATCGAGGTGATCGGACAGGCGGAGAATGGAGCGAGAGCCCTTGAGTTAATTCTGCAGCTCTCCCCCGATATCTGTCTGCTCGATATCGAGATGCCGGACATGACCGGTCTGGACGTGGCCGAGAAGCTCCAAGAGCTCCGCCATCCCTGTCGGGTTATGATCCTTACCACTTTCTCAAGAGCCGGATACTTTCAGAGAGCGATTCGCGCCGGAGCCAGCGGTTACCTGCTGAAGGATGCTCCCGTCGATGAGCTCGCGGCGGCCCTCCGCCGCATTCACGCTGGCGGCAAGGTGATCAGCCCAGAGCTGTCCATGACCTTCTGGCAGACGGAGAATCCCCTGACAGACAGGGAACAGGAGGTGCTTGGCCGCCTTGCCCAAGGCCATTCCGTTAAAGAGATTGCCTCCGAGCTGTTCCTTTCGTATGGAACTGTACGGAACTATGTATCGGAGATTATACAGAAGCTCGAAGCGAAGAACCGCATCGATGCCATAAGCATTGCCGAGAAAATGGGCTGGCTGGATTAATCCGGCCGGCTCTTTTTCTTGATGAACCGCCCTCTTTGGCGAACGTGAAGAACGAACATTCCATGAACCCAGTCATCTTTTTCCATAAGCTTACATAAAGATAGGAACCTAATGGGAAACGATGAAGTGGAGGTGAATTCATGCTGCTGGATTGCATCATTATTGGAGGCGGACCTGCCGGTCTGAACGCAGCCCTTGTCCTGGGAAGGGCCCGCCGAAAGGTCATCTTGTTCGACGAGGGCAAACCGAGAAATGCCGTAACCCGGGAATCTCACGGCTTTATCACCCGGGACGGCACGGCTCCTTCGGAGTTCAGGCGGCTTGCCCATCAGGATATCCGCAAATATCCTTCGGTGGAATTCCGTACCGAAAAGATCACAGAAGCCGCAAGACACACAGGCTTCCTGGAGGTTACCACGCTTCAAGGCGCCGTCTATCATACGAAAAAGCTGATTCTGGCAACAGGCCTCAAAGAGGTTCTTCCCGATATTCCCGGAATTCATGACTATTACGGCCAAAGCCTGTTCAGCTGTCCTTATTGTGACGGCTGGGAGCTCAGGGACCAGCCGCTCGTTGTGATCTCGGAAGACGTGCCGCGCCTGCTGCATCTGACCCAAATTCTGTGGAACTGGAGCCGTGATCTGATCATCTGCACCAACGGGGCCGGTGTCCTTACGAGAGAACACAAGGAAATTCTCCACCGCAAACATATCCGCTGCCATGAGCAAAGGATCGTGTCCTTAGCCGGACAGAATGGGAGGCTCTCACGGGTTCTATTCAGCGGCGGTGAGGAGACCGCTGTATCGGGCGGATTTATTAGTCCCGAAACATTCCAGGCCTCTGATCTGGCCAAAAGCTTGGGCTGCATGATGAACCCATCCGGCGGTTTGATGACGGACGAATTCGGCAGAACGAGCATACCTGGAATTTATGCAGCCGGGGACACTGCTGTGATTGCCCCTTCCCAGGTCATTATTGCCGCCGGCGAGGGCAGCCGCGCAGCGATCGGAGTGAATACGGACTTGGCCCATGAGGAATTTTGAATCCAGGGAACCGCATAGGAGCATGTTATTGTGACAAGTAGGCATGCCTGCCATTATTAATGAAAAGGGTTACCCTGACAAGCCAACGCCTGCCCGGATAACCCTTTTTATTATAAATAAATCAATTTGCACCACTAGAGATTGCCTTTGACTCAGTACAAGCTTGAGATCTGCACATTGTCCGGCAGCTTGAACGGGTTGTCAGGATTGATCCGGTCATAGAACATAATGCCGTCGAGATGATCCAGCTCATGCTGCATAACGATAGCGGCAAAGCCCTTGAAGCGAAGCTTAAGCTCATTGCCATCCTCATCATAAGCCTTGATCTGAACCTTCTCATATCTAGGAACAAAACCCTGTACCGGACGATCTACTGACAGGCACCCTTCGCTCTCCGGCAGATAAGTCATGGCCGCCGAGTGGCTGATCACCTTGGGATTGAACAGGGCAATCTCCCTGGACTGACCCTTCTCATCCGTGATATATGCTGCAAACATCCGCTTGTTCAGGCCGATCTGATTGGCGGAAAGCCCGACCCCCGCACGAAGCTTATATTTCCGGGCCAGTTCCTCGTCCTGGCTGTTCTTCAAAAATTGCATCATAGCGGCCATCTCAGCCTTGTCTTCCTCTGTAGGCGGGATGCTTACCGGTTCAGTCTTCACACGGAGAATCGGATCTCCTTCACGTACAATATCATCCATCATAATTACATAATCGCGGGTAAATTTACTCATAAAGTCGACCTTCATCCACCTTTTCCTACTATTTGTGTGCATCCCTCGCGCTATCTCCGCACGAAGCCGCACCAATAACCAGATTACCTCAGCATTCTTAACCTATCACTTCATGCTGTTCCTGTCAAAATATGCGGATTCCCCGCGCACGTTGGCTTATTGCCCTGGCTTGCGTTACTATGAAGAGTAGAGGAATTGCCGCGGCACATCCGGCCCATACATATCAATTAAGGTGGTGGAACTGCCATGCTTATCAGTGTGCTGGACCAGCTTCAGCTTAATCGGCACATGCTCTCCGCCAAGGAAAAGGAAATTGCGGAGTATATTATCCAGAATAAGAATACGATTCTTAACATCAATATCCGTGAACTCGCCCTCAAGACGGGTTCATCCACCTCAACCATCACCCGGTTCTGCAAAAAAATCAACTGTGACAGCTTCGTAGACTTTAAGATCAAGCTCAGCCGAGAAGCCGAACCTCCTGAAGAAGAAGCAAGCGTATTTACCAAAGTACAGAAGCTGTACACCCATGTTGTGCAGTCAACGGCCGAGATGGTCAAGCAAGAGCAGGTTGAAGAGGTGGTCCAGCTGATCAAGACAAGCCGCCGGCTGCTCGTCTTCGGACTAGGAAGCTCCGGCCTCTCCGCCCTGGAATTCAAATACCGGCTGATGCGGATGAACATTATCATTGACGCGATTACCGACTCACACATGATGCTGATGAATGCGTCACTTCTGGGGAAGAACGATCTGATCATCGGGCTGTCCAATTCAGGAACTACCCAGGAAGTCATTGATGCGCTTAAAGTTGGCCGCGAACAAGGGGCATCCGTAGTCGGCATTACGAACTTTGATCATACCGGGCTTACTGACGTCTCGGATATTGTTCTGTTCACTCCAAGCATCCACCGGAACAATGATGAACACTTCATCAACAGCCAGCTGTCTATAATTTATGTGCTCGATATTATCTCTATGCTGCTTCTGGAGGATCAATCGATGCTCCAGGCCCGCCGGAATACACTGAAGGCTTTGTATAAGAACAGGGAATAACAGTACCATCGAACTCCACATAAGCAGATTAAATAGGCTTATGCATCGGATATGATTTAGACTGAACTAAACTAATGAAACGGACGAACGAGCAAGTGCGTAACTTGTTCACGGGGTCAAAAATCAGGGGCCGTCCCGAAAGACGGCCCCTGATTATGTTTAAGAGTTCAGTTTGTGTTCGAAAGGCTCCGAGAACGAATGCCCGCTCTCATCGCTGCTGGTTTTGGATTTCTTGAATTATTTTCAGTGGATGAAATCCAAACCCAAAGGTGCCCGCCAGCGCTTGTCCGCGGGTTCCTCGCCTCTTAAGCAGGATTCAGAGAATTTAGATATATGATCAGTTCTTTATGCTATGAGAAACCTGCATTGAGGGAGGTCTCTCTAGCTCGCCTGGTATTTAGACAGATGTGCTGACCTTCCCGATTTCGTTCACGAACCGCTGTGTGATCAGCTGGGGACGGGTAATCGCCCCGCCTACCACCACGGCGTGAACGCCAATCTCAAGACATCTGCGGGCCGCTTCAGGAGTCAGAATATTCCCTTCCGCAATCACGGGCACCGTAAGCTTGCTGACAAACTCCTTCACCAGCGCAAAGTCATCTGCATAAACTTGATGTCCCTGTGTATAGTCTGTGTATCCGATCAAAGTGGTGGAGACCATATCAAACCCGAGCCGCTCCGCATTCAGGCCTTCTTCAAGATTCGATACATCCGCCATAAGCAGCTGATCTGGATACTTGCTCCGGATTTCAGCTACAACCTCACCCAGATGCTTGCCATCCGGGCGCTCGCGCAGCGTGGCATCCAGAGCAATAATCTCTGATCCGACCTTAACAAGCTCATCGATTTCTTTCATAGTCGGTGTAATAAACACCGGGCATTCGCCATAGTTCCTTTTTACGATACCAATCACTGGAAGATCGACTTGGCTTTTGATCTCCTTTATATCCTCAGCAGTATTGGCGCGTATTCCGACCGCGCCGCCTAATTCCGCGGCGACTGCCATCCTCCCCATAATGAAAGAGCTGTGCAGCGGCTCATCCTGCAGAGCCTGACAGGACACAATCAGACCCTGCTTCAATGATGTCAGTAGTTCGTTCATGTTAAGACACTCCCAAATATTCTTCGATTTCATTCTTGATGACGGTCACTTGAGGGCCGTAAATGACTTGTACTCCGCTGCCTTTGACAATCACTGCCCGTGCCCCGGTATTCTTAAGCTCCGGCTGCTTCACAAGCTCCGGATCATTAACCGAGACACGAAGCCGGGTGGCACAGCAATCCAAATCCTTGATGTTCTCCTTACCGCCAAGCGCTGCCAAGATATCTTCGGCACGGCTGCCGCTTCCAGCCCCACCTTCTGCGGGAGCATCCGCCGCAGTACTCTCATCCTCCCGACCCGGCGTCTTCAAATCAAATTTCACAATCAGGAAGCGGAACGTGAAGTAGTAGAGACAGAACCAGACCGCACCGATGACCGGAACAAGAACCCAGTTCGTCTTGGCATTGCCCTGCAGCACGCCGAATAGAATGAAGTCAATCAATCCGCCCGAGAAGGTCTGGCCGATAGTGATTTGGAATATATGCGCCATCATGAAAGCCAGGCCGTCAAACACTGCGTGAATTACATACAGAAACGGTGCTATGAACAGGAACGAGAATTCAAGCGGTTCTGTAATCCCTGTCAGGAATGAAGTCAGTGCAGCGGACAGCATAAGTCCAAACACAACTTTCTTATGCTTTGGCTTGGCTGTATGATAAATCGCCAGCGCTGCCCCCAGCAGACCGAACATCATCGTAATGAAACGGCCAGACATAAACCGTGAGGTTCCAATGAAGAATTGTGTCGTTGTTGGATCGGCCAGCTGGGCGAAGAAGATCTTCTGCGTTCCCTCCACAAGCTTGCCGTCTACCACAAGCGAGCCGCCAATTCCTGTTGTCCAGAAAGGCATGTAGAAAATATGGTGAAGTCCAAGCGGTCCTAACATCCGCAAAATAAATCCGTACAGCAGTGTTCCAATGTATCCGGTCTGATCCACCAACCCGCCAAGCTTGAAAATGCCGGATTGAATCGTCGGCCAGATGACAAACATTAAAGCCCCGATCAGAATAGCAACCATAGAAGAGATAATCGGCACAAATCTGGAACCGCCGAAGAATCCCAGGAACTGTGGAAGCTCAATCTTGTTGAACCGGTTATGCAGCATCGACGTGATCAGGCCAATGACGACACCTCCGAAGACCCCAGTCTCTAAAGATTGAATCCCTAGAATGGTCCCCTGTCCGGCTGCAGCCAGATTATCTGTGACCAGCTTTCCGGAGATGGCCAGCATCGCGTTAATCGTTGCGTTCATAACAAGATAAGCAAGCGCTGCGGCCAGACCGGCTGTGCCTTTATCAGAACGGGCCAACCCTACAGCCACCCCGATGGCAAAGATCAGCGCGAGGTTGGCAAAAATGATGGAGCCCGCACTGCTCATTACGGTAAAGATCGCCTGAAGCCAGGCTACCTTAAGAAAAGGATACGTATTTACCGTATTCGGATTCGATAAGGCGCCCCCTACGCCAAGGAGCAAACCTGCAGCGGGAAGAACGGCAATCGGAAGCATGAAGGATTTACCGAACCGCTGTGCTTTCTCAAAGAAGTTGTTCATAAAGTGGCCCCCTAAAACGCTTAGAAAATTAATTTCAAGTTAAATATACAATATGAAATTCATTTTCGTCAATAATCTTTGTAAGCTTTTTCATTAGCAAAATATTACCTGCCTTGTCCTAATCGCCACCGAACCGGAATAAGCTGTACAAGCAAGTAAAAGTCATTGTTCACGGCAGGAGGAATATAGGTACATGGATATTTTCAGCTGTTTGATGTTAGGTCTCTCCCTCTCCGCACCGATCGGTCCTATTAATGCCGCCCAGCTTGACCGGGGAATCCGCGGAGGCTTCTGGCCTGCCTGGCTGCTTGGGCTTGGAGCGGTTATCGCTGATATCATCTACATCCTTCTGGTCTACTTCGGAGTGGTGCATTTCGTCAACACCCCGTTTATGAAGTCGTTTCTGTGGCTGTTCGGATTCTTCGTGCTGCTCTACATTGGGATTGAAAGTCTGATTACAGCACAAAAAATAACGCTTCAGGAGAACCGAAGCGCTGAGTCGTTATCCAAATCATTTGTGGCCGGGTTCTTCATGTCCCTGTCCAACCCGGTATCTATCTTGTTCTGGCTGGGCATTTATGGCTCCCTGCTCGCCGAAACCGCCGCCACATACGGTCCCAAGGATCTGCTGATCTTCAGTGCCGCCGTCTTGTCCGGCGTGCTTCTCTGGGATATCTCCATGGCGGGACTCGCCAGCGGCTTCCGGAAATGGCTGACTGTGCCGCTGCTCAAAGCGATATCCATCATTTCAGGCCTCAGCTTGATCGGGTTCGGTCTGTACTTCGGGTTTGAAGCCGCTAAGGTCCTGTTCCTGAATTAATTTTGTGAACCAGTTCTAAAAGCATTTCCCGAAAAGCGAGAGATTACCTGCCATTCGCCCAAACGGAAGATGATCCTAAGCCAACATAAACCTCTGCTATATAAAATGAACTTATGAAGGTTACCCTTATAGGGCGCTGCGATGCCGAGTGTTCTATAAAGCCGCTGTTGTTTCCAAAATGCTTGAACTTGATATCAAAGAGGGGCATTTCGGAGACAAAGTCGGACGCTCCGCTTCTTCAGAATCACTCGGGATCGAAGCTAAGAGAGGTTAATTTCTAAAGTTCGTTTTATATAGCCAGATGCTGCCCGGGATCAAACCGGGCTCCGTCTGCGCTTGAGACTTACACTGCGGGAATATCTCTTCTTCTTCCAGGCGGTCACCTTCATAACAAGCGTCACTACACCGATCAGCGCAATAAATGCCAGGCTGCCCCAGAAACCGGGACGGCTTGTTTCATGAAACAGGGTTCCGCACACGGCGAGCCCGATCAGGGCCATTCCCAAAAACCGTTTCACCTGCCCAAAGACCGTTAGTTTAAGCAGCTTGCCGGCAGTGATAAGAATAAACAGCCAATTGTACAGCAGCAGCAGCCCTGCTGCTGTTGTTACGTATTCATAAATTTTGCCAGGCATTACCAGAGCCAGTATAATTGAAGCAACAAGCCCCAGCGCGGTTAATGAAATTGCATATAGCGGGTGCTTGTTCTTCACCTTACGGGCGAACAATGGCGGCGCATCCTTGTCTTCAGCCAGGGTTACGAGCATGGTCGTAACGGCAAACAGCGAAGCAACCATCGTCGAGAATCCCGCAATAATCAGCACAGCATTGAACACATGCGGAATGAAGGGCAGCGGATAATTCGCAAGTGCGGTGATAAAGGGACTCTTCTTAGGTGTGAACGCATCCCAGGAGACTATGGTCACGGCTAATCCAAGCGAGATCACATACATGATAGTCAGCAGCAGGAGCATAACCCTGCCGGCTTTAGGAGCTTCATCCAGATTCTTCAGACGAATCGCCATAAGTCCAAGTACTTCAATCCCGCCATAGGCATAGAACGCAAAAATAAACGCCGACCACAGCCCCATGATGCCGTGCGGAAACAAGCTTTGCATCGTATGTGGGAATTCGGGCTTGCCGTCACTTCCTTTGATCCATCCCATCAAAGCAATAACCGCAATGACAATGAACATCAGAATGGCGGCGATTTTGATAACGGACAAGACATTCTCCACGGAATCAAATCCTTTGTTCCCCAGCATAATTACAATAAGACCAAGAACTGCGTATACTGAGGCAAATACCCACATCGGCACGGAGGGGAACCAGAACCTAGTGAATATGGAGAGCGCGGTTAGCTGGCTGCCCATAATCAGCAGTTCGGAGCCCCAATAGACCCAGCCGCTGCTGAAGCCGGCCCAACGTCCAAAGGCTCTTTTGGCATATGAACGAAACGATCCCTTCTCCGGGTGGTCCGCTGTCATCTTGGCCAGCACATCAAACACCGTGTACGTGCCGATTGCCGCCAGAATGAACACAATCAGGACGGACGGCCCACCCATATGCAGCGCCAGACTGGAGCCCAGGAAATAACCTGTACCGATCGTGCAGGCGACACCAAGCAGAGACAGCTGCCACCATTTTAGTTGGCCTTCTTCGGCCTTTCCCTCTTGTCTAGTCATAATTACCTCTCAGTTATGTGATTTAGCAACCCTTTCTTTGTGTAGTTTGTGAATCCTGATCTTTTTTATGTAAAATAATCATCTTGGGGTACCGGGCAGCAACCCGGACCAACCTGAGCCAAAAGCCCTTTGACCTGGTGTACTTTTATCCTATTTTGTTCCTTAAGCCGCCAGATTAAGATGAGAAAAGAAACAATTTACAGATTACTTGTTTAATAGCCCCATAAATAAGTGTAAAACATAAAGTAAAGCAAATGAAAAAAGACATAACTAGATCGTACCAGGAGAGGATTTAAATGAGCACAGAACGGGAGAAAAAGACGACCCACGTATTGTCCAAGTCTGCAGAGAACCGGATCCTGGCTGAAAAAGCGTTAAAAGAGCAGCAGATCATGGCCTGGATGCCTGTCAAAATCAAGATGGCCCACCATTGGATAGAAAACGAGAAGAAACAGCTAAACCGCAAAATGGTTCGGGGAGCTATACATTTCTGTCATTTCGGGGAAAATGTAGGATGTGAGCAGAATGAGGAACGTCCTGTAGTCATCATTTCCAATAACACGGTTAATTCGACTTCCGGCAATGTCATTGTCGTACCGTTGACCAAGAATCTGAAAGCCAAAACCAACTTTAAAACGAAGCAGCCGGTTCTTACCCGTGACGGCAAACCGGTCCCCCGTTTCCAAAGTCATTATTTCTTATTCGCCAGTAAATACGACTTTCTCGCCTTTGACTCGGCTGCCAAGACCGAAGAAACCACCTCGGTCAGCAAGGTCAGATTGAAGGAACATCTCGGAAATTTGGATGAAGAGGACATTAACCGGCTGGAAACCCGAATGAAATGGACACTCGGACTTTAAAAAAAAACGTGAAAATTGTATTGACAATAACTTACGCTATAGGTTACTATTATTTCAGAGAGTTAAGTCGTGACCGAAGTAAATTATGTCATCCACCGCGTCGTGGATAAATTCACACGTTTTACGTGTCTTGAGTCTGAAAGAGGAGCCTTACGTGCTCCTCTTTCCCTTTTGCATGATCTTAGACCTATAGGTTTCGGAGTTCTAAAGAGATAACTGGCATAAATTTCGATTCCAAAGATAGGATATTAATATGTCGCCCACCGCGTCGTGGGCAAATTCACCCCGTCCGGATGCCGGCCGGGGATTATTTTTGTTGTTATGGCTATGCTGCTAGGTATGCAGACATATTCGCTGTTGCAATTCTTTTACCCGCTGGGCGCAAAATTAATCAGTTTTTTGGCTCAGCCCTTCCAAATAAGTCCTAACAATGAACTCCAGGCTCTCTTCCAAGGAAACTGGAATCCCGAAGCCTCCCTTCTGCTCCAATGAGCAAAAGCCGTGAAGAATGCTTCGGATTCCCCGCACAGCATGAGTCTGCTGCTCCTGACTAAGTCCTCTCCCATCAAGCCGGTCCACAAGAAACTGAACCATCTCGCTGCCAACCAGCTGGAGCTCATAGTCCTGCGCATCCGGGGCCCGAAGAGTCCCCTCATAAAGTCCCGGATGCTCCCGGGCGAACCGGATGTAAGCCCGGCTGAGGTTGAGCAGCGCCTCATCTCCGGTTAAGCCCCGGTCAGCCGCCTCAAGCCGGGCGTGAAGCATGCGAAGGCCATGGGCCGCGAGCTTCGCCTTCAAGCCCGGCAGCCCGCTCACATGGTTGTACAGAGACGGGGAGCGGATGCCCAGCTTCTGGGCGACCGATGCCAGGGTCACGGCGTCAAGCCCCTGGGCATCGGCAATCTCCGCGGCCGCCTGAATCACGGCCGCTGTATCCAGGCCGGCCCTAGGCATGACGGCCGGCCCCCTCTCCCGCGCCGCCAGCCAGATTCCTGGCGGCGGCTTCGATCGCCCGGTCCATAGCCTGGACCGGGCTGCGGCGCATGGCGCCGTGGCCCGCGGCGAGCAGCGCGGGCTCAAGATCGCGCAGCTTCTGCGCGGAGCGAAGCGCCGTGGCGGGGCTCCAGGTGCCCCAGGCGGGGAAAGGGAACAGCGGGCGGAGCTGCCCGCTGACCGCCATCCCGCCCCGCACCTGGAACGCGTCGCCGACGATGAGCGCCCCGCTGCGCGTATCCAGCAGCGCGATCGATCCCGGCGTATGCCCGGGCGCGGCGATAACCCGGAGGGAGCCGACAAGGTCGCCCTCCTGCAGCAGCCGGTCCGGGCGGGCCTTCAGCGAAGCCGGTACACCGCCCCGGATCTTGGCGGTATCCTCGCCGGGATCCAGGCTGCGGTCGCCTGCCATAAGCCGCGCATCTCTGGCGGAGATGGAGATCTCCGCTTCCGGCAAGGCCATCTTCAGCTTATCCAAGGCCCCGACATGATCATCGTGAGCGTGGGTAAGCACAATCCGGGTGATCGGCTTGCCCATCCGCTGTGCCGCCTTTAGAATGCCTGCTGCACTATAAGGCAAAGCCGCATCAATAAGGGTAAGCCCGTTATCCTCTTCCACCAGGTAACAGTTCACCGGAAATAACCGGGGCAGGAACGTTAATTGAGTTAAATATTGATCTTGACGAATCCGCACTTGAATCACTCCATCCCAAAACTAATATCATTAGTTTTATTATAACTAAGATCATTAGTTTTGCAATAGCCGGTTATCTTTTTTTCTCACAAGATACTGTCTCTCTTCCCAGAACGTCAAAGAAACCCGCGTCCATCATGCTCTCGCGAGCTTCTTAGTGTTCTTCGATCTATACATCTCACGGTCCGCCTCCAGAAATAAATAATCCATCTGCTGCAGCGAGTGTTCACTGTAGGCATAGCCCAGCGAGATGTCCATATTCAGATCAGGTCGCTCCATCTTGAAGTGGGACACGCGGTGCTTTAGCTCAAGCACCAGATGATTCACCTCATAATGGGACATTCCTACCACCAGAATAGCAAATTCATCACCACCTACCCTGCATACCATCACGTTGTCCGATACCATGCCGCTGAGCAGAACGGCTGCTTCCTTAATATAAAGATCTCCCATAATATGGCCAAAGTTATCATTTACCTGCTTCAGATTATCCATATCACACACAATAATTGCCGCCGGAACATCCTCCTTGACATCATAATGTGAGACCAGAATCTCGAAATGCTCCCGGTTGTATAAACCCGTCATGGAATCATGCGCAATACGGTACTCCAAATATTGTTGGGCTTCGACACGCTCCTGTACCGGTCTTACAACCCCCTGGATCGCCATAAGTGTGCCTCTGCTGCTGTAGACAGGTGTCGCCAGATCCTCATACCAGACATACTGTCCGCGTGAATCCTTGATCCGGTATAGAATCGGCTGTTCGAAATCAAGCTCCCCGTTCATCATCTGATAAAGCCGCCCCGTGTCCTCGGGGTGTATCCTTACGAATACCAGCTCCGGGTTGTCCAGCCCGGAAATTTGGTGTTCCGGTTCCATAAGCCGGTCCAGAGGAGCATAGACATATCTATATCTGCGAACAGGCTCAAGCTCTAAGTAATACACGATATCTTTAGAGCCCTCAATCCATTCCAACGACCTCAACTTATCGGTTCGGGCACGGGCTCTGGTTGAACGTACTCTAATGCCAATAATGATCAGTAGAGCACTAGCGAACATACCTGATAAAAAGAATACCCACCACATTGACTTCACCTTCTGCATCGGTTTTCCAACTATAATTAAGCTGCTTAACCAGTTATGTTGTCTTACTTTAGAACTATGTCCTGTTTCTTTAGTACTATATTCGACCTATATCCCCAGAAATCCTCGTCCTTAAAATACAGTTAGTAAATTTTTTTAATTTATCTGGAATTTACCGCTGTTATGGTGCAAGGAATTACTCTTGTCCAGCTTATACAACGCAAAAAAAAGGTTATCCCAGCCCCCTAAAGATGCTGAAGATAACCTTCAATTTGAAAAGAGTCGTATGTTAACGTTCCGAAACTACAGTAAAACGTTCGCGAATATGGCGAGGCTGCTCGATTTCATCTACCACAGCGACCGCATAATCCTCGTAAGATACATAGCTGTCCCCGGCGGAATTGGTTAGAAGATGATCCTTACCGGTCTGGTAGGCACCGGTTCTTCTCCCGAGCGCGAATTCTGCGGACGGGCTGATGAACGTCCATTTTAGGCCTTCTGTCTGCTTCAGAATATCGAGGTTCTTCGCCTGGTTACTCGCCGTTGGCTTCACAAAATCCGGGAAGCCTGGGGTATCCACAACCCTCACCGTTTTCGCTTCATCCACAAACAAGCTGCCGGCGCCTCCGACGACAATTAGCCGGACCTCGGTGCCCTTTAGCGCCTCAATCAACACATTGCCCGCATCCACATGAAGGTGCTCCTGCCCCATAGGTGCCCCAAATGCGTTCACAACCACATCAAACGTTGCCAAATCAACTTTCTTCAGGTCGAAAACATCTTTCTCAAGAACGGACTTCGCTGCGTGCTCCCCCAGCTTGCCCTTATCTCTGACAATCGCGGTTACTTCATGCCCTCTGTCCGAGGCCTCTTTCAATATCCGGCTGCCTGCCTTGCCGCTTGCTCCTACAACTGCAATTTTAGCCATGATAAATCCTCCTTGTTATGTAGTAAGTTATTTATAAATCAATCCTGTAACTATAATAGTTACATTTGAAGATAAAGTCAAGACCCTTCTTTCCTTTCTTGCCCAGAGTCACACTTACTGTTGATAGGAGCCACACACTTGCTATTGATAGGAGCCTCACTTGCTGTTGTTAGGAGTTACAACTAACAGCTCAAATATGATTTATTGAAGGGCGTGAGAGAACAGTTTTTATTATGGGATCATTGCCCCTAAGCGGCGAGTTCTCCTGGCTCCCTCATTGTAAAAACAACCAAAAAAAGGCCAACCAGAGGATTCCGGCTAACCTGATCATACGAAAGGCTGTCCTTCGCAGTAGTTTGCGAAAGACAGCCATTTCTATAACTTTATTTAAATTTCTTCCAGTCCATGCTGGTGTTATTCAGCAGATGCTCGAAATCATTATCAAGGCGTTTCTGTTCCGCTTTGCGGGCCTCTTCCGCCTGCCGTCTGCTGTCCTCAAGCCGCTTCTGCTCATCGGCCTTGAGCTCTGCCGCTTGAGCCTGAAGCTTCCCGAGGACATCCTTGCTCAACAGATCCTTGAGTGTTGCCGGCTTGTCTTCCGTCCGCGCTGGCGGCGCCTGCCGGTTATTCTTTTTGGCCATGAATCATTCACCTCATTAAGCAATGTTACTTTACATTGTCCCATATCGGCATGTTTTTTACAAAGAGGTATTCCGATTTCACCTAAATAAAGTAAAATCATTACAAAGCCATCATCGCAACAGAAAGGAGCGCTCGCTTGCAGCATTATTTTAGTGTGGAAGAACCCGGCTTATTTCATGTCTTCTCAATCTCCCATCTCCTTGTTCTTGGTCTGTTCCTGATCCTCGTCCTGCTGCTCTATCTTGGACGCGGCCCTCTTAGGCAGCCTGCAAGAAGCCGGGCTGTGAGATACAGCTTGGCCGGCATCCTGATCTTATGCGAATTGTCGCTGAATGTTTGGTATGTATGGGGTAACCGGTTTGATGTAAGAGATACACTGCCGCTGGAGCTGTGCAGTATCTCCCTATACCTGTGCGTGTTCATGCTGCTGTTCCAAAGTCTGGCCATCTTCCGGATTGTCTATTTCACAGGTATAGGAGGAGCGCTGCAGGCCATCCTTACCCCGGCACTGTCCTATCCGTTTCCCCATTTCCGGTTCATCGAATTTTTTGCCGCTCATATGGCTATTATTCTGTCCGTCTTATATATGCTCTGGGTGCAGGGATTCCGGCCAAGACTTAGGGATGTGGGAATCACCATGATTTTTCTGAATATATTGCTGGTTCTTATTCTGTTCATTAACCGTCTGACCGGCGGCAACTATATGTTCTTATCGCACAAGCCCCAGACCGCATCGCTGATGGACTATCTTGGACCTTATCCTTGGTATATCGTCTCCCTGGAGACTGTCGCATGTGTCATATTCCTCCTGCTGTATCTTCCATTTGCATTGAAGAATCGCAAAAAAGGCAGCAAAAACCACAACAGCAGGAGTTATGAAATCTAATGCAAGTCAGAAGTGCTCGGTCCACTCCCCATCCGCCGGGATTCGTACACGGTCAGACAGGCTGGACCCGGCAAGATGCCGTCTCAAATCTTCACGGGTCACCAGACAGTGATTAATGGCTTCCATGTGAACCGTAATGACCAAAGCATCGGGAAGCTGGCGGCATACCTGGGCCACATCCTTCTCATCCATGATGATCGGGTCCCCCGACAGAAACCGGGCGCCTCCAGCATTAACCACAACCGCATCCGGATTATAACGAGCCAGAGCCTCCTGTACTTCCTTGCACCAAACTGTGTCTCCAGCCAAATAAAGCACCGGTTCCCCTTCCGCCTGAAGCACATAACCGGACACTTGGCCCATCATCCTGCCAATTTCACCGGTCCCATGCTGCCCTCCGGTGCGGTATATCTTCACCCCCTGATGGGTGTGTTCAGTATGGATTGCCTGAACGGAGACGAAACCGGCTGCTCTGAAGACCTCCTCATCTCCAGGCTGGCAGTATATAGGCGCTGACTTCATAATCGTATCTTCGGCCGCCTTATCCCAGTGATCGGGGTGGAGATGGGTTACCAGGACGGCATCCGGGTCAGCCAGCTGTCCGGCGGACAGGGGCAGCGGGACCAGTGGGTTATTCCTTGGGTTCGGTGAATTCATCACCGGAGGGTTAGCCCCCGCTTCACTGAACATGGGATCCACTAGAAAATGCTGGCCCCCATATTCAATCCATAACGTTGCATTTCGTATTAACTGAATCTTCATTTTATCCACTCCTATTCAGGTATATTGTGCTACAAGTTTTTAACTTACTGCCGTAGTTCAATTATAAAGGGGAGCTCTTTAGTCCGAATATAGAGGGCTGAAACGGGTTAACGTTGTATTTTTTCATAATGAAAGGAGTTTGTTATATGCCACTCGGCTCCATTGATGAGACGGATCGTCAAATCCTGGACCTCCTTCTTAAGGATTCCACCCTCTCCCACCGGGAGATAGGTATTGCTGTGCATCTGACAGGACAAGCGGTCGGGGCAAGAATCCGCAAGATGATGGACCACGGTATTATTGAAGGCTACACATTGCTCTGGAACCCGGCTAAGATCGGGCTCGCCGTGGAGGCCTTTGTGACCGTATTTATGAATTCAGGCCAAGCTCACCAGGGCTTTCAGGACTTTGTGAAAAACAAGAACGAGATTGTGGAAATGCACCGGGTCAGCGGAGAGGGCTGTTACTGGCTCAGGGTGCGAACCGTATCGGCCGTTGAGCTCAACACGCTGCTCGATGAACTGCTGAAGTTCGGGAATTACAAGCTGAGCCTGTCTATAGGACAAGTGAAATAGAAAAGCCCGGCAATCCCTTGGGGACTCCGGACTTTGATTTATTTAAGATGGGCGTTGGCAGGTTTAATGCCTCTTGAGCCCAGCGCACGAAATACGATAAAGACACATAGAAATAACAGCATTACAAATGAGGAGCATCTATACATTTCGGAATAGCTCGTTGCCGAAGCGAGAACACCCAGCAGCATGGAGCCGATGGCAACCCCAAAGTCAATTGTATTATAGTACAGGCTGTTTACCATGCCGTGCTGTTTCGGGGATGTCTCGCGCAGCATCCAAGCCTGTGTCGTGGGCTGAATAGCTCCAAAGCCAAGTCCATACAGCAAAGCGGATACGATCAGCAAAGGCAGCGAGTGTGTGAAAGATAGCAGCAGCAAGCTGGCGAATACAATCAGCGCCGCCGGGATCAGCACAGCCGCAGGTCCCTTGCTGTCGAACAGCCGGCCAGATATAGGACGAATGACAAGCACGGTAAACGCGTTAAATAAAAAGAACAACCCGATCTGGGCCAAATGAATTTCCTGCCCGTACAGCGCCAGAAATCCAAGAATGCCTCCATACGTAACCGACATCAGTATATTAAGTCCGGCGGGAAGCAGGATGGCCTTGGGGAACGGCTCTTTGGCAGCCCTGGAGCTGGTCTTATCCGCCGCCGACTGAGCCAACGGCTGTGGTGGGATGCTGCGGGTTACCAGCAGCAGAGGAATGATCAAGCCAACGGAAATTGTCCCCAGCAGGGTCAGGTTGGGGAACCCGTAACCAGCAAGAACAGACAGGCCGATCATAGGTCCAATCGACATGGCCAGGCTTGTGGAGAGTCCGAAATAACCAATGCCTTCCCCAATCCGGTGTTTAGGGATGATCTGGGATACCAACGTAGGCATGACGGTGCTCGCCATCCCGAATCCTACTCCGAATGCGATTCGCAGCAGGAGCAGCACAAGCATGGAGCCCGCAAACGAATAGAGGGCGGTAGCCACCCCGGCGATAACAACGCCGGTTATCAGAATCACATTCCGGTGCACTTTCCGCATGACCGGAATCATGATGAACCGGGTAACAATGGCCGCAAGGGCAAACAGACTCGTTACCAGGCTGACGGTGAAGTCACCCGGATGAAATTTCTCCTTCGCATAAGTCGGAAAAGGGGAAAGCAGCATTTGTAGACATAAGAACAGTAACAGGTAACTTAAAGTCAGCATAATGAACGATTTCGTCCACAGCTTATTTTGATGTAAATCCATATGAATAGCGGCTCACTCCTTCTTCTCTCTCTTCATCAACTCGTCCGCATTGGAGGTTAGCCGCCGGAGCAATCTTAACAGGGAAGCCTTCTCTTCTTCTGACAAGCCCTCCGTTACATCTGAGTGCAATTGGTGCTCTATGGGCTCCGTCTGTTCAATCACTCTCTTGCCCTCATCTGTAATGAAGATCGAGTAGGACCTGCGGTCTTTCTCTCCGCTCTCCCTGCGGATGAACCCCTTCTCTTCAAGTGCAGCTAAAATCCGTGTCGTTGTAGGTTTGTCCTTCCCCGAACGCTCTCCAATCTCCTTCTGGATTTGTCCCTCCTTCTCCCAAATACGGTACAGGACAGACCACTGCTCGGGTGTTATATGATAATCCCGCAAGCGGTGCTGCAGCAGCTGGGAGAGCTTTCTATAAGTAACCCCCATATGAAAACCGACAGATTCATCCAGCGGACTGTTCATTATTTTCTCTCCATCCTAAATAGTTGTCATAACAACTATATTAAAATATTCGGGTCATGTCAATCGTGCATGGCTACTTCCTGTTAACAAAGAAGACCACACCTTTATAAGGTGCGGCCTTAAGTATCTTTTATTTAAGGAAATACTTATCAATCATTTCGGAGATGATCTGGCTTTTTATCGGCTTGCTGACGTAATCGTCCATTCCTGCCGCCAGGCACATCTCGCGATCCCCCTTAAGCACGTTGGCCGTAACAGCAATAATTACAGGTATTCTCTCCGCCGGAAGCGTCTCATGCAGGATTCTCGAAGCCTCAAGGCCATTCATCCCAGGCATATGCATATCCATAAATATAAGATCAAAAGTCCCATAAGCAGCCGCTTGGACCACCTCATGACCGTTGTTAGCAATAAATACGGTATGCCCCATCTTCTCAAGCATCTTCCGCAGCACCAACTGGTTGATCTCATTATCTTCAGCAACCAGAATTTGCAGCTTCAGGCCTTGCGGATGGCTGGAATGATCCAACTGGCCGGATGCCTCATCCGGATATGCCTCCTGAACCCGGTTAAAGCGGATCGTGAACACAAACGTGGCCCCGGGTCCCTCGCTAGGCTCCACATATATTTCCCCTCCGAGCAGCTCCACCAGCTTCTTCGTTATAGCGAGTCCAAGGCCTGTACCCTCATATTCGCGGCTCATGAAATTATCAAGCTGATGGAAAGGCTCAAACAAAAAGTCAATCTTGTCTGAAGGAATCCCAATTCCGGTATCCTTTACTTTAAACTCAAGATAGGTATAACTTTCACAATGAGAGAGCAGATTCACATTCACATCTACACCGCCGGTGTATGTGAATTTAATGGCATTTCCCACGAGATTGATCAGAATCTGCTTCAGCCGGTCAGAGTCCCCGATCAGCAGATCCGGAACATCCGAAGCCACGGTATAGGCCAGCTGCAGGTGCTTCTTGTCGGCCCGGGCTTTCAGCATATCCAGAGTCTCTGCGATAGCCGTACGAAGTCCGAATTCTGATAGGTGGAGCACGGTTGTTCCGGATTCAATCTTGGCAAAATCAAGAATATCATTAATAATGGCCAGCAAGGAATCGCCACTCTTGCGGATAATCTCAACGAATTCACGCTGGGTTTCGTCCAGCTCGGTCGTCTCTAAGAGCAGATCTGTCATGCCAATGACCCCATTCATCGGGGTCCGGATTTCGTGGCTCATCATGGCCAGGAACTCGCTCTTGGCCTTATTCGTGTTCTCCGCAGCCTCCTTCGCGGCGATGAGCTTCTTTTGCTCGGTCATATCTTTGGCAATGATATAAAATCCGACATTCTTGTTATTAATAACAATAGGCGCAATGGTCGTCAGCACGTCGGTCAAATGCCCATCGCGATGCGAGATGGTGGTGATGTTCTTTTCCACGGACAAATCCTGAAGCGAATGCTCAAGAATATCCCGCATATGTTTATGGCCGATGAACCTGGAGAAATTAGTCCCGGCGATCTCGCTGATCCGGTAACCCGTCAGCTGTTCAGCTACTGCGTTGCAGTTGATAATGTTCCCCTCCAGATCAAGGGAAATGACCGCATCATGATTATACTTCTTCAGTGAATTATAGCGTTCCACGCTCTCCTGCAGCTTAAGTTGATCCAGCTTCTGCTCCGTAATATCCTGGACAGTCCCAATGATCTTAACCGGAGAGGTCCCGCTGTTGTCATAGGTTACAATTCCTCTAAGGTCCAAATATTGAATACCGCCATCCGGCCGCTTTAGACTGAATTCAAATTTAAATTCCCTGTTCTGGACGGCATGATGAAGAATCCCCTTAAACCGCTCTCTTTCATATTCAGGGAGCATGTCCAGCACTTCATACACTTTCAGCTGGTCTTTCGTCCGGGGGATGCCGCATATTAGATATACCTGGTCCGAACAGATAATCGTATTCCGCTCAATGTTCCACTCCCAGGTACCGATAGAGGAAATCCTCATAGCCTGGGCCAGCAGCTCCTCCTGCTGCAAAATATCTTTCCCCACCTGATTGTCCGGCGTTACATACACAATATAATAGGGAGAGCGATCCTCACCGCCTTCGTCCACCAAGGTGACTGAAATCTGAACCATCAGAATAATGCTATCCTTGCGGATCAGCTTCTGATTCAGCGTTAGAGATGCGCCATCCCGGGTCAGTGATCTGACAATCTGTTCATAACTGCTCGTTAGCTCATCCCTGTAAGTAATTTCATTCAAACTTAATCTCAACAGCTCTTCCTCTGTATAACCAAGAATTCTGCAAAGCGAAGCATTTACCTGGAGCCACTGCCCATCTTGTGAGATGAATGCAATACCTGTAGGCGACAAAGCATAGACTTGTTCGTAATTATAGGGCTGCATCTGATCATTATGCATAACGCGCCTCCAACCCCTGAAGATGATATGGGATGATAACAGTTCAGTTTGTACATCCCTATGCTAAGAAGAGAATGGCAACAGTAAGGAAACACTTTTTACTAAGTGATATCAAACATTCACTAAATTGTCAATTTTCTTTTCCTTAAAGGCACGGAATACGTTACCCATGGCGATCAACGGTTTCAGATTACATGCAATAGCTTGAATCCGGTGTTGAAGAGATGTACTATAGAAAGGAAAGTAACTTATGGCAGCTGGATATAGGAAATATAAAGGAGTGGATACGGATGAGCTGGACTGAAATTACTACTATAGAAGAATGGAATAATGTTCTGGAACAATCGGATAAACGCGGCAAACTGGTGTTGAAGCATAGTACGACATGCCCGGTTAGCGCCAATGCCCTGAAAGAATTCAACGGGTATGTGGATGCCCACCCGGATCAGGATGTGGACTACTACCTTGTAAAAGTTATTGAATCCCGCCCGGTCTCTAACCAAATTGCGGAAGACCTCGGGGTTAAGCATGAATCCCCGCAGGTTATTTATATCAAGGATAAAGCCAAATACTGGTCAGCTACACATTGGTCGGTAACGAACGCGCATATTTCCGCTGTACTCGACTAAAGACCTTAGGCGGAAGCTAAGCTTTAAATAAAGCGTTAATCTAATCTTACATCCTAGTAATTAAAATCCAAACACAAACAAGAACCAGAGACGGGCTGTATCTCATGCCGGTCCTTGGTTCTTTTCTTTTGTCAAACCGATGACTGATGATATTTATGCCTGCTGGCTTGCCCGTCCTGGACGTACCTTCTTCACATCATACATATTCACGGTTGTACTGATCACAAAAGCCGGTGGCTGCTGTCCCCGGCTGTTCCGGTGGCCCTGGATATGCTCAGGACTCTTCTCCCATGCCTTCCAGGCGTCTTCGGATTCCCAGCGGATAAGCACGACAACCTCGTCGTGCTCCTTCTTGCCCCGGTTGACCATAACGCTAATATCGATAAGGCCCTCACGCTCATCAACTACTCCTTCCTTGCTGAAGCGCTCCACCACTTGATCGGCATGCCCCTTCTCAACCAGTATTGTTCTTGTCTGTATTAACATGATTGCTGCCTCCTTAAGCGAAATGTTCTTATATCCACTTTAAATGAAAACGATTATCATTGTCAATTAAGGCAGACCTCAGCTCTTGTAACGCTAAATAGCCCAGCCTCCGCATCTGCGGCGCCGGGCCTTAGCTAGTATCACATTTATCTTTTGGGCAGCAATTTCACATACTCGTCGGACAAGCGCATGAGATTCAGGATATAATCGTAATCCGTCCGGTAAGGCGTAATGTCGCTGACGGGCTGCTTGGTCTCCAAGGAGATCGCGGTGCCGTCCTCAAATCCCTTCCCTGGAACAAACAGGATCTTGTTATTGAAGAAAGAGCCTGTAGGAAGGTAATACCGCATTCCCACCACATTATTGTCAATGTTCAGCAAGTCATGGCCAAATGCAGTGAACTTCTCCTTGGTTAAGGATACACCCAGCAGATTCGATACCGTAGGCATAATATCAAGCTGACCGCCTACCTGATTCACGACCCTGCCATGAGTTTGGCCTGGGACGTGGATAATCAGCGGAATATTGAACCGCGTGATCCGCGGATCATAGGTGATGCCAAGCTGCTGGGAGACTACAGCAGGATCATTATCTTGAGGCTGAAGGCCGAAATGATCTCCGTAGAAGACTAATACCGTGTTGTCCCACAGTCCCTTCGCTTTCAAATCCGCAATCAAAGTACCAATGGCGTAATCCGTATAATTAATAGCCTCCAAATAATTGCCAAGCTGAGTCCCCTTCATAGTCTCGGGAACTTGAATACGTATTTTGTCCTGTGGAATCTTGAACGGAAAATGGCTGGATGCGGTTACGAATTGACCATAGAATGGCTTGCCGGATTGGCTAACCTCACTCAGCTTGTCTACCCCTACCCTGTACAATTCCTCGTCAGAAGCTCCAAATTCATTGAAATGATCATTGTTATAGTAGGGCTTATCGTAATAATGATCAAAATTCAAAGCCGGATACAGCTTGATTCGATCCCAGAACTCCACTGCGTTCACATGGAAGGTATCGGACTCATAATTATGCTGCTCAAGCAGCCGCGGCAGGCTGGGCAGCGCCCGGTCACCGAAGCCTGTCGACATGGCTACGGTTCCTGTAGGATAGATCGACGTATTGGACATGAACTCAGCATCAGAGGTGTTCCCCTGACCGATTTCCTGAAAGACATTCGGGAAGTAGAGTCCCTGATCCGCCAGCTTGTTAAGATTTGGTGTTAATTCCTGTCCGCCAATCTTCAGATGAATCGGGAAATTCTGAAACGCCTCCATCTGCACGACGATCAAGTTCTTCCCTTTTGCCACTCCAAATAAATCCGGCTGTTTGCTTGAAAGCTTGCGGGCCGGAGATTGATAAGGATAGGAAGACTGCAGCTGATTAATTTTACCGATCGTATTATCGATATTCCCGCTTGCAATCGCCATATTCTCTTCCCGGGCCTTCAGCGCGGCGGCAACCTGATAATCGAAGAAGCCGAGACTTTCCGCCTGTACCAGTTCATTGGTAATCGATTGCCCCTGCTGGATAAATCTTGCCGACAACAGCAGACTTACAATGGCTGTGACGATCATTCCGATTCTCCATACCCGCTTTCTTCCGGCAACACGGACTCCCCTTACCCGGTTAATGACCCAAACCACCGCGATGACAAGCACGTCCACAAAATAAGCGAAATCCACAGTCCGGATGGTGGACTTAATGCTGGACTGGATCTGGGTCACTTGATGAAGCTCATTTAGAGCTGTATACGTAGGAACCGAATTAAAATGCTCGAAATATAACGTAGCCGAGAACAACAGCAACGAGAAAATCAGATTGAAGACCCAATACGCAGGCCCTTTAACTCTAGAAGGAGTAAGCAATTCCAAAATGGACAACAGCGCCAGAACCGCAAGCGCATCCGCCGCCAGCTGGGTCAGTTCAACACCGGCAAAGAAGAAATAACGCAAAAGTACCAGCTTAAGAAACAAAAGAATAAAAACGACAAAAAAAGGCGTTTTATGGTAAGCGCCCCGGTTGTTTTCCATGGTACTACCTAACCTCTCTCTTGTTGATAAAACCTAGTATACCACTAAACAGAATGGATAGGGTAATCCATTGCATGCCAAATAGCCCCTGCCCAATGACATGAAGTCATGGAAGGCAGGGGCCTTTTCAATATAGCTTCTATTAGTTTTTGCTAAGAACGTTGGTGAGAACCGGTACAATTTGCGATTTGCGGGATACTACACCTTTAAGAACCGCTTTGTTATCATCCAGCTTCACATTGTAGGCCTTCTCGACTGCAGCAGCCTGCTTTCCGAGCGCAATCCCGACGGAATCATTGTTCAGAATATCCGTAACGACGAAGAGGAACAGGTCAAGGCCTTTCTGCTCGATGATTCCATTCAGTGCCGCTTCCACTTCCGCCTGGCGGGACAGGACATCATTCGTGTCTACCGCGTTCACTTGAGCAATCTCAACTTTGGCGCTTCCCATCTGGAATTCCTTGGAGTCAATGGTGATCAGCTGATCCACGGTTTTGTCGCTGAGATCCGCTCCGGCTTTCAGCATGTCCAGACCATACTTGTCCGCATCCACGCCTGCGATTTCCGCAAGCTCACGTGCAGCTGCCACATCCTGCTCGGTGCAGGTCGGGGATTTGAACAAAAGTGAATCGGAAATGATGGCAGACAGCATCAATCCGGCAATTTCCTTCTTAATGGTGACTCCGTTCTCCTTGTACAGCTTGTTCAGAATCGTTGCTGTACAGCCAACCGGCTCCGCACGATAGTAGAGAGGCCCGCTTGTCTCAAAATTGGCGATACGGTGGTGGTCAATTACCTCAACCACACGCACCTGATCAATATCGCTTGCGCTTTGCTGGCGCTCGTTATGGTCAACGAGAATCACTTCAGCCGCTTCGTTTGCTACGGTCTCCACGAGACGAGGGGCTTCCACCTTGAAGTAATCGAGCGCGTACTGCGTTTCGGAGCTGACTGCACCCAGACGCACGGCTTCAACCTCCAGACCAAGCTGCTTCTTCAGGTCCGCGTAGGCGATTGCGGAACAAATTGTGTCCGTATCCGGATTTTTATGACCAAAGATTAACGTTTTTCCCATTTCTTAAATACCCCTTTTCAGTTATTAGGCAGCTATACGGCCTGTGTTCAAAATTATCTAACTAGATTATAGCGGTAATTCCGCCTTATTCCAATGCCTTTACCCACATTAGTCCTGAAGTCTGCTTTCCCCGTCAACCAGTTTGGACAAAATAAACTGGCGGCCTATCGGCCCAGTTCGGATTCTACCTTCATCCTCAAAACCGACGCCTGCGTACAGCGCCCGCGCGGGACCGTTCTGTTCGTTCACAGCCAGAACCACCTTGGCAATACCGGGGAAATGCTGCCGGATATAATCCTCCAGCTGAAGCAGTCCCTGCTTGGCATAACCCTTGCCTTGAAAAGCATAATTCACCGAGAAAGCCCGCAAAATCAGCGCGGCTGGATGATCGGTATATTCAGCGACCTCATGTCCATCATACAGGATGAAGAAGCCTACGGGGCCTTTCGGACTCATAATAATGACTGGATGACGATGGGAGTCCGTTTCGGCCAGGGCCAGCATTTCAATCGGCATTCCTGTGAACTGCAGCTGTTCCCTCGGCAGCTCATAGCGCTCTAGTCCCGGGAGATGACGCTTGTGATAAGGTTCAAGCCAGACCAGCCTATTGTCCATTTTGTAATCCTTCATAACAACCTGCTCCCTCCAGGGGGCCCCTGTTTTTGGTTATTATTATATCGGTTAAATCAGGATAGATCACCCCTTGACGACCTCGGGTAGATCTGATTATAATAACTAACCATATACAGGAAGAAGCGAGTATCAAAGACATGATTCCATTCAAGGACTGCCCAGAGAGAGAAGTGTGTGGTGTAAGCTTCTCCTGAGACCGGAATGTGGATTACCCCTTTGTAGCTGTGGCCGGGAACCTGCTGATGGGTATGCAGCGGAATTACTGGTTACCGAGTTATCCCCGTTACCGGATACCAATAAGGATCTGCTGCCTTTATGGACCACGGAATGTTATTTCTGGTGCCGGGAGCAGATTGAATTAGGGTGGAACCACGAGCTGAACGCACTCGTCCCTTTGGGAAGAGATGCGTTTTTTTGCGTTCAAATTCTCGTAAAATTCAAAATCAAACGGAGGTTACCCCCATGCAGCAACAAGAAATTCAAATCTCCCTGCCGGACGGATCTATCAGAACATACCCCATTGGAACATCGATCTTGAACATCGCCGCCTCCATCAGTCCCGGCCTTAAGAAAGCGGCCATTGCCGGAAAAGTAGACAGTGCTGCCGTCGATCTGTCCCGCGAGCTTCAAGACGACTGTGCGGTAGAAATTCTGACACTTGACCAGCCGGAGGGGCTTGAGGTCTACCGTCACAGCACAGCTCATCTTATGGCCCAAGCGATCAAGCGTGTCTATGGCTCAGAGGCGGTGAAACTTGGTATTGGCCCAGTGATTGAAGACGGGTTCTACTATGATATCGATCTGGACCTACCCCTCTCCATTCATGATCTCGCACGCATTGAAGAGGAGATGGAATCGATTATCCGTGAAGACCTTCCCATCGTGCGGAAGGTGGTCAGCCGCGAGGAAGCAGTCCGGGTATTCACAGAGCTTAACGACCCGCTTAAGCTGGAACTGATCCGGGATCTGCCCCAGGATGCAGAGATTACCTTATATGAGCAGGGTGAGTTCGTGGACTTATGCCGTGGACCTCATCTTCCTTCCACAGGCCGGATTAAAGCCTTCAAGCTGTTAAGTGTGGCTGGAGCTTACTGGCGCGGGAATTCAGACAACAAGATGCTTCAGCGGATCTACGGCACTTCTTTTCCAAAGGCAAGCCAACTCGAAGAGCATTTGAACTGGCTGGAGGAAGCCCGCAAGCGGGATCACCGCAAACTTGGCAAGGAGCTGGATCTGTTCATGTTCTCGGAGGAGGCTCCCGGCATGCCGTTCTACCTGCCCAAGGGCATGGTAATCCGCAACGAGCTGGAACAGTTCTCCCGCGAGATGCAGAACAAGATGGAGTACCAGGAGGTACGGACACCCTTCATGATGAACAAGCAGTTATGGGAGCAATCCGGCCACTGGGATCATTATAAAGACAACATGTATTTCAGCAAGGTGGATGAGGCCGAATTCGCCCTGAAGCCGATGAACTGTCCCGGCCACATGCTGATGTATAAGAACAGCCTGCATTCTTACCGCGAGCTCCCCATCCGCCTGTCGGAGTTCGGGCAGGTTCACCGCCACGAATTCTCGGGCGCCCTGAATGGAATGATGCGCGTGCGCACCTTCTGTCAGGATGATGCGCACATCTTCGCCCGGCCGGACCAGATCGAAGCCGAGATCAACCGGGCGATTGCCCTGATTGACCAGATTTATGAAGTGTTCGGCTTCGAGTACCACCTCGAGCTCTCCACCCGCCCGGAGGATTCCATGGGGTCCGAAGAGCTGTGGGATCAGGCCGAGCAGTCCCTGAAGAATGTGCTGGACCGGCGGGGTGCAACGTACCGTATTAATGAAGGGGATGGCGCTTTTTATGGGCCGAAAATCGACTTTCACATTCTCGACGCCCTGAAGCGGAGCTGGCAGTGCGGCACGATTCAACTGGATTTCCAGATGCCGGAGAAGTTTGACCTGACTTATATCGGGGAAGATAACCAGAAGCACCGGCCTGTAGTCATTCACCGGGCCATCTTCGGTTCCATTGACCGCTTCATGGGAATTCTGACCGAACATTATGCCGGAGCCTTTCCCCTGTGGCTCGCTCCGGTTCAAGCCAAGCTCGTCCCTGTGTCCGATCATTTCATGGATTATGCCCTGCAAGTGAAAGAAGCCCTTACCGCGGCCGGCATTCGGGCCGACGTGGATATCCGGGGAGAGAAGCTGGGCTACAAAATCCGTGAAGCCGGCATGAAGAAGGTGCCTTACACTCTCGTGCTTGGCGAGAAGGAGCAATCCTCCGGCTCCGTATCCGTTAGACAGCGGGCTGCCTGTGCGATTGGCGAGACTCCGCTTGACGATTTCATCCAGCAGATGAAAGAGGAAATTGCTTCAAAGCGGTAAGTTCCGGAAGTATAGACAAGGGGGCCGTCCCAAAAGACGGCCCCCTGATTTTATATAGGCTTCAGCACTCATCTGCAGAAGATCATTTATCTAATTACGATTTACGAATCAGCTTGACCTGAATGCGGAACGGGTCTCTGGCGAACCAGGTGCCTTCCACCTGCCGAACCTCGGTTCCCGCTTCCTTAAGCCGCTGAACCACCCTATCCAGCTCCGCCTCATCCGGGAGCACCAGCTCATAGTAGTCAATTCCGGCCGCCTGTTCCGGCACCGGTGGAGCTCCCACACCGGCCCAGGTATTCAAACCGATATGATGATGATAGCCGCCGGCTGAGACGAACAAGGCCGAATCCCCGTAGTTGGCCACAATATCAAATCCAAGCACCCGGGTATAGAACTCTTCAGCCTTCTTCAGATCAGATACATGAAAATGGACATGACCGATCCGGGTTCCAGCCGGAAGACCCTCCCAGGCCATCCCTTCCGAAGCTGCCAACAAACCGTCAATATCAACCGGATCTGTAGTCATAACGTAGTGGCCCTGGGCATCCTTCTGCCAGGTCTCCCGCGGACGATCTGCGTAGATTTCAATTCCGTTGTTATCCGGATCATTGATGTACAAAGCTTCACTGACAAGGTGGTCCCCCTGGCCAACCGGAATCTGATGTTTGATCAGATTCCGCACAGCCAGTCCAAGCGAGGCCCGATCAGGGACAAGAATTGCAAAATGGTACAGACCCGCACCAGTTCTTCTTGGCAGGACATCCGCCTGCTCCAGCTGGCGCAATATTACAAGTGGATGCACACCATCCGCCGTCAGCTGGGCAGTGTCTCCCTGCTGGCTTAATATTTTCAAACCCACAATATCTTGGTAGAAAGCTATGGAGCGCTCCAGCCCGCTTACTTTCAATTGGACAATGCCAATCTCTGTACCTGGGTGTAATTGATGTGTCATCCTGATCTTCCTTTCATCTGGATCTTGATGATGTTTAATCCCGCGCTTTTCTCGTAAATAAGGAGTCCAGGGATAAAGGCGTGGTTTCAGTGAAAATTAAATGCAAAGCAATCAAAGCATACGCTATATCCAGCTCATACCCTGCCATCTGCCCGTTCCCCAGAAGTCCTACCGATAGCTTGGCCGTAAGAATAGCCCCTACCATAATCACAATAACAACCGCGGACACATAACGGGTGAACAAGCCGATAATCAGGGCTATACCGATAATCAATTCTGTATAAGCCACAACGTACCCAAGGAAACCGGGAAGCCCCAACGTTTGAAACCAGCCTGATATATTAGAGAGTCCAGTCTGAAATTTGTCAATGGCGTGGGCTGCAAATAGTATACCTAACACGATACGAATGAATGTGGAAATTCCTCTGCTCATGGCAAACATTTCGCTCCTTTATAATTTAATTTATAAAAATAATAAGTTTGTATTACTAATATACAATCCAAAATTGATATTACTAATACAAATAATTATTTTGTACGAACAATTTAGCATGCAGTCGTGTTGCTGTCAATCATTTATTTGATATAATAAATATATGTTTGGTATGAGTAATATAAGGAGATGTTATTATGGACAGCATGGATATCGGCTCCAACATTCGGACAATTAGAAAAAGCAAGAACTTGTCGATAGGGCAAATCTGTGAGAAAACAGGACTTTCCCAAGGTTTTATGAGCCAAGTCGAGAACAATAAAACTTCTCCTTCCATCGCTACGCTTGACAGTATCGCTGATGCTCTTCAAGTTCCGCTGGCCTTCCTTCTATTGAAGAAAGACGAACGTATGCATATTATCCGCAAGGACGAACGCCGCAAAACTATTTATGGTAAAGAAAATTTCCAGGTGGAGCACTTAAGCGACCGGGGCAACGTCAAGATGATGCTGGTCGAGATGCCTCCCGGGGCCTCAACCGAAGAGGCTCATGCCCATGCTGGAGAAGAAATTCATTATGTCATTCAAGGAACCGTTTATGTGGAACAAGGGGACGTCTCGGCAACCCTGCATGCGGGAGATGCGTTCAGCTGGAAAGCATGCTTTCCCCATTTTGCGAAGAATGTTGGGGACGAACCCGCCATTGTCCTGATCTCAATGCACCGCGAAGCGAGCATCTAATTTAAGGATTGCTTCGATAGACAAGGCCAAGGCCGGGAAAAAGCCCCATATCCGTCTCTCAAAGGATTTCTTCGGGCTTAAGCCCTCAAAGGTCATGACGGACCTCGAATGGAAATCAAAGAGGATGTCTCAAAAGTCACCCTAAATGACTGAGGGAGGGACATCCTCTTCTTTGTGACAATAAAATTAAGGACTGACCCAAACGGGCCAGCCCTTTTGCTGCTTACACCTCCGGCTTGGTGTTCAGTGGCTTCAGCTTCGCCTCAATCTCGGCCCTGCGGGACTCAAGGAACGGCGGAAGCGCCAGAGACTCGCCTAAATGCTCCATCTCCTCATCCGTTGCAAAGCCTGGACCATCGGTAGCAAACTCAAAGAGGATGCCATTCGGCTCGCGGAAATAAAGCGAATGGAAATAGAAACGGTCCACATAACCCGAGTTCGGAAACTGGACCTCGCCAATTTTGCTGATCCACGCATGGAGCTCCTCATCGTTGTCGACCCGGAAGGCCACATGGTGCACCCCGCCACGGCCAAGCCGTTCACGGGACAGGTCATTCCGCTCCTCTACATGGACTTCGGTTCCACTTCCCCCTTCACCTGTCTCGAAGACAAGAATGTCCGGCTGCCCGCTCACCAGAGAAGGATACTGGCCTTTTCTCCGGAAGCCCAGCAGTTCCTCAAGCACAGCCGTTGTCGGCTTCGGATCCTGTACCGTCAGCCGTACAGGGCCAAGGCCAACAATACCGAATTCCTGCGGAACCGGGCTCTTCGGCCAAGGACGGCCGCCCGCCACACCGGTATTATTCTCATCGGAGACGAGGATGAAACGCCCTCCCTCCCGATCTCTGAACGGTAGTGCGGCCCTTCCTGCAATTTGGGTCACCTCATCCTGGTCGACACCATGCTTGGCAAGCCGCTCTTTCCAATAGGACAATGCCTGGTCACTGGGTACCCGCAGGGACAGGGCAGAAATGCTGCTCACTCCCTCACGGTTCTGCCCAGCCATCGGGATTTCAAAGAAAGTAAGCTCGGTACCCGGATTGCCCTCTTCATCGCCATAGAACAAGTGGTAGACACCGGTATCATCCTGATTGACCGTCTTCTTGATCAACCGGAGGCCCAGCACCTTGGTATAGAACTCATAGTTCTGTGATGCATTCGCAGTAATCGCCGACACGTGGTGAATCCCTTTTAATTCCATACCTGCTTCCTCCTGTTCACTTGCTGTATAAGTTGAGACGGAGATCGCACAGTTCCCTTCTCACTTTTACAGTTTATTTAATTAAGTACATTATATAATAAAATTCACTAATTTACAAAAAGTAAGTCACTTTCCATCTCAGATAAGATATTTACCCCCGCTTGCCCAGACCTGCAATTCTAATTCTTGCTTTATACCCATTTCCATTCTTGCTCTTAATTGCATATATTTATCCATCAACGGATGATTATATCCAAAGAAAGTGCTGATTCTGCCTGTCAGCGCATCATCCTTATGCTCGTTACTCCACTGAAACAGCTCCTGGAAAAGATCGATTACTGACTCTTGATTGAGCGGGGAAAACCTTACCGGGTGCGGAATATCAGACAGCTTCAATTCCAATAGGTCGTGCAAAACATGAAGCCAATGTTCCATCGTTCGTTTATCAGGGACCTGGTCTGCATGCTTCTGTTCAACAGGCATCCGGGCTTTGATATCCGAGATGAGTTCCTTGAACGTCAGCTGGGCCATTTGCATGGACATATACCCCCACCAATAGCTCCCCGTTCCACTGCTGTACATTTCCCAAAACGGTTCCATTAATATAGATTTAACTTGATTCTTCTGGGTACTGCCAAACATGGAAATGCCGAGGACGAGCCCCGCATTACAATCCGTTGAAGCCTGTTCCCCCCATGCAAGCAGCCTGGGAACGATTTGTTCATTAGCGAATTTAAAGCTCAAAGCGGGCAAAAGCTCAGGGAAAAGCGGCTGCCCGTATACCTTGTCCAACGCATTCGCCAACCGCTCTCCATGCGATTCACAAGGAAGGTGCAGCAGCCCTAGACAAGCACTTGTACACAAATGCCATTCGTCAGCAACGATGCAATCCACCATGTAATCGATATATTTCTCATACCCCATATATCCCATTACATGAAGAACCTCGTCAGGCATTCCTTCCTTAAGCTGTCCCTGCTCAAAGCAAAAACGATCGATCTCCTCCGCTAGGGCGAGGTCTCCGCATCTCATAACAGGGTCAAGCAGCAGCGTGTACTTGTAATCGGAAGCATGCTCCGTGAACATTTGAAATAAAGCCGCTGCATCCTCCCGGTCTCCATACTTGGAGGTTATGCGGCAATAGGATGCAAGAACGCTTGCATCTGTCTTTTGACCGGATTTCAACAGTTGGATAAGCTTTTCTGTGTTTGGTATCATCGTTACACTCCTGTTTATATGTCAGTTACCCTATTCGGGCGCTGCGATGCCGAGTGTTCTTTAAGGCCGCTGTTGTCTCCGAAATCCTTGAACTAGATATCCAAGTAGGGGCATTTCGGTGACCAAGGCGGACGCTCTGCTTCTTCAGAATCACTCGGGATCGAAGCTGAGACCGGTTAATTTTAAAGTGGTGGCTCGTAAATTTTATATCCAACTTATGAAGCATCACTTTCCCTCTCCGCTTCACCCGAACCACCGGATATGCTTAAGCTGTGTAGTGATCCGATCCATCGTCTTCTTCAGCCCGCCCCTCGAATCCGGCTCAAGCTCTATATGAAGATGTGCTGCAATAAGCTCAGCAGCCTCCGCAATTGTAAGATTATCCGTATTTAGATGACAGGCAAAAGTCTCATCTGCCAGGCTTTTCACACATCTGTCAATCTGCTGCGCAGCCCAGGAACCCTGGCCCTCGAACCGGCTTCGCAATCTCTTCAGCAGCACCTCTCTGGACACGGTTAAAGTAAAGTGATGAACATCCAGCCCGCTTCTCTTCAGCCTGCCGACAAGTTCATCCCAGTATCCGGGATCAGTCACGGTCATGGGTACGATCAGAGTTCCGTCGTAACCCGAAGCGATATAGGTTAACATCTCATAGTTAATCCCTCTCCACACCGGGTGCTCCTGAAAATCCGGTTGTGCCATCTCCTGCGGGATATTGGTCCGGATATAGTAACCCGCATTCTCGGGATCGAATACAAAGGACCGCGGGATTCTCCGGTGCAGCTCATAAGCAGTCTGTGTCTTGCCTGCCCCAAAAGCGCCGTTCAGCCATATGATCATATCTGTCACTCCTAAAGTTCAGCTCTATATTCTAGACGCATTCCCCCGGCAAATGTTCTGCCCGGCCATCCTCCGTCCTGCTGCGCCATGCACAGCAAAGCCCGAAGCAGTGTTCTGCTTCGGGCTTGAGTTGTTGGTTTACTTGTTAAGATACCTTTACTACAAAAGGAACCACGAACACTTTACCTTGATGCTGGAACTGTCCCCATATTTTATATACTCCTGCCTTCGGGAAGGTAGTCATGAACTGGGCAGCTGGTCCGGTCGACGATTCGTTCATCGGATGCACATGAAGATACTGCTCCGTATCCTCACTCATGATGACCACATGTCCTACTGCTCCCAAGTACGGTTCCAGATCATCCACCGGTTTGGCCGAGGCAGCGTCTGAGATCCGGAAAGTCAGCATCGACTCCGAGCCCGCTTTCAGGGAATCAGCCGAGAGAACTGCGGTATAGCCGTCCACGGTCTTCTCCAGCTTGGAATCAGGCGTTATGGCGGCCTGCGGGAACGCTTTACCCTGTACTTTAACCCATGTAGTTATGGTTGCAGCAGACTGGCCTGTCGGGATAAAATCTGCAACCAGCTTGTAATCTCCCCCTGCCGGGAAGGAGGTCTCTACTTCAAACTGGCCGTCGCCCTTGTACTCAGGATGAATGTGGTCGAAGTAAGACAAATCTTTGCTTACCATAATCAGATGCATCTTCTTCTCATGATTCAGATCAAAGCTTTGGATAGGCTTGCCCTGTCCATCCATAACCTTAAGAGAAACCACGGCATTGGTGCTGGCTTGAGGCTGCTCCGGGGAGAACCTCCAATCCACTTCGATGTTAGCGGACTGTTCCCCAATACCGGACTCCTTGTGTTCTCCGTGCTCCATATCATGTCCCCCCTCTGCCTTCTGGCTATCATCCGCATGGCTTCCCGTCGGTGTTGCCTGCTGCCCATCATGCTGCCGGCTCTCCGCTTTCCCGCAGGCAGCCAATAGGAGAACGGCCGAGAGCATTACAATGATTAGCTTGTTCATGTTCATAATATAGGAACTGAACGCCCTAACGGTTAAGGCGTTCAGTTCAACACCACACTCCTTTACATTCAATTTATGACGATTTAGGGAAACCTACAATTTCACCTTTTGCAGACGAAGCGCATTGAGGACGACTGATACCGAGCTAAGTGCCATGGCTGCCCCAGCTAGCCATGGAGCCAGGAAGCCAAGTGCGGCTACCGGAATGCCGATGACATTATAGGCCAGTGCCCAGAACAGATTTTGCTTGATGTTCAGCATGGTCTTCTTACTCATGTATACCGCATCTGGAATGCTGTTAAGGTCTCCCCGCATCAGGGTCACATCCGCCGCTTCCATCGCCACATCGGTCCCTGTGCCAATGGCCATTCCGATATCAGCTGTGGCCAGGGCGGGGGCGTCATTAATGCCGTCCCCAACCATAGCCACCTTGCGGCCGCTCTCCTGAAGTGCCTTCACTTCGGCAGCTTTGCCCTCCGGAAGTACTTCAGCCAGCACACGGTCAATTCCGACTTGGGCAGCGATCGCCTGAGCGGTACGCTCGTTGTCTCCCGTGATCATAACGACCTCAAGGCCAAGAGCCTTCATCCGCGCAACGGCTTCTTTGGACGTCTCCTTAATCGTATCGGCTACGGCTACTATCCCGGCATACTCCCCGTTCACCGCCACCAGCATTGCGGTCTTGCCCGCTGCTTCCAGCCTGTTCATTTCCTCATAGGCCATCTGTGCGGCAATGTCATACTTAGCCAGCAGCTTCCGTGTACCAATGAGCACCTCTTGGCCCTGAACGACAGCACGGATGCCGTACCCTGGGATGGCTTCAAATTCTTCTGCTGCAGGCAGCTCTATCCCCCTGGCACGGATGCCTTGCACGATCGCTTCCGCCAGCGGATGCTCCGAATTCTTCTCCGCAGCGCCTACCCATGGCAGCAGCTGCTGCCCGGTATACCTGCCGGCTGCAACAATTACATCGGTAAGCTCTGGCGTGCCTTTGGTCACTGTGCCGGTTTTATCCAGTACAATGGTCTGAATCTGGTGGGTAGCTTCCAGATGCTCCCCGCCTTTGAACAGAATGCCAAGCTCTGCGGCACGCCCCGAACCTGCCATAATGGAGGTAGGTGTAGCCAACCCGAGGGCACAAGGGCAGGCGATAACAAGCACGGCGATAGCTTTCTCAAGGGCGCTTGAGAAGTTTCCTGGTTCCACGGCAAAATACCATACCAGGAAGGTGACCACGGCGATTCCCACCACAATAGGGACAAAAATTCCCGAGATGACATCTGCCACACGCTGAATCGGGGCTTTTGACCCCTGTGCCTCTTCTACGACCCGGATAATCTGAGACAGAGCTGTCTCGCGGCCGACCTTGGTCGCACGGACTCTAAGCACCCCGTTCTTATTGATGGTTGCCCCGAACACCGGGCTGTCCGCACGCTTCTCCACCGGAAGACTCTCACCGGTCAGCATGGATTCATCAACTGAAGATACCCCTTCTGTAACCACGCCGTCTACAGGAACTTTCTCTCCCGGCTTTACAATAACAATATCTCCAACCACAACTTCCTCAATCGGAACAGAAAGCTCTTGTTCCCCTCGTACAACCAGAGCGGTCTTGGCCTGAAGACCCATCAGGGTCTTAATGGCTTCTGAAGACCTTCCCTTGGCAAGCGCCTCAAACAGCTTGCCGAGCAGAATCAAAGTAATCAGTACACTGCTGGTTTCGTAGTACAGCTGCACTTCGGAATGTCCATGAGCATTTAAGCTTTGAATTGACAGGTACAAGCTGTAAAAGAATGCCGCTGAAGTTCCCAGAGCCACAAGCACATCCATATTGGCGCTGCCATTGCGCAGCGCCTTATAAGCTCCCTTATAGAACTGGGCCCCTATAATGAACTGAACCGGTGCGGCAAGAACAAGCTGGAACCAAGGATTCATGAACAGCTCAGGCAGCCAGATGAAGGAAGTAAACGAGAAGTGGCTTACCATCGCCCAGAGAAGCGGGAACGACAGGATTGCCGAGGCAATCAGCTTTCGCTTCTGTCTGACAATCTCTTTCTGACGGTGATCCCCTTCATCCTTCTTCTCTGTCTTCAGCGAAGCGGTGTAACCGATCTTCTCCACCTTATTGATCAAGTCCTGGACTGAAACCTCCCCGGGCGAGAATTCAACCTGAGCGGTCTCAAGTGCTAAATTCACTGAAGCCCTCTTCACACCGCTCATCTTGCTCAAGCCCTTCTCAATCCGTGTTGCACACGCGGCGCAGGTCATTCCGGTAACCTGGAAATCAACCGTCTCCTTAACCGTTCCATAACCAAGAGCTTCAATCTTCTGCTCAAGCTTCGCCGCATCTACTACAGCTGGATTATAGGTCACAGAAGCTTTTTCCAAAGCAAAATTCACATTCGCTTCAGAGACCCCTTCCAACTTGCCAAGTCCTTTCTCAATCCGGTTGGCACACGCCGCACAGGTCATTCCGGTGATCTGAAGAACAGCCTGCTCCTGCTCCTGTCCCAATTCCTTCGTCCTGTCCATGCCGATCCACTCCTGTCTCCTAGGCGATTATTTAACCTCGTACCCCTGATCCTCAATAGCTTCCTTCAACGATTCCAATGAAATTTCAGCCTCATTATATTCTACTTCAACCGACTTCGCGGCCAGATTCACCTTGCCTGATGCCCCCGCCTCGCGCAGGGCCTTCTCAACCGAATTTACGCAATGTCCACAGGACATGCCCTCAACTTGTAACGTAACTTTGTTCATTTATAATTCCTCCTTCAGAATGGGTTATGTCTTGATTTCATTTATACTATACCCCCCTAGGGTATAAAAGTCAACAGACAAATCCCAATTTTTTCATCCAGCTTCCCTCTCTTCATTTCCCACCAAGCCCAAACTTTACAATACTTTTACGAAAAGACGACCTTCCTCTTATATTTGAAGACTACCCTTATGGGTGTGACGACCAGCATTCGGGTGGGAGTCCCATAAGCACTTATTCTAAGGAGGTCAATAATGATTAACAAACTATCCAAGAAAATCATCCCTACTGCACTCCTCACTTCTCTGGCAGTGACTGCAGCGTTATCAGGAGGAGTTGTCAGCTCAGCTCCAGCAGCCACACCTAAGAAGGACAACAATGAAATCCGCAATGTGATCTTCCTTATCGGGGACGGCATGGGCGTCTCCTATACAACCGCTTACCGTTATTTAAAAGACAACCCGGCTACTCCTATTATGGAGAGAACCGAATTTGACAAATATCTGGTCGGCAACCAAATGACTTATCCGGAGGATGAGAAAGAGAACGTAACGGATTCTGCCTCTGCTGCTACGGCGATGTCAGCTGGGGTCAAGACCTACAATGCCGCGATCGCTGTAGACAATGACCATACTGAGGTGAAGACCGTTCTGGAAGAAGCCAAGCGAGCGGGCAAATCTACAGGGCTTGTGGCAACCTCGGAGATTACTCACGCGACACCTGCCGCTTTTGGTGCTCACGATATCAGCCGCAAGAATATGGACGCTATTGCGGATGATTATTACAACGAGAAAATTAACGGCAAGCATAAGGTCGATGTTCTGCTTGGCGGCGGGATGAGCAACTTCGTACGCAAAGACAAGAACCTGACCGACCTGTTCAAGAAAGACGGCTACAGCTATGTCACGAACCGCGATGATCTGCTTAAAGACAAAAACAAGCAGATTCTTGGCCTGTTCGCTTCCGGCGGTCTGGACAAAGCGATTGACCGCACCAACCAGACTCCTTCACTTGAAGAGATGACCAATACGGCGATTTCCCGCTTAAACACAAACAAGAACGGTTTCTTCCTTATGGTGGAAGGAAGCCAGATTGACTGGGCTGGCCACGACAATGATATTGTAGGCTCCATGAGCGAAATGGCGGATTTCGAGAAAGCCTTCAAAGCTGCCATCGATTTTGCCAAGAAAGACGGGCACACTCTCGTAGTAGCAACCGCTGACCACTCCACAGGCGGTCTCTCTGTTGCGGCTAACGGCAAATACAACTTCGATCCAGCCCCGATCAAAGCCGCCAAGCGGACGCCGGATTTCATTGCTGCTGAAATTTTCGGTGGTGCAGATGTGGAAGCCACCCTGAAGAAGTATATTACCCTTACCCTGACTCCTGAGGAAATTCAGTCCGTGAAGGACGCGGAAGCCAAGAAGGAGAAGGATGCTACTGCAATCGACAACGCGATTGAGAAGATTTTTGATGTTCGTACGAATACAGGCTGGACCACTGGAGGTCATACCGGTGAGGACGTGCCAGTCTATGCATACGGGCCAGGCAAAGAGAAATTCGCCGGACTGATTGATAATACGGACAATGCAAAAATTATCTTCCAAATTCTTAAGAACGGCAAAAAATAATTAGCCATTAACAAGCGAAAGCACCTTCAGTCAGATGAACTGAGGGTGCTTTCGCTTGTTCCTAGCTGTAAATCATATAAGTAAACCCGGCTGCATAATTCCGTTCCATTAATGGGGTGATTCTAGTGCTGCCGCGAACGCTGTTTCAGTTATTTGTTAGCCTGAGTAATAGCAAAAGAGCTATCTTTTGCTTGAATGTTAATAGTCCCGGTCCCTTTGCCCTTTTTATATTTATACGTTGAGCCGAAGTGGAAGCTTGGCCAGCCTTTGGGAACAGAAACTGCACTTCCATCAGCTGTCAGCTGCAGTTTGAAATGATTGGCCTTCGAATTAAAGTCAATCGAGCCTGCACTGTTAGTTAATTTATAGTTGAGAGTTTTACTATATCCGTTAGGCACAGATACCGATAAGGCTCCCTCTTTGCTCTCTAGATTATAATTCACATTCATCTTAGGCAGACTTACGCCTGCATGATTGGCGTTAACCGATATCGTCTTGTAAGTATCTTTCGGCAGCCTAATAATAATTCTATCCTTCAGACTGCTGTTTTCGGTCTGGTCTTTGCCCTTGGTGCTGATTGTTATTACAGACCCGTTGACCTTGGATGTTACCTGAAATTTGGAACCGTCATAGTCATATTCGAGCTTGCCGTTTTTCGAACTTTCAAAGTTCACATTACAATGGTTAGCTACCAGCTTAATCTCGTTAATCCCACCAGACCCTGGCGTCCGTCTGCCCACATCCTGCGCGTCTGTTCTGCCAGCCATTGACAGCACACTGGTCACAGAAATCACTCCAAATAATACAAAACCTAGATACCGTCTGATCCGTGTCACTTTATGTATAACTCCCTTCGTTAATCATCCTAAATCATCACTTTCCCCAAGGAAAAGCATCAAAAGAAATACCTATTATGAAGTCAATAAAATCCCTCATAACAAACAGAGTAGAGCGTTTCTTCTCTGTCTACAATGAGGGATTACATTGCAAATACTGGAAACTTGTTATCTTGAATCCTCTGTGCGGCCTGCATTCCGCCGGGTGTTCCGGGCAGAAAGCGGCTGATGACTACAGATGGGTACCTCCGCTCGCGTCAAGCAGCTGCCCGGTTACCCAGCGGCTGTCTGGCGAGGCCAGGAAAGCAGCGATGTCCGCAATATCCTCCGGCTGGCCCCATCTGCGGAAGACAGAGAGACCAGCTACGGTCTCATGGCCAACCGGGTCATTCAGTGTTGGAGCATTCATTTCCGTAGCCACAAAGCCGGGCTGTATAGCGTTGATCGTGATTCCCCGTGCACCCAGTTCAGAGGATAAACTCAAGGTCAGCGCATTAATGGCGCCTTTGGTCATCGTATAGGCAGGAATCTCCGGCAGAGAGATTCTGGTTACAGCCGAAGACATGTTAATGATGCGGCCGTCATCCCGCAGCCTGGGCAGAGCCTGCTGAACGAGGAAGTAGGGCATTTTCACATTAATATTCATGAGTGTATCAAAGTCTTCCTCCACCGTATTCTGAATCGTTCCCGGCCGGGCAATCCCTGCGTTATTCACCAGAATATCCAGCCGGTTGTCCCCTGTCCGCTCCTTCAAAGCCGCATCAAGCTTATCGTACAGCTCATGTATGCTTGCCAGTGTGCGGAATTCCACACCCAGCGGGAACGCCCTCCCCCCGCTTTGTTCAATGCTGCGGACCACCTCATCTGCCGCTTCCCGATTCCTGCCATAATGCACAGCCACAAGGGCCCCTTCCTGTGCCAGCCGCGCCGCCACAGCACGTCCGATCCCCCGGCTTGCCCCGGTTACGAGCGCAACTTTATTCTTAAGTTTTCCCATGTACTCCATCCCCTTCTAGTGATTTAATCACTAGAAATATAGCATGGGTTAAACTTCGTAATGTTGCTGTCTAATTCGGGTGAAAACTTCCCGTACTCATTCCCTGCACCTTGAGGTAAAATGAAGTCATCATTCTACCGGATAAGGCGGATGCTCCCTATACTATGAATTCTCAAATTACAACTTATATCACGCTGGTAACTACTTCAGGCGTACTCAGTGTCTTCCTCACGCTGTATACGTTCACCAAACGGAATGAAATTCCCGGTTCACGCACGTTCATCTGGTCCACCATCGCTTCCGCGATATATATCTTTGCGTTTGCCTTTGAGCTGGCCAGCAGCTCGCTTGCAGAAATCAAGGGCTGGACGACGGTAGAGTATATCGGTATGCCTTTTGTACCTGTTCTCAATCTGCTGCTGATCTTCCGTTACATCGGCCGAAGGGTGCCAAGGGCTACTGCCGCGCTTATGTTTGTCATTCCGGTCATAACCCTGATTATGGTCGCCACTAATGATCTTCACCATTGGTTCTATAAATCCATCTATTTGCGTGCCGACACGCCTACACCTATGGCGGATGTGGTCATCGGCAGATGGTACATCGTACATGGAGCCTATACGTTCGGCAGCCTGCTTGCCGGGACACTGCTGCTGATGAGCCAGTGGAACGGTACCGGCAAGGTCTACCGCAAACAGCTCCTCATTCTGATCTGCGGCCAACTGCTGCCGATGACAGGCGCATTTCTGTATTTGATTGGGGTTACACCTGATGGAATGGACCCCGTGCCGATCATTATGTGTGTCACTTCAGGTTTATATATCTGGGCCATGATTTCAGCCCGTATGCTGACCATCATCCCCATTGCCAAAGAAAGAATCTTTGAGAGCATGCGCGACGGTGTCATTGTCCTAGACGCCTCGGACAGGCTCATCGAATATAACCAGACCATTGGTAAGATGGTGCCTGGAATTCATCCCTCCATGCTGGGGCAATCCCTGGACACCGTCTGGCAGCAGCTGACCGGGGAACCCTTCCCAGTCAGCTGCCGGATGGATGGTGCGGAGGAGGAAATGAAGTGGGACACGGCCGGTGCCGCCCACCATTTCCAGATCCGCTGCTCCGTCATCCGGCGGCGGGACAAGGAAGAAGCCGGCAAGCTGCTGATGCTGGTGGATATCACCCCCCAGAAGCAGCTTGAGGAGCAGCTGAAGCGGCTTGCCTTTTACGATGGCTTGACTGGCATCTTCAATAGGACGCATTTCATCTATCAATGCAAAGAGCAGCTTCAGAGCACCCAGGCCGAGGGCACGCCGCTGTCACTGATCCTGTTCGACATCGATCACTTCAAACAGATCAATGATACGTACGGCCACGATACCGGGGATGAAGCCCTGCGCCATGTCGTAAACGTATGCACCCAGCAGCTGTCTGCTGACATCCTGTTCGCAAGGTATGGTGGAGAGGAGTTTGTTCTGAGTCTCCCGGGAGCAGGAACGGACCAAGCCGGAGCACTCGCAGAGAGCATCAGGTCTGCTCTAGAAGCGGCGCCCTTCATGGCGGGCGGCACCTGCATCAGGCTCAGCGCCAGCTTTGGTGTGGCCCAGTCAACCGGAGCGGATCAACCGTTGGAAGCCCTGCTGCGGGACGCGGATGAGGCCCTGTACACCTCGAAAAGAGCCGGCCGCAATACGGTGAGCCTGTTCAGCCCGGCTCAGCCGTAATCTTGTGCCGGGAGGATTTATATTTACAGCTTCCGCCTCAGCGGGATTCCACCTTGAGATGGCGGTCAGAAATGCAGCTTACTGAAACAAGAGAGCACAGCCATTAGCCGTGCTCTCTTAAACGTTGTTATCTCAGGTAAGTGGTTGCCTGGTTACCGGCGTAATCCTCAATCACAAGCTTAAGCTTGCTTGTAGTGGAAGACGGGGTAAACGTGAGTTCTCCCAGCTTGGTTCTTCCTCTTAAAATGTAAGGGAACTTCTTCGGTACATAAGTGACTCCAAACTCCAATGGAACATTATCCTCATAGACATAGAGGTAATGCCAATCCTTCAGAGTTGGAAGAGCCAGCGTATAAGTGTTGCCTTTTACAGTCGCCATCTCTTTGGGGTAAGCCTCCACCTGTTTGTCGGCCAGTCGGCCACGATAAGTCACAGGAGTCTTCCCGCTCGCAGAAAGGGTAAGAGTATACCGGTCCCCATTCACAGGCAGTCCAGTCAGCAAGGCAGATCCGTCTCCGCTCTCCGCCGTTATTGTCTTCGTAAACGGATTATCTGTATACTCTGTAGTCAATGTTATCGCTAAAGGTACAGACGGAGCCGCAGCAGGGTTGCTCCAGGATACGGTGGCTTCCCCGTTGCTGTTTGGTTTGACAGAAATATGACTGACGGCGCTGTTTAGATCATAATTCAGCTTAGCTGGGGCACTTTCCGTTCCGTCCGCTCCAACCGCCGTAAGTGTGAGCTCGCCCGCAGGCTTGTTCAGAGACTTGATATAAAATACAGAATCATAGATCCCGCCAATATAGGAGCCATTCTCATAAAGATTGTACTGCTTCACCTTGGAGTAATCCTGGATATCCCAGGAAACCATCATTTCCTTGGTATCCGTAAGCACCTTGGTCAGCTTGAAGCCGGTCGGCGTCTCTGGCCGGTCTTCGAAGCCATCTGTAAGCTTGATCTGCCCAATGTTCATTTGGTAGTTGTCCACGATTTTAGGCCCCTTCTCAAAGCTCAGGCCAATGGCTGCAATGGTTCTGTCTTTATACGGCTTCAAATCAAGCGACTGGGTGGTCCAGCCCTTTGTTTTGTCTCCTGAATTTGGGATTTTTACTTTCACAATTTTGTCAGGGTGATCCTTAAAGATAAGCCCCACGTTCATAGACGATTTGTCACTGGCTGAACTCTTGTTATAGGTGATGGACAGCTTGGAATCTTTGGCGACGGACAGCTCAGTTTTATATAGGCGCAGGAAGTTGTCCGCGTCCAGCTTGCCGTTGACGACCAAGGAACTGCCACCGTTATACCCTCCGACAGGCTGATAGGTATAACGTTCCCCTTTGTTGTATTTGCTGCCATAGTCAAAATCAGCTGTCAGCTTGCCGCTCTTGTTATCCCACCACCACTGCCAGGTGACCGGAACATCCTGGATATTAATATTGGACCATTCCTTGCCGTTCGAGACAGAGCCGTTCACATAGTACTCCAGTCCATGACCCGTATTGAAACTAGTGCTGAACTGGCTGCCCTGGATAACCGAGCGTTCCGTTATGTACGCGGCTATGCCATCCCAGTTCGCACCGGAGGCTTTAACATCCGAAAGATTGACGTTCGCATTGCGCTCCGCACGGGAAGGGTCCTGGTTAGGCCCTGACCACCAGGCCCGGTCCCGGACAAAGGTCATCCATTGGTAGTTGTCGTCAGCTCTGCGGTTCATATCGGTTCCGCCCATATCCTCATCCAGAGCATGGTGGGTGAAATCCGCCCCCAGAGTCGCAATACTGTTCATCGGCTGGCCCTGATCATCCAGATTCAGGCGGAGATCATATTTCTGCTTCCACCGCCCGAAATCCCCGTTACCGCCCTCAACTCCAGCAAAGACAGTCTTAAGCGGATCAAGTCCCAGGCTCTTGGCGTGCTCGCTGGACTGTTGGAGCTTGCTCTTGTTCCACCAGTAATTCAGGAATATGGAGTCAGATACCTGACCAAGCTTTGGATCTTTTACAAATGGACTGTTGTTTGCATTGAACTCATTCTGATAAGCAATTTTTCCGGTGGAATCCAAGATGGAGTCGTACCACTGAACATACATCCCTTGGTCGGTCAAATACTTCATAAACTGCTTATACTTTGGAATATCCTCGGAAGCAACGCCTTTGGCGGCTTCCTCCTGGTTGAAGAAGTAACCGTCATACCCGTAGTATCGCGCCATCTCCACCAGCTTTTTGGCGGCTGGGAATTCTCCTTTACTGTCTTGCACAAGCAGCTGCTTATAGGTTTGTGGCCCACGGTCGTTATCCGAGAAAAAGATACAGGCGATGGAACGCACGCCATTCTTGTGAGCCGCATTCGTGTACCCGGGGTTAGGGATATTCAGTACCCCGAATTCAAACCATTTCTCCGTCCAGTCCTTATTCGGATCATATAATTCCTCCGGCACCTCTGCGGTAGGCATCCCGTGCCAAGATCCGTAGTAGTCCGTATACTGCCAGAAGTTGAACAAGTACTCACTAAATTCATTCGTATAAGAATAGCTGTCAAAAAACGCATTGCCGTAGTCACCGCTCAAGGTAAAGTTCTGTGTCTTCGAACTCAATGCAGGCTTAGCCTGTGTGGCCGGGAATGCACCAATCCGTTTCTGGAGTGGGACCCGGGCACGGAGCATATCCCCGTACACATCGCTTTCCGGGGTCCATTCCATAATATTGGAGCTGGTATACCCGTGCTGATACGGCTGATTGGCTCCCTTGGCACTTTCCCCTTGATAAGGCAGGGTATCTCCGGCGAGAGCCATTGGGGCGAAGGAGAAGCTAAGCATAGCTGAAGTTAGAGCAAAGACGGTAGATCTTGCCGCAATGAGCCTATGAACGCTGCGCAGTTTCATAATCTGTCTCCTTTCTGGTTTCACAAATATTTACTTAACCCTATGTCCGGCCCCCTTCTCTCTTTGGTAAATCTGCCGTGCTTCTGGAGCAGCCCCAGCAGTTATGAATAAGATAATTTATGTAAGCATTTTCAAATAGGGCGAAATTAAAGATATCCTGTTTAAAATATAGAAAAATCTAAAACCACTGCTAGAATTTATAGACCAAAACAGCGCTTACCCTAAACGGGAAGCGCTGTTTCTTAATCCTAAGTTTGTTAACGATTCGCAGCTCAGCAGATAATAGATCAATTACAGCTGACTTGCAAGGTATTCTGCGAGCTGATCGAACGTTCCTCCAAATCCTTGTTTAACCATAGGAGCCATGCCATCGAATGCGGCCTGTTCTTCATCGGACGCGTTCAGCGGACCCCCTTGAAGTGTAAGCGTAGTCTGCCCGTCGTGTTCTTCGAGTGTAAGGATATTTATAATTTCAAGCGGCCAGTTAGGGTTGAACGGAGCGCGTACGGTGTTCCCCTGTTCATCGGAGAACGATTGAATGAAGACAAGCTTCTCTGGAACGGTTACTTCCTGATAAACGAACTTGCCCCACATGACTTGACTTCCATCAGGAGACTTCTGACAGCCCAGAAACATACCTCCCGGGCGTACCTCCATTTTAACTACCTCAAGCGAAAAGCCCTTCGGTCCCCACCATTGTCCGAAATGCGCTGGGTCTGTCCAAACTTTAAAAACCAGCTCCCGGGGCGCCTTAAAAACACGGCTCAACAGTAATCCTTGCTGCTCTTTGTTCTCACTCATAACATATCCTCCTCGAATTAGAGTAGACTCATCCTACGTTTTCTTCTGCAATTCTTCCAAGTAATCGGCAAGCCGGTCAAAACGTTCTTCCCACATAGACCTGAACGACTCCAGCCATTCGTCCATTTCTTGAAACGGCTCCGGTCGCAGATGATAAATACGGCGGTTCGCCTCTGCTTGAACTTCTACCATTCCGGCCTCATGCAGGACCTTCAAATGCTTGGACGTCTGCGGCTGCCGGATCTTAAGGCAATCCGAAATTTCTCCTACGGTTAAGGGGCCCTGCCCTAGCAGTTCAACAATCTGCAATCGGCTGGGTTCGGCGAGCGCACTCAAAGTTGTCTGTTTCATTTACCCTTCCCCCGATTCATGACACTTACAGCGTACTTGAAGCCTGCTCTAACAGACTAGCCAGCAGGGCATAGTCCGGCGTGTCCCCTTCCCGGATTTTCAGCCATTTTCTCTCCGGTGGGCCATCGAATTCTTTAGGAACTTCCAGACCGGTAGCGTTCATAATCATAAAAGCGAGCGCATCCTTCGACGGTGAAATTACAGCTGCATAATGTCCATTCTTCAGGAAATGCGGCTTCTTATACTGAATCCGTTCTTCAACCTCTGGAATCACTTCGTGAACCAGATTCCGAAGCTTACTGCCCATTTCGACCTGCCACGGCTGACTAAGGTTCTCGATAAAAGAAACAACCTCTTGGCTCATATACACCCTCCAATATTGTAAGAATAAAGCAATCTACTTCCTGCCCATAATATACCACATGAGGAATATTCCTTCAAGGGAATTTTCAAAATGTCCGCGGAAAATCCACCGCAAATTCTCGGTCCGTTCACCTGGAATCTATACAGAAGTATTTTTTAGTACTTTTCATTTAGTTTTATTAATAAGCTCTATATATTGCGAATCCCCATAACCTACCGTAGGAAAAAGCCCAAATAATCTCTGAATTAATTCTGATGTGGGTAAATCTTTATTTTTGGAAATATATCTTACTACTGCATTATCTTCCTTCAGCATGTCTAAATAGATGCCTATCGCTTGATACATGACTGGAAGCAGCTCACAGGACGGCTTGTTATGATTGATCAATACTTCCCTGTATGTTGTACAATAATGGCCTAACTTCAGTTCAATTTGATTGACCTTAAATTCATCTTCTCTAAAGCAATTTAAGAATACCTTGCCTTCATAACCAGACTGTTCAAGATAGGAAAGCAGGGTAAGCAGGTTCATTTGACAAAACATGTCTTCCCCAAACCATAAAACAATACATTTATACTCCTTATGAAATAGACCGTATAAGGGAACAATGACTTTTTGGATATAATTCTCCACCGACTCATGATGACCAGCAGCCCTTGTCTCGATAAACTCCTGATCAAAAATTTGTGCAGTAGTCGCGTTTACACACATCGCCTCATTAAATGGAGCGTAATCCGAATCCCCCATCAGTCTGTTGTCCTTAAAGTCCTCATACATAACTTGGCCATTCAGTATGTTGAGTACATCTTTGTCAAACAGCTCGCCCTTCTCCCTTTGTAACTGTTCAACCTCCACTTTTCTGGAAAAATTCATCTTGTACCCCTCTCCATCCGCATTCATAGTGAGTTTGAAAAATGACTGAACAGGCAATCTGTTAAGTTGATATTCCCTGGGATTGATCCCAAAAACTGCTTTAAAAGCCCTGCTATATGCCTCTTGCGAGGAATAATCGTATTCAAAGGCAATGTCAATGATCTTCCTGTCCTGTTCCAAATCTTCTATGGATAAATACAATCTTCTAAGAAGAATATAGCGCCTAATACTTATGCCTGTGACTTGGTGAAATTTAAACGAACAATAATACGGCGAGTATCCCATGTAATTAGACAACTCATCTAATGAGAAATGATCCTTTAAATGGTCTTCAATCCAATCAACCATACGCTGTGCCTGTTCACTCACGAATCTCACCCCTAGATGGAATTATAAGAGGTATCCATATCTTTCTTATGATATTTCTTGTGATATGATATATAATAATCTTCACATCTAAGGATAGCTAACCCTTGTTACCCATGCGAAAAACACCTCCAAGGTTGTCTCCATATCTTATGACATGGCTGCATTTCTCTTAGAGGTGTTTTATTGGTTTCACTTCACAAGGTCATCTATACCAAATGAACTTATGAAGGTTATACTTCTTGGGCGCTGCGATGCCGAGTGTTCTTTAAGGCCACTGTTGTCTACGAAATCCTTGAAATAGATAACCAAGTAGGAGCATTTCGGAGACCAAGGCGGACGCTCCGCTTCTTCAGAATCACTCGGCCTCTCCGCTGAGATCGGTTAATTCTAAAGTTCATTTTATATAGCTTCATCAAACTTCAAAAACTTTTTGACGACCTCCAAAAATGCCTCTAATTTAGAACTATGAACATCGTGTCCGGCACCCTCTATGGTCACTAGCTCACAAGCCGGAATTAAATTACAAACCTCTATCAATTTATCCTGGGGCACATGACTGGTAGCCCCGCCCCCAATAATGAGTGTGGGTGCAAGTATTTCAGGGAGATCCTCCCACCATTTGGGATTGGGTTCATTGAGCTGCTGCAGAATTGACGGGACCACTATCCAATCAAAGGTTAAAGGCTCAGAGGGCTCAGGAGGGATTTCAATCTTTGTATCCAAATATGGTGGCGGTGTATCCTCGACGATCAAGCGTTCTATTCTCGATGGATACCTCTCCGCAAAGAGATAAGATACGGTTCCCCCCATAGAATGTCCCAGCAATGTAAACTGTTCTATCCCTAGGGTATTCGCAAAAAGGTGTAGATCCTCACACATGAGCTCAAAAGAGTACAACCCTGATCTTGCACTGCCGCCGTGCCCGCGTTGATCCAGACTCAGCACCCGGTATTTTTGGCCTAATACAGCAGCAACCTCATCCCAGGATGCGGCATTCCGGCTTAAAGCGTGAAGACAAATCAGCGGTGGTGCGGACACCTCTCCAGTTTCCCGATATTGAAATAGCTGACCATTCAGCATAACTTGCTTTGCTTGTATTTCCAGCATTCGTCTTCTCCCCTTCCCTATTCTTCGGACGGTAGGACACAGAACTGTTCTATGATTTGCTTTTTCATTTCCGCAACGGGGTACTTCTCGGGATATATGGCCATCATCAGCATCGTACCGTGCAGAGTGGACGAGAAGTATAGTGATTTTAATGGCGCATTCGCACCCTCCAGCTCCGCAAACATCCCGCACTGCACCTCAAATTGTTCGGCCATCGCTTCATTGAGTATTTGGCTGTATTTGGACAGAACCTGATCTTCTTCAGGCTGTGTCTGTAAATGTAAATAAAACCGGTACACCTTGGGCCGCTGCCCAACATTATCAAGAGCCCCCTCAATGATGTGTTTCAACTGTTCAGCTGGGGAACTTAGGGCGGCAGCTGTCTGCATCACTTGGGTGATTTCATCGACCCGGCAGAGAACCATCTCGTTTAAGAGTTCCTCTTTTCCCTTGTAGTAATTGTAAAGCAATCCTTTGGAAACACCGGCTCTTTTGGCTATATCATCAATCGAAGCATCATGGTACCCCCGCTCGATAAAAACCTCCATTGCCGCATTTCGAATATTTTCTTTGGTGGTTTGCCGAATTCGGTCGTTCTCTTCTCGTGTTCTTGGCATTAATCAAATTTCCCCTTCTATAAAATCATGAATATGCCTGGCGAGCTCATTTGCATGGGTCAAAGTAAACATGTGATCTGCCCCATCCATTTCAACAAACCGGATGGCAGGAATCCGCTTGAATTGCTCCGCGATCTTGAACATGTCCGGCCATTCAACGGTACCATGAATAAACATCGTCCTGACTGCAATCTCCTCGAGCCTTTCAATTGCCGGCGGCTCAGGCCAGATGACCTCAAAGCTCTTCCATTCGCTAAATACTCTGGTCATGTATTGAGTGGTCATTTCGTGAAGGAAGTCCCGATAAGATCCAGCCATTGTGATACGGTAATTGGGGCCGGCCAAGGATAGCTCCACCAACCGGGATATATCTGGAGCAGCCGAATTCACCGACTCCATCCACCCGGTATATTCCGGGGACGGTACAAAACCCGTTAACCAAGGGGCTACTACAACCAGCCGATCCACCATCGAAGGATACGTTAGCGTAAAGTCCGTCACTGCCTGACCGCCCATGGAATGGCCGATCAGAGTAACCCGCTCTAGCTCCAGGTGCTCCAGCAGCATCCGCAAATCCTCCACCAGATTTATCGGTGTCTGAGGAGCAGGTGAGTGTCCGGTTCCCCGGCCATCAAACGTAATTACTTTGTAGGTTTGCGCTAACCTTGGAACTACGTACTTCCACTCCCTCGAATCAACACCCGGGCTGTGTAACATGACTAGCGGCAAGCCTTCTCCTTGAATTTCATAAAAAAGATCCAAGATAAGTCCCTCCCCGTTTTACGTACTAGATACCTGCAAGTGTAGTTTAACTTATGACTGAACGTACAGTCAATACAAAATTGACCCCCTCCACAAGCTAAAACTGGATGGAAGCTGCCAAGGGCACCCTCAAGTCTCCAGATGTCAACAGTCTCACAAAAACAGGAACTTTATTGCCCGCTTTCGAATTACCTGACCATTCAGCTTACTTGGAGTTTTCTCAGGATTTCGAGTAAAATGACGTTCAAACTGACCCATACCCCACCAAATACGTATCCTGCAGCAACATCGCTAGGAAATTGGACCTGGAAATAAATCCGGCTTACTCCAACAAGCAGACATATGAGAATAACCACTACAGCAACCAAAAACCGTATGACCCTCTGGCCGTAATGCCGCAGCAGCAAAAAAGCGGAAAACCCGCAAACGGTAATCGATGTGAGCGTTTCTTTGCTGGGAAAGGTATTAAATAACTGATATCCCAGCAATTTTTCGCGGGCTGTAAGGGCAATCCATATGAGACACTCCTGACATAACGTTGTCAGGAGTGTCTTTGTATAATTAGAATCAATCACAAGTATTCACCATGTCATTATTGAAAGGATGATTTCTTTTGAATTTCGCTTCTGTGCGTATTATTACTAACGACTTGGATCGACTTGTCACGTTCTATGAGCAAGTCACAGGTGTTTCGGCTGAGCGCCCCGCGCCAGTCTTCGCTGAGTTCGTCCTGCCATCCTGTACTCTAGCGATCGGCCACTACCAGACAATGCAGCTGTTCGGCGCTGGTTCCGTACGCGCTGCCGACAACCACTGCGTAATCATCGAGTTTCGCGTCAACGACGTCGATGCCGAATATGTACGCCTGAAACCATTTGTAAACGAGTGGGTGCAAGAACCCACCACGATGCCATGGGGAAATCGCTCTGCACTGTTACGCGACCCTGACGGCAACCTCGTAAACCTCTTCGCGCCGTTTACCAAGGAAGCGCTTGATCGATTCAAGGACAGACCTTGACTAACAGTGCCCCTGCACTAAGCAGACTATAGTGTTCGCCCCTGCAAAAGCCCCGGCTTGGAATATTAGGAATTCCAAGCCGGGACCATTGCACTCTTTTGGATAAGAATACTCGCTTACTCTTCATTCCCCTCATGCCGGGGACTTTTTCTATTGCGATTAGGATCTTTCTTATCCAGTAATAGCAGTTGCCTGGCAATCGTATAACCTATAAGGAATGCAGGTGCCGAAACATTACCGTCCACCGTAAATGGAATAATAGAAGCATCGGCAACAATTAAATCCTTCACCCCGTGCACGTTCCCCCTTCGATCAACAACTCCTCCTCTAGTTAAAGGGGCCATACGTAATGAACCCTGCTGGTGATGATTGTGGTCAAAGTTTTCTTTAATAAACTCCTCCAATTTGACATCATCCTCAATGATATCGGTTGTTGGTGAAATAAGCTCGTACGAAGGGTCGATGGACGCGAGCTCTGCCGCTATGTTTTTAACATAAGTTCTGTAAATATTTTTTACTGCCTCCATGTCATCCGGGTTGACCAGAAATCCTTCATCAGCAAGCACAATTTTTAGTGGATCATTGTTTTGGATTTTAATAAAGCCCCGGCTCTTGGGACGTAAGTACAGAATTGCCAAGGTTAAATTGCTGCCAGAACCAATGCCAATAAGTTGAACAGCCCGACGGTTTCCATTAGCCTCTGTAGGATCGGGCAAAAAAGCGCCTCCTGTATAAAGGGCATTCGGATCATTCGCAGGCAGGGCATTATCATTTGGATTGGTTGTAAAAACCGCAAAGTTAAGCGTATGATTCCTCAACCTCTGACCTACGTTTGAATTATTAAAAATAACAGGGACACCAGCTTTTTTCAGCAGTGCAGCCGGTCCGATTCCAGACAGCATAAGCAGTTGAGCGCTATTGATGCCTGCTGATATAATGACCTTTTTCCGTGCGTAGGCGCGCATGCGCTTCCCTTCCTTAAGGAATTCCACTCCTGAAGCACGCTTATTGGCAAAAAGTACACGTAAAGCTGTCGATTTAAAGAATACTCTTAGCTGTCTGCCGTTAACACCGCGACCAGACGGAGTCATGATGTCCGGAGAAAAAAAGGCTGTTGAAGAATTCTCCCTGCGACCGTTCGGATCTTGATACAATTGCCACCGGGTAAAGGGACCAAGAGGGGTTTTAGGGTCATTATAATCAAGAATCTCCGGAAAACCTGTTGCCTTCTCTATAGCTGCAGTGAGCTTTTCAGCCATAGACGTTGGATGTTCTGGAGCCTGCCTGATATCGATCCGTCCGCGGAATCCCCGTGCTCTTGGGTTATTAGTTTCACCGTTATACTTTTCTAATCTCTTGAACCGGCGTATCGCCCGTCTGGGTGACCAAAGCGGGCCCAAAAGCTTTTCCCATTCTCTAAAGACAGCTGATGTAGGCCGTACATACTGTTCCCCGTTAATCGAAGACCCCCCACCTAAGAGGCGTCCTGTGGTCCATTCAAATGCTCGTTCATCCAGTCCTTCTTGGGGAATGCCTTCCCCTTGCCAAAAGTATTGGGGGAAAAATTGTTCCTCCAACTCAAACGCAAATGTAGAATCCCTAATCGGTTTATCTCTATCGTTGTTCTCGCCAGCTTCCAAGACAAGAACTGATGATTGTTTATTATCACTAAGTAATTTTGCGATGACTGCACCAGCCGGACCTGTTCCTACGACAATGTAATCAAAGGTCAATTTCCTATTCATCAAAGCTCCCCTTGTTAAATGGACTACTGTCAGAATATTGCTTCTCCCTGTCCTAAGTTCCTGAGCGGAATCAAAAAAAGATCCGCCTCTGGCGGACCGGTTGTCATTTGCAGCTGGGGATAACATCAGCATGAAAAAGCGACCTCCCACGGCCGCTTCTCTCAAGGTACAATCAAATTATACAACCAACTACGTGCTCTTCTTTAATCTACTATTGAATCCATTGCGGCGAATGAAGCGCTTGCGCTCTACTAACAATTAACCCAAGAAAGCAATGGAGCGTTTGACTTTCTTTGCAAATGCAATGGGATCATCAATCGACTCCCAGTGAACATACATCAGTCGCGGTTTATCAAACAACCAGTGATTATGAACTGCCGTTACTTTAATCCCGTTATTCCGAAGATTTGTCAGCAGCCGGTTTACTTGACCTTGGAATAAAGCTGTTTCCCCTAAACAAAGTGCACGGCCTGAGCTGTTCAGGGATTCGAAGGAGAATAGTTGGTAGCGGACCAAAGGAGAAGTGGTACGTCTTCCTAAAATCGTTGCATTAATTTTTCTGTTTCTCGAGACAAAACAAACCGGACCTTTTGTAATTTCATGCTCCGTTCCACCTAAAATAGTTGAGAATTGATTACATAGCTTTTTAAAGCGAGGACTTGCTTTAACTTCTGCCATACGGAAATCATCCTCTCATTAAATGATATAAACTTAGGGCGGATAGCTCAACGGTATTAACCTAAGAATTTGATGGATTCTTTGGTCTTTCTTGCAAAGGCCACAGGATTATCAATGGATTCCCAATGCATATACATTAAGCGGGGTTGTTCATTGAGCCAATGGTTATGGACTGCGGTTACTTTAATCCCACGCTTACGGAGATTTGACATCAATCGATTAACCTGATTTTGATGTACGGCAGTTTCACCCAAACAAAGCGCGCGGCCCGATTTATCAAGCGATTCAAAGGAAAACATTTGCATTTGAACCAAAGGGGAACGTGTTCTTTTTCCCAAAATAGTCTCTTTTAGATTCGTCATCCGTGTGACAAAGCAAACCGGGCCTGCTTCAACCTCCGATTCGCCTCCTAATATTTTTCCAAATTGCATACACAGTCTCTTGAATTGTGAGCTAACCTTTACTTTTCCCGCCATTCCAAGTCCTCCTTTAATCAAATTCTAAGTATTCTATGATCAAAGAGGAGGATTGTATTGGACCAATTACTTATGTTGAACACAATCTTTGAGAAGCTGGCAAAGGATCACCAAGGGCTCACTTGAGATGCAAACCAATACCGTTCATTACATAGGAATGAACAACGTTTACAAGGAAATCGGTTCGAGCCATTTCTCCATCCTTTAACCAGTAGTGGGCAGCACCATAAATCGCGGAGCCCGTCATGGCCGAAATGATTTTTAAATGGTGGTTGACTTCCATTTGGTGGATATTTCCTTTTAAAAATATATTTTCTATCGTTTGCTGCAGCAGATGTTTTATTTTATCATCAACGATCTTAGCAATAGACTTGGAATCCATTCTGCATATCTTGTAAAAGTCAACGATATAACGATAGGTCAGCAGGATCAGCTGGTCGCATACTTCCCCTGTAAACTCCTTCGCATTCGCCACATCTTCCGGGATCATCCCGCGAAAAGCCTGTTCTATGGTCTCTTCCAGCAAAGCATATTTATCTTCATAATGCGTATAAAAGGTAGCTCGATTAATGGTAGCTTTTTGTGCTATATCCTTTACGGATATGGATTCAAATCCTCTACTCCGCAACAATTCTCTAAATGATTCCATTATCAACTGTCGTGTACGCAAAACTCTTGGATCTTGCAGATTAACCATATCCATATCCCCCTTCTTAAACATCAAAAATCACAATGTGTTGTCTAAGCAACCTTTCCCTAGGTTTTGTCTGTTGAATTCACATGAACCCTGCAATAATATGTTACAGACGACAGTGTTGTTTAAGCAACTTATGACTAAATTCGCTGAAAGGAACGAACAAATGAACATCCATCAAAACAGACTCCTGATTGTTGGTGCCGGTGTGATTGGCAGTGTATACGCTCTGCGATTTGCGCAGTACGGACTGGACGTAACCATGCTTGCGCGTGGACACAGGCTGGATGTATTGAAGAAGGACGGGCTGAGATACAACGATAACGGGAAGATCAAGCAGATATCCATCAAGACGATAGAAAAGCTTGAAAACGATGATATTTATGATTACATTTTTGTTCCTGTACGTTATGATCAGGCCGAATCTGCACTAACTTTGATTAAGAATAACCAGAGCAGAACCATTGTGACCTTGACCAACACCGTTGGATATGATGACTGGCTTGAAATTGTGGGTGACCGTCTACTCCCAGGATTCCCGGGTGCGGGTGGGGACATAAAAGAGGACGTTCTTTACGCCCAATTCGGATCGGAAAAGCATCAAGGGACCATCTTCGGTGAAATAAATGGACGGATAACCGAAAGAGTGCGAGAACTTGCTCATATATTTAAGTCAGTGGATTTGCATTATGAAATCCAACAAGACATTCTGGCATTCCATATTTCGCATACTGCGATAGCTATCACCAACAAACATTTCTATACCCATGACGGAATGGTCGATTTAGAGACAGCGAGAAGTGCAGACATTCTCATTAAGATCGCAGCCGATATTAAACAAAACATTCACCTGTTAGAGCAAAACGGAATTCCGGTAATCCCACCTGAAACGAAGAGGATGGCGGAATTGTCAGACAACGATATTATTTCCGGGTACCGTCAGATGCTGAGTAATGACTTTATCATTGATGTAAAGCTGGGGAACCATGCTATCCGTCAAAAAGCAGAAATCATGCTGCTTGATGAGATGTTTCACAAAAAGATGTCTATCCAGCGATAACAATCTGGCTTATTTTGGGCTGTAAAATAGTCTCTTGTCTCCCAGATTAAATGGTCCTTCTGCTGATCAAGTTCTCAATTTTAACTTCACGTGTTGTCTCTATTAAAAACTAAAGATCCGCTTGGTTAGCGGATCTTTAATACAAAATTATGGCTTCCTATACTCTTAGCGATGCTCTCCGAGCATAAATTGATGAACTACCGCTTTGTCCTCATCCCCAAGCTCCCTGCCGATACATTTAGCCCATTCGCGCTCAATAACCTGCTTATTGTCTTTAAACTTAATCACCAGCTCTGCCAACACACAAGACTCGTTGATATCCTGCCAGAACTCTTCAGCAGTTACTGGCCTATAATGTGACTCAATATACCATGCTGCTGGGTACTTCTTTATCTTTTCAACTATTCTGAGAAAATCTCGAGCCGCATAGTATCTAGGGCCATCGTAAATGGCTGGCCCCAGTACATCGCCAAGGAATAGCACCTTCTCCTCTGGAATGTACATGACACAAGAATCTTGTGCATGAACACCGCCAACATGCTGTATGTGACAAGATACGCCACCTAGATAGAGTGTTATGGAATCCGTGAAAGTAATGTCCGGCAGCTTAACCTGGATATCCCGTTCTACGCCTTCATATTCCTTTTTAATGTAATCCGCACAAAATGCAATCTCTTGTCCTTGCCTGACTCGTTCATCCAACGCTTTATCAGACCAATCTAACCCCAGCAGCAGTTGAAGCGCTTGGTAGGTCAGTCCGGTAGCGATAAGCGGTGACAACGGATCATAAGCCGCACCAAAACTATGATCCCAGTGCCAGTGTGTCAACGCGGTCAACGAAGATCGAGTGGAATAATTCTTACCCACTGCTTCTCGGAACGTCTTCGCATGACGCTTAGAATTGCCTGCATCTATGTAGAGAGTCTGTTCCTCGCCTAAGATTGCGCCAAGAATAGGACGATCAACAGTACCGTCAGCTGACATGTATACAAAACGATTAGTTAGCTGGTTAATCATATTAATGTTCTCACCCTTATATCTACTATGGATTAAATACCGTTTTTATCCAACAACCATTCTATATTGTTTAAATAATATCATAAACCTCTCGGTCGAGCGTCTGAAGGGCAGTCTTATAAGATCGTTTTTTTGATGTTGTGGTAAAGAGAAGTAGGCAACTATAATGGATGTCAATGACGAAGTTCCAAACTAAAGGTAGAGTTGATTTTATTGACACTATGTAAACTGCAGGTAGGATGAAAAAATAATGGTATTAGGTGATTAAGATGTATGTTTTGTTAATTTTCATAACCATTTTAGTTATTATGTTTGTTTATTATAGTACGAATTATGTAAAGGTGAACCAACATTCCCTTAGCTTTGATGTAACAGAACCGATAAAAGTAGTACATATAACCGATCTTCATGGTAAGACTTCATTTATTAACGGCAGCCTATCTAAAATCGTTAATACTCTAGATCCTGATATAGTTTTAATCACTGGAGATCTTGTTTCGAACCAAAAATCTTTAAAAAAAGTACTTCTAGAATTAAAAAAAATTAATCAAACTGCTCTCTATTTTGTTCCCGGGAACTATGAAAGGGAAACCACGAAGGGCATTGGAAGGAAAAGGAGTTTAACGAAGGAGGAGTATCAGGAGAACTTTTCTCATATTAGCTGTGTGGCAACCTACTTAGAAAATTCAGGAGCTCTTATTAACATTAAAAACTCAGCCGTATCCATTTATGGATTTGATAATTCAATCTATGGTCTCGAAAAGTTGGAGAATAGTAACCAACAGAATTACCATGCAGATATTCGAATCATTATGGCTCATTCCCCCAATATAATCAATACAATAAATATAAATAGCGTTCCATATCACCTATTACTAACTGGACATACACACGGTGGACAATTACGTTTATTTAATAAAACAATCGGAGGTTATAAACATTTTCATGTAGGCATGAAAAAGATTGATAATTCTTTTTTCTATATTTCAAGGGGTATCGGTACAGTTAAAATACCAATTCGATTTAATTGTCCGCCTGAGATAACTTCATTTTACATTCATTAAGAAAGTGAGCATTCTTTATAATGCAAATCCCTCTTTCGTCCAGCTTGCTGAACCAATCCGATAGATTCGTATAGTCATACCAACCCTTGAACTAATCAGCCAGACGAATTGTGACTTTACTGCCGGAGGGCGCCAATCGCTGGGCAACCGGAACAGCAGCCCCCCAAGGCTGCTGATAGCCCGCGACTGCCGGATTGATGTAAGCTTTAGCGCGCAATGGCAGAATGAGATTGTTGTCAGGCTTGTTTTCTATAACTCCATAAAGCGATCCTGCTGAACTATGGGTAACTGGACCGATTACATTCGATAAATCAACGGTTAAATCGGATGCGGCCTGAGCTGGTCCGACCGATAGCATGCCTCCTAACAGAACTGCTGTTATACTAGAGATCCATGTTTTTTTCATATAAAACCCCTTCGTATAATAGTTAGTTTCATCAATTATTTCTGTAGCTAAGAGTTCACCTCCAACTATGTTTATTTTTGATACCGCTTACATTTCCAATGTACCAAACAAATCCAAAACACAAATTGCAAATTCTTTGGATTATTATCATATTATTGGTTTGATCAGATAAGCTGCCCGCTAACCAAAAGAATAAGACAGCGGCGGATTAGGACTATAATGAGGACTAAAACTACAATCCTAGTTGAAAAAAAGGTGCAGGAATAGTAGAATCAGAAAAGTGATCACACTTAAACGATATATCAACTGTATAACCTCTGGAATATGGCTAGAGGGTATCTACCAGGAGCCTTAAAATCCTGACTACAGAAAATGAATTTATTCATTTTTTGCAGTCAGGATTTTTTGTTGTTTTCTGTAAAGACCCTAAAGTCACTTCTTCTCATTTCAACAAAGAAAGGGCCGAACAGAAATATGAATTTGAAAGTCATTATATTAGCATTATCGACCGTTGCGGTTGGATTGGTTGAATTAATCGTTGGTGGGATCTTACCGGCGATATCCGAAGATTTCAACATTTCATTAAGCACAGCGGGACAGCTGATCTCTGTGTTTGCGCTTGTCTACGCCATTGCCGGTCCTGTCTTGCTGGTTCTAACCAGTAAAATTGAACGCAAAAAGCTGTATCTTGCTTCTTTGTCTATCTTTTTCCTCGGCAATGTCATGACCTATTTCAGTCCAAACTTTACTTTTATGATGATTGCCCGGGTATTGACTGCAACAAGTACAGCACTTGTCGTTGTGCTTTCTTTAACCATTGCTGTTAAAATTGTTGCTCCCGCCCACCAGGCCAAAGCATTGGGACTCATTTATATGGGTATAAGCTCTTCCCTTGTGTTAGGTGTGCCCGTGGGAATTCTGGTTTCCAATATGTATGGATGGCGGGTCATATTTCTTGGAATTTCTATATTATCTATTGGATCGATGGTACTTATTTCGCTATTCTTGGAGCGTATTCCTGGAGAACAGACAATCCCACTTTCTCAACAATTAAAAGCTGTGGGAAATGGGAAAATCATCAGCGCCCATCTCGCCACGATGTTTATGCTGGCAGGACATTATACCATTTACGCTTATTTCACACCATTCTTAGAAACCAATCTTCATCTTAATTCCGAATGGATTAGTATCTGCTACTTTGTATTTGGTATTGCAGCTGTAGGTGGCGGGGCGCTTGGCGGAACCATTTCTGACTGGATTGGTTCCCGCAAAAGTATCATCATCGTTATCAGTACATTCGCTGTGGTATTATGCGTATTGCCGTTAACAACTTCTTCACTCGTCTTATTCTTCCTAACGATGGTTGTCTGGGGAACTCTGAGCTGGAGCCTAGCGCCGCCTCAACAAAGCTATCTGATTCAAACCGATCCAGCCACGTCCGATATCCAGCAAAGCTTTAATAACTCCGCATTGCAAATTGGCATTTCGCTTGGATCAGCTATTGGCGGCGTTGTGTTAAACCAAACAGGCTCGTATTCCAGCACGGCTTGGTTTGGGGGCGGCATTGTCATTATTGCGCTGCTCTGCGCAGTCTTTTCTTTTACAAGACCAGCAATTTCAAGAGATCCAAAGTCTGCGGTCTAGTTCTTCTAATGGGTTAAAAGTTGGTGATGTATTCGCTGGCTTTTAACCTGTACATTTTGGTTTATAACATGTCCTCTTACTTTAGGTTATTGTTCAGAAATTCCTCTCCTCCAATTTTCAACTCCTGTCCTTAACATAAAAACATAAATTATTTTTCAGCCTTCACTCTTGCTTGCCCTTTGATATTTCAAGTTCTTACTCTGCCGTATTCAAAACAAAAAGTATGAGTTAAATTGAGATCAACGGCGAACTCCCGCCGCGTCGGTGTTAGTTGAGGTTCGGTTCTTCATCAGATCACTTACATATATGTGTCTTTAGGAAATCAACTACTTTTATAAACGCTCTTTCAACACTAGGATCTGTAAAATTATGATCAAAAACTACTCCACTTCCCCTGAAAAAGAAAAGCCGAGCAGATGTCAGGAAATAATCCTGGATCTGCTCGGCTCTTATACGACTTTATTAACTTTGATAAGAGTTTGGGATCAATGATATGAGTTTGTTTGCTTCTCACATCTCATCACAACTTCTCAGCTCTTCCCTTACTCCACCGTCACGCTCTTCGCCAGATTCCGCGGTTTATCCACGTCATGGCCAAGTGCCAGGGAAGCATAGTAGGACAGCAGCTGCAGCGGCACTACAGACAGAGCCGGTGTAAGCAGCGGCAGAGTCTTAGGAATCGCAAATGCTTGGTCGACCGACTTAAGCAGTCCTGCGACATGCTCCTCGTGGGTAATCGCCATTACATCCGCACCGCGTGCCTTCACTTCTTTGATATTGCTCACGGTCTTCTCAAGAACGGCTTCCTGGGTTGCCAGGGCAATCACCGGAATCCCCTCTTCGATCAAGGCCAGTGTACCGTGTTTCAGTTCACCCGCTGCATACGCCTCGGAGTGAATGTAAGAAATCTCTTTCAGCTTCAAGGAGCCTTCCTGGGCAACAGCGTAATCAAGGCCACGGCCAATGAAGAACAGGTGCTGATGGTGAGAGATTTGCTCTGCATATGCTTTGACTGCATCCGAATTCTCCAGCATGCTCTCCACCTGCTCAGGCAATGCCTGAACCGCGGCGATCATGCGGGCAATCTCCTCCTCGGACTGTGTACCGCGTACTTGTGCAAGGTACATACCCAGCAGGTAGAACGCAATCAACTGCGAGGAGTAAGCTTTCGTTGATGCTACGGCAATCTCCGGTCCAGCCAGAGTGACCAGCACATCATCCGCATCCCGGGCAATGGAGCTTCCCACAACATTGGTTACCGCGAGCACATGAGCTCCGTTGCTCTTCGCTTCACGCAGCGCTGCAAGCGTGTCTGCAGTCTCTCCCGACTGGCTCACGACAATGACCAGCGTCTCCGGAGTAATCAACGGTGAACGGTAACGATACTCAGAAGCCACATCGTTGTAGACCGGAACCCGCACCAGCTGCTCAATTACCGTACCGCCGACCAGACCGGCGTGATACGCTGTACCACAAGCTACGATGTGCACGTTCTGGATCTGCTTGATCCGCTCAGCCGTTAGCTTCAGATCCTTAAGCACCACCTTGCGGCCGGTTTCATCCACGCGTCCGCGGATGGTGTCACGGTAGGCTTTAGGCTGCTCATGAATCTCCTTCAGCATGAAATGATCAAAGCCGCCTTTTTCTGCGGTTACCGCATCCCAGTCGACATGAATCATTTCCCGAGAAATAAAATTCCCCTCGATGGTCATCAGTTCGACAGAATCCTGTGTCAGAACCGCCATTTCCCCATCGTTAAGGATGTAAACATTTCGTGTATATTCGAGAATAGCCGGAATATCAGATCCGATGAAGTTCTCCCCCTCACCAAGACCAATAATCAGTGGGCTAGCTTGACGTACAGCAACCAATTTATGAGGCTCATATTCAGTCAGGACCCCAAGCGCGAACGCACCGCGCATATAGCTGATGGCCTTCTGAACTGCCTTAACAATGTCGCCCTCGTACTCACGAGCCACCAAATGAGAGATGACTTCTGTATCTGTTTCCGACAGAAATACGTGTCCTTGACTGATCAGTTCCTCTTTCAGCTCCAGGTAATTCTCCACAATCCCGTTATGCACAACAGAGAATTTCTCACTGTTGTCTGTGTGAGGATGGGAGTTAACGTCTGATGGCTTACCGTGAGTCGCCCAGCGTGTATGACCGATACCCGCGGAACCAACAAGTGGAGCACTTTCCAGCTTTGATTCCAAATTGGCCAAACGCCCGATCGACTTACTGATCTGCAATCCTTGCGGAGTGAACACCGCAATACCCGCAGAGTCATACCCACGATACTCCAGCTTCTTAAGACCACTGATCAATACAGATTGCGTATCTCTTTTCCCGATATATCCGACAATACCACACATAATTTAATATCCTCCGTTTCGTTATCTCATCAATTTTTTGGATTGAATGACGATGGAAGAAGCGGAAGACTGCGCAGCAGCACGGAGTCGAGTATATTCAATTATATAAGTGAAAATTTTCTGATAAGATCATCTATTTTCATGAATGTACATTCTTCTCCACTACTACGTATCAACCGCATTCTCTCTCGCACATTCATGGAATATCAAACGATATGAATCCTAAAATGCATGCAGAAACAACTCACTTCACCTTCTGAGTAAGGTAACAGAATATTTCTTCTGCAATTCAGTCCATATTCTTGTGGCATCTGTCGGGAAGTTTGTATCTATGGTCGCCCATAGGGTTTGCTTATCCGACTTACGGTTAGATGCTTCTACCGGGAGGCCCCCGCCGAACATTTCGAACACCTCCACCTCGTCAGCTTCGATTGCCGTAGATTCGGCCGCTTGATCAGCAGCTAATCTGTCACGCGCGAATGCAAAGCTCTGGCGCTTATGAATCTGATAACCTTACGTCCCTCACTTTCTCTACTAGGAATATTGTTATTATATGCACCTTAATCACTTTTTGCAATGGCTGTCAGTCCCAACGTGTCAAAATGTGACTTTTCACCCGAAAAAGAAACCGCCGAAACCAAAATCCGGTTCCAGCGGTCCTAACGTTACGGATGAACACGGATGCTTGGTCCTACACTTACACCAATTCCCGTTCTACCACTTTGGTAATCTGGGAAACAAACTGCTCAAGTTCGCTCCGGTCGGGTCCTTCCGCCATAACACGGATCAGGGACTCTGTACCAGATGGCCGCACAAGCACACGCCCGTTGCTGCCAAGCTGCTGCTCAACAACGGTAATAGCCTCTTCAATAGCCTGGTTTCCATTGTATTTGCTCTTATCCTGCACCCGTACATTCACGAGTACCTGAGGATATTGAACCATAAGCTTCTTCATTTCACTAAGCGGTTTACCCGCCTGTTTCATCGTGTCTACCAGCTGAATCCCGGTCAGAATGCCGTCACCCGTTGTATTATAATCCAGGAAAATTACATGGCCGGACTGCTCACCGCCCAGGTTATAACCACCTCTAAGCATTTCCGCCATGACATAACGGTCACCTACAGCCGTCTTTGCGGTATTAAGAGCCAGCTTCTCTGTAGCTTTGTAGAAGCCGAAGTTACTCATCACCGTGGTTACAATAGTGCTGTTGTTAAGCTTGCCCTTACGGTTCATAGCGTCGCCGCAAATGCAAAGGATATGGTCGCCATCCACCTCTTGACCTGTTTCATCAATGGCGATCAAGCGGTCGGCATCCCCGTCAAAAGCAAGACCCAGATCCGCACCTAGACGTACAACCTCCTGCTTCAGCAGCTCCGGATGTGTGGAACCGCAGTGGTCATTTATATTAAGCCCTGTTGGTTCTGCTGCGATCGTGTGAACCTCCGCTCCAAGCTCGCGGAACAATTTCGGTGCAAGCTCATATGCTGCTCCATTGGCGCAGTCGAGCACAATCTTCAGACCTTCAAAGCTGGAAGAAATCGTTGTTTTCAAATGCTCAAGATATTTAAATTTAGATTCCTGATCAACTGTCACGCTTCCCAGCTTGTCACCGATTGGACGAGGCAGTTCATCCACCTCTTTATCCAGCAATTCCTCAATCTGAAGTTCGGTTTCATCGGACAGCTTGAATCCGTCGCTCCCGAAAAACTTAATTCCGTTGTCCTCTACCGGATTGTGCGAAGCTGAGATCATTACACCCGCATCCGCTTTAAGCAGTCTTGTCAGATAGGCCACAGCTGGAGTGGAGACGATCCCAAGACGGACCACATCCGCTCCGATAGACAATAGACCAGCCACAAGCGCGGACTCCAACATGACACCGGAAATCCGGGTGTCCATCCCTATAACGACCTTAGGCTTCTCAACTTGTCCTGCAAGCACATATCCCCCAGACCGCCCAATCCGATATGCAAGCTCTGCTGTTAATTCCTTATTAGCAATTCCGCGAACGCCATCTGTTCCAAAATATTTCCCCACAATGACTCACTCCTCCAGATATTGGTTTCTCACCCATGTCTAATTAGCTTTCTTTAGTAATGCCATAATGATGCTTCAGCCTGGCTGTCTAAACTCATGGTTCCTTCCCGCTACCCGGATTGTCTGTTCCCTCTGATGAGTCCTGCCCCGATCCTATTCCTGTATCCGGTGAATTGGACTTGGTTTCCTGACCGGTATCGCCGGAATCTTCTGTGCCGGTTGGAGTGGTATTAACAGAGTTAGCATTGTCTTTAATCTCTATCTCTACCTGGAGATTGCCACCTCCATCCGCCAAAGTTACAAACTTCGGAAGCACAATGTCGGGTGTTACGGTATGAACCCCTGGTCCAAGGCCTGATACATCTGCCGTAATTGTAATGTCTCCCGTCTTAACCGCCTTCAAGACCTGCTCTGCCCCCTGCAAGGTCAATGACATCTTTGAATTTGCAGGCGTAATGATCTTGGCAGTGTGCTGTCCGCTCTGATTTTTGATCGTAACCGGAATGTCATTTACTACCTTCACACCAAGTGGGGCAGCTTTGACAACGACCTTCACAGAGCTCGGCTCGATTTTCTCAGAACCTTTAGGCGGAGTCAAGTCCAGTGAGTATTCTGTCGTATTCGGTCCTTTAAATTGGCTCAAATCCACATTAATTGTGTAGGAATTAATACTCTGTAATGATTCTTTAGTCCCATACACAGCCACACCTTCAACATCTGCCTTGATCTCGGATAGTGCATACCCGCTTGGCAGCTGCCCGATTTGCTTAATCGCCAGGGGGACCGTTTTATATAACTTATTCATGGGGACATCAACCTTGATTGACGAAGGACTAATCTCAGCCCCGGGAATTTCTCTCCCGTTCCTGTCGTAGGCCCTCAGCTTCACGGATTTCCCTTCTACTGAATCATCAATTCCGCTGATATCGAGTACACCCTCCACCTTGTAGACCCGCTTCATTTCACTCTCAGGGAGAGTTACCGCGACTAGGCCATCCTGCTCCAGAATAGGCGTTCCTACCTGAAGTCCTCCTTCGGGAGCACCTTTTAGCTGTACTGACGCGGTAAATGACTTAGTCTGCTTCTCTTCAATAGTGACCCTTGCGGTTGACGGCTCAATAGATACCATCTCCACACCGGCAGGGAGCTCGTAGGTTAGAGGCACATTCGTCGTCCCCGGCCCGACATTCTCCAAATTCAGGATAACCTTATAATCTGGGAAAAACGAGGTAATATCTGTGCGCTTCCCCCTTACCTCCAATTTGACGGTCTTGGGCTCCATCGAAGTCAGTACATAGGACTTGTCATCAAATCCAACAACCTCAACAGTCACGTCATTAATCGTTTTACTCTTCACCTGGGAGGGGGATGGCAGTGAGGTTGTGCTGTCCAGATGTACCATCGCCCACAAAATAATGCTGATGCACAAAGCGATAATCTTCGCGATCGTGTTATTATTGAACCATTTATCCATTCTTCCGGCCCCCTTTAAGCTTCCAGAACGGGGCCTTCTTCTGCTTGCTTGATGTGTCAGGACTGAGCTCCTCATAAAGCTTGGAGATTAACGATTCCTCATTAATTCCCCGGACTACCTGTCCGTTAATGGCCAGTGAGATCTGCCCGGTCTCCTCAGATACCACCACAGAGACAGCATCGCCAACCTCACTGATTCCAATCGCAGCCCGGTGCCTTGTACCAAGCTCCTTGCTTATAAACGGATTCTCTGACAAAGGCAGATAACAAGCAGCAGCTGCTATCCGGTGATCCTGTATAATGATAGCTCCATCATGCAACGGAGTATTAGGGATAAAAATGTTAATTAACAGTTCGGAGGTGATCACGGACTGCATAGGAATCCCGGATTCTTTATATTCGTTAAGCCCCGTATTTCGCTCAAATACAATTAATGCGCCGATTTTTCTACGTGATAAATAATTTACGGCCTTAATAATCTCGCCGATCTTCCGGCTGAATTCTTCCTCATCGGCTGTTGTGCGCCCAAATAACTTACCACGCCCCAGCTGCTCCAGCGCTCTCCTGAGCTCTGGCTGGAAGATAATGAACACAGCCACTACTCCAAAGGTGAACATTTGATTCATCAACCATTTCAGGGTATACAAGTCAAGCCAGGTGCTTGCTGCCCAGATCACAACCAGGACCAGAATCCCTTTGAGTAATTGAACCGCCCTTGTTCCCCGGACAAGCAAAATCAAATGATAAATAATATAAGTAACAATCAAAATATCTATAGCATCCTTAATGGCCTCTTGCCATGTTAAATCCGCAAAATAACTCATGCGCAACCCCCGGTTTTCCCTTATGAAACGGGCTTCTTAAGTATATATTGTCCCTAAACTCTAGGTTATAACGATCCACCTGCAGTTGCAAGTTTCTTTGTGCCGAACCCGGAAATTTGTGTGATTTCTTCATAATCCCACCAACAATAAAGGCGCCCTCTCGAAGAGCGGCGCCAGTATGTGCAGCTTGAGCATGCAAATTTAACGATAGGCAACTTCCGTGAACGTATTCGTGATCTTGTACCAGATCCAATCGAGTGCTTGATCAATACTCTTCACATCACCTGAAATTTTAGCTGTGGAGGCTTGGTACAAGGACCCATCGATTACCGTCAGATTGCCGTCCACTTCACCGTAGATTTGAGCTTTCCCATTCTCCACCGTAAGATCTCCAGCTACGGTCTTCCCGCTTGGAACGATCACGTTCTTGCCTTCAATGACCACTTGGTCAAGTCCGGCCCCTTTCACAATGAGTTGATCGTCCGCCTTCCATAAGGACAGGGTGCTGAACAGCATAACAAAGATAAACATGGCTGCTGCCGTAAGAGCAGGATGCCTCTTGATCCATGTCAGCCATACACGCTGCTTGCGTCTGCCGGGAATATCCCGCATAATCCGATCTACGAGTTCATCTGAAGCGGAAGGCACAGAGCTTTTGACGGCATGGAAGAGCATCATCTCCGTTTGTTCCAGCTCTTGAAAATGCATATTACAGGATGGGCACTGAATTAGATGGGCCTTTAGTTCCAGAACCTGTGACTTTTCAAGATCGTCATCCAAATACTCATGCATTAAAGAGGCAGCTTGTTTGCAATCCATTTGAGCCAATCCTTTCAGTTGAAATCTGCATGGAATGAGCATGGCAAAATCAGCATTCCATTATATAGTAGGAATTTAAATTGAATTTAAACTTCGAGGCGTCTTTATTTAATACGCTTCAATATGTATATCGTTTCAAAAAATCTCGATTGAAAATCAAACAAACTTGTTGTCCAATTTTTTGCGCAAAAATTCCCTGCCGCGGTGCACACGCGTCTTCACCGTAGTTACAGGCATGTTAAGAACATCGCTAATTTCCTGCAGTGAAAGCTCCTGCAAATAGCGAAGAATAATAACCGATTTATATTTAGCCGGAAGCGTCTCTATAGCCGAATGAATCGTCTGTTTTGTCTCAGAGATTAAATACTCACTCTCCGGTGTCCGGTCATCTCCAGGAATAAGGGTATAACCGTCCATTCCCTCCTGATCGTTCATTTCCGCATCCAGTGAGTAGTTCGGCTTCCTCTTCCTCAGCCGGTCAATACATAAATTTGTGGCAATCCGGTAGATCCAAGTTGAGAATTTCTGGTTCTCATCGTATCTCATCCAGTTCTTATGAACCCGCAGAAAGGTCTCCTGAACGACGTCTTCGGCTTCATGCCGATTATTCAGCATCCGGTAAGCCAGATGAAACAATTTATCTTTGTATAGATCTACAATTTCTGCAAAAGCACCTTGATCCCCTTTGCGGGCAAGCTTTGCAAGTCTCGTATCATAATTGTCAATCATTCGTAATTTCCCCCAGATCCGCCAAAACGGTCTCTAGCCGGTTCCAAGCCATGCGATATATGTTTCACCAGCGGTTTGGCCGCTTAAGGACGGTAAAGGCAAGTCCCGGCGCTTCATTCAAATGGTAATTCATGTGTCCCTAAATTGCAAGCAACTCTAGGCTTAAGACGATCATATTCCGATCACAAAAGAGAGACCGTGCTCTCTCATAGAGCGCGGTCCCCTTCTCTCTAGCCCATAAGCTGATCGTTATGGATCAGCCTGTATTTCTAAGCCCTGCGGCAATTCCGTTGATGGTTAGAAGAACTTCTCTTAACAGAATCGGATCATCTCCGCCCTGTTCTCTAAGAGCACGAAGTTCGGAAAGCAGCTGCACCTGAAGATAGCTAAGCGGGTCTACATAAGGATTACGCAGACGGATGGACTCCTGAAGTGTCGGCGCATTGTCCAGCATTTCCATCTCTCCGGTAATCTTTAGAACTAGGCTCTTCGTCAGATTGAACTCCTCTTCAATCTGGCCAAAGATCCGATTCTTCATCTCTTCATCACTGCACATATTCGCATATTCTTTTGCAATGACAAGGTCTGCCTTAACAATGGCGAACTGTAGTGTGTCGATGAGCGAACGGAAGAATGGGAAATTCGCATACATATCCTGAAGGACCTTTAGCTTCTCTTCATCATTACCGTAGAACTCTTGAATGCCTGTACCTGCAGCATACCAAGCTGGGAATAAGTACCGGCTTTGGGTCCATGCGAACACCCATGGGATCGCACGCAAGTCTTCAAAGCGGTCACTATTCTTGCGTTTGGAAGGGCGTGAGCCGATGTTAAGCTCTCCCACCTCAACGAGTGGGGTAGATTCCCTGAAGAATTTAAGGAATTCCGGATCCCGGAATACCAGATCCTGATATTTATGAAGGGATACTTCAGACATCTGTCTGATGATCGACTCCCATTTCTCTTCATACAGGTCGCTTTGCTGCGGCTGACGGGCCAATACCGCTTGAGTCAGAAGGGCCGAAGTAGCCTGCTCCAGACTGCGGTAAGCAATGCCCTTGAGTGCGTATCTGGATGAAATGACTTCACCCTGCTCAGTGATCTTAATTCCCCCGCCAACCGTGTGAGGCGGCTGGGCAAGGATACTGCGGTTCAGCGGCATGCCTCCGCGTCCGAGGGCGCCTCCGCGTCCGTGGAAGAACTTCAGCTTCACACCGAACTCTGCTGCCGTGGCCGTAATTTGTTTAAGAGCAACCCGCAGCTCCCAGTTCGCAGTAACCACGCCGCCATCCTTGTTGCTGTCGGAATACCCCAGCATGATCTCCTGGAGGTCATTCATCGCGGTAACCGACATCCGATAAATCGGCATATTGAACAACCGGCGCATAATCGCTGGCGCCGCATGAAGATCGTCAATCGTTTCAAACAATGGCACGGATTGAAGCGTGCAGACTACAGTATCATCGTTCTCTTTACGGAACAGGCCCACCTCTTTGGCAAACACCATAACTTCGAGAATATCACTAGCGGCTTCCGTCATACTGATTAAATAACTGCCGATACACTGTTCTCCAAATTCCTGCTGTGCCAAATACACCGTACGGTATACATTGAGGCACTCCGTTGTACTCTCGCTGTATTCTTGATAAGGAGATGTCAGCGGCCGAGGATCATTCAGAATGCGCTCAAGAAGTTCAACCTTCTCATCTTCACTAAGCCCGGCATAATTCTCAGAAATATTCATATGAGCCAAGATCTCCGTCATAGCATTCTCATGCTCTTGGCTGTGCTGACGAATATCCAGCTTGGCCGTGTGGAAACCAAACAGCTCCACCTGACGTATTAAGTAACGAATATGGGTGTCAGCAACGTAATCCGCATAGTGATGCCGCAGACTGCGGTCAATGATATTCAAATCTTCAACCAGCTCTTCCACCTGGTTGTAACGATCTGGAGAGTCTTTCTTAGTCACATCAATGACGTTATGCAGCTTCTCGGTCATATAAGTCAATTTAACGCGATATGGCTCTTTCTCATTGCGCCACTCCGGCGTTTTATTGAGGGTAACCACTTCCTGATCCTTCTGGATCGATTCCAGAAGCTCATCGGTCACATTGACGATCGAAGTACTGAAGCTGAGATAGCGGAACAGCTCGGCCAAAATGCGCTGGTATTCCCGAACAGCCAGCTTACGCTGCATCAGCAGCGTCTCCCAGGTTACGTTTGCAGTCACGGACGGATTACCGTCACGGTCTCCCCCGATCCAGGAGCCAAAGCGCAGATAGGTAGGCACGTGCCAGTTATGTTCAGGGTAATATTTTGTCAAACAACGCTCCAGCTCTTGATAAACGTCAGGCAGAACATGGAATAAGGTCTCGTGGAAATAGTACATTCCGTTACGCACTTCATCAAGCACCGTTGGTTTGCGGTCACGAAGCTCATCCGTTTGCCAAAGGGTAATCACTTCGTTCAGAAGCTTCTCACGCAGTTGTTCCCTCTCTCTAAACGTCAGGGTAGGGTTATCAAGCTGCATGACATCATCGGCAATCCGTTTGTGGATATCAAGAATCGCCCGGCGCATCGCCTCGGTAGGATGGGCGGTCATGACCAGCTCCAGGGAAAGCCCCTGCAGGATCTCCTGAACCTCATCATAGGACAAGCCGCGCTCTTTCAGGTCTCTTACGGAATCCTCAATGGAACCAGGCTGGACCGTTTCTCCGGCTGAACGCTCATAGTCGCGTTTACGGCGGATTCTGTGATTCTGCTCCGCAATATTAACGAGCTGAAAATACACGGCAAAAGCCCGGATCACCTGATGTCTGATATCAGGCTCAAGCGTATTAATGATTTGCTTAAATTCTTCGTGCAGTTCAGGCAGAAATACCGCCCGAAGCGATTTACTGGCTTCACGTATCTTTTCGACAATATCTAAGAGTTCATTACCGCCTTGATGTACAAGGACTTCTCCTAAAATATTGCCCAAAAAACGAATATCACGCCGCAACAGGTTGTTGGAATTGCTCTTACTCGCGGTCACTGTTAGTTCAGTCATGCTTCTCCTCCCAATCCATCCTGATTCCGTCTTTATAATGCCTTCTAACATAATACAATAAACCAGGCCTAAATTCCTTATTTTCTTTACAAAAACGGGGAGTATTAAGGGATAAAAATCGCCAATATTCTAAATAATTATTCAATATTGAGAATTTTTATAACCCATACTTACAATGAGGCTGCTTCCAGAGAGGCTGTTTCAATCAATTATTTAGAGTAAAACTTAAAGAAATTTTCTGTGTATAACTGTATAATTACACACACAGCCTTCATATGATGCACTGACACGTCAAAGCAATAAAATCAGTAGGTAAAAATAAAGACCATTATAACAAAAAACATCATCGCTTACGATGATGCTGATAGTTATTATGGAGCGGGTGATGGGAATCGAACCCACGCTATTAGCTTGGAAGGCTAAAGTTCTACCATTGAACTACACCCGCACCGAAAATAATGGTCGGGACGACACGATTTGAACATGCGACCCCCTGGTCCCAAACCAGGTGCTCTACCAAGCTGAGCTACGTCCCGAAATAAGTGCTTCTTATGAAATTGTATAATAAGAAGAATGGCGCGCCCTAAGAGATTCGAACTCCTGACCTTTTGATTCGTAGTCAAACGCTCTATCCAGCTGAGCTAAGGGCGCATATTATGGAGCGGACGACGGGAATCGAACCCGCGACCCTCGCCTTGGCAAGGCGATGCTCTACCGCTGAGCCACGTCCGCATAACTGGTGCGCGTGGAGGGACTTGAACCCCCACGTCAAAGACGCTAGATCCTAAGTCTAGTGCGTCTGCCAATTCCGCCACACGCGCACATGTCTTGCATACCTACCCTTTAATACAGGGTAAATGGTGAGCCATGAAGGACTCGAACCTTCGACACCCTGATTAAAAGTCAGGTGCTCTACCAACTGAGCTAATGGCTCAAATGTTATCGGTCCCCGAAAAGTATTCGGAATCTGCATCAAAGCATACGCTTCACTTTTTGGGGTGATAATGGCTGGGGATATAGGATTCGAACCTATGCGTGACGGAGTCAAAGTCCGTTGCCTTACCGCTTGGCTAA
>NZ_BOSF01000011.1:0-97171 GCF_018403205.1 Paenibacillus sp. J22TS3
CTGGGGGTGGAAGTGCAGCAATGCATGGAGCTGACCAGTACTAATCGGTCGAGGGCTTATCCAAACAAATACCCGAAGGACGCAGTTCCTAGAAGGGTGCGCAAGTTCGTTTCGTATCTAGTTTTCAAGGATTAATACCTTGATGATGCTTTGGAGAGATACCCAAGTGGCTATAAGGGGACCCTCTGCTAAGGGGTTAGACTGCGTAAGTGGTGCGAGGGTTCGAATCCCTCTCTCTCCGCCATTCCCATAACATGAATGTGGGAGCAGGCATTAGAGGAATGTTTAAATATGGCGGTGTAGCTCAGCTGGCTAGAGCGTACGGTTCATACCCGTGAGGTCGGGGGTTCGATCCCCTCCGCCGCTATTATACATATGGAGGCTTAGCTCAGCTGGGAGAGCATCTGCCTTACAAGCAGAGGGTCGGGGGTTCGATCCCCTCAGCCTCCACCATATGTGCCGGTGTAGCTCAACTGGTAGAGCAACTGACTTGTAATCAGTAGGTTGGGGGTTCAAGTCCTCTCGCCGGCACCATTTTTATGAATATTGCGGAACTGTGGTGTAGAGGCCTAACATGCCTGCCTGTCACGCAGGAGACCGCGGGTTCGAATCCCGTCAGTTCCGCCATTCATTTAAAACTGGAATTTTCCACAGTGAAGTGGGAAGCATAATGTGACCACTTTATTTTTTTTGACCATTTTGTATGGCTCGGTAGCTCAGTCGGTAGAGCAGAGGACTGAAAATCCTCGTGTCGGCGGTTCGATTCCGTCCCGAGCCACTTTATTTTTTTCTAATATCTTGGAGGCTTAGTGAAGTGGCTAAACACGGCAGACTGTAAATCTGCTCTCTACGAGTTCGGTGGTTCGAATCCATCAGCCTCCACCAGTAAGAGCCATTAGCTCAGTTGGTAGAGCACCTGACTTTTAATCAGGGTGTCGAAGGTTCGAGTCCTTCATGGCTCATCTTAGAAGACCGTTAATCTTAATAGGATTAACGGTCTTTTTGTTATTGGCTTTAACTAGTTAAGCACGCGAAGCGTGGGAAAAAACCACCTGCTATGCGGGTGGAGGGAACTAGATTTTGACCAACAAGACCAAGGGCCAAGCACCAAGCACTAAGCACCGAGCCGCCAGGTGAAGTGGCCGGATGGGATATGCTACAATAAGAGGTAATCATCTTGCTTAGCTTATATAATGACATAGCTTAGAAAGGCGTCTTGATTATGGACATACAATTAGTGAGAGAGAAGCTTGAACGAGTTGTAGGGGATTCTGTAGAGCAAAGGGATCTATCTCTTAAGGAATGGTCTTCTTGGGCTAAAGCCGCGAAGGCAGGTAATGAGGTGTCAGGTACTACTGCGGTAATCAAGGGAAAACGCTTATTCATTCCCTGGAATCAGTCAGAGGCCGGTATAACCGGGTTTGAAATGGATGCCAAAGTGGTTACGGAATCGGAAATCAGGCTGATTGAGCTTGTGGTTGAAGCTGCCCGCGGAGCGGGATTCAGTAATGTAATCTCATCCCCTGGAGATGAAGAAGAGCGAAATACCCGGCTTGGCCAATGGATTCAAGCACAGCTGGATCGAGGACTTTTGCATGAGGAAATTCCGGACCAGCTTAATTTAAAGTCCAGGCTTACCGGTACCATGGTCCCTTTTCTCCTAAGTTATGAGAACCGGACACATCGGGATCTTACTTATAAACAGCTGAATAAGCTGCTGCAGAGTTATTTTGACGGAGATATCACGTTGGTTCCACTTCCAGGCAGCCGAGAGTGGCTGATTTTGGTTGGAGAATCTTTGTTAAATGGGTTTAAGGAAGAGAGCGATGAAGGGCAGGATACCGAACGGGGCATGCTGTATGATCTGTGCCAGGGGGTCTATGAACTGATTTCCAACGAGTGGGGCGGCACCTCCCATCTGTCTGTTCTTGACCCCATTACACCGCTGCAATCTCTAACCAGCGCAGTATCCCTATTAAGAGAGTCCTTGCAGCTTGGACGTCTATTTCATCTGACAGAACATATTCATTTACCATGGGCACTGTATTTGGAACGGCTGATCTACAGCATTCCTGATGAGCAGCGCAGACAGTTCCTGGATCAGACGGTGCCTCATGCAAGCTCCACGGTATTTACCGATAATGAGACTTTGTCCACACTGGAGACGTTCTTCCAATTGGATTGTAATGTTAGTGAGACAGCTAAGCGGTTATACATTCACCGCAATACGCTCCTGTACCGGATGGATAAGATCAAGCAGGAGACCGGACTTGATGTGCGCAGCTTTCAAGATGCAGTTCTTGTGAAGTTGACCTTATTATTGTGTAAAGTGACGAAAAGGAAATAGGTTTTTTGTGCAGTTTGTGTATGGCGGTCTATTGGCCTTTAGTTTAATATAAGAATAGAAATGTATCCGATTACATTATTGCTATTATAAAAAATGCTTAGGGGGCAATTATTCATGGCTGGTGTACGCTTAGAGCACATTTACAAGAAATACGCTGGAGCTGAAAAGGCTACTGTTATGGACGTTAACTTGGACATCAAAGACAAGGAGTTCCTTGTATTGGTTGGTCCTTCCGGTTGCGGTAAGTCCACAACCCTTCGTATGATCGCAGGTCTTGAAGAGATTTCTGAAGGTAAATTGTACATTGGTGACCGCGTAGTGAACGATGTGGCACCGAAAGATCGTGACATCGCAATGGTATTCCAATCCTATGCATTGTATCCACATATGAACGTATACCAGAACATGGCGTTTGGTCTGAAGCTTCGTAAAGTGAAGAAGGAAGAAATCGACCAGCGTGTTCGTGAAGCAGCTAAAATTCTAGACATCACTCATTTGCTTGACCGCAAACCGAAAGCACTTTCCGGTGGTCAGCGTCAGCGTGTGGCCCTGGGCCGTGCGATTGTCCGTGATCCACAAGTCTTCCTTATGGATGAGCCTCTCTCCAACTTGGATGCAAAGCTGCGCGGTCAGATGCGTGCTGAGATTACAAAGCTGGTTAAGCGTCTTGAAACCACTTGTATCTATGTAACGCATGACCAAATCGAGGCTATGACGATGGGTGACCGTATCGTCGTTATGCATGACGGTATTATTCAACAAGCAGCTTCCCCAGAAGAACTGTACAACCAACCAACCAACATCTTTGTTGCTGGTTTCATTGGTTCCCCAACCATGAACTTTGTTACAGGCACACTTTCCGAAGCTAACGGTGCTGTTCATTTCAAAGCAAACGGTCTGGACGTTGAAGTACCACAAGGCAAAGCCATTACTCTCAAAGAAAAAGGCTATGTAGGCAAAGAGGTCATTATGGGTATTCGTCCTGAGGACATTCATGAAGAGCCTGTATTCCTGGAAGCTTCCCCGCATACTATCTTTAATGCAAGTGTATTCCTGACTGAGAACATCGGTCACGAAATGCAGCTTCATTTGAGCGGTGTTGGCAATGACACTGTAATCGCGCGCGTAGATGGACGCTCCAGAACCCGTGAGGGAGATCAAGTTAAACTGGCTATCGATATGAACAAAATTCATATCTTTGATAAAGACTCGGAATTGAACGTATTCTTCAACTAAGAGGAATAATCAAGCCGAAACCGCCCTTCGGGGCGGTTTTTTTGTAACCGGGAACGGGCGCGGGTGAGAATAGTTGATATGCTGTGTCCCTTGCAGTGATTGATTTACCAGGCAATATCCTTTACGATAAATACAATGTACTGAAGTTGTTCCATTTATCCTAATTTAGTGTAGAGAACTTCAGTGTGGCCGACAGGTAGAAAGGAAGAACACGTATGGCTAAAAAGGTAAAAGTATCTGAGCTCGTGAATCAATTCGGGTTGGAGGTCCTATCCGGAGAGCAGGGCCTGAAACGGGCTATTACTGTAGATGATCTGTACCGTCCGGGCCTGGAGCTGGCAGGATATTTTGAGTATCATCCATCGGAACGTGTACAAATATTAGGAAAGACTGAACTCGCTTTCTATACAATGCTGCCAGAGAAGGAACGCAAGGACCGCATTGAAAGATTATGTCAAAGCCCGATTACCCCATGCATCATTATCACCAGAGGCTTGGATGTGCCGAAAGAGATGGTGGAGATTGGGGAGACAAGAGAAATCCCAATTCTACGCAGCAGTATGGCTACAACCATTCTGTCTAGCCGAATTACCGGATTCTTGGAGCGCAAGCTCGCTCCTACGGCAACCATTCACGGGGTGCTTGTAGATGTGTATGGGGTGGGTATGCTGATTACAGGCTCAAGCGGGATTGGTAAAAGTGAAACCGCACTAGAGCTGGTTAAACGCGGCCACCGTCTAATTGCCGATGATGCCGTTGAAATCCGTCAAACCTCGGATAATCAGCTTCACGGGTCAGCCCCTGAGCTAATCCGTCACCTGCTTGAAATCCGTGGTGTCGGTATTATTAATGTAATGACCCTTTTTGGTGCGGGAGCGATCCGTAATAACAAGAGAATCACCCTCGTTGTCCGCCTGGAGGCGTGGCAGCAGGAGAAACAGTACGACCGTCTGGGTCTGGATGAAGAGACAACAAGAATTATCGACACCGACGTGCCGCTTGCTACAATCCCAGTTCGTCCAGGGCGAAATCTGGCTGTAATTATTGAAGTGGCCGCTATGAACTTCAGACTGAAGCGGATGGGCTATAATGCCGCATTGCAGTTCACTACAAAACTCACCGAGACTATTGCGGAAGATGTAGACGATTTGGATTAGGAGCGTGTGTGGATGGAAACGTTGTTATTAAATCCGGTCGCTTTTTCCATTGGGGAGCTTCATGTCCGGTGGTATGGCCTGATTCTGGGCACAGCGGCTCTTGTTGGCCTGCTGCTTGCCGTTCGGGAAGGGAAGCGGTTCGGGATTCCGCCTGAGTTCTTCATGGATCTCGTGCTGTTTGGAGTGCCTTCTGCCATTATTGGGGCACGGATTTATTTTGTGGCCTTTAAATGGGAAGATTATAAGAACAACCTCTGGGATGTGTTCAAAATCTGGGAGGGCGGCATAGCCATCTATGGCGCACTGATTGGTGCTATTATATGTGCCGTCATTTATGTAAGGCGTAAAGGCTATAATTTCTGGCGGATCGCGGATATTTGCGCGCCAGGGCTGATCGTCGGCCAGTTAATCGGCCGTTGGGGCAACTATGTGAACCAGGAAGCTTATGGCGGTCCTACCACAGAGACGTTCCTTCGCGATCATCTGCACCTGCCGTCTTTTATTGTGGATCAAATGAATGTTCAAGGTGTATTCCACCATCCGACCTTTCTGTACGAGTCGTTATGGAACCTGGTTGGCTTAGTCCTGCTATTCGTGCTGCGGCGCCAGAAGTTCCTTCGTGCCGGCGAGCTGTTTATGTCCTACTTTATTTGGTATTCAATCGGAAGATTCTTTATCGAAAGACTGCGTACGGACAGCCTGGCCTTCAAAGGACCGGACTGGCTTGCATCGTTCGTGGATGCTTTGTGGGCGCCAATGAAGGCTCTAGGCTTCGAACCTGGAGCGCTGGACCCGCAATACGGTAATGTCCGCATTTCTCAATTGCTGGCGATCCTCATCATCATCGCGGCCATTGTACTGATGATTTACCGTCGTAAGACAGGAAAGGCTGATGCACGTTATAGTGACCCGATTATCCGGACTAAGGGAATGGGGGATGATCATCTGCCTGAGTCTCAAATCACCGAGAGAGAAGAGACCCATCATTCTACAGCAGCAGACCGGCCTGTTTCTGCAGAACCGGATAAACAGAGAGAGATAGAAGAAAGCATCAAACCAGAGGATAAAAAGGAGTAGCCACCCAATGATTGAAACCGTACTGTTTGATTTGGATGGAACGATTGTAAATACGAATGAGCTGATTATCAGCTCATTTCTTCATGTGATGAATAAGCACTATCCAGAGTCCCCAATTACCCGTGAGCAGATGATCCCTTATATGGGACTGACCTTGGAGCACCAGCTTCATCAGTTTACAGGCAGAGAGGATGTGGCTGAGCTTGTCACGGACTATCGGGCTTACAATAAACTGCATCACGATGCGCTGGTTCAGGAGTTCCCCCATGTGCACGAAGTGATGACCCGACTGCATGAAAAGGGCATCACTATGGGTGTAGTCACCACCAAGATAAGGCCATCAACCATACTTGCACTGGAAACCTTTGACCTGCTGAAGTTTATGAAGGAAATTGTCACGCTGAACGATGTGGAGCACCCTAAGCCGCATCCGGAGCCGGTGCTTACCGCGATCAAGCGACTGGGTGCCAATCCCAAGACCACCCTGATGGTAGGGGATAGCCCGGCTGATTTGCAGTCTGCACGGGCGGCAGGTGTGAAATCCGCTGCTGTGGCTTGGTCGCTGAAAGGTCCAGAAGTACTTAAGAAATATGAACCTGATTATATTCTTAACGACATGACCGACTTATACGGTGTGCTCGGAATGGAGTCTGAAGTGAAGTGAGGAAGGTTACCCGTTATCCGGTAGAAGGGCCGAATGCACTTTGGCAGCTGTACCGGACGGTAAGTCCTTGGAAAGGCGTCTGGAATTTCATTGTCATTCAGCTGACGCGGTACTGCCCTATTCTTCCGCTAAAGAACTGGATGTACCGCAAGCTTCTGCGCATGCGGGTGGGGGAGCATACCGCTTTTGGCCTGATGGTGATGGTGGATGTGTTCTTTCCAGAGAAAATTACGATCGGCCACAACTCTGTGATTGGTTACAATACTACGATTCTAGCTCATGAATACCTGATTAAGGAATATCGCTTGGGCGAGGTAGTGATCGGAGATGAAGTACTGATTGGAGCCAATACAACAATTCTTCCGGGTGTAACGATTGGAGACGGGGCTGTTGTGGCCGCAGGTTCCATCGTTCACAAGGACGTTGAAGCGGGCAGCTTCGTTGGCGGTAACCCGCTGCGGGTGCTCCAGCGGAAGAGTCCGGAGAAGGAGGCACTGGTTGCGGAGGGTCAAACGGAATAGTGAGGTAGACAAAAAGAAGGAGCACATGAGAATTCACGTGCTCCTTTTTTCTAATTGTCCAAGGTACAAGACCATCGCTCGTGTGCCTGTTTTCTTAAGGTCCCTGCTGACTACTGTCCCGTTACGGAAAATGACTGTAAATAATCATTGCCCGGATACTGGGAGAGCCGGAAAGTCAAGGGCTCGGCATACTTCCCGGTCTGTATATAAACAGGATAGACCTGCTCATCCTGAGCCTGGGTTCTAACACTGATATACCCGGTTGGCAGTTCCATCGTTGGTGCCCGGTTAGTGGACAGTTTGTGCAGTTCGCCATTGGCATCCATAAAGTCGCGTATCAATAACGGAGTCTGCTCCTGCGAAGGTCTGTTCTTAGCTGAGAAAGAGAGAGAAATCTCGGTAACCTCCCCAATTTGAGTGATGTGATTCAGATGCAGACGCTCATCAGGAGCCCCGATAAGCTTCTGTTCACTGGTATCGATGACGATATTAAGATCATTTCCAAGTGATTCTTCAATCCCTTTAGCCCCAAAGATCAATTGTGAGAACTGATCGTAGTAAATACTATCGAAATACAATCGGTAAGGGCCTTTATTGTTGACCAAGTGATACAGATACTTGATGTCTGAAGTTTCATGAGCCGATTTCAGCATCAGGGAAGGGGAGATAAACCTTATAATATTGTTGTTGTCAGCGTCATAATCAATGGTGATCTCTGTGCTTAATGGGTAAAGGTTAGCCCTCTTTACTTGGAAGCCGTGGTTATGAATACTTACAAACTGGTTGAAATCGGCGGTTCTGACTAGGCTTCTGAACTTTGTGGTATCAAGTACGATAGGCAGACTCAAGATATGGGTATCTGTGCTGCTCCCTTGGCTCCAACCGCTTTCAAAGTTGAAGGAGCCGGGCGTATTAAGGCCAAGAAAGTTCAATGTCAGAAATCCCTGCTTCTGAGCGCTGAGTTGTTCGGTAGGAACCGAGTTATCGTAAGGTATGCTTTGAATATTATATTTATCCTTCACATTGAAGAATTTCAGTTTGATCGGTTCTGCATTTGCCACATTCTCCGTTCTGTAAAAAACAATGGCCTGCAAATTGTCAGCCAGCACCCCATCCACCGTCAATTTATAACCGTCCTTCTCTACGGTCTGGCTTATTGGCTGATACAGCCCATGGTTGGCAGCCGTAAGCCATACCGGGTTGCCCTGAATTGCAGCGGTGACATAGTCGGGTGCGGTGAATTGGATATTCGCTGCCGCAGGGGCGGTTCCTAAATGCCCTATACGAAAAATTAGAACAATCATTAGACAGAACGCCAAGGTCCCTGCCACAGAGCCGAATCTGCGGAAGTATACCTTCTTTTGACGAGCCAGGTTGGCCCGTTCGATGCCTCGGTTCACGGCATCATTCAGGTTGAATGCACTGACGCGCTGCTCAGCAATCCGGGCTTCCTGAAAATAATCACGAAGCATTTTTTCCTCTTGATCAGCCATGATACACCTCCCCTCCCCGTTCCATCTGTCCACGAAGCTGTTTCAACCCCTGATGAATCCAGGTCTTAATCGTTCCTTCCGGTTTGTCCAAAATTCTAGCGATTTCAGGAACCGTCATCTCCTGATAATATTTGAGCATCAAAGCATGCCGGTATTTGGGCTTCATCCGGTCCATCGCTTCCTCCAGATCAAGCTTATATACATTCACCATTTCACTGCTGCTGTCGTGTGGCTCCATGGGCATAGGCCTCAGCCGTTTGCGTCTGCGCTGCTCATCGATACAGCAGTTAATTAAGATCCGGAACAGCCAGGGGACAAAATGATCGGGGTCCTTAAGCTTGGAGCATTTCATCCAGGCACGGTATACCGTCTCCTGCACGGTCTCCAGCGCGTCCGCCTCATTGCGCAGGTACTGAAGGCAATGCCGTAGAGCTTTCGTTTTTGACTATCGATGAGTGCATGAAACGCCTTTTCGTCCCCTCTGCATGCATCGGCGGCCCATTGTTTCTCTTCCACCGTTAGGCCTCCTTTAATTAGGTTCGGTACGCGGTATATCTATATGACGTGCGAGATGGGAGAATCGTTTTATAAAAATAATTTACAGTAAAAGGGATTTTAAGAAGAGGTCAGCTTGGAGTAATTTACTACCCCTGAGGGCAGCATGGTAAAATAAGGGCAGTGCGCCTTGAATTCGATAATTCATAGTGCAACTAGCCTTGAATAGGGGAATCTTATTGACGCTGTAAGGAAGGATATGATAAGATATCCCATATTCTTTAATTTGGTAGCATGGTAGTGCTTTACCATGATAAAATATAAAAAGAAGCTGACAAGAGGTGATCGGGTTGTCTAAACCGAAAGGATTTGAGAAACCAGCCGGCGTCCGGGACTATCTGCCCTATGCGGTGGAACGCCTGCGTGCGATTGAACGAAGTGTGCTGGACTGCATGAAGGGCTGGGGGTACCGCCAGATTATGACTCCGACCATGGAGTACTACGATACCGTGGGTGTGGCGAGTTCCACTTCGGACCAGAAGCTGTTTAAGCTGCTCAACAACCGGGGAACAACGATGGTTCTCCGTTCTGATATGACTTCCCCGATCGCGAGAGTTGTCTCTTCACTGTTAAAAGAAGAGCCGCTTCCTATCCGGCTGTCCTATCACGCGAACGTCTACCGTGCAATTGAAGAGGAGGCGGGAAGAGAGTCGGAATTCTTCCAGACCGGGGTCGAACTGGTCGGTGACGACTCCCCGGAAGCGGATGCTGAGGTTGTAGCATTGGCTGTAGCGTCCCTGCGGGCTGCCGGCGTAAGCACATTCAAAATTGCCCTTGGTCATGTGGGCTTCTTGAATGGACTGCTGGAGGAGGCTGTGCCTGGGGCTGAAGAGGCCCGGGAATTGCTCAAGCAGGGTCTGCTCCGGCGTGATTATGTGGGATACCGCGAGACGGTGTCCAGGCTGGATATATCCGCCGAGCAGAAGGAGGAGCTTCAGGGAATCCTCCGGCTTCGCGGGGGTCGGGAAGTATGCAGCGAGGCCAAGCAGCTCAGCTCCAGTAAGTTGGCTCAGGATTCGATCGACCACTTGTGCAGGGTATGGGATGCGCTTGAGGATTACGGTGTGGCTGAACACGTGCTGATTGATTTAACTATGATTGGCGATTTCTCTTATTACACAGGGCTTATATTTGAAGGTTATGCTGCAGAGCTGGGATTCCCGGTATGCAGTGGCGGCCGTTACGACAACCTTCTTCAGCAGTTTGGCCGACCCGTGCCGGCAACAGGCTTCGCACTGAAGACCAATCGGATTCTGGACGGTGTTGATGGAATCCAAACCGCGCGGGAGCTGCCAGTACTTGTCCAGTATACCGCGGAGGGCCGTAAAGCAGCCCTTCAGGAAGCCAGCCGTCTGCGGAGCAGCGGAGGCATCGTGGTCACCCGGCATGTGCTTACCCAGGATGACCTGGTTGCATTGACGGAAGCGGCAGGGAAATATGCTGATGTTATCAGCTTTACGGGTTGATTAGGCGTAAGCCAGAGCCTGTAAGGTTCTACATATCTTTTAACTACAGAATAAACAGTGTAGAGAGGAGTTGATCCTATATGGCAGAAATTATAAAGGTAGCTATGCCGAAAGGCCGAATATACAAAAAGGCGTCCGCCTTGTTCCGGGAAGCCGGGCTTAACATCCCATTGGATGTGGATGAGACTCGTAAGCTGGTCATTCCACTACCTGAGGTGGGAATGGAGTTCATTCTGGCCAAACCGGTTGATGTGCCAACCTATGTGGAATACGGGGTGGCTGACATTGGTATTGTTGGCAAGGACGTGCTGATGGAAGAGAAGCGGGATGTCTACGAGCTTCTGGATTTAGGGATCGCCCGCTGCCGGATGTCCGTGATCGCACTCCCGGATTGGCAGCCGGGGATTCAGCAGCGTGTGGCGACCAAATATCCGGCCATAGCTTCCCAGTATTTCCGGGAACAAGGGCAGCAGGTGGAGGTCATCAAGCTGAATGGTTCAATCGAGCTTGCGCCGTTGATCGGGCTGGCCGACCGGATTGTAGACATGGTAGAGACTGGGCAGACCCTTCGCGAGAACGGGCTTGTGGAGATGGAACGTATCTTCGATATTACGAGCCGCCTGGTGGCGAACCGGGTGAGCTACCGGATGAAAAATGCGGAAATTCAGCGCATCTGTGACGCACTTCAGAATGTAATTGGTGTAGTCTAGTGAGGCGAGGGGGAATAGCAAATGAGAATACTTCCGGCAGAGGAATTTGATCTGCGGCGTGAGGTGGAGTACGGATCGCCGGAGCAGAATGAGGCTGTAAGGCAAATTGTATCCGATGTAAAAAAAGAAGGCGATGCCGCCCTGCTGCGGTATACCGAACGTTTTGACGGCATGAGGCTGACACCTTCCGGTCTCAGGGTGACCGGAGACGAGCTGAAGGCGGCTTACGCCCAGGTGGAGCCCTCCTTCGTAACAGCGATCGCCGCAGCTGCGGCAAACATCCGGTCTTTCCATGAGAAGCAGAAGCGCAACTCTTGGATGGACCTGCAGCCGGATGGCAGTATTCTCGGCCAGATTATCCGGCCGCTGAAGCGGGTTGGTGTCTATGTGCCGGGTGGCAAGGCTGCTTATCCCTCCTCGGTGTTGATGAATGTCATTCCCGCCCAAGTGGCGGGTGTGCCTGAGATTGTGATGGTCACACCGCCGGCAACCGGCGGGAAGGAAGGGATCGACCCGTATATCCTCGTCGCCGCAGCAGAGGCTGGCGTAAGTGAGATCTACCGGGTCGGCGGCGCTCAGGCGATTGCCGCCTTGGCCTACGGCACCGATACGATCGAGCCGGTAGACAAGATCTGCGGGCCGGGCAACATCTTCGTCGCGCTGGCGAAGCGCGAGGTGTACGGCGCGGTCGACATCGACAGCATCGCCGGCCCGAGTGAAATCGCCGTGCTGGCGGACGACAGCGCCGACCCGGCCTATGTGGCCGCCGACCTGCTGTCCCAAGCCGAACATGACGAGATGGCTTCTGCCATTCTCGTCACTACCTCGGCGGACTTCGCCAAGGCGTGCCAAGCGGAAGTGCAGCGCCAGCTCGCGGAGCTGCCGCGGCGGGCGATTGCCGCCGCTTCCATAGAGCGCTATGGCGTGATCTTGGTCGTGGATTCCATCCAGGAAGGAATCCACGTTATTAACCGGCTGGCGCCAGAGCACTTGGAGCTGATGATCGAGGAGCCGATGGCCTACCTCGGTCTTGTGGAGAATGCCGGGGCGATCTTCCTTGGCCCGTACAGCTCGGAGCCGATAGGGGATTATTTTGCGGGACCGAATCATATTATTCCGACTAACGGCACAGCCAGATTCTCTTCACCGGTGGATGTGGATGATTTCATTAAGAAATCGAGCATGATTTATTACAGCAAACAGGCCCTGCTTGAGAACGGGGATACAATTATAGAGCTTGCCCGCAGGGAAGGGCTGGAGGGCCATGCAAGAGCGATAGAGATCAGGCTTCAGCAGGAAGCGAAGTCATATAGGAAGGGTGGCGAATAAAAATGACGACAACAAACGGAGCAAGTGGCGCACGCCAAGCAAGCATCAGCCGGAAGACGAATGAGACGGATATCAAGCTTGAATTCGCAATCGACGGGACTGGACAGTCCCAGTTGGAGACGGACGTTCCTTTTCTGAACCATATGCTTGACCTGTTCACGAAGCACGGTCAGTTCAATCTTACGGTAGATGGCAAGGGCGATATCGAAATCGATGATCATCATACGGTAGAGGACATCGGCATCTGCCTCGGCCATACAATTCTTGAGGCACTCGGGGACAAAAAAGGAATCAAGCGTTATGCCAACGTGTTCATACCCATGGATGAAGCCCTAGCCCAGGTTGTGATTGATATCAGCGGCCGCCCGCACTTCGAATATCGTGCGCAGTATCCTTCAGCCCAGGTTGGCAGCTTCTCCGTGGAATTGGTGCAGGAATTCCTCTGGAAGCTAGCGCTGGAAGCCCGCATTACGCTTCATGTCATTGTGCATTACGGACAGAACACACACCACATGATTGAGGCGGTATTCAAAGCGCTTGGGCGTGCGCTGGATGAGGCTACAAGCCTCGACCCGCGTGTGACCGGCGTGCCTTCAACGAAAGGAGTGCTGTAACCCGTGACCATCGCCATTGTCGATTATGGAATGGGCAATCTGCACAGTGTCAGCAAGGCCTGTGAGCGTCTGGGGTTTAAAGCGGTTGTGACCGGTGACCCGGCGGCCATCCTGAATGCCAGCGGTGTGCTGCTGCCGGGTGTAGGGGCCTTCGGCGATGCGATGGATCATCTTCGCGAGAGCGGGCTGGACAGCGTCGTCCGGGAGGCTGCCGGAGCGGGCAAGCCGCTGCTTGGTATTTGCTTAGGGATGCAGCTGCTTTTTGATTCCAGCGAGGAGCACGGGGCTCACCAGGGCCTCGGCATCCTGCCTGGGCGGGTGCTGCGGTTCGAAGGCGGCGCTTATAAAGTGCCGCATATGGGCTGGAACAAGCTGGAGTATGTGAATAGTGACGGCCCGTTGTTCTTGGGGTTGGAAGAAGGGCACGTCTATTTCGTGCATTCTTACCATGTCCTGCCGGAGCGTCAGGAGGATCTGCTTGCCGTAACGGACTACGGACATCCGGTGACCGCGGTTGTTGGCCATGGGAATGTGTTCGGCATGCAGTTCCACCCGGAGAAAAGCGGAGAGATGGGCATGTCGCTGCTGCGTAATTTTCTTGCTTTTGCAGAAGGCGGACAGCAGGGACAGGCCGGCTAAGTCTGAGCAGGAACAACGAGCTTAGGCCCAGAACTTTGGAAAGCGATGTCGGGAATGGGGATTCGGAAATCAGAATTCGGCAAAGCTTGCCTCATTCTATGCTCACCGTGTGCGGGCCGCCACCTTTCTGTAGACGAGTACTTGCTTTAGATAAGATGAGCAGTAATCAGCCGCCTCATGGGCGGCTTCATTCATAGATTATAGGGGGAAGTGTACATGTCTTCTTTTATCATTTATCCGGCTATTGATATCCGGGACGGCAAGTGTGTCCGTCTTGTACAGGGGGATTATGCCCGCGAGACCATCTATAATGACAACCCGGTGGAGGTCGCCAAGTCTTGGGAGGCTCAGGGCGGAGAGTACATTCACCTCGTTGATCTTGATGGAGCTAAGGCCGGGCATCCGGTGAATGATGAGCTGATCGGGCAGATTGCCCGAAGCGTACAGGTGCCGGTCCAGGTTGGCGGCGGAATCCGGACCGTCTCGGATGTGGAGCGGCTGCTTGGCCTTGGCGTTAGCCGCTTGATTCTTGGCACAGCGGCTATTGAAGACCGCCAGTTCACCGAGGCGGTGCTTGGACAGTATGGCGATAAGGTCGCCATTGGGATCGATGCCAGGGATGGCTTTGTGGCGACACGCGGTTGGCTGGAGACCTCAGAGGTGCAGGCGGAAGTGCTGGCCAAAGAGCTCGCTGGCAAGGGGGCACAGACGTTTATTTTCACGGACATCTCCCGCGATGGCATGATGCAGGGGCCTAACGTGGATGCGATCCGGGCTCTTGCACAGGCTTCGGGACGTACAGTCATTGCGTCAGGAGGCGTAACGGTCCAGGAGGATCTTATCAAGCTGGCTGCTTATGCGGATCAAGGCATCGGAGGGGCTATTGTCGGCAAAGCGCTCTACACAGGCAGCGTGGACTTGGCTCAGGCGATTCAAGCGCTGAAAGGCAGAGGCTGAGGGAAGCTCTGGGGCGAACGCAAGAGGCTACGGTAGGGCCGTATGAGGTTCTGAACGGAAGACGTGAGAGGTTCTGGAGGTAGGCTTGAAGATGTGAACAACTGCATAGGGGTGCGGTAGCAAAGCCGTAAAAGGTGTAAAGCCGTAAAGGTGTGTAAAATAGTGCCTGGCAAGTCCTGTCCATCCCTCAAAAAGCAAGGTCTATCTTCGGGCCGGGCTGCGTTTACGTTAGATATGCTTGGTTCAATTAGGCTTGCATCTCTTACATGTACCTTGGTCTTAATTATGCTTAAGGCCCAGGTCCAGGCTGAATTGACGTTCCCTCTTCAGGCACTAATTAGCTACTCCTGCTGTTAGGCCGCCTAACAATGAAGTATTAACGATATCCATGAGATGAATATAGAGACGGTACAGAAAGGAAGAGAAGTATGCTGACCAAGCGGATAATTCCTTGCCTGGATGTGAAGGACGGACGGGTGGTAAAGGGTGTTAACTTTGTGAACCTTCGGGATGCTGGAGATCCGGTGGAACTCGCCGCTCTATATGACCGGGAGGGGGCCGACGAGCTGGTCTTTCTGGACATCTCGGCTTCGAACGAAGGCCGGGCGACGATGATTGAAGTGGTGCGGCAGACAGCCGGGGAGATTTCTATTCCTTTCACGGTCGGTGGCGGAATCTCCCAAGTGGAGGATATGAAGCGGATTCTGCGGGCGGGTGCCGACAAGATCGGCATTAACACGGCGGCAATTGTAAATCCTGACCTGATCTCCGACGGAGCAAGGCGCTTCGGTTCCCAGTGTATTGTGGTGGCGGTTGATGCCAAGTTCAATGACGCCTGGGGAGAATGGGAGGTCTATACCCATGGCGGTCGCAAGCCTACCGGTATCCGCGCCCTGGAGTGGGTGAAGGAAGCCGAGTCCCGCGGGGCGGGTGAGATTCTGCTGACCAGCATGGATGCGGACGGGACGAAGGACGGTTTCGATCTCCCGCTTACCCGGGCGGTAAGCAGTCTGGTCGGAATACCGGTTATCGCCTCTGGTGGAGCCGGGAACAAAGAACATTTCTATAATGTGTTCACGGAGGGTCAGGCGGATGCGGCACTGGCGGCAACGATTTTTCATTATAAGGAGATTGCGGTGCCGGACTTGAAGCAAGATTTGAAAGCCAGAGGAGTGGTGATACGATGAGTCAACCTTTAGAGCAGCAGTTTCCTCTTGAGGAGCTGCAGAAGACGATCCAGTGGGATGCACAAGGGCTGGTGCCTGCGGTCGTACAGGACGAGGCCACCAAGGATGTGCTTATGGTCGCGTATATGAATCGTGAGTCACTGGCCAAGTCTGTGGAGACTGGGGAGACCTGGTTCTGGAGCCGCTCGAGGCAGGAGCTGTGGCACAAAGGCGCCACCTCCGGGAATACCCAGCAAATTGCGGATCTCCGGTATGACTGTGACGGGGACACCCTGCTTGTGCTGGTGAGAAGAAACGGTCCAGCCTGCCATACTGGCGAGGATACCTGCTTCTACCGCTCAGCTGCGAAGGCCGGGGACGTGAGCCCAGCCGCCCCGTCCACTTCCCATGCTGGGGAAGGGCGTTTTGCGGTGTTGGGTGAGCTGGAGCAGATCATTAAGGAGCGTTATGAAGCGCGCCCTGAGGGGGCTTATACCACCTATTTGTTTGAAAAAGGCATCGATAAGATTCTGAAGAAAGTTGGCGAAGAGACGGCCGAGTCGATCATAGCCGCCAAGAATGGGGACAATGACGAGCTGCGTCTGGAAGTCAGCGATCTGCTGTACCATCTGCTTGTCCTGCTGCGTGAGCGGAACCTTCCTCTGGATGACATTATGAGCGAGCTGGACCGCCGTCATGAGCGTCCGCGGCGCGATTAGAGCATTGGGAGGGAATCCAGCATGCTGATTGATTATCATACCCACCATGTCCGCTGCGGCCATGCGGTGGGTGAACTGGAGGAATACGTACAGCGGGGCATCGAGATCGGGTTGTCACAGATCGGGTTGTCCGATCACATGCCGCTGCTGCATGTGAATCCAGCCGAATACTATCCTGAGATGGCGATGCCGATGGAGGAGCTTTCCCGTTATGTGGAGGAGTGCTTCTCGCTTAAGGCGAAATACCTCGGACAGATTGATGTGCGTGTTGGCCTGGAAGGAGATTACATTGAGGGCTGGGAGCCGGAGATCCAGCGGATCGTGGAGGCTTATCCGTGGGACTACGTGATAGGATCGGTGCATTTTCTCGGGGAATGGGATATTTCGGACTTCCGGCAGACCCACAATTGGGAGGGCAAGGATATCCTGGCTGTATACACCCAGTACTATGATGCTGTTCAGAAGGCTGCTAAGACTGGATTCTATGACATTATGGGGCATTTGGATGTGATCAAAAGATTCGGCTACAAGCCGCAGCCGGAGCAGGATTCAGAGCTGCTTGCGCTGGAGCAGGCGGCGCTTGAAGCGGTGAAATCGGCCGGTGTTGCTATGGAGCTGAATGCTTCGGGCCTAAGCAAGGCCTGTGCGGAGATGTTCCCCAGCCGAAGAATGCTGGAGCGGGCATTCCAGCTTGGCATTCCGCTGACCGTAGGTTCGGATGCGCATGATCCGAAGAAGCTCAGCGAGAATTTGGATCAAGCCCGGAAGACCTTGTATGAGGTCGGATTCCGTGAGCTTGTGACCTTCGAGAACCGCCGCCGAACGATGATACCGCTTGCCGCTGAATGAGTAGGCAAGGTGTGTGCATATGGATGGCCGCCGTTCCCGCAGATCAACGCTTTAGCAGGCGTGAGCTGCGGGAACGGTCTTTTTGTATGTTTTAATGGTCTGCAAACTAGAAAAATAATACTAGGAGGCAAAATGACTACAACATTGACTGCTAATTTTTTATATGCACAAATTGATGAAGAAATTGACGTACTAATGATTGGCTTTGCTGATGATGAGTTCGAGACAAGCGAATATATTTTGTTACAAAAAACACTAAATCCTAGTGAGGAAGATATCGAAGCCGGATTTGATGAGGTTCATATTACTTATAATGATGAGTCGCAATCAATATATGGAGGCATCTCGAAATTTCACTTCACACCTACTCGTACAGAAATAACTCTGAATGAAAAAGCGGCCGGAATATTAAATAGCAGCCCTGTTATAGTAATTCATTATGACCAGGAGAAGGTAGATTGTATTGAATTCCATAACTACCTTCTTCAGATGTTTTCGAATGAGAAGGAGATTTACAGTTACGAATTATAATTTTAGCAACCTCATTGGTTTCGTGGGTTTGAGTATGAATAATGGGCCTTCGTGGTCCGGAGCATGCTTGGATGGTTGGTCGTCCATATGAAAGTTTTGTTATATAAAATGAACTTATGAAAGTTACCCTATTCGGGGCGCTTCGATGCCGAGTGTTCTTTAAGGCCGCTGTTGTCTCCGAAATGCTTGAACTAGATATCAGTAGGACATTTCGGAGACAAAGGCGGACGCTCCGCTTCTTCAGAATCACTCGGCCTCTCCGCTGAGATCGGTTAATTCTAAAGTTCATTTTATATAGAAGCAAGGCTAATGAGCTTTTCTTCTTCCAATACGCGCTTGTCATCATGTACAATTATTCCCACAAGGGAGTGGAGTATAGTGAAAATCAAAGTACTGATTGCGGACGACAACTCATTCATCCGGGAAGGCATGCGGATCATTCTGTCGACATTTGGGGATTTTGATGTGCTCGCCACAGTGGAGAATGGGCAGGAAGCAGTGGATTTCTGCAAAAGCCAGGACGTTGATGTGGCACTGCTCGATGTACGGATGCCCGTAATGAACGGGGTGGAAGCCACAAGAAGGCTGACCCTGGAGACCAAGACCCGCCCGATGATCTTGACCACGTTCGATGATGATGAATACATACTCGATGCCATTCGCTACGGGGCGAAGGGCTATCTTCTCAAAAATAATGATCCCGAACGCATCCGGGATGCGATCAAGAGCGTACATAGCGGAAACAACGTGTTACAGGATGTGGTGCTGGACAAGCTGAAATCGTCAATGGACCTGCTCCGGCCGGTAGACACGGCATCCAAGTCCGAAACGGCGGAAGGACGTTCTGCGGACGAAGCGGAGACAAAAAGGTCGGCTGCTCCGGCAGGTGGGCCGGGAAGAGCTGGCACGACAACGTCGCTGGAGGCTGGCTATGCCCAAGGGAGTACTAGCCAGAATGAGGTTCACGGGCAATCAGAGACGAAGGGGTTACCGTTTGACCCCAGCCCCTTTACCGAGCGGGAGCTGGGCGTGATGTCCCTTGTGGCTCGTGGGCTCTCCAATAAGGAAATATCCAAAGAACTGTTTATCTCGGAGGGCACAACCGCCAATTATATCACTTCCATCCTGGGCAAGACCCTGCTAGAGCACCGTACGCAAATTGCTATCTATTATTTGACGGGTCGGGTCCGCTAATGCCGGGAGGTTGGGCTTGATATGGAACTATGGACAGTCGGGAACAAGCTCTGTGTTTTGTTCTTCGTGGTATACATTTCTTATTTCGGGACTGCGCATGCTTCGCTGTGGCTTGTATTCTATTTCGTACTGTATATATCTATGAATTTGCTGCTTCACACGTTAAAGGACCCGAGAGTGAAGCAGGGACTGCTTATGTGCATCATTGCAGGTGTGCTGGCCATGTCAGCAAGTGTGGATATCTATGTGCTGCTTCTGCTGCCTTTCAGTCTTTATGAGTTGGCCACCTTTCATGTCCGGCGCGATCTGCTGGTTCTGCCTGTGGCTCTGCTTCCAGCGGTATTCCTGAGGGATTTCACAATGATTGGGCTTTATTTGTTTGTGACATTGCTAAGCTGCTGTAACTTCGTCATAGTCCGGCATTATATGAAGCAGGTTATTCAGCTGGAGGAGCAGGCGGAAGTTCAAAGATCGGACCGCCAGCGGCTGTCCCGGATGCTGAGCGAGAATCAGGAGCTTATCCGGACGTCCGAGTATATGAACAAGCTGGAGGAAAGGAACCGGCTGTCGCAGACGATCCATGACGGGATCGGACATGCTATGACGGGTGCACTGATTCAGATGGAGGCTGCGAAGCGGCTGCTTATGTCTCACCCGGACAAAGCCGAGGAGCTTCTTCAGAATGCTATTGGAATTTCCAAAGAGGGGATCGAGGAGATCCGGCTCACGCTTAAGAATATCAAGCCACCGATTGAGCAGTTGGGATTCAGCCGTCTTAAGGCGGCTGTAGAGAGCTTCGGTTCACGCACGGGTCTACAGACCACGTTGGTGCATGAAGGGGATATGGGAGTGATTACTCCGCTGCAATGGCAGATTATTCAGGCGAATGTAATCGAAGCCCTGACCAATACGGCCAAATATGCGCAGGCAACGGCGGTGCATGTGGAGATCCGTGTGCTGAACCGCTTGGTTAAAGCGGTTGTGTCAGACAATGGTCAAGGTAACCCGAAGATTGTGAAGGGTCTTGGGCTGATCGGCATGGAGGAGCGGACTGCGGCCGTCCAGGGCACAGTGATAGCCGATGGGACGGGTGGTTTCCGCGTGACTACTCTGATTCCCCATGGGACAGTGTGAATATGTTCATAGGAAATATGAACACAGGGGCCTCAAAAATATGAATTTCTTCATGTTCAAAGGATGAACTTATGCACTGACATAAGGGCGTCCTTTTTCTTTATGATGGAGACAGGAAATAACGGTACCGACGTTAACTAAGCTTATATTGATTTTAAGGAGTGAACGTGAATGAACGTATTGGAGATTCGGGGGCTTACCAAAAAATTCGGCAATTTCATCGCCGTGGACAACATGTCCCTCACGATTGGCGAGGGGGAAATCTTCGGCTTTCTCGGGGCGAATGGCGCTGGAAAGAGCACAACGATCAACATGATCTCCTCCCTGCTGCGTCCAACCAGCGGCGAGATTAAGATATTGGATAAAGACATTGCCAAGATGAGCCGTTTTGCCAAGCTGAATTTGGGCATTGTTCCACAGGACTTGGCAATCTACGAGGATATGACAGCTTATGAGAATGTCAGCTTTTTCGGCGGGCTGTATGGCTTGCGGGGAGCAGAGCTGAAAGCCAGAACGGAGGAAGCGCTGGAGTTCGTGGGTCTGGCTGACAAGGCCAAAGGTTACCCGAAGAACTTCTCTGGTGGGATGAAGCGACGGCTGAACATCGCTTGCGCCTTGGCCCACAAGCCGAAGCTGATTATTATGGATGAACCTACGGTGGGGATCGACCCTCAATCACGGAATTACATTCTGAATTCGGTCAGAAAGCTTAACGAGGACGGATGTACGATTATTTATACCAGCCATTACATGGAGGAAGTTGAGGAGATCTGCTCCCGCATCGCTATCGTGGATCATGGCAAGATCATTGCTGAGGGGACGAAGGAACAGCTTACGGCTACGATTACGGATGTGAAGGATATCCGGATTGAAGTGAAGTCGCTGGTAGAGGTGGCTGAAGATCAGCTCCGCCTGATTCCGGGCGTGCGTACAGTAAAGCTGGATGATCACGAGCCGGTGATCCGCATTCATAGTGATGCCGCGGTAGACAACCTGAACCGTATCTTAAAACAGCTGATGGACAGCGGAGCAGAGATCCGGGCGGTGGAAGAACAGGAGCCGAACCTGGAGACGGTGTTCCTGACTCTGACCGGGCGCAACTTGCGGGATTAGCCCGCGTGTAGAGGAGGGTAGGGACCATGAGAAATATATTGACAATTGCCGTGAAGGAGATCAAGCAGGACTTCCGGGATATGCGGACTTTGGTGTTTATGCTTGCTTTTCCCCTAGTCTTGATGCTCATTCTAGGCCTGGCGCTTTCCAATGCTTTCACGAACAGCGTAAGTCTGGGCGAGATGAAGGTGCTGGTGAAGAACAGCAGCAGCGGGGTGCTGTCCACCGCATTCGAAACCTTCACCGGAGAGATGAAGAAGTCGGGCATCGAGTTCGTGAGCTTGAAGAGCGGGATGAACGGAGTGGAGGAAATCCGGCAGAATCATTATGCCAGTTATATGGAACTGAGCGATTCGGGGATTTCGTTATATGGGAACAACCGGAGCGCGATTGAAGGCAATGTGATTCAAGGTATGCTGCAGGCGTTCACAGACAAATACAACGCTGCAGCGGCGGTAGCCAAGATCGAGCCTGCGAAAGTCTCCCAATTGTTTGATACCGATAGCCAGGGTAGGAGCGGTTATATTAAGGAGACCTCTATCCTTGCCAACAGACAGCCAGGCTCCATGGATTATTATGCGCTTGCGATGTCAGTCATGGTCGGACTGTGGGGCGCGATGTCGGCCGTACGATTGATCCGCAGCGAGATCACCAGGGGGACCGCACCGCGTCTGGCCGCTGCACCGGTACGGCGCAGTGAAGTTTTTGCGGGGAAAGTGCTTGGCAGTATTGTTCAGAATTTCTTGTGTGTTCTGATTGTGGTTCTGGTCAGTAAGTTTGCGTTCGGCGCTTATTGGGGAGAACATCTGTGGCTGGCGCTCTTGCTGCTGCTGACAGAGGTGGTCATGGCGGTAAGCCTTGGGCTTGGGGTCAGTTATTTGTTCAAAGGCAACGCATCCAGCGGATTGATCATGCTGTTCGTACAGCTAGCCTCATTCTTCGGAGGTGCCTACTTCCCTGTTGGTGATGCCTCAGGCTCTAGTGTGACCAGTTATATTACCCGGATGTCGCCAATCTATTGGACGAATCGGGCGCTTCTTGAAATGGTATATAAGCCTTCTGTATCCGCCGCATGGCCTGCCATCAGCTTAAATATCGGCCTCGCGGTGCTGCTTCTGGCTGTATCTGCCGTGTTCATGCGGCGTAAGGAGGGATTTTAGGATGATCAAAGATATAGTATGGCTGATGCTGAGCACGCTCCAGAGAACGTTCCGCAAGAAGTCCAGTTGGGTGCTGTTCTTCGGTCTGCCGGTGGCGGGAATCCTGGTATCGACCCTGTTGTATGGGGGGGCCGGGCAGCCTCTGTTGCGGGTCGGGATTGTGAACGGGGACGGTAGTGAGCGGCTGGCAGCTGACACGGTGCGTATGGTTGGCAATCTGAAAGACGTTAAGCTGGTGGAGATGGATGCGGGCGAGCTGAGGAATGAGCTGGCTTCAGGAAATCTGGATACTGGAATCGTGCTTGAACGTGGTTATTCCGAAGGGCTGCGCTCCGGCAAGCTGGGACATGTTGGGATTCAGTCGGTAAAAGGGGCCACTGTTACGTCCTATATTAAAGCGATGCTGAATCAATATATGGACAATATTTCGGCCATCAGCCGCATCGCGGGCAGTGACCAGCCGAAGTTCGACAAGCTGTATGCCGGATTCCAGTCTGCCAATTTCAAGCTTGCTGTAAATACGGTTACCGATATCTCCGGGGCCAAGCGCATGTCCTATCAATCTATTGGATTTCTGATCATGTTCATGATGACATCCGCGGTGAATTTGTCGGAGTTGATTCTGGTGAACCGGGAGAACAGGACCTATTTCCGGATTCTGTCCTCACCGATTAGTGCACGAACCTACGTGCTTTCGAATATATTCGTGAACCTTTGTGTCATGTTCGCCCAGATTCTTGTGGCCTTGTTCTTCCTGATTTATGTGTTCAAGCTGAATGTAGGAATGGGAATTGGACCGATGCTGGTTATTCTTGGACTATTCTCTCTGACATCCGTGGGAATTTCCCTGGTTGTCGTTGCCTTCTCCAAGAATAGTGCGGGAGCGGGAGCCTTGCAGAACTTTATCGTAATGCCAACCTGTCTGCTCTCCGGGTGTTTCATTCCGCTAGAGATCATGCCGAATGCGGTTCGGCGGATTGCCGATTTCCTGCCTCAGAACTGGGTGTTGGAATCCTTTGAGAAGCTTCAGTCGGGGGCTGCGCTTGGCAGCTTGTGGTTCAATATGATGCTTCTGTTTGCATTCGGACTGATGTTCTTCCTGATAGCCTCATATAAATTCGGCCGGAATAATGACACAAGAAACTTCGTGTAGATGAAGGTTTAAGGATCGTGCTTGAAACCCTTCCCGACTGCTAAAAAGCTCTCTTAGCCTATGAGGCTATGGAGAGTTTTTTTGCTACTATATAAAATGAACTTTAGAACTTCCCGGTCTCAGCTTCGATCCCGAGTGATTCTGAAGAAGCGTAGCGTCCGCCTTTGTCTCCGAAATGCCCCACAGGATATCTATTTCAAGGATTTCGGAGACAACAGCGGCCTTAAAGAACACTCGGCATCGCAGCGCCCTAAAGGGTAACTTTCATAAGTTCATTTTATATAGGGGGTGGCTGAAAATTCACTTAAGGGGAGATTTGCTAGATAGGCGGGGATGCTTTTGCGGGCCGGAAAATTTGTTGTATACTTAAGAAGTAAGCGAATACATCAAATCATCTTAGATAACTGCGAAGTGATAGAGGAGGTTCCCATGCAAACCAGGCTGCAAATTTTCAGCGGTTCATCCAATCCGAAGCTGGCGGCACAGATTTGTGAGCGGCTTGGCGTGCCTTTGGGCAAGATTGAGCTATCCCGGTTCAAAAGCGGCGAGGTCTACGTCCATTACGAGGAGAGCATCCGGAATTCGGACGTGTTCCTGGTACAATCGCTCTCCCATCCGATTAACGAGATGTTCGTAGAGCTTCTGGTTATGATTGATGCGGCCAAGCGGGCTTCTGCCCGTACAGTGAATATTATCATGCCTTATTACGGCTATGCCCGGCAGGAGCGTAAATCCGCCCCAAGAGAACCGATCTCCGCTAAAATGGTGGCCGACGTGCTGACCACCGCAGGGGCAACCCGTGTGGTTACGATCGATCTGCATGCGCCTGCGATTCAAGGCTTCTTCAACATTCCGGTCGATCATTTGACGACCTTGGATATTATGACTACCTATCTGAAGTCGAAGGAAATTACGAACCCGGTAGTGGTCTCGCCGGATGCCGGTCGGGCTTCTATGGCCGAGAAGCTGGCAAGCGGTCTGGATGCCCCTTTTGCCATGATGATTAAGAAGAGACCGGGCCATAACCAGTCGGTGATCACCCATGTGATTGGAGAGGTTAAAGGGCACACCCCGATCATCATTGAGGATTTGATCGACACCGGCTCCACGATTGTGAACGTGGTCGAAGGGCTTAAGGAACGGGGAGCGGAGGATGCATTCGTGTGTGCCTCCCACGGTCTGTTCTCGGCTGACGGCATGTCGCGTCTCATTCATCCGAACATCCGTGAAGTCGTAATTACCGATTCGATCGCCCAGCCTGAGCAGCATCCTGAGAGATTTCATGTGCTGTCCGTAGCCCCTATGCTCTCCCAAGCTATCCAAATTATCCGAGACGGCGGCTCGATTGCCACCTTGTTCAGAGACCGCGGGATCTGAGAGGGCCGCTTCTCATAGTTCTCCATAATCTTACTTTCAATTGCATACGTCCAAAAAGGAAATTGGAGCTCATTAGCTAGCTGATGAGGTTGTACGGACATAGGCGTGTGAGTCGGCGGGATCTTAGATCCCGCTTTTTCTTTTATCATGGGACGAAAGGCCTCTCTATGGTATAATACCTGAGAGACTTTTAGGGATACTTGAAGGAGGTGCCTTGCTTGAAAGAGAAAAAACAGCAAAATGGCGGTGTGCCGCGCAAAGTGGTGCCCATCCGCATGGATGCGGGCTTTTTCTTTGAGAGAGCCGTCTCTTCACTGGACCGCTATCATTACGACAAGGCATTGAAATATTTTCGCAAGGCTGTGGAATATGAACCGGAGAACCCGGTTAATCATTGCAATATGGCGGGAATTTTGTCAGAGATGGGGGACTATGAAGGCTCTAATGCCGTTCTGACTTCGATTTTGGAGCATGTGGACCCGTCCATGACGGAATGTTATTTCTATCTGGCGAATAACTATGCCAACATGGAACAGTTTGAAGCGGCTGAACAGGCCTTAATCACATATTTGGAGCAGGATGTCAGCGGCCAGTTCCTGGCCGAGGCGGAGGAAATGATGGATCTCCTCCACTATGAGCTGGAGCGTCCGATGAAGCTCAGCTCCATCAAAGCCCGTGAAGGGATGATCGAACACGAGAGCGCCCGGGCGCTGCTCGAAGAAGGGAAGTTCGCGCAGGCCGCGAAGCTGCTGGAGGAGATTCTGGATAAGAACCCGGATTTCCTTGCGGCGCGCAACAATCTGGCGTTGGCCTACTATTATCTGGGCCTCTTCCGCAAGGCCCAAGGTGCGATTGACGACGTGCTTGAACGTGAGCCGGGCAATCTGCACGGCTTATGCAACCTGGCGATCTTCTATCAGCACCAGGGAGATGAGAAGATGCTGGGCGAGCTGACCCTTCAGCTGCGCAACATTGTTCCTTTTCACCAGGAGCATGTGTTCAAGCTGGCTACCACGATGGGCATCCTGGGCGAGCATGAAGCGGCCTATGGCCATTTCAAACGTCTCATCAAGGATGATGAGGTGAACTTTGATCCTTGTCTCTTCCATTATGCCGCAGTGGCTTCATATAATACGGGCCGTTATGCGGAAGCCAAGAAGTATTGGCAGCATGTACAGAAGCTCGATCCGGCAGCTGAAATTCCGAAATTCTACTTAAGTCGTTTGGAAGAGGAGCAGCTTACCGGCGGGGAACGGCTTCAGGTCAGCTATCATTATCATCTGCCGTTTGAGGAGCAGTTCAAGCTGTGGGAGAAGCAGGATTCAGGTGTGCCGGATGGCATGAAGAAAGACCCGCTGATCCGTTCCTCCTTCTTCTGGGCGCTGCGCCATGGGGACGCGAGAACCAAGCTGCAGGTCATTCAGGCCTTCGGCAGCATTGGTGACGTGGAGGTTATCGAAGCGCTGCGGGCGTTCCTGATGGAGCCGGAAGAAGAGAAGTATTTGAAAAGCGTGGCGCTGTACGTGCTTCGCAGTCTGGGTGTAAAGGACAGCGTGCCGGTCCGCGATCAAGAGGAAGTCCGGATGGTCGATCCGAAGATCATCTCTTCTGATCTTCCAGTCTGGGAGGACGAATGGCAGGCTGTGGTGGACACCGCCCTGCAAGGCATGGATTCGCGCTATAACCTGCTGCAGCAGTACGATCTGGAGATCTTATGGGTCGACTTCTTGTCCCGCCAGTATCCCAAGACTCCTGCTATTACAACGATAGCGGGCTGGGCAGCCGCGCTGGAATATCTGACCGCGAAGATGCACCGCCGGACAATTACTTATGAAGAGGTCGCACAGCGGTATGGGGTATCGGCTTCTACGGCAAGCAAGTATGCCCGGCGTGTGGATGAGGTATGCGGAATTAAAGAGAAGATGGAAAGAATCTTCCCTTCGGTCTGATTGGTATTTATATTTGATATCTAGTTCAAGCATTTCGGAGACAACAGCGGCCTTAAAGAACACTCGGCATCGCGGCGCCCCATAAGGGTAATCTTCATAAGTTCATTTTATATAGTATAACGCATTCCGGGATCGGCTCTAATGTTTATGCAAGGGTTGCAAAAGGGTATAAGAATATCTGAAGCAGGAGAAACCAATTCCAAGGAGGTTATCCATAATGTATAAATCAATCGTGATCGGAACCGGCCCGTCTGGGCTTACGGCAGCCATATATTTGGCTCGTGCAAATTTGAAGCCGCTGGTGATTGAGGGATTGGAACCAGGCGGACAGCTGACGACTACCACGGAAGTGGAGAACTTTCCAGGGTTCCCACAGGGGATTATGGGGCCGGAACTGATGGACAACATGCGCAAGCAAGCGGAACGCTTCGGCGCTGAGTTCCGAAGCGGCTGGGTTGAAGAAGTCGACTTCTCCAAGCGGCCATTCTCCGTTAAGGTAACAGGCCAAGAGGATGCCCTGCAGGCGGAGACGGTCATTATCTCAACCGGAGCCTCGGCAAGATACCTCGGGATTCCGGGGGAGCAGGACAATGTGGGCCGCGGCGTCAGCACCTGTGCCACCTGTGACGGATTCTTCTTCCGCGGGAAGAAGATCATTGTGGTGGGCGGCGGGGACTCAGCCATGGAAGAGGCCAGCTTCCTGACACGCTTCGCTTCTGAGGTGACTCTGGTGCATCGCCGCGATGAGCTCCGCGCCTCGAAGATCATGCAGGACCGCGCGCGGGAGAATGAGAAGGTGAAATGGGCACTGAACCGGACGCCGCTGGAAGTGGTAACCGATGACAAGGGAGTAAAAGGGCTGAAGGTTCGCAACAATGAGAGCGGACAAGAGGAACTTATTGAGGCGAACGGGGTGTTCGTGGCAATCGGTCATACTCCGAATACGAAATTCCTCGGTGGTCAGATCAAGACCGATGATCACGGCTACATTGTGGTAAAGCCGGGAACGACCGAGACCAATGTCCCTGGCGTGTTCGCCTGTGGGGACGTTCAGGATACGAAGTACCGCCAGGCCATCACTGCAGCCGGTTCCGGCTGTATGGCCGCGATGGATTGCGAGAAGTTCCTGGAAGGCGCAATGGTGCACGATTGGAGCGAGACGCTGGACCAGTAACGCAGGTCAAATCACATAACAAAGAAGCTGTCCTGCCATTTCCGTGGCCGTTGGGACAGCTTCTTTGTTATTGTAGGAAGCGGACAAGTACTGGCTGAGAGGCCCTAAGAGATGGACTACCGCGCACAGTCCCAACCCACAAGTCCAATCCGCGTCACACTGAAGCCCGATTATCCGATCAGCTCTGCTCTGCCGAGATATCGAGATCAACGAAGTCTCCGTTACGCGTGTAAATATACATATCCCAACTGCCGCTGATACCTTCAGCAGCAAGCTCCTTAAATTCCTGGGTTCTGCTCGAACCTGGGGAGATGGCGATATCCTCTATAAATTTCACTTGATTTCGCTTAATCGTCATATATACGGATGAGCTGCTGTTGTTCCTGATCGTAAAGGTCAATTTCTTGCCATTTAGAGGTGAGCTGGTATACTCGCCGGTGTAGGCTCCCAGACCGCTATGATGGGTCTCAAGAGGCTGCCGGTGGCTTAACAGGTTGATCTGGTTTTCAGAATAGGCGCTTCCTGCTGCTGAAGGCAACGACGAAGAGGCCTGAACAGATGGCGGCTGCAGTCCCGGAGCGGCAAATATAGCAATAGCTGCTGCAGCCACACCGAGTCCTGTAACCAGCAGCAGGGACAATTTTTTTAATGTCATAATGGTGACCATCCTTACTTTCTAGTATAAAAATTGAACTTGAGAATTACCCGTATAGGTTTCCTCATACTTCCATTTTACCAAAGAACGGTTTCTATTGCTTTAATTTGTTTGTTTTGAGGTGGAAGATTTCGCCGAAGCCGGCAAAGAGACGAACGATCCACGGCCAAGCGCTAGCAGTCGCCTTTGGTTTTGGATTTCATCCCCTGGAAATAATTCAAGAAAGAAATCCGAAACTAATAGCGACGGGAGCGGGCATTCGTTCTTAAATCGCACCGCACGAAGCTCCCTGCGCGCAGTGTGGCGTTGCATCCCGGCTGTCATTTTGAACAAACACAAACCGAACTCTTAAACACAAACAAAGGCCACCCCTTGCCGGGTGGCCTTGTTCATGTGCTCCTTAGTTCGATGAAGGAGCTGCAAGCTTGGAGAAATCAACAGGTGTGGGCGACTTCACCTTATCAATAAGAAGAATGCCGTCATATTGGTCTCTCGGAATAAACTTCATCTGATTCGGCATAATGAAGTCACCCGTCATGCCATCTTCAGCCGCATACATAGGTTTGAACATCCAGGTATTTAGGGAATTTTTCTTCTGTCTGGACAAGTCGATGAAGGTGTTCTTATACCCGCTGCTGAGCATTAGATTCTCAAGGCTTCCTTTAGGCATAGGTTTGATGGTAAAAGGCTTGTTCGCGGAAATCGTAGAGGCCGAGCCTTGGTTCATATACAGACCAACAACATAGAGCTTATCCTTCAGCTTCTTGTGGAGCATTTCACCCATGCTGGTGAAGCTGCGAACCCATTTCCCGTTCTCTTTGGTTAGAATTTGGGAAGTATTCTTGGCCAGATGATCATTATGTGCCCACAGAATCACCTTTTTGCCGGGATATAAATTCTTCATCTGCCACTCCAGATTGTCCACCATCAGTCTGTCTCTGAATTCATAAGAGCGTGTTACATCTTGTTGAGCGGCCATATTCAGAAAATTAATATGGTCTTTCAGGGAACGGATGATGATATCCGTCATTTTGGGATTGTCCGGATATTTAGAAGCGAATTCTTGACGGTGTTCCTGGATATACTTGATCGTTTCTTTATATTTGGGTTCATAGAGATCAATAACCTGTTTTATTTCCTTGTTATATGCGTCATTCTTGGATGAGAAGCTCCCGTATTTGTTAAGCACTCCATAATAGGAGGGGATTGCTTTCATCTCCATTTCAGCGAAGTCTTTGCCTCTTTGCGGATCGATCTTATACAGCCCTGATGCAATAAAGTTGGTCAAGTAATAAGAAGTGAACTGCATATCATAACCGGCTAAATAGAGAGGTCTCTTCCCTTTGCTCTGCTGCTGGATGTATTTGAACAGCTCAAGGGTTTCCTGGGAATGCCATACCTGAAGCATAGAGCCGGCCATCATTTCTTCCGGGCTTAGTTTATTTCTGGTGCTCCAAGCTGCGGCAGCATCACCCGTGCCCGATTCAAACGCGATCACGTCGAACCCGAGCTCTTCGTGCAGATATTTGATCAACCGGGTCTTGGCACTGCTATACTCGGCTACCCGGTGAAAGTTCTCCCCGAGACTTACCACAGTCTTCCCCTGAAGCAGCGGCTTCAGGAAGGCCAGATCCCGGTAATCGTCGGATACCAGGGATTTAATCTCATGGCTGTTCTGCCGGATCCACTGCTGCTGATTTTTGGCTGGGGCAGCTGAGGAAAGGCCGGGAAGGATTAACGTTAAACCGACAGTTAGGGTTAATACAAGTTTGAATGATCTTTTTAAAGACAGCATATGAATGATCTCCTCTAAATGAATTTAGATAGCTTGATAGTGACAGGGCAATAAACATGCCCGGCTGTTAGTGAACAATATCAGTTTTCAACTGCCTGAATCATACGTATCAATTAGGAGGATATGTCCTCAAGAGTTTGTGCCTGCACTTGCATTCTTCGCCAAGGCCCATCTCCGGAACATCAGCACCGCTTTCAGCACGCCCAGGGCAATCAGGAGCATGGGAAGATAATAAAGGACGTGGCCTAAGCCAGGGAGAAATGTCTGTACAACCGGCCATGGAGCTGAAAACACCTTGGGAACATAGATTAGTATGGCTATAGGGAGGATCAAGTGGACCAAGCCAACGATTCCCGTATGTATGCACAGCCACCGGCGTGATGATTGATATTGGGTCCGCCACTTGAATAACCCGTTCAAGGTCCAGACTAGATAGGCAAGCACAGCCAGAAGGGCGAGATCTGCCTTTATATAAGTCTGGCTGACCGATGGAATTGAGTTAATTTCCGGGTCCTGCCCATGAAGAATACGGCTGAGACCTATCGCTATCCGGTCATAGGGTATCAGGTAATCCAGTGCGTTCGTCAGCAATATAATCCCGTAATCTCCGTCCATAACCAGCATGGAATAGGTATTCTCCGTCATCCCATCATGGAAGGTTACTCCATTCTTGATGGTCCAGCCCATGCCATAAAAGGCCCCTCCCCCCATGTCGGTGGCAGGCGCATGCATCTGCTCTACCCCTCCCGGAGAAAGGACAGACGTTCCCAAATATTTATCCCGGTTCATCTGGGCCATCATGTAGTGGGCCAAGTCCCCTGCACTTGAGATCAAATACCCCGATGCAACCGTCCCTGTGTGGGGAAGCTGCTTCGTAGGAATCATATAGCCCATGAGGGATTGGTACCCTGTAGCCAGATGACTTCCGGCTTCCTCTGGGGAAGCAAAACTGTATTTCATGTCGAGTGGCTGAAAAATATGCTTGTGTACATAATTGGCATACGATTCTCCACTCACTGCCTCAATAATTCCACCCAGGATATTATAGTTCAAATTAGAGTATTGATAGGCAGTACCAGGGGGCGCTATAAGGGAAACCGTGCTTAAATCCCTCAGATGTTCCTTAATCGGCTTGTTGCATTTCATCATCCCGACCCGTCCGTCATACTCGCTGAGTCCGCTGGTCTGGTGAAGCAGATCGCGAACCCGGATGGCCCCGGCGGCTGACTTATCCGCCAGCTTGAATGAGGGCAGGTATTGGGTTACAGGAGCATTCAGGTCGATCATGCCTGCTTCAACCAGCTGCATCACAGCCAGGGCCGTGAATGACTTGGTCGTTGACCCGAGGACAAAAGAAGTCTCCGGAGTAACGGGAGTCTGATTAGGCCCTGTAACCCCGTAGCCCTTCAAGTAGACGATTTGATCCTTTGTCACGATACCTACAGCTGCTCCAGGAATATGCAGCTGGCTCATCGCGGTCTCCATGAACTTGTTGATTTTGGAATCTACGTTGGGCCTGCTGTCTGATCCGGCTGCTTGAACAGCTGGAGCAGACAGCGAAGACAGGCAACAAGCGAGAAGCAGAAGGGAAGGTACGGTCCAGCCGCGTAATGCTGCTTTGCAGCAGCAGATGAACCTCCTTATTGTGCTCACGGAAGGCCCCTCCCTAAATTTCCCGGCGGTTGAAGTAGATCAGCCCTGCAGCGAAGAACAGAACAAAGCTTCCAACGACCGTGATCATCAGGCTCTCAAACGAGAGATTAAACCCAAAAGAACCGATGTTAGTTGAACTTGCTGGAATCATAGCCTGAATAGGCTGTGCCCAAGGATAGAAAGGTCTTATTTTATCGGAGTTGATGATCAGAACGTTAGGCACTGTAAAAATAACATTAACAACAAGCGGGGCAGCGAAGCTGGCCCACCGCAAGGAGAATCCGAGCTGAAGAGCCGCCAGCGGCAGACAGGCTACCCAGCCCCCTATAATGCTGCGGGTAAGCATGGCCCAAGGAAAAGGCTCATGAATGCCTTTGACTTGTGACGCAATTAAGAAGCTTCCAAGGAACAGCAGCTGGGTTAGTGCCAGCAGAGCCGCCACGATCAGGAACTTCGCGGTGAATACGGATGTCCGCGATACAGGGAGTGACAGCAGGGACTTCCAGCCGCCTCCCACATGTTCATACCGGCAAATGAAAGATGAGAATATGCCGGTGAGAATGGGCAGGAACAGCAGGGCATGGAACAAGGACATGGTGGACATCAGCACCATGTAGCCTGAAGCATCCTTTGCGGAATTAGTCAGCAGCCCTACCAGCAGGGCAAGCAAGGGGCTGCCCAAAGTCAGCAGCCACAAATTCGACTTGGACATCTTGAGCCGTTCGGACGAAAGTACCCGGATGAATGTATTCAATTTAGTTCACGTCCTTCCGGTTGAAATGTACCAGGGCCACGGCCAGAATGAGCAGGCCGAGAACAACCCCGGCAGATAAGTAGACGATATAGTTTGGAGCCGCAAAAGCCAGGGAAGGCCAGTTCAGCGGCATGAGATCAGCCAGCTGGCCTGTGAACAGGGAGCATATGGCCATAGCCAGACCGAGTGTCACCGGCAGAGCCTGGTTCTTAAATGTAAGCGACAGATACAGCTGCAGCGCAAGCACGGGCAGTGAGCCAAGGAAAGGAAAGAATCCTAACCGGAGCAGCTCGGCCCATGGAACCGGGGTGCTGATCCCGAGACACAGTCCAAGCAAGAGAGCTCCCAACGACAGCACCAAGCAGGAGATGGCCAGCAGGAATACACATACCAGAAACTTCGAAATGAACACTGTGGTCCGGGAGATCGGCAGCGCCAGGAGCTGTTTCCAGGAGCTCAGCTGATGTTCAACGCCAGCAAGCATTGAGCTTACAAGGGTGCTGCCCATGAACAGGGCCATGGGAACGAACAGGAAGATATTCTTAATGATCGACATCCATAAGTTCCCGTTGGCGCGGGCGACCATGAACTCGTAGCGCAGTCCGAAATTGAGCGCCTGCATGGCGACAAGCCCGATGGGGGCAATGAAGATCAGGAACCAGATTCCTTTGCCGCGTATCTTCAGGAAGTCAGCGGATAAAGCCCGGCCAATCATAGGGACTTCACCTCCCCGATAACCTCCATGAAGATGTCCTCGAGCGACTTGTTCTTCTCCTCTACGCGGTAGATCAAGTGTCCGTTGTCAACGAGCCGCTTGACCAGGGAAGCAACTTGCTTGTCATCCAGGCCTTCCACATGCAGCACATTCTGCTGGGCCTGTCCGGTAATTCCGGCATCCTTGGCCAGCCACAGAGCGGATTCAGCTTCCGACACTCTGATGTCTATTCCGCCGGCCGCCTTCTGCCGCAGATTGGCGATCGTGTCTTGGAAGACCATCCGCCCGTCGCGGATAATGCCAACGGTTCCGGCCATCTGTTCGACCTCACCGAGCAAATGGCTGGAGACGAGGACTGTGATCCCATGCTCCCTCGGCATCTGCTTGATCAGCTCGCGGATTTCGTGGATCCCGGATGGATCAAGTCCGTTCGTAGGCTCATCGAGGATCAGGAGTTCGGGGGAGCCTAGCAGAGCGGATGCAATTCCCAGGCGCTGCTTCATTCCGAGCGAGTAGCCCTTCACCGCCCGTTTGGATTCCTTGGTCAGGGATACAATCTCAAGGACCTCATCAATGCGTGATTTCGGAACATCCAGGATCCGGCGGATGGCTTCGAGGTTCTCGACCGCAGTCAGATGGCCGTAATAGGAAGGGTACTCCACCAGCGATCCGACCCGGCGCAGTATATTAATTTTGTCGCTCTTCAAGTTCTTTCCGAGAATTTCGACAGTTCCCTTCGTCGGACGAATCAGTCCCAGCAGCATACGTATCGTTGTGGTCTTGCCGGCACCGTTCGGACCGAGGAAACCGTAAATTTCTCCCTTCCTGATCTCCAGATTCAAATCGCTGACGGCATTCCGTCCGCGGTAGCTTTTCGTTAAACCGTTAGTTTTGATTACATATTCGCTCATGGTTTCTCTTCACCTCGTTAACCAGCATAAATCGGTTAGTTTAAAAGCCGGTGTCCACCGAGTTTAAATTTAGTTTAAAAAAAGACCGGAGCGTAACGAATCACGCTTCCGGTCTTGCTTATAGGCTTACAGCTTCGCATCAAGGGTGAATCCGCATGCGAGTCCCTTCGGTAGTGCTGTCAATATCTAGTTTAAGCGACATCTCTTTAAGCAACAGCTTCACAATGGCGAGGCCAAGGCCGGCTCCCTTAGTTCCGCTCTCGGCGAGCATGCCGGGACCACGGTCATGGATGACCAGCTCCGCCGGTCTGCCTGGACTGCACTCTATGCTCAGGCCGATATAGCGGCCTGACTTGGCATGCCGTACGATGTTCTGGAACAAATTATCCAGAACCCGGCGGAAAGCCTGCTCATCGACGGGCCAGATTAGGGACTCGCCATCCAGATCAATATCAGGCTCAAGCCCTTCCCGTTCCCATAGGGGATACCAGGCGGCCGCGCTCTCCCTGACGATCCGGAGAATATCCTGAGACTTCGGATGGATGGCATATTTGCCGCTGGTCAGCAGGTTGTAGGAGAGAAGGTGATCGATCAGATGGTCGAGGTCACGCATTTTGTCCTGCATCAGGGTGAGGGACTGGCTTCCCTGCTCGGACAGGTTCTCCTTCTTCAGGGAATACAAGTGACTGCCAATCACGGTCAGCGGAGTTCTCAGATCATGGGAGAGATTGCTGACCAGCCGCTTGCGCAGATGCTCTTCCTCGACCTCACGAATGCGGCTCTCCCGAAGCTGGTCAACCATGTAATTGAACGACTGCTCCAGCATTCCGATCTCATCGGCTTTGCCTGTGTGGATCTTCTGAGGAAGGCCGTCCTCGCCAGGGAAATGCATGGCTGACTCCAGGGTAAGCAGCCGCTTGCGAATATCGCGGAAGAACAGATAAGAGAGCCCCGCGAAGAAAGCAAACAGCAGGAGCAGTGTGATTCCAAACAGACTGAAGCTTGAACTGTCGTTGGCGCCTCTTACGAAATAGGAGCGAGGCACCTCAATCCCCATGAAGCCTTGACGCTTGTTAGGAGAATCTCCGATGAACGCGACCACGGTGAAGAAGTTGTCGTCACTGCCGCCCTTTTTCATGTACTGGATCGTATCCTCTAAAGACCACTGAACCGGAAGTTTCCTTAAGACAGGGGGCAGCTGATGCGTTTCTCCGCTGTGATCCACCCAGAAGATGGTGGCAAAAGGATATTTCTTTTTGTATTCCTTAAGGCGCTGATTAATTTTGTCCGGTGAAGCGTCGGCAAGCTGCTTGGCTGCGTCATGCCAGTTAGCCGTCAAATAGCCGGAATTAATATAATTCGGGTTGGCTTTCTCCTGGCTGGTCGTGACAACGCTGTTCATCAGCCAGGTTGCTAGGAAGCTAAGTGGAATCACCACGGGAACAAACAGGAGTGCCGCCAGAACAATAAGGAAGTAGCGGGACAAGAGAGAGGAGCGGAATTTGGGAAACCTGCGGAACTTCATGCCCTCACCCGGTACCCGATTCCCCGGATCGTCTCGATGATTTTAGGCTCAGCGGGGTCAAGCTCAATCTTCTCTCTCAAATAGCGGATGTGGACCATCAAGGTTTTATCGCCATCAAGGTACGGGTCCCCCCATACAGCCTCATAGATTTGTTCCTTGGTCATAATCTGGCCCAGATGCCGGATCAGATACATGAAGATTTGGAACTGCTTGCCGGTTAGTATAATCTCTTCTCCCGTGTCCTTGTGTTCGATCCGGTTCTCGCGTTCGTAGACGCGAAGATGCCCCAGCTCCAGCGGGAGATCGCTTAGGGAACCGCTCCGCCGGATCAGCACTTCAATCCGGGCCGTAAGCTCATCCGGATGAAACGGCTTGGTCAGGTAGTCGTCCGCGAATTGGAGTCCCTGCAGTTTATCGTCAATGGAAGAACGAGCTGACAGCATAAGAATAGGGGTCTGCGGATAATTACGCTTCAGCCGCTGGCCCACGGTGAATCCGTCAAGTCCCGGCAGCATGACATCCAGAATAATCAGGTGGGCATCCGCCGCCGCGTCCAAGGCGCCTTCCCCGCTCTTCAGCCACTTTACCTCGTATCCCCGGTCCTTCAGGTCCTGGCTGACCCAACTTCCGATCTCGGGATCATCTTCAACATATAACAAATGAATAGCCACAATCAGGTTCCTTTCCGGCTCTGCCGCAAATTTGACTGCATTATACCACGAAGTTCCAGGGAGCGAGAAACAAGGTAGTCACAAAAGGTCATTCTAAGCTTGCTGCAAGCGGGGGTAAACCGGTTGGCTCAGGGCCTCAAACTTTCCAAATCACTTTCCAAATCAATAGAATGTTAAAAAAGTCCGCTCCTTGTGACTACAATCACAAGCACTCCCCCTTAAGCATGTTAATTTTGAATTGAGAAAAATTCTCAATTATATCAAGGTACAGGCAAAGCTACGGTATGCCGCCTGCTTCGCCTGAAATGGGGGAAGTTCTTTATGACCAAACAAGTTCATTTCCAGTCCAGCCTGTTCGATCTGTGCACAGCGGACCCGGAGATTATAGACATTATGGTGGGCCTTGGATTTGCACAGATCGCCAAGCCCGGAATGCTGCAGACCGCAGGCAGGTTCATGACGATTCCAAAGGGAGCGGCCATGCGGAAAATTCCTTTGACAGACATTATTGCGGCCTTTGAATCCCAGGGTTATGAAGTGATTGTGTAAGTGATTGTGTAGAGATAAGAGCAATGCATGACAAAGTATAAGTCATTACCAAGGGGGAAATTGAAATGAGCGAGCTGATTAATAACCGGGAGACAGAAGCTGCCTCACGAACCAAACGTCAAGAGATGCTTAAAGAGATTATTAAGGAGCTTCATCAGGGCAAGAGTGTGGAGGAGGTTAAAGCCCGGTTTGAGCAAGCGGTGGGGGATGTGACTGTGGCTGAAATTTCGGCAATGGAGCATTCCTTGATGGAGGAAGAGGGGATTCCGGTTACGGAGGTGCAGCGCTTATGCTCGGTGCACACGGCGATATTCAAGGGCTCCATTGAGGAAATTCACCGCTCGTCGAAGCCTGAGGAGCAGCCGGGCCATCCGGTTCATACATTCAAGATGGAGAATCGGGAGATTGAACGTCTGGTCAACTTCAAGCTTCAGCTGCATGTGGATCGGCTGAAGAAGGGGGACGATCCTGCGGTCATCTTGAAGCTGCTGGAGGATTTGAATCTGCTGATGGACCTCGATAAACACTACAGCCGGAAGGAGAATCTGTTGTTCCCCTATCTCGAGAAGTACGGCATCTTTGGTCCGACCAAAGTGATGTGGGGAGTAGACGATGGCATCCGGATGCTGATTAAGGAGACCAAATCCCTGCTCGCGGCCCACACTACAGGAGAAGACCTGGCTTATATTCTCACCTCACTGGAGCGGACCATTACCGAGGTGAATGAGATGATCTTTAAGGAAGAGAACATTTTGCTGCCGATGGCACTGGAGAAGCTGACCGAGGATGAATGGGTCAAGATCGCCAAAGAGAGCGATCAGATTGGCTTCTGCCTGGCAGCTCCGGAACAGGAATGGAAGCCCGAGCGGGCACCGCTTCCAGAAGGTGCGGAAGCAGAGGAAGAGGGCGTTCCAGGCGGCTTCGTCCGGTTCGAGACGGGCATCCTGTCGGTTCAGCAGCTGGAAGCTGTCATGAACCATCTCCCTGTGGACCTCACGTTTATTGACGAGAACGATGTGGTCCGGTATTTCTCGCACGGCAAGGAACGGATTTTTGCCAGAACGAAGGCGGTCATTGGCCGCACCGTACAGAACTGTCATCCGCCCCAAAGCGTACATGTCGTGAATGAGCTGCTTGCTGATTTCAAAGCCGGACGGAAGGATGCCGAGGATTTCTGGATTCCGGTAAAAGATAAATTTGTCTATATCCGGTATTTTGCGGTACGCGGCAGTGAGGGCCAGTACCTTGGCACGCTTGAATTTACCCAGAATATCGCTCCAATTCGCGAGCTGGAAGGACAGAAGAGAATTTTATCCCAGTAGCCTATTGCTGCTGAGCTGAACGAATCCACCGGCCAATGATTTACAGCAATATCCAGAAGCATGGCTGAGCGCCTTGATCCCTATGCTGGGAGATGGGCGCATTTATATTGTCATTTTCACAGGAAATTCAGGGTTTCCAACCAGCCTGCTCCATCTAGAAAAGCCTTGCTGACAAGGGGTTTAGGAAGCCCCTCTTCTCTTGACCGAAGCTGTGGGTTCGCTTATAGTGGGTACGTAGGAGCAAACTATTTTATAGAGAAAAAGGTGGCTTGTAAAATGTCTGAACAAATCTACATTGGTGTCGATCTGGGCGGAACAGCAATCAAAGTCGGCATCTGTAATGAGGAAGGCCAGCTGCTTCATACTTATGAAGGACCGACGGAGGTTGAGAAAGGTCCGGATGCCGTCGTTGACAACATCGAGCGGTATGTACGTCTCATTGTGGAGCAGTCCCCGTATGAGTGGGATCAGCTTGCGGGTGTTGGCGCCGGGGTTGCCGGATTTACGAATGTTCGCGACGGGATCATTATTTTTGCGCCGAATGTAGGTTTGAAGGATCTCCATATCCGCAGCATTCTGGAGCAGCGGCTTGGCAAGCCAGTCCGTATAGATAACGATGCCAACGTGGCGGCGCTTGGGGAAGTATGGGCCGGTGCCGGCAAAGGGGTAAGCAACTGTGTATGCTATACGCTCGGTACAGGCGTTGGCGGCGGAATTATTGTGAATGGCGCAATCTACCAGGGCTTTGCTGGTCTGGCCGGTGAGCTTGGTCATATATCCGTGGTTCCTGACTTGGAAGCGATTCAATGTGGATGCGGCAAAATGGGCTGTCTGGAAACCGTCTCCTCGGCGACTGGCGTGATCCGGATGGCGAAGGATGCCGTTGAGCGCGGCGACCGAACCTCCTTGTCCCAAGTGGAGAACATCATGGCCAAGGATGTGTTCGATGCGGCCAAATCCGGGGATGAAGCGGCGATTCGCATTGTAAACCGTGCGGCGTTCTATCTCGGAAAGTCGCTTGCAGCCGTAAGCGCAGTGCTTAACCCGCAGCGCTTTATAATTGGCGGTGGTGTATCAAAAGCCGGGGACATCCTGTTCAATGAGGTGCGCAGTGTGTATGCCAAATTGACACCGGAGCCTCTTCAAGAAGGCGTGGATATCGTTCCTGCCATTCTCGGCAACGATGCGGGCATGATTGGTGCGGCAGGTCTGTTCCTGCACTAAGGGTTGGAAGAATAGATGGTTAATATATAGAGAAGATTGCGAGGGAGGGAAATCAGATGCCGGACAAGGAACAAACTTCGGTTGCGAACTTGATCATTATTACAGGCATGTCGGGTGCGGGGAAATCACTCGCCGTACGAAGCTTGGAGGATCTCGGTTTTTTCTGTGTAGACAATTTGCCGCCGGTGCTTATCCCTAAGTTCGCTGAGCTCATTGAGCAGTCCAACGGGAAAATCGCCAAGGTGGCGCTTGTAATCGACCTGCGGGGTCGTGAATTCTTCACGGCACTATCCGAATCTCTCAACTATATCAAAGATCATTTTACAATTAAGTGTGAAATCCTGTTCCTTGACGCCACCGATTCCGTACTGGTACAGCGTTACAAGGAGAGCCGCCGAAGGCATCCACTGGCTCCGGAGGGCATGCCGCTTGACGGTATCCGTCTGGAACGCAAAATGCTGGAAGAACTAAAGACGTCGGCCACCCAGGTGATCGACACGAGCAATATGAAGCCTTCCGCCCTGAAGGAGAAGATCATCTCTGGATTTGCGCATCTGGAGAGCAGCAATTTATCCGTAAATATTACCTCCTTTGGCTTCAAGTATGGTATTCCAATTGATGCAGATCTGGTGTTTGACGTGCGTTTCCTGCCCAATCCGCATTATATTGAGCAGCTGCGCCCGCACACTGGGCAGGATAGCGACGTATATGAATATGTAATGAAGTGGCCTGAGACGCAGGTCTTCCTGACGAAGCTGCTGGATATGCTGCATTTCCTGCTGCCGCAGTATCACAAGGAAGGGAAAAGCCAGGTCATTATCGGAATTGGCTGTACCGGCGGTAAACACCGTTCGGTCGCAATTGCCGAATATTTGGGTCGTATGCTGGGTACGAGCGAGACGGAAACGGTCCGCGTTAGCCACCGGGATTCCGACCGGGATCGGCCTTAAGAGGTGAAATGAGAAGTGAAAGACCGGTCAGCAAGTGAAAGAGAGCCGCGGATCGTGGTGATGGGCGGGGGAACCGGCCTGTCCGTGATGCTCCGCGGCCTCAAAGAGAAGCCTCTAGATATAACAGCTATTGTGACTGTAGCCGATGACGGGGGCAGCTCCGGTATATTGAGAAGTGAGCTGCAGATGCCGCCCCCGGGGGATATCCGTAACGTCCTGACCGCGCTTGCCGATGTGGAGCCGTTATTATACGATATGCTCAGCTACCGGTTCACCGCAGGGGAGGGACTCGCCGGCCACAGCCTGGGGAATCTGATTCTTGCGGCCATGACTGATATTTCGGGTGATTTTGTGACTGCTGTCCGTGAACTCAGCCGCGTCTTTGCGGTGCGGGGACGTGTGCTCCCGGCGGCGCAGCACGCGGTTGTGCTGCATGCGGAGATGGACGACGGTTCGATTGTCACCGGGGAGTCGAAGATTCCCGAGGCGGGCGGGAGGATCAAGCGGATCTTCCTGGAGCCGGAGGAGGTCGAGCCGCTTCCTGAGGCCGTCGAGGCGATACTGGAGGCCGATGCGATTCTGATTGGCCCGGGCAGTTTGTATACGAGTATTATTCCTAATTTGCTCGTTCCCAAGCTGGCCGAAGCGATTTTGGCGAATTCTGATGCCATCAAGATTTTTGTCTGCAACGTCATGACCCAGCCCGGGGAGACCGACGGATATGCCGTCAGCGATCACCTTGAGGCTGTATACGAGCATGTGGGTCATCATTTATTTGATTATGTCATCGTTAATGATGGTGAAATTCCTGCTCAAGTGCAGGATTTCTACGCTGAGAAAGGGGCCAGACCCGTTAAGGTCGACTGGGATGTCGTCACGGGCAGGGGCTACAAAATGATTGCGGACACCCTGGTGCTGTTCCGCAGATATTTGCGCCATGATGCGGATAAGCTAAGTCATCACATTTATCAGCTGGTGCAAAACTGGAGTATACGAAAGAGGTGAGTCCCTTGTCATTTGCGGCACAAACCAAAAAGGAATTGACCATGATTGAAGCCGAGCCCTGCTGTGAGCAGGCCGAGTTATCCGCGTTAATCCGGATGAACGGTTCCGTCTCGGTCTCGAACAAGAAGGTCATTTTGGACATATCCACCGAGAACGCCGCGATAGCAAGACGGATTTATTCTTTGATTAAAAAATATTTCGACGTGCATACAGAACTGCTCGTGCGCAAGAAGATGCGTCTGAAGAAGAACAATGTGTACATCGTGCGGATTCCCGCGCATGTCCAGGAGATCCTGAACAAGCTCAAGATCGTGTCCGAAGGATTTATCTTCACACCGGGAATTAACCCGGAGCTGACCCGTAAGAACTGCTGCAAGCGGGCATACTTGAGAGGAGCATTCCTCGCCGGGGGGTCTGTGAACAATCCGGAGGGTTCCTCATATCACCTGGAAATTTCCTCTATGTATGAGGAGCACTGCCAGGCTTTGGTGGATCTGGCGAACCAGTTCCATCTGAATGCGCGCTGTATCGAGCGGAAGAAGGGTTTTATTTTCTATATCAAAGAAGGCGAGAAGATTATCGAACTGCTTAGTATTATCGGTGCCCACCAGGCGCTGTTCAAGTTCGAGGACGTGAGAATTATGCGGGACATGCGCAACTCCGTGAATCGGATCGTCAATTGCGAAACGGCCAATCTCAATAAGACCATAGGTGCGGCCATCCGGCAGATTGACAATATCAAGCTGCTTCAGAAGGAAGTGGGACTTGAGTCGCTGCCCGAGAAGCTCAGGGAAGTGGCTGAGATCCGGTTGGCTCATCCCGATATGAACCTTAAGGAAGTTGGCGAGATGCTTAAAGGCACGGTCAGCAAGTCCGGCGTGAACCACCGCCTGCGCAAGATTGACGAGCTCGCCGAAAAAATTCGGGGCATGTGAATCGTTACACCTAGTGTGAGGCATAGCGCCTATGGTATACTGATTAAAATAAATTTCAAGTGGGATGAACGCGGATATCTGTAAATCCGGGTTCATTCCCTCAGTAATATGCGGAAATAAGTCTGCATATTGATTACGTATAGGGGGTAAGGATTCATGGTCAAACATCCGGTAACCGTCCGTTTGAAAACGGGTCTTCACGCCAGACCTGCGGCGCTTTTTGTCCAAGAAGCGAATAAATACTCGTCTGAGTTGTTCGTGGAGAAGGATGACAAGAAGGTAAATGCCAAGAGCATCATGGGCATTATGAGCCTTGCCATCAGCACTGGAACGGAAATTTACATTAGCGCCGAGGGTGCGGATGCGGAGCAGGCTGCAAACGCTTTAGTCAGTCTGGTCAGCAAGGAAGAGTTGGAGAACCAGTAATAACGTGATGGACAAGCATGACAGAGAGATGGCTGGCTGCCGCTGAGGCAGACGGACCGTCTCTTTTTTGTGTTCCAAATTTATTTTGGAGCTGTCCCCTATCACTGCAACCTTTGGAAAACAGCTTCCGTTTAGTAGTTAAATTTACCAAAAGGCGTCTAGACTGAAGTTAAAGAGGTCTTTATAAGTTAAGCTGAAGAATTACCATTAGGCGAGAGTGTGAAATGATTCTGGAGAAGCGAAGTGTTCGCCTTTGTGACCAGAATTCTACCTTATAAAATTAATTCAAGAAATCTGAGAGCAACAGCGACCTTAAAGAACATTTCACACGACTGCCTTACTTGGGAATCATTAGTTCAACTTATAGCAGGTTCAAAAAAATTTAATTATGGAGGCGGGTTACATGAAGATTTGGGTGAAATCACTAGGATCAGTGCTGATTGCAGGGACATTGTTGGCTGGAGGTACTACGGTGGGCGGGCTGCTGACTGATGCGCCGCGCGCTTATGCGGATGAGGCAGTACAGCGTAATGTAATTAATGTGACTGGTAGCGGGGAAGTTTTTATTAAGCCGGATATTGCCTATCTATCCATCGGTGTAGAAGCTCAGGCAGCGACGGCTCAAGAAGCGCAGAAGGCTACTGCGGCTCAGATCGCGAAGCTTACGAACCTGCTGAAGAATACGTGGAAAATTGATGCTGCGGATATCCAGACAACGGGATTCTATGTTCAGCCGAACTATACTTACAATGACAAGGAGGGGCAGAAGCTAAAGGGCTATAATGCCTCCCATACGCTTCAAGTGAAATACCGTCAGCTCGACAAGATTGGTCAGCTTCTGGATGACGCGTCGAAGAATGGGGCGAACCGGATTGACAACGTGCGCTTTACCGTTGAGAACCCGGATCAATACCAAGAGCAGGTAATTAACAAAGCGTTGGCGAATGCAGAACTGAAGGCCGGGATCATCGCCAAAGGTGTGAAGCGTCAAATGGGCGCAGTTCTCAGCGTAAGCCAAGGCGGAGTAAGCAGTGTTCCTATGTATGAGCAGAACTATCTTGCCATGGAGAAGTCTACCGCAAGCTCTGCAGCTGATAGTGCGGTTGAACCTGGTCAGATTAAAGTAACAACAACTTTGAACGTGCAGTATGAGCTTAAATAGCAGGGTTTAAACCGATTTAAGATTTTCAGGAACGCCCTTCCCCGGGCAGTGGGGAAGGGCGTTTTTTGTCACATCTTATACATCTTCCTGCCTGAAGACCTATAAAGGTGTTGTATCAAGGGGTAAAACAAGGTATATTGAATATGCAAAAAAATGATAGACTAATAGGAGCCATCCCTAGGGATATGGCTTTTTTTTCAGATTGTACAAAAGACAGGGAACCCTGCAGGATTCCCCGTTCGCCAATAGCATGTAGGCTACATAGGAACCCATAATTGAACAATAAGGAGTTGATGCACATGATTGAACTGATTGATGTCCAGAAGCATTTTGCCGGACAAGTCGTTGTGCATCCGCTGAACCTGACGATTAAGGAAGGTGAATTTCTGACCTTGCTCGGGCCCAGCGGCTGTGGGAAGACGACAATTCTCCGGATGATTGCCGGCTTTGAACAACCAACAGAAGGACGGATTGTGCTGGACGGAGCGGACTTAACCGCACTTCCCCCGAACCGCCGGGACTTGAATCTGGTATTCCAGCATTATGCGCTTTTTCCCCATATGACGGTGGAGGACAATATCGCATTCGGGCTGAAAATGAAAAAGCTGCCGCAGGCCGAGATCACAAAGAGGATAGAAGAAGCGGTGGCGATGACCCAGCTGACTCCGCTCGTCAAACGCTTCCCTCACCAGCTGTCCGGTGGACAGCAGCAGCGTGTCGCCATTGCGCGGGCTATCGCTAACAAGCCGAAGGTGCTGCTGCTTGACGAACCGCTGGGCGCGCTTGATCTCCAGCTTCGGAAGAACCTGCAGTCTGAGCTGAAGCAGCTCCAGCGCAGCCTGGGCATTACGTTCGTGTATGTAACCCATGACCAGGAAGAGGCGATGATGCTTTCTGACCGGATCGTGATTATGAATAATGGACAAGTAGAACAGATTGGGACACCTCGGGAAATTTATGCAACACCTGCTACCTTGTTTGCCGCAACATTCGTGGGAGAGAATAATATATTTTCCCAGGATGGGCGGCTGTTCGCCGTTCGTCCTGAGAAGCTGAGAGCAACCCGGGATACGGCCGCGGCGAAGCGGACCGGAGTGGTTCAAGATGTGCTTTACCTTGGCAGCATTCACAAGGTCATTGTCCAGCTGGACAATGAGCCGATGACGGTTAGTATCGCGCTGGACTTCACGGACGAGCGTCCGTGGGAGATCGGTGAAAGACTCGGGGTGGATTGGGGCCCTGGAGATGAGGTGAATATCGGCGCATGAAGAAATCAGGATTTGCACTGCTTCCAGTCCTGCTGTGGCTGAGTATTTTTCTTGTCATTCCCATGCTTATTGTGGTGGGAATTTCCTTCATGCAAAGAGATGCCGATGGGAACCTGATCTATACGTTTAGTCTGGATGCATACAAAGTCTTCTTTGATTCTCTTTACCTGGGGATTTATTGGGATACAATTGTCTTATCTGTAGCCACAACGGTGATCTGCCTGCTGCTGAGCTATCCGCTGGCTTATTACATCGCCAGGTCGGGTCCACGCAGACAGGCTTGGGGGCTTGCCCTCATCACCATTCCGTTCTGGATCAACTTTCTGATCCGGACGTACGCCTGGGTTCTGCTGCTGCGCACGCAGGGTGTGGTGAACAGCCTGCTGATGAATCTTGGCTGGATCTCTGAACCGATGCAGATGCTGTATACCAAAGGTGCGGTTCTTCTAGGAATGGTATATACCTTCATTCCATTTATGGTGCTGCCGATTTATGTGGCCATCGAGCAGATGGACAGGAGGCTGCTGGAAGCCGCCAGCGACCTGGGAGCTTCCCCTTGGCGTTCGTTCTGGCATATTACCCTGCCCCAGACCAAGTCGGGGATTACGACCGGTGCGGTGCTTGTATATGTCTCAACCACGGGAATGTTTGTGGTGACGGATATCCTTGGAGGCGCCAAGTCGTCCATGATCAGCAACATCATTCAGACGCAGTTCCTAGGGGCGAGAAATTGGCCGTTCGGTGCTGCGCTGTCTGTGATATTTGTGATCACCTCGTTGATCTTGATTGCGTTATTTAACAGGGCGATGACCTCCAGATATGAATCGGTGAAGGGGGGACGGGCATGAGAAGCAAGAAAAGTCCATGGCTTGGCCTTCACTCGCTGTTGATGATGATCTTTATTTACGTGCCGATTCTGTTTATTATCCTGTTCTCATTTAATGATTCCAGGTTATCTGCGGAGTGGCGCGGCTTTACATTCGACTGGTACGTATCGCTGTTTGATAATGATCACGTGATGGATGCTCTGCAGAACAGTTTGATCGTGGCTGTGGTATCCACGATTGTGGCTACCCTGCTGGGGACACTCGCAGCCATTGCTGTCCGCAGATCCAGCCGAAGGCTGAAGCTTGGCACGAATGGGCTGATGTACCTGCCGATCGTGATTCCTGACATTATCATGGGCTTGTCTCTGCTGGTGCTGTTCCGGATACTTGAGATCGATACCGGTAAAACAACGATTATTATTGCTCATATCACTTTCAGCATGTCATATGTATACGTAGTGGTGTCTTCACGCCTTGCCGGCATGGGCAAGCAGCTGGAGGAGGCGGCACAGGATCTCGGAGCAAGCCCGTGGCAGACCTTCCGCCACGTGACCCTGCCCCAAATTACACCAGGCATCATTTCAGGGGCTTTAATTGCTTTTACCATGTCGCTGGATGATTTCATGGTCAGCTTCTTTGTATCGGGGCCCAGCTCAACTACGCTGCCAATCTATATATACGGGCAGGTCAAGCGGGGTATTTCCCCGGAAATTAACGCGCTCTGTACGATTTTGATCCTGGTAAGTGTAACGCTGATTTTCCTGGCTCAGTATATGCTGAATCGGGGCAAGGGGCAGAAGAAACAGAAAATGCTGCCGTTCTAACACATGAAGAAGTAATGGGAAGAGAGGAGATAACGAATTGAATAAAAAGTTAAAGCTTGTAAGTCTGCTGCTAACCGCCATGTTGGTGGTTTTGGCTTTGTCCGGCTGCGGTTCGAAGAAAGAGACCCTGAACATCTACAGCTGGGCGGATAACTTCGATCCTCAGGTGCTGAAGGATTTCGAAGAGCAGAACAACGTGAAGATCAACTACGATAATTTTGCGAATAACGAGGATTTGCTGGCTAAGATCAAAGCTGGCGGAGGCGGGTATGATTTGATTCAGCCATCGGATTATATGGTGGCCACGATGATCAAGGAGAACCTGCTTGCACCGCTGAACATGGCAAACATTCCGAACTTCGCGAATCTGACGGAGTCGCTCAAGAACCCGCCTTTTGATCCAGGCAATAAGTATTCCATTGTATATATGTCCGGAGTTACCGGGATTGCTTATAACAAGAAATATGTGAAAGAACCGATCTCCAGCTGGGCGGACTTGTGGAACCCGAAATACAAAGGGAAAGTGCTGCTGCTCGATGATAACCGGGAAGTGATTGGAATGTCCCTGAAGAAGAACGGATGGTCGAACAGCTCCACGGACGAGACACAGATCAAGACCTCTGTTGAAGATCTGAAGAAGCTGCTGCCTAGCGTGCTTGCCTTTGATACGGACACTATCAAGCAGAAGATGATTCAGGAAGAAGGCTGGATCGCCACCATGTGGTCCGGAGACGCTTCTTTTGTAGCCAAGGAAAATAAGGATATCGCCTACGTTGTTCCTAAGGAGGGCGGTACCATTTTCGCGGATAACTATGCTATCCCTAAGGATGCTAAAAACAAGGAGCTGGCTGAGAAATTCATCAACTATATGATGGATCCGAAGGTCAGTGCGAAGAACTATGAAGCGATCGGGTACAGTGATCCGAATGCCAAGGCGATGGAATTCCACAGCAAAGAATACCGTGACGACAAAATGATTAATTTGTCCGAAGATGAAATGAAACGCACCGAATGGCTCAAGGATGTGGGAAATACCTTGCAGGTGTATGACCGATTCTGGACCGAGCTGAAAAGCGGACGTGAATAATTGAAGATATATAAAATGAGCTTTAAAAAAATAACCGATCTCAGCGGAGAGGCCGAGTGATTCTGAAGAAGCGGAGCGTCCGCCTTTGTCTCCGAAATGCCCCTACTTGGATATCTAGTTCAAAGGATTTCGGAGACAACAGTGGTCGTAAGAACACTCGGCATCGCAGCGCCCAAAACGGTAACCTTTATAAGTTCATTCTATATAGTTAAGAAGTCCGTCCCACTGGGACGGGTTTTTTTGTCTCGACGTATGTCCATTAAGGACATCTCCCCGTTGCCTGCTGGGATACCGGTACATAAGATGAACCATATGTATAGGAGGCGATACGGGTGAGCTATCTATATACGGCGATAGGGGATTCCTTGACTACCGGATTCGGGGCTCTGCCCGGCAACGGGTTCGTGCCCACATATCGGCGGATGGCCGAAGGCACACTTCGTACTCAGGTGTACAGCCAGAACCTGGGTGTTAACGGCCTGACCTCAGGTGAGCTTGAGAAGCGGCTCCGATATCCGGTCTATCAGCAGGCTCTGAGAGATGCCAATATCATAACCATCTCCATTGGTGGAAATGACCTGATCCAAGCTGCAAAGGCAATCCGGCGGACTCCTTCGCGGGAATCCCAGATTCTGAGTCAGTCCTTGGCCGAGTGCAAACGGAATTTTACGGATATCGTCCGCACGGTCTATGGCATCAAGGAGGGGAGCCGCAGCAGATATATCCTGCGCGTCGTTGGTCTGTACAATCCCCATCCAGAGGTGAGGGAGGGGGATGCTTGGGTTACCCAGTTCAACCGGTATGCTGCCCAGTTCTCAAACCAGGTTTACGGCTTTGCGGACATTTTCCCCATCTTTACCAGAAGGGGCAGGGAGCTGCTCTCGATTGATCAAGTACACCCTAATGGACGCGGCTATAAGGTGATAGCGGAACAGCTTCATAGACTGGGGTACGGGTATTTGTAACAGATCAGCACCGGATATCCGGCAGGTTAGAGCTCATTTATGAGAAGTGCTGTATCATTGAACTTGAGGATTACCTATAGGCAAGAGTGTTCGATGATTCCGAAGGTGCACAACGGTCGCCTTAGGGACCGGACTTCTATCTTAGAACATTTAATCAAGAGGTCTGGGAACGACAGCGGCCGGAAGGACATTTCATAGGCTGCTATACTGTAAAATCAATAGTTCAACTGATACAGTTCCTATTGAGCAGGTAGGTCATCCAAGCACCCGAAGCCACGAGCTGAGGGTGTCTTTTTTTATATAGAAACAACAATACCTGCTTAAAAAATTACATAATGTTTAAAAAAATGTCATGGTCCGTCCTCGAATGGAAAGAAAGTGTAATGTACATTGTTACCCTTTAATCCCCTTGGATACCTATAATTATGAAGTGTGTTAAAGACGAATGTTCTTGAACGAATGGAAATAAACCGGATATTCAACTAAGAAAGGAGTAATCTTAATGAATCAAGGAATGAAGTGGAGTGCCGGGCTACTGGCAGCAGCTATATTAGTAGGAGGCGCCGCGGTTCCGGCTGGCACAGGGTATGCCGCAAAGGCGGTAGTAAAGAAAGCGGAGACGGCGCAGGTGCCCGTTAGTTTGAAGTGGAACGGCAAGGTGTCCAAGGATAAAGGAATGCTGATCGGAGGACGGGTGTTCGTTCCGGTTACTTTTCTGCGTGATACAGTGGGGATGAAATTCACCTATGATGCCAAGTCCCATGTCTACAGCATTGGGGAAGGATACCGTAAGCTTAACCTGACTGTATCTGCGGGTACAGCTACTGCGGATATTAACGGATATTATTTGTTGTCCGATGAGTATGGCTCTAAGATGAATAAAGGTCATTTGTATGTGCCGTACAAGCTGCTTAATGATTACATGGGGCTGCAGTCCAACTGGGATACGAAGACGAAGCAGCTAAGCGTGGGGGCGCGTGCGGAGAATGCCATTCAGATCAAGACCGTAACGGTAGACAAAACCTTCAAAGGCGCAACGGCCAAGCTGCAGTATCCGCAAATTAGCGGGCTGGCTGATGAAGCTGCCCAGAAAGCGATCAATGACACGCTGAAGGCCCACATGGACAAGTTCGTGGCTGCTGCGGAGAAGGAGCTTAAGAAGCGGACAGCACAAGAGAACAAGTATGAGTATGACAGCAATTATATCGTTACATTTAATGAAAAAGGCGTACTGAGTCTCGTGGTGGCGCAGGGTTCTTATACGGGAGGGGCGCATGGTCTAACCCTTACAGACGGGTTTACCTTCTCGCTCAAGGATGGCAAGCAGCTGGGCATGAGCGATCTGCTGAAGAGCAATCCGAATTACAAGAAGCAGCTGAATCAGGAGCTTGGCAAGAAGCTAAAAGCAAATGGCGGCTACCTGGGCGGCTTTAAAGGACTGACTTCGGACAAAAACTTCTATCTGAAGCCAAACACCCTGACGATTTACTTCCAGCCGTATGAATATACCGCTTTTGCGGAAGGAACCGTTCAGTATGATTTTGCCCTTAGTAATCTAGTTGCCAAGGGAGCAAATCCGTTTAAATAAGAAGGAAGAGTCAAATTAAGCTGATATCAAAATGAAAAGCCCCCGCTTCGCTGTTTAGCGAAGACGGGGGCTTGTTGTTTTAACCAGAAATTATACGCCTTGTGGACCGGTCTTCTCGATAACCTTATCGACAATACCGTAGTCTTTGGCTTCATATGCGCTCATGAAGTAATCGCGGTCGGTATCCTTCTCAATGCGCTCAAGCGGCTGGCCTGTACGCTCAGCCAGAATCTTGTTCAGAGAATCGCGCATCTTGAGGATGCGGCGGGCACGGATTTCGATATCCGTAGCTTGACCTTCGGCTCCACCCAGCGGCTGGTGAATCATGATCTCACTATTCGGAAGTGCGAAGCGCTTGCCCTTCTCCCCGGCATTCAGCAGGAATGCGCCCATGGAAGCCGCGAGGCCCACACAGATAGTGGAGACATCCGATTTGATGAACTGCATGGTATCATAAATAGCCATACCGGCTGTAATCGAGCCGCCTGGACTGTTGATATACAGATGAATATCTTTACCCGGGTCTTCAGCATCGAGGAACAGCATTTGCGCAATAATGGAGTTGGCAACCACGTCATTTACCTGGGTTCCAAGGAAGATGATACGATCCTTAAGAAGTCTGGAATAAATGTCATAAGCACGTTCACCGCGATTGCTTTGTTCGACAACCATAGGAATATAGCTCATTAGAAAACCCTCCTTAAAAGTGTTTGGATAAAAGAATTAAGTTGATGCATCATTCCATCATTCCATCCCTTACATCATTGACCAAAAAGATGAGGTCAAAACGGGGGGGGGACAAGCCAAAAATAATATGTAGGCTGTCTGTCTATGGAATCTTAAGCAATATGGATGAACTTAGGAAATCAATCTTCAAAATCCGCTGTTCTGCAGTAAGTTCATTCCATAATAACCACATCATAAACAATTTCAAACATAAAGTCAAAGAAAGTCAAACTAATTATAAAAAAAAGGCCCGCTTTCGGGTGGGTTTGGTTAAACATATTAAAGGTATTCAGAAATTACCAAAAATTATGGCGCGCCCGCGAGGAATTGAACCTCGATCTCAGGCTTCGGAGGCCTGCGTCATATCCATTGGACCACGGGCGCAAATTTAGAGTAACAAAAATAATTATATGATATCGCTAATTAAATTGCAAGCTTAATCTACATTACACTGCTGAAGTGCTTGATAGATCAGGCATTTTGCATAAACAAGACATGCGAGGTAAATTATACGATCGTCAGACTTGCAAGAGAGGGGGAAATTGGGTAGAATGTAGGTGGGACTTAAAAAGTTAACCCGGGACATTTTAAGGCCAACCGGCTGTTTAGCTGGTTCGTTTATTGATGAAGATGAGATGAATGCCGAGCAGGAGTGAAAGCATGCGAAATATATTGGAAATCCAAAAGCAGCTTCTGCCTGATCTCATGGATGTTCTCAAGAAAAGATACACAATTCTTCATCAGATCAAGCTTGCCGGAGTGATTGGCCGCAGGACGCTAGCCGCTTCCCTTAATATGACGGAGCGGGTGCTGCGGGCTGAGACAGACCTGCTTAAAGCACAGGGACTGATTGAAATTGAGAATACCGGGATGGCCATCAGCGAAGCTGGGAGCAACCTGGTCGAGATGCTGGAGCCCCTGGTTAAGGAACTGCTCGGTCTTGCCGCATTGGAAGAGAGAATCCGCAAAGCCTATGGGCTTCGCAAGGTCATCGTCGTTCCTGGCGATTGGGATGTCTCCCCGGAGACGAAGCAAGAGCTTGGACGGGCGGGAGCCAAGGCACTCCTTGAGGTCATGGAGGAGGGCGATGTGGTCGCTGTAACCGGCGGCACAACCATTGCCGAGGTAGCCGAGAAGCTGACTATGCCGGCTCAGGCGCCGCTGAAGGATAGCTGGTTCGTACCAGCCCGAGGTGGACTTGGAGAGAACCTGGAGATCCAGGCCAACACCATTGCTTCTACTATGGCAAAACGTGTAGGCGCAGGCTATCGTCTGCTGCACGTGCCCGATCTTCTAGGCAAAGAGGCTTACCATTCCCTGGTCAGCGATCCGAACACACAGGAAATCGTGGCTTTGATCCGCAAGGCAAGAATTGTCGTTCATGGCATCGGGGATGCTATGGAAATGGCCCACAGGCGTAAGCTGGATGCCTCCATGCTTGAGGAGATTCAGAAGGAAGGAGCTCTTGCTGAATCGTTCGGTTACTATTTCGATAAAGATGGCATGGTTGTCCACAAGATGCTGACGCTTGGTCTGAGACTTGAAGATATCATTTCCACAGAGGTGGTTATCGGAATCGCAGGCGGCCGAAGCAAAGCCAAGGCCATACACGCAGTGCTGCGTTTTGGCCATGAGGATATTCTGGTGACGGACGAAGCGGCAGCCAAGGAGCTTGTCAGCTGGCTTGACCACAGTTCATGAAGCAATAAAATAAATAGGGTTACTCATGACGGCTAATGCCGTCTTGAATAAATAAAAAACGAAATTTGGGAGGAACTATCAATGAGTGTAAAAGTTGGTATTAATGGATTTGGCCGTATCGGACGTCTTGCTTTCCGTCGTATTCAAAACGTGGAAGGTATTGAAGTAGTAGCTATCAATGACCTGACAGATGCTAAAATGTTGGCTCATTTGCTTAAATACGACACTACACAAGGCAGATTCAACGGTGAAGTTGAAGTTCATGACGGATTCTTCAAAGTGAACGGCAAAGAAGTTAAAGTTCTTGCCAACCGCAACCCTGAAGAATTGCCATGGGGCGAGCTCGGCGTTGATATCGTTCTTGAGTGCACAGGTTTCTTCACTACTAAAGAAAAAGCTGAACTTCACCTCAAAGGCGGCGCTAAAAAAGTGGTTATCTCCGCTCCAGCTACCGGCGACATGAAGACGATCGTATATAACGTTAACCATGAGACTCTTGATGGTTCCGAAACTGTAATCTCTGGCGCATCTTGCACAACCAACTGCTTGGCTCCAATGGCTAAGACACTGAATGACAAATTCGGTATCGTTGAAGGCTTGATGACTACAATCCACGCTTACACAGGTGACCAAAACACACTTGATGCTCCGCATGCCAAAGGTGACTTCAGACGTGCCCGCGCTGCTGCTGAGAACATCATCCCTAACACTACAGGTGCTGCTAAAGCAATCGGTCTGGTTATTCCAGATCTGCAAGGCAAACTTGACGGTGCCGCACAACGCGTTCCAGTACCAACTGGTTCCCTGACTGAGCTGGTAACTGTTCTTGAGAAGAAAGTTACTGTAGACGAAGTTAACGCAGCTATGAAAGCAGCTTCCGATCCTGAAACTTACGGATACACTGAAGAAGAGCTTGTATCTTCCGATATCGTAGGTATCACTTACGGTTCCCTGTTCGATGCAACTCAAACTAAAGTTCTGTCCGTTGGCGACAAGCAGTTGGTTAAAACTGTAGCTTGGTACGACAACGAAATGTCTTACACAGCTCAATTGGTTCGTACTCTTGAGTACTTTGCTAAGAAAGCTCAATAAGACCGGACAAATCCAAATTTAATTCCAAAGAGGAGCAACCTGAACTTAAGGACTCCTCTTTGGTTCATGCTGAATAACCCATACTTATACAAATGATAAATATATAGAGATAACCATGCTTAAGAGAACCTTGTACCAAATGCACATGAACGGATATACAGCAAAGATTATTTAGGAGGAACGTGGAGATGACCAAGAAAAGTGTACGTGACGTCGAAGTAAATGGAAAACGCGTGTTTGTGCGTGTGGATTTCAATGTGCCGCTCGAGAACGGCAAGATTACAGATGATACCCGCATTCGGGAGACACTTCCAACCATTAAGTACCTGATCGAGAATGGGGCAAAAGTGATTCTGGCGAGCCACCTTGGACGTCCAAAGGGTGAGTTCGTGGATTCCCTTCGTCTGACACCAGCTGCAGAGCGCTTGTCCGAGCTGCTTGGCAAACCGGTAGCCAAAGCGGATGAGGCTGTAGGCGAAGCAGTTAAAGCTAAAGTTGATGCTTTGAACAATGGCGATGTTCTTGTGCTTGAGAACGTCCGCTTTTACCCAGGTGAAGAGAAGAACGATCCTGAGCTTGCAAAACAATTTGCGGAGCTTGCCGATCTATTCGTGAATGACGCATTTGGCGCGGCCCACCGTGCCCATGCTTCGACCGAAGGTATCGCTCACTTGATCCCTGCCGTTTCCGGTCTTCTGATGGAGAAAGAGCTGTCCGTTCTGGGTAAAGCACTTTCCAACCCTGAACGTCCTTTCACTGCAATCATTGGCGGTTCTAAAGTGAAAGACAAAATCGATGTAATTGACAACCTGTTGACTCTTGCAGACAACGTTCTGATCGGTGGCGGTCTGTCCTATACGTTCTTCAAAGCCCAAGGCTATGAAGTAGGACAATCCCTGCTGGATAAAGAGAAGCTGGACGTGGCTCTGGGCTTCATCGAAAAAGCGAAGAAGCTTGGCAAGAACTTCTTGCTTCCGGTTGACGTGGTCATCTCCGATGACTTCAGTGCCGATGCGAACACTGATATTGTAGGTATCGACGGTATTCCTTCCGATTGGGAAGGCGTGGATATCGGACCGAAGACCCGCGAGCTGTATGCGGATGTAATCAAGAACTCCAAGCTGGTTGTATGGAACGGACCTATGGGCGTATTCGAAATCGAACCATTCGCTGGCGGTACGCGTGCGGTAGCTGAAGCTTGTGCGGAGACTGAAGCTTACACCATTATCGGTGGCGGTGACTCTGCAGCGGCAGCCGAGAAGTTCCACCTGGCTGACAAAATGAACCACATCTCTACTGGCGGCGGCGCTTCCCTTGAGTTCATGGAAGGCAAGAAGCTTCCAGGCGTTGAAGCCTTGAACGATAAGTAAAACTGAAATACCAGACAAGGAGTGAGCCTTTTGAGAACACCGATCATTGCAGGGAACTGGAAAATGTTTAAAACCGTTTCCGAAACAAAAGCATTCTTTGCGGACGTTAAAGGCAAAGCGGAAGTAGAAGGCGTAGAGAGCGTAATCTGCGCTCCATTCACCAACCTTCCGGCTTTGGTGGAAGCGGCAAAGGGAACCTCGATTAAAATCGGCGCCCAGAACCTGCATTTCGAAGATGAAGGTGCCTTCACCGGTGAAATCAGCGGAGCAATGCTGAAAGAACTTGGCGTGGATTATGTCATTATTGGGCATTCCGAGCGCCGGGCTTACTTCGGTGAGACAGATGAAATCGTCAATAAGAAGGTGCATGCCGCATTCAAACACGGCATTACACCGATCCCATGTGTGGGTGAGAAGCTGGAAGAGCGTGAAGCTGGCCAGACTAAAGATGTGGTTAAAGTTCAGACTGAAGCCGCTCTTAAAGGCCTTTCCGCTGAGCAAGCGGCTCAGGTTGTTATTGCTTATGAGCCGATCTGGGCGATTGGAACAGGCAAGTCTTCCACCGCACAAGATGCGAATGAAGTCATCTCCTTCATTCGTTCGATTGTAACGGATCTGTACAACACAGATGTAGCATCCAAAATCCGCATTCAATACGGCGGCAGCGTGAAGCCTGAGAATGTGAAGGAATATCTGGGACAAAGCGATATCGATGGAGCGCTCGTAGGCGGTGCAAGCTTGCAGCCTGCTTCTTATATCGCGCTTGTCGAGGGGGCAAAGTAAGATGTCAGCACCAAGACCTGTAGCACTGATCATCATGGACGGTTTCGGACTTCGCGGTACGGAAGAAGGCAACGCGGTTGCCCAGGCGAAGAAACCGAATTACGACAGATACCTGAAGATGTACCCGAACACCACGCTTACAGCATGTGGGGAAGCGGTAGGCCTGCCTGCCGGGCAAATGGGGAACTCTGAGGTAGGACACCTTAACATCGGTGCCGGCCGGATCGTCTATCAGGACCTTACCCGGATTGACAAATCGATCCGCGAGGGTGAGTTCTTTACGAACCCGACGCTGGTTGAGGCTGTGCGCAGTGCCAAGACAAACGGCAAGAAGCTTCATCTTTATGGGCTTCTGTCCGATGGCGGCGTACACAGTCATATTGACCATTTGTTTGCTATGCTGGACCTGGCGAAGAAGGAAGATATGCACGAAGTGTATATCCACGCATTCCTGGATGGCCGCGATGTAGCCCCAGACAGTGCAAAGGGCTTCCTTCAGAAGCTGGTGGCTAAGATTGAAGAAGTGGGCGTTGGACGGATCGCAACCGTTCAAGGACGCTATTATGCCATGGACCGCGACAAGCGTTGGGAGCGGGTGGAGAAGTCCTACCGTGCCATCGTCTATGGAGACGGACCAAAATATACGGATCCAATTCAGGCAGTTACGGAATCCTATGAGAAGTCGGTTTATGACGAGTTCGTTGAGCCGACAGTGATCGTAGACGGCTCCGGTAACCCGGTAGGACTGGTTGAGTCGGGAGACTCCGTAGTCTTCTTGAACTTCCGTCCTGACCGTGCAATTCAGCTGTCCCAAGTGTTCACCAACACGGACTTCCGCGGTTTCGACCGTGGTCCTAAGTTCCCGGTTGGACTGCACTTCGTATGCTTGACACTGTTTAGCGAGACCGTTGGAGGCTTTGTAGCCTATGAGCCGAAGAATCTCGACAACACACTGGGTGAGGTTCTCGTTCAGCAGGGCAAGACCCAGCTGCGGATTGCCGAAACCGAGAAGTATCCGCACGTAACCTTCTTCTTCAGCGGTGGACGGGATGTTCAGCTTGAAGGGGAGACTCGCGTTCTGATCAACTCCCCTAAGGTGGCAACGTATGACCTGAAGCCGGAGATGAGCGCTTACGAGGTTGCGGAAGCGGCAGTGAAAGAGATTGAGTCGGACAAACACGATGCGATTATCCTGAACTTCGCCAACCCGGATATGGTAGGTCACTCCGGTATGCTTGAACCAACGATCAAAGCGGTTGAAGTGACCGATGAGTGTGTCGGTAAAGTCGTGGATGCCGTATTGGCCAAAGGCGGGGTCACCATTATTATTGCTGACCACGGTAACGCCGACATGGTATTTGATGAGCAAGGCCGTCCGTTCACTGCACATACCACAAATCCGGTACCGTTCATTGTGACGTCCGAAGACGTGATTCTGCGTGAGAGCGGCATTCTGGCCGATGTGGCCCCTACCATCCTGGATCTGATGGGACTTCCACAGCCTGCGGAAATGACCGGACAATCCATGATTGCCAGCCGTAAATCGAAATAACATTTTAAATAAAAAGGAGACTTTAACATGACTATTATCTCTGACGTATATGCACGCGAAGTCCTTGACTCCCGCGGTAACCCTACAGTTGAAGTTGAAGTATATCTGGAATCCGGCGCTATTGGCCGTGCGATCGTGCCATCCGGCGCATCCACAGGCGCACACGAAGCTGTTGAGCTTCGCGATGGCGACAAATCCCGTTACCTCGGTAAAGGCGTTCTGAAAGCTGTTGAGAACGTGAACGAAATCATCGCTCCAGAAGTTATCGGTATGGACGCGCTTGATCAACTGGGTATCGACAAATTGATGATCAACCTGGATGGCACGCCGAACAAAGGCAAGCTGGGCGCTAACGCGATTCTGGCTGTGTCCATGGCGGTTGCCCGCGCTGCTGCTGATGCTCTTGATCTGCCGCTGTATGTATACCTTGGCGGATTCAACGCAAAACAACTTCCAGTTCCAATGATGAACATCGTTAACGGTGGCGCACATGCCGACAACAACGTTGACGTACAAGAGTTCATGATTCTTCCTGTAGGCGCTCCTTCCTTTAAGGAAGCTCTTCGTACAGGTGCAGAAATCTTCCACAGCCTGAAGTCCGTACTGGGCAGCAAAGGCCTGAGCACTGCAGTAGGTGACGAGGGTGGATTCGCTCCTAACTTTGGTTCCAACGAGGAAGCTTTGACTACAATCATCGAAGCTATCGAAAAAGCCGGCTACAAACCAGGCGTAGACGTATTCCTGGGTATGGACGTAGCTTCCACAGAGTTCTACAAGAACGGTAAATATGAGCTTGAAGGCGAAGGCAAATCTTACACTTCAGCTGAGTTCGTAGACCTTCTGGCTTCTTGGGTAGACAAATACCCAATCATTACCATCGAAGATGGCTGCTCCGAAGACGACTGGGAAGGTTGGAAGCTGCTCACTCAGAAACTGGGCGACAAAATCCAATTGGTTGGTGACGATTTGTTCGTAACTAACACTGAGCGTCTGGCTAAAGGTATCGAAGAGAACATCGGTAACTCCATCCTGATCAAAGTAAACCAAATCGGTACTTTGACAGAAACTTTCGATGCCATCGAGCTTGCTAAACGCAACGGATATACTGCTGTAATCTCCCACCGTTCCGGTGAGTCCGAAGACAGCACAATTGCGGACATCGCGGTTGCAACGAATGCTGGCCAAATCAAAACGGGTGCACCTTCCCGTACAGACCGTATTGCGAAGTACAACCAATTGCTCCGCATTGAAGATCAGTTGAATGAGCTTGCTCAATACAACGGTCTGAAATCCTTCTACAACTTGAAAAACAAATAAGAAACGGACCATTCCGTTTCTGACATAGCTTAGAGACCTCAGAGGTGCCCGAATGGGTGCTCAGCTGGGGTCTCTTTGTCTATACGCCTCTAACCTTTAAACTTTGAATTTTGGAGTAGGGAGTGCGCAGCCGTTAAATGCAAAACTCCGAGGGTAAGAATGATTTTGCAGAACCGTAAATTCAGATCCAATAATTTAAAACCGTGGTATGCCAATCTTAGCACCAAAACCTTAAGTACAATACTTTGTGGGCAGGGATGGGGCTGTAGTTAGAAAATACCAAGTTCACTGATGTAAGGAGACATAGGGATGAAACACATCTTCAAGCTTGAAGGTACATGGAATGGCGGACGCAACAGTGAGGGAACGATTGAAGCGGGGAACTTGAAGACCCGGATATCGATCCCGGAGGGAATGGGAGGTCCTGGTGTAGGCACAAATCCCGATGAAATGTTGCTCGGGGCTGCGGCCACTTGTTACCTGATCACGCTGGCCGCGATGTTGGAGCGGTCGGGCATAGAGACTGTCAGCCTAACGCAGATCTCGGAGGCGGTGGTCGACGTAACGAACAATATTTTCACATATGAAAAGATCATTCACAGACCTCAGATAGTTCTTAAGGCAGGTAGTGGGGAAGAAGAGTTACGTAAAGCCCGTCTGCTGGCGGAGAAAGCTGAAGGCTCCTGCATGATTTCAAGAGCGGTAGCTGGGAATGTTGAGCTGCAGACAGAACCGATGATCTTGGTGGCTGAATGATGGTTGGCTGATCGGCATCCTTTAGCAAGATTAATGTGGAAGTGTAGACGAAGAGCCGGGGATTGAAGCGGCTAAAAAAGTGTCGGCTCTAAGCCGAACTTTGGAGAGTGTCGCTAAATAATGGCGGTGGGTAGAGAGTTAGCTTGAATTTCTGTGCATCGTTCGACTTCTCCCGTGCGCTTGGTGCGTGTTTCAGGGATGCTTGGTACAACGCTGTTTAAACCAACGAGATGCTGTATCCCAGGAAGCAATACGGCTAGCTTGGTGGGGAAACTGGGGGCGTCTGTTGATTTGTCCGTGAATTAGTAGGGATTAGGGACGGCAGGAATTGTTCGCGAAAATGAGAAGGTGTTGAATACAGGTGGTCTGTCAGACGATCTTTCAGGTTAGCTGTACGGTGGAAAGAATTCATTGCAGTTAGGATTATGGATCTGTGTTAAAACTTCGAAGAACGGTAATCTAAAGCGGATGTATATTGTTTTCGCAGGTAAGCTATGGTACACTATAAATGCTGTTTATGTGTACATATTGGCCTGCCTGGTTTCCTTTATCTGGGAATGGGGAGGTTCTCATAGATGGTGATCACGCTTAGGAGGTGGATTGAATGGATATCTTATTGAAAGTGCTGCTCATTATTTTCTCTATCGGTCTGATTGCGGTTGTTCTTCTGCAAAAGGGAAAGAGCGCGGGTCTTTCCGGTGCCATCTCCGGGGGCGCTGAACACCTGTTTGGTAAAGCTAAGGCGCGCGGAATGGAACTTGTTCTTGAGCGTCTGACCATAGTCATGGCCGCAGGGTTCTTTATCCTGTCGATTGCAGTAGCCGTCATTCTTAAATAGTAGAACATGTGTAACAGAGCCTTCGTTTTCCGGTGAAAACGGGGGCTTTTTTTGTGCGTATGAAGCTTGGTTGGGTAATGATAAATAACATGCCTGGTATGAAGCGGCCGAAGCAGACACCGTTTTACACGGAAACGGATGCAGTCGGTTGATTTCGTGTATACTAGGGTATATACAAGAAGGGTAATTCAGGAAGATTACGACAGCTTGTGTACAAGCCATCCCGAGGTGAAACGATGATAACGGAATCAGATTTACTTAATTTTATGCGGGAGACCGCCTATAAACCGATGACATATCAAGAGCTTGAGAAGCATTTTGGCATCAGCAGCGCGGCTGATTTCAAGGAGTTCCTGAAGCTTCTTAACCATCTTGAGGAAGAGGGCAAAATCATACTGACCGAGACGAACCGCTACGGGGTTCCTGAGCGGATGAGTCTGCTGCGCGGGCGCCTGCAGGTGCATGCCAAAGGTTTTGCTTTTCTGATTCCTGAGAACCGGGAACATCCGGATGTCTATATCCATGCCAACGATCTGAAGAGTGCCATGAATGGAGACATTGTTCTTGGCCGGGTAACGTCAAAGAGTAGTGGCGGCGGCAAGCTTGAGGGTGAGGTCGTGCGGATTGTACAGCGGGCTGTAACCCAGGTTGTCGGTGTGTTTCAAAATAACGAGGTATATGGCTTTGTTATTGCTGATGATAAGCGGATTAACAAAGATATCTTTATCCCTAAGGGTGCTTTCAACGGCGCGGCGGATGGGGAGAAGGTTGTGGTGCGCATTGTGCGCTATCCGGAAGGCCGTTCAGCAGCGGAAGGGGAAGTCATCGAAATTCTCGGTCACAAGGATGATCCGGGAGTAGATATTCTCTCCATTATCCGCAAGCATCAGCTTCCCGAGTCGTTCCCGGAAGAGGTTCTGGCCGAGGCACTGGATGCCCCGGATACGATAGAAGAAGAGGAAATTCGCAAGCAGAACCGGCGGGACCTGCGGGACAAGATTATTGTCACCATTGACGGCGAAGACGCTAAGGATCTGGACGATGCGGTCAATGTGGAGCGGCTATCTAACGGCAACTTCCGTCTGGGAGTTCATATCGCTGACGTAGGCTATTATGTGCGGGAGAACTCCAAGCTCGATCAGGAAGCGTATAACCGCGGCTGCAGTGTGTATTTGGTGGACCGGGTTATTCCGATGCTGCCGCACCGGTTGTCTAACGGCATTTGCAGCTTGAATCCGAAGGTGGACCGGTTCACACTGAGCTGTGAGATGGAGTTTAATGAGCAGATGAAGGTCGTGAAGCATGATATTTTCACGAGTGTGATCCGTACGAAAGAGCGGATGACCTACACTAACGTGCGCAAAATCCTTCAGGATGAGGACCCGGAAGTGACCGAGCGCTATAGCGATCTGGTCCAGAACTTCAAGGATATGCAGGAGCTGGCCCTGAAGCTGCGGAACAACCGGATACGGCGCGGAGCGGTGGACTTCGACTTCGAGGAGTCGAAGGTGATCGTGGATGAGAACGGCAAGGCCGTGGATATTATCAAGCGGGAGCGTTCCATTGCCGAGCAGATTATTGAGGAGTTCATGCTGGCTGCGAACGAGACGGTCGCTGAGCACTTCCACTGGCTCAAGGTTCCGTTTCTCTACCGGATTCATGAAGACCCGGACCAGGAGAAGCTGATGAACTTTATGGCGTTCATCGCCAACTTTGGATACTCGGTTAAGGGGAAAGGCAACAAGGTACATCCGCGTGCCCTACAGACGCTGCTGGAGGACATCAAGGGCACGAAGGAGCAGACCGTCATTAGTACGATGATGCTGCGCTCGATGAAGCAGGCGAAATATGACTCAGAGAGCACCGGCCACTTCGGCTTGGCGGCTGAGTATTACTCGCACTTCACTTCGCCAATCCGCCGCTATCCCGACCTTGTGATCCACCGGATCATCCGGGAGGTAATCGAAGGTGGCGGAGCGCTCACAGAAGCGCGTCAGGAGTATTTGGCGAGCCGGATGCCGGATATTGCCCAGCAGTCTTCGGAGCGTGAGCGTGTGGCCGTAGAGGCCGAGCGTGATACTGAAGCGCTGAAGAAGGCTGAGTACATGCTTGATAAGGTCGGAGAAGAGTTCCCGGGCATCATCAGCAGTGTAACAAGCTTTGGCATGTTCATCGAGCTGGAGAATACGGTAGAAGGCCTGATCCGCCTCAGCGCGATGACGGATGACTATTATAACTTCCACGAGCAGCACATGGCTCTGATCGGCGAGCGCACCTCCAAGATATATCGTATCGGCGACGAGGTGAAGATCCGAGTCGTGCGGGTGAACATGGACGACCATACGATCGACTTCGAGATGGTCGATATGAAGCCGCGCCGCCGCGAGGGTGGAGCGCGCGGCGAGGGCTTTAGCGGCGGCCGCGGAGGCAAGGCCGGCGGCAGGGAAGACCGCGGCGGCTTCGCAGGCCGCGGGGGCAAGGGCCGCGGCAAGGACAAACGCCGCGGCGGCGGTAAAGGAGGCCCCGGCGAGGTCTTTACCGCCGGGGATAGCGCCGGCGCCGGGCGCAGCAAGCGCCGCGGCGGGGAAGCGGCTTCCGCGCAAGGCGGGAAGCCGGGCAAGCGTGGCGCGTCCGGCCCTGGCGAGGCCGCGCAGGCCGCGCCTACCCGGAGCTTTGGCTTCGGCTCCGGGAAGGGCGGCTATAGCGGCGGCAGCCCGTCTGCTGGAGCGACGGGCGGCGGCGCAGGCTCGCGGCGGAAGCATGCGACCGCGAGCGGGATCTTCAGCCCCGGCGGCAGTGAGGCCGGGGGCGAGGGCGAAACGCCTAAGCGCAAGAAGCGCAAGGGCGGCAAGAAAGGTGGCAGCGGCAAGAGCAAGGGCGCTGCCAACAATGCGACAGCCGCTTTTGTGAGGAAGAAAAAGAAATAAGCAGCATGAACCGCCAAGATTTTATTGTCAAATATACAGGCAATAGCTTGGCGGTTTTTTATAGATCATTGCAGCTGTACATAGTGCATATATATTAAAGGTTGACGGAGGTTTAATTGATTGAGTCTTATTTGCTTTTATTTATAGTTAAAGGGAGTATTACATAATGAGGATTACGGTGGAATTAACCTCCATAGATAAAGCATATATAATTAAGAACTTATATCCCTTATTTTTGTATGATTTATCCGGGCATTATGGTAATCATCCGAACCGCCATGGCATCTATGAAGATAGTGACGAGTTCAAGACATTAAGTGATCAATATGATATCCAGAATATATGGTGGGAAAAACCGGGCGTGTTATTTCCTTTCTTAATTTGGGTAGATGAGACACCAGCAGGCTTCATTTTAATCGCTACACCGCCCCATTGTAATAAGGGGATTGATTATTTTGTAAATGAATTCTTCTTGCTTCAGTCGTTTAGGGGCAGGGGGATAGCCGAAAAAGCAGCGGTAGACGTGTTTGAGCAATTTAAAGGGAAATGGGAGCTGTTTACCAATCCCAATGAGAAAAATGTAATAGGGCAGAAATTTTGGAGGAAAACCATATCGAATTATTGTAAGGGCGATTATGTGGAGGAATATGGGGACACTTTTGATGGTTATAAACTCATTTTTCGGTTTGATAATACTGGAAAATAGTTCTTTTAGAAGGATGATAGTTACCGGGGGTGTCCGGTGTAAGATAGATGCTGGATGCGGCTTGATTTAGGCGGGGTGGATTTGATACAATAATTTAACCTGCATGAATTCCTTTAGGAGTGAAACATAAGCAATATGTTTAAGGCCAAGGAATTCGTAGAACGTTTGAAGGAGTGAGAACATGGGTAGTAAGAAAAGTGACGGGAAAGTTCTGGCTCAGAACAAGAAGGCTTCCCATGATTACTTCATCGAGGATACGTTTGAAGCGGGCATGGTGCTGACCGGGACGGAGATCAAATCTCTCCGAATGGCGCGGGCGAACATTGGGGATGCTTTTGCAACCATTCGTAACGGTGAGATTCATATCCACAACATGCATATCAGTCCGTTCGAGCAGGGCAACCGTAGTAACCCAGAGGACCCGACACGTACGCGCAAGCTGCTGATGCACAAGGCGCAAATTCATAAGCTGCTCGGCTTGTCGAAGCAGGAAGGTTATGCGATTGTACCGCTGAAGGTGTATATCCGCAATGGCTATGCGAAACTGCTGATTGGCCTCGGCAAAGGGAAGAAGCAGTATGACAAGCGCGATACGGCCGCGAAGCGGGATGCTCAGCGTGATATCCAGCGTGCGCTCCGGGAGAAGCAGAAGATCGCGAGGTAGCTTCTTTTGCCGAGATAGCACTTGAAATTTGTGGTGGCGTAGTTCCCTTAGCTGGTTCCGTTTCCGGGAAATGACTCTGTTTGGTGAGGCTGTGAGCTTTTCCAACAAGTCCATAAGCATTTAGGTTATATGTTATGCTATACTAATTGATGTACCAAGGATTACAGCACTTGTGCTCGCTAATCTGTTAATCCATACCCTTTTCTTATTGAGGGGGCGTTTATGGATTCGACGGGGGTAGTTCGAGCATGGGTAGCGGGTAGTGGGGACGCGTCCGCTTCATCAACGCTAAAGCCAATTAAACGGCAAACAAAACAACAACTTAGCTTTCGCAGCTTAATAACCTGCGTGCTAGCTCTACCCCTGCATCGCCCATGTGCCGGGAATAGGGCCCAACTTTAGTGGGATACGCTGTCACATCTCCGCCTGGGGTGTGCTGAAGAAGACAATCAGGCTGACCTTTCTGGAAGCCGGTTACGGGGCGTCTAGATCGGTGACATCAAAACTGTGACTACACCCGTAGACACCTATGTGGCGTTGCCTTCGGACAGGGGTTCGACTCCCCTCGCCTCCATTGCTAAAAACCCTGTACGTGATTTCAACGTCTGTGCTTTAAAGAAAATGCTTGCCGTAAAGGCAAGCATTTTCTTTGTTGCGGCCTGGCATGGTGCTCGCCCTGTCTCTGACAGGTACTTTTGTCGATACGCTTTTACGTACGGATTCCGCCGTACGCAAGTATCCTAGCTACGCAGGGACTTGGCTCCTGCGACCGAACTTTCACCGGCTAGAAGATGCGTACTTGGCTGGGCACGCTGTTAGGCAAAAGGTGCGTAGTCGGGGGTTTATGAGATTGAAGATCATCAGCCTTCTAAGCTTAATTATTAGACTGGATAAAAATCAGACAGCGGCGGACCAAGACTTGAAAATAAAGTCTTAGACTGCCGCTGTTGTCTTTGAAATCCCTCGGTACGATTCAGTTTCCTCAAGAATGCTCGCTTATTCGCAGGATATCACCTTCTGGTATATGATGATCCGGAGCTACCAGGTATGACAAATCTTTATTAATACGAACCCATTATTTCATAATCAAGCCCTTGTCACTCGAACAAGGGCTTGATTATGGCACTAATACTTTCTAAGTTCTATATCCTCTGTCATAAAGATGGACTTCACAACGCCATTCTCCATTCCAAAATTAAGGTAATAAACATCGTTAGTTGATTTCTGAGCTAAATTGTTGTCTGAAACAATAACATCTGGATAAGCCTTTTTCACCTCTTCCTCAGTACTGCCAATTTTAATCCCTCTAGGGGTGCTTCCTGAAAATGGACTTGTGGCTTGAATTGCATAAACAGGGTCAAGGGAAACGGAAAATCCTTGTTTTTTATAAATCCATTCTGGATCTCCAATTCCGTGAACAATGGTCTTTTCACTTGGTTCACCAAACTTCTCAATCAATTTCTCACTTGAATCCCCGAACTGTATGTCACCAATTTTCATGTCAGTAAGGGTTAAAGGCTTCTGTTGATATGGACCCGGATTAACACCTCGATTGTTTAACTCAATAGAACTTATGGTGTTGTTGGATTGTAATTCAAATTTTATTGTTGGGTAGTATTGGTTAGAAGATTCTGGTCCTTTAGTTTTGCCGTTTCCTTTGTTAGTAATCCGGGAATATCGTCCTCATTGCCCTTTGATGCATTTTCTTCTCGATTAGAACTTTGTGAAGAAATATTCCCTGGCTTAGATGTTGCATTGTTACTTTGACCATTTACTATGTTCGTACAGGCAGATAATATCGTAATTGCACCAATCAACAACAGAACTGTACAGAAAGGAACGATTCCATTCCGTTTCTTTTTAACACTTAATACATTCATAAATCTTTGCTTCATTTCATACTTCCTTCCTGAAAAGTTTGTTGAAAGAGCTGTATTGGGTACATTGCCATTCTGCATAGCTGATAAAATAGCTCGACAATACTCTTTTCGATATATTAAGCTTTGTTTTTGTACAACCATATCATCACAACAAATTTCAATCTCATGGTTTGCTTCTCGTACCATAAACCAAACGAAAGGATTAAACCAGTGAATCCCATTAACTATAATGAGCAACAGTTTATAGATAATATCATGTCGTTTATGATGAATAAGCTCATGTCTTAAAATGAATTCCAGTTGTTCATCATTATAGTTTTCATGTGGTAAAAAAATATACGGTTTATTAAAGCCTATTAACATCGGATTCGGAACCTTTGCACTTGTTAATACGCTAATAGATGATGCTTTTACCTTCATCTCTTCAACGAGTTGTATAACGATTTCTTCCATATGTTTATTTACTATGGGGCTGCTCCAGCGCAAAGCCTGCCTTTTGAACAAGTAATAACCTATAAAGTGATACAACCAAAATACAATAGCACCAACACACCAAGCAAATGAAATCAATTTTATTAACGAAAACGTTTGGCTTACCGTTTCTGTTTCTTGTTTAGCTTCAGGCGTAGTCATTGATTGGTTCATCTGTTCGTTCAATCGCTCTGTCATTGGCTGAGTAGTTGCGATTGTAGTGGATTGAGAAGCGGGTATTGTGGTTTGTTCACTAGGAGAAGCATTAGGTAATACGGAATCTTTTTTAAATGCTTCTAAGCCACTAGGCAATTGTATTGAAATTAAACTTTTCTCGAATGAAAAGTTAAAAGGTAGCAGTAGGCATATTGCTAAAACCATCCATATCCAAGACCGCCATTTTGCTGCATAACGTTTTCTTAGTAATGGTGAGGAAATCATTAACACAATAATAACTAAACTTATTGATACGGAGATGATTAAGTAGTTCACAAACAGCTTCGTTAGCATCATGATTCCTTCCCTTTGACTCGATCAATCATTTCCTTCAGTTCTGCAAGGTCATTTTTATCAATTGCCTTCCCGTTGTATAGGGACATCACCATGTTTTGAATTGAATTATCAAATAGTTTAGCAAGCGTGGATTTACTTTCACTCTCTTTATATTCCGTTTCGGAAATCAAGAAACTGTACCTATTACTACGACCTTCTTTTTCACAGCGCAAAAATCCTTTATCAACAAGCCTTGATAATACGGTCATTAAAGTAGCCAACGCCCATCCTCTTTTATCCTTTAACTGTTCTAAAATATAAGAAGAACTTACTTGATCTTTTGACCTCCAAATAACGAGCATAATTTCTAGTTCAGCATCCGGTAATCGTTTAATATTATCCATAAATAAATGATTCACCCCTTTATACAGTTGTATAATCTAAATATATTATACGACTGTATAATCAAAAACCAAGTTAAATTTTTGAGATCATTTTTGATTTTGTAGTTCACAAATAAAAAAACACACCACCAATGTGAGTGTAATATGTTTCCCCTTTAAATCCCCCTCCTCTCAATTATCGTTAAATTCCATAACAATATTGAACGATCCTGCCCGTGGAACTTGATCCCGTCAGATATAATGTTCACCCCTATTTGTTACTACCAGTTTGAGGGTGGTTGTCGCTGCCCTTAATTCTTCCCGATCATCAAAATGTATTGTTGCATCACGCATAGGCGATACGCCGGTTCAACCCTCTTCCTGTACTCATACCCTAATTGAAAACAGGGGAGGAAAAGAAGTATGCTGAGCAGCAAATCGCTTTGTGGGCAATTCTCAAGGATTATCGGGGGGCAGCCCGGCTTTGCCGGTGGTAAATGCGTCTCAACGATCAATCTAAATCAAATCAAAGCTACAATTTTGGGGGAAAGATTCCGCGTCACGTCTTCGTTCTCGTTTGAATCCTTCAATAAAGGAACAGGCAGAGCCCTTTGTTTAGGTAGAGCGGCATTCTTAGAAAAAGAAGTCAATCTATTCATCGCAGCGATTCGCAATCAAGGCATAAAAGTGACGTCCGTTCGTAACGAATGGCTATTTGAGCGGCCCCGTTTGATTTATATCAATATTGAAGCAGTCGATAGACCGCTTGTGTTCGCAAGGAAAGTTCGGCGGGCATTAGATGCAATTCACTAAGAAAAGGCTCTGGTTAGCAGAAGTACGGGTGAAGGAGCCTTACGGCCAAGCTATAATAAGACAGGATCTGACCTAACTGAGTCAGATCCTTTTTTGAATCTCCAGATGCTAGGTCACATTGGATGGATATTTTCCGCTATAAAGATTAAATAAGAACTCTTGTCCCGATATCTCCGCTCTTTCTTTTGTATCCAGGAAACCAACCCATTGCATTAGGATTATCAAAACTAAAAGTGAATTTGCTTGACAACGTACTACGGCACGTAGTAAATTCAATTTACTACGCTATGTAGTAAAATAATTGTTATGGACGCATAACAATGTAAAAGAGGTGTACACCGTGAAACATGTTCAAAAATTGTCTGATACGGAGTTAGAACTAATGGAAGTCATTTGGGGTTGCGAGCATCCGGTAACTTCAACCGAATTATTGCAAACTTTCGCTGGCAAGGGTAAAGAATGGAAAGCTCAGACGATCTCTACGTTTTTATCCAGGCTTGTAGAAAAAGGGGCTTTACTTGCTACGCGACATGGCCGGACCAATTCCTATGCTCCCTGCCTTTCACGAGCAGACTACAAGCTATGGGAAACACAGAACGTATTAAACGGGCTATACCAGGGTTCAGTTAAAAATTTAATTTCTGCGCTGTACGACGGTGACAAGCTGTCGGACGAAGACATAGCTGAATTGAAGCAATGGTTTTCGGAAAAGTAGGTGCAGATGATGAATAAACTTCTTGAACTACTTGTCTCGCTTTCCTTTGCAGGAAGCACCGTTGTGATCTTCATTTTCCTGTTGCAGTGTTCTTTGTCTGATGTCTTCCCTACAAAATGGCGTTACGGGCTCAGTAAAATGGCAGCAGCGTTTTATCTGATCCCCATCGTTCTTGGCATACAGCTGATTTCGCCGCTTTTTACATTTCATACAACAACGACAACGGTCAAAAATGTAAGCGAGGTGCCTTCAACTGTACAACCTGCGCTGCCCGGATCATTTCCAGAGTCCCATCCGGAACAGTTCACGCCGGAAGTGTTCGTGCCAGAACCGACCCTTTCGACAACTGTAGCCCTTTCCTTCATCTGCCTATGGGCGATCGGAGTTATCGTTTTTGCCTTATGGCAAGCGTATTGTTATCGCAGATTTTTAAAGAATCTAGAACACACACGTACCTCTGTTCCGATGAACAGCGAAGCAGCTACACAGCTCCTCTCCATCAAGGAAGCTCTTGACCTTAAAAGCAACGTCCGGCTTGCCTATAGCTCCGCAGTTCGGAGTCCGGTTCTTGTTGGTTTATGGAAACCTACCATTTATCTCCCTCAGGAGAATATCGCGAACGTGGATATGGGCATGGTGATCCGTCATGAGTTGATCCATCTAAAACGGAAGGATCTATGGGTGAAGGCATTCCTGCTCGTAGCCAGGGCCATTCATTGGTTTAATCCGCTGGTTCATATGCTTCGCAAGGACATACATACATGGAGCGAACTGTCTTGTGATGCAGAAGTCGTAAAAGAAATGTCCTATACCGAGCGGAAACGCTATGGGGAAACGATCCTGAACGTTATGGCTGGATCTAGGAACTTACCCGTGCAATTTTGCGTGTCCTTATCCGGTGACGGTAAACAATTAAAAAGGAGATTAACATTCATGCTTAATTCGAAAAAACTCAAAAAGAAAACCCTGTATCTAACGATAGCTGCGATGTCTTTGATTGCCGTAGTAAGCACATCGGCCGCGGCGTGGGCTTCCAATAATGCTCCCAGAATAGTTGCAAATGAAGAAAGTCATTCTGCATCTCAAGGTAATCATGAGGTAAAACTTACGGTTGAAAAAGAACCAGAGCAATCTAAGCTTCTCGGCTCTTCTGAAAATGGAAAAGTTAAGCTTTATGAAACAACTGATGGAGTAATTGTGGACGTTAACGGTGACCAGAAAGAATTCGGTTGGAAAGTACTAGATGGTGTATCTAAGCCATGGGTGTACAATGTTGATCTGACAGGTGATGGTAAAGAAGAAGCGGTTATCATTCTTGTTACCGGACATGGCACTGAATTAGATACGAATGAAGCCCACATTATAAACGGGGACAACCTTTCGGAAATAAAGATCCAAAGTGTGGAGGAGATTCTTGCGGATTTAGATACCGAAGTTAGCCAAAAGGGCGGTGATCTGCTAATTAAGGCTAAGGCTCAAGGGAAAGAATACAATTTCAGCAAGAAAGTCAGTGAGTTAGCGTTTATGCATAATTCAGATGGTCAATATGAAAATAAACTTTACTTTGGCAATGTAATTTTAAATTATGTAAAGGATCAGAAACTGACAGCTGATATAGCCGGAAATGTCATACCCGTTCATGGCGTGCTTCCTGATTACGTATGCACTGTCCATATAACTTATAAGTATGATCAAACCCAAAACGAGTTTGTTCCAGATCAAATACAAATTACCTCTGATAAATAAACATCGTACGATATTCGATGTCTTGTAGTACGCCATGCAGTACCCAAGCAGCCGACAAGTTATTTTCCGCCGGAAGTGTCCTGATCTCCAGCGCTCCATCATATCACGGACCTTAATTGTCTATCCTAAAGAGCTGGGGAAGTATAACAGTTCTAAGCACGAATGGGTCTTTATCAACGGCAGCGTGATTGAGCTTGCATACTGGGACATAGATGCGGATTACATGAACTATCAAGGTGCAGAGTATGACGTTATCCGTTGGGAGGAGCTTACCCAGTTTGAGTTAAAGGGAGCATTAAATACAGTTTTACATAGGAAGTGTCATCGGGAGTCTGATCGGCCGCAGGCATTTCTCATCACCTTGAACAGGAACGTTTGTTCCTATTATAAGACACTGACAGGGTTTTTAAAAGTGCTCGCCTCCATACTTAAAAACCCGCTCATTGAGCGGGTTTTTGCCTTTTAAAGAGTGAACTTTCAGACTAATTGTAGAGATTAGACATTTGGAGGACAAAGTAGGCTTCTTTCCTCTTGCATGCGAAGAGGCCGACCCTTATTCTTCTTCAGTTTGACCGAATTATCTCGGCAACTCGTTTTAAGATTTACTTATTTCAATTTTCCTGCACGGATGTCGTCGGTCATCCCTTTATAAGGTGCTTTGGAAATTAGTTCTTGATTGTCAATGCCGGCGTTTTCCAAAAATGTGATATCAGCAAATTCAGGCACAACATGTTTTGGATAAGTTTCATATTTTTCGCGCGATTCTTTCATTAATTCGAGATGATCATTTTGATAACAAACTGTAATTTCTGGATGTTCATGAACCCATTTTGGGAAAAAGATAACGCCGTGCATTCGTTTTTCATTTGGCATAAAGTTTAGGGATACGTCGGTTCCTGTTGGCTCGGTCCAGGATACTTTATAAACGCCCTTTGTTAGTTTTACAATATCAACTTCCTGGTCGCGCACCCAACGGCCCCCAACCATGCCGCTATGGATACGGTAATCAATGGTATGGTCATTCTTGATGTAGATTTCATATTCCCAGCCATTTTCATAAGTATAAATCATATGGCTTCCAACAAAGTCTTTTAAAGCTTCTTTCGGCTGCATATGGATTTCTCCTTATTTAAATAATTGCCTGCTTGAACGGTTTTATTTCATATCCCGCCAGTTTTGGATATTGTTCTCCCAAATATATTTATATTTTCCGATAATATCTCTTGCTGTTTTTGGCTTTTGTCCAGTCAAAGTTTCAATGGCATCAGAATGTACATTTAAAAGCCCTTCTTTAATGCTGGCATCGGTTGTCACAAGATCATCGCCGCAGAATGGAACAGGTGAACGGGAGAAATCTCCGGTAATTTCTCTAGGGATGTGCATCTTTTCCAGGTGTTTGTAATATTGCTCCGCATCTACAGGAATATACTCCAGGTTTCTACCGGAAACTTCTTTAATAAGGTTGCACAAATCCCTTACGGAAACAGACTCCGATCCTACGATATTATAAGCCTCGTTGTCTTTGGCTTTTCCTAGCAATGCTGCGGCTGCGGCTCTTGCACAATCATCTTTGTGAACTAAGGTAGCCCGTTCTTCGCCGGCGGTGCTCAACCATTTATTGTCGGACATTAGTGCCAACATCGTATACATAGTCAGATAGTTTTCCAAATATAAGTTGTTTCTCATTGCGTTGTAGGTAATACCTGTTGACTTTAAGTAGTTTTCAGTTGCTGTATGGTCTGGAGTAACAAATACGTGAGCGTAATTAGGATCTGTTGCACCGATAAATGAACTATACGTGATGTGGGAGATTCCTGCTTTGATTGCCGTATCAATCGCATTTTTGTGTTGTTGGACTCTTCTGCCTACTTCAAGGCCAGAGACAATATAGATGCGGTCACCATCTTTGAATGCCCGTTCCATGGATGGAATGTCATCATAATTGATTTCAAAGATTTTGACTCCGGCATTTTCCCAACGTTGAACCGTGTCTTGAGGAATTCTGTCTTTCTTCATACATGTGAAGGTTAAATTGTGACCATCTACTTCTGCGAGAACCGTTTCTGCCACACGGCTTGCTAGTTGACCATCTACACCTGTTACAATATAACGCATGTTTACTCCCTCTTTCCTAGTGATAACTTTCACAAGGAAAGAATAGCATAGGTTGACACTGGAGTGAAATTACCCTATGTTATGATTTATAAAAAGGATTTATTACTAAAAAGGGTGTTTCAAATGAATATTCAGCAATTAAGGTGTTTTGTTTCTCTTGCTGAGACACTGAATTTTTCAACAACGGCTGAGAAATTAAATTTGACACAACCTGCTGTAAGCCACAACATCAAAAGTTTAGAAAATGAGCTGGGAATCATTTTATTTGTTCGCAACAAAAGGACTGTTCATTTGACTCTAGCCGGCAATAGCTTTTACGAGGATATGGAAGGACTTCTGTTTAGGTTAGATCAATCCATCAAGAAAGCAAAGCGGCTTTCGGAAAAATATGAAAGCACTTTGGTTATCGGATACACGGAGACTGTTTTTGAGAAGAAGGTCTTGCCGGACATTATTAGACGGTTTAAGGAAAAATACCCGCAGATTCAAATTCAGTTGAAAAAGTCTAATCTGACTAGGGAGAAAGAAGATTTATTAAACCAAAAGTTTGATATCATATTTACTTCGGAAGATAATTTGGGGAAAGACATAGATTTTTGTTTTTATCCGGTGCTTCAAGGGACCTATGTTTGTGTGCTGCCCCAAAATCACCCTTTCGCAAATGAAAGTGAGCTGGATATCGAACAGCTAAATCATCAATCGATCATTTTATTTGACGAGCACCAATCCCCTCCAACCCTAAAAAGGATGAACAGGAAAATTACTGAGAGTTGTCCTGATTCCATTTATACCTATGGAGACACCATAAATACAGTACATACCATGATAAAAAGTGATCTTGGCGTTTCGGTTCTGCCCGACTTTGTGATTGGAGAGGATAGCGAGATCGCCTTTGTTCCTTTAAGCTATAGTGAAGAAGTGGTTTATGGTCTTGCTTGCCTTAGAAGCGAAGAGCGTTTAGAAGTGAAACGCTGGATTTCAACTATAAAAGAGTTACTTAATTAAACCGAAATCTCAACCGGGCAATGAGAATTGTCCGGCAGCTAGGCTGTAGGATTGCAGTTCGCGGTTTTGTATAAAATCGAAGACCCTGCTGACTTATCATTGCTGGCAGGGTCTTTTTGGCATTCGGGGATTTAATTGCAGTCATGGTTGGTTTAGCTTATCCAAGGTTTTCTTTTCGAAATAATAGCTTAGATATTATATAGTTATTAAGATCATGGCTTTACTTTATGAAAAAGAGCTATGCGGTTGTAATATCAGCCAACATATGCGGAAACTAGAGGAGGCGACTGGTTAACGAAGCCAATGATTGCTGCATTTGAGTTTACAACAGGAGGAATATATGGTTTACACTGCTGCACTTATTTTTTTGATTACTCTTCTTCTAGTTATTTGGCAGCCTAGAGGGCTTAACATTGGATGGTCTGCGCTTGGGGGTGCTGTCCTTGCCTTGGTATGCGGGGTGGTAAGCTTTAAGGATGTCCAGGATGTCACCTTAATCGTATGGAACGCTACTTTGACCTTTGTGGCCATTATACTAATCTCGCTGATTCTAGAAGAGATTGGCTTCTTCGAGTGGGCTGCGCTCCACATGGCACGAGCCGCCAAGGGAAACGGGATAAGAATGTTTATCTACGTGGTCGTTCTAGGAGCGGTGGTAGCTGCATTATTTGCCAATGATGGGGCAGCATTAATATTAACCCCGATTGTCCTAGCTATGGTTCGGGCACTGAAGTTTGATAACCGAATGATCCTGCCTTTCATTATGGCCAGCGGATTTATTGCGGATACCACTTCACTGCCCTTCGTAATTAGCAACTTAGTTAACATTGTGTCTGCCGACTATTTTAATATTGGGTTCATAGAGTATACGGTTCGTATGTTTGTACCCAATCTGTTCTCTTTAGGAGCCAGTATTCTGGTGCTTTATTTATTATTCAGGAAGAGCATTCCAGGTAAGTATAACGTGGATGAGCTGAGAAAGCCTAAGGAAGCCATTAAAGACCTGCGTATGTTCAAATTGTCATGGGTTATTTTGGGTGTACTTTTAGCGGCGTATTTTTTAAGCGGATTTATTTCTTTGCCCGTATCTCTTTTTGCTGGAATTGCTGCGATTGTCTTTATCTTGATGGCTAGAAATAGCGAAGCCGTCGAGCTGAAAAGTGTGATTAAGGGTGCGCCATGGAATATCGTCGTGTTCTCTGTTGGAATGTATGTTGTTGTATACGGCTTGCGAAATGTTGGTTTAACGGACCGATTAGGGACACTTATTGAAGCCATGGCGTCTCAGGGGTTATATGCAGCTACGCTTGGTATGGGCTTTTTGTCGGCTGTGCTTTCGTCGCTTATGAACAATATGCCTACGGTAATGATTGGTGCATTAGCGATTAAAGGAACACATGCGGAAGGTGCAATTCGGGAGGCCTTTGTATATGCGAACGTCATCGGCTCGGACCTTGGGCCCAAGATTACACCTATTGGTTCTTTGGCGACCTTGTTATGGCTTCATGTTTTGTCCAGCAAAGGCATTAAGATTACGTGGGGGTACTATTTCAAAATCGGCATCATTCTGACGATACCAACTTTGTTCATTGTATTAACCGGATTATATATATGGCTTCAGTTTATTTCATAACAATAAAAAACTTGTATAAGTTGAACTTAAAAGTTACCCCTAGACAAGTTATAAAATGCCTCTGTATAAGCAGCGCGTTCGCCTTTGTGATTATGGACCAGTTCCGCAACGTTCGTGTAGTCAAGGGGATTACTGATTGTTCTCTTTAAAACAATTTGCCCGTCGTCACTGACACTCTGTCAGGTGATAACGGGCAATTAGTTATGCTTCTATTCATACTGCATAGTAACGACGCCAGCATATTGGGCAAGGCTTTCTTTGGTTACGTTCAACGTCTTTACGTCTGTTGTCCGTGTCCCAGCAGCTTCAAGGAATTTGTCCACCTTATCGAAAATGATCCTTCCGAGGATCCCCAAAGCCTTCGTGCTATAATGCATTGGAATTGTTACGGTCGCTTTCAATTGACGCATCACTTGAGCGGCTTCCGGCCCATCAAGGGTCATCCTTCCTCCTACGGGTACGATGAGAATATCCACTTTGCCGATATCTTTGACTTGTTCTTCGGTAAGCAGATGCCCCAGATCCCCGCAATGACAGATCGTCAGTCCGTCCATCCGGAAGCGGAAAATAATATTAGGCCCTTTTTTCTGACCGTTCACCTTATCATGGAAGGTCTTGAACCCGCTAATGCTCACATCGCCGCGGCTGTATTCTTTTGGCTCGTTCACAAGCAAGTAATCGCCTGATGCGGCGTTAACTTTATTGTGATCGCCATGATCATGCGTAACCACGACAATATCCGATTCAACCGGAACCGGCATGCGGTAGCCAAGAAACTTAAAGTAGGGATCGATGAGAATTCTCGTTCCGGCATCCGAAGTCAACAGAAATGAAGAGTGGCCGTACCATTTAATCTGCATAATCAACATACTCCTTCAGTTAAGTTATTAGAATGATAACCGTTTGCCCTCAAGCTTCTTATACACTTTAAAATAAACCCACACCGCATTGATCAGCAGCAGCGCTCCCGTAACTATAAACACATATCTACTGCCTAGTAAGGCTGCCACCTGGCCGCCTAAGATGGAACCTCCAAATACGCCTAAATACCCTGCTGACATGCTGAAACCAAACACTCTTCCCGTAATAGCAGACGGCGTAATCTTCTTGATCAAAATGTTGACAGATGGGGTCAGCCCAGCCGCTGTGAGTCCTAATAGGAAACGAAGGATCATTAACTGCCAGGGACTGCCCACGTAGGCTTGCGGAATGAAGATGATTCCTGCTGTGATAAGAGAAATCAACATCACCTTATGCGCCCCGATCCGGTCAGACAGCTTTCCCAGCCTTGGAGCAGCAACGATATTTGCCAGTCCCGAGGCCGAGAACGTGATTCCCGCGATTAGAGCAACATGACTGAGATTGTGGGACAACTGCGTAATATAGACGGTGAGGATCGGCTCAACCGAATATAACGCCACAGATAATACAAAGAAGGTCACGAATAGGGTGATCGTCAAACTCTTCTCGGGAATAAGAGTCCAGATCGCTTTGGCGCTCTGCACTTGTTTATTCTCACGTGTGAATGTTTCCTTTACGAATAAGGCGGTTGTAATGAAGGCGATCAGCAGCAGCAGGCCTGTTATAAAAAATACATTTTGCGTACCGAAGTTTTCCTCCATAAAACCGCCAATCATGGGTCCGAGCAGGGAACCGGCAATGCCTGCTGTTGACAGGGTGCCCAGTGCATAACCTGCGTGTTCCTTATCCGTCTGAGTTGCAATTAATGTCGTACAGGCTGTGCTGTACCCGGTTATTACTCCTTGCAATAATCTGAGCCCAATCAATACGTACACATGATGCGCAAAGCCCATGCAGCCGATCACGATCGCCATGCCCAGGCTTGCCCGCAATAACATAGGCTTGCGCCCGAATCTATCGGCAGCCGCACCCCAAATGGGGGAGAAGATAGCTGAGATGATGAAGGTAACGCCAAAAGCAATTCCGGAGTATCGGGCAACTGTACCTGGATCAGTCACACCAAGATGTTTGATAAAAAGCGGCAATACGGGCGCAATCTGACTCATGCCCACACCGGTTACAAAGATCCCAAACCAGCAAACGATTAAATTCCTTTTCCAAATCGGCATAGAAACAAGCCTTCTTTCTGCCTTCTGTGTTACGGGGATCCTGCCTTAACGTTGCCTAATCGCGGTCAGCAACCGAAAGCGTATAATCTCGATCCGCCGCTTCCCGCAATGTCGATAACATGACACCGCTTGTAGCAATTCCGTTAGGGGTTGGCTCTTAATTGTGCGTGTGTTGTAAGCACTTTTTTAGTATGATAACATTAAGCGGAGACCTCTCCATTTGATATTAAACGGAGATGTCTCCGTTTGTCAAGGAGATGAACCATATCAGGGTAGGAAGTGATATATCGTGTTTAATTTAGAGCCGCCGTCATCTCGGGCTGAACGTCGCGATGCGGCGGAGAATCGTCAACGTATATTGGATGCGGCACTTCGGCTTTTTGAACAAAATGGGGTCGAACAAGTCAGCATGAACCAAATTGCCGCGGAGGCGCAGATCGGTCCAGGAACGCTTTATCGCCGCTATCGCAATAAAAGCGAACTATGTCTCGATTTAATGAAAGAGAATATCGTTCTCCTCTTCGAGAATATCGATGCGTACTTGAAGCAGTACCGGACAGATCCGCCAAGCCAGCGGTTGAAAGGGCTTCTCGACTTGTTTATCCAGTTTAGGGAAAAGAAATATCAGCTGCTTGCAGGAGTTGAAGAATCCGCACCAACCAATCGATCTAGATCGCGATCGCAGAGCCCTCTATATGCCGAACTGCATCAGCTGTTGGTTGAACTATTCAACGAAATGGCAGTACCCGGACAGCCCGTGCCGAACAGCGTTTTCAAAGCGGATATGCTTCTAATGGCTTTAAGCAACGATTCCTATTCCTTTCAAAAAGACGAGCGCGGTTATTCTCCCGAGATGTTCCTGGAACAGATTTGTTTAACATTCCATTTGTAGCCGTATGTATGCTCGTTTAATGTCCGTTAAACAGACGCTTGGCTCAAAAAAACGGCAGTCTGAACGTAGAAGTTCAAGACTGCCGCTTTTTATTGTCCCGTTAAATCCAGCAAAACTTTTATATGTTGACATATCCGTTCCATAACGGTGAAGACGAGGGCGTCTGGCGATCGAAAGAGAGGTACCAAGCTGCCATCTTTCCGCAGCAGTTTGAACGGTTCTAATAAAAAAGCCGTCAATTGGGATACGATTTCCATGCTGTCCCTAACGGGAAGTCCTCAAAAAAGCAGCATGCTATGTCCTGCCATGTTGAATCTCCTGCCACTTCATTTTCAAGGCTTTCAAATCTTCTATGAAGAGCCTAAGTAGATTAGGCCGTCTTCTTACTGCCAGCGGGTGATAGGTGAAGCTGATGGGCATACCCTGAAATTCATACCAGCCGCCGCGTAATTCCTTGACACTGGCATTTTCCTCATCTGGAAATATGGATTCCGCTACGACATTACCGAATCCAAATAATACAAGCGGCTGCTTCTGAATGAGCTGCAGCTGTAGGTGGGGGAGACACGCCGCTCTGGCCTCGGGTTTATTGTAGGCGCGCATCGGCCGGCATTTTAGCAGATAGGTGACATAAATATCGTTCACATCTATTCCGGCTTCCCTCATGCCGAATTGGAGGGTTTCCCGGGTACCGCACAGAAAAGAATTTCCCTCCCGATCCTCCCGGGCTCCGGGATTATCCAGAATCATCATAAGCGGAGCCTTCGGATTTCCTTCTCCCCAAATGACACGATTCCGCTGCTTGGATAGTTCGCAAATTTCGCAATGCTCTATACCTTGGGGCGCTTGTTCCTCCGGCAGGATTACATAGGGATGATCCATGTTCTTGTCGTGCAGCTCCTTCCTTTCACACACAATGAATCTATATAAGTTGAACTTGAGAATTACTCATAGGCAAGTTGTGAAATGATTCTGGAGAAGCTTATATAGCATGCCCAACCACAATAAAAATTTGCCTTTAAACAAAGAATAACCGATGGAAGCGAGGGCCAATATAAAACCATCTGTTATACAAGGGGCTCGGCACATGACGTATGGGGAAATTTTATTTCGTACGGCAGCATCTTTTATTGCTCTACTCGTATTGACACGTCTATTAGGTAAGAAACAAGTCGGACATCTAACGTTTTTCAATTATGTTACAGGGATCACTTTCGGCTCCACCACGGCGGAAATTATCGTCAACAGACACATCACGCTGCTGCAAGGAATATCAAGCCTTGTCTTATGGTCACTCTTGGCATTCATCATTGCATGGATTGGATTGCGCTCTGTCAAAGTGCGTGAGATTCTCGACGGCCAGCCTACGATTCTTGTCAAACAAGGTAAGATTCTGGAAAGGGCATTGGCTAAGCAGCACCTCAACATTGACGATTTAAGCATGCTGCTTCGGAACAAGGATATCTTCTCACCCGAAGAAGTTGAATTTGCCATCCTAGAACCTGACGGTCAACTCAGCGTGTTGAAAAAAGAAGAGCTGCTTCCCGCAACAAAAAAGGATATACAAGCAGCCACTACGCCTATTCACAGAATCCCAACTGAGCTTATTGTTGATGGTAAAATCGTAGAGAACAATCTGATGAAGATGGGTGTCTCCGGTGCCTGGCTGGGCCAGCAATTAAAGAAAGAGGGCATTCACTCTTTGGACCAAGTATTCTACGCAGAGCTCCAATTGGACGGGACGCTGTATATCGACAAGTATCAGGATTCGAACCCATAAATAGATCTGTCCGCACTGAAGCAGCAACTCAAGTTCTCTCATGAAACTTCCCTGTTGACTTAAACCATAGTTTAAGTTTTATGATTAATCATGTCGACAATCAAAGTGTTAGAACTTGGAGGACTCCACATGAAGTATTATTCTATCGGCGAAGCTTCAGCCAAATACAATATTCCCGAATCAACTTTGCGTTATTATGAGAAAAAAGGATTGCTGCCGCTAATCGAGCGGGATCATGCGGGCAGGCGCTTATTTTCAGAACATCAAATGGCGCTCCTTCAGGCTGTGATTTGCTTGAAGAATACGCACATGCCCATAAGCCATATTCGGCAGTATATGGCATGGATCGTAGAAGGAGAGGCCACGATTGAGCTCCGGCTGGACATGATGAGAAAACATAGGCAAAGAGTTCTGGATGAGATTGCATTGTTGACCGAATACATGCCGGGAATCGATGCAAAGATTGATCGCTATATTCAACAAATTGAGGAGGAACGACCATGAAGCTTACAGGTAACACAATCCTAATTACCGGAGGAGGCTCCGGCATCGGGCTAGCGTTTGCAGAACGGTTCATTAAAGCTGGGAATCAAGTAATTGTTTGCGGCCGACGCGAAAATGTACTTCAACAGGCTGGGGAGAAAGTCCCCAATCTCATCACTCGTGTATGCGATTTGGAAATAGAATCCGAGCGGGTAGCGTTGTTTGATTGGGTAACTGCGAACTATCCGGACGTGAATGTGCTCGTGAATAATGCGGGTATTCAACTGCGTTATAATGTGCTTAAAGCGAATGTAAGAGACAATTGGAGCTATTTCAGTAAGGAAATCACTACAAATCTTGAGGCTGCTTGTCACCTGTCCCTGCTGTTCGCTCCTTATTTTGCGGCAAAAGAATCCGCTGCGATCATGAATGTCACATCGGGGCTGGCGTTTACACCGTTTGCGATAGCTCCAATTTACTCCGCAACCAAAGCCGCGCTTCATTCATTTACTATTAGCCTAAGACACCAGCTTTCCGAAACGGCTGTCGAAGTTATTGAGGTTGCTCCTCCGGCGGTAAATACGGATTTGGGAGGGGCAGGACTGCATACGCAAGGAGAACCGTTAGACGCCTTCGCGGATGGGATTTTCAACGATTTATCTGAGGGTAAACAGGAAATCGGGTACGGTACTTCTAAGGCCCGCTTACGCATGTCCCGGGACGAGATAGATTTGTACGCAGAGAAGATGTATCAGTCAACGAAAAACCTGATTGAATGACTACAATAATGAATGGATACTTCTTATTTCATAATATCGGCATATGAAGAACAAAGCTCGCCGTAGAAACGGCGAGTTTTTTATTCCCCCCTACAGAGGCCAGTCTGATTGTCTTGTCTTATTTCTTGGCAAGGGTTCCCGCCTCTCTCTGGCAACGGCCGCAAGAATTAATGTGTTGACAGGAGGTAACATAAAATATATTATAGACCCATAAAGTCTACAATTGTTTGTAAACTTTATTCTGCAAATTATCTAAGGGGAGGATGAAAAAAGCATTTGACTTGAGACTGTCAGCACAAATTTTTTTAGTTATATAACGGATATTAGGAATCCATTGTATCCATAAATAAATGAAGGGATGATCATAATTTTGGCTATTCAACATGCAACAGATTCTACATTTCATGATCTGCTTTTGACAGAAGGCGTAACCGTAGTGAATTTTTGGGCAGCTTGGTGTGGACCATGCAAAATGTTTGCTCCCGTCCTGGAGGAATTTGAAAGGGAAGCCAATGACTCGATTCGAGTGATTAAAGTGAATGTAGATGAGAATCCGATTACGTCTGACAATTTTCAGATCATGAGCATACCGACGACCATTATATTCAAAGACGGTAACCCGATTCATAAAGCACCGGGGGTATTGCCGAAACATGTTCTAACTCAGCTAACAGCCTCCTAATAACGAAGAAATGGTGAGGCAGGTTATGAAAAGAAAACCCGTAATCATTGTCGCTTCTCTAATCATCGCAAATTTTCTGGCACAGTTAATGCAAACCATGCTGAACACGGCTTTGCCCCAAATGATGCTTGACCTTGGAATTCAGGTCAATCGGGCGCAATGGCTGATCACCGTCTATCTTCTGGTCTCGGGGATTGTTATACCTGTGACGGGATTTCTGATCGGAAAATACTCAACGAGAGCCCTGTTTTTCGCTTCGGCTGGGGCGTTTACGACGGGGACGCTAATTGCCGGCTTCTCCGCTGACTTTGTATTGATCCTGAGTGGACGGATTATTCAGGGTATTGGCGCCGGATTGCTGGTGCCGGTGTTCCTGAATACAATTATCATGGTGTTTCCAAAGGAAAAACTCGGGGCAGCGATGGGGCTGGCCAGCCTCATTGTAGGACTCGCACCTGCACTGGGTCCAACGATTTCCGGCTTCGTGATTCAGAATCATTCCTGGAGAATCTTATTCTACGGAGTTGCGCCCGTTGCGATCGCGAACCTGTTTGTTGCCTATTATGGTTTGGAAAATGTCTGGGATACGCACAAAGCGAAATTGGACTGGAGATCTATTCTCTATTCGAGTTTAGGCTTCGGCAGCCTGTTGTATGGATTTAGCATCCTTGGCGATCAGGGGAGGGGACTTCTGCTTGCGATGGCCATCCTTCTTGTAGGGTTCGTCATGTCCTTCCTGTTTGTGAAACGTCAATTCAAACTGGCTGTTCCTTTGCTTGATTTCAACGTGTTTCGCTACTCGAGATTTACTTATGCATCGATTATAGGCGTAGTCCTATTCATTGTAATGGCTGGGGTGGAACTGCTGCTCCCCATATATGCGCAAAATGTCAGAGGGTTAACGCCTAGAGAATCGGGGGTAATGCTGCTTCCAGGCGCATTGCTTATGGGGGTGTCGGGAATAATTGCGGGTAAGATCTACGATCGTTTCGGCGGCCGCTATTTAATTCGGAGCGCCTTTTTCGGGATTGCTGCCGTAACAGCTTTATTAACGATAGCCTTGTCGGTTCATGCCTCCTATAAAATACTGATTGGATTATATGCCTTACTTATGACCGGGGTCGGTTTTATGATGACCCCAATTACTGCTTTTGCCATGGCGAGCTTGCCGGGCTCAATGATGAAATACGCTTCGCCGATGACGACGGCCATACGTACATTGGGCATGTCGATGGGTGGGGCTCTGCTCATCACCATGGTGACAATTACCGCAGATTATAGCCAAGTTTCTTTTCCGTTCTATATGCATGAGGGAATTCAAGCGGCATTTTGGTCATTAACCTTAGCTGCGGTGGGTGGCTTTATTCTTACTTTCTTTGTTCCTTACGCCACAGGTTCAGCGGAACCGCAAGCTATGGAGAGCCGACAAGCGTCATAAACGTCATAAATAAAAGAGTACGGTAGAGGAGAAGATCTGACGTAACTAAAATCCTCCCAAGTTGCTTAAGGCGGGAATGATTGAATCTATCTCAATAGGCCAGAGTGTTTGATTCAGAAGGTGTTTGAATCGGTGAAAGGGGCTTTTCCGGACAATGGAAAAGTCCCTTAACTTTTTTCTGAAATCAGGAGACTAGGAATTTGGGACATTATACTCTTCGAGAGCACGGACCAGCTTCCTTCTGACAGCTTCTCTTAGTTCTTCCGGTTGGAGCACGACCGCTTCAGCGCCGAACGAGAAGAAATGTTCAGCAAAGAACCGGATTTCTGTGGGGAAGATCGCCATCTGTAGTATGCCTGTGCCATCATCGGAACTATGGACTTCTCCCCAAGGGAAAATCCAGCCTTTATTTCGGAATAACTCAATCCCTTTTGCCGTCAGTTTCACTTTGACATCTACGCTTTCCTGTTTGCTGTAAAAATGAGGTCCCCAGTTCGTTAAATCCACCTCTGCAACGTCCACTGTAGGCGATACCGCTTCAACATCTGCCCAAACGGCCGACCCTATCCGGTCTACCCGGAATAGTCGGAAGGCTTTTCGCAAATAGCAGTAGGCTGGGCAAAACCAATATCCCCCATGGGCATAGATTCCGATGGGTTGAATCGTTCGTTCACTGGTCCCATACTCGGGATTTCCATAATTGATGGTTACGGGCAACTTTCTAATGGACGCCTGGAGCAATATCTCAAGGTAGCCAGCTCGTTCTGGGCGTGTATGTGTAAAGAAGTCGATTCGGTGCCGCATCTCATCGATCTGGCTTTTCACATCATCCGATAAATACCTGTAAAATTTCCGAAGTGCGGATTCTGCAGAGGCTTCGAAGGGAAGCGAACTGAAGTGCCGAAGAGCATGGGAAGCAAAGAATATGGAGAAGGCCTCATTTTCCGTAAATGAAATCGGTGGAAGGGTTCGCTCTGTAAGAACCTGGTATCCACCTCCCGCACCAACTTGAGAGTATAGAGGCACTCCCATTCCACTCAGCTCCTGCAAATCGCGCAGCATGGTTCGGGTAGATACACCAAATTCTTCAGCAAGCTCTTTGACGGTGAATCTCCGCTTCCGATTTACTGCCATCATCAATTCAATCAGGCGCCTCGACTTTCCCATATATATTCACTCTCCCAAGAAATACAGTGACAAGTTTTGTCACAATTATATTATACACTAAGAATAAGCCGGATCGTTGGTGAGATTACGGTAGCAAGCGATTAAAAAAGGAGAAGGAGAATAACATATGTCTAGAGAACAACGTAGAAGTGTAGATGAAATGCTGCGCCGCCCTAAGCCCACCAAGCCACAATCTGTTGAGGAAATGCGTGCGAACTTCGCTGCCATGATGGCAGCTATGAAAGTACCTGAGGACGTGCGGACCACGCCGACGACCCTGGGGAATCGGCCCGGCGTGATCGTTGACCCCGCCCAGGATACCCGTTCAGGAATCATTTTATATTTCCATGGCGGCTCGTATATTATGGGTTCCCCCTACACAGCCATGTCCCTTACCGCGAATCTGGTCAGTAAGACCCGCATCCGGTCCATCTCACTCGATTATCGTCTAGCTCCGGAACATCCATTCCCTGCGGCTCTTGAGGATGCTCTCGCAGCCTATCGTGAGCTTCTGGACAACGGAGCCCAGGCATCGTCTATTGCATTTGCTGGCGACTCTGCCGGTGGCGGCATCGCTGTCTCGACTTGCCTGATGGCCCGGGAAGCAGGTCTGCCGATGCCTGCAGCGATAGCGGCGTTCTCGCCGGGGCTCGACAAGACGCACTCCGGAGCAAGTATGGATAGCAAAGCGGGGCTCGACCCGTTCTTCACCCGTGAAAGCTTTAAAGCCACGGATGCGATGTATCTCGCTGGACAGGACCCGAATCATGAACTCTTGAGCCCTGCCAGGTTCGGTGATCTTACCGGCTTCCCACCGCTCCTGCTGCAGGTCGGAACTAACGAGCTCCTCCTTGACGACTCCACCCAGTTAGCCGACCGTGCACGGGCAGCAGGCGTGGATGTAATCCTTGACGTTACCGCCGACGTCCCACATGTTTTCCAAGCGTTCACTGGCATTCTCGAAGAAGCCGATCAAGCCCTGGACCGAGCTGCGCTCTTCATCACACAGCATCTCAGATGAACATATGTGTCACAAACGGATTTTTGGCAGTGAGGAAAATCGGGACGTTCTGCTTGCATTCTTGAACAAGACCTTTATAGAAGCTGACAGACCACCTTTGACAGAGATTATCCTGTTAAATCCTTATACCGAAAAGGACGCTCCCCGCGACAAACAGTCGATACTTGACATTCGCGGTAAAACAGCCGATGGGGAGCTTATCAACGTTGAAATGCAATTATTCAACAAATATGATACCGAGAAACGCACCCTTTTCTATTGGAGCAAGTTATACAATGGACAGCTTCAAGAGGGCCAGTCCTATAAAATGTTGAAGAAATGTGTAACCATCAACATCCTGAACTATTCATTTCTGCCCAACGACCAATATCATAACGTTTTCCATCTCCGTGAAGATCGAAGCGGTATTTCGCTTGTAGATGACTTAGAACTGCATTTTCTCGAATTACCTAAGCTTGGCGATCATGCGGCTCCTGTAGGGAGCGGAGGGTTAGTTAACTGGTTACTTTTTTTGAAAGGTGTCGATAAATCCAATTGGGAGGTGCTGACGATGAACGAGCCTGCTTTGAAGAAGGCAATGGACACGCTGGAATTTCTTAGTCAGGATGCTGAGGCACGCCGATTGTACGAAGACAGACAGAAATATCTGCATGATGAAGCTTCCATGATTGAAGGAGCATTGGCTGAAGGCGAAGCCCGCGGGGAGAAAAGAAAAGCGGTCCAGATGGCTTTAGGGCTGCTCAAGCTTGGGGTAGATACAGCTATTATAGCTGAGGCCTCCGGTTTGTCTGAAGATGAGATCATTGCTCTAAAAAAGTAAACTAATATTATATGGTGAAGAGCAGAAAGCAAAATAAAATTGCCCGTCGTCACTGACACTAGGTCAGATGATAACGGGCAATTTGTTTAAGCTTTATTTGGCGAAGCGGTTCGAGAGCAGAAGCATAAGGAAGGAGAAAACAATCATGGACCCGGCCCATGCCCATGCTAACTGCATGCTTCCTCCGTCCATGGCCACATATATAGCTGTCGGAATTGTCTGGGTTTTCCCTGGAATATTTCCGGCAATCATTAAGGTTGCACCAAACTCCCCGAGGCCGCGGCAAAAACCCAGGATGTACCCGGCCGTCAAGGAACGGGCGGCCAAAGGGACAGAGATGTAACGAAGGACCTGCCATTCCGTGGCACCCATCGCTCTGGCCGAATCTTCAAGCTCATGATCAATGCTTTCGAATCCGGCTTTCATCGAACGATAAGCAAGTGGGAAGGCCACGACGACCGCAGCGATGGCAGCTGCCTCCCAAGTAAAGACAAACGGATGGCCGATTAAGTTCTCGTATATTTTGCCAATCCAGCTCTTTCGGCCAAAGCCGACAAGAAGGATAAACCCGATTACGGTAGGCGGCAGCACGAGCGGCAATAGCAGGATTGCCTCTACGATACTTTTGCCAAAGAATCGCGCCTTCGCCATATACCAGGCGATGAAGACAGATAATAGGAAAACAAGCACACTTGCCGTTATTGAGATTTGAATTGAGAGGTTAATAGGTTCAAAAAATGCTATCCAGTCCATAATATTTATTTTATCCTAACCAGCATTTCTTATGGCAAAATAAATCCGAATTTTTTGAAGACTCCACTTGCCTCTTTGGATTGGAGATAGGCATAGAATGCTTTTGCTTCTTTGCTGTGCTTGCTCCCTTTTACCACACCAGCAGGATATACGATTGGCGTATGTACATTAGAGGCAATTCGGAGAGCGATCCTCACTTTTTTCGAGGTGAGCGCATCGGTTTTGTATACAAAACCGGCTTCAACATTTCCAGTTTCAACATAGGTTAATACCTGACGTACGTCCTTCGCATAGACAAATTTGTCCTTCAGAGCGTCCCAGGTTTTGCGGGCAGTCAGCGTTTCTTTGGCATACTGTCCTGCAGGCACAGACTCTTGCCCGATGGCTATCTTTTTAATATCATTTCCTGTCAGGTCCTTCACTGTGGTGAATGTACGTTTCGAATCGATGGGAACCACCATCACCAATTCGTTACGGAGGATCGTTTTGCTATCTGAAATTAAACCCTCTTTAACTAAGGCATCCACTTGCTTCTTGCCAGCTGAGAAGAAAAGGTCTGCAGGAGCCCCTTGCTCAATTTGTTTCTGAAGTGTACCGGAAGACCCATAGTTGAACGTTAAATTGATATCTGGATGTTCCTTCTCATAATTTTTTTCAATTTCGCTTAGGCTGTCCTTAAGGCTGGCAGCTGCAGAGATCAGGATCTCCGTTTTGTCTTTTGCTGCAAAAGCTGGCTGAACCGGTGCAGCCATCGTTGTAAGTAAAAGGGCCAAGCTTAATACTCCATACAAAACTTTTTTCAACAAAATCTCCCCCATGTTCAAAAGTTCATTACTTGTAAATGATAGTAACACAGGAAAGTTTGTTTTTGTATTGTTTAATGATGTTTAGTTTGATTTTCAGAGTAAATTATTACACAATTAGTACAATTTAAAATATATATAGTTATATTTAATTATATCTAGTATATTATACGCTCCATAACTCACTGTTTTATATTAAAGAGATGATACTGAACATAGATGGAAAAGAAGAGCCTTCGACCCAAATAGGGTCAAAGGCTCTGTGTGTGTTCAAAGACATAACCGGAACATGAAGAGAGACTATGAATGTTATGATTTCCGGATTACCGGTATCCACACTTCGGCCTCTGCGTCGGCCGGATTTCCGTTTAACAAGACTTCGGCAATCGGGCCTCCGCTGTATTCGTAAGGGAAATCACCAGTAAGTACCCCTGCGAATGCCTGGTCTTCAAGTTTGTCGAAGGCAAGGCGGGACAACCCGCCCTGACCGCTTAGGATCAGATAGTGGCTTTGGGGGAACAACACCTCTTCCGTTCCGTCTACAAGGGGCTGGGTGGTCAGGACACCGGCATAGTAGAACGTACCGTTATCCTTCGCGGCTACTACCCCATATCCATATTTGCTCTCTGCTAGGGGGTGAAGCAGGGCCAGTTTGCCGCTTTGAATAGCAGACATGAAGAACTCGGTCTTGGGAGCTGAATAATTATCGGCGTGAATGACCGCCTCTTCATTCAGCATGGCTGGAAACCCTATGAAACGAAATGCATCCTTTTCTTCTACCCTGTAATTGCTCATCTTGCTGATTCCTCCTTGTTAGGTTGTTTTTCAATTGTCCAACAGTTTTAAATCGAGTCTGCTGATACGTATGGAATCGGAGATCAGGTCGATTTCGGCGATCTTTCCCTGCCGTATGGCATATTGGAGCACGTACTGCAGCCGCCCTCCAGGGGCCACGATTACCCCGACGGAGCCGTTTACCAGAGCAGGCTGTGAAGCCTGGATACGTCCCGCCACTTGCTGGGCTAGATGCTGAGCCCCATGGGTGATACGCAATTCTCCGCCCTGACGGTCGTCCCGGAGTACGACATCCGGGTCGAGTACAGCCAGCAGCCGGTCAAAGTCGGCATCCCGAGCCGCAGCGAGGAAGGCTTCGATCAGCTCGCGTTGGTAAGCCAGCGCGGGCTTGTCTTCTTCCGGGCTGTCTCCTCTCACCCGGCGGCGTGCACGGCTGGCCAGCTGCCTGGCGGCCGTCTCGGATTTGCCAAGGATAGCGGCAATTTCGGTGAAGGGGATGGCGAAGATGTCGTGCAGGACAAAAGTGACACGTTCAGACGGATTCAGATTGCCCAGCACAACAAGCATTGCGAGTCCGACCGAATCCGCCAGCAGAGCCTCTTGTTCGGGATCACTGTCTGGATGATTCATGAAGGAATGGGACGAGTGGGCTTCGACCGGCTCCTCACGCCGCGATTTGCGTGTCCGAAGCATGTCGAGGCAGATTCGGGAGACCACGGTGGTCAGCCATCCGCCCAGATTCTCTATAGCTCTGGAATCCGACAGGCTAAGCCGCAGCCAAGCTTCCTGAACCGCATCCTCTGCCTCGCTCCAGGACCCCAGCATCCGATAGGCTACCGCGAGAAGGTGCTTGCGGTTCCCCTCAAATTGTTCTGCTATATGCTCCTGTGCGTTCATCTTTCCGCTTCCTTTTCACTTTAATGTTGTATTCATTAGTTTGACGAATGGCAATTCGATTATGTGACAGGCTTTTATTTATATCAGACCTAAAGGGGAGATTATGGAGCAGTTCTGAAATGTTCGGGATGATTTTAAAGACCGGATCGAGAAGTTTTTGAAAAGAGGGGGAGGGTCTCTTAGGAGCTTTCTAGAGGGATCAGAAGACTGCAGAGAAAGATTGTATGGATGAGATTATAAATGGATCGGCACCTGCACTAAGGGGAGTTATATACGTCCCATTGGCAAGTCATCCGCAGCTGATCCCCTTGCAGCTCTGCAGTTAATGTTCCCCCCATCTTGTTCATCAGACTTTTGGCGATGGAGAGACCAAGTCCCGACGTCTGGGCCGATCGGGCGCGGTCTGCGGTATAGAACCGGTCAAACAGAAGGCTGACATCGCTTCCGGCCAGTTCCTTCGCCTCGTTGACAATTGTCAATGAGACGGACTCCCCCTGCCGTTCAAAGCTGATTTCGACCTGATCTCTAGCATATTTGGCTGTATTGACCAGCAAATTTTCTGCTACCCTGCGCACAGCCGATTCGTCGGCGTAGATGTTTACTCTTTCCTTCGTTAAGTGTATGGTCGGCGTTATTCCTTGTTCATTGAACAGATCGTAATAACCGACCAGAATATCGGAAATCAGGCCGGTCATTTCAAGCTTTTCAGTTTTAAGATAATCATCCGGTGATTCAATAACGGCAAGCTCAAAGAAGTCGTTCAGCAGCGCCTGTAGACGCTTTGTCCGATTTTTGACGATCCCCACATATTCACGCTTTTCCTCTGTCGTTATGTTGTCCGCCTCCAGCAATTGAATATATCCCAAAATGGAGGTCAAAGGGGTACGGATATCATGGGACATGTTTACAGCCGCTTGCCGAAATTCCCGCTGTATACGTCTCTTTTGAGCTTCCGCCTCGACGATCAAATGAGACTGACGATTAATTTGTCCGGCAAGCTCTTCGAGCTTTTGATCAAAGAGTGCCACGTCGATTTTCTTTCCGGTAACTCCTTCATTATAGCTGCGCAATTGCTCTGTCATCCGTCCCAGTTCCCGCCGCAGCATCACCAGGCGGATCAGCAGGAGAGCTGCCACCAAAATCATGATCAGAATAAGCAACAAGCTCTCCCCCTCCGTCTCTTATTTAATATCTTTTCTCCGGAATACGAGAATGCCCAAAATTGCAGATACAGCAATTGTCAGTAGCGGCGCAATCAGAAGAGCAGGCCAATCCCCGCTTTCGATGGTGAGCCGGCCGATATCGCCAGTCAGTTTGAAGATAGAATATTTGTACAACGTTTCAACAAATTCCAGCTTTGAGCCTATGCCCGCCAGAGCTACATCAATGATCAGGAAAAAGATCATAGAGAAGCCGATCGTTTTGCCGCTATCGGTAAGAATTGCGGTAAACAGTGCTCCGATGGCCGCGTAAGCTGCGGTATACAATATGGTTAGAACGAGCACCCGCAGCAGGAATATCGCCCCACTGCCCTCTGGCAATTGCCCGAAACCCGAAAGCAATGTGACTTCGACCGTGCTGACGATAGGGAAAACAAGCGAAATTGCCGCTGCCCCGATTGCGAATACGGTCAGTTTTGCCATATACAGCCGTCCTCTTGTATTGCCTGATGATGCGATCGTCTTCATAACGCCGGTCGCATATTCATTGGAGATGAAGAAGCCGGCCAATACCGCCACGCCGAATTTGATGACATAGGCATTGCTCGTAAGGAAGGTGAGCAGGAATTCGGCGCCTGTAAACTGCGGCTTCCCGCTTGAACGGTGATCGAAGTAATACAGCAATGGATAGGCAAGCGATAGGACGGTAAGCGCGATTAGCAGCGTCCAGAACGAACGATTCTTACGGAGTTTGAATAACTCCACCCGGATCAGATTATACATGAGGAGTACCCCCGATCCGTTTCGTAAAATAGCTCTCCAGGTCTTCGCCCATCGGCATAAACTTCTCGATTTCTAGCCCGGCCGAGAATAACGCCGACGACAAATGACTCGGCTTCTCCATCTGGCTGTACAGCTTGATGGCTCCGTCCTGCAGCACTTCAAAATCGGCCGTTCCCAGTTCATTCTGTATGACTGCGGCCGCCTTGCCCGGATCGTTTACTTGGATATAGATGTACTGCTGACATCTTTCGTTTAATTCATCGGCAGTCAGCTGCTCCAGCAATTTCCCACGATGGATGATCCCGTAATGGCTGGCCATCAAATGCAGTTCGCTTAGAATATGGCTGGAGATCATGATCGTTATGCCTAGTTCCCGGTTTAACGTCTTTAGCAGTTCGCGCATTTCGATAACGCCCATCGGATCGAGACCATTGGTTGGCTCATCCAGAATTATAAACTCGGGGTCGCCGAGCAGCGCAATTGCAAGACCCAGTCGCTGCTTCATACCCAGGGAGAAATTTTTGGCTTTCTTGTTACCGGTCCCTTCCAGTCCAACCTGCTTCAGCATTCGGGGAACACAATCCTTGCCGGGGATGCCCCGCAAAATCCGGTTTGCCTCCAGATTCTCGTGAGCGGTCATATGGGGGAACAGGGCGGGGCTTTCAATGATCGAACCCATCCGCTTGCGAGCCTGGATCAAGGCCTGCTCTCCGCTTGCACCAAACAGCTCCAGTGATCCTTCGGTCGGAAAAGCGAGTCCGGTTACAAGGCGGATTAACGTAGACTTACCTGCGCCATTTTGTCCAATAAATCCGTAAATTGCACCTTTGCGAATGGACAAGTTGACTTTATCGAGCGCTTGATGGCCTTTGAATTTTTTGGACAGATTATTTGTTTTTAGAACATACTCTTGCATGTTTCTCTTGGCCTCCTTTGTGTGATAGACCAAGTATAGAAATGAAATCATAAGAGAAGCTAAAGCCAAAACTTAAGAATGTCTTAAGCCTTGAGGCGATAGCCCATTCCCCATACCGTCTCAATAAACTCACATTCCGGAGCCTCTTTGGCAAGCTTGCCCCGCAAATTGCTCATATGAACGTTGATGATGTTGTCGTCGCCATAGAAGTTCTCCCCCCATACCCGCTCGTATAAGTTGGCCTTCGTGAACACCTTCTTTGGGGCTGACATTAACAGTCCTAAGATTTCGAACTCCCGTGCTGTGAGATTCAGCTCCGTTCCGTTTACTGTTACCGTCATGGTGTCCCGATCAAGCACAAGGCCTTTATGCTTCAGCACGTTAGGTGGAGCCGGCTGCCCAATGCGGGCATACAAATGCAGTTGAGAATCAATCCGGGCTGAGACTTCCTCGATATCAAAAGGTTTTGTAATGAAATCGCTGGCCCCTCCACGCAGGACGGACACCTTGGTTTTGGGCTCACCTTTGGCTGAAATAACAATAACGGGCATATCGTCACGCCCTTCAATTTGGAGCAGCAATTCTTCACCTGTCATTCCAGGCAGCATTAGATCAAGAAGCAGCATGCTCCATTGACGCTGCCGAAGATAGAGCAGGGCTTCCGTACCTGAGAAGGCGGGCTGCGGAATATACCCGCTTTTTTTAATGATACTGCACAACAATTGGCTGATGTCGTTGTCGTCTTCTGCAACGAGTATATGGATCGGATTGTTCATAGGTTCTCCTTATGTTGATTATGACTCCCTGATTTTACCATAGTTGAAACAACGTATCGATTACATAAAATCCACAGCCTCATCCGGCTGTGGATTTTTTTCCCTCTCCCTGCAATTCCATACTCCAAAGACTTGACTCTCACGTAAACTGGAGACTGTATACTGTTGTTGAGAGGTGAAGCCATGATGTACAGCATTGGTGCATTGTCCAAGAAAACCAATATATCTATAAGGACATTGAGGTACTATGATGAGATCGGTTTATTGAAACCTGCAAAGGTAGCTGAATCGGGCTACCGGTACTATTCCAATGAGGAGATCAAAGTGCTCCAGCATATAGCTGCATTGAAGGAGCTCGGTTTTACACTAGGAACCATCAAGGAAATGTTGTCCGCAGGGAAGGATTCGCAGCAGGGGCACCGCTGGAAGGATTATCTGGATTTTGAGCTGGCAGCAGTTAGAAAAGAAAAGAACCGTCTGGATGAGCTGGAGAAGCTGCTGCAAATCGCAAGTTATGCCTTGGAAATGAAGGGGGAGATCGAAGCGGAGGATATCTTTCTTTTTATTAAGGCGCTTCAATCCCCCTCTGAAATTAGAGAGACGTTTCTTGCCCAGCACTTTTCAGAGCATGAAATTGAAATTATTAAAAACCTGCCGGACCTCAGCTTGAACGATCCCCGAAGCATGGAATGGGCGAAGCTGATTCGAAAGGTTAAGGAGAATATGCATGAACCTCCTTCTTCTATCATTTCTCAGAAGCTTGCGGAGGAAATTCTGGAGATATCCATGGAATGGTTCCAGCAAGACGAGCAGCTCATTGACAGGTATTGGTCATTGATCCGCCCCGAAGAAGGGACGGAAGCGAAGGTGTACGGAATGGATGCCGATGTAATGGATCATATCGAGCAAATTGTTGATTATTATTTAAGCCATTTAGAGGAGGGGGACGGCAATGGCAGCTAAATCGTATAAGCGGATAAGCGAGCCGAGAGCATGGGCTTATGTGCTCTTGGGGGGACTGCTGGAGATCGTGTGGGCAAGCGGATTCAAATACGAGGCCATTCCTGGCCTTATCGTTCTTGGCGCCGTGTTGGCAAGCTTTGAGTTAATTGTTCGGGCAACCAGAACTTTACCGGTTGGAACGGTGTATGCGGTGTTTACAGGAATCGGAACTTTGGGCACGACGATGATGGAAATGGTGCTGTCTGGCGGTGCGATTAGTATTCAGCGGATTGCTTTCATTTTATTGTTGTTAGCCTGTATCATTGCTTTGAAATTGTCTGGGAAAGGAAGTGAGGCTTAATGGACTGGATGTTGCTTATTGCGGCTGGCTTGTTGGAGATTGTCGGGGTAATCGGCATTAAACGCGTAGCCAAGGATAATAATTGGACTAATAATATCATTCTCATTGGCGGGTTCGTCCTCAGCTTCCAGCTGCTTATCAGAGCCATGGAGACCATACCGCTGGCGACGGCTTATGCGGTTTGGACGGGGATTGGGTCAGTGGGAGCTGCCATTGTTGGAATGATCTTTTTTAACGAGTCAAAAAGCTGGCTTCGTATCGGCTCTATTTTGGGAATTATCTTTGCTGTTATTGGGTTAAAGATGGTTGGGTAATATGGGGTTCCTGCTATTGCTGAACTGGTTGTGATCCAATGTCGGAATAGGTTGTATGTATAACCTAAGATCCGAAGAAGTACAAGTTAATGGAACGTAGTTCATCCTCGCTCTTTAAGCATTTTAAGATGCCCAGCAAGATCAACCTAGCAGATCCGTTTTTAATAGTACAGTTGTTGAAGAGCATATAGCGGAGCTTATGTGTGATATCAGTATAAATCGGCTATAATGTAACATAATGGATAATTATTGTGTGTCAAGCTAGTGAGGTGAGAAAAGTTGAATCGTACAGAAGAGTATCTCAGAAGTCTCCTAAGCGAATTGTGTAGTTTACCATATGAAACTGGATGGGTTGAATTTAAGCATAATAATAAGGACCATGAAAGTATAGGGGAGTATATATCAGCTTTGAGTAATTCCGCAACCTTAGAAGGTAAGAGTCATGCATATATGGTTTGGGGGGTTAAGGATGATAGTCATGAAGTTATTGGTACTACTTTTAATCCCTTTAAAAGTAAGATAGGTAATGAGGAGTTAGAAAGTTGGCTTCTGAGGCAGTTATCCCCGCGTATTCTATTTGTGTTTCATGAATTAATTACACACTTGGGGAAAGTGGATCGTCTACACTTAGTTGGACAGAAAAAATAAGGGCTTGTAGAATAAACCTATCATGCTAAGGAGCGGATCTCTACAATGCCAAAACAACAACGACGAACCTTCACCTCTGAATTTAAAAAGA
>NZ_BOSF01000012.1:0-81179 GCF_018403205.1 Paenibacillus sp. J22TS3
AAAATCATGTTTGGTGGCGATGGCGGAGGGGTTCCACGCGTACCCATCCCGAACACGACCGTTAAGCCCTCCAGCGCCGATGGTACTTGGACCGCAGGGTCCTGGGAGAGTAGGACGCCGCCAAGCAATAAGAAGAAGCACTGCCTAAGGCAGTGCTTCTTTGTTTATAATTTGGATTTTTGCAGATATTAGCTTGGTATAGGATTTAATCAGTAAAGGCTTTTAATAAGGGTAGAGAGAACAAATTCTGATTAGCAATTTTTAACGTATAAGCCAGGTGGTTATGGGCCCTTACGTGTTGACAGCCCATATCCCCTTTGCTAAGATGGTACAAATATATTCCCGTAAGAAGAGATCTCGGCCTTCCAGAGATAGGGATTAGGCCGCTGGGACAATAGAGCTGAGGAGGAAAACCCTGGTGTGGGAAAGTAAATTTGCTAAAGAAGGTCTTACATTTGATGATGTGCTCCTGATTCCGAGAAAGTCCAGTGTATTGCCAAAGGAAGTGGATGTGTCCACGCGATTGAGCGACAGTGTTAAGCTTAATATTCCATTGATCAGTGCGGGAATGGATACGGTCACTGAAGCGGCATTGGCTATTGCCATTGCCCGTGAAGGTGGAATTGGGATGATTCATAAGAATATGCCGGTGGAGAAGCAAGCTGAAGAGGTTGATCGTGTGAAGCGCTCGGAGAGCGGCGTTATTACAAATCCATTCTCTTTGACACCGGATCATTTGGTGTCTGATGCAGAACGGCTTATGGGCAAGTTCCGCATTTCCGGGGTGCCGATTGTAGATGAGCACGAGAAGCTGGTTGGTATTTTGACGAACCGCGATCTGCGTTTTATCCATGATTACAATACGGCTATTAAGGATGTCATGACTCATGAGAATCTGGTTACTGCACCAGTAGGCACGACTCTTCAAGAGGCAGAAATTATTTTGCAGCAGCATAAGATTGAGAAGCTTCCATTGGTTGATGAGAATAATGTCCTCAAAGGGCTGATTACGATCAAAGACATTGAGAAAGCGATCCAGTTCCCGAATGCGGCGAAAGATGCTCAGGGGCGTCTACTGGTCGGTGCGGCTGTGGGGATCTCCAAGGATACTTTTGAGCGGACGGAGGCTCTTGTTAATGCTGGGGTTGATGTGATTACGGTGGACTCGGCTCACGGACATCACATTAACATTGTGGACGCGGTACGGGAGCTGCGGGCCCGTTATCCGAAGCTCACCATTATTGCAGGTAATGTGGCTACTGGACATGCTACCCGCGATTTGATTGAGGCTGGCGCTTCTGTAGTTAAAGTGGGGATTGGACCTGGTTCTATCTGTACAACCCGTGTTGTATCCGGGATTGGGGTGCCTCAGATCACGGCGATCTATGATTGTGCAACCGTAGCAAGAGAATATGGGGTGCCAATTATTGCCGATGGCGGAATCAAGTATTCCGGCGAGATTCCTAAGGCGATTGCGGCCGGTGCTCACGCGGTTATGTTGGGCAGCCTGTTCGCAGGAACGGAAGAAAGTCCTGGGGAATCAGAAATCTACCAAGGCCGCCGCTTTAAAGTGTACCGGGGTATGGGCTCCTTGGCTGCCATGAAGCAGGGCAGTAAAGACCGTTACTTCCAGGACGATGATAAGAAGCTGGTCCCAGAAGGGATTGAAGGTCGGGTTGCCTACAAAGGACCATTGTCTGATACGATTCACCAGCTGATCGGCGGCTTGCGCTCCGGAATGGGATATTGCGGTACGGCTAATCTGGACGAGCTTCGTGAAGAGACGGAATTTGTACGCATCACTGGAGCAGGTCTACGTGAAAGCCACCCGCATGATGTACAAATCACGAAGGAAGCCCCGAACTATTCTTTGTAATTTTCGGAAATTCATAGTATTCCGGTGGGAAGCAGGACGTTTTCGTCCTGCTTGTCTTTTTTTTGCGGCATAGCCTGTGTTAGAATAGAACAGTATTGAACGATATTGAGGGGAGCTTAAAGGTAACTTGAAATCTAAAGAACTGAACACGAATCCTAAACGGCGTATCCTTCGTAAAAGTGTCACGTCGATTTTAATGATTAATATGTTGTGCTTATCCGTAATTCCTGCTTTGACCCTTGCTGAAGGACAAGCTATTGCAGCCCCGAGCAAGACTGCTGCAAAGACGAATCAAGGTCCTACCGATAAGCTGGGTCTTAATGTTAGATCTGCCATTCTGATGGAACCAACCACTGGGCAGGTTCTCTATTCTGTTAACGGTGACGATCCTATGCCTCCGGCCAGTATGACCAAAATGATGACGGAATACATTGTGGCCGAGCAGGTGAAGCAGGGCAAGCTGAAATGGGATCAGGTTGTCACAGTACAAGAGAATGCCTCCAAGCAGATTGGTTCACGTGTATTCCTTGCTCAAGGGGATCAGCACACGGTAGAAGAACTTTACATTGCTATGGCTATAGCCTCTGCCAATGATGCAACCGTAGCTCTTGCTGAGCTTGTGGGGGGCACGGAGCAGAACTTTGTGAAGATGATGAACGAGGAAGCCAAGCGGATGGGCATGAAAACAGCCTATTTTGCGAACTCTACAGGTCTGAATGTAGGAGATATGCCGGAGGGCTTCCGCCCAAGTGATCCAAGAGAAACTGAGATGTCTGCGAAAGATGCCGCCACACTGGCGAAGTATATCGTAACTGATCATCCTGACTTTACCCGTTTTACTACTTTGCAATCATATAAATTCCGCAGCCGTGATAAAACGCCATTAATCAATTTGGACTGGATGCTGGAAGCTAATAAGTCGAATGTCAATTTCAGACAATATGCTTATCCAGGACTGGATGGGCTCAAAACAGGGCATACCGAGAATGCGGGGAACTGCTTTACCGGTACTGCTGTCCGCAACGGAGTGCGCTTGATTAGCGTGGTGATGGGGACCGATGCGAAGTCGCAGAAATCCCGCTTCGTAGAGACGAAGAAGCTGCTTGATTATGGCTTTGATAACTTTGAAATCAAGCAGGTCGCCGCACCGAAAACAACAATTAAGGGTGCCGAGACAGTCAGTGTCAAGAAAGCTACGGAAACCGAGGTTCCGGTGGTAACGGATAAGGCCGTAAGTTTTGTAGTGAAGAAGGGCGCAGATCTGAAGGGGGTCACCTCCACGGTGAAATGGCTGGATAAGGACCAGCTGACCGCTCCACTGCCGAAGGGCACCAAGGTAGGAACGATTACGTATACCTACAAGGCAGACGACACCGCGGCACCTGCTCAGGAGACAGTGAATCTGATTACTGCCGAGGAGACGGAGAAAGCCGGATGGTTCAAGCTCCTGCTTCGCGCAATAGGCCAGTTCTTTGTGGATTTGTTCCATTCCATTAAGAATTTGTTCTAAATTCTCTAGGGGATTTGAAATTCCTGCAGTTGTGTAATCAAAGCTTATCTTGTAAAATAACAAGTTAGATCAAAGGCGAATTTTCACCTAAATCTATATGAATTGGCGTATAATCTGTTCATATAGTTATAAAATTGTTTATATATTCGGGAGGTATGGACATGGAAACTGGAACATCTCGTGTTAAAAGAGGTATGGCTGAAATGCAAAAAGGCGGCGTCATTATGGACGTTATGAATGCGGAGCAGGCAAAAATTGCTGAAGCTGCCGGCGCAACTGCCGTTATGGCACTTGAGCGCGTACCTTCGGATATTCGTGCGGCAGGCGGAGTAGCCCGTATGGCTGATCCAACGATCATTGAAGAGGTTATGAAAGTGGTTTCCATTCCGGTTATGGCTAAGGCCCGTATCGGTCACTACGTTGAAGCTAAAGTGCTTGAGTCTCTGGGCGTGGACTACCTCGATGAGAGTGAAGTTCTCACACCTGCTGACGAGGTGTACCATATCGACAAACGTGAATTCACAGTTCCATTCGTATGTGGCGCCAAAGATCTGGGCGAGGCTCTTCGCCGGATCGGTGAAGGAGCGTCCATGATCCGTACCAAGGGTGAGCCAGGAACAGGCAACATTGTTGAAGCTGTACGTCATATGCGTCTAATCAACAGCCAAATCCGTAAGGTTGGCAATATGTCGAAGGACGAGCTGTACGCGGAAGCCAAGAACCTGGGAGTTCCATATGACCTTCTCCTTGAAGTTCATGAGAATGGCAAGCTGCCGGTGGTTAACTTTGCGGCAGGCGGTGTAGCAACTCCAGCCGATGCGGCTCTGATGATGCACCTGGGTGCAGACGGCGTGTTCGTGGGCTCCGGTATTTTCAAATCCGAGTATCCTGAGAAATTCGCACGTGCCATTGTGGAAGCAACAACCCACTATACTGATTATAAATTGATTGCCGAAGTATCGAAGAATATCGGTACACCAATGAAGGGGATTGAAATCTCCAAGTTGACTGCGGCTGAACGTATGAGTGACCGGGGCTGGTAAGCCCCGGCTTTTTCGGCAAATTACCATGCTGGGCATGATATAGAAGGAAGATGAAGGTTATGAAAATAGGAGTGCTGGCACTTCAAGGTGCTGTAGCTGAGCATATGAAGAGCATTGAGAAGACCGGGGCTGAGGCGGTTGCTGTTAAGCAAACCCATCAGCTGAAGGATATTCAAGGACTGATCATTCCTGGCGGGGAGAGCACGACCATCGGCAAGCTGATGAGACGGTATGAGTTCATCGAGCCTATTCGTGAATTCTCTGCTGAGAAGAAACCGCTCTTCGGTACTTGTGCCGGGTTGATTGTGCTTGCCAAGGAAATCGAAGGCGGGGAAGAGGCTCACTTGGGGCTTATGGACATTCGGGTCTCCCGTAATGCTTTTGGGCGTCAGCGTGAAAGCTTCGAAACTGACCTGGACGTCAAAGGAATCGATAACCCGGTCCGTGCAGTCTTTATCCGGGCGCCTCTCATCACTTCCGTTGGGGAAGGCGTTGAAGTCCTTTCGACTTACCGTAGTGAAATTGTTACGGCTAGAGAGGGCCATATGCTGGTAAGCTCTTATCATCCAGAGCTTACAGATGACTTCTCTCTTCATCAATATTTTGCGGATATGGTCCGTCAATCTAGTTAAACCTCGATTTGCGATATTATAATAAGGTGAAACACAGGCTACATCTGGCTGGAATGTGAAATTCCGTCCGGATGTAGTTCAATTTTAGCGGGACAAGATCAGGGTCCTGTTCAACACAGATTGGACTTGTGTGAAAGTGGGTTTGGTTAGTACTTGGCCCTCTGAAAGAGGTTCATTCTGATCAGTCAAGGTGCCGCCCAGGGAGGGACTAGTTATGTTAGATGTAAAAATATTGAGAAATGATTATGCACGGGTTGAGGATGCTCTTCGCAAGCGGGGCAAGTCTCTCGACCTTATTGCTGATTTCCCAAAGCTTGACGAGAAGCGCCGTGAGCTTCTTCAGGAAAGTGAGCAGCTGAAGAACCGGCGGAATGTGGTATCCGCGGAAGTGGCTAAGCGCAAGAAGAACCGGGAAGATGCCGACGAGCTTATTGTTGAGATGAGGGAGGTAGGCGACCGGATTAAAGCTCTGGATGAAGAGGTTCGGGAGCTTGAAGTGAAGATTGATGAGCTTACACTGGCTATTCCGAACATTCCGAATGAGAGCGTTCCTGTGGGCTCCTCAGAAGAAGACAACGTGGAGATTCGCCGCTGGAGTGAGCCGCGCAAATTCGATTTTGAACCGAAGGCGCACTGGGATTTGGGCCTCAGCCTCGGCATTCTGGATTTTGAGGCGGCCGCCAAAGTTACAGGATCCCGCTTTACGTTCTACAAAGGACTGGGTGCCCGTCTGGAGCGTGCCCTAATCAACTTTATGATGGATCTTCACAGCAACGAGCATGGTTATGAGGAAATGCTCCCGCCGTATATTGTTAATCGTGACAGCTTGTATGGAACAGGACAGCTTCCTAAGTTTGAGGAAGACTTGTTCAAGCTTCGTGACACCGAGTATTATCTCATTCCTACCGCAGAAGTTCCGGTTACGAATTATCACCGGGATGAGATCCTGAGTGTGGAAGACCTGCCGCGCAGGTATATTGCGTACAGCTCTTGTTTCCGTTCCGAAGCGGGTGCTTCCGGACGGGATACGCGGGGGCTAATTCGCCAGCACCAATTCAACAAGGTGGAAATGATTAAAATTGTCCATCCTGAGACATCCTATGATGAGCTTGAATCGATGACCCAGAATGCGGAGCGGGTTCTGCAGCTGCTGGGCCTGCCTTACCGGGTTCTGACGCTGTGCACAGGGGATATGGGCTTTACCGCTGCCAAGACCTACGATCTTGAGGTGTGGCTGCCGGAAAGCGGTATGTATCGTGAGATTTCCTCCTGCTCGAATGTCGAGGACTTCCAAGCCCGCCGTGCGAATATCCGTTTCCGTCCTGAAGCTAAGGCTAAGCCGGAATTCGTACATACGCTGAATGGCTCCGGCCTGGCTGTCGGTCGTACCGTAGCAGCTATTCTGGAGAATTATCAGCAGGAAGACGGCAGTGTGGAAATACCGGAAGTGCTTCGTCCATACATGGGAGGGCTAACTGTTATTTCTCCGAAAAAATAGTTTGCTTGCTCATTACGAATGTGATATAATCTAATTTGTCACGTGTTATCGTGATGAATTAGATTGACCTGGAGAGATACCGAAGCGGTCATAACGGGGCGGTCTTGAAAACCGTTAGGGTGCAAGCCCACGTGGGTTCGAATCCCACTCTCTCCGCCATAACTTTTTATTGAGATACATAAGATATAAATTTAAGGCTTGTTCCTATCCAGGAATGAGCCTTTTTTAATTTGCCGGCTGTGGCATGCAACCGAATATTCTGTCCCATTTCACGGTACATTAAAAAAGCTTCAGCCAAATACCGTTAAGGGGAGGGAGATACGATGAACAAGCCTAAATCGGTCCCGGTCCGTGGAGTTCAGGAGAACACGGGCCGCCGCCGCAAAGATGAAGGTTCGGGAGGCCCTGAGCCGTTGTCCGGCTCGAAAAAAGTAAAGAATCGCAACCATGTGGACCATAACAACCCACAGGGTTAGTAAACCCCTTAATTTGCCCGAATTCGGGCAAATTAAGTCTTTTTTGAGAAAAAAACCGATTTAAGCAAGACATCGAGCAGGATTAATGTCATAATAGTAATAGGGTTAATGGGTGAATAGCTGGACAGTATTCTAGGAAATGGAGAGATGAGGAAAAAGATAATTTGAACTGAAAGGAACGTGATGCTATGAATGAGCTCATGAAAAATCTTAAGATTGAAGAAACCACCGGCTTGATTCCTCGGCCACAGCGCCAGCACAACAAGCGGTCTTTGGCAAGTATCCTCCTGAGGTGCTTGTTTATTATTATAGGTGCTATATGCTACGCGGTTGCCCTTGAATTGTTCCTAGTTCCGAATGATATTACGGACGGCGGGATCACAGGGATATCCGTAATTGCCTCGCATTTTACAACTTTGCCTCTGGGCCTGTTTTTATTTCTGCTTAATCTCCCCTTTCTCATCGTTGGTTACAAACAAATCGGTAAGACCTTTGCATTTTCCACCCTACTCGGAATTATTGTTATGTCCGGCTCAACCTTTCTCCTCCATTCGGTTCAGGCCATTAGCCAAGAGACCACATTAGCCTTTGTATTCGGCGGGATCCTGCTCGGTTTAGGAACAGGGATTGTCATTCGTGCCGGAGGCTCACTCGATGGTACAGAAATTATAGCCATCCTCATTTCCCGTAAGACCCCATTCTCCGTTGGCGAGATTATTATGATTCTCAACGTATTCATTCTCGGCGGCGCCGGCTTTGTGTTTGGCTGGGATGCTGCATTGTTCTCCATACTTGCTTACTATATTGCCTTCAAAGTAATAGATATTACGATTGATGGCCTTAACGAATCGAAATCAGTCTGGATTATCAGTGATAATATAGATGAAATCGGGGACGCCATTATTAGCCGTCTAGGCCGTGGTGTGACTTATCTTGCTGGCGAGGGCGGATTCTCAGGGGACCCGAAAAAGGTTATCTTTTGTGTGATTACCCGTCTGGAGGAGGCCAAGCTCAAGGAAATCGTAAGCCATTACGACGAGCGTGCTTTTCTGGCAGTTGGCAACATCCATGATGTCAAAGGCGGACGGTTCAAGAAAAAAGATATTCATTAATCCTAAAAAAGGGTTTCTCTCCCATTCGAAATGTTATATCATTGTATTGAATGTCACAATTTCTGAGGAATTGAAGAGGGGAGAAAGTCATGCGCAAGATAATGGGATTGACGCTGACACTGTTGTTGTCAGTAGTATTGGTTTTATCCGGATGTGGTACGAAGAAGGTAGATCCGAAAGAGGCTCTGCAAGGTGCTGCTTCTAATGCACTGAAGATGGATTCATACGTAGTTAAAAATGAGATTAAAATTAAAGATCTGTCTGTAAAGCTGGCTCAAAATAACGAACAGGTGGGATCTGTCGTTAATATGCTGAAAGATGCTGAGATTAACATCAGCCAGATCTATCAGAAAGACCCAATGCAGACTGAAGCTACTCTTGAAGTGAAACTTAAAGGGGACGTAGCTACAACGATTACAATTCCTTTCGTGGTAACTAAGGAAAAGATGTATGTTAAAATTCCTAAAGTGCCATTCTTCCCGATTCCAGACAGCGTAGTAGGTAAGTTCCTGGTTCTGGACTATAAGGAACTGGCAGCGCAAAGCGGCGGGGAAGCTGATCTAAGCAAAGTGGATATTGCTAAGACCCAGAAGTTTGCTTCTGAAGTGGCGAATGCCATCTTTGCCGAGTACGATTCCGCGAAATATTTCAAAGATGTGGACGCTAAAGATGCCGCATTGCCTGACGGCTTCAGCGCGAAGCAAGTGGTACAGTTCAACGTAACGAACGATAATGTGAAGGATGCTGTTACGATCTTCGTAAACAAAGCTCTTCCTAAAGTCCTGGATATCATGAGCAAAGATGATTATCGTGATATGTTCCAAGGTCTGACTAAAGAAGATATCGACAAAGCGAAGAAAGAAATCCAGTCTGGCAGCCAAGCTGAACTGAGCAAAGGGATCGACGAGATGAAGAACCACTTGAAGATCAACCAGTTTACAGTGAATACGGCTATCGACAAAAATGATTTCCCTGCATATCAGAATCTGAATGCGAACCTGGAAATCAACGATCCGGATACCCAGAATAATGTGAAGATTGCGATCGAATCCAAAAGCACATTCTCCAAAATCAACGAAAAGCAGAAATTCGAAATTGGTATCCCAACCGATACCATTACGATTCAGCAGCTTCAACAAGAGTTCGGCGGAGCTGGACTTCAATAAGAGTATAATCGATAAGGACCCGTGCCATGGCACGGGTTCTTTATTTTCACTCTATATGTAGGTCATTCAAGCTTCAGACAGAGTATAGGTCTGTCAAATACTCAGCTTAACGGGCTTTCAGGTGGCTTTCTCCGCAGTCTGCGGAAGAAGTCCGTCAGTAGGCTGGCACACTCTGGCTGCAGTATTCCTGTTGTCATCTCCGTCTGGTGATTGAACCGGGACTCCTGCAACAGGTTCATCAGGGTGCCGGCACAGCCGGCCTTGGGATCGGCAGTCCCATACAGCACATGGGGCACACGCGACTGTACAATCGCCCCTGCACACATGGGACAGGGCTCCAGAGTTACGTAGAGCCTGCAGTTTAAGAGCCTCCATGAGCCAAGCCGGCTGCTTGCCTCACGTATGGCAATAATCTCTGCATGGGCTGTCGGGTCATTCGTAGTTTCACGCAGGTTATAACCTTTCCCTACAATTTCATCATCCCGCACAATGACGGCTCCAATCGGAACCTCCCCGATCGCTTCAGCTTTTTTGGCCTCCTTAATGGCTTCCCCCATCCAGTATTCATCGGTATAAGTCATGGCAAATATGCTCCTTCTCTCTTCTTTAGGGCCCGGTTATGCTGCGAACAGGCATTCGTTTGTGAACAGGCTGTGTGTAAATATGTGTATAAGTCACGGGTTATCAACAGAGTTATGCACAGGTTTATAATTTTTGGGTATAAGTATAACCAATCTGTGGGTAACTAAATCCACATAGTCTAATCGTGGTTAGGAGTTCATAGCTTTGCTTGTCGAATGTCTTTGCAAAAAGTGTCGTTAAAGGTATGATGTTAGAAGAGTTATTCCAAATATCGGCAGGGTAAACAGGCCGAGGAGTGAGCCGCGAATTGTCCATCAAAACGAAACTATCCATTATTATATCATTTCTGGCCGTCGTATTATTGTCTTTGAATATTATCCTCAGCTACTTTACCACTCAGGAGAATCTGCGTAAAGACAGTGAAAATAAGATTATGCTGACCGCCAAGCAAATTGCCATCGCAGTCGAACAGAGCAGATTCAGCTCAGAATATATCGAGAAGCAGATGACGCAGCGGTTAAAATCTGCTGCTATCATTGCTGCTAAGGAATTGGACCCGGATGTTAATAAAGTGACCCGGGAACAGCTGGCGAAGTTGGCCGAGAAGACTGGAGTGACTGGAATCTCTTTATTCGTAGAGACTCCGAATGATGTTGTGGTACGGGAGTCGTCCGAGCCTAGGGAGGTGGGATTATCCACAAACAAATGGGGCTACTGGTATGTGGCCTTCCGGCAGTTGTTCAGCATGCAGCCCGTGACTGTAAAGCAAGGGCATAAGTCCCAGCACTTCTGGTCCGGTCCGTTTGAATATTCAACGTCCATGCCGGACAGCATTGTGAAATGGGGATATTATTATGACGGCACAAGCAATTATTTGATAGATCCATTCATACGGAATACGGAGATGGACAATTTCTTTGAAGTTCTCGATCCGGAGCGGATTGTTGTCAGAACCATGGAGACGAATAACAACATTCTGGATATTACCGGTATCAATCTGAACCGGTTTGACGAAGCTGTGAATCAAGGGCTGTCTTTGGACAAAGGACTTTTTGCTGAAATGAAAGACACTCCGCTTGCCTTCGGAACCTATAAGTACCCGAGCCCTGAGTCGGATCTGAAGCAAATGAAAGAAGCTATCCAGAAAGGGCAGAGTGCACAATATAATGTGAATATTGATGGAAAGCGGGTCATTAAGAGTTTTATTCCGATAAAAGATAACACGAATCGCACCTATGTTATCCGGATTATCTCCAGTTATGATTCCATCCATTCGGTGCTCTCCAAGCAGATGATCAGCCAGATCTCCATCTCTTTGGTTCTCTTGGAGATCGTTATTTTTGCAAGTTATATTCTGGCGGGACTTCTCATCCGGCCCATTCAGGATATTCTGCTGAAGGTTAACGGGATGGCCGACGGGAACTTTGAGACCCAGCTTGAAGTCTCACGTAAAGATGAGCTTGGGCTGCTGGCGGCAAGAATCAATGCGATGGCCGGCAACCTGGCCCAGTATACGCAGGACCTCAGAGAAATGAACGATGAGAACCGCTCGGTAAAAGAGCACCTGGAGTCAATTATCCGCCAGACCGCTGATGCTATACACTTAACCGATCCAGAGGGGCGGATTATTCGGGTAAATAAAGCCTTTGAACAGCTGTATGGCTGGACTAGCGATGAGATTCAGGGCACCTGCCTGTTCAATACGCCGGAATCACGGCGTGAGGAGGAGCTGAGCTGGAAGAAACAGCTGAACGAAGGGATCCCGGTATTCTCTGCCGAGACGGTTCGGACAACCAAGAGTGGAACCGAAGTAAAGGTTAGCATCAGTGAATCCCCGATCTTTGACGAGGATGGGCAAATAACGGCCTTTGTCATTATCTCCAGGGATATGACTGAGCGGAATAAGATGGAGGAGCTTCTAAGGCGGTCGGAAAAGCTGACTACAGTGGGGCAGCTGGCCGCCGGTGTAGCACATGAAATCCGTAATCCGCTGACCACTCTCCGGGGATTCCTGCAGCTTCAGCAGCAGACAGAGAAGCTGAATTCACGCCATACCGATATCATGCTATCAGAGCTTGACCGCATTAATCTAATTGTGAGTGAATTTCTGATCTTGGCCAAGCCGCAGGCTGTACACTTCCAGGTCAAGGATATCAGGTATATTCTGGGCGATGTCATCTCCTTGCTCGACAGCCAGGCACATCTGCACAGTGTGGAATTCTCAACGGATTTCGTGGTGGAGGAGCTGCTTGTCCACTGTGAAGAGAATCAGCTCAAGCAGGTCTTCATTAATCTGCTTAAAAATGCACTTGAAGCGATGCCAAATGGGGGGACGATCCACCTTAAGACTTGGTCATCTGAGCCGGATCGGATCATGATTCGGGTCACGGATGAAGGAGAAGGCATATCCGAGGAGACTTTAGCGAAGATCGGTGAACCGTTCTTTACGAATAAAGAGACGGGAACCGGGCTTGGTCTTATGATCAGCCAGCGGATTATTGAGAGCCATAAAGGGCAGATGGAGATCGAAAGTGAACTGGGGAAAGGAACTCAGGTGACGGTCATCTTGCCGCGGGCAAATGTGCAATGTAACATATAAATCTGGGTAGTGTTAGACAAGTATAGAAGAGGTGTGTGGCTGTGCGGATTAATAAATATATAAGCGAGTCCGGATTCTGCTCCAGACGGGAGGCAGACAAACTGGTTGAAGCGGGGAAGGTAACCATTAACGGAGTGGTTGCTGTGCTCGGGAGCCAGGCGGATGAGGGCGATGATGTGCGTGTGGAGGGTAGGCCTCTTAAGGATAAAGAACAGCATGTCTACTTGGCCTTGTACAAGCCCGTCGGCATTACGAGCACCACTGAGCAGCACATACGTGGTAATATTGTGGATTTCGTCGGGCATGAGAAGCGGATATTTCCAATAGGTAGGCTTGATAAGGACTCCGAGGGATTGATTCTGATGACCAATGATGGGGACATCGTGAACCGGATATTACGTGCGGAGGGTAAGCACGAGAAGGAATATATCGTTACGGTTGATAAAGCGATCACTCCAAGCTTCCTAAAGGCTATGTCTCAGGGGGTGAAGATTCTTGGGGAGATGACGCTTCCTTGTGAAGTGACCCGGATGTCCGATAGGGTGTTCCGCATTATCCTTACTGAAGGAAAGAACCGCCAGATCCGCCGGATGTGCAGTGCCTTGGGGTATGAAGTGAAGCGCCTGCAGCGTATTCGGATCATGAATATTCATTTGGGAAGTCAAAAGGTAGGGACATGGCGTGAGCTAACCCCGCAGGAGAAAGAGGAGTTGGGGCGCCAGCTCAATTATTCTCTTACGTAGTGGTTTGGAGAGGGGAGGCAACTTCTCGATACGTGGACCTATACACCAGTTCGCTGCTCAGAGCTTTATTAAAGAGGAGATGCGGGTAAGTAGGAATGGCTCTAAAGCAACCGAGATTGTCGCATACATCTATTCTATAGTTCAACTTATAGCCCTGTTCGTTAAGAAAGGCCCCTTGAGCTCAGTAGAGCATCCAAGAGGCCTTTCTTGTATTAAGGTGTGGTTAAACCCGATTGTGTATTGTTCTGATATTTACGGAGGATGGATACCTCAACACGGCGGTTCTTCGCACGTCCCTCATCCGTAGCGTTGGGAGCGATCGGATGATACTCTCCATAACCTGTGCTGACGAACTTCCTAGGGTCCAGCTTGGCGTTAAGCAGCAGAATCTTCATAAAGTTAAGAGCACGGCCGGAACTCAGATCCCAGTTCGATTCAAACTCAGAATTGGAGATCGGAACATTGTCCGTATGACCGGAGACAATGACTTCATAGTCCGGGAAGCCCTCAAGCATCTTGGAGATCGCCTTGGCCAGTTCCTTTGATTCAGGTTTGACTGTATCATCCCCGGAGGCGAACAGTGCCTTATCACTGATCGTAATGGTCAGCTGAGACTGATTCAGCTTGGTGTTAAGCTGGGTAGCCAGTCCGTTGTTCTTGATGTATTGATCCATCTGCTTCTTGAGACGCTCCAGATCCTGCTGCTCCTGGCGCATGAGCTCACTGCGGTTCTTGCTCATCGTCATGCTCTGGGTGCTCTGCTGGGCGGAGCTGTCCTGAGGAGTATTATTATCTGTTCCGTCGACAGAGCTCTTGTCCAGCACACTTACACCGCCATTCAGCGCGATGCTGAAGGCCTTGCTCATCTGTTCGAATTTCTTCGCGTCCTGGGAGCTCATCCCGTACAATACGATAAAGAGCGCCAGCAGCAGAGTCAGCAGATCCGCATAAGGAATCAGCCAGGATTCATCGGCGTGCTCCTCGTGGGGTTCGTGTCTATTCTTTTTGCTCACCGGCATTCTCCTCCTTCTCCTGGAGCTGCGCACGTTCAGCCGGGGTTAGGAATACAGCGAGCTTCTGCTGGATGGCAATCGTGGAGACACCGGATTGAATGGAGAGAAGCCCCTCTACCATCATGAGCCTAATCTCAATTTCTTTCTTCGAAAGACGCTTCAGCTTGTTAGCGATTGGATGCCAAAGTACATAACCTGTGAAAATCCCGAGCAACGTCGCAACAAAGGCCGCTGCGATCGCATGTCCGAGCTTCTCCATATCTTTCATATCAGCCAAGGCCGCGATCAGACCGATAACGGCACCGAGAACCCCTAGCGTTGGTGCGTACATCCCTGCTTGGGAGAAGATCAGCGCACCGGCGCGGTGGCGTTCCTCCGTGGCGGCGATATCTTCCGCAAGCACGTCGCTCACGAATTCCTGGTCGTTTCCATCGATGATCATCCGCATACCGCCGCGAAGGAAATCATCGTCAATTTCCTCCACCTTGCTCTCCAGAGCAAGAAGCCCTTCACGCCGGGTAATGGAGGCCCACTCCATAAAGAGGCTGATCAGTTCGAGCTTGGTGATCATTTTCTGTTTCACGAACAGCATCTTGAACAGCTTAGGAAGCTTCTTCAGCTCTGCGGCAGGGAATCCAATGAAGAGGGAGGCTGCCGTTCCCACTAGAATGATGACGTAAGCTGCCGGGTTATTGACCAGGTTGATTACCGGCGCATGCTTGAGGATCATACCGCCAACAACGGCCACAAGGCCCAGTATTAGTCCTATAATCGTTGATATTTCCATTAATACACCTCGTCCATGAGATAGAATTGAGTCCTTTCAGTCTTTTCGGCATCCTTCCGTCAAGACGGTTTGCTTACAGAACGAAGAGGGAATTCCCCGGGAACGTTCGTAAGAAACGGTTTACCTATTTTATCGACAGATTTACCTTTTTTTTTAAGATGAATTTTCAGTTATAATATATAGAGTGGTCTTAGAAAATAAGATCAAGGAAGGCGGAGAGATGAAATGGGTGTGAAACACGCTAGAGATTACGGAGAAATTCTGGCAGAATTAACGGCAGCCGTAGGGCTTATTCAAGACAGCTACGTCTTTTTTGAAATGGAACCATTGGATTGGGAGCGGCTGTCCGAGGAAGACAAACACGAGGTTCATGAGGCATTGGCGGAGGACCTTTTCTACGGATTGGGAACGCAGCCGGTCATTGAGGTAGGCAGTGGAGTCGTCATGCACGATGTCCATTTGCACCGGATTAATGTGCTGGCGGGAGATGACGAATTGGCAGCCGTTCATTTGATCTAATCCTCCCAAGCCCCAGATTGGATTTAAGCCAATTGTCATGTTAATATAGCCTGAGAAGGTTAGTGTCTGGTCCTTAAGTTCTGCTTTGGATATGGGAGGGCCGCATGGCCCCGTATTTGGACAGGAAGATGGTCGCAGTTCATGAGAGGAATCGGCAGGAAAGCCAGATTTAAGTCATGCCAGAGTGGCTCGGACGTTGTAAAGAATAGGGAGGAAATAGGATGCCATTTACACCTCAAGAAGTGGAAGCGCATTTAGTCAATCTGGAAGGATGGGAGATGGAGGAAGAACGTTGGATTGTCCGCAAATTTACGTTCTCCAATTTCATGAAAGGGATCGCTTTCGTGGATGAGGTTGCTGCGATTTCGGAAGCCTTCAATCATCACCCGTTTATCACTATTGACCATAAGACAGTTACGCTCCGATTGACCTCTTGGGAAGCAGGCGGCATTACAGCCGTGGATATAAAAGAAGCCCAGCAATACAATGAGGCTTACGATAAAGCCCTGTCCGGCGAGTAGCTGCCGGCTCTAAGGCCTTAACTTAAACCTCTTAGCTTCAATAAGAGGCCTAATTTAACAGGACATGCCAGGGCGGGGCCGGAATATTGGTGCAGCTTCCCCGCTACTTTGGCCGCAGTGCATAGACTCTAGGACAGGGAGCGCTGTGCCGTCTTTCGGAATGACGGGCATATACGTGTCCAGTGCCGCGTATAGTGGCTATCGGATAAGCGAGCTTTCTTAACTGACAGCTCAAATATATGTATGGAAATGAAAAAAACACGCCCTCAGGTATACGCTTACAGCGTGGAAGGGGGCGTGTTTTGATGGTTTATTTTTTTGCAGCAAGCCATTCAGCCACGTTGGCAATTTCCTCAGGCTTAAGTTTGTCTTTGAAGGATGGCATGTTTCCATTACCCTTGGTAATTGTGGTGAAAATTTGTTCGTTCGTCATTTGTGAGCCTATCTTCTGCAAATTCGGTCCAACCTTACCTTCGAGCTGATCGCCGTGACAGCTGATACAGTTCGCTTTAACGGTAGCTTCTGCTGTGCCAGCGTTGACTGTTACCTTAGGCATGGTAGGCTTATTCTCTTGTGCTACTTGTTCTTTACCCGGTAGGGTGAACATGAGCACGATGGCCAAAGCGCACGCGATAAAGAACAAACCGCTCATGATCCACTTTTGCATTCCAATCGTCCCTCCTATGTAAGATACCTTCTCCCATTATAACGGAACATCTTGTTTGATCATAGCACTTGTGTCAAAAAAACAAACAAGTTGTGCCAAATTTATGACTTCTCTTTCAGCCTGTCAAATTCACTTCTGCTGCGTTCCCTGATAGACCATACAGTAGAAGTTCCTCATTCCATCTGGCGTTCTGCGTTCATATTCATCCGTAATGCGGAATCCGGCTTGATGATAGGTCCGAATGGCCCGCTCATTCCAGGTTAGAACCTCAAGATCGACCGGAGACTCGGGACGGCGGATTAGGGTTTCCTGCAACACGGTACGTACAAACGACTTACCCAGGCCCTGACCGCACAAATCAGGCTTTAAACCAAGCCCTAACCGGGAGACGTTCGACATGGGGAAAATTTGTGCGAACCCCGCAAGCTCCCCTGTTGCGGTCAACACCGAAATATATTGTTCCTCCCGAAGCTTTGGATCACCGAACTCAATCTCTAGGGCCCTCATCTGCTCCCAAGGCAGAAAGCCGTAAATATTATAGGGGGGTTCATACACCCAGGTGCAAATCTGCTGACCGTGGGACTCGCTCATAGGAACGGCATAGAAATCTGTATGTTTGTTAAGAGTTATGGAGATCACCTCATTTTAAAAAATAAGAAAAAAGTTACAGAAACTCATCTGTGGTACGTTTATCCCCTAAAAGAGTGGGTATATATATGATAAGCAGGGCTGGAATAAAATAGTTGGTCGGCAGGTTTTTATTTTGAAACCTTTTGTGCAGTGGCAACGTTCTAGAGTTAGGTGCAAAAAAACCACAGGCCGATTCCGGCAAGAATCGTCTGTGGTCGAGTGAGTAAGGCAATCTCGTAAGCTCCATTTGAGGGAGTGGAACTTACAGGTTTACAGCGTATTTCTTATATTTCGCTTGGCTAAGAATGCGTTTGGCTCCAACGTAGCGTTTGCTGTAGTAACTGCTGCTGAGACGGTCAATGTGGATACCTTTTGAGGAAGAGGCATGCGCGAATTGGCCGTTTCCAAGAAATACTCCAACATGGGATACCCCATTACCCAGGGTATTGAAGAATACCAGATCTCCCGCTTTAAGTTGGCTCTTCGCCATCACCGGCGAACCTTGATGAAATTGAGCTTTAGACTGGCGGGCCAGGCTTACGCCCATCTTCTTAAACACAAAAGTTGTAAATCCGGAACAATCGAAACCGCGGGTAGACATACCTCCGGTTTTATATGGCGTTCCATAAACACTCTTTACCGTAGTAGTAAGGGTAGAGCTGGCAAAAGCGCTTCCTGTTCCTAGACTGAACAATAGAGCCAAGCTCGTTGCGGCTGCTGTAAGTTGCTTTCTCAAGATGTTAGACTCCTTCCAAGGCCTGCGAGGTTAGCTTAAGGATTCGGTTGAAGGTTCCCTATGATCCCTATAATGCGGATCAATTCACCCATAACTGGTTCCCCCGTTTCCCAGGTGTGTGGGAATTCGGCTGATTTGTTGGTTTAGTACACCTAATCTGAATGCTCGATTAGAACCGAGACTTCAGGATCCCAGCGTTCCAGGCAATTGATGTCGAATCTTGGAGTTTCTGGGCTGGTTCGTGAGTGACGCTCCGACAAATGACAACAATAATGACAAAGTTGTTACTAATTCCTTGCCTATTGTACCAAAGCGTCCAAGCTTTGGCAAGTTAGAACTCACTTTTTTTGTCAAAAAAACATATGTATACGGTTTATTTCCTGTAGGGACGGTTAATAATTAGTAACAGAATTGTTAAAAAGACAAACAAAAAACCCGCACGATTCCGGCAAGAATCATTGCGGGCCAAGCAAGGGATAACTTATTCTACGTCATCGTTGTCGGTAGAGGAATCGGCAACGGCTTCAAATTTCTCATTGCTCATAATGCGTTTGGCTCCAACGTAGCGGTTGGTGTAGTAGCTGTCACTCAGCTTGCTGATGGTAACGCCTCTCTTGGATGAAGCGTGTGCGAACTTCCCGTCACCGACATATACGCCGACATGAGACACACCATTTCCCAAAGTATTGAAGAATACCAGATCTCCGGCTTTCAATTCATCTTTCGGTACGGCCTTACCCATCTTGTATTGGGAGCCCGATTGGTGAGGAAGGTCTATTCCCAGTTTGTTGAATACATACTGAGTAAAGCCTGAGCAATCAAAACCGTTGGTGGACGTTCCACCCGACTTATACTCTGTACCAATGACCTTGTCTACGACTTTGTCCAGCTTGGAGTCTGCGAAAACGCTTCCAGCTCCCATCGAGAACAAAATGGACATAGACACTGCTGCTACTGCAAGTTTCTTCTTCAAAAGCGGTTAAACTCCTTCCAATGCCTGCGAGGTTAGCTTAAGGATTCGGTTGAAGGTCCCCTATGATCCCTCCGTTGCGAGATCAATTCACCCAAAGTGGTTCCCCCGTTTCCCGGTGCAGGGAATTCGGCTTATTCATCTTGGCACCTATATGAAACGACTTAGTTAGCTCGTTCCATAATAATGTATACGACATGTATGTCGAAACTCCTGCTGTGACCAAAAAATAATTACAATGTTGTTACTGTCATAGTTCACATTGTAACAAGGTAGGTATCTTTTGGCAATGGCCGATTGCGAGATTTCCCGGAAATTGAAAGACAAAAAGCCTTCACCAAACGGTGAAGGCCTTGAGCGGCGCGGGATGGGACGAAGTTATGACTTCTTTATTTCTTTTCATCCCACAGGTGATATTGCGAGGATATATGCCAAATACTGAGAAGACTGCGAATGAAAGGATAGGATTGCTGAAGAATTAGAGCCGCGAATCCGGTCCAGATCCAGGAGGCCGTGCTGAAGCTGCCAAACAGCAGAAGGGTGACCGCTCCCAGCAGGAGGGAGATGCCGGCCGCCGGAAGAAAACGGCGCAGATAGATCAGAATCCCCGAGAAGATTCCGGCACCGAATAAGTACCCAAACTGAGCGAACAGCAGCAGCTGGTGAATCAAATAGCCATAAATCAGCCAGCCGAGAATATACATAACAGCATAGAGAAGAGGAGAGCCTCCGCTCTGAATCCCTTTTACAAGCAGGTCAAGCAGCTTGGGGAACAGCCAATATCCCGGTGCCATCACAAGAATAAGCTCGATGATATAAAAGAGGGTGACCGGCTTCCACAGCCGCCCGATTCCCTGAAAGAAGACCAGACCGGCTCCATCTTGCGTATCCGGACGGAGTCCGTACATTACGCCCGCTTGAATCAGCGGGGTTAGCACCAATCTCAGCAGAAGCATGCCTGCCAGCAGCCAGAGGTACTGATGTACCTCCTGGCTGTATTTCAAATCAAGCTGCCCCTCGATAAAGAACAGCAGGCGGCTGAGCTCGCTCGGGGCAGGGTCCGGATAGCGCTGCAGCAGCGGAATGATGGCCGAGTTAATCAGACGGTACAGAAAGACGCCCCACAGCAGCTGATACAGAAAGAGAATGATTACAACGGGAAACTGAGCTTTGGTACTTTGCCATCCACCGCGAATGTATCGCATCTATTGTCACCTCACCATGAGAGCAAGCCAAGAAGTGATTCCACCACCTTGGTTATGCCCAGATTCCAACGGGTCCCCGTCTTCTCTTCCACTTCGGACTTGAGATAGTTGTTGATATGTTTGTTCTCGAGCACCAGGGTGTAGCCGGGATCAACCATAGCCCAGGCTAACGGCTGTTTGTACTGCAGCTTATAGACGATCTGGCTTTCGTCGCCTTTCCAGGTTTTGCGAACGATGTGGCCATCCTTGAAGCTGAAGATGACAGGAACCTCAGGGTAGGTTCCGCCAAGTCTGCTGATTTTGACAACCGATTCATATAGAGGGCCGGATGGGTCCTTTGGAGTAATCGGGCTCACTGTAATGGAGTCTACAGCGAAATTAGCCATTTGGCCGCTGTAAACATATTGATTGAAATAGTCCTTCCAGGAGCGTCCTGTCACCTGTTCAACCGTCCGCTGGAAATCCACGGTGGCCGGGTGCTTGAAGCGGAATTTGGCGGCGTACTTGGCCATGATTTTGTTCATGACGGGAGTCCCAACCTGGCGTTCAATGCCAAGCAGCACGAGCTTGCCGCGGGTATACACATTCTGGGCATAGGCATCGGCGGAGCCGTACTTCCAAGCCTCCTTCGGCAGGGCTGCGGGCTGATTCACGAAGCTGGATTGAATCGGCAGGGCGGATGTAACCCCGTAGGCACTCTCCATGAGTTTGTCCTCCGCGTAAGAGGTGAAGCCTTCATCAAGCCAGGCTTCCTCGAACTCATTGCTTGCGATCATGCCATAGAAATATTGATGGCCGATCTCATGGACCACTGTCCTCTCCAGCTCATAACCTGGAGATTCGGAAGACGCCCCGAATGCGGTGACCAGGGTCGGGTACTCCATTCCGCCAGCCCCGTTGCCGCTTGCCGGCGGGACGACGATAGAGAGTGTGGAATAGGGATACCGCCCATACCACTTGCTGTAGGAGGATAAAGCCGCCTTGGCTGCATAGAAATAGCGGTCCTTCAGGTTCTTGTGAGCGGGATCGAGGTACAGCTTGATCCGGACACCGGGGACCTCCGGCGAGGAGAAGGGCTCCTCGGCATAGACGAAGTTCGGTGAGGCAGACCAGGCAAAGTCATGAACATCATCGGCATAGTACTGATAGATCTTGCGGTTTGCCTTGATGACGGGCGATTTGGTCGGAAATCCTGTTGCCGCTACGATATAAGAGCTTGGCACATTAATGCGGACACTAAAAATTCCAAAGTCGGAGTAGAACTCCGAGCTTCCGTGATATTGATGAAGGTTCCAGCCTTCCGAAGCACGGCCTCTTGTGCCGGCAGGTTCATATACACTCAGCTTGGGGAACCACTGGCCTGCCATGACGAAGTCGCCGGCTGTTCCCATACGGGCGAATATTTTAGGCAGCTGGACCTCGAAATTGATCCGCAGGGTCGTGCTCTCTCCGCCCTGAATTGGGCGGGGCAGGCGGATTTTGACAAGAGTGCGGTCCTTGAGGTTGCCGTCATCAGGCTGGACATACTGAAGCCTGTGAAGCAGGGAAATGCCGTCCGTTGTCCGGACTTCAGTTAGCTTCATGGAGCCCCAGCCATCCTTCGGCATAGAGTCCCCCCGCAGTCTGCCCCCGGATTCCTTCATAAAGGTTGTATCGGCCGACTCAAACGCATTCGGATACAGATGGAAGTAAAGCTCACTGACCGGCTTCGTGCCTGGATGTGTCCAAGTCACACTCTCGCTGCCCGAGAGAGTACGGGTGGATTCGTTCAGGGTCACATCCATGTGGTATTCGGCTACGCGGTCGCTAAGCTGCTCGGTACGTGGAGTGCCGATACTCTCGGGTGCCGGGGGCTGGCCTGCCTGAAGCTTGCCCAATTCTGGTCCAAATGAAGGCTGCGTTGGAGCGGCTGTGAAGCTGAACCACAGTGCGCCGCCAACTATGATGAGGCTGAGCATGGAAATGAGAATAACTCTGAATCGTAGTGGGGTCATAAACTTGGATACCTCCCGTTGACAAGCATCTAAGGCATGTATATGTTTGCATCAGGGAGATTATTAGTTAAAATTAAAATTATAAGATGAGTGACAGATCAGGGCCGCGTCGGCCCATATATGGAGGGAATTATGGATAATCCAAATCAGGTAGGCAAGAAGCAGATTGCCTTGAATATTATCAGCAGCAGCGAGAAGAGCAATAAGCATAAGGGCTTCGGGGCCGGCTCGATCGATCTGAACAGTGTATCGCCTGTTATTATTGATGGTGGTGAGGCGAAGATTGATATCGGAGCCATGCACGCGAAGAGCAAGGTGGAGCGGGGGATCAAGTTCTCCGCGAACAAGGAGGATGTACCGAATGGCCGCCAGGTATGGCTGGTATGGGTTGCGGTAGACCGTACGCCGGAAGGACAAGTGTATGGCGGCGCGACAGCTTGCGAAATGTGGATTGACACGGAAGCCAAGCGTGGGTGGAAGATTCTGGCCGACCATGTGAACAAGCTGGACTATGCCATCAAGCGCCGGATCATGCTGGATGAACTGGGTCCAGACGACAAGCGCGCACTTCGCACGCTGCTGACCACGCATAACGAGGACTGGTGGAACCGTTCGTCGGACGAGCTGAAGACTGCGCTGGACGTATAGTATAAGGGACAAGGTTAACCTGATTGGGTGATTTAAACAGCGTACTCGTTGGTTACAGCAGTGTAAGAACGTGAGAATCGCAGCCATACAGAACGTGAGGATCGTAACCATATAAAACGAAGAGGCCGTACTCCGGGATTTACCGGGGTACGGCTTCTTTATGTTATGTATGTTGGCCCGAAGTGAGCCAGAAGGAACAGTATCCATTCGAACGAATTTGAACGAATCTGAACGTAATCCAGCTGTTATTCCGGGAGGCGGCGTTACCCGGATTATATTTGTTGGAGATGAAGGAAGCGCCAAGTCCGCTTTAACTTCTACCTCTAAACGGATGAAGGGGAATCACCTTGGAACAGGAGAAGACGGGAGGCCTTCGGCATCTTGGAGACGACCAGCTGATACGACTCCAGGAGCATGGAGGCGATGATCTCATCGGGGACTTGTCCGTTCAGGACAACGGTGTTCCAATGGCGCTTGTTCATATGGTACCCGGGCAGTACGGTTCCAGGGTAGCTCTCCCGCTGAACCCAGGCTTCATCAGGGTCAACCTTGAGGTTAACCGACTCCACGCCCTCATGGGTGCCTAGCAGGGCGAACATTTTGCTGCCAACATACAATACCGGAAGCTCCGGGTCAAAAGGATAGCGCAGGCTTGTACCGGGATAACCAAGTCCGAGCTCAATCAGCTGCTGATGATTCATAGGGATGACGCTCCTTTTCGAAAATAGAGGCTTTGACTGAAGCCCAATCTTATTTCAGTGTACTATAGGAGCGTCACCATGCAAAGGAGACGGGATTTTTCCTTGGCTGAAGAGCCTGGTGCTCAGTTAGTGAACAAGCATTTTAGGACAGCATCCGCCCAAGGTGTCCGCTTATGCGGCGTACGTTCATCGGTTTTGGAACAGGGTGACGATAAAAAAATAAAGCGGCAGCCTGAACCCATTACGAGGTTCAGGCTGCCGCATGCGTTGACAGCCTTCATGCAACGCCACACCGCGCGCTGGGAGCTTCACGGTGTGAAAGCGGAGCAGCTAAACGTCCTTGTCTTTGCCAAGCAGGACGGTAAGTCCAAGCAGAGTGACAACGATGGTCGCGCCCATGTCGGACATGACCGCGATCCAGAGCGTCAGCAGGCCCGGAATCGTCAGCAGCAGGGCAATCAGCTTCAGCCCCAGGCTGATCGCGATGTTCCAGCGGATGATCCGGTTCGAGAGACGGGCAATCCGGATCGCGGCCGGAAGCTTGCCGAGGTGATCCTGCATCAGCACGATGTCGGCGGTCTCCACAGCACTGTCGGTTCCCTTGCCCATGGCAATGCCCAGCTGGGCTGTGGCCAGGGCCGGGGCATCGTTGATGCCGTCGCCGACCATGGCGATGCTTCCCTTGGCGGCAAGCTCCTTGATCTTGTCGACCTTCTGCTCCGGCAGCAGGCCGGCATACCAGTCGCTGACCCCGGTCATCTTCGCCACGGCACGGGCTGTGCCTTCGTGGTCACCCGTCAGCATCACGGTATGCTCAATTCCGGCTTGGTGCAGTCTGGTGATAACATCCCGGCTCTCCGGCCGGATCTGGTCGGCCAGCCCGGCAATTCCAAGCACATGCTGAGCGTCTGCTGCCAGAACGATGGTCAACCCCGCTTCCTTCATCCGCTTCAGATCGGATTGCACGAGCTGCTTGCTGTCTTCGGATAGGGAGACATGCTCTAACAGCTGCTCGTTTCCAACCCAGTAACGGACCCCGCCAATATCTCCTTGAATCCCTTGGCCAGGAATGGTCAGCAGGCCGCTAACCTGCTCAAATTCCACAGTCCCCGATTCTTCTGCCTTTCGGACCACAGCCTGAGCCAACGGGTGAAGGGAGGATTGCTCCATGGCTCCGGCAATGGCATAGAATTTCTCATGATCGTAGACAGCTTCTTCGATAACCGCCGGGCGTCCCTCGGTCAGAGTGCCCGTCTTATCGAAAGCGATCATGTTGATCTTGCCAAGCTGCTCCAGGTGAATGCCGCCTTTGACCAGCACGCCAATACGGGCACTGCGGGTCATTCCGCTGACCAGCGCAATTGGCGAGGAGAGAACCAGGGCACAAGGACAGCCGACAATCAGAATGGCGAGTCCTTCATATACCCACTTCATCCAAGGCGCACCGAGCAGAAGAGGCGGAATCAGAACCACGAGTGCGGCAATAATCATGATAGCCGGCGTATAATAACGCGCAAATTTATCAATAAACAGCTCGGTTGGTGTCTTGGTATCCTGCGCTTCCTGAACGAGATGCATAATCTTCGAAAGCGAGGAATCCTGGTAAGCCTTCTCGATCTTGACCTTGAGAAGTCCTTCGGTGTTGACACTTCCGCCAAATACCGTGTCACCGGCACTCTTTGAGACGGGAATGGATTCACCGGTGATCGCAGCTTCATTCACCGCGCTGTCGCCTTCGGTAATCGTTCCGTCTGAAGGGATCTTCTCCCCGGCACGGACGATGACGATGTCTCCTACGTTCAGGCTTTCGATCGGAATAGTCTTAGTGCTGCCGTCGCCAAGGAGTATGACCGCCTGTTTAGGCGCGGCACTCAGAAGAGCTTCCATGGATTTGCGGGCACGGCTCATGCCGTAGCCTTCGAGCAGCTCGTTCAGTCCGAATAGAATGGCTACCAGAGTGGCTTCCTTCCATTCCCCGATAATCACCGCACCTACCAATGCGACAGTCATCAGGGTATCCATGTTGAATTTCAATCTGAGCAGGTTCTTAAGTCCCCGCCAGAATGTGGAGTATCCGCTCAGTATAATGGCTCCCGCGTATAAAACAATGAGTCCGGAGGAAGGAAGCACGTTACCAAGCACAAACGTAGCGATGTACAGAATGGCTGCGCTGCTGAGCAGCCATTTGATAAGCTGTCCGCCATGCCCTCCATGACTATGGTCGTGGCCGTGATCATGTCCATGAATGTCAGTATGGGTGTGGCCGTGGCCATCATGACTGTGGCTACCTGCATGATCGTGGCCGTGGGCATGGCTGTGACCTTGCTCAGGATGCTCATGTCCAGCTTGCCCAGGGCTTTGCGGCCCTTCAGCCCGGCCAGAGGCCATCTGCTCGGACAGGCCTCCTGTGCGGGTGGCCGATGAGCCTGGCGCGCCGGTGTGGACAATCGAGGCGCCATCGCTTTTTAAAATTTTGGCAACACGAGTCAGGTCAATGCTGGGATTTACTATCAGTCTGCTGCTGTTGTAATGCAGTTCGGCGTCCTCGCCGTGCTCCAGCTTGCGGATCTCGTCCTGAAGCTCGCGGGCACAATTCGCACAGGACAGGCCTTGTACGGTAAATTCGGCTTTGGCTTTAGCAGATGAACTATTCATGGTCACTCTTCTCCCTCTGGTGTTCGAGTGTCATTGTGATCAGAGTCTGGATGTGATGGTCTTTCAAGGAATAGTAAACATTCTTGCCTTCCTTGCGGGACTTGGTAATATGGGCAGCCTTCAACTGGCGCAAATGATGGGAGGCTGTGGCAACCGAACAGTCAAGCAGGGCTGCGATATCGCACACACAGAGCTCCTTGCCCTGATCCAGCAGAAAAGCAATCTTCACACGGTTCGGGTCTGACAGGGACTTGAAGATTTGGGCCATGCCCACAATCTCTTCCTCCTGCAGCAGCCCCCGCAGCTTTGAGGTGATTTCTTCATGTTCACACGTAACTTCACATACTTCCAAGCGATTGTCATCGGTCTGAGTTTTCATGAAATTCGCTTCCTTTCAGAATCATTCAAAAGTTCGTTTGATTGTTTGGGATCAGTATACCTCACTCTACACATATATTCAAACCGTTATTTGAATGTCATAAACATTTTTATGGATTATTTTGGACAAATGGTGAATTTGGCAGGCAGAAGAGCCTGCTGGGGGTGACTGCTGAGTAGGCTTGGGCCGTGGAATGTGGCGTGGTTGGCAGCCGTAATGCAGCGCCACACCGCGCGCTGGGAGCCTCGAGCGGTGCGGAACAAAACGGGGGTCAGAAGAAGGGACTGAGAGGTTCTGGCACGATTGTTTTTTGGACCCTGGGCAGGAGCCCAAAACTATTATAGGCATCTGCATAGAATGAGGTATCAAAACATTAGGAGGTACGTTCGTTGAATAGTTATCAGTTCCCGGCTGGAATGCCCTACGCGCCTTATGGACACCACAAGCCCTGTCCTGTTGTAGTTAGCCCTGTTGACTCCTGCGTGGTTGAAGCCTTAATGTCCCTGATCGGAAAAATAGTTATTTTAGAAACGACCCGTGGCAGGCTCGATGGTTGCGTCCTTGATGTCAAACAAGATCATGTGGTGCTTGAAGAAAGACACAAGAAATTCTTTGTCCGCATTGCCGAAATTGTATGGATAATGCCGGATTAATTAATGAATCAGGGGGCTGTGTAAGCAGCCCTCTTTTGGCTATGTTAAGTGTCCTAAGATCACAAATCTGGCTCCCCTCAAAAGCCAATCTCTGATGGGCCAGGTGGCAATTTCGCTGTACCAAAGCATTTTTCAATGTGGGACCAGGTCTTGAAATCCCGAATCAGTGATCCCGGCGGAATCCTAAAAATGCAGGTCTGGCATTATTGCTAAACTTGCCTAGTTGATCAATAATTCCTGGAATGTGCCGTTTATAACCACCGATTTGGGCTTAACCGAGACATAGGGATGATCCTTGATGTTGAAACGCCAAGGCTTGGCGGCATACTCCTCCGCGTAATCGATGTTAATGCGGGGAGACTCCACGATCTCGAAGTTCTGTGTGTGGGTTCCGGCCTCCAGCCAAAGTGGCTCGCCGGGTGTCCGCAGGCTGAGCCCGTTCAGACTCCGGTCGATGCGTAAAGCACGACAGAGCTTGCCAGGGCCGTTGCTCAGGTCTGCTGCCTTGTGCGAGTTGATCTGTCTGTATTTCCGCATCAGCAATTGATCCAGCTCGGTCAGCGGCTCTACCGCACGGATCAGCACGGCCTGAGGGTCACCCTGATGACCAGTCACCACGTTTAGACAGCTGTACATTCCGTAGATCAGATAGACGTAAGCACAGCCTCCGGCTTCGAACATGATGGACGTTCTAGCGGTGCTGCGCCCACCAAACGCATGACTTCCCTTGTCTTCGACACCGCCGTAGGCTTCCGTCTCGATGATCCGGCAGCGGATCTCCCCATCCTCCGTTTTGCGGACAAGCGTATGCCCGAGCAGACGAGGAGCCGCTTCGAGGGCGGTAAGCTGGTAGAGGGAGTCGGGAAGCAGCGGGTGAAACCCGGCTGTCTCTGAGCTGTTTGGTTGGCTTGGCACGGATGGTGTCTTATCAGATACTGGTGCTGTCTTATCAGATGGCTGTTCAAATGACGGATCAGGTGACTTGCCTGTCCACCCGGTTTTATCTGTATGGTTGGTGCTCATGCCGTGGAATGCCTCCTTACGGTCCGGTCATTTTTGTGTATTATCCCTATGTTATATAACCAGCTTCCAAGAGGCAATATCTGTATCTTGCTTATTTATTCATCCACCAACGCTTCAAATCCCCCCACCAGGAACGGCCCTTAGACTCTTTCCCTTCATTCGGTTCAGGTGCAGGCGCTCCCTTACCTCCATGTACGCTGCAGTACTCTGTTGGTTCAGTCCCTTTGATAAACATTTCAAGCCGCTGGTTCTCCGCACATTCATTCGTCGCCAGCTTGCCTGACTGCGGGTCAACATAGACGCTCACTACCCCGTCGGGAATGGGAAAAATCTTCGGCGGCACGTTCTCCAGCGCCTTTTCCGTGAACTGTGCGAAGATTGGCGCGGCTTTGCGCGATTCTGCCGTTGCAAGCGCTTTGCCTTTGTCGTAGCCGACCCAGACTGCCGTCGACAGCTCGGGAGTGAAGCCGACGAGCCAGGCGTCGGTGTGGGTGGTGCCGGTCTTGCCAGCGACCGGGCGCTTCATCACCGCCGATACGCGGTTGCCCGTACCGCCCGTCTCGAACACACTCTCCATGAGATGGGTCATGACATAGGCGGCGGCGGGCTCCACGATTTGTTCCTGGACTGGCGGCTTATACTCGTAGAGAACGTCGCCGGTGCTGTCGATGATTTTGGTGATAGCGGTCGGCTGGACGCTCCTGCCCTGGTTGCTGATGACCGCGAATGCGGATGCCATCTCAAAAGGGCTCACCGGCGAGGTTCCGAGCGCGAGCGAGGGCACCGGCTCCATCGGGCTGTCGATCCCCATGCGGCGGGCCATGTCGATGACGGGTTTGGCCCCTACGGTCAACAGGGTATTGACCGCATAAATGTTGTCGGACGCAGCGATAGCCTGGCGCATGTCAATCTCGCCGAGATATTTTTCCCCGAAATTGCGCGGGCTGTAGGTCTTGCGGTTCCCGTCGTAGTGGAACATCGTCGGCTGGCTGTTGAACATGCTGGCTTCGGTCATTTTGCGGGAAGAGAGGGCAGTCAGGTACATAATCGGCTTGAAGGAAGAGCCGGGCTGACGCGTCTTGGCCAGAACGTGATTATACTGATTCTTCGCATAATTTGCTCCTCCCACAAAAGCCTTGATGTATCCGCTCCGCGGGTCCATTGAGATCAGAGCCGCCTGCAGGTCGGGGCTTCCGCTCGTCTCACTCTTCACGGCGTCTTCAGCCGCCTTTTGTGCCTGCATGTCCAAGGTGGAGTAGATCGTCAGCCCGCCGTGCTCCAGCAGGCTCTCGCTAATCCCCAGCTGATTCACCACGATGCTGCGTACATAATCGCGGAAATAGGGAGCCTCATCTCCGGTAGTCCGCTGGGAAGGGGGCTTGAAATCGAGCAGCTGGGCATAAGCGCTGTCGGCCTCTCTCTGGGAAATCGCCCCGGTCTCAACCATCGTCTTCAGCACAATTCGCTGCCGGTCCTTGGCATTCTTCATGGAGTTGTACGGCGAGTAGTACGTCGGGCCCTTCGGAATTCCCGCGAGCATCGCGCTTTCGCCCAAGGTTAAAGCCCTTGCCGGTTTACCGAAATACATCTGGGACGCGGCTTCAACGCCGTAAGCTCCCCGTCCGTAATAGACCTCATTGAGGTACATTTGCAGGATCTCGTCCTTGCTGTATTTCATTTCGAGCTGGGCGGTGTACATCGCCTCCTTGGCTTTACGGGTCCAGGTGCGCTCATGGGATAAGTACAGGTTCCGCGCAAGCTGCTGGGTCAGCGTGCTGGCTCCCTGCACGGTATCCAGATGCTCAATGTTTACCAGCACGGCACGGGCCATACCTTTGATATCAAAGCCGAGGTGATGGTAAAAGTTGCGGTCCTCTACGGCCAGCGTGGCTTGAATAAGATAGGGGGAAATCTGATCCAGCTTCACGCCAATCCGGTTCCGGGCGCCGGAGGAGAAGGCGGCAATAGTCTTCCCGCTGGCATCGACCAGGCGGGAGTTCCGATCCGAATCAGCCGTTGGCAGTGGTGTATTAGCGAGATAGATGAGCGTGCCTATAATCGTACAGATGCCTAGTAGGGCGGTGATCAGGAATATTTTGAAGATAAGCCTCCAGCCCCGGCGGGACGGGCGGCCGCTCCGTGTGAGCTGCTCCATGATGTGGTGCCTCCTTCATTCTTGGTGCGGTTGAGTATGTCTATTGTGGCTAATGGCTGGTGACGGGATAAGCACGGCAATCTGGTATGGCCATGTGAGTCAGGATTCAAAATCAGCAGGTACTCGGATTAGAAATTATGGCTATTTTCCAGTATGGGAAAGTTTAGGTGAGTTATTCATTTGGGTGGTTTATGTATAGATAGTGGGAGGTTTTTTTTCGCGGATATAGAAATTAGGAATTAGGGAGATTTAGGATTAACGCTAGACGATGTTGAGGAGCTGAAAATATGAGTGAACGGCTGACGAAAGCCAAAATGAGGATCATAAGGTATGCCAAGTGGGTACTGGATTATTGGTATTTGCTGCTCATCCCCTATATTGCGACGGGGTATGGTTTATATTACTGGATGAATAACTACATCGAAGTTATCGTGTGGATATCGGGACCAGATGCCAGCGGGGGCTGGAAGTATTTCATGTTATCTTTTCTGTTCATGCCTGTGTTTTTTTTGGCGTTGGGATATTGGATGTCGCTTCCATTGGCCTTTCTCATTATGTTTGTGGCTTGGAACATTGCCGGAAGAAGGTCAGGAAGCCTGACCATGAGAGATTATTTGGAGAAGTTATCACGATAAAGTAACAGTGAGTTGAATAGGAGGTGCTTGGCACGAATCGGGCGGAGTATTTGAGTAAGGAACAGTTGAAGAGGTACACCGAGGTTGGGGAAGAATACGTGGGGATGAGTAGTAGGGCTTTTCAGGACGAGCTTAGATCCGTAATTAAGGAGATGGCTCGGGAGCATTTGAGCAAAGATTAAGGGTTAGGACCCATTTAGATCTTTAGATTGGGGAATTGCACTGGATAGCTAGATAGGACCACAAGGCTGGAGGCAGATTCTCGGAGGAGGATTGTCTCTTTTTTTAATTGATTTAGGCTTGCTTGACCCAGCGGTCGTGGGGGAGAAGAGAATAATTTGTGCAAATATGGGGGTTAGGAGAGGCATATGAGGGTTGCTAATGATAGGATTATACAATTAGAGCTGTCACACCCCAACTTCCGAATGTATAATAATGGAATGAGACTAGATGATAATTGCCGATGTTAAGAATGAGCTACCACAATAAGGGGCCAAGGAAAAGAATTTTCAGATTCAAGCCCAAAAGGAGAGGTTATGAACGGTTTTGGTGAAATGGGCTTTTTTGATTTCATGAGTGAGGTGCCTTTATTCTTCAAGTTATTTTTAGGGACTGTATTTATATTAGTGGTTGGTGGATTCTTGACGGTCATCATTAAGGGAATAAGCACCTGGACTTCAAACAATCAGGCAGAGCTGCTGACAAGGCAGTGTAAAATTGTAGATAAGAGGACTAAGGTGTGGGGAGGGTCTGGTGATTCAAGCACTAACACCAGTTACTTTATAACGTTCGAATTCGAGGATCACACCCGGAAAGAACTGCAGGTTAAATCAAGCGACTATGGAATCCTGGTGGTTGGCGACACGGGGGAATTGACTTTTCAGGGGAGCAGATTTAAAGGATTTACGAGAGTGGGTGCTGGGGGAGATTGGTGATCGGAGCAACTCACTATATCCACATTATGGAATCCGTTGTAGAATGATGTAGAATTGTATCGATCCTAAAGCATAGGGAGGTATAGGGAAGATCTATGAGAAAAGTTGTTATGATTGTCATTTCGCTTGCCTTATTAGTAGGAACTTCGTCTGCTGCTTACGCTCATTCTGGAAGAACGGATAAAAATGGCGGGCATAAATGCTCTACAAAATCCAAGCAAAAAGGACTGTGCACAGGCTATCACTACCATAAGAAAAAATGACGATGGGTTGGATAGACGCATACCGCCTAGGAATTATGAACATACTATATGGCCCATCTGAAATATTTTCAGGCGGGCTTTTTTCATCAGGCATTGACGCAATTTAATTTTCATTAATGGAGATGTTTCTAATGCTGAAATTAGAACGAGCAATAAAAGATGATGCACAAAGGCTTGCTGAGATACAAAAGGCCAGCTTTGATGAAGAATCAAAACATTTCAATAATAACGAAATAGGTGGCCCATCAGGTTATGATTCGTCAAGCTGGCAAGAGGAGATGATGCAAAATTGTGAGTATTTTAAGGTGCTCCTTGATGGGGAAATAATAGGGGGAGTTTTGATATTAATAGAAAGTAGTGAAGCACATAATCTTGGTCGGATTTTTATTGATCCGAACTTTCAGAATCAAGGAATTGGGATGAGAGTAATTGAAGAAATTGAAGGAATCTATTCAGGTTGTAAAAAATGGTGGCTTGACACACCTAGCTGGAGTGTGAAAAATCACCATTTCTATACAAAGTGCGGATATTCTAAGGTTGGTGAGGAAGGAGGGCTGTATATTTTTGAGAAGACGATTTAGACATGCGGGAATCGTCTTCCCCCGAAGATATCAAATGAAAGGTGAGGAAATCTATGAAACATATTAGAGTTATCTTCTCTTTAATATCAATCTTTCTAGGTATCATTATTATTACCGTTTCAAAAATAGTAGAAGAGTTTGCAGTTCAACTTGGGCGGGCTGCATTCCAAGCAGCGGCTGCCGGATCATATAGTCCACAGGACTATGAGATGAACTTATCACTCAATTACTGGTTAGGTTCATTATGTATAATTGGCGGTTTTATTTTCCTATTCGGAGATTTGATAAGCAAATATATGCGTGATGTTCGAAATGCTACTCAAGAATTTAACAACGAACACAATGGAGTTAATCCTAATAAGTAGTGAGTAAAAAAATCAAATTTCATGAACGCCGGGGCCATATGTCCTCAGGCTCATGAGCCCAAGAATGGGAAACTTAACCGCCTAAAGAGGAGGGGGAAAATGTGCACTCACCGAAGTCTTGACCATAAAGATTTAGAAACCATATGTTCTTTTCCGCAAACGGAAGAGGAGTTAAGTTATGTAAGCCCTAAATTTGTTTATCCATTAACTCCAGACCAAATATTAAATTTATTAGAGGGTCGGTTCGAGCCCACGGTTATTCTAAATAATCGGACGAATGAAGTCGTCGCTTATGCAAATATATATGGCTATGATGCGGAGGAAGGCTGCGGTTGGCTTGGTAATGTAATCGTGTCGCCTAAGTATAGGGGGCAAGGGGCAGCACGTTATTTACTAGATGTAATGCTTGATAAAGCTAAAAACAATTTAGGATGCAAAACGATGCAGTTAGCCTGCCATAACACGAATTCAAGAGGGTTAGCATTCTACACTAAGTATGGGTTCAAGCCTTTTGATATCGAAATACCGGGAGTTGAAGCAAAGCAATTAATAGCCATACACATGCGTAGAGAACTTATTTGAATAGCGAAAGCGGCTAAGCAAATTGACTAGATACACAGATATGACAGGTTACTTGCATTTTAGAGGGCGAGAACTCTAATAAGCACGAGGTTGCAAGAGGAGACATGGTTATTTGTGGGGAAAGAGAAAAAGGATGAGCTAATCAAAGAGTTTTATGATCAGTACGGGATTGAATGATTGGGTTGGCGGTTGAACGGACAGCCAGATTCGATTGGTACATCGGAGGAGAGGAGTCTTATTTAGTAAACGAGGGGAAGTTAGATGGCCTGCTATTTTTACGTGAGACTATAGGAATGGATGGTGGGCATCTTAAAAATATTATTGAGAACAACGAATACTACTTAATATTTCAGGATTTAAAAGCTTTTCCTAAGGGAGAAGCAGTAGCAGAGGTGAGGACGTATAAGGAATATTTAGATAGCGCTTGTCAGCTTGTGCTTTTAGTTATTGATAGCTCATATATTGAAGTCTATTGCAAAGATAGAGAAGCACTTGAAAGTCTGTATCTGAATGCAAGGATAAGAGGGTATAGCAATCTGGATTACATAACTGATGATAACGACATGAGGACTCGTTTAACGGTGTGGTAAACAACAGGTAATGGAAGTAGCCTGCCGGATAGTACAAAGATTTTTTAGTGAAGCTGAAATAGTTACTACAAATAGTACATAGGAAAAGGTGGAATATGAATAAATCAGCAGTCATTCTGAGGATTGCGATACTTATTATTCTTACAGCATTGAGCATTATAGTAGGTATAGAGGTTTTTAATAGATTCGATGGGGGTTTTTTTAGTCATCAAGCCGTACCCATAGGGTACTCGTTATTATTTATCCTTTTATTGATCGGTGTGGGAATTACGCTGGGATACATAATAGAAGGTAAATCTGTTATTACCACCCTTATATTGTTGTGGCCTGTGGTGCAAATTATTATTATGGTTCTATTTCTTATACTGGGAATATTTTTGAATGTATTAATGTTCGTAGCTTTATACCCTTTAATAGTATGGCCAGTGAATTTAATTGGCGAAAGTATATCTTTAGGATTCCAAATTAATCGTATCCTTCTCCGAAAAGATCGGGATGAATTGTCTAAAGTGTTGTTAGGCGTACTGATCAACGTAAGCATCATCATCTATGTCATTTATGAAATATCCAAAGACTTCCTTGCGAATCTCTATATGTAACTGCAAAAGTTTAGCTTCTGTACCTATCTAAAACTATATTCGAAGAGTTTCAAACGGCCTTAAAGGCAGTTGAGGCGAATCAAATTCAGGAGGCCACTTGTATGAGCAGAACTCAAAGGCCGCTTTTTTCTAAAAATATAACGATACAGGAATTTGAAATGCACTATTGGTATAAGGAAGAATTAGTGGGCATATGCAGAGAACTTGGACTTCCATCCTTTGGGACAAAAGCGGAGCTGGAGATAAGGATAAAGAACTTGTTGGCTGGTGAAGCAAGCCCCGACAGACGGTTAGTTAACACGGGCGTCAGAAAGAAAACGGAACTTAGGGAACTGTCGCTGGACACGAGGTTGATTCCGGATGGTTTTAAATTCAATCAGACGGCAAGAGAGTTTTTTGCAAAGTACTACAACAAAAAGAAGTTCTCTTTCACTAAAGAAATGGCAGCTGCCCTTAGAGAGGCTGAACGTTTGGGCGACATGGAAATGACAGTGGCTGATTTGATTAAAATTTATGAAGGAGAGAAGCCTCTTGCCAGCTTAGAAGAGAGAACCTATCAGTGGAACAATTTCGTTAAGGATTTTAATAAGGATGCCCGGACTAAAAAGATAATAGACCGCATGAAAGTTGCCGCACAATTATGGGGCAAGGTGCGTGACAATCCAGGTCATAAACGGTATTCCCCTGATTTATTAGAAGAGTACTTGAAGGATAAGCGGGAATGAGCCCGCTTGCCTGAAATTAGGGAGAACAACACACATCAACCTCCACGAATATACATAATAAAATACGAATACCTCCCTCCATGTTAATTAAAAAGGAGTGATTCACAGTGACTACGCATGAGCAAATTTATCAGAATCAAACCCATACTTATGAGCTAATGATCAGTAAGCAGCCCGAGCTATCAGAGCTAATAAGGGGGATTCGGGATTACAAGGATCTGGATATCCTTGATTTAGGGGCCGGTTCAGGCAGATTATCCAGTGTTCTTGCTAAGGATGCAAAATCATTGATATGCACAGATATTTCATCTTCTATGCTGGAACTATTAGAAATTAATCTGGTAGAACAAGGAGTTGTCCGTAATTGGACAAAAGTAGTAGCTGATCATAGGGTAATCCCCGTTGCGGATAACTCCATTGATGTAGTGGTTTCGGGGTGGAGTATCTGTTACTTAGCAAATACGGATAACCTGGATTGGGAAGAGAATTTAAAGCTTATTATTTCAGAACTTTATCGTGTTTTGAGGTCAAAGGGAACGATAATTATTTTTGAAACTATGGGTACGGGTACGGAAACCCCGAATCCTCCAGCGTTCTTGGCGAACTACTACAAAGCTCTTGAGGAGGACTATGGTTTTCAGCATAAGTGGATACGCATGGATTATAAGTTTAGTGATGTTGAGGAGGCGAAAAACTGCACGGAGTTCTTTTTTGGAGAAGAGCTGGCAAAGAAGATTGCAGAGAATCAGTGGTCAACTGTTCCGGAATGTGCGGGAGTTTGGTGGAAACATGTGTAGGAAATTTAATGATGTACCTGAGCCTTAATGGTAACGTACCCCTGGAATTCGGGCTGAGTACCCTATTAAACTAACGCTATGATAATAAACCTTAAAGGATGTGTCACCATGCCCCGGCTGCTTGGAAATCGAATTATTTTGAGAGAATATCAGAAGGAAGATTTAGATTCAATGAGACAGTGGTGCAACGACCCGGAAATCGTTGATAACTTATCAGATGTTTTCTTGTACCCACATACCGTAAATGGAACAGAACAATATTTGAATTCATTACTTGAGGGAACAACAGAGCAGAAAGGATTTGTAATTGCTCTAAAAGATACTGAAGAATATATAGGTCAAATTGATTTATTCAGATTAGATTGGAAGAATAGATCGGCCGAGCTTGGGATCGTGATTGGAATTAAGAAATATCTCGGCAAGGGATACGGTACAGAAGCAATAAAAGTACTGCAAGAGTTTGTATTTAACAGATTAAATTTAAATCGATTGCAGTTGCAAGTTCACGATTTCAATGAAAGAGCGTATAGATGCTACGTAAAGTGCGGGTTTAAGGAAGAGGGAAGATTAAGAGAGAGGAATTTTATTCATGGACGTTATTCAGATACGATTTACATGAGTATTCTAAAAAGAGAGTACGAAGAAATAACCTCCTCCCGTGATAACCTATTTAAGAAGACGCATCAGGACAATGACTACACCTGAAAGTATGATTAAGATACCGAGTACCCAACGATGGAACGATGAATAGGGGTCATTGGTGGGGACTTTTTTTATGATCTTAATTACACCGATAGCCATGATAAGAATGCCAACAATTATTGAGCTCACTTTGATCATCTCCTTTACTTAAGTAACGCAGGAAATAACAAATAGTTCGTGTGCAAGCAGGAGTATGAGGCTGTTTTCATAAACTAGCTGTTTATATTTGGTGGCCAAGAAATTTATGGAGCTTAACTGGCTAATTGGAATAATTACTTCCAACTTCTACGCCCATTCAAGCGTTCTCATAAGAGACATACCAATGATCCCTGGTTCATTATTTAGAAAAGGTTGTGTTCCATATAATAGAAGACAACCAACAATTAGGAGGAAATTTAGTGGGATACATCATGGATCTAAGAGAACAGGTTGGTTCGAGGCCCTTGATTATGCCGGGTTCATGCGTGCTAGTCTTCAACAAAGAGGGTCAATTATTGCTCCAAAAGCGGACAGACAGCCTGGACTGGGGAACTATTGGAGGTTCCATGGAACCGGGGGAATCATTTGAGGATACCGCCAGAAGGGAACTATTTGAAGAGGCTGGATTAACAGTGAATGCGGTTACTTTTATTAGTATCTTTTCAGGGCAAGACATGTACTACAAGTACCCTAATGGAGACGAGGTTTATAATGTTATAGCAATGTTCGAGGTGCGTGATGTGGAAGATGAGCCTAGGATCAATGATCATGAAAGCCTCGAGCTCGGGTACTTCTCTCTGGATGAGCCGATCCCGGATTTGAACCCATTTTCAGAGCTCTACTTAAGAAAAGCAGGGTACATAAAGCTTTGGTAGCTGTTATACCCTTGGACCTGCCATATCACCTCAGGGAGGAGCGAGAAACCTACTATATGGGCAATAACTTTTACAAAATATTAGGTTCCATATTTATGGCGGTAAGTGCAATTTTGTACACGTTTGAGCGAATTACGGCAAGTATATCCTGGTCACTAATTGCTGCAGCTCATGCGTCCCATGGAAGCATCTTTAATGTTCCCCTGAAGTACCCTGGTCTTTTCGACAACTTCTTCGTATGGTTCCTATTCTTAATTGGATTTGTAATTCTGGCCTACGGGTTCCCTAGAAAGGGCTAGGGGTTATTAAGATGACAAGCTCATTTAAAACAAAACTTGCCACAGCATTCCTAACTCCGATTATGTTTTCGCTTATGGCAGGTTTATATTTTGCGAATGAAACGTATGATTTCAGCTTTTATTTTATGGTGGTACTGATCTATAGCTGCTTACCCATTCTTCTTATAGGGCTGTCCTTTTCTGTCGCAATGGGAGCATTGTATAACCGTCTCAATATCAGAAGCAAGGCGCTGCAACTAATTACTGTAATCCTTGCTTATGCTGCCGCCGGATTCCTTGGAACGTGTATATATTGTGCTGCTGTAACGTTACCTGGTGGTGTGGATTGGAATTGGGAGGACGTAAGGTCTCTTTCGGCATTTGGAATCACGGCATCTCTATTATTGGCAACGATTGAATACATGCTTAGTCTGTTATCTATATTAAAAAGAAAGCGAGGCAATTAGCATGACCCTAAAGGATGATTTGCTGGTGGAATTTGAGGAATGGTCGGGCTTTGTGGACCGGATTGCCCCTCAAGATTGGAATGTGTCCCTGGGAGAGGGGAAATGGACCATTCATGATGTGGTGTGTCACATCTACCTGTGGGATAAATATTTTCTGGAGGAAGCAATCAAGCCCATCTCTGAGGGCCAGCCTCTGACCTTACGTCACTTGGATTACAACGAGTTCAACCGTAAGGCAGTGGAGGCAGGCCGCAAGCTCACCAAGCCAGAGCTTATTGAGCTGACCAGACAGTTCAGATCATCTATTGTGACTGAAATTAGGGATCAGGAGCCCTCCAAATTCACAGAGGAATATGTGGATGCGGATGGGAACAAGTTCAGCGTGGAGAGCTATTTAAAAGATTTCATTTGGCATGACAGGCATCATATGAAGCAGATTGAGGATCGTATTAGTAAAAGCAGCTTGGATCAGCATTAAATCATATATACTCACAGCAAAAAGACCGGGCCTAATCTATGATGGCTGGCCAGGTCTTTTCACAAGGTGAGAATGGCACTGTGCTTAAGAGTGAAGCCAGGAGGAGAACAAATGGGGGATTTGTCGTCGCTCGAAGAACTTATTTTGCGTCTTGAGAAAGAGGTCATGAGCTATGATTATGACTTAATGGACCAGCTGTTAGCCGAGGATTTCCGGGAGTTCGGAAGCTCTGGGAGCATATATAATAAGCGGGATCAGCTCGATGGCGCACTTAGTAAGATTGGGAATGAGCCAATAATTTACACAGTTACAGATTTCAGAATCAAAGAGCTGGTGCAGGACGTTGTGCTGGCAACATACCGTACTTTTAGACACCGTGATAAGGCTTATGCCCTGCGCAGCTCGATTTGGAAAAGGAATCAGGAACAGTGGCAGATGGTTTTCCATCAGGGTACTCCTGTTAAGGAATAAGTCAGCCATGTGGAGACTTGTTGCTTTTACCAGGTCGATAAAGCTCCAGTTACCCCCAAACCAGAAAGGCTGGTTCAAATGAATGAGTCTATAGGAGTACTTGAAATGATGCCGTTGATTATGCTTGGGCTGTATTTGGTTCTGATCGTGGCTGGAATTTATGCGATTTTTTTATTTATTGCGCTTGCCAAGCGGGGGGTACGGGCCCTTGATATTTATCTTAACGAAAAGACAAATCGAAAATAGGGCTTATAGTCTTACCACAGAAATGGTATAGACAGGACGGGATTGACCATACATACCTTGCTTGAATATGCTGAAGATTTTTAGAATAAGCCCTAGTCCTTACATCATAATCAGATAGATAAGGAGAAGGATCATGGAAATACAGGGTGAAAAGTTATTGTTAATTCCGGTCTCGGACGCACATTTGGATTTTGTATGTCAGCTTGAATGTGATGCGAACCTGTGGAGTTTTGAGGAATCGATAAAGACTGATATTGATGAGGTACGAGAAGAATATTTGGAGCGGATGGGCGAGGACTGCAGCTATGATTTTGTTATAACTTTAGCCTCGGACAGCACCCGGACACCGATCGGCATAGCCCAGCTATGGAGTTATGTGGAACACCGGAACAGTTGGGAACTAGGTTTTGCGGTACTTCCCGGGTATTCGGGGCGCGGGTATGGGAAGGAAGCAGCAGGGCTGCTGTTAAAGTTTGCATTCGAGGAGTTGAATGCCCACAAGGTAGTGGGCATGTGCAACTGTAATAACACCCCTTCAGCTGTTCTGATGGAGCGCATTGGCATGAGAAGGGAGGCTGTGTTCAAGGATGAGTATTTATGGCACGGGGATTGGACCGACCAGTATTTTTACTCCATCCTGGACAAGGAGTTTGTTGAACGGTAGAGGGCTTGATCCGCCAACTCCTCGGAAATCTCGGTTCAGCTTTCTGCGCTGCTGGACAGGATTGGCGAGGAGCGGCTCCAGACCTCATACCGGCCAGGCGATTCATCAGGTGGTTCACCACATGGCCAACAACGACATGGGCGCTTATATTTCGATTGAAGCGGGCATTGACTGAGGAGGAGCCTTTGGCCGCTTCTTATCGTGAGGACTTATGGGCTCAGCCGGATGACACGAAGCTGGTCCCTGTTCATACCTCGGTTGTTCTGCTGCACGCCATTCATGAGCGGCTGTATGCTTTGCTTACCAATCTAAGCGTACAAGACTTCAGTCGAAAGTTCCGCACGCAGGTCTTGGGTCAGATCACGGTAGATACAGCGCTCCAGCGATGGATATGGCATAATCGGCACCATATGGCACAGATCAGTTCCATTTTAAAATAATGTCTAATTCACATCACCAAAATAATCACGAGTTTAGATGCCCCAGCCTAAGATAGAAGTTATCTATGGAAGGGGCTATTTTACTTCTAAGGGAGGATTATAGTAGGCCAGGAAAGAAGATAGTGGATACAGAAGTTCGGGGATCTGCTCGTGGCTCAGGAGCCGGACCGTAAGGATCAGGTTGCCGGGATGAGCTGCCTTACGCCAAGCTGATTTTTGAGTATACGAGCAGGGCCTCGCTGGATCAAACGGTTAACTGGTGGATTGGTATCCTGCATGATTTCCTTGTTTATGACCACGGATTTATTCCGGAGTTGGCTGCTGAAGTGCTTTAGCATTTTGGATATGTCTATCCCGCTCAAGAGGCCAAGGATGACGGAATATCTTCAGCATATCCGGCAGCTGCCTGCCCATGCGGTTGAGGTTTATTGAAAGGAGCGACCCCATGGTTCATATTAGAAGTGTGGAACTTGAAGATGCTAAGGCGTTCTGGGCACTCCGGCTGGAGGCTTTGAAATCGAATCCAGAAGCGTTCGGAGCCTCCTATGAGGATGCCGTACAGCTGCCCGAGTCTGAAATTCAACAGAGGATAACGGGCAGTCTTATCGTAGGAGCATTCAATGACCAGAATCAGCTGGTAGGGATGGTTGGTTTCAAAAGAGAGCAGGGCATGAAGCTCCGGCACAAAGGAATGATCTGGGGTGTATATGTGTCGCCGGACTACCGGGGCCAGGGACTTGCCACGGCGCTATTCAAGGAGCTGTTTGATAGAATCAGCGGGCTGGAAGGTTTACAGCAAGTTAATCTTGCCGTCGTTACTACGAATGCTGCGGCTATCAGGCTGTACAGAAATTTTGGATTTGTTACGTATGGGATCGAGAAGAATGCTCTAATGTATGAGGGACAAGGATATGACGAGGAGCTCATGACTTATTTCTTTTAAAATACTGAAGTAGAAAATCACCTGCATTCATTACGCTGTATGTGACCTATCTACCTAACATGAGGGGTGAGATGCAAATGCTTCACATTCGATCTTCACTGGAGTTGATTCAGGAGATTGAACAATCCGAGATCCGTTATATGTCAGACCGGATGTCCGCTATACAAGGCAGACCTGGTAACCCCGAAGGCATCGAGATTCAACAATTCGGCCAGGCCGTCTGCTACTACAGCCGAAGCATGCCTTGGGGCAGCTTTAATACGGTAAAAGGAATAACGGGGGCGGAGGTGGAGTTGATCGATTCCATCCTGGAGTTCTACCAGGCAAGGGAACGCAACATCCAGTTGGAGATTGTCCCGGGCTTGGCGGATCAAGAGATTCTAAAGCGTCTGTATGATCATGGATTATACCCTGCGGGATATCACACCTCTTTATATATGAACCCGGCAGATTTGACGGGGCTGCACGAGAACCCGCGTATCCGGGTGGAGGAACTGACAGAAGATCAATTTGATCTTTACGCAGCCATTCACTGCCGCAGCTTTGGGCTGCCGGAGGAAGGCATTCCGCCTGTGGCAGCCAACAATATAGTGCTGTATCCCCGGCCGGGCTGGAAATTTTATTTGGCTTATATGGACGAGATTCCCGCCGCAGCGGGAGTTATGTATATAAAGGGGGACGTGGCCTCCCTTACTTTGGCCGCAACCTTGCCGGAGTTCCGAAATCAGGGGCTGCAGGGCAGCCTGCTGAGAGCTAGGATTAGAGAAGCTGCACGTAGCGGCTGCAGACTTGTGGTGGGCCAATGCGCCTTCTTGTCCCAAAGCCACCGGAATATGGAGCAGTCAGGCATGAAGGTAGGATACATCAGAACCACATGGATCAAAAGATAACAAGGAGGTATTTTAAAAATGGCTTTGAATTCTATCATCCCTGTTCTCCGGATATTCGACGAGGAGAAGGCTCTGCAATTCTATACAGATTTTCTGGGCTTCACCTTGGATTGGAAATATGCGTATGAACCTGGGTTCCCGCAGTATATGCAGATTTCTAAGGATGGTATTGAACTGCATCTGAGTGAGCATCATGGGGACAGCTGTCCTGGCGCCGCGTTAAGGATTGAGGTAGATGATATCAAGACATTTCAACAACACCTTGTCGAAAAGGAATACAAATATGCAAAGCCCGACTTGGAATCCACTCCATGGCAGGCCTTAGAGTGTCGTGTAACGGACCCGTTTGGGAACCGTCTAATATTTTATGAGGATCAGTACAAAGAGGAGAATGGGGCCGAATCGTATGAATGAGAATAAAGCAACTGTGTCCAATGATCTCCCGGCAGGCTTGGCCAAGCCTGCCGTCAGGGCGCTCACCAATGCGGGACTGCTGAACCTTGAGCAGGTTTCCAGAATGAGCGAGAATGATATTAAGCAACTGCACGGAATCGGGCCTAATGCTATGAAGCTGATCCGTGCCGCTCTAAAGGAGAAGGGGCTTACCTTCTCCGGGGACAAGTGAGGCCTGTATAAGCTGGGACAAGAAGGCTATATAAGTTGAACTTAAGAATTATCATTAGGCAAAAGTGTGAAGTAACAGGATTCCCCATTAGTTCAGTCTATACATCATAATAGATAGGCATCATATGTGATGAGGAGTCATCGCTAATAACCCTTAGGATGTATGCCGGTACTGCTCAAAGCCAATTTTAGGGGTGAGAAGAATGAAGGTTAAGCGGATTGTTGCCAATATTTCAGCGAATGGGGAGGCGCTTGCTGCTGCCCAGAGCTTTTACGGGAATGTGCTCGGACTGGACGTGCTTATGGATCATGGCTGGATCACCACCTATGGTTCAGAGCGGGAGATGAGCATTCAGGTGAACATTGCCACGCAGGGCGGATCGGATACACCCACGCCGGATCTGTCCATTGAGGTAGACAATGTGGATACCGCATACGAGCGTATGCAAAGAGCCGGGTTCAAGATCGAGTATGGCCCTGCCAATGAGCCTTGGGGTGTGCGGAGATTCTATGTCCGCGACCCGTTCGGCAAGCTTGTTAATATTGTGGCGCATCAGCCGGGGTCATAGAGGGTATCTATCAAGGTCTATAGGAACGCTTGAGTTATAACAAGATTACCCCCCTTTTTTCATTAGGAGAATCCCCGGACCTTTAACGGTAATTAATGAAAGAGAGCAAAATGATTCCGATTCAACGGCAGTGGCCGCCTTTGTTTTAGGGTTTCTACCTAAATAGTTTAATCCAGAAACCCTAGAACAACAGCGATCGTAGGCACATTTTACGTACTGCACGTATTGAACTTTTATTCTGTATTTCTCAGCGCATTCGTATCGGTAGTTCATCTATACAGCAAAATTAACAAAACCTCAAGGAGAACGATCTATGAAGCCAATCCGAAATTCGGCGAGAGCCGTTATTGTGGAGCAGGAACGGGTTCTTCTAACCAAGAATCAGGACCATATGGGAGTCTATTATCTGTTTCCTGGCGGGGGTCAGGAGAAGGGAGAAGACCTGCGAGCAGCGGTGATCCGGGAGTGCCTTGAAGAAATTGGGTGCCGTGTTGAAGCCGGGGATCTGATTGCAGTCCGGGAGTATATCGGCCGGAACCATGAGTTCGCAAAATGGGATTCTGACCTGCATCAAGTGGAGTTTTATTTCGGATGCGGCATCGTAGGCGGGGATCAGCCTGCGAATGGGGCAATCCCCGACGACACGCAAATTGGCGTGGAATGGATAGATCTTGACCAATTGGGCGATATCCGGGTTTATCCACGCTCGCTGGCAGATCAGCTGAAGAACCGTCGGACTGAGCCGCGGTATTTGGGGGATACGAACTGAGAACACGGTCTGTTGATTCTGTTCAATCGGGTATACATTTATATGGGGCCACGGTCCGGGCTGGAGTTCTCAAGACTCCAGCGGTGAAGGAGCCTTATCAAGCAGCGGAGGTAGACAAAATGAACAAAATCGCGGTTATATCCGATATACACGGGAATGTACCGGCCCTTAAGGCCGTTTTGGAAGATATACGTCAGCGCGGGGTCAGCGCTATTTACTGTTTGGGAGACTTGATTGGCAAGGGGCCCAGCGGGCATGAGACCGTGGATCTGGTGCGTGAGAATTGTGAACGGGTGGTTCAAGGGAACTGGGATGATTTTATTGGAAAAGAAACCTCGGAACCCGTCCTCAACTGGCATCAGGAGCAGCTCGGCCGGGAACGCCTTGAATATCTGGGCTCACTGCCTTTCTCCATCGAATTTGTGATGAGCGGGCGGTATATCCGGCTGTTCCACGCCTCCCCGAGAAGTCTGTATGAGCGCATTCAGCCTTGGGACAGCTACGAGAGCCGCCTATCGCTGTTCTCGGGGTCAGAATTGTGCAAGGACCCGCGGGATGCCGATGTGGTCGGGTATGGCGATATCCATAATGTCTATCTGCAGCACCTGGAGGGAAGAATGCTGTTCAATACAGGAAGCGTGGGCAACCCTCTTGATATGACTCAAGCTTCGTACGCTATATTAGAGGGGGAATATGGAAGCCGGGAGACCGCCCCGTTCAGCGTTCAGTTGGTTCGCGTCCCTTATGATATCGAGCAGGCCATTCAGGAGGCGGCGGATGTGCAGATGCCGCTGCTGAAGGAGTATGCCCAGGAGCTGAGAACCGCAAGGTATCGGGGACTTTCCAAGTAGAAAACATAGGTGGAAGCATAGCTTTAGATTAAGCGTAGAACGGGTGTTGTTCTGCGCTTTTTTGCTGTTGTTTTGTGGTGGAGGTTCAGAAACAGAACAGTTTATTTGACCTTTGACGACGGACCGGGCAAGTTGATATGGGGGTTAGGCTGCAGATCAGAAATCAGGAGCCCAGTGGTTCCCGACGCTGCTGCCCTAGGATGACAGTTATTTACTGGAAGTCCAAAATGGATTAACCTTGTTGTATAAGCATTTCGGCCATAATGTTGATTTTGCACCAGAGCTAAACGTTGAGACCCTTGTTTTTCAATTAAGAGCGTGAGGGGGAACCTGAATGTCATATCTATTCAAGCCGATGGATGAAGCTGCGGCGGAGCAGATGGCTAAGTGGGTGTATCCGCCGCCCTACGATTTCTATAATTCTGAGTACAGTGAAGAGACGATCGACGAGTTAATGAACGGCGAGTACTGGCATGTTCTCAGTCCAGACGGTCAGACTGCCGGATTCTTCTGCAGCGGGGAGTCCGCAAGGCTGTCTAGCGGATATAAGGCTGGTATATACGAGGATGACACATGTGTTGATATTGGACTTGGACTTAAGCCTTCCCTTACGGGGGCTGGACTTGGGGTTGAATTTGTGGCTGAAGGGTTGGAGTTCATACGGAAGCAAGTCAATCCGAACGGGGTGAGGTTCAGATTAGCCGTGGCGGAGTTTAATCATAGAGCCATCAAGGTATACGAACGCTGCGGGTTTGAGTCGAAACGGACCGTTATCAGTATGGTGAATGGCCAGGAGGTCCCGTTTATTTACATGGAGAGACGCTAGAGAGTCAGCTTGTGCAGGGTAGGCAACCAACCACCCAGCCAGCAAGTCAGACATCAATATGGGAGGGAAATGAATGAGTGAGCGGGTTATAGGGCAGACGGCTTCAAACGGTTTCCAAGTGGGGGTTAGACGCACGTTTGTGCTTCCGGTTCAGGAGGCTTGGGCGTTGATTGCTTCACCGGAGGGGATGGAGATTTGGCTTGGGGGAATTGATCAGGAACTTGATCTTCACCCCGGCTCTAAGTATCGTACCGATGAGGGAATAACCGGTGAAGTTCGTGTAGTGAACGAGCTTGTTAACCTGCGCATGACTTGGAAAAAAGAAGCCTGGAGCCATCCCTCCATCTTACAGATTCGGACGATCTCAAAGGGGGAGAACACGACCATCAGCTTTCATCAAGAGAAGCTTCCCGGCATGGAAGCACGGGAAGAAATGAAGCACCGCTGGGAAGATGTGCTGGTCAGACTTGGGGCGGTTATCCATGGCCGATGAAATGCTGGATATTTATGATGCAGAGATGAACCATCTTGGAACGGCGAGCCGTGCACAAGCCCATAAGGAAGGGCTGTGGCACCAGACATTCCACTGCTGGGTATTGAACAGGGCAGCCGAAGATGGTCCTGCTCTGCTGCTTCAGTTAAGACATAAGAACAAGGATACCTATCCGGACATGCTTGACATCTCTTGTGCGGGGCATCTTATGGCAGGCGAGACCGCCCGGGAAGGGGTTCGTGAGCTTGAGGAAGAACTGGGCTTGAAGGTTTCTTTTCAAGAGCTGGTGTACTGCGGGTCTGCGGCCGAAGAGAGCCTGATCTCGGATAAGCTGATCGACCGGGAGTTCAGCCATGTCTATATCTTGGAATGTGACAAGCCCCTTGATCAATACCGTTGTCAGCTCAGTGAAGTATCAGCTCTGTTCCTCGCTCAGGTCAACGAGTTGGAGGAGCTTCTGGAGGGGCGCCGGGACACCATTCGTTCGGAAGGTCGGATCGTGGACATGGATACATCATCTCTGCCCAGCGTCGTCCGGACTATCTGTAGGGAAGACCTTGCTCCCCATTCCCTGGAGTACTACCGGATGTTATTTCAAACCCTGCATCGGCTCATTTAAGGGGGAGGTGGCTGGCGGCATGTGAGCAAGCTGTTTTGGGGCTCCTGTAGGTGGAGATTGGGCCATCCAGTCTGGGCTGGGTGGCCCCTTATGAGGCTAACTGCCAGCCCGATTCTTTTAAAAGAAAATTAAAAGTCAGGGTCTCGTTCCTGATCATGAAAAGGTGGTAACATGGGAATTTCCAAGCTAACCGATCCAGATGAAATCGCTGCTCTGGATGTGAACGTCAAATTCTATAATAATGGGCGTGTGGTGGTGGACACGGAGATTACACCGGCCTACTGCTTGGCCTGCCGGAACCAGATTGGAGGGATGTATCATTACACGGGTTCAAGACACGGGAGGGTGGGCTTGATCATATGTGATGTGTGCCGTGCTGAAATCTGGTGTACGGATGATGAAGGGTATAGGCATCAGATCTATATGGGCATAGGCGATTATTTTAACCGGTTCAAACACGCAAAAGAGGAGTTTGATGTCAGCAACCGGAAGCTGACCGTCGACTTCTCCAAGCTGTATCTGTTGAGCGAGCCGGTGTTCGCCTCTTTGGCGGACAAGGGATTTGATCTCTCGGGCCTTGATGCATATACCCAGCTTAGCTCTATCGTTGATTACATCCAGGATCAGTATAATCAGGTGATCCCGGACTTGCAGCTGTTTGTGGACGCCAAGTTTAAGCGGGTCCCTCCGGTTGTGCTTGAATGGTATCAGCTTCTTTACACGTTGGAGATCGGAGAGATCATGTTAATCGAGTGACGGCAAACCGAGGTATGGAGCATCCCATCATGGATATAAGAGAATAGCTGAGCGGGCAAAAGCGCTTGTTCAAATAGAGAACTGTACAATGCATGCAAGAATAGAGGTTTTGAACTTATGAAATCCATTAGAACTATAACCATTATTTCAGGTGTAATCCTTGCTATACCCGTGCTTCTCATCATCGGATTTTTCGTCTGGTACAGCTACAGCCCGGTCAGTGAGGAGAAGGCGGGAGAGCTGGCGCAAGCCTTCATTCAGGAGAAATATCACGAGAGTGTCACGATCGACAAGGTGTTCATGCATGGCGGATATCTCGCCTATGAGGTCACCGGACATCTTCATGACTCCTACCAAACTGTATTTAGAGTCCTAGTGGATAATAGAAGCGGGAAAGTCGACCCTTTTGAGTTCCCGCGTTCCTATACTAACAGCAAAATGTACAACCTTCATGATAAATATAAGAAGGAGCTGATGGCACAGAACTTCCAGGCGCCTGACCGGATTGATTACAGCTCAGGCTCCGGCAGTTCCTTCTTTGCAGCCTATGGCTGCGCTCACCGTGAAGACTGCATGGTTCAGGAGCTCAGGGTAGCCATCCCCTCCAAGAATCCGGCAGACATGAAGCAGGCATTCAGAACCCTCTACGAGTGGCAGAAGAAGGTTCCTGAGCGGATTGACAGCATTATGGTAGAGGTACCTATGACCAAGGAGGAGGAAGAGAAGGCCGTCCCGGGCAGCAACCGGTTCCACAAATGCCTTCGTCCGGACTCCACCCCTTCGGATCGTTCCACGAGGTATACGCTGGATGAATTTCTGCGGCAAGGCGAGTGCGAGAGTGTAGGGGACTATTAACTAGTATTAGTATTGTCCTGGTGTTGCCGCCGCTGAAAAGCTTGTCGGCAGATATTCAGCAGATGTCCAGTAGGTGAAAACCATTGAGTTAGGAGATACACCATGAAGCGGATGCCTGAGTATGCACAAATAATTATTGTGGGAGTGACTTTTCGCGGAACATGGAGCTGGTATGTCTCGGAGAGGGAGTATTGGTTCCTGAACGTGGAGATGGAAGACCGTTTCGGCATTGAAGTGCTGGATGAAACAACGGCGGAGCAATTCTTGAATCGGATCGATGACTGCCGTGTAACTTCCCTTGAACTATCACAGACTCTGGAGGCGTTGAGGGAGGCTTTTGCCAGCTTTGATGAAGTGCTTGAGTTTATTCCAGCGATTTATGTAAATTTTGATGAAAAACTGCTCTGCTCCCAGTTCCCGGAACCCATGTCCTTTGAGCACTATGTTCCTGAAGGCTGGACTGGGCTGTACCAGGATTTCATGGAGAGGGTCCCGAAGGCCCAGCGCTACTGGCTTCTGGGAGGAGCTGATTTCTTCAACGAAATGTGGAATAAGCTCAAAGACGCCCGGCCCTGAATTAACACGAAGGTGCAGGGTCACGGGATGTGCTGCTCATTGAATGTACTGTGTACACACATCTATATACTTTGGGCAAAGGGGGTATCTAACGTGAATTGGGCGGAGCCGATCAACTGGCTAAATCTAGATTATCTGCGGCAGGGTGGCGAGAATCAGAGACAAGTATATGAAATCCTGCAGGCTGGCCGTTTTCTTAAAATTTTGGAAGAGTATACTCCTATTCTAGTCGGCACGATTCCGCTAGGGATCGAGGTGGATGGCAGTGATCTGGATATCATTTGCGAGGTATATGACCTTGACCGGTTTGAACAAGAGCTGATGGAGAGCTTTCAGCATTACCAGGGATTCACCCTGTCTAGAAGGCCGGTGAATGGACTTAAGCGGATAAAAGCAAATTTTCAAGTGGAGGCTTGGCCTATAGAGATTTTTGGGCAGCCTGTGCCTACCAGGCAGCAGAATGGATATAAGCACATGCTTATTGAACACCGGATGCTGCGGCTATACGGGGAGGACTTTAAGCAAGATGTGATAAGATTGAAGGCTGGGGGAGTTAAGACGGAACCCGCTTTTGCTGAGCTGCTGGGTCTATCCGGCGACCCTTATCAGGCCTTACTGGAGTTGTTCAATTCAAGTGATCAGGAGCTGAAAGATCTCTTCCTCTAATTTCTACTCATCGGAGTTGATTGGAATTAAGCTTTTATTTGTTTGCAGTCGCAATAAGTGGAGAAGCCTGACAGCTGAGAAAATATTTAGCCGGTATGATCAGTATTACGTCAGATCGGCGGGCACGGAAGAGAGTGCAAGGATCAGAGTGACTTCAGGACACATTGGGTGGGCTGATCTTATTTTCGTCATGGAGAAAAAGCATGCCCGTAGGCTTCAGGAGAAATTTGGGGCAGAGCTTTACGGCAAAAAAGTCATCCGATTGGATATTCCTGACGAGTACCCATTCATGGATGAAGAGCTCGTGGAGATTTTGAAATCGAGAGTTTCTGAATATATTGAACTACCGGAGTGAATTAATGAACGCTTTAGCTATCTAATCCTGTGGAATTACCTCTTTCGCAATGAGGGGTGTATAATATTGGAAGTGATTATAAGACCCAGCCTAGGATGAACAATCAGGCTGGGTCGTGTGCTATCGTAGAGCAGAATGAACACGATATGGAAGGGGAATAAGGATGAAGTTTTGGCCTGAAGATGCGCGTCCGAACTTGTACATCGAGGTTCCTCTTGCGGTCGTCTGTCTGATCCTTGCCGTGCTGTTCAGAGAGAACTTCACCGCCGCGTTTATCTGTGTGGCTGCCCTAATTGTGTTGGTCGTGCGGATGATAGATTGGAAGCGGCATGTGATTCTGCGGAGGGCAGTGACCGCATCAGCGGTACTCGTGGCGGTTTCTTTTCTAGTCGTGGAAGTTTTCGTTTTTTCTGGGTTTGGGACAGATGACGAGCCTGCGGGCGGAGCGGATTACGTGATTATCTTGGGTTCGGGGCTGAAGGGAACGGAGCTGTCGTTAACGCTGAAACAGCGTCTCGATGCCAGTCTGCCCTATCTGAACCAGCATAAGGCTGTCCCGGTGATTGTATCCGGCGGAAGGGGACCCGGGGAGGACATCACAGAAGCGGAGGCCATGAAGAGGTATTTGGTGGACAGGGGAATTTCCGAAGAACGCATTCTGCTGGAAGACCGCTCTACCAGCACCAAGGAGAATCTACTGTTCTCCAAAACGATTATCCAGGGCCGGGGCGGGAAGAGTCTTAAAATTTTGATTGTAACTAGTGATTTTCATATGTTCAGAGCGAAGTATATTGCAAGGAAGCTAGGGTACAACGAGGTATACAGCTTGGCTGGAGAGTCCCCGACATATTTAAAGCCAATGAATTTAATCCGGGAGTATCTTGCTGTTATCAAAGCCTTACTGTAACCAAGCGGTGAGGCGCAATGGATTCGGCGGCGTACGAGAAATTATACATACATTTATACATACATCATGGAATGGTGGAGGAGCTTGATGACAGATCCTATTATTTATGGAGCCGTGCTGCTTTTGTTTTATCGCAATGAGGGAACGGAGGTCCTTCTGCTCAAACGGGCTGGAACAGGGTATGCCGATGGGCAGTGGAGTGTTGTTGCAGGCAGAATGGATGGGGGAGAAGAGGTGAAGGGCGCGGCAATCCGCGAGGCAAAGGAGGAAGCCGGAGTGGTTATCGACCCGTCAGGGGTTGAGGTTGTGGGTGTGATGCACAGACGCAATGGAAGCTCCGAGTGGGTAGATTTTTACCTCAAGGTCCACGCCTGGGAAGGAGAAATCATGAACTGTGAGCCCCATAAATGCGAGGATCTTAGGTGGTTCAACATTCATGAGCTTCCTGTGAATACCATACCTTATGTGGCTGAATCAGTGCGCAGAGATCACAGCTCCATGTGGTTTGTAAGCGAGGGCTGGGAGTAGGCAAGTTAAGCAAGCATAACATCCAGGAAAAAGAGTCTGAGGTGGAGGGTGGTTTGATATGAGCTTTGTCTGGGAGAGCGCGGTGATTACCCTGATTTTCCTGGTATTGGCTGCCTTACTGATTGTGGTCTTAGTCAGGACCCTTAGAAACCGGTCAAGGATTTCCAGAGACAACAGCCAAAGGCTGGAGCGGATTGAGAATAAGCTGGATGAGTTGGCCGGAAATAAGCCTCGCCAGAACGCCAGTGAACTGGATTCCCCATCATCATCTGATCAGGAAATTAGGAGTATTGACCGCTATTAGGAACGGGGTGAACTATGGATCCGCTGGTTAAAGAGTTCAGAGCCAAGCTTTTATATAAGCTTGTTCTTATCCTGTCTGTGTCCGGAAGTGTACTGGTCGTGGGGTTTAATCTATTTAAAAATAAACTGCTCAGCGAACTCACCCTGTTTGCGTCCCTTCCTCTTATGTTATTTGTTTACGCGATATACGTGTTCTCGCTTCTGCTGTCTTTATTATACTTTCTGTTTAACCGTTCATTTCCCTGGCAAAGGAGATGGATCGCGCTCCTTGTTGGTTTGTGTGCATGGATGGTCACAACCACGGTGCTGTGATCATTGGTATGGGACGGAGTACAGTCAGGTAAGAATGCTCAAGTGGAAGGAGAGGGAAGACCGTATGGCTAAAATTCGGGTTGGTGTCATAGGTACAGGATTTGGAGCGTCGGTACATGTTCCTATATTCGCCCTGCATGAAGGCTTTGAAGTGAAATCAGCAGCAAGCGTGCACCGGGGAATCACCGAAATGAAAGGCAGAGGCCTTGCGGCCGCGACGCTGTATCCGGACTGGCGTCAAATGCTGGAGCAGGAGAACCTGGATCTGGTCACCATTGCATCAGCACCGGACCGACATTGTGAAATGGCTTTGGCCGCCCTCCAACAGGGGGTCAACATTCTGTGTGAGAAGCCCCTCGGACACAGCGCTGACCAGACCAGGAGAATGCTTCATGCCCTGGATCACTCTGGTGTACAGGGCTTTGTGAATTTTCAGTGGAGGCTGACCCCAGTGAGGCAGCGGATCAAGGAGCTGCTAAGGCAGAAGGCTGTGGGGGAGATTCAGCACATCAAATATCAGGGGAGCTTCTCAGGATATCAGAGCCTGATCTCCGCCCCACGAGGATGGGAGGCAAGGAGATCATCTGGTGGCGGCATGCTCTATGCCATAGGTTCACACATGATTGACTCTCTGATGTGGTGGATGGAAGAGCGGATTGCTACCGTCTATGCCGAGCTAAACACGCATGTCCCAAGATATGAAGGGAATAACGCTTTCGAAATCCGGGATGCCGATGATGCTTTTACAGCCATTGGGCAATTGGAGAACGGTGTGTCTTTTGCCATGGACTTGTTCTATCCGGCTGTTCAGGGGAACGGTTGGTTATTGGAGGTCTTCGGCACCCGGGGGACACTGCATATGAAGAACGACCGGGAGATTTCGATCAGCAATGGCGGCGATTACCGGGAGGTTGCCGTGCCTGATTGTCATCCGCCAGAATCCTTACCTTCACCCGCAAGTCTGTATTATAACGGGTTCTCCCAGATGGTAGAGGGAATATACCGTGCGCTGACCAAAACGAAGACGGACACTTCGGGTCAGAGGGATGTCCCTACCTTCCTCGAAGGTCATCAGGTGCAGCTGGTGATGGATGCGATGCTGCTATCTTCCACAGAAGGGCGGAGGGTGAGTGTTGATTACAGTCTGTAAGCGGAAATGACTGAGCCCAATAAGGAGTGGTTTCTTTGAAGGATTCTGTGCATACGGTAATACACTCTATGGACGGCGTCTCCTGGCAGCTTAGGGCACCCCACGATTTTGCATGGCTGGAGGCTTTGGGAAAGGTATTTGCGGTGTTTGACCAGCAGGACTCCGGCAATTTGTCGTTTGGCGTAGCTACTCCATCCGGGAAGAAATTTATCAAATACGCCGGAGCTCCCACGCTAGCGTATTCTGGAGATGTTCAGGCGGCTGTTGCACGACTTCAGCAGGCCGTTAGGGTTTATGAGGATTTGCAGCATCCTGCTCTAATCAAGCTGTGCGGCCATGGACCGGCCGGTCAAGGATACGCTGCCTTGTTCGAATGGAATGAAGGAGAGAATCTCCATCCGCATTGGTCTTTTCCCCCACCTGCCAAGTATGAGCATCCAGACTCTCCTTATTACAGATATAAGCAGCTGCCGATCATGCAGAGAGTCTGTTCGGTGAATGAAATTTTCGATTTTCACGAGCATGTCGAGCGTCAGGGATATGTGGCCGTGGATTTTTATGATGGCAGTATCCTTTACGACTTCAATTCCAATAAGACCGTGGTTTGTGATATAGACTTGTATCATAAGGGAGCATTTGTGAATCGGATGGGCAGGTTGTGGGGCTCCAGCCGTTTCATGGCTCCGGAAGAGTTCCGGCTTGATGCCACCATTGATGGGATAACGAATGTGTTCGTTATGGGCGCGGTAGCTTTTGGTCTGCTCGGCGGAGAATGTGACCGTTCCCTGGAGAAGTGGGAAGCTGGTGAGGAGCTTTACAAGGTCGCAGCGAAGGCCGTCCAGACCCATCGTCAAGACCGCTACGCGAGCGTAGCGGAGCTTAATCGGGCCTGGCGGCAGGCACAGAAGGGCTTACATAGTTAAGGAGGCAGCAGAACAGGAGGATTACCCGGCGAAGGATCAATCCGGCTATGAAGATGTATGCTCTGTACTCTAAGGCATGTGGAGATGTGATGGTGGCCAACGGGTCTCGGAAGCCTCCAGCTGTCAATTCAATTATCACAACCAGAAGGAAGTGAATGTGATGAGGTCAAGTATAGATATTCTTGAATTAACCTCGGCAACACCGGAACAGCTTGATGAGCTCTCCAGACTGCTTATTGATGTTGTGAACGAGGGAGCTTCCGTTGGTTTTCTTCCACCGCTTGAAGTGGAGGAAGCGAATGCTTACTGGAGGCAGGTGAATGAACCGGGTGTAAAATTGTGGGCAGCCGTTCAGGATGGCCGAATCATAGGAACGGTCCAGCTTCAACTGGCAGGGAAGAAGAATGCCCTGCACCGGGCGGAGATCGCCAAGCTTATGGTTCACCCGGCAAGCCGCCGGAACGGCTTGGCCAGGCGGCTGATGCTGACCGCCGAAGAGGCGGCACATCAGGAAGGTCGTACACTGCTGGTGCTCGATACTAGGGAAGGAGACCCGTCCAATCTTTTATATCAGTCTTTCGGTTATATTGAGGCAGGCCGTATTCCTGGGTTTGCTATGTCAGCCGGGGGAAGTCTGGATGCTACCGTGATTTACTATAAAGATTTGCGGGAGCCCTAAGACAGACTGGACTCAGCAGGAATAGGAGGAAATGATGAATTATATGATTAGAGCTGTCACCGTACAGGATGTTCCTTTTCTATGGGAGATGCTCTATGCTTCCATCTATGTTCCAGCAGGGCAACCTCCTGTGAGCAGAGACATTCTAAAGGAGCCGGCATTAGCTAAGTATGTGGAAGGCTGGGGCCGCAAGGGTGACATCGGATATATCGCCATGGATGAAGCTGGTCGATCCATAGGCTCCATCACATGCCGTTTGTTTGATGAGATCAGCCAAGGGTTCGGTTATGTGGATCAGGAGACCCCCGAGCTTGGCATGGCTATCCTTGAGGCCTACAGGGGCAAAGGGGTGGGAACAGCGCTAATGAGCAAACTGCTAGATGAGGTCCGCAGGCAGGGGATCAAACAGGTCTCGTTAAGTGTGGACCCCGATAACTATGCGGTCCGGTTGTATAAGAAGTTTGGCTTTCGGGAGGTCGGCGTGGTAGGAACTTCCATAACTATGGTGGCCAAGTTGTAGAAAAACTGCCTGAACCCTCTGCCCCGCTCCTATTCTCCCTTGGAATTCATGGTGTATCCAGCCAGAGAACTTAGCGATGACTTGGAATACCCGATACTGTTAAGGGATGGATCATAGTCAAGCCTATCCAGAATTGTGTTCAATTTCGCTTTATTCTCCGCGAGCCGATCAAGAATCATGCCTAGGGAGATGAAGATGATGCCTGATGTGAACATGCTGAACCAGGTAATCAGGGTCAGTAGAAATTCGCCGCGTGTAATACCAAAGATAAAACCGGCAACTAAAATAAGGTAGCCCGTAACCTTTAATATTGCTGACATAATATTACCACCTCATCCATTTTTATCTAGAGAATCAGGAATATTAGCTCTCAGCTAACCGTCATGTTTCTTTGGCATATCCGTTACCGCTATTGTTTGAGGGTCGATGAAAAATGTGGTTATTCATAGCTCCGAAAGCATCATAGATTCTTTCAAATTGGCAGCTATTTGATGGTGATGTGTAGTCAAGCCGATCCTCATTGGTTCTGCACAGAATCCGGCGGTGTCATCATGCTGGGGGTTGTTGTAGTCCTGTTTATCAACTGTCTTAAGTTTAATTAAACCTCTTTCATCCAACATATCCATCTGACCAAAGAAAATTAGATACCGTCGTAGGGTTTAACCCGCTGTTCATTAGGCTCTCCAATCCATATATTGCTGAAGATTTCACACCCCGCTGACATAAGTCGCATCCCTGCCCATCTTGTGTTATTATACATTTTGTTTGGTACAATATAGGAAGTGAAGCTTTCGCAAGAAGTGTAACTGGAGAACCCGTTTTGGTTAGGGGCTTTATATGGCGGCTAAACACTATTCTGACGGAAAGAAGGTATATACGATGGAATTGTGGTTTACTGAGAAACAGACACCGGCATTCGGCATTACAGCGAAGATCCGGGAAACGTTTGTAACGGAGAAGACGGATTTTCAAGATTTGGCGATGATTGACACTGAGGAATTTGGACGCATGCTCGTTCTAGACGGCATGGTCATGACTACGATCAAAGATGAATTCGTCTATCATGAAATGGTTGCTCATCCGGCGCTGTTTACACACCCTAATCCAAAGCACGTGCTCGTAGTGGGCGGCGGTGACGGTGGGGTTATCCGTGAAGTGCTGAAGCACCCTGCTGTAGAGAAAGCTGTACTTGTAGAAATCGATGGCAAAGTCATTGAATACTCCAAGAAATACCTGCCTGAAATCGCCGGCGAGCTGGACAATCCTCGTGTAGAGGTGCTGGTGAATGACGGATACATGCATATTATCGAAAATAAAAATAAATACGATGTCATCATGGTCGATTCCACGGAACCTGTGGGCCCAGCGGCTCCGCTGTTTGAACGCGGCTTCTACCAAGGTATTCATGAAGCTCTGAAGGATGACGGGATCTTCGTTGCCCAGACCGACAACCCTTGGTTCAAGGCCGATCTGATCCAAAAGGTCAACAAAGACGTCAAAGAAATCTTCCCGATCGTTCGTGTCTATGGCGCGAATATCCCAACTTACCCAAGTGGTCTGTGGACGTTCACTATGGGAAGTAAAACTCATGATCCACTGCAAGTGGACGAGACTCAAATTCCTGAGATCGATACGAAATACTACACACCGCGCCTGCACAAAGCTGCGTTCGTGCTGCCTAAATTCGTTGAAGATCTGGTGAAATAGGAGGCTGTTTATATGAAACTGGATCAAGCTTATTCCGGCAACGTATTTATCTGCAGCTCCGACAATTACGAAGAGTCCAAAGCGGTGATCTACGGGATGCCTATGGACTTCACGGTCAGCTACCGCCCGGGTTCCCGGTTCGGTCCTGCCCGTATTCGTCAAGCTTCTGTAGGTTTGGAAGAATACAGCCCATACCTCGATAAGAGCATTGTTGATATGACCTACTTCGATGCAGGCGACCTGCTGCTGCCTTTCGGCAACGCGGCCCGCAGCCTTGAAGTTATCGGAGAGTATGTTCGCGGTCTTCTGAACGACGGCAAATTCCCGATCGGTCTCGGCGGTGAGCACCTCGTCTCTTGGCCGATTTTCCAGGAGGTCTATGCCAAGTACCCAGACCTGGCCCTGATTCATATCGACGCCCATGCAGATCTGCGTGAGAACTATGAAGGGGAGCCTCTGTCCCACTCCACACCGGTCCGCAAAGCGGCCGAGCTGATGGGCGGCAAGAACATCTACCAGTTCGGAATCCGCTCTGGCTCCAAGGAAGAGTTCTTGTATGCGCGGGAGAACATCAACTTCTATCCATTCGAAGTGGCTGCTCCACTGAAGCAGGCCCTGCCTAAGATTGGCCGTCGCCCCGTCTATGTCACCATTGACATTGACGTTCTTGACCCGTCGGCGGCTCCAGGTACCGGTACCGCGGAAGCGGGTGGAATCACCTCCAAGGAGCTGCTTGAAGCGGTTCATCTGATTGCTGGCTCTGATGTGAACGTGGTGGGCTGTGATCTCGTGGAGGTCGCTCCGATCTACGATCCAACGGAACAGACGCAAATTGTTGCGGCCAAGCTGATCCGTGAAATGCTGCTCGGCTTTGTAAAATAGCGGAGTAACCGCGAAACGCAAATCTTAAAGACAGGAACGCCCTGCCCTAAGGCCAATATGGCTTTTAGGGCAGGGCGTTTTTTCGACATTTGCAAATTGCTGCTCCATGTGTAGGATATCCGTATGGTTCGGTTAGGGCGAATGGAGATCGCAGTAGTCTGTATCTCTCCAAATCTCCAAACCACCAAACCACCAAACCACCAAACCACCAAACCACCAAACCACCAAACCACCAAACCACCAAACCACCAAACCACCAAACCACCAAACCACCAAACCACCAAACCACCAAACCACCAAACCACCCCCAGGTTGAGCCCATAGTACGGTAATTTAACGGGCCGGGTGACGGGCGGCTGGCCAACGGATCATGTTGTTTTGAGCTTGGCTTTTGGACTCAGAAAGCGCTTGTGCTTCTAAGCTTAAAAATCAAACGACAACTGCTCGGCTTCTAACTGAATTTCCGCTTGAGTCACGCCGGCCGTGGGCTTGGGAATTCTGCGATTCAAGTCCGGGCCAGAACTCGATTCAGAATTTATATCAGAACCCAAATCTTGACCAGAAAGCGAGTACTCCTTCGGACTTAGGCTGTCCATTGGCTGTGAGCCTGTATAGGAAGCAGGTTCTCCTCCTCCAGGCACACCGGACAATCCGTACTTGTGGAGCAGGGCCGCTGACATCATCTTGAACCGGTCAATATACTGCCGGTCCGCATAGTGACTTTGTCCGTACAGCCGGGTGTAAGCAGGGACTAGCTCCGGATAACAGGTCCGGAGAGTGGCGAGATACCAGCTCTTCACGTCCTTGGACAGGCGAAGCAGAGAGACCATGGCGAATCTGGCCCCATGTCTCTTGGCTGCGCCAAGCAGGGCCTCCAGGCTCTCCTCAGAATCGGTGAGCAGTGGCAGCACAGGTGCGGCGAAGATGCCAGCGTAAATTCCATGCCTGGTGAGCTGCTGCACGGTCTCCAGTCTTATCTCCGGGTGCGGAGTTGCGGGTTCAATATTGCGGATAATTCCGACATCCAGAGTATTTAAGCTGATATTTACGGATATGTCGCTCATTTGAGTTAGGATATCCAAGTCTCGGAGAACCAGCGGAGAGCGGGTTGTAATACTGGTACGGATCCGGTATTTGGCCAGAAGCTTTAAGCATTCGCGGGTCAGTTCCGACTTGGCCTCAATAGGCTGGTACGGGTCTGTGGCCGTTCCTATGGTGACCTCCCCCACATGCCTGCGCATGGCTTCGATATCCTGCCCGAACTTTCGGGCAAGACGCGATAGCTGAGCTTCCAGAGCCTCGGGGGCGTTGTCTTTTAACACGATATGGTGCTGAAATTCATCTTCCGCGCCTCTTCCTATGAAGGACTGGAATGCCCGGGCATAACAAAAGCTGCAGCCATGGGCACAGCCGCGGTAAGGATTAATGGACCAATTGAACGGCATGCGTTCTTCCTTGACCCGATTCAGGGTCTGTTTGGTCTGAATATGTTCATATTTGGTTTCAGGCATGGTCGCAGACCCCCTTATAATTTGCCAAAGTGAAAAGCCGTGAACCCAGTTCAAAAACTTACAATCGATAACAGTATACCAAACAAATGTTCTCATTAGAAGTAATACCGCCAATTTCCATTCAGGCCATCAGGCGAATTAAATATTGATTTATAATCAGAATGGGTAAAAATATACATACAGACTCCAACGGCCTTTGCATCAAGGCCAAGTTATCGCTAGATTTGCATGTAACCTTAAGGAGGGACTGGCTATGGCTAAAAGAACGTTCAGATCGGCTCTGCTTGCAGCGGCTTTGGCTTTAACTTGGGGATTGGGGACAGGTGCTCCGGCACAGGGAACTGTGGCGGAAGCAGCTTCCTCAGCCCCTTGTCAGACCGGGGACCACGGTCTCTTACAGAAGCTTCAGAAGCAGCATGCTTCAAAGACTCTAGACCCGCTTCATATTACGGATGTTAACTTTTTGAGTGATACCACCGGGCGGGCCGCCGGGAACGGTTTTCTTATTGGCACCTCCAACGGAGGGTGTAACTGGCAGGAAATTTATACGGGTCAATGGCAGTTCGACCAGATCGTATTTCCGAACAATGTGACAGGTTTTGCGCTCGCAAGAACCTCGCCTGAAGCGGCGGCAAAGCTGATCACCACCAACGATGGTGGTTCTCATTGGAAGGTGCTGAATACCTCGGGGCAAGTCTTTAAGAAGATGGATGCCCAGGACGGGCAGCATATCATAGGATATACCTCGAACGGGGCTTACAAGTCCTCGAATGGTGGCACCTCCTGGACCAAAATCAAGACACCTGCCAACACCAGGGCAGCGATCTTTACAGACAAGTCAGCCCTTAAGGGCTTTACGCTAACTGTCCATCCGGGAATTGGGTATAAGCTGCATAAGACGGTGAACGGAGGGACAAGCTGGGCTACCGTGTTGACAATTCCATCGGGAACGGCTTTCGGAGGAGAATTGTATGCTGAAGGCAGCCAGGTATGGGCCTTGGCCTATGGAGAATCCGGTATGTCTCAGGTATCGTATTCCTTATACGCGAGTCATGACGGAGGGGTACATTGGAAACGGGTTATCGCTCAGAGCACTGCTGGGGGAGGACCGGCTCCGGGTACCGGCCCCGCACTGGCGAAGAAGGGCCCAGCGAGTCCAGGCGGGCATCCGGGCAATATGCAGCTCATCGGCAGCTCGGCAGCGTATTTGGCAGGTGGATCACCAGCCGGTGGCAAGGTGGGCGTCGGACGATCCTTGGATGGCGGGAAATCGTGGAGCAACGTACCTGCGGTTCTTCCAGGCTTTGATGCAAGGATTTCCTTTCCTTCAGTCAAGACCGGTTGGCTGGCAGTTACGAATGCCTCCAATACAGCGGTGTATGTGACTCACGACGGCGGGGTATCCTGGAACAAGAAGTTCTCCCTGCCTGATGCATAGAGCGCATAGAACGCAATTAGAGATTTAGTCTGCAAGCGGATAACAACCCTTCTTAGGAGTTAACCTCCCAAGGAGGGTTGTGTGGTTTGAGGGGTTCTTTTTGGGAGAAAAAAATGCATTTTAACGGTGCCGCCATTGAACTGAGCGGACGAACTGGATATAGTATATGGAATGAACGATATATAGTACAATAGATTCAGCAGATAGGGGCAAGAAGAATGCCGGATCATAAACCAGCGGCCATTACAGTAACCAGCCTGCAAGAAGAGAACGAAGTGGTTCAGCGTTACCAGGGGCAGGTATTCCGTGCTGGAGGCGCGATTTATATTAAATATGAAGAGTTGGGCCAAGGCCCCAGCGGGGAGGAAGTGACCCGGGTGATGGTCAAAATCTCGCCGGGCGAGCTCAAGCTGATCCGTCACGGGGCGGTAGAGTCTTCCCAGACATTTCAAGCGGGGAAGAAGCTTCCGGGTCATTACCGGGCGGCTTATACCTCGTTCAACCTGTCCACGGATACCCGGGAGCTGTCCCTCAGCCTGGATGGATTATCAGGGACCGCCAAGTGGAATTATGATTTGTATGTCTATGATGAATTAGCGGGTCATTTCGATATCAGTTTACATATACAGGAGGAAGCTTAGACAATGACACACAATCCCTTAGAAGAAATTAACCAGAAGGTGGCGGAGGCCGTAACCGCGGCTATTGTTGCGGCAGGGCTTGCCGCCAAGGAAGACATTCCGGCGATCAAGCTTGAAGTGCCGAAGGAGAAAGCCCACGGGGACCTCGCTACAAATGCGGCGATGCAGTTAACCAAGATTGCGAAGAAGAACCCGCGCCAGATTGCTGAGGCGATCCTGGAGCATTTGGATCACAGCAGCGCTTCCATTGAGAAGGCGGAGATTGCAGGTCCTGGCTTCATTAACTTCACTTTGAGCAAAAGCTATCTGTACCCTGTGCTGGAGCAGGTCTACGCGCAGGGAGACGAATACGGACGAATTTCGCTTGGCCAAGGTCAAAAGGTTCAAGTTGAGTTCGTCAGCGCGAACCCAACAGGAAGCCTGCACCTGGGTCATGCCCGCGGCGCGGCCGTAGGGGATGCCCTCTGCAACCTGCTGGATTATGCCGGTTATGAAGTGACACGTGAATACTACATTAATGATGCGGGAAATCAGGTTGTTAACTTGGCCAAATCAATCGAAGCCCGCTATTTGCAGGAGCTGGGACAGCCTGCTGAAATGCCGGAGGATGGTTATCACGGCGAGGACATCAAAGGTTTTGCCAAGGAGCTTGTGGCAGAGCAGGGCGATGCGCTGCTGTCGCGCACCCCGGGCGAGCGTGCGGCCTTCCTGCGCAAGTATGGGCTGGAGAAGGAGCTCGATAAGATCAAGCGGGATTTGTCGCGTTTCCGGGTTCATTTTGACAGCTGGTTCAGCGAGACCTCGCTCTATGAAGGCGGACAGGTGGAAGCTTCCCTTCAGGAGCTTAAGGATAAGGGACAGACCTATGAGGAAGACGGAGCGGTCTGGCTGAGAACGACCGACTATGGGGATGACAAGGACCGGGTGCTTGTGAAGAATGACGGTACCTATACGTACCTCACCCCGGATATTTCTTACCACCGCAACAAATACAACCGTGGTTATGACCGCATGATCAATATTTTTGGTGCGGATCATCATGGATATATTCCGCGTCTTAAAGCAGCTATGACCGCGCTTGGAAATGACCCGGACAAGCTGACTGTGCTGATTGCCCAGATGGTCAGCCTGTTCCAGGACGGGGAAAAGGTGAAAATGTCCAAGCGGACCGGGAAAGCGGTCACGATGGTTGATCTGATGGACGAAGTTGGTGTGGACGCGATCCGTTACTTCTTCACCATGCGAAGCATGGATTCGCATCTGGACTTCGATATGGATCTGGCGGTTTCCACTTCCAATGAGAACCCAGTCTATTATGTACAGTATGCGCATGCCCGGATCTGCAGTATTTTCCGTCAGGCCGAGGAGCAGGGTATCGCTATTCCAGGTCCGGCGGATGCGGACCTTACGAAGCTCACGGCTGCTCACGAATACGACTTGCTCCGCAAGATCGGCGAGCTTCCTGAAGAGGTGGAGACAGCGGCGAATCACTTCGCGCCTCACCGTCTCGTGCGTTATGTGTATGAACTGTCTTCCTTGTTCCACAGCTACTATAGAGCCGAGCGCGTCATCACGGAAGACGCGCAGCAGACGGCCGCGCGCCTCGTGCTGCTCGGCGCGACCCGCCGCGTGATCGCGCGTGTACTCGCGCTGATCGGCGTCGAGGCCCCGGACCGCATGTAGCCGGATTTCCAGCTCATGCCGGTCAGGGCCGAGAGCCCGCCAGCTTAGCGCGGCGGGCTTTCCCTTCGGCGGCGTGAATGTCCGCCGCCGATCCCACAGCAAGGCCCCGCCCATGGAATTCCCGGGCGGGGCCTTGCTGTTTTTGGAGGCCGCCCGGAGTATTCCATGGGCGGCCACACCGCGCAGCGCTCGTGCGTACCCCGGAGTACCGCACCGACGCGACGCTCAACGAGCGACCCGCAGGGCGGCCTTGCCTGTGCAGCGCTCACCGGGCGTCCCCGATGGGGCCATGCCGAGCTTTGCTCATTCGAAGCTCGGTCTACTTCAGCCCCCGCTTCACCAGTCGGAGTGCGTTGACCTCAACCGGAGAGATGCTGCCCCGGACGGCCTTTTTTTTGCCGGGGGCCACCGGACGGGCCGTCCTGCGGAGCAGCTGCTTAATCTCGGTAGGGCTGAGACCCGGCCGGAGTGCGAGCAGCAGTGCGATAGCCCCGCTGACGTGTGAAGTCGCCATGGACGTCCCGTTCATTTCCTTGTGCTTGCCGCCAACCCAGGAGGAGTAGATTTTCTCCCCGGGCGCATAGATATCGACATGTGGTCCGCTGTTGCTGAAGCGGGCAATCCGGCGGTTCCGGTCTGTCGCGCCTACGGAGATGGTCTGGGGATATCGCGCAGGGTAATCAACGCTGCGGCTTTTATTGTCATTGCCTGCGGAGGCGACAATTACAACACCGGCCTGAAGAGCTTTGTTCACTACACTCAGCAGTGACTTGTTCTTGGATTTCATACCAAAACTCATATTGATAATGTCCACCTGATTCCGGACGCACCAATCGATACCCATAATGATATCGGATACATACGCCGCGCCATTATGGTCGAAGGCCTTGACGGGATAGATTGTTGCGCGCGGGGCAACTCCGAGTATGCCTTGTATACCGCCGGAGCCAGCTATGGTCCCGGTAATGTGGGTACCATGTCCGTTGTCATCATGGGGCAGCATGTTGGGATTTAGCAGATTAACCCCTCTTGCAAGGGAGTAGCGGAGATCGGGATGGCTGAAATCGGCTCCGGTGTCAATAACCCCGATGCGTACCTGGTAGCCGGTTGAGGAGGACCATACATCAGGCGCCTGAATGTGACGGACACCCCAAGGAATTTCAGGTGTGTTCATCAGCCCGCTGGCGGGCACCGCATGTACGCTGACTTGGGCGTCATGTTCAATATAAAGGCCGTGCCTGCAGCCGCTGGGCAGGTCGGTCACCTTAAAAGGGCAGATGAAAGCGTGCAGCAGAGAGGAACTGCGGATGTGGCGCAGCGGCTGATTTGAACGCTTCATCCGGTTAAGCAGCTTTAAGCATTCACGGTAAGCCGCCGGGCGGGCGAAGCGGATAATCGTCCGTTGTCCTTTGTGTGCTGCCGCTCCGGCCTGTTCCTGAATAAAATGGAGGAATCGGGAGTAGTCCATGCAAGCAGTCCCTTCTGACAAAGCGTGTTGGTTGCAGTATTGTATGAGCAGCAGAGGGAACCGGAGTGGGAGCCTGCCCTGTATAGAGGGAAATAGGCTGAATAGCCCCAGGTTGGGACCGGCACCCAGGGTGATTTATTTGCATAAAGTGCTCAATTACCGTGTCAAACCAAGGAAAAGCACATAGGATGTGGGGAAGGCCTGTAAACGGCTTTCAGCTTGCGATTTCTGAAGATCGTTCAAGACTCTTCAGAGAGCGGATACAGTCAAAAAGACGGAGGGCGCTGCTCTCCGTCTTTTCAATGTTGGTCCATGACTCATTGGAATAGACAATGTAATTTACACTATTTTACAATAGAAGTAACCGAAGATATCATTAGGGAGGAGATAGGTTTGGATTTTACCATTGGTGATGTCATGTTTCTGTTTATAGTGTTCCTTCCCGTACTCGCCCTGCTGATATGGACGTACTTTAATCCCGAACAGAGTATCCTCTGGGGTGAGCGGTGGAAGTATGCGGAAGAGCCTGAAGTATCCGAGCAAGCGATCCGTTTGACCAAACTCAGCTCTTTAATTGTTATTATTGCGGTGACTCTTTTCTTTTTGATTCTGGTGCTCTCCCGCCTTTAATTCGTAAGCTCGACTCTCCTTGCATAACTTCCCGATGCCAAACGGGTGAATTCCAGCTGCAGCATGCAAGGACATGCGAATTTAAGCGCTTCGGCGTATAGAATAAACTTGCTTTTTGCTTCCAAATAGGTTTTACTTATGTGTGATAAAGAACAGAATGGATGAGTGGGGGGTTCCCTCAATCATCTGCTTGAAACATTGTGTGAGAGGACGTGTGTAAGTGAGTACACCGCTCAATTTGAAGTTTGACCCGGAGAAAGTGCATGAGATTCCGATGGTCGACTTGGCCTTTATGATTTTGAAAGCGGCTAATACGCCGTACTATTACCGTGATCTAATGAACGAAGTTGCGAAGCTTCGCGGTATGTCGGAAGCCGAGATTAATGAAGCCATTGCCCAGCTATATACGGAGATTAATATCGACGGGCGTTTTGCCTGTGTCGGTACGAACCTTTGGGGCTTGAAGCGTTGGTATCCGATTGAGCGTTCCGAGGATCCGGTAGCTAACGCCAAACGTCCGCGCATTATTAATGACGAGGATGACGATCTGGACGATGACTTCGTGGAAGAGGAAGAAACGTACGATTCCGACGATGAGGATTACGATGCTGTTGACGAGGACGGGGAAGATGAACTGTTCCCGGATGATGACGATGACGCTGATGTGGAAGACGAAGAGATTCTGGATGATGAGGATCTTGACGAAGAGGACGAGGATTCCGATACGCTTGAGGATGAAGAGCTTGAGGAAGACGACGACAAATAGACGTTTTGCACGGTCGTTATGCCTAAATTAAGTATCCGAAATCGCTCCGCTGTCTGACTTGACAGGGGGCAGGGTTACGGGTAAACTATTGCATGGGCTTATGATTCAGACCTATAAATATGATCAAAATTAGAAAAGTGCCCCGTCTTGTTCGGGTGTCACTTTTTTGTTTTTTTATGTGGCTTTTTCGAGATGATTTCCATCTGAATGGGTTACCATAGTACAAGCTGTACCATACTGTTTTTAGAATTTCTGGACTACTTACTGGACTACTTATAGGAGGGTTTAAGACTGTGACAAAATATATTTTCGTAACCGGGGGTGTGGTTTCTTCCCTGGGCAAAGGGATCACTGCCGCATCGCTGGGGAGACTGCTTAAGAACAGAGGGCTTAAAGTTACAATCCAGAAATTCGATCCATATATCAACGTGGACCCGGGAACGATGAGCCCGTATCAGCACGGAGAGGTGTTCGTTACGGATGACGGGGCTGAGACGGATCTTGACCTGGGCCACTACGAACGTTTCATTGATATTAACCTGTCTAAGAACAGTAATGTTACAACCGGTAAGGTCTACTCTTCGGTCATTAGTAAAGAGCGCCGTGGGGAGTACCTTGGGGGAACGGTTCAGGTTATTCCGCATATTACAAATGAGATCAAAGAGCGTGTATACCGTGCTGGCCGCGAAGCTGGATCCGATGTCGTGATCACAGAGATCGGCGGTACCGTGGGCGATATCGAGAGCCTTCCGTTCCTGGAAGCCATTCGCCAGATCAAGAGTGACATCGGGCGCGAGAATGTTATGTACATTCATGTAACCCTGATCCCTTATATTAAGGCTGCGGGTGAAGTTAAGACCAAGCCAACCCAGCACAGCGTTAAGGAGCTTCGCAGCATCGGGATCCAACCGAACGTCATTGTCTGCCGCACGGAGCATGAGTTGTCCTCCGACATGAAAGCGAAGATCGCCCTCTTCTGTGACATTGATGCCAGCGCGGTTGTAGAATGCCGGGATGCAGATACGCTGTATCAGGTGCCTCTGAACCTTCGTGAAGAGGGATTGGACGAGATTGTGGTAAACCACTTGAAGCTGACTACTCCGGCTCCGGATATGAGCGAGTGGGAAGATTTGGTGCACCGCATCAACAAGCTGGAGAAGACGGTAGAAATCGCGATTGTGGGCAAATACGTCGCGCTGCACGATGCTTATCTGAGCGTGGTTGAGTCCCTCTCTCATGCAGGTTTTGATGCCAACGCAGATGTGAAGATCCGCTGGGTTCATGCGGAAGAAGTGACCGATGAGAATGTGGAGGAAATGCTTGGTGGCGTAGGCGGTATCCTGGTTCCTGGCGGTTTCGGAGACCGTGGGATTGAAGGGAAAGTCAGCACGATCCGTTATGCGCGTGAGAAGAAGATTCCTTTCTTCGGCATCTGCCTCGGAATGCAGGTTGCTGTGATCGAGCATGCCCGTTCCTTGGCGGGATTGACAGGTGCGAACAGCTCCGAGATCAACCCGGCTACCGAGTATCCGGTTATTGATCTTCTACCGGAACAAAAGGATATTGAAGATTTGGGCGGAACGATGCGCCTTGGATTATACCCTTGTAAGCTTGCACCGGGTTCTCTTGCAGAACAATGCTATAACGATGAGCTGGTTTACGAGAGACACCGTCACCGGTATGAATTCAACAATGCTTACCGTGAGGTTATTGAGAAGGCAGGCCTGCGCATTTCGGGAACTTCCCCGGACGGCAGATTGGTTGAAATTGTAGAGTGCCCGGATCACCCTTGGTTCCTGGCTGTTCAGTTCCACCCAGAGTTTACTTCCCGTCCGAACCGTCCACAACCGTTGTTCCGTGAGTTCGTGAAGGCATCGATCACCCACAATTCTTAATATCGATTCGATATATTCACAAAAATGAAAAAATACTCCCGAAATTAGCAGGAATTTCAAATTCTTAAGCGAATATCTACACATCAAGCTGTCGGATAGCAGTATTTTGAGATGATTAGAGGGATTTCGGGAGGGTTGTTTCGTGGAAGATAAGAAGCTTCTGATCGTTGATGACCAGAATGGTATCCGGATTCTGCTGATGGAAGTGTTCAGCAGTGAAGGATACAAGACGTACCAAGCAGCAAATGGCAAGCTGGCTCTAGAAATTGTCCGCAGTGAATCGCCGGACCTGGTGCTTTTGGACATGAAGATTCCCGGAATGGATGGTCTGGAGATCCTGAAACATATTAAAGCGGTCAAGCCGGAAACCAAAGTCATCATGATGACGGCTTATGGCGAGCTGGATATGATTAAAGAAGCTACGGAACTCGGCGCTTTGATGCATTTCACGAAACCGTTTGATATTGATGAGATGCGGATTGCTGTAAATATGCAGCTTAAGGGCGGCGCAGTAATTTAGGACTCCGGTAACGGAGTCCTTTTTTTGTCACGATTATGGCCTAAAGGTTGGTTAGTATTTTTCCCGTAATGTGGTATAATAAGCAGGTGTGAGAATCGGGTAAAGAATAGACAAGCCAACTTTAGGAGGATGAACCATGCCATTAGTATCTATGAAAGAAATGTTGAACAAAGCACTTGAGGGGAAATATGCTGTTGGTCAATACAACATCAATAACCTGGAGTGGACACAAGCGATTCTGGCTGCCGCAGAAGAAGAGAAGTCACCAGTTATCCTTGGCGTTTCTGAAGGTGCTGCCCGCCATATGAGCGGTTTCTATACTGTGGTTAAGATGGTTGAAGGACTTATCCATGACATGAAGATTACAGTTCCTGTAGCCATTCACCTGGATCATGGATCAAGCTTTGACAAATGTAAAGAAGCGATCGATGCTGGCTTTACTTCTGTTATGATCGATGCTTCCCACGGCCCAATCGAGCAGAACATCGAAACTACGAAGAAAGTGGTTGAGTATGCTCATTCCAAAGGCGTTTCCGTTGAGGCTGAGGTTGGTCTCGTTGGTGGACAAGAGGATGACGTTGTCGCTGACGTAATGTACGCGAAGCTTGACGACTGTGTTCGTATCGTGAAAGAAACAGGTATTGATACTTTGGCACCAGCACTTGGTTCCGTTCACGGTCCTTACAAAGGTGAACCAAAACTTGGTTTCGCTGAAATGGAAGAAATCCGCGACGCTGTGAAGGTTCCACTTGTTCTTCATGGCGGTACAGGTATTCCTACTCATGATATTAAGAAAGCTATCTCTTTGGGTACTTCCAAGATTAACGTGAACACTGAGAACCAAATCGAGTTCACTAAAGCTGTTCGTGAAGTGCTTGCCGCACAAACTGAAGCTTACGATCCGCGTAAATACATCGTTCCGGGCCGTGAAGCAATCAAGAAGACAGTAATCGGCAAAATCCGCGAGTTCGGATCCAACAACAAAGCTTAATATAAATCGGTCACAGAAGAGGGATTCCGCCTAGGGCGGAGTTCCTCTTTTTTGTGCCGATATAGAGACAAAGATGCTTTTATAAGGCAGAAGTGGTATCATGGAAAGGAATTGTCAGAATCATTTTTGCCTGCAGGAGGAACCTCACTTTGATGGAAAAATTAATGATCAGCGGTGGTCGCCCGCTCAGGGGAACCGTTCAGATCAGTGGAGCGAAGAACAGCGCCATAGCGCTTCTGCCGGCGGCAATTTTAGCGGAATCAGAAGTTATTCTGGATAATTTGCCGGAGCTGAGTGATGTCGCTGTGTATACTGAAATTCTTGAAGACTTGGGCGCATCCGTGACTTGGTCCGGAAACCAGATCAAGATTGACCCAAGCCTTATTAAGTCGATTCCTATGCCAAATGGGCCTGTGAAGAAACTCCGGGCATCCTACTATATGATGGGGGCTCTTCTGGGACGGTTTGGCGAAGCCATAATCGGACTCCCTGGAGGCTGCAACTTTGAGCCCCGTCCAATTGACCAGCATATCAAAGGTTTTGAAGCGCTGGGCGCCACCGTGACCAATGAGCATGGCTCGATTCACCTTCATGCCAAGGAGCTGCGCGGTGCGAAGATATACCTCGATGTCAGCAGTGTAGGTGCAACGATTAACATCATGCTGGCAGCAGCCAGAGCCAAAGGCTCTACAATTATTGAGAATGCGGCCAAGGAGCCGGAGATTATTGATGTGGCTACCCTGCTAGTTTCCATGGGCGCAGTGATTAAGGGTGCCGGAACGGAGACGATCCGTATTGAGGGCGTTCGGGAAATGCATGGCTGCCGCCATTCCATCATCCCTGACCGCATTCAAGCGGGAACCTATATGATTGCCGCCGCGGCTACGCGCGGGGATGTTCTTATTGATAATGTTATTCCCAAGCATTTGGAGGCTTTAACAGCTAAGCTTATTGAAATGGGTGTAGGTGTGGAAGAGCTTGATGAATCCATCCGGGTCATCGGAGCCGCCTCGTATGGACATGCTGATGTGAAGGCGCTGGTGTACCCGGGCTTCCCGACAGATTTGCAGTCTCCTATGACCAGTCTTCTGACCCAAACGGAAGGGGTTAGCGTGCTTAGTGATTTCGTATACAGCAACCGGTTCAAGCATGTGCCGGAGCTGGTGCGAATGGGTGCCAAGATCCGTGTGGAAGGAAGAAGTGCGATCATTGAAGGCGGCAAGCTGAATGCAGCCAAGGTGAGAGCGGCTGATCTTAGAGCGGGAGCTGCTCTTGTGATTGCCGGGCTGACTGTGGATGAAGGAATCACGGAAGTATCCGGTGTAGAGCTCATCGACCGTGGATACGACCATCTCGTCACCAATTTGCGCGATCTTGGTGCGGATGTGTGGCGTCAGGCGGAGTAGCCTGTTAGAATGGGACGGAGCCCTGAAGTTAGCCGGCCTCATAAGGGGGCAGCTCTTCAGAGCTCTGCCGCATTTTTACAAGAGAAATTACTTGTGAATACAAATTCAGGTGTAACTGTTGATCCTCTCTGAACGTTGAAATAGTGAGAAGTGAGAACCCCTTTTTGGAATATTTTCTTCTTTGTCCGCATAACTCCCCCCACTACGGGTATAACTATTCTATAACTCTTAAGACGTCGTCATAGAATCCAGATTTCATAGAATCCTGCTCCATCACTTCAGATTGGAACTTCTTATTACCCTCGAGTACAACTTCTGGTACTTTCTGACACATACATCCAACTTACGTTGAATTATAAATTGAATAGGTGGTTAATGAAATGGATCTCCAAATTTCCGATCTGGAAGAAAAGAAGCTGACGGATTTGTACAAGCTTGCAAAGCAGTACCAAATTCCGTATTATGGTCAGCTCAAGAAAAAAGAATTGATTTTTGCCATTCTGCGCGCCCAGGCGGAGCAGAGTGGGCTGATGTTTATGGAGGGCGTGCTTGAGATTCTGCCGGAAGGATATGGCTTCCTGCGTCCGATCAACTATTTGCCAAGCACGGAGGATATTTATATCTCTGCTTCGCAGATTCGTAAATTCGACCTGCGTACGGGGGATCTGGTATCCGGCAAATGCCGTACACCGAAGGAGAACGAGCGTTACTTCGGTCTGCTTCAGGTCAATGCGGTGAATGGAGAAGATCCTGCCCAGGCGGCAGAGCGCCTGCATTTTCCTGCGCTTACACCGTTGTACCCACAGACCAAGCTGTCGCTTGAGACCTCGCCTACCCAGCTTTCCACCCGGATTATGGATTTGCTTGCTCCGGTGGGGCTTGGCCAGCGCGGCCTGATCGTTGCGCCTCCGAAGGCGGGTAAGACCCTGCTTCTGAAGGAAATCGCCAACAGCATCTCAACGAATAATCCGGATATCTCCTTGTTTGTGCTGCTGATTGATGAGCGCCCTGAGGAGGTTACGGATATGCAGCGTTCCGTTAAGGGGGAAGTCATTGCTTCCACCTTCGATGAGCTGCCTGAGAATCATATCAAGGTGGCTGAGCTTGTGCTGCAGCGTGCCCTTCGCCTTGTGGAGCATAAGAAGGATGTGGTCATCCTTATGGACAGTATTACCCGGCTGGCCCGGGCGTACAACCTGGTGGTTCCGCCATCCGGCCGTACCCTCAGTGGGGGGATTGACCCAGCTGCGTTCCATCGTCCGAAGCGGTTCTTCGGTTCAGCGCGGAATGTGGAGGAGGGCGGAAGCCTGACTATTCTGGCTACAGCCTTGGTGGATACAGGGTCGCGGATGGACGATATTATATACGAGGAGTTCAAAGGAACCGGTAATATGGAGCTTCATTTGGACCGTAAGCTTGCAGAACGGCGCATATTCCCGGCGATTGATATCCGCCGCTCGGGTACCCGCCGCGAAGAAGTGCTGCTGACGAAGGAAGAACTCGACACCATTTGGTCGATCCGTAAAAATATGAACGAAAGCTATGATTTTGTGGAAGGTTTCCTCAAAAAACTGCGTGATTCGAAGACGAATGCCGAATTCCTGGCTTCATTCGACGTGGCTGGCCAGGCCAGCGCGCCATCTTCACCCGGCAGCACTGCGCGTCGTTCCGGACGCCAGACTCCGTCCCCGATGAACACTTAACTAACGGCTTGACCCCATCGTTTTGGTCTCAAGCAAAGAGGGAGAACACAATGTATTTGGTATATGCAGATGAACAAGGCAATGTATTCGATCATCCTTCGCTGTATGGTCTAGCCCGCAGCGGAGATATGATCGTTGAGATTATGGAGGATGAACTGATTCCGCTGCCGGATGGTGCCACATTGGTGGGCCTTCCGAGCACCCGTCCGGTGGGTATGGACCCTGAAAGCGGGGAGATGCAGCCTCTGCCGGGCAATGTCCAGGCTGTGGGCGCACTGCTGCCGCAGGGGTATACCCGGCTCTGTCTTCCTGGTTACATCAAGACAGATAAGGAATATAAGCTGCCACTCTTCGGATATTCGGCTGTGGTATGGAGTGAGGGGAAATTCTACGTTACTGCCCGGTTGACGGATGATCCGGAGAAGTGGAATCCGCTCAACTGCGATCCGCTTGAGCTTAAAGCGGGGGTAAAGCGTCTCAAGCAGGAATACCCGGAGAATCGCCTATATGAGCATCTATCTAACTGTGCGCTGGGCTACGAGTGCCTAACGGCTTCCAATACGTTTCTGAACCGCTGGGAGGGGGCTGTTCCAGTCTCTTACTCCTGTAACGCAGGGTGCTTCGGATGTATTTCCGAGCAGCCGGATGACAGTGGCTTTGTCTCCCCGCAGACAAGGATGAACTTTCGTCCTCGCACCGAGGAGATTGTGGAAGTGATGCTGGAGCATTTGAAGACGCCAGAGTCGATTATCAGCTTTGGGCAGGGGTGTGAAGGGGAACCCTCCACGCAAGCCAAGCTCATTATTGACGCGATCCGCCAGGTTCGTCAAACTACGGATATGGGCTACATCAACATTAATACGAATGCAGGTTTAACCGATCACATTCGTGGCATTGTGGATGCCGGCCTTGACCTGATGCGTGTAAGTACGATCAGTGCTCTGGACGACCATTATAATGCTTATTACAAGCCTAGAGGCTACACACTGGCTAATGTGGAGAAGTCTCTTCGCTACGCCTCCGAACAGGGCGTCTATACTTCGATTAACTATCTCATCTTCCCGGGCGTTACCGACCGTGAGGAGGAGATTGAGGCGATGATCGAATTTGCCCGGCGGACCAAGCTTCGGCTGATCCAATGGCGTAATCTTAATATTGATCCAGAAAGTTATCTAGAGCTGATTCCTAAGGCACGCGGTGAGGTCCTTGGCATGAAGCAGGCCATTGAGATTTTTCAGGAAGAGCTCCCGGATGTGGTCATGGGCTCTTATTCTCATGTTCCGCCTGCCGAGCTTAGACGGTTTAAGAAGAGCGCCCGCTGATCTGTAATAAGCGATTGCAATTGTTGACATAATTATGATACAATCAGAGTTGGTTATTATAACTCTGGGTACGCATGAGACTCAGGGCGGAAAGAGGTGAATGTCATGAACCAAGCTATTCAACCGAAATATCACGTGACAACTGTTACTTGCGCTTGCGGCAACAAGTTTGAAACTGGATCCGTTCAAGAGGATCTGCGCGTGGAGATCTGCTCCGCTTGCCACCCGTTCTTCACAGGGAAACAGAAATTCCTTGATGCTGGCGGCCGCGTTGATAGATTTAAGAAGAAATACGGAATCTAATACGATCTTCTGTGCTGCAGCTTGATCGATATATGCAAATCCCCTCTGACGAGTCAGAGGGGATTTTTCTTGTGCATTTTATAAAAATACATGAAGATCGGTTAATTCTAAAGTTCATTTTATATAGGTGCTTAATTAGGAACTTATAATATGAGTGCGTTCCGGGAAGGGATTATTCACTAACAGTCAAGAACACCTGGTAATTCCCCTTTCCTTGTGCAAGGGGTATTAATTATTCTTTAACGTGATGGTCTGGTTAAGTTTGTCCCATACGGCCTGTTTGCCAAGCCCCAGTCTCCAGAAGGCTACGCCCTTCAAACCGTAACGCTTGGCGAGGCCTACCTTGGTATTCACGGTATTCTCATTCTCGCTGTACAAGTTTACTCCAAGTACGAGCTTGTCTTTAGGAGCCTCTTTCAGAGCGAGCTGGACAGCCTTATCCACCCGGTCTGCAGGCTGAGGCAGCTTCTCGTTGGTATAGGCGTAGGCCATAATGATAAGCTCATCCGCAAGCTCTCCGAGCCTCTTGTAGTCATAGCCATGATAAGACCCGTTCAGCGGCGGCAGGGCTAAAGAGAGCTTGAGGCCGGCTGCATGGGCAGCGTCTGCGGCTTCTTTGACCAGATTGTTATAGGAAGCCTGAACAGTTTGCGGATTTCCTGTAAGACCTAAGCCTTCGAGGTCCAGCAGGATTCCCTTGAACTGCTTCTGAATTGCGGTATCGACCATCTGGGTTAGGGCCTGCTTACGAGTGGTTTTATCCTCCGCCAACTTGGTTAGCTCGCCCTTGGCATCTCCCGAGTAGACAAGCAGATAAGGGGAGGTTCCGGCAGCAGCTGCATCTGTCACCAGCTTCTCGGGTGTGGTATCTCCGGCCGGCTTAGGCCACCAGAAATCTTTTCCCGTTGTGGTGAAATTGCTTTGGTCATCGATGCGGCTCCAGCCGAATCCAATCGCATTAAAGTCTGGAATCAGCGAGGCTTCGCTAAATGCCCCTTGGGCATAGAAGGCCAGCGTATACAATTTCTCACGTGGAGATACAATAGATACCGTGCTTGTAGAACCGTCCCACTTCACACTGGCACCGAACTGCTGGCTGAAGAAGCTCAGAGGAATCATGGTTGTGCCGTTGATCGTTTGTGGGGCAAGCGCCACGGCTACCTTTTGTCCGTTCACTGTCGCATTCTTGCTGCCCAGAGTCAGTATGACTTTTTTAGATGCTCCGCTGCTGTACTTGGTTGCAGTAATCGTTTTGGTCTTTGAGTCCCAGTTGACGGCTACGCCCAGTGCTTCGGAGATCGCCCGGAATGGAACGAGTGTCGTACCCTTTACAACTGTCGGCTGAGCAGGGAACGGTAGGGGGTACCCGTCAAGCAGGATGCTTACCTTGCCGGCGGCATGTGCAGATCCTGAACCAATCGCACCAAACGATGTGAGGGCGAGGGCCAGGCAGAGAACCGCCTTGGTTCTTTTTAATGTATTCATGATTCGAAAATAACCACCTTTCTGAGTTACAGCTGTAGTGAGTGGCTGCATTAACACCAGGTAAATCTATTAAATTATATCAAAAGTCTAGCAGTGAATGGAAGAAAAGGGAAAGAACCGGATGAAATTAGGGGTATATGTTGTTCCAACACAACAAGCCGGATAGGTGGACAATCTGTTAACTTCTTCTAACCGTTTGCATTTTAGACGGGCTTGAGATATACTTATTTTCACCGTGCTAGACGGGGAGGTAGCGGTGCCCTGTAACTCGCAATCCGCTGTAGCGAGGTTGAATTCCTATTAGAGGTCTTGTCGATGTGAGGTTTGGTCCTTGCAGTCAATGTTGACGGCTGGGTCCTCCGCAATGAGTAACTGTGAACCTGGTCAGGTCCGGAAGGAAGCAGCCATAAGCAGTCCCACTCTTGTGCCGGAGGGTGGCCTAGCCCGAGTTGTTCTGCAAGGGTGCCGCTTGGATCGCAATGATCAATAATAGGTGCACGGTACATCCATAAACAACAAGCACATCTTTGCCGATAGGCGGAGATGTTTTTTTATGCCTGAATGGCTGGATTTGGGATTAAAAGTTTTTCTCTCCCTGGGAGTATAGTATAATAAAAGTATGTGACCAGCGTTATTAACGTAATGTCCGAAAGAAGGTGCCGCAAGTGGAACATATCGCGCTGTACCGCGCTTGGCGGCCGCAGTCGTTTGAAGATATGGTGGGTCAGCAGCATATCATCCGGACGCTTCAGAATGCGATCCGGGAAGACCGGCTTTCCCATGCCTATTTGTTTAGCGGGCCTAGAGGAACCGGTAAGACGAGTGCTGCCAAAATTTTGGCCAAGGCCGTGAACTGTGAGAAGGGACCGGCAGCTGAGCCGTGTAATGAATGTGAAGCCTGCAGACGGATTACGGCGGGAGCGGTCATGGATGTTCTTGAGATCGACGCAGCTTCCAACCGCGGGGTCGAGGAGATCCGAGATCTTAGAGAGAAAGTGAAGTACGCTCCGACGGAAGTCCGGCACAAGGTGTATATCATAGATGAGGTTCACATGCTTACGACGGAGGCTTTTAACGCGCTGCTCAAGACGCTGGAGGAGCCGCCGCCACATGTGATGTTTATCCTGGCAACAACGGAGCCGCATCGCCTTCCGGCCACGGTTATATCACGTTGTCAGCGGTTTGACTTCCGCCGGGTCTCTCTGGAGGAACAGAGTGACCGGTTGAAGCAGATTTGCGAACAAGAGAATATTCAGGCCGATGACGAGGCTGTTCAGTATATTGCACGGTTGTCCGATGGCGGGATGCGAGATGCGCTAAGCATATTGGATCAGATTTCCTCGTTTACCGACGGGCATGTCACTTATGAGCAGGTTCTGGCTATGACCGGAGGGATTGCCTCGCGGCAGTTCGCCGAGCTGGCTGAAGCTTTAGCCCGTGGAGATATTGGTGGAATGCTTCAGATTATTGAGGGATTCATGCAGGAGGGTAAGAGCGCGGACAAGTGTATGGAGAACCTGATGTATTATTTCCGTGACCTGCTTATGATCAAGATGGTGCCGAAGGCGGAACACATGACGGAGCGCGTTCTGGACGCGCGGGAGTTCGAAGAGATGGCGAAAGCCTTTACAAAGCCGCAGCTGTTCGGTATTATCGACACGTTGAATCATTATCAGACGGAAATGAAATATGCTGCGCAGCCGCAGATGTTATTTGAAGTGGCTTTGCTTAAATTGTGCAGTATTACTGAGGGTGAGGCTCCGGGCCTGTCTGTTCAGACTGCCGCTTCAGCAGGAGCATCTGCCGGAAATGCGGACGCTTCCGAGGTAGGGCAGCTTAGACGTCAGCTTGCCGAGCTTGAGAAGAAGCTGAATCAGGCGCTTAAGAATGGCATACCGGCAGGTGGGGGAGGTTCTGAATCCGGAGGGGGTTCTCGTCCTCAGGCTAGCAGATCTCCGGCGCCAAGAATCTCGAATCTTGCCAAGATTCCGGCGAACCTGGACCGTTATCTTGCCCAGCGTAACTCCCCGGAATTTACAGCTGTTCAGAATAAGTGGAATCAGATTCTCCAGCGTGTGAAGGAGGAGAAAGTGACCATCCATGCCTGGTTCATGAATGGGGAGCCTGTTTCCGTCTTGGACAACACCGTATTGGTGGCTTTTAAGAACGACATCCACAGGGAGACCACGGAGAAGCCGGCCAATAAGGAAGTGATTGAACGGATTCTGGAACAGCAGCTGGGTGGACCATTCCGCCTGGTCAGCATGATGCTTAAGGATTGGAACGAAGCAGTTGAGGGAGCAGGGTCTAATGCTGCGCCTGAACCTTTTCAATTAGAACCGGGTCCTGAGGATACGGGGGCAAGTAAAGAACCCTGGGTAGATGAGGCTCTTCATATTTTTGGAGACGACCTTGTTGTTATAAAAGAGTGATTCGCAGGTAAGGAGTATATCCACCCGCAATTGCTTGGTGTTACATTCATAGCTAGAAATTAATCTAAAGGAGCGTTTCCCATGAACAATATGAACCAAATGATGAAACAGGTTAAAAAGATGCAGGAGCAAATGCTGAAAGCTCAAGAAGAGCTCGGCGAAAAAACGATCGAAGGAACTTCCGGCGGCGGCGTGGTTACAGTTCAAGTGAACGGCCACAAAAAGGTGCTGTCCATCAATATTAAACCGGAAGCTGTAGATCCTGATGATGTGGAAATGCTTCAAGATCTCGTATTAACTGCGGTTAATGACGCTTTAACTAAAGCGGAAGAGCTGGCTAATCAGGATATGGGCAAATTCACGGGCGGTATGAAAATTCCAGGACTGTTCTAATTACACTATCGAAGGAGCACACGAATATTGTATTATCCCGAACCGATCGCCAAGCTGATCGATGCATTTACGCACCTGCCGGGAATTGGGCCTAAGACGGCAGCCAGACTGGCTTTTCACGTGCTGCGCATGAAGGACGACGATGTGGTGGATTTCGCTAAAGCTTTGGTTAGTGTAAAACGGAATCTTCATTATTGTTCAGTCTGCTGCAACATCACGGACACAGACCCGTGCCGGATTTGTCAGGATAAGACCCGAGATGCTTCTGTGATCTGTGTGGTTCAGGAGTCCAAGGACTTAGTGGCCATGGAGAGGACGAAAGAATTCGACGGTTATTATCATGTTCTTCAAGGGGCGATCTCTCCCATGGAAGGGATTGGTCCGGATGAAATCCGCCTTAAGGAGCTGCTCGGCCGTCTTAGTGATGAGCGGGTACAGGAGTTGATTCTTGCGACGAATCCGAACATTGAAGGTGAAGCCACAGCTATGTATATTTCCAGGCTGGTTAAGCCTTTTGGCATCCGTGTGACCCGGATTGCTCACGGGCTGCCGGTAGGTGGAGACTTAGAATATGCGGATGAAGTAACGCTATCGAAGGCGCTTGAGGGCCGTCGGGAGCTTAGCTGAGCACAATTCTAATCAATGAATGAAATAAATGTGTATGACGGAAGCCTCTTGGGGCTTCTTTTTTTGGTTCTAAGTTTGTCCTTTCCCAGATATGTATGGAATACGGAATGTGAACAGTCGGACAGGGCTGGTTGAATTCTGTCTGTACAGAGGGAGGGGTATGAGTGGCTTGGTGGACAAAATGGACCGAGAGTATGAAGAAGCAGCGGGCAGCAGATCATGATTACGAGCGCAAGGCTCACATTTACGAAGAAATCCGTCTGGCTAAGGCAGAATGGGAAAGAGCTTATATGGCTTTCCAAGAGGCTGTAGGCGAGGACGAGATTGATTTTGCGGTATATACTTTGGAGGCTGCTGAAAGACGATATCAGATCCATTTGAAAGAGGCCAAGAAGGAATCCCAGTGGGGTCCGAATTATTATGGAATGCCATATTAATCATGTGAATACGAAGGAGGCGTAGTGACTGTGAGATGGGTTTTTACAGGTGTATTAGTTGCGTCATTGATCTTAATCGTATATATACTGGTAACAAGAAAGCTCGGGTTCAGCTGGCTGACCAAGCTCGGTCTTCATGTTGTTCTTGCTGCTCTTGGTATCTATGTGGTGAATTACTCAGGTATTGTGTCCGATCTGTATATCCCTTTGAATCCGATAACTATGAGTACTGTGCTTTTGTTAGGACTACCTGGAGTGGCTCTCCTAATAGGGATAAAATTAACATGGACTTAATGATTGACGGGTGCTTGGCATCTGTGTTACATTATAAATCGCTCCTTTGAGGGGACAAGCGCTTTTGACAACTTAGAAAAATCGGTTGAAAAAAAGTGTTGACTACTGAAGAAGCAATGTGATATATTATAAAGGTCGCTGCTGAAACAACGCGGTGATGAACAAAAGCGAGTTTGATCTTTGAAAACTGAACAACGAGTGAGATACAAGGTTGAAGAACTTCGGTTCTTTGATCGAATGAGAATTAATTTTCTCGTCAGATTCAAAATGAGCAAGTCAAACACTTTAATGGAGAGTTTGATCCTGGCTCAGGACGAACGCTGGCGGCGTGCCTAATACATGCAAGTCGAGCGGACTTGATGGAGA
>NZ_BOSF01000013.1:0-72818 GCF_018403205.1 Paenibacillus sp. J22TS3
GTGTTACTCACCCGTCCGCCGCTAACCCAACGGTTTCCCGAAGGAAACCATTAGGTCCGCTCGACTTGCATGTATTAGGCACGCCGCCAGCGTTCGTCCTGAGCCAGGATCAAACTCTCCAATAAAGTGTTTGACTTGCTCATTTTGAATCTGACGAGAAAATTAATTCTCATTCGATCAAAGAACCGAAGTTCTTCAATCTTGTATCTCACTCGTTGTTCAGTTTTCAAAGATCAAACTCGCTTTTGTTCATCACCGCGTTGTCTCAGCGGCGACTTTTATAATATATCATAGGTTCACTGTTTTTTGCAATAGTTTTTTTAAAAGTTTTTTCTCAACTTCTAAAAGTCTACTGCAGTTACTCCCGTCCCGCCAAAAGCGGAACGAGAAATAACTTATCATATTCCAAACATCCAAGTCAATAAACAGATGTACCCAGTTAGTGCTTGACTTGTGGAAAGCGGCCCTTCCATGCATACTTCGACAGCTCTTTGGAAGGAGCGAAACGGGCATACATTCGGAAAACCGTTTTGTAGCGGCTGGCTATTGCGTGACGTATCTCCTGATCAAGACGGGTATCCCCCATATCCAGAAGCATCTCGTCCAGTTCTTTACGGAGAACGTAATCAAGTTCCTTGCATTCCTTCTCGTTAAATAGCATCCCCAACATAACCACTCAGCTCCTTTATCCTGCAGATTTCGATTATTGCCGTTACAAGGGTGCGTCTATTACCAAGAGTCAACCGCTTCGAATTACCTTTGTCGGATAGAGGATGAGGCTCCTTCCAGCTTGTATAGACTAAACAAAGGGTTTTAGCTTCCGCTATCGGAAACCATCTTTGTTCGATCCTTATCTTATTAATAAACTTCTTTCCCGCAACCGCTTTACTGTTATGCACAATTTTATGGAAAAATATGAATAAGCTGCTTTTTATTTTAGGATTTCATTAAATGAAAGGTCAGTGTGCTCTCGATAATCGCCGCAATAAACAGAAGAATGACAATCCAGAAGGAAACATTCAGGGTTGACTTGAAAAACTGCCTCCACTCGCCTTGGCCCCTGTCTGAGCGGCCAGACAATGCTCCTCCTAAGCGGCGCAGCGAAATGAGTCCAAACTTCATCCCGATCGCAGAGGCAATAATTATAGCTGGGATTTCGATAATCCCGTGAGGAAGCAATCCGCGAATAACCAGGTCGGCTATACTCGCGCCTTGTACAGACTGCAGCTCAATCAGATAACCGAGCACCATGCCATTAATGATCAGAAAAAAGGCGGGGATGATGCCTGCAAACATACCCAAATAAATCATCAACACGCCTTTTATGGCATTGTTAAAAAAGATAAACAAAAAGAAGCTGAACTCCGGATTCGGATTCTTCGCTAATCTCTGACTTGTTTCCCGGAGTCCCTCGATTTGTCCGATCACAACCTGCTGTAATGCCTCCGCATTCATCATCCCCAGTGCGATTCCAACCGCAAAGAGGAGAACTCCAAAAATCAGAGGTGTTTTGGCGTTTTTTAGATGTGCGCCAAATTGGCGTAATGATAACATGGCTTTTTGCCTCCTTAGTCTTTTGTACGTGCAGTAATAAAGTCATGCGGTACGAGCATAGATTGTACAAAGTGAATTAGAGCCCTGCGCGAAATTCATTATTCTGTTGACGAGAGGGGTTTATGAAAGCATGAACAATTTCTTCTATGTCTTGAACGGGAAGAAAATAAAGCGTTTTTTCTTTGTTTTCGCGGCTGCCCTGTTCGCCGCCGGGGTCATTTATGTGGAGAGTGATAATATCACGGTTTTCTCCGAAGGAGGCAGCCCTTCGGCCGTATACAGTGTCTCCACGGACAAGAAAATCATTGCCTTGACCTTCGACATCAGTTGGGGTGAGAAAAGACCGGAGCCCATCCTTAAAGTGCTGAAGGATAAGGGGGTACAGAATGCCACGTTTTTCCTTTCTTCACCATGGAGCAAAACCCATCCGGAAATTGTAAAAGCCATTCAATCCCAAGGGTACGAGATTGGCAGTCACGGACACAAGCATGTCAACTACAGCAGTCTTAAAGAAGAGGAGATTAAAGAACAAATCAAAACTGCCCATTCTATTCTAACCGATCTGACAGGGAAAGAACCCAAATTACTCCGTCTGCCCAACGGCGATTTTGACAAAAAGGTGCTTAAAGCAGCAGACGAACTTGGCTACAAGGTGATTCAGTGGGACACGGACTCCCAGGATTGGATGAATAAAGGTGTGGACACGATTGTAAACCGTGTGGTTAGCAAGTCTCATCCAGGAGACATCGTCCTTCTACACGCAAGTGATTCCTGCAAACAAACTCATGAGGCCCTGCCGATCATTATTGACGAGCTGAGAAAGAAGGGTTATGAGTTCGTCACGGTATCCGAGCTGCTAAACCAATCTAGTGCAAAAGGTGCCGAGGTTCGCGATCAGGCTTGGGTGAACCAGCAGCTTGAGACTGCAGCAGGCTTCTAACTTCCATCTGAAAAACCAGGGTCCTGTAAATGATCAGGGCCTTTTTTTATTTTATGAATGGGCCGGCAGGTATGAAAAAAGCCCGGCATGCCCGCCGGACTTGGATACGTTTAGACTTAAGAGCTTCTTTTGACAATCCTATGCAGCAGCAGGATCTGATAAGCATTACAGGCGATTAATGGAACCAGGATTAATGTGGTTGCGAAGCTTACCTGGATCTTGAGTACCCCCACCATCTCCACAATAGTTCCCGCTATCATATAGAAGAGCGTTGGAATCCATGCACTTGCATTCGTGGCTCTTGCCTTGAAATAAGAGACAACAACGGCCACCGCCAGGATAAGAACACCTAAAAGAATATCTGAAATTCCACCGTTATCCCCACTGACAAAAATCCGGAAGAACATCAGCTCAAGCAGAGCTAGTGCGGTCAAGAACAGCTGAACATATTGCCATGTCCTTCTGGAGAACACACCGGTACCCATGTAATTCATCATAAGGTAAGCAAAAAAGCCCATTTGTGAGTACACACTCACCATGATCCCCACACCTAAAAGGATACCCACATAAATAAAGAAATCTGCCGTGTCCTTGAAGCCTCCGCCTTGACTCAGCTTCAGGATTTCACCTGCGATTAACGAGCAAAGCGCCCCGATTGCAAGCGTTGTCCAAAATAAATACAGCCATCTTTTCAGATTCAATGTCGTTTCGCCCCCCACTCCGATTTATTTTACCAACGTTTATAATAAAAAACCATTCCTTTCCCGACATAATTCCTTTTTGCAGTTCACATACTACACACAATCATTCTCAGAAGGAGGAAAGGAACCATGAAACGGACGAGATTCCGCCTATTATTGTGCACGCTCTGTATGATCATTTTTCCGCTGACTGCATGCGGTTCTGAACAAAGCTCCTCTTCTTCCTCACAAGGCGGAGGATACAAAGACACCAAAAGCATGGTTTTGGATATTCTCAAAACAGATGACGGCAAAAAAGCCATCATGGAAGCACTCAGCTCAGGCACCAGCGGAAGCAGCGAGGGAAGCGGCGGAGGCGGAGGTGAATCCGGCTCAGGCTCTGGATCTTCCGGTGGAGGTTCCGGCTCAGGCGGTGAATCAGGCGGCGGTTCAAGTGGAGGTTCAAGCGGAGGATCGGGAGGCGGCATGGGAATTAAAATGCTTCTTGCTCCCCAAACAGCGGATCAGGTGCGCTCTGCCGTAAAAGAAACCATCACTTCACCAGAATACAAAAAGGAAATCGAAAAGATCATGACCGATCCGAAATTTGCCGGCGATTTCGCGAAGGTGATCAACACTCAAAGCAAACAGCTGCATATGGATTTAATCAAAGATCCGACGTATCAAAAGTCCGTTAGCGAAATCATGAAATCCCCGGAAATTTCGAAGATGTTCCTGGATCTTATGAAAACTCCGGACTACCGCAAACAGTCGATGACGGTGATGCAGGAGTCCATGCAAAGTCCCTTGTTTAAAATGGAGGTTATGGATCTCTTAAAGACCGTTGTTCAGGAACAGTTAATCCCTAAAGTTGAGAAACAATCTGAGGGCGGGGGTAAAGGCGGTCAAGGTGGATCAGAAGGACAGAATCAGTCCAAGGAAAGCAGTGGCGGGGGCGGTAAAGGAGCTGGTGGAGGCGGGGGCGGTAGCTAGCCAAGTGATTAGCGTATAGCTGCTTCATTCCTTTTCCCTAGCTGCTTTGCGCGTTTCTTCTCCGTATCTCCAGCCTCCCGAAAGAACACGGAATGGCAGCGACAAACGCCAGTCAAAAGCTTAACGGTTACACTATTCATGCGTTTAGGCGCTGGACGTTCCGACTGGTTCTTTTCGGGCGGCTGAGGCAAGATAATAGGATATCCGCAGAACAAAGAGGGTCTGGGGTTAATTTAAACCATAAATATCTTTTGAATTCGGGAATATGCGAAAAAACTGTTCATTCGCTGTTTCCCCTTCCGTAAGATATTTTGCATAATTCGGACTAAGCACCTTCAGATTATCGACTAACCGTTCATAATAGCCGCTTTGTTTTTGAAAATCCCGTAACTTTCTTTGCATGGCTGCTACGGGGGAATTTAGAAATTTATCTGACTTTAGATAAGCATGATATTCTTCGATCTCTTGATGGTGCTGGGTTAAATAATCGTTTGTATTATTTAACATTTCAGCCATAGCTTTATTGGTTGTATCCACAAATTGCTCGACATTAAGTCTTTCGTTCAACGTGAAAGTTTCTTCTAAGTAGTCAGATAATTCTGAAGGTAAATACAATTCCACACTATCCAGATAGTCGATGATTTCATCGTAGGCTTTACGCTTGTCATCTGTATCAATAATTCCGTACAAGAAACTGCCAAAATGCAATGACAAGAACAGTCCATAGTCACCGGGAAAAGCCAAAACGAGTCTTTCTTTTATAGTCAGCAAATCTTCATCATGGGATAGCAAATAGTCAAACTCTCTTTCAATATCGTAACTACTAATCAGATTTCCCATACATTGCTGAACAGTTTGAAGCCGTTGCAGCCTTATTTCTGTAACGTACTTACATTTTGCCAATGCGGCGGATTTATTTTTGCTCCTCAATATATTTTTAATATCCGTAACACCTATTTCGCACTTTCTCAAAACCGATATTTCTTTCAAAGTAAGTATGTCTTCTTCGTTATAATCCCGATAGCCATTTTCAAGAATTCCAGGAGAAATCAGCCCCTTGGCTTCATAATATTCTATGGCCTTTTTCGTAAGATTACTTTTTCTACAGGCTTCCTTTATTAGCATTTTATCACCTCGAAACAATGATAAGCTAACCCCTAAGGGGATGGTCAATTCTTTTTATAGGTAATGTGTATAAAAAAACAAGACTGGCCCAAGGGTCAGTCTTGTTCGCATTTACGGATAACTTGTACCGCCACATCCGCATAGATTGCGCCGGTGGCACTATCCGCCTTGTATACCGAAGGTGAGTAATCGGCTTCGGAAATATGGTTGTCAGGCGCTCCAAGCGGAACTTGAGCCAGCAATTCGGAATGGAGATTCTCTGCTAGCTTGGCCCCGCCCCCACGGCCGAATATGTAGTCACGCTTGCCGCAATCGGAGCATTCATAATATGCCATATTCTCAACGACACCCAGTACCTCGTGCTGGGTCTGTACCGCCATCGCGCCAGCACGCGCAGCAACAAATGCGGCGGTAGCATGTGGGGTGGTTACAATAATCTCTCTGCTCTGAGGCAGCATCTGATGTACATCCAGCGCAATATCCCCTGTTCCTGGCGGAAGATCAAGCAGAAGATAATCCAGTTCTCCCCACTGCACATCAGTAAGGAACTGGCGAAGCATCTTGCCGAGCATAGGCCCACGCCAAATCACCGGACTGTTCTCTTGAATGAAGAAGCCCATAGACATGACTTTTACACCAAAGCGCTCAACTGGCTGAATTGCTCCCTCCACAACGACTGGGGATTCCTCAATGCCCATCATATCGGGCACGCTGAATCCATATATATCGGCATCAATCAAGCCAACCTTCTTCCCTTGACGGGCCAAAGCGACAGCCAGGTTAACAGTGACGGTAGACTTGCCCACACCACCTTTACCACTGGCAACAGCAATGAAGTTCACCTTCGAAGCAGGATCAAGCAAAGGCAGGGCCTCAAGACCTTCTCCGCGTCCTTTAAAGCGCTCCCCGGATTGCTCAGGATGTTTGATCCCGGCTTCTTCCAACTCGCGTTCAGAGGCGTCCCTAAAGCGAATATGGACATCGGCAACGCCAGCCTCGCCAATAAGCTCCTTGATCTGACGTTCAAAGCTTAGCTTAGTCTGCTCGTCCATGCTTGCATTCACTACAGTTAAAGATACACGGTCTTCCTTGACCATAATATCGCGGATCCACTGCAGGTCAACCATCGTCTTCTTCGTCGCAGGCTCAATTAGAGGGCGAAGCTGTTCCAGAACTTGTTCTCTTGATAACAATAGTAGCACCTCGACTTTATTTTGTGAGATATATGCCTTAGGTTTAGTTCCAAGTCCATTATACCACTATGAGGCGCTGTCTGTGGAAGAGCTTGGCTTCTCTCCCGAGCTGTACCTGAGAATCCCTTTATAAATCGAGGATGCCACTTTTCTCTGATACTCCTGATCTGCAAGAAGCTTGGACTCAGCCGGGTGTGATAGGAAACCTACCTCCACGAGGATGGAAGGGATCTTTAGAGATTGCAGCAGATAGATGTGATCCGCACTTTTGGCCACCCGGTCCGTGTTCTCCAAGTTTCTTCTGAGCTCCTGCTGTACAAGATCAGCTAGGGTACTGCCGTCCTGATTGCCCTTGGGATAGAACGTCTGTGCCCCGCTCCACCGCTCTGAAGGGATACTGTTCATATGGATACTGACAAACAGCTTTGCTTCCTTGCCCTGGATAAAACGAAGGCGCTGCTGCAGATCCTCGGTCTTACGCTTACTATAGCCCTTGGTATCAGGGTTAGCGAGGTCCCTGTCATCTTCCCGGGTTAGAACAACCACGGCCCCAGCCTGCTGCAAATAATCTCTTAAATACAAGGTCACGGCTAAATTGATATCCTTCTCAATGACTCCCTGCTTACTCACTGCACCGCCATCCACCCCGCCGTGGCCCGCATCCAGGGCAATAACTTGTCCGGCAAGCGGCAGCCCCCAATAATTCCACACCTTTGATGCGGGAACCTCATAGGCCGCAACCCCGGCAATGACCGCAACTAGGGCAAGTCCGATAAGGGCCCGCTTGATATAGCTGATCGGTATCCAGACGGTCACATTCTTCTTATCTTGGCTCATACAAAAAAAGTCCACCCCCGTCCCATAAATGATTCTAATCATCTATATGGGCGGAGATGGACAAATATAACCTTAAGAATTTACAGGCTCACTCAAGCCTTCAATCAGCACCTGTGCCACTTCAGGACGTGTAAATTCCGGCGGCGGACATACTCCGTCACGCAGGAGTCCGCGTACCTTCGTACCCGACAAGGTCATATGATCTTCCTTCGCATGCGGGCAGGTCTTGCTTGAAGCCATGTTGCCGCATTTGGTGCAGAAGAAGCTGTGCTCGAAGAACAGCGGTGAGATGCCAAGCTCTTCGGCAGTGAAGTTGGAGAAGATCTCCTGTGCCTCATAGGTGCCATAGTAATCACCTACCCCGGCATGATCCCGGCCGACGATGAAATGGGTGCAGCCGTAGTTTTTCCGTACCATGGCATGGAAGATCGCTTCACGCGGACCGGCATACCGCATCGCTGCAGGAAATACGCCTAAGAAGGTTCTATCCGCCGGATAATAATGCTCAAGAAGCACCAGGTAGCTCTTCATCCGTACATTGGCAGGCACATCGTCCGATTTCGTCTCACCCACCAATGGATTAAGGAACAGAGCATCCACGATTTCCATAGCGCTCTTCTGAATATACTCATGCGCCCGGTGAACCGGATTCCGGGTCTGGAAGCCAACTACCGTTCTCCAGCCCTTCTCGGCAAAAATCCGCCGGGTCTGTACCGGATCAAAATAAAACTCTTCAAACTTCCCTGGTTTAGGACGGGTCAGCACCTGAATCGGTCCACCCACATAAGTGGAGGATCTGTCAAACAGCTTCTTAACTCCGGGATGCTCGGGATCATCGGTTTTGAACACTTTACGCGCCTCTTCGGCCTGATCGACCGTATAGATGCTCTCCACATCAATCAACCCGTAAATGACCCCGTCCTCGCCCTTGAGAGCTACTCTATCCCCAACCGCAAGTCCCGCCGCATCTGAGGGCTCAACGGAAAGGGTAATCGGGATGCTCCATACCGTTCCGTCAGCCAGACGCATACGGTCTACTACCGACTTATAATCATTTTCATTCAGAAAACCGGTCAGTGGAGAGAATGCACCCACTCCGATCAGGTCCAGGTCAGAAATCGTCCACGTGTTAATCGTCAGGGACTTCAGCCCTTTGGCCGTTTCCAAAAGCTTGTCCCGTTCTCCCCCTTCAACAACACGTTGTACGAGGGTTCCTCCATGAGGCAAAATGGCTGTCATGACATTCTCTCCTATCGTTTATTTATGAAGTCCACATTCTGTCTTCTCAGAATTCGCCCAGCGTCCGGCACGTGGGTCTTCACCCGGCATTACGGCCCGTGTGCAGTATTCGCAGCCGATGCTTGGGAAGTTCTGATCATGAAGCGGGTTATAAATGATCTCGTTCTCGCGGATATAGTTCCATACATCCTCGGTGGTCCAGTCCGCAATTGGATTAAATTTGATCAGACCAAATTTATAGTCGTATTCAACCTTCTTCGCATTGGCACGGGTCGGAGCCTGATCCCGCCGGATTCCGGTAATCCAGGCTTCATAATTGGATAGTACACGGGTTAACGGTTCCACCTTGCGGATATTACAGCAGGCGTTAGGATCGCTAAGCCACAATTGATCCCCATGCTCCTTAGCCTGTTCTTCTGGAGTCAGCTTAGGAGATACACGAACAAAATCAATGTTGTAATGCTCAGCAAGTTTATCACGGGTCTCATATGTCTCTTTGAAGTGGAAATCGGTATCCAAATAGAAAATATCTGCGGTAGTGCTGATCTTGCGGAGCATATCCACCAATACGACATCTTCCGCCCCAAAGCTGCAGGCAAACGTAATATTAGGAAAGGTCTCAACAGCCCAAGCGATAATTTCCTGCGGCGAGGCTGTCTCCAGCTCTTCAGCCTTAACCTTGACCAAGTCCTCTTTCTCCATCAGATTCATATGTCGTACCCCCAAAGTTTAATGTAATAAAGAAATAAAGCGATAAAAACCAACTAAACGAATAAGAATTACTGTTAATAGTATAAATCTTTTACTTATGATGTCAATGGCTTATACAGGAATTCCACCAGGAATTAATCGAATTAGGCTTATTTTAAATAGGAGCAAAAACCCCTCTGATCGTCTTCACGACCTGGAGGGGTTTCTTAAAGCTGTTTCTGTTACTGCTGTTTGTTAATCAGATTGTAGATGACTTGGGAGGCTTCCGCCCGGGTAGCCCGCTGCTTCGGAGCGAAATTACCTGCGGATCTTCCTTTCATTAGACCTTCGCTAAGAGCCGTGCTAACCGCATCTTTAGCCCAGCCGCTAATTTCTTTATTATCTGCAAAAGAAAGCTCGGCGCTTCCCCCCGTCTTACCTGTCGCCAGACTCAGTGCCTTGACAATCATCACACCCATCTCTTCACGGGTGATCTTCTGATCTGGACCAAATTTCGTATCACTGATTCCCTTTACCAGTCCACTGCTATACGCTGCAGCAATAGCATCGGCATACCAGCTGCCTGGCTTCACATCCTCCAATTGAACCGGAGTAGTTGCTTTCAGCTTAAGCTGTCTAACAAGCATGGCGGCAAATTCTGCCCGGGTTACGTCCTTCTCCGGAGCAAAAGAAGTCTCCGTGACGCCTTGGATGACATGCTTAGCTGTAAGCTCTTGAATGACTTTGGATGCCCAGTGGGAAGCAGGGATATCACTGTAATTCTTCTCATAAGCAAAAACGCCATATTGGCCGAGATGGGGAACTTCTGCTGTAATGGTGTTCCCTGAGATCTTCCCGCCTACATACTCAAGTTTCCCTTGATCGGTTATATAATAAATTCCCGCCAAGGCTTGATTCGCTTGACTGTTCAATTGGAAGCTAACGGTCACTGGCTGGCTGAGCTGGTCCAGCTTGGTGGTTTTCCCGCTGCTGTCTTTAACCACCAGGGACAGTTCCTGAGCTGCACCCGCCAATTGGTAAGAAGCTCCCTTTGTGCCGTTCGAATCTGTGATCGGTTTAACTTGTTCTGATTTTAGACTTCCAACCTGCAGAACGATATAAGATCCGTTTTGCTTGTCAGCGGGAATCAAATTGGACAAGCTTTGAACAACTTCTTTCGGGATAACGATGGAAGCTGTATCCCAGATCAACTCAACCTTGCTGTCTCCGGTTAGTTGGCCGAGATTCGCCGGCAGCAGCACTTCTCCCGCACTTTGACTTTGCGGGATAGCCACTTTAATCGTAACTACACCGTTTTGCGGTTTTGGAATATCCGCAGCCTTGACTTCAATTGCTGAGTTCACACTCGGTGTTGTAGTTGTGCCTTTACCATTGTTGGTGCCAGTGCTTGCGGATGGCTGGCCCCCGTTGCTGCCGCCCCCGGAATTGCCTCCTCCATTATTACCACCGGAGCCACCATTCTGGATCACATTAAATGCTGCACTGCTAACCTCGTTTCCTTTACCTACCGCCACCTGGTAAGTGCCAAAGACCGATGTATCCGGAAGGGTGAATGAGGTACTAAAAGCCCCACTTGCTGCCGGAGCAACATCAAAGAACAGTATAGTTCCATCCGGTGCCAAGACTTTTACTGTCACTTCGGTTAAAGATGTCTTACCTGCTATAGTCACCAAACCTCCGCGCTGATAAGAACCACTGAGTGAATTCAACGTAACTTTATCCGTCTGCACAAGCTGATTATCCGCATAAATGGTTGCGGGGAACGAGGTTGTAAGCAGAAGGCCCAACAATACGAATTTAATTGAGTTCTTCCTCAAGTATAAATGCCCCTTTCCAATAAGTTACCGAACCTGAGATATGTAATCTCAGGTCCGATATCCGAAATAAAGTTCTGATTATTTAAGGTTAGTTATCCGTCCTTGCAGCTCTGAGGTAATTGTTCCGCCCTTAAATGTATCGACAATGTAGTTATAGAAGGCATCAAGATCGTTAATCGTATTCCCAGTAGTAATATCTTTGGCTTCTGTTAGAACCTTGTAATTGTCTCCGCCAGCCGCCATGAAGTTATTCACCGTAATCGTATAAATCCCGTCATCAGTAATCGGCGTTTCCTGATCATCCGCTTTTACCAGCTTGGTCACCCGTCCCTCAATTGGCTTGCTGAAATCCGCAGTGTATTTCAAACCGGAAATTTGAAGTGTTTTGGTATCAGCGCTGCCATCTGGCTTCGAGCCCCATTGCTGCTCAAGAAGCTTTTTAATTTGGGCGCCAGTCACTTCCAGCTTGACAAGCGAGTTACCGAAAGGCTGGATCTTCGCCAAATCTGAGAACTTAATGTCGCCTTTAGGGAGATCCGCACGGATTCCACCAGGATTCATAAAGGCAAAGTCACTATTCATAGTAACCCGCATTGCATCAGCAATGAGATTACCTAATGCGGATTCAGCGTTATAGGCATCCGTTCTTGTAATAGCTTCCGTTGTTGTCCCCACGGGTTTAGCCAAGATCGGGTATTTGGCTAAGGCATCTTCAATAAATTTAGTAACTTCCGCATCAGGTGTAATTCCATCCTGCTTAACATCAACAATATCGGCTTGTTTCTTGACGATATCGTGAGTAGTCGGATCAATCTCCAAATCGATATCAGCAAAGGCCGTTCCATAAGAATAAGCCTGAACAATCAGTTTACCGTTCACCGTATCGTTGACTTTGGCATGGTTATCGCCCGCAAAAATCACATCAACATCCGGATCAACCGCATTCGCCAAGTCAACAGCTTCGCCAGTAGTCACACTATTCTTGGTACTAGCCGGATCATGAGCCAGTACAACAATGGCATGGACACCCTGAGCTTGCAGTTCTTTTACCGCCGCATTCACGACTGGAGCCTGGTCAACCAGCTTTACTCCTGCTAACGCGCTAGGGGATACCTTGGTCACTGTAGCCATTGTAACGACTCCAATGAATCCGACCTTCTCCCCGCCAATCTCTTTAATTACATAAGGCTTAACGATAGGATTATAAGTATCGTCCGTTGCAGTAGGAGATTTATAAAGTGCATTCGCGTTGATTACATCAAAATTCAGTTTGTTAAATTCAATTTCCGGTTTGATCGGATCCTTGCCACCATTCACCTGGGCAAGCAGCGCAGGAACCCCTTGGTCGAATTCATGATTGCCAAGCGTACCTACATCAAATTCCATCATATTCAAGAAATCCAAAGTAGGCTTATCCCGATCCAGAGAAGAAACAGGTGCGCTGGCCCCCACGGAATCCCCGTTGTGAACTAACAGCGTGTTAGGATTAGTGGCTTTTCTTTGCTTCAGATAGGCAGCCAGATAATCTGCTCTTCCCACATCACCCGCGCCAAAGTTAGACGTGGTGTCCAACTGTCCATGGAAATCATTAATACCCAAAATTTGAACTTTTACATTTTTATTACCTGGGTCCACGGGAGGGGTGTTCCCATCCGCCAAGGAAAGCTTGTACACACCAAAGCCTTTATCATTGGTCTTCTCGGTATACGTAATATCCTTATGATCGTTCAGATATTTAACTGCCCCCGGTGACGTAGTGAAAGTGACATTCACTTTGTCATTAATCGGGGAAATCGACCAGTTATGGTCTGCTGAAGGATTAATGTTCTTCTGCTCCGTGATGTAGTTCATCAGAATTTGACGGTTCTCATCCGCCGAATCCACAACCAGCTCTGCACCTTTGAGTCCAGGGAAATTACCTCCTCCACCGGCACGGTAGTTATTCGTAACTACGATGAAGTCCTGGTTTGGATCAATTGCTTTGCCGTTAAATTGCAGATTAACAATACGGCTTGAGTTGGCGTCATTGATCGAACCGTCAGCTTTGTATTTTGCCGGCTTCGTTACATCAATCTGATAAGTTACCCCATCAATGACATCAAAATTAAACACAGCAAACAGCGGATTCAGCAAAGGCTGCTCATCGGTCTTAGCCGGATCAATTTTATTGAACATACCTGCTGACATTTCCAGCCACTCTTTGACCACAGAACCTTTGACTTTAACTGCCTTAAGGGTATTGTCATAGAGATACAAGTCGCTGGCACTCTTAATGGCGATTGGCCCTGCATTAATATCTGTATATTCTTCCGGTCCGTTGCGTCCCGCCTTGAATGGAGCTCCAACTGAGAGAATTGGCAGATCCTTGTATTTAGGAACATTGGTGCTGATATATTTCTCAACAAACCATTTTTGAGCGTTGGTTACAATTTGGACAGACGGGTCATCTTTCACCAATGCAAAATAGCTGTAAATCGGTGACGTGGTTTGCCCAATGGGCCCGTTAGCATATTTAATAGTGGCTTCATGTTCCGCTTTAATCGCATTTTCAATGGTTGGGTCTGCTTCAACCAGTGCCTTTTTGCTTGCCTTGTCATAAATTTCGCGATTAGAAGATTGTGAGTCGGAGACCTTCCACTTCCCATTCTCCTTCACCAGCGTCAAGTCGATAAGCCCAAGCTCTGCACCACCATAACCGGCTTGTACTGCTGCCACACCATTGATGGTTCCTTTGACATTATCCACGCCTGCTACTGGATTTCCATTCGCGTCTTTGAAGATCACATCCAAGGACTTGTTATCCCCGGTTGGGAACACTTTATGGGTATGAGAGAATGTTATGGCATCAATATCCTTCACCTTGCTTAACGGCAAAATAGCATTCTCCGCCAGCGTATTTGCCTTCGCATTCGCGTCAAAGCCGGAATGGGTTAGGGCAATGACAATATCAGCACCCTCGGCCTTCATTTGAGGAACAAATTTCTCTGCAGTTGCCACAATATCTTTGGTTGTAACTTTACCTTCAAGATTGGCTTTATCCCAATCCATAATCTGAGGAGTTACTAAACCAAGCACACCAATTTTGACGGTTTGGGCCACTCCTTTTTCATCAATAAAGGTTTTGTCCAAAATTCTATATGGAGTGTACTTGTTCTGATCATTATCCGGGTTGTTGTCGTGATCATCCACATAGACATTGGCATTGACATACGGGAAGCTTGCCCTTTTGATGGATTTCTCAAGGAAATCAAGCCCATAGTTGAATTCATGATTACCAAAAGTGGCAATATCATATTTCATCAAATTCATAGCTTTGTATACTGGATGAACGGCGTTTGTATCCTTAAGCCCGTCCACTTTGGCGACGTAAGTTCCCAGTGGTGTACCTTGAATCAGGTCCCCGTTGTCTACAAGCAGCGTATTCTTCACTTCATCCCGGGCCTGCTTAACTAAGCTTGCCGTCTTAACCAAACCTACGGTTGGAGATACTTGATCCTTGTAATAGTCATAGGCCATTAAATTTGTATGGATGTCAGTAGTCTCCATAATTCTTAGCTTCAGAGCATTAGAAGTTACCGGCGATCCTGAAATGGCGAGTGGGTCAGCTAAGCTATTGCCAACCTGATTTAAGTCTCCCGAGTAGGAATCAACTACATAGACTTTCATACTTAAGTTGCTTCCTGTTGTATTAAAATGAACTGTCAACTTCTCAGGTGAAATAATATCTTTTTGCATAGCCGCAATACCGACAGGGGTAGTGCCGTTAAAGAGTTCAAATACCACAGCCTCTTCCCCATCATGCGGATTGCTGGTAGGAGATACTTGTACTGTTGCTTTAACCCCTCCAACCGTTGTCATGGAAGGATTGCTAATAACAAAAGAACGCGCCGAAGCTTGCGTGCCTGCTGCAGCCGTTGTAGATACCTTCTGTGAAGACACAGCTCCAATTTCAGCCGTTGCCGCAGCGTGCACACTCCCAAGCAGGAACTGCGTAGAAAGTACACAGAGTCCAAGCGAGCTGATCGCCGCTTTCCTGAGGCCTTTTCGAATATTTAATACCATTCGTTGTTTTCCACCCTTCTTGAGTACTGTTACTATACGGAGTTCGCCCCGTATTATTAATTTAATGACTGTATGTTAAGGGGGTTACGCAGAAATGTACGGGCTGCTGTCTATATAAGTAAAAACTTAACTTAATTTCAAAATGAGTGTAAAGTTATGTAAAGTTCAAACTTCATGCAGCTGCAGTTAAAAACGCAAAAAAAAGCCCTTGGCCACAAGACCAAGGGCTTTGCTGATATTAACGTTTCGAGAACTGAGGAGCGCGACGAGCGGCTTTGAGACCATACTTCTTACGCTCTTTCATACGAGGGTCACGAGTCAAGAATCCGGCTTTCTTCAAAGCTGGACGGAACTCAGGGTCTGCTTTCAGCAGAGCACGGGAGATACCGTGGCGGATTGCACCCGCTTGACCGGAAATACCGCCACCATGTGCAATAACAATTACATCATAGTTAGTCAGTGTTTCAGTCAGGTTAAGAGGTTGTTTAACGATCAGTTTGAGTGTTTCCAAACCGAAATATTCATTGATATCACGTTTATTGATGACAATGCGTCCTTCACCCGGTACAAGGCGAACACGAGCTACCGAATGTTTACGACGACCTGTCCCATAGTATTGTACTTGTGCCATGAAACTGTCCTCCCTTTTAATTATCCGCGAAGTTCGTAAACTTCAGGTTTTTGTGCTGCATGTGGATGCTCAGTGCCAGCGTAAGCTTTCAGTCTCAGCTTCATTTTCTCACCTTGGCGAGTTTTTGGAAGCATACCGTGAACTGCAGATTCAATCATACGTTCAGGTTTGTTCTTGAGAAGGTCCTGAGCTACTGTCACTTTCAAACCACCTGGGTGCAGGGAGTGACGATAGTATTTCTTGTTCTCCATCTTCTTACCTGTCAAATGAATTTTGTCAGCGTTGATAACGATAACGAAATCACCAGTGTCAACGTGCGGTGTAAATTGTGGCTTATGCTTGCCGCGAATCAGAGCAGCAGCTTCACTGGCCAGACGACCCAGAGTTTTGCCTTCAGCATCAATGATGTACCAATTGCGCTCTACTTCGTTTGGCTTAGCCATATAGGTGGTACGCATGAAAAGATCCTCCTTCATTCTCATCCGAAATCTAAGTTACTATGATACAAATGGCGCTCTTCCAGCTCTTCATTTCCATCATATATATCTTCGTTCGTTGTTCATTTGTCGTAGTTAATACTGCTTGATAAAACATCTTTGGCGGTCTTCCTGATTGGGGGCTGTGGGATAGCCATCAAGAAAACACAACTTTTATTCTACAGGATACGAGAATATTACGCAAGCAATTTTTCGTACGCAGAATCAAGTTTTTTTGCAGAGTTTTCTTAGTCGAACAGGTCACCGAATACGTCGAATACCGAAGACTTCTTCTTCTTGTGATAATGTCCGTGCGACCCATGTCCCCCTTGGTTAGGATAGCGGGAGTCATGCCGGTCTTTGCCGTATTCCGGTCTGTAATTAGTGTCCTGTGGTCTACGGTAATCATCCCGCTCACGCTGGCCTACCCATTCGTCATAAGCGGGGCGCTGTTCATTAACCTGACTCATCAGCTTGTCCAATTCCCCTCTGTCGAGCCATACTCCTTTACAGCTTGGACAGACATCAATTAAAACCCCATTCTTCTCTACCTCACGCAGCTGAACACCATCACATAACGGACAATACATATCATTAGCCTCCTTAGAGTTTAACGTAGTTATCCTTATCGTTACGTTTCAGCACGCTCTAAGTTTCACTCCGATATATCTTCATCGTCCACGGGAAAAGATGGCGGTTCAGGCTGATCCTCCAGAAAGTCATATTCCACATTCCACAGCATCAAACCTTTGCCTTCAGCAGTAGGTCCAGCTTCACTTCGGTCTTTAGCTTCAAGGATCCGCTTCATATCCGCAGGCGTACGCTTCCCCTCACCCACCTGGAGTAGGGTGCCGACAATAATCCGAACCATATGCTGTAGAAATCCATTGCCTGTAATGAAGAGCTCGATTACACCTTGATCCCTGGCATGCCCAGGACGGCATTTGGATGCATCCACTTCAATATGAGCATCATAGATCGTACGCACGTGGCTTTTCTTCGTGGAATGACGGGAGGCAAACGACGTATAGTCATGTGTTCCTATCAGAAATGTTACCGCTTCTTTCATGGCTTCCACGTTAAGAACGCCTGGGTGATGCAGCTGAAGATGACGATGAAACACATCAGGAAATTGGTTGGCATTAATGGTGTATCGGTAAGTCTTCCTCTTAGCTGAGTGCCGGGCATGAAAATTCGGCTTCACTTCTCTTGCTTCAAGAATAACAATATCCTTCGGCAAACGGCCATTCAACGCAAGACACCAGCGCTCTATGGGAATCGCAGACTCTGTATGAAAATTGAACATTTGCCGGTAGGCGTGCACCCCTGCGTCTGTTCTACCCGAACCAATAATTTTAATCTGTTCGCCGGTTAACTGATGGATAGCCTTCTCCACATAGTCTTGAATGGTGTTCCCGTCAGGCTGGGATTGAAAGCCATAGTAATTCGTGCCGTCAAAGCTAACGGTCATGCAGAGATTGCGCAAAGCTGTATCCTCCTTAGTCCCCCAGCGGGGGATTCCAAAGGGCTGCGCCCTCTGGACACGACTTTTAAAAAAGATCGGTAAAAAATCTTTCACAACCAACCTTCACAACCCTCCCAAACCCTCCCTTGCCTAAGGGAGGGCCCCAAGGGCTCCGCCCTCTGGACACCTGGATGAGTGACTAGAGAGGGCAGAGACGGTGTTTGGTGAGTACGTGCTGGGATTCGCTTGTCGTCCCCTCCGGGGACCCGCTTGGGATGGTGGCGTTTAGATACAAGCTGATCTTTGGCAGAGGGAGAGATGTTGTGCGGTTAGAAGTGACTTGGGTATAGCAAGCCGCTTGCCGTCCCTCCGGGACCCGCTCTACTTCTTCGAACTGTCCACAGCCTCTCGCCCCAGGATGTCGCGGCCCATGGGACGCGCTGAGCTGGGAGCTACTCTCCTTCGAGTCCGCCCTCACAGGCTTGCCCCTCCGGGAAGTCGGGGCCTTAGGACGCGCTGACCGGGGGCCTTCCTTCGAAGAATAGCCCCAGACAAACTAAAACTCTCTGGAAGCCGGGTCCACAGGGCCCGCTGACAGAGAGTAACTTAGCTTCGGAGCTACACTTGTACCACATAGGAGCAGCTCTAATATAGAGCAAACCCCGCGCAAACCAGAAGGCTCGCCCGGGGCTGAAAGCCGCGGGAATGAGCCGGGCTCCACCGCGAAAGTCGCTCTCTATGAGTATCCCTAATCCATCCACAAGAAACTTGCGGGTGTCCAGAGGGCTACCGCCCTTTGGGGTCCCCCTAGTAGGGGGATTTAGGGGGTCAACTCAAATGTTATGCGCGGTCTACCAACTCAAGGTAAACCATAGGTGCACCGTCACCACGACGAGGTCCCAGTTTCAGGATACGAGTGTATCCGCCTGGACGCTCAGAGTAACGAGTTGCGATTTCCGAGAACAGCTTTTGGATTGCATCCTGTTCACCGTCTACGGATTCGCGGCGTACGAATGCAGCTACTTGACGACGAGCGTGCAAGTCACCACGTTTTGCTTTCGTAATCAGCTTTTCCGCAATAGAGCGAACTTCTTTCGCTTTAGCTTCAGTAGTCTGAATGCGTTCATACAAGAACAGATCAGTTACCAAGTCGCGGAACAATGCTTTACGAGCGCTGGAATCACGTCCTAATTTTTGATAAGCCATGTTTTTCCCCTCCTTTACTAAACGCTAGCAGGCTATTCTTCTGTACGGAGTCCTAAACCGAGTTCCTCTAGCTTCTCCTGAACTTCCTCCAAAGACTTGCGTCCGAGGTTGCGGACCTTCATCATGTCTTCTTCGGTTTTCGTTGTCAGCTCTTGTACTGTGTTGATACCAGCACGTTTGAGGCAGTTATAAGAACGAACGGAAAGATCAAGCTCTTCTATCGTCATTTCAAGCACTTTTTCTTTTTTGTCTTCTTCTTTCTCTACCATGATTTCAGCGTCCTTCGCTTCATCCGTGAGGCCCACGAACAAGAAAAGATGCTCGGTCAAAATTTTTGCGCCGAGACTAACCGCTTCTTCCGGTCTGATACTGCCATCGGTCCATACTTCAAGCGTAAGCTTGTCATAGTTGGTTACTTGACCAACACGCGTATTCTCGATGGTGTAGTTCACACGGGAAATCGGGGTATAGATAGAATCAACAGGTATCACACCAATCGGCTGGTCTTCACGTTTGTTCTTATCAGCTTGAACATAACCGCGACCACGGTTGGCAAAGATACGCATATGGAGTCTTGAACCCGGTGCCAGGGTCGCAATGTGAAGTTCTGGATTCAGAATCTCTACATCGCTGTCCGCACGGATATCACCTGCAGTGATTGCTCCCTCGCCGTCAGCATCAATCTCGAGCACTTTCTCCTCATCCGAATGAATCTTAAGCGAAAGAGCCTTCAAGTTCAGAATGATTTCCGTAACGTCTTCCATCACACCAGGGATCGTAGCGAACTCATGCAGAACACCGTCGATTTGAACCGAGGTTACGGCTGCACCTGGAAGCGAGGAAAGCAAAATCCGGCGAAGCGAGTTCCCGAGAGTCGTGCCATATCCCCGTTCTAGTGGTTCTACTACAAATTTCCCGTAGGTGCCTTCATCGTTAACGTCTACGGTCTCAATTTTTGGCTTTTCGATTTCTATCACTGCAATACCCTCCTTCGAAACGTCGCTTCTTCTGAAACTGTCACCTTTTTGTGAGTCTGTCATGTAGTATGCCTAAACAACCATTCTTTCCAAGTTGCGATACGCTTATACCACACTAGAGGTTGACTTCATTAGACACGACGACGTTTTGGAGGACGACATCCGTTATGCGGAACTGGAGTTACGTCTTTAATCATGTTAACCTCGAGTCCTGCAGCTTGAAGCGAGCGGATTGCAGCTTCGCGGCCGGCGCCAGGACCTTTAACCATGACTTCAACGGATTTCATACCATGCTCCATCGCAGCTTTAGCAGCGGATTCCGCAGCCATTTGAGCGGCAAAAGGAGTCGATTTACGGGAACCTTTGAAACCAAGACCACCGGAGCTTGCCCAGGAGATCGCGTTTCCGTGTGGATCCGTAATCGTTACGATAGTGTTATTGAACGTGGAGCGGATATGTGCCACACCAGATTCAATATTTTTACGGTCACGACGTTTAGTACGTACGACTTTTTTTGGTTTAGCCATTGTCTGTTATCCCTCCTTCTTACTTCTTCTTGTTCGCTACAGTACGACGAGGACCCTTACGAGTACGGGCATTCGTCTTAGTACGTTGTCCACGAACCGGCAATCCACGACGGTGACGAACACCGCGGTAGCAACCGATCTCGATAAGACGTTTAATATTTAAAGAAATCTCACGACGCAGGTCGCCTTCCACTTTGACCGTTTTGTCGATCGATTCACGGAGTTTGCTAACCTCATCTTCTGTCAAATCCCGAACGCGAGTGTTCGGGCTGATGCCTGTTTCGCTCAGAATTTTCTGGGAAGTCGTTTTACCGATTCCGAAAATATAAGTCAAGGCGATCTCAACGCGTTTATCACGTGGCAAATCCACACCAGCTATACGAGCCATTTTACGCTACACCCCCTTCATTAACCTTGTTTTTGTTTGTGTTTCGGATTTTCGCAAATTACCATTACATTGCCTTTACGACGAATGACTTTGCATTTTTCGCAAATTGGCTTTACAGAAGGTCTTACCTTCATATCAATTACCTCCTAAACGTTTTACCGGAGTAAAACATATTTCGAAAGCATACGGCTGGCCCAAACTTCAGACCCACCTCCAAAGTAAAAGTTTTTACTAAGAAAAACCCAACTTTGCTATCATACCACGAAATTGTTCTCTTGCGGTATGGAATCTATTTACGGTACGTTATACGACCTTTAGTCAGATCATAAGGTGATAACTGTACAACCACTTTGTCCCCTGTCAGAATACGGATAAAGTGCATCCGCAGCTTACCGGAAACATGAGCGAGAATCTGATGGCCGTTCTCAAGCTCAACTTTAAAAGTAGCATTCGGCAGCGGCTCAATGACCGTACCTTCCACTTCAATGACATCTTCCTTAGCCATAGTCAGTCTCCTTTCTCTTCAGCATTGGTTAAATTGGATTCTTTAAACTTACTTACTGAATAACGCAGTTTTCCGTTCGTTACCCGGCCGCTCTCATTCAAACTATTCACAACTTCACTGCTGATCCAATCCGTACATTCAAGATGCTGAATGTTCTTCCGTTTGGCTTGATCAAACTTTCGTTTGCCGCCATCCGCAATCCGGACAAACCTGTCATCCAGTACTTCCACAACAATACCGATCCCTCCGGCATCCTTGCCTTTGAGAATCCTTACAATTTGACCGATCTGCGGGTCTGTGCGGTGTGTCAAGAGGTTCACCTACGCATCCAGTTTTGTAAGAATTTCGAGGCCGTCAGCAGTTACAGCCACTGTATGCTCAAAGTGAGCACACCATGAACCGTCCACCGTGACAACCGTCCAATTATCTTCCAGCGTCTTGACGTAACGCTTTCCGATATTGACCATCGGCTCTATTGCAAGCACCATTCCAGGTTTGAGTCTTGGACCGCGGTCTGGAACACCATAGTTAGGAATTTGCGGTTCTTCATGGAGCTTGGCTCCAATTCCGTGTCCCACATATTCTCTGACTACAGAGAATCCAGCTTCCTCGATGACTTGTTGAATCGCATGCGAGATTGTAAACAAGCGGACATCCGGCTTGACAAGTGCGAGACCAGCGTACAGTGAACGCTCCGTTACATCAAGAAGTCTTTGAACTTCATCCGTAATCTTGCCTACTGGATACGTCCAGGCTGAGTCACCGTGGTAACCCTTGTACTCCGCTCCGATGTCAAGACTGATAATGTCGCCTTCGTTTAATTTGCGCTTGCCAGGAAATCCATGAACCAGCTCTTCGTTAGTCGAAGCGCATATGCTGTAGGGGAAACCGTTATAGTTTTTAAAAGACGGCACTGCGTTTTGACTGCGAATGTACTTGTCAGCGATTTGATCAAGCTCTCCCGTCGTAATACCGGGCTCGATCGCTTGTGCCAAGATCCGGTGCGTTTCCGCAACAATCCGCCCTGCTTCTCTCATATAGCCTAGTTCCGTTTCGGATTTACAAATGATCATTCAGTTAACCTCGCAGTAGTGATACGATCTTCTCAGAAACCGTATCAATTTCAAGCTCGCCGTCGACTTCGCGCAGCAAACCTTTTTGTTCATAAAACGTAAGAAGCGGTGCAGTTTTTGAGATATACTCGTCGAGCCGAGTGCCCACGCTCTCTTCATTATCATCGGAACGCTGGTACAGCTCGCCGCCGCATTTATCACATACACCTTCCTGTTTAGGAGGGTTAAAGAGCACATGATAAGTAGATCCGCAAGACTTGCAAATGCGGCGTCCGGTGAGACGCGCCAGCAGCTTGTTGCGATCCACTTTCAGGTTGACGACATGATCCAGCTTAGTTCCTAGCTCGCTTAACAGCTGCTCCAGCGCTTCCGCTTGCGAAAGGGTTCTTGGAAAACCATCCAGTAAAAAACCTTTTTCGCAATCGGACTGCTGAAGACGCTCACGAACAATCCCCACAGTCACATCATCAGGTACCAGCAGACCCTGGTCGATGTATTCTTTAGCTTTAATCCCTACGGGAGTTCCTTGTTTGATCGCCAGACGAAATGCATCACCTGTCGAAATGTGAGGAATGCCGAATTCACCAACAATGACTTCCGCTTGTGTTCCTTTTCCTGCCCCAGGGGGCCCCATAATTAAGATGTTCAAGTCTGTCACTCCCTCCATAACTAGCTTGAGTGCAAGAACATAACAATAGGTGCCGGTTCGAGTCTAGAAGAGCCCGGCCGGAACCTATCGCCTACTTATTAATAAACCCTTTGTAATGGCGCTTCATCAACTGGCTTTCAATCGTCTTCATGGTATCCAGTGCAACACCGACTACGATCAGAAGAGATGTTCCCCCAATTTGAATTGAGCTAGGTAATCCAGCCCAAGTGCCCAAGGCTATCGGAAGCAGTGAAATTAGTGCCAGGAAGATTGCACCGGTCATCGTCAGACGTGTCATAACACGTGTGAGGTAAGTTGCCGTTGTTTTCCCTGGGCGAACTCCCGGAATATAACCCCCGTTCTTCTTCATCTGATCCGCCATTTGAGTCGGATTCATCTGAACAAAGGTGTAGAAGAACGTAAAACCAATAATCATTATGACATACAGCACCATAGCGAGCGGTGCGCCCTTTTGCATGGAGAAATTGTCAATGATCCACTGAGCCCAAGCATGCGTAGACCAGAAACCAGCAATGATTGATGGGAACTGGAGGAGGGAAACAGCAAAGATAACCGGGATAACGCCAGCCGCATTGATTTTCAATGGGATATGCGTATTTTGTCCGCCGTACATCTTGTTGCCAACCACCCGTTTTGCATACTGCACCGGGATCTTGCGGATCGCCTGTTGGATGTAAATAACACCGACAATAATCAGCGCTACAACCAAGGCAATGATTATAAATTTAGTGATATTCAGGAAGGTTTGGCCTTCCGCAATGAAATCAGAGTTGATCAAGCTTTGAATGTGTCCTGGAATACCCGCAATGATACTTGCAAAGATAATCAATGAAATACCATTACCAATACCCTTCTCCGTAATCTGTTCCCCGAGCCACATCAGGAACGCTGTTCCCGCTGTCAGCACGAGGGCAATCAGAGCATAGTCCGCAAATGTAGCATTTGGAACCATTTGAGTACCGTAGATCCGGTTAAAACCGATGGACATTGCAAAGGCTTGAATCACACCCAGCGCAATCGTTAAATAACGAGTGAGCTGTGCTGATTTCTTTTTCCCCATCTCACCCTGTTTGGCCCATTCCGCAAGCTTTGGAACGACATCCATGGACAGGAGCTGAACGATGATGGAAGCCGTGATATATGGATAGATCCCAAGCGCAAGTATTGAGAACTGCTTCAATGCGCCGCCCGAGAACGTGTTCAGGAGACCGAACAGTGCATTACCTGCTTGATTCGTTGCCGTGAACACATCCGTGTTAACACCCGGAACCGGTACGAATGTACCAATCCGGTAGATCAAGAAAATAAACAGAGTAAACAAAATTCGGTTGCGTAGATCCTTCACATTCCATATATTCTTGAGGGTTTTAAACATTAGATCACCTCGGTTTTACCGCCGGCAGCCTCGATCTTCTCTACCGCAGATTGAGAGAACTTATTTGCTTTTACAGACAATTTCACTGTAACTTCGCCGTTGCCAAGAATCTTGATTCCGCTCTTCGCGTTCTTCACGATACCTTGTTCCAACAACAGCTCAGGAGTAACCTCTGTATCCGCCGCAAAGTTGTTAAGTTCCTCGATGTTCACAATCGCATACTCTTTACGGGTTGGGTTAACAAAACCACGTTTTGGCAAGCGACGATACAGTGGGTTTTGTCCACCTTCGAAGCCCGGACGAACACCACCGCCGGAACGAGCGTTTTGACCTTTGTGACCACGTCCAGATGTTTTACCCATACCGCTACTTGGTCCGCGACCCACGCGTTTGCGCTCTTTGCGGGAACCAGGAGCTGGGGAAAGCTCATGTAACTTCATCGTTCGTTGCACCTCCTTCATAATTGTGGGCTAAAGCTTTATGTTGTCTTACTCTTGAATTTCTTGTACAGATACCAAATGACTCACTTGATTAACCATACCACGAATAGCAGGATTGTCGTTGTGAACCACTTGTTGGTTGATTTTACGAAGTCCTAAAGTTTTCACGGTAGTACGTTGGTTCTCCGGACGGCCAATCAAACTCCGTACGAGGGTAATTTGAAGTTTTGCCATGAGATTCCCTCCTTAACCGAGAAGTTCTTCGACGGATTTACCGCGTAATTTCGCAACATCTTCAGCACGTTTCAGACGGGACAAGCCCTCCAAAGTCGCGTTGACCATGTTCATGGAATTCGAAGAACCTAAGGATTTTGTCAAAATGTCGCCTACACCAGCAAGTTCAAGTACTGCACGAACTGGTCCGCCAGCGATAACTCCAGTACCTTCGGAAGCCGGCTTCAAAAGAACGCGGCCAGCGCCAAAGTGTCCTGTTACAAGGTGAGGAATAGTCGTTCCAACAAGCGGAACGTGTACCAGATTCTTCTTCGCATCTTCGATACCTTTGCGAATTGCTTCTGGAACTTCGCCCGCTTTACCGATGCCAGCACCAACCCAGCCTTTGCCGTCGCCGACAACAACCAGTGCGCTGAAACTAAAACGACGTCCGCCCTTTACAACTTTAGCTACACGATTAATATTTACAACTCTTTCAGTCAGTTCTAAAGCGTTAGGATCTATACGCAAGTCGTTAACCTCCTTTTAGAAATAATCTTAGAATTCAAGACCAGCTTCACGAGCTGCGTCAGCAAGAGCCTGAATCCGTCCATGGTACAAGTAGCCACCGCGGTCAAATACCACGTTTTTAACGTTTTTAGCTTGAGCACGTTTTGCAATCAGTTCGCCAACTTGACGGGCAGATTCAACACTACCGCCGTTGTTGATGCTTGCGCTAAGCTCTTTATCAATTGTAGAAGCAGACGCAAGAGTTACGCCAGCTACGTCATCGATCAATTGAGCATAGATATGTTTGGAAGAACGGTATACGTTAAGTCTTGGACGTTCAGCCGTTCCTTGGATTTTTTTACGCACACGCAGGTGTCTTTTCAGACGCGCTTTGTTTTTATCCGCTTTTGTAATCATGACTTCCATTTCACTCCCTTCGGTTTACCATACAAGCCGTTTCAATTCAAGCCGCAATCGGGTTATTACCTGTAAGAAGCTTACTTCTTCTTACCAGCTTTACCTTCTTTACGAATAATACGTTCGCCTTCATACTTGATCCCTTTACCTTTATAAGGCTCAGGCTCGCGTACGGAACGGATTTTAGCAGCGTATGCACCTACGCGCTCTTTATCGATTCCTTTAACGATGATCTTTGTATTCGCAGGAACTTCGAATTCGATGCCTGGTTCCGGAGTGATTTCAACCGGGTGGGAGTAACCCACGTTCAGGACGATCTTGTCACCGGATTTACTTGCACGGTATCCAACCCCAACCAGCTCAAGGGATTTGGAGAATCCGTCGGTTACACCGCTCACCATGTTGTTCACCACGCTGCGCGTAGTACCATGAAGAGAACGATGAAGTTTATTATCAGAAGGACGTTCTACATTGATTACGTTCTCTTCCACAGAAACTTTGATGTCCTTGTGAAGTTCACGAGTCAATGTACCTTTCGGTCCTTTTACCGTAATTACCGAGTTGTCGATTTTAACATCAACACCACTTGGTACGTTAATTGGTTTGCGACCAATACGAGACATTTGCTGCACCTCCTTGTTTTGTGACTTTAATTACCAAACGTAGCAGACAACTTCGCCGCCGGCTTTAGCCTGACGAGCTTCCTTGTCGGTCATAACACCTTTAGATGTGGAGATAATCGCAATACCTAGACCGCCGAGCACACGTGGAACTTCGTTGCTCTTCGTGTACACGCGAAGGCCAGGCTTACTGATTCTTTTCAATCCGGAAATAACGCGCTCGTTATTGGATCCGTATTTCAAGAAAATGCGGATAATCCCTTGTTTATTGTCATCGATATATTCTGCATCACGGATAAAACCTTCACGCTTCAAGATTTCAGCGATTTGTTTTTTGATCGTGGATGCAGGCATTTCCACAGTTTCGTGACGCACTACATTCGCGTTACGAATACGTGTAAGCATATCAGCAATTGGATCTGACATAGTCATTCGTGTAAACCTCCTTCCCGTTGTTGATTGTTTACCAGCTTGCTTTTTTCACGCCAGGGATCTGGCCTTTATAAGCTAATTCACGGAAACAAATTCTGCAGATTTTATATTTTTGCAGTACCGAATGTGGACGACCGCAACGCTCACAACGTGTATATGCACGTACTTTGAACTTTGGTGTGCGTTGTTGTTTAACTTTCATTGAAGTTTTTGCCACTTAGCCTGACACCTCCTGATCGATTCCAAGAATCGAATTTTTCCTTACTTTACAAAAGGCATTCCGAGTCCGGCCAACAATTCGCGCGACTCTTCATCGGTTTTAGCCGTAGTTACGATTACGATATCCATACCGCGCACTTTATCTACTTTGTCATACTCAATCTCAGGGAAGATCAATTGTTCCTTGAGGCCGAGTGTGTAGTTGCCACGTCCATCAAACGCTTTGTTAGATACACCGTGGAAGTCACGGACACGTGGAAGGGTTACATTGAACAGCTTGTCGAGGAAGTAGTACATACGCTCACCGCGAAGTGTTACTTTCACACCGATCGGCATGTTCTCACGAAGTTTAAATCCAGCGATGGATTTCTTCGCACGGGTGATAACTGGCTTTTGACCAGAGATCAGCTGCAGATCATTCACCGCAGAATCAAGTACTTTCGAGTTAGCTACTGCTTCACCAACACCCATGTTGATGACCACTTTCTCGATTTTAGGCACTTGCATAACCGTTGTATAGTTAAACTTTTGGATCAAAGCTGGGGTTACTTCATTCAAGAAACGCTCTTTCAATCTTGCTGCCATGAATCATGGACCTCCTTTCTTTCTTACTGGATTAGTCGATCACTTCTCCGGATTTCTTAGCTACACGAACTTTTTTGCCGTTATCCAATACTTTGTAACCGATACGGGTTACTTTTCCGCTCTTAGGATCGACATGCATAACGTTCGATGCGTGAATCGGAGCTTCTTGCTCAATAATTCCGCCTTGTGGGTTCAGCTGATTTGGCTTTTGATGTTTCTTTACCATGTTCACGCCTTCCACAAGCACACGGTTCTCACGAGGGTAAGCAGCGATGACGCGGCCTTTCTTGCCTTTGTCTTTACCACTGATTACGATCACCGTATCGTCTTTTTTGACGTGCAGTTTATTGTTGTGGGACTCCAGAATCTTTTTCAATCTAGGCATTTATTACACCTCCCGGTTGCATGAATATAAGGGACTCTTTCTTTAGATAACTTCCGGAGCCAAGGAAACGATCTTCATGAAATCTCTGTCACGCAGTTCGCGTGCAACAGGTCCGAAAATACGAGTACCACGTGGGCTCTTGTCCTCTTTAACTACTACAGCTGCGTTCTCGTCGAAAGCGATGTAAGAACCGTCTTTACGGCGAACCGAACGTTTAGTACGAACAACAACCGCTCTAACAACGTCACCTTTTTTGACAACGCCGCCTGGTGTTGCTTGTTTTACAGAACAAACGATCAAGTCACCGATTTGAGCTGTACGACGACCAGTACCACCCAGAACGCGGATACACATCAGTTCCTTCGCTCCAGAGTTGTCAGCAACATGCAATCGTGTAAATGGTTGAATCATTCTAGTATCCTCCTTTCGACTTCACTGACGAGCAATTAGATAATAACCGCTTGTTCAACGACTTCTGCAAGTCTCCAGCGTTTATCTTTGGAAAGCGGGCGAGTTTCGATGATTTTCACCGTGTCACCAATTTTCGCAGTGTTGTTCTCATCATGCGCTTTAAATTTCTTAGTGTATTTAATGCGTTTATGATACAGGTCATGCTTTTTGTAAGTTTCAACAGCTACTACGATGGTTTTATCCATTTTGTCGCTGACAACTTTACCAATTTGCACTTTACGGGCATTGCGTTCGCTCATGGTTAGCCTCCTTCCTGAATTCAGGCGCTGCTATAAGCTGCGTCGCTGTGTAACTTAGCTAGTAATACCAAGTTCTCTTTCATGTAAAACGGTTTTAGCACGAGCTATGGCCTTACGCACATCACGGATGCGAGTCGGGTTATCAAGCTGGCCAGTAGCCAGTTGGAAACGGAGATTAAAGAGTTCTTCTTTAAACCCGGCGATTTTTTGTTCAATTTCAACAGTGGTTAAGTTGCGAAGTTCATTAGCTTTCATTTGCTTCACCACCCAATTCTTCACGTTTCACAAACTTAGTTTTAACAGGCAGTTTGTGAGCGGCAAGACGCATCGCTTCGCGTGCGATTTCCTCCGATACACCAGCAAGTTCAAACATGATCTTACCTGGTTTCACAACTGCAACCCATTTCTCAACGTTACCTTTACCACTACCCATACGAACCTCAAGAGGCTTTTGAGTAATCGGCTTATCCGGGAAAATTTTGATCCATACTTTACCACCACGTTTGATGTAACGCGTCATTGCAATACGCGCTGCTTCAATCTGACGGTTCGTGATCCAAGATGGTTCAGTTGCTTGCAGGCCGTATTCACCGAAGTTCAGTTCAGTGCCGCCTTTAGCTTGACCTCTCAAACTACCGCGTTGTTGTTTGCGGTGTTTTACACGTTTTGGTACCAACATGATTAGTTGCCTCCTTCCTGAGCAGCTTGTTTCTTAGCCGTAGGAAGAACCTCTCCACGATAAATCCATACTTTTACACCGATACGGCCGTAAGTTGTATGAGCTTCAGCTGTACCGTAGTCAATATCAGCACGAAGCGTATGAAGTGGAACAGTTCCTTCACTGTAGCCTTCCGAACGAGCAATTTCAGCACCGCCAAGACGGCCGCTAACTGCTGTTTTAATCCCTTTCGCGCCAGAACGCATAGTTCTTTGAATCGCTTGTTTCAGAGCACGACGGAAAGAAACGCGACGTTCCAATTGTTGTGCAATGCTTTCTGCGACCAGAATTGCATCGAGCTCAGGGTGTTTGATTTCAGAAATATTGATATGAACTTTCTTGCCACCAGCGATCTTAGTAATCTCGTTGCGAAGGTTCTCAACTTCAGAACCACCTTTACCGATAACCATACCTGGTTTCGCAGTGTGGATAGTTACGTTCACACGGTTAGCCGCTCTTTCGATCTCGATACGAGATACTGCGGATTCTTTCAATTTACCTTTAAGGTGTTCACGAATTTTTACATCTTCCAGCAAAAGATCACCGAAATCTTTGCCTGCATACCATTTAGATTCCCAATCACGGATAATACCTACCCGCAATCCGACGGGATTTACCTTTTGGCCCACACGTTTTCCCTCCTTATTTTTCGGATACCACCAAAGTGATGTGGCTGGTGCGTTTGTTGATCCGGCTTGCACGTCCCATAGCACGAGGACGGAAACGTTTCATTGTCGGACCTTGGTTAACGAAGATTTCCGAAATAACCAATTTATTTACATCCATAGAATAGTTATGTTCAGCATTCGCAATCGCCGAGTTCAAGAGCTTCTCCACTACTGGCGAAGCAGCTTTAGGAGTGTGGCGAAGAATGGCGATAGCTTCACCCACTTGCTTGCCGCGGATCAGGTCAACCACGAGCTTAACCTTACGAGCAGCAATACGAATGGATCTTGCATGTGCTTTTGCTTCCATGTTTGTTACCTCCTCTCAAACGAAGAACTTCATTTTAGCGTCTTGTTTTCTTATCGTCGTCCGTATGACCTTTGTAGGTACGGGTTGGTGCGAATTCGCCCAACTTGTGTCCTACCATATCTTCAGTTACATATACCGGTACGTGTTTGCGGCCGTCGTATACGCCGAAAGTGTGTCCGATAAACTGTGGGAAAATGGTGGAACGGCGGGACCAGGTTTTGATCACAACTTTTTTGTTACTTTCGTTCACTTCATCCACTTTTTTAAGCAGGTAGCCATCGATGAATGGCCCTTTTTTCAAACTGCGACCCATAGCTTGAATCCTCCCTTCATGAAACCTTTATAAGTCTCTAACCCGTTAACCGGAGAAGTAATGCGCCTAAGCGTATTACTTCGTGCGACGGCGAACGATGTATTTATCAGAAGCTTTTCCTTTTTTACGCGTTTTGTAACCAAGGGTTGGTTTGCCCCAAGGAGACAATGGCGATTTACGACCGATCGGAGCGCGACCTTCACCACCACCGTGAGGGTGATCGTTAGGGTTCATAACTACCCCGCGGACTTCCGGACGTTGACCCAACCAACGGCTGCGGCCAGCTTTACCGATTTTCACAAGCTCGTGGTCTCCGTTACCTACGGAACCGATTGTAGCGCGGCAAACTTTAAGAAGTTTACGCACTTCACCGGAAGAAAGACGAACTGTGACATATTTTTCTTCTTTACCAAGAAGTTGAGCTTCAGTACCAGCTGCACGAACAAGCTGTCCGCCTTTGCCTGGTTGAAGTTCGATGTTGTGGATAACTGTACCTACTGGAATGTTCTCCATAGGAAGCGCGTTACCGATTTTGATGTCGGCATTTGCACCAGATACTACTACGTCGTCCACTTTCAAGCCCTTAGGAGCAAGAATGTAACGCTTCTCACCGTCTGCATAGTGAATCAAAGCGATGTTGGAAGTACGGTTCGGGTCATACTCGATTGTAGCAACGCGGCCCGGTATTCCATCTTTGTTCCGTTTGAAGTCGATGATACGATATTTACGTTTGTGTCCACCACCGTGGTGACGAACCGTAATTTTACCTTGGTTGTTACGGCCAGCAGTTTTGCTAAGCGGCGCAAGCAAGGATTTCTCCGGCACATTTGTTGTGATTTCTTCAAAAGTAGACACGGACATAGCGCGTCTTGCCGGGGATGTCGGTTTATACTTTTTGATTGGCACTTGTTTTCCCTCCTAACTGTGAAAAATTCTTATACCGATTCAAAGAACTCCAGCGGTTTGCTATCGGCCGTAAGTGTTACGAACGCTTTCTTCCATTCGGAAGTGTATCCGAAATGACGTCCGTACCGTTTTGGCTTCGCAGGGACACGCAAGGTGTTAACATTGCTTACCTTCACGCCAAAGATCGCTTCAATCGCTTGTTTGATCTCAGTTTTGTTCGCACGGATATCCACTTCGAACACATATTTCTGTTCACCCATGTATTCAGCCGTACGTTCTGTGATCACTGGACGTTTGATAACATCACGAGGATCTTTCATTACGCGAGCACCTCCTCTACCTTCTGAACTGCTTCTTTCGTAATGATCAGTTTGTCGTACGTAAGTACGTCAAGAACATTGATGCCATCAGCTGCTACAAATTTCACACCCGGAATATTACGGGCAGAAAGCGCAACGTTGTCATCGTAGCTGGATCCTACAACCAAAGCTTTGCGTTCTACCTTAAGGTTGTTCAAGATAGCTGCGAATTCTTTAGTCTTCGGTGCACCAAAGCTCAATTGATCTAGTACGATAATGTCGTTATCAACAACTTTCGAAGAAAGCGCGGATTTAATCGCCAAACGACGAACTTTCTTAGGAAGTTTGAATGCATAACTGCGTGGTGTTGGTCCGAATACGATACCGCCACCTACCCATTGTGGAGCGCGGATCGAACCTTGACGAGCGCGGCCAGTACCTTTTTGTTTCCAAGGCTTACGACCACCGCCACGTACTTCAGAACGTCCTTTTACTTTGTGAGTGCCTTGACGAAGGGATGCACGCTGCATAACAACAGCATCATGAAGGACATGGACGTTCGGCTCGATACCGAATACCGCATCGTTCAATTCAACTTCGCCAACTTGGCTGCCACTGACATTAAAAAGTGCTACTTTAGGCATTGTTTGTTCCTCCTTTCTTCAGAAGAATTATTTCTTCACCGTTTCTTTGATTTTCACGAAGCCTTTTTTAGGACCCGGTACAGAACCTTTCACGAGCAGCACGTTACGTTCAACGTCAACCTTGATGATCTCAAGTCCTTGAATCGTAACCGTTTCGCTACCCATATGTCCTGGCAGGTGTTTACCTTTAGGAACACGGTTCGCTTGAATGGAACCCATGGAACCCGGTCTACGATGGTAACGGGAACCGTGAGCCATTGGTCCGCGGCTTTGTCCCCAACGTTTGATAACGCCGGCAAAACCTTTACCTTTGGAAATACCAGTTACGTCAACAAATTCACCTTCAGCAAAGACATCAGCTTTAACCTCTTGGCCAACCTCATATCCTGCCAAATCAATACCGCGAATTTCGCGAACGTAGCGCTTAGGTGCAGTGTTAGCCTTTTTGGCATGTCCTGCTTCTGGTTTGTTGGCTGCTTTCTCTTTCTTATCAGAGAAACCAAGCTGTACCGCTTCATAACCGTCGTTCTCAGCATCCTTCTTCTGCAAAACAACATTGGGGCCTGCTTCGATTACAGTTACAGGGATTACATTACCTTCAGCGGTAAATACTTGAGTCATTCCAAGCTTTCTTCCTAAGATACCTTTCATGTTGACACCTCATTTCCTTTCCTAATCACAATGCATTTTATTGACTTACAGTTTGATTTCGATATCTACACCGGACGGCAGATCCAAGCGCATCAAGGCATCCACAGTTTGTGGAGTCGGATTCACAATATCGATCAGACGCTTGTGTGTGCGTTGTTCGAACTGCTCCCGAGAATCCTTGTACTTGTGTACCGCACGAAGAATAGTAATAACTTGTTTTTCTGTTGGAAGTGGAATCGGTCCAGATACGCCAGCACCCGAACGTTTTGCAGTTTCAACAATTTTCTCAGCGGATTGATCAAGAATTCTATGGTCGTAAGCTTTCAAACGAATACGAATCTTTTGCTTTGCCATTTTTAGTCCCTCCTTCTATCGCCCAATTTATTATCGGACATACTCCGTGAAAATTTTCCAATCACACTGCCTCATGGCAAAGGGGCCGGGTGTGTCGGTAACCTCTCACATCATCGCAACGTCACAGAACAACATTCATTATTATATAGAATCCATAGGCTGAATGCAAGCATAATATACAAAAAACTTTGCGAGTCCACAAATGATAAATTTACCAGTGTACTTAACGCTTCCAGTCACCCAATACGGCTTTCTTCTATTATAAATAAAAAAGGTTCGCCTCCAAGAGACGAACCTTCTCTTCTTTCGTTTACATCACACTGTTGCTCGTTCCATCACAATGTTGCTTTATTGTTCAAACCAAGCTTTGACAGCTTGATTATTTTTGGATTGTTGCTACGGATCCTGCACCTACTGTACGTCCGCCTTCACGAATGGAGAACTTAGTTCCTTCTTCAATCGCGATTGGGGAGATCAGTTGTACAGTAACAGTGATGTTATCACCAGGCATAACCATTTCAGAACCTTCTGGAAGGTTGATGATACCAGTTACGTCAGTTGTACGGAAGTAGAACTGTGGACGGTATCCAGTGAAGAAAGGCTTGTGACGGCCACCCTCTTCTTTAGTCAGAACGTAGATTTGAGCAGTGAACTCAGTGTGTGGCTTAACGGAAGCTGGTTTAGCCAATACTTGACCACGCTCGATTTGGTTACGGTCTACACCGCGAAGAAGAGCACCGATGTTGTCACCAGCTTGAGCGGAATCCAGCAATTTGCGGAACATCTCAACACCAGTTACAACGGATTTCTTAGTTTCTTCAGTGATACCCACGATTTCGATCTCGTCGCCCACTTTAACAGTACCGCGCTCTACACGACCTGTAGCAACTGTACCACGGCCAGTGATGGAGAATACGTCCTCGACAGGCATAAGGAAAGGCTTGTCAGTTTGACGCTCTGGAAGCGGGATGTAAGTGTCGATGATTTCGAACATTTCAACGATTTTCTTAGCCCAGTCGCCGTCTGGGTTTTGAAGAGCTTCACGAGCAGAACCACGAGTGATTGGAGTGTCGTCACCAGGGAACTCGTATTCGTTCAGAAGGTCACGGATTTCCATTTCAACCAGTTCCAAGAGCTCTTCGTCTTCAACCATGTCACATTTGTTCAGGAACACAACGATGTAAGGCACGCCTACTTGGCGGGACAACAGGATGTGCTCACGAGTTTGTGGCATTGGGCCGTCAGCTGCGGATACAACCAGGATTGCTCCGTCCATTTGAGCAGCACCAGTGATCATGTTTTTAACATAGTCGGCGTGACCTGGGCAGTCAACGTGTGCATAGTGACGGTTGTTAGTTTCATACTCAACGTGTGCAGTTGAGATTGTGATACCGCGCTCGCGCTCTTCTGGAGCTTTATCGATTTGGTCGAATGCTACAGCAGCACCACCATAAGTCTTGGACAATACAGTAGTGATTGCAGCAGTCAGGGTAGTTTTACCATGGTCAACGTGACCGATTGTACCGATGTTAACATGCGGTTTTGTACGTTCAAATTTAGCCTTTGCCATTTTAAACAGTTCCTCCTTAAAATATGGGATTGTTATGTTTGGGCCGTCCGGAATGCCTTTCCGAAGAAAGACTTCCTTCCAGCAGTTAAAAACAGATTAGTCTGTACCTTTGGCTTTGGATACGATCTCTTCCTGAATGGATTTAGGAACTTCTTCGTAGTGACTAATTTCCATTGAGAACACACCGCGTCCTTGTGTACCAGAACGAAGAGTTGTGGAATATCCGAACATCTCGGAGAGAGGCACCTTCGCACGGATGATTTGAGCTCCACCACGGGAATCCATACCTTCGATACGGCCACGGCGGGAGTTCAGCATACCCATAACGTCACCCATGTACTCTTCAGGGACTGTTACTTCAACTTTCATAATTGGCTCAAGAATGACCGGCTTACACTTCTCTTTAGCCGCTTTCAGAGCCATAGAACCTGCAATTTTGAACGCCATCTCGTTGGAGTCAACATCATGGTATGATCCATCGACGATTGTCGCTTTTACATCCACGAGTGGGAATCCAGCAAGGACACCGTTCTTCATTTGCTCTTCGATACCTTGTTGTGCCGGTCCGATATATTCTCTTGGTACCGAACCACCGACAATCTTGCTATCGAATTGGTTGCCACTGCCTGGTTCAAGCGGTTCGAATTCAACCCATACGTGACCGTATTGACCACGGCCCCCGGATTGACGCACGAACTTACCTTCAACGCGTGCAGCTTCACGGAAAGTCTCACGGTAAGCAACCTGTGGTTTACCTACGTTCGTTTCAACCTTGAACTCACGACGCATACGGTCGATGATGATATCAAGGTGAAGCTCACCCATACCCGCCAGGATCGTTTGACCTGTTTCTTCATTAGTAGACGCACGAAGAGTTGGATCCTCTTCAGTGAGCTTACCAAGAGCAACACTCATCTTATCTTGGTCGGCTTTGGTTTTAGGTTCAACCGCGATCTCGATAACTGGTTCAGGGAAGTTCATCGATTCAAGAATAACCGGATGCTTCTCATCACACAGTGTATCACCTGTACCAGTATCTTTCAAACCTACGGCAGCTGCGATATCACCGGAGTAAACTTCAGTGATCTCTTGACGGCTGTTCGCATGCATCTGAAGGATACGACCGATACGCTCGCGTTTGCCTTTTGTAGCATTCAGTACGTATGAACCGGATTGAAGAACACCGGAGTACACACGGAAGAATGTCAATTTACCCACATAAGGGTCTGTCATGATTTTAAATGCCAATGCCGAGAACGGTTCTTCGTCCGAAGACTTACGAATCGCTTCAGTTCCATCGTCAAGGTGACCCTTGATGTCCGGCACGTCGATCGGAGCTGGCAGGTAATCAATAACTGCGTCCAGCATAAGCTGAACCCCTTTATTGCGGTAAGAAGAACCGCAGATAACTGGGAAGATCTTAACTTCTACTACACCTTTACGAAGGGCTGCTTTGATCTCAGCTACTGTGATCTCTTCACCTTCAAGGTATTTCATAGTCAGTTCTTCATCAAGTTCTGCAACCTTCTCAATCAGTTCACTGCGAAGTTCTTCGACTTGGTCTTTGAATTCCGCAGGGATTTCGGTTTCTTCGATGTTTTGACCCAGATCGTCTTTGTACATATACGCTTTTTCTTCAACGATATCAATGATACCGGTAAAGTCGTTCTCTGCACCGATTGGAAGCTGGATAGCCACCGCATTCGCTTGCAGACGATCACGCATATCTTTTACAACGTTCAGGTAGTCAGCACCGATAATATCCATTTTGTTAACATATGCGATCCGTGGAACGCCATAACGGTCAGCCTGTCTCCATACAGTTTCAGACTGTGGCTCCACGCCTTCTTTCGCACTGAAAACGCCTACTGCCCCGTCCAATACACGAAGGGAACGTTCTACTTCAACTGTGAAGTCAACGTGCCCTGGGGTATCGATGATATTAACGCGGTGACCTTTCCATTGAGCGGTAGTTGCAGCGGACGTAATTGTGATCCCGCGCTCCTGCTCTTGCTCCATCCAGTCCATTGTCGCAGCACCCTCGTGAACTTCCCCGATTTTGTGCGTACGGCCTGTGTAGAACAAGATCCGCTCAGTGGTAGTTGTCTTACCGGCGTCAATATGTGCCATGATCCCGATATTACGTGTATTTTTCAAGGAGAACTCTCTTGCCATGAATAAAGTCTCCCTTCAAAATTGAAGTTATTAGTTTCGGCCTTATCCTACCAACGATAGTGAGCAAACGCACGGTTTGCTTCAGCCATTTTGTGCGTATCTTCGCGTTTCTTAACCGAAGCGCCAGTGTTGTTGGATGCATCGATGATCTCAGCAGCCAAACGCTCTTCCATAGTTTTCTCTCCGCGATTGCGGGAGTAGTTCACGAGCCAACGTAAACCAAGGGAAGTACGTCTTTCTGGTTTAACTTCGATAGGCACTTGATAGTTCGCACCACCTACACGGCGAGCTTTAACTTCAAGGACCGGCATGATGTTCTTGATAGCTGCTTCAAACACTTCCATTGGATCATTACCAGTACGTTCTTGAATCAGGTTGAACGCATTGTACAGGATGCTTTGAGCAACTCCGCGTTTTCCGTCGAGCATGATGCGGTTGATTAGGCGGGTAACAAGCTTGCTGTTATACACCGGATCCGGCAGCACGTCTCTCTTTGTAACAGGACCTTTGCGTGGCATGGATTATCCCCCTTTCAGTAATAGTTCATTCAATTAATGTTATTCGTTAATCTTAAGACTTCTTAGCCTTAGGACGTTTCGCACCGTATTTAGAACGGGCTTGCATACGGTTGTTAACACCTGCAGTATCAAGAGCTCCGCGTACGATATGATAACGTACCCCTGGAAGGTCTTTTACCCGGCCTCCACGAATCAGCACGACACTGTGTTCCTGCAGATTGTGTCCGATACCCGGAATGTAAGCAGTCACCTCTACGCGGTTCGTCAAACGAACACGGGCATATTTACGAAGCGCTGAGTTCGGTTTCTTCGGAGTCATAGTACCTACACGAGTGCAGACACCACGTTTTTGTGGAGCGCTCAAATCAGTAGCCTCACGCTTCAGGGCGTTGAACCCTCTTTGAAGAGCTGGCGATTTGGACTTGTAGACCTTAGCTTGACGTCCTTTACGAACTAGTTGGTTAATTGTTGGCATGTTGTTGCCACCCCCTTCCTCAATGTTTACGCATCTTTACAAACCAATTAATTAAGCCCACAGACCCAGGCGGTTCATAAAAAAGCAAAGGAAAGTTTTTGCCTCGGGCATTCACCCTAATGCAAAAACGTTTCATACGATTATTGTTTTACTATCGCAACCACAGCTGCTCCAACCTCAATCCCGCAAGCTTTGCCGAGTTCCTTCATGGTATCAACATAAGTCAGTTTGATCGAAGCCTTATTGCAGAGCCCTATGATCTTTGACGTAACACGTGGATCTGCATCTTGTGCGATGTAAACCTCTTCGGCATTCCCAAGTTCCACGGCTTTCGTCGCTTGCTTGGCGCCAATCTTGACATGAGCATCCTGTAGTCCTCTATCATTAGACATCTTTCGATTCCTCCAAAAATACAGGGAATTACCTCTACTCACGCACCTTTGCTATATTAGCATCCCAGATGGGCGATGTCAAGCAATTAAATGAATAAAACGGCGAAGCAGCCGTAAGTGGAGTTATAGCTCCACATATGACTGCTCCGGCGTCAACCCGGACGGCTATTACTCTACCGATACCGGCTCAAGACTTTCTTCAGAAACGCCATCTTCCTCTTGATCATCGAACTGAACGCTGCGGTAACGGTTCATACCTGTACCTGCAGGAATCAGCTTACCGATAATAACGTTCTCCTTAAGTCCGAGCAGCTTGTCGACTTTACCTTTGATGGCAGCGTCGGTAAGTACCCGTGTGGTTTCCTGGAAGGAAGCCGCAGACAAGAAGGAGTCTGTCTCCAAGGAAGCTTTGGTAATACCCAGCAGAACCGGTTTGGCCACAGCAGGCTCTTTATCCGACAGGATGGCCTCTTTGTTGGCTGTCTCGTATTCATAAATATCCACAAATGAACCCGGAAGAAGTGCTGTATCCCCGGCATCCACAATACGGATCTTACGAAGCATCTGCTTGATCATAACTTCAATGTGTTTATCGTTGATTTCTACGCCTTGGTTACGGTATACGCGCTGTACTTCCTGCAAAATGTAGTTCTGTACGCCGCGGATACCTTTGATGCGCAGAATTTCTTTAGGGTCAATGGAACCGTCTGTCAGCTCATCCCCAGCTTCGATCTCCTGTCCTTCGCTTACGCGCAGACGGGAGCCATAAGTTACGGAGTACACCTTCGTCTCGGCTTCACCTTGAATCTCAATTTCACGGCGGTCCTTCGCTTCACGGATTTCCTTAACTACACCGTCAAGCTCACTTATGGTAGCCTGACCTTTCGGATTCCGTGCTTCGAAGAGCTCCTGGATACGCGGCAAACCTTGTGTAATATCGTCACCCGCAACGCCCCCGGTATGGAACGTACGCATCGTGAGCTGGGTTCCCGGCTCCCCGATGGATTGGGCGGCAATGATACCCACCGCTTCACCGATTTCCACGAACTTGCCTGTTGCCAGGTTGCGTCCGTAACATTTCTTACATACCCCGTGACGTGCACGGCAGCTGAGAACAGAACGGATCTGCAGCTTCTCAACGCCAGCCTTCACGATCGCATTCGCACGATCGGTATCAATCAGCTCGTTGCGCGCAACGATGATCTCCCCGGTCTCCGGATGTTTAATCGTTTCGAAGGAATAGCGTCCTTCAATACGGTCAAACAGATCTTCAATGATCTCTTTACCGTCTTGAATCCGGGATACAGTAATCCCTTTATCCGTACCACAGTCGTCTTCACGAACGATAACATCCTGCGCAACGTCTACCAGACGGCGTGTCAGGTAACCGGAATCGGCTGTACGAAGAGCTGTATCCGCCAGACCTTTACGGGCTCCGTGTGTCGAGATAAAGTACTCGAGGACGGTAAGTCCTTCACGGAAGTTCGCTTTGATCGGAAGCTCATAAATCCGTCCGGATGGCGTTGCCATCAGACCCCGCATACCGCCCAGCTGGGTGATCTGCGATTTGTTCCCCCGCGCTTTGGAGTCAACCATGAGCATGATGGAGTTGAAGCGGTCCATCGATTTCATGAGGACGTCTGTAAGCTGATCCTTGGATTTGGACCAGATATCAATTACGCGGTCATACCGTTCTTCATCCGTAATCAAACCGCGGCGGTACTGGTTGGTAACCACACGTACCTTCTCATCGGACTCACGCATGATGGTTGCTTTTTCTTCAGGCACTACAACGTCGGATACGGCGATACTTACACCGGCGCGTGTGGAGTACGTGAAGCCAAGCTGTTTGATTCTATCCAGAATCACAGACGTTTCTGTCGTGTGATAGGTCTCGAAGCAGCGTGCGATAATCGATCCCAGATATTCCTTACCCACAGCGCTTGCAATGGCCGGATCGGCAATGCGTTCCGCCAGATCAGCGCCTTTCTCATGAACGAAGTACTTGTCAGGAGTCCCGTTGAACAGGTTATCCCGGGTAGCTTCATTGATGTAAGGGAAGCTGGATGGGAAGATTTCGTTGAAAATAATCTTACCGACTGTAGTAACAAGCAGCGCCTTTTGCTGTTCAGGTGTAAATCCGTCTTTGTTCAAAGCTTTGGCCGGAATAACAACACGTGCATGCAGGGATGCTACGCCGCGCTGATAAGCGGATACGGCTTCGTTCACACTGCCCAAAATCATACCGGAACCTTTGGCTTTGTTATCGTCCATCGTCAGATAGAAAGATCCAAGGACCATATCCTGGGATGGTGTAACAACCGGCTTACCGTCTTTCGGGTTCAGGATGTTACCAGATGCGAGCATCAGAATGCGCGCTTCGGCCTGAGCTTCAGCTGACAGAGGAACGTGTACCGCCATTTGGTCACCGTCGAAGTCAGCGTTATACGCCGTACATACGAGCGGGTGAAGACGGATCGCACGACCTTCTACCAAGATCGGTTCAAATGCCTGGATACCCAGACGGTGAAGCGTCGGTGCACGGTTCAGAAGAACCGGATGCTCCTTGATTACCTCTTCCAACACATCCCATACCTCAGGGCTTACGCGTTCAACCTTGCGTTTAGCACTCTTGATATTATGGGCCAAGCCTTTATTCACAAGCTCTTTCATGACAAAAGGCTTGAACAGCTCCAGTGCCATTTCTTTAGGCAGACCGCACTGGTACATCTTCAGATAAGGACCTACTACGATAACGGAACGACCAGAATAGTCTACCCGTTTACCGAGCAAGTTCTGACGGAAACGGCCCTGCTTACCTTTCAGCATATGGCTGAGAGATTTGAGCGGACGGTTACCCGGACCAGTTACTGGACGACCGCGGCGGCCGTTATCGATCAGGGCGTCCACCGCTTCCTGAAGCATGCGTTTCTCGTTCTGAACGATGATATCCGGTGCGCCAAGGTCAAGAAGGCGTTTCAACCGGTTGTTCCGGTTGATTACGCGGCGGTACAGATCGTTCAGGTCAGACGTTGCAAAACGTCCACCATCGAGCTGAACCATCGGACGAAGTTCCGGAGGGATGACCGGAAGAACGTCCAGAATCATCCACTCCGGCTCGTTGCCGGAATTGCGGAAGGCCTCAATGACTTCAAGACGCTTGATTGCCCGGTTGCGGCGCTGGCCTTGGGCCGTGCGCAGCTCTTCCTTCAGGAAATCAAGTTCTTTCTCCACGTCGATATCCTGCAGAAGCTTCTTGACAGCTTCGGCACCCATGCCGGCTTGGAAACCGTAACCGTATTTCTCACGGTAGCTGCGGTATTCCTTCTCGGACAGGAGCTGCTTTTTCTCAAGCGGCGTATCGCCAGGATCTGTGACAACATATGATGCAAAGTAAATAATCTCTTCCAAGGATCTAGGGGACATATCCAAAGCCAATCCCATCCGGCTAGGAATCCCTTTGAAATACCATATATGTGAAACAGGTGCAGCCAGTTCAATGTGGCCCATACGCTCACGGCGCACTTTGGCGCGTGTGACCTCTACGCCGCAGCGGTCGCAGACAACGCCTTTGTAACGCACACGCTTGTACTTACCGCAATGACATTCCCAGTCTTTTGTAGGACCGAAAATTTTCTCGCAGAAGAGCCCTTCTTTCTCCGGCTTCAGCGTACGATAGTTAATCGTCTCCGGTTTCTTCACTTCTCCGCGGGACCAAGAACGAATTTTATCTGGGGAAGCAAGCCCAATTTTCATAAACTCGAAATTGTTGACGTCCAACAAAGAGCATCCCTCCTTAACCAAATCCTGATTTGTACTTCTATTCTACGCCGACTTCGGAGCCTTCCAGGTTCAAACTAAGTTTGTCGCCTGCGGTGTCCTCATCATCGTCAATTTCTCTCATTTCAATTTCTTCTTCGTTCTCACTCAGGATTTTAACGTCCATACCCAAACTTTGCAGTTCCTTAATCAGAACTTTGAAGGATTCAGGTACGCCCGGTTCCGGCACGTTCTCGCCTTTGACAATGGACTCATAGGTCTTCACGCGGCCTACCACGTCATCGGATTTGACGGTCAGAATTTCCTGCAGGGTATACGCAGCACCATAGGCCTCGAGCGCCCAAACCTCCATCTCCCCGAAACGCTGTCCACCGAATTGGGCTTTACCACCCAGCGGCTGTTGAGTAACGAGAGAGTATGGTCCCGTAGAACGGGCATGGATTTTATCATCAACCATGTGCGCCAGCTTGATCATATGCATGACACCTACAGTTACTTCACGCTCGAAACGGTCCCCAGTACGTCCGTCATAAAGCACAGTCTTACCGTTACGCTGCATTCCCGCTTCTTCCATCGTATCGAACACGTCATACTCGTTCGCGCCATCAAATACCGGAGTGGCAACATGGATACCCAAACGCATGGCGGCCATACCCAAATGAATCTCCAGCACCTGTCCGATGTTCATCCGCGATGGTACCCCAAGCGGGTTGAGCACGACTTGTACCGGTGTGCCATCAGGCAGGAACGGCATATCTTCCTCAGGCAGAATCCGTGCAACGACACCCTTGTTACCATGTCGGCCGGCCATCTTGTCACCTTCGGAAATTTTACGTTTCTGGGCAATATATACACGAACAAGCTGATTCACACCCGGTGGCAGCTCATCGCCGTTCTCACGGGTGAACACCTTAACATCAACGACAATACCATCCGTACCATGCGGTACACGGAGGGAGGTATCGCGAACCTCGCGGGCCTTCTCACCAAAGATCGCATGCAGGAGGCGTTCCTCCGCAGTCAGCTCGGTAACCCCTTTCGGTGTTACTTTACCAACCAGAATGTCGCCTGCTCCAATCTCGGCACCCACACGGATAATTCCACGCTCGTCGAGATTCTTGAGCGCTTCTTCCCCGACGTTCGGGATGTCACGGGTAATCTCTTCTGGTCCAAGCTTCGTATCACGCGCCTCGGATTCATACTCCTCAATGTGGATGGAGGTGTATACATCTTCCTTAACGAGCTTCTCGCTAAGGAGAATCGCATCCTCATAGTTGTAACCTTCCCAAGTCATGAAGGCTACGACCACATTGCGGCCCAGTGCCAATTCGCCCATCTCTGTGGAAGGACCGTCAGCCAGGATATCACCCTTCTTGACGATATCGCCTCTCTTAACGATCGGACGCTGGTTGATGCATGTTCCTTGGTTCGAACGCATAAATTTGTGTAATTTATATTTAACAAGATCGCCTTTAACTTCCTTGCCATCTACAGTTTCCACACGGCGCAGCCAAATTTCATTTGCTGCGGAACGCTCGATAATCCCGTCATACTTGGAAACAATACATACACCGGAGTCTTTAGCGGACTTGTGCTCCATCCCTGTACCTACGAGAGGCGCTTTAGGAATCAGAAGCGGTACCGCCTGACGCTGCATGTTCGATCCCATGAGTGCGCGGTTGGAGTCATCGTTCTCCAGGAACGGAATAAGAGCGGTCGCAACCGACACCACCTGTTTAGGAGAGATGTCCATATAATCGACGCGGTCACTAGGCATCGTCAAGATGTTATCGGACTGTTTGTTGTAACGAACGATAACCATATCATCTTTGAATGATCCGTCTTCGGTCAGTTCAACGTTCGCCTGTGCGATAACATAGTTATCCTCTTCATCTGCAGTCAGATAAGAGATTTGATCTGTGACTTTTCCTGTCTTAGGATCAACCCAGCGGTAAGGAGCTTCGATAAAGCCATACTCATTAATGCGGGCAAATGTAGACAAGGAGTTGATCAGACCGATGTTCGGTCCTTCCGGCGTCTCGATTGGACACATACGGCCATAGTGAGAGTGGTGAACGTCACGCACTTCCATGCCCGCGCGTTCCCGCGTCAGACCACCAGGTCCGAGTGCAGACAGACGGCGCTTATGCGTAAGCTCAGCAAGCGGGTTCGTCTGGTCCATAAACTGGGACAACTGGGAGCTGCCGAAGAACTCTTTAATCGAGGCAATAACCGGACGAATATTGATCAAAGCCTGCGGTGTGATCACATTGGCATCCTGAATCGACATTCTCTCACGAACTACACGTTCCATACGGGACAGACCGATACGGAACTGGTTCTGAAGCAGCTCACCTACAGAGCGCAGACGACGGTTACCCAGATGGTCAATATCATCCGTGCTTCCGATTCCGTGCAGCAGATTAATGAAATAGCTGATTGAGGAGATAATATCAGCAGGAGTAATATGCTTCACCGATTTATCAATATTGCGGTTTGCAATCACTTTAACTACTTTGCCGTCTTCAATCGGAGAGAATACATCAATCGTCTGAAGAGGTACATCCTCGGACTCCAGAACACCATTAGCAACATGGTAAGTCTTAAAGCCGACGCCTTCTTCCAGATTCTTAAGAATCTCATCCAGCAAACGACGGTCAACCATTTGACCCGCTTCTGCAATGATCTCACCTGTTGTTGTATCAATCAGGGATTCAGCAAGACGCTGGTTGAACAAACGGTTCTTGATATGAAGCTTCTTGTTGATTTTGTAGCGACCTACATTCGCCAGATCATAGCGTTTTGGATCGAAGAAGCGGGCAACCAGCAAGCTTCTTGCATTATCCAGTGTAGGAGGCTCACCCGGACGAAGACGCTCATAGATTTCAATGAGAGCTTTCTCAGTAGAATCGGTGTTGTCTTTGTCGAGTGTATTGCGGATATATTCATCGTTACCGAGAAGATCCAGAATTTCAGCGTCCGTCCCGAACCCGAGTGCGCGAAGCAGCACGGTTACCGGGATTTTGCGTGTGCGGTCGATCCGGACATAAATAATGTCCTTCGCGTCCGTCTCAAGCTCGAGCCACGCACCGCGGTTAGGAATTACCGTCGCCGTGTAAGTCTTCTTACCGTTCTTATCTATTTTTGTATTGAAATAGACGCTAGGGGAGCGGACCAACTGGCTGACAATAACCCGTTCTGCACCATTGATAATGAAGGTGCCGGTTTCGGTCATCAGCGGGAAATCCCCCATGAACACTTCCTGCTCTTTGACTTCGCCGGTTTCTTTATTAATGAGCCGGACTTTTACTCTAAGTGGTGCTGCATACGTAACGTCACGTTCTTTCGCATCGTCCACGGTATACTTTGGTTCACCAAGACTGTAGTCGATAAATTCCAGAATCAAATTGCCGGTAAAATCCTGGATCGGCGAGATGTCCTGAAACATTTCCCGAAGACCTTCCTCCAAAAACCACTCATATGATTTTTGTTGGATTTCAATCAGGTTCGGAACCTCGAGTACCTCGTTAATTCGCGCATAACTACGCCGAGTGCGTCGACCATATTGAACAAGATGTCCTGCCAACTTAAACTCACCCCTCATGTCTACTCACTTAAAAATTTCATTGCGAACCCGTGTTTGTCCCTATATAATAAGTCCATAGAAACGGATTCACGCACAAATAAAGAAAAGCCCTTATCGAATGCTATCGAAAAAAGAGCATCATTATTAGTGCCTTTCCTGTCGATGTCCTCATACTCAGTAGATTTGCCAAAATTGGGCATAATATACGTTTGCAGGAGATTCGAAAACCTCGGCTTGCGAATTTATGCTTGACATTTCAGCGCGCTAAAGCCATGTAGGGCATCCTAATACTGACATTTTATAATAATATCACACCAGAAGACCCGAGTCAACAGCCTTCCTCACTTTTTTCGAGAATTCTCCGGATTTATTTTGTAGCTTTAAAAATCCGATACCCCTTGTCCTTTGTCACTTCGTCCACTTGGGCAAACAAAGACTCCAGCTTCTCCTTGGCCGATGGCGCCCCCTGCTTCTTCTGAATAACCACCCAGAGAGATCCGCCTTCATGAAGCCGCTCAGCCGCACCCTCGAATACAGCATGTACCGTCTGCTTGCCTGCACGGATCGGAGGATTCGTCAGAACTACATCAAAGGTCTGGTCCCCCAGCTCTTGATACAGATCACTTTGCAGAATGGTAACATTCGTAATGCCGTTACCCGCCGCGTTCTCCTTGGCAAGCTCAACTGCACGCTCATTCACGTCAATCATGGTTACCTGTCCTCTAGAAGCAAGTCTTGCAGCGGCAAGCCCAATCGGGCCGTATCCACAACCTACATCCAAAACACGTGCATTCTCCGGCATCTCCATAGCCTCAATCAGCACACGGCTTCCAAAGTCTACTCCTTGCTTAGAGAATACACCCGCATCGCTTACAAATTTAAAGATCTTGCCCCGGAGCGTGGCTTCCCACACTTTACGGTCATGCGCCGTTTCCGGCTTACTGGAATAATAATGATCGGGCATGCTTTCCCTCCAGCCTTAAATTTCGGATCAGTTCTTCCTAGATTCCCTCGATCAGAATCCTTTCATTCAGAAGAACAAGACCCTCTCACTTTATATAAAACAAACCCCTTGAATTTCTTCAAGGGGTTTGCGCGGTAAGGAAGAATTACTTCACTTCTACAGAAGCGCCTGCTTCTTCCAATTTAGCTTTAACCGCTTCAGCATCCTCTTTGGATACTTTTTCTTTCAATGGTTTTGGTGCGTTGTCAACCAGGTCTTTTGCTTCTTTCAAGCCAAGGCCAGTGATTTCGCGAACCACTTTGATTACGTTGATTTTGGAAGCGCCAGCGCTTGTCAAAATTACGTCGAATTCGGATTGCTCAGCAGCTGCTTCGCCAGCGCCGCCACCTGCTACAACTACTGGAGCTGCTGCAGTTACGCCGAATTCTTCTTCGATTGCTTTAACGAGATCGTTAAGCTCAAGAACAGTCATACCTTTGATTTCTTCCAAAATTGTTTCTTTACTCATGGTAGAACCTCCGTTATATAATTTTATAGTTTTTGTTAATTCAGATCACTGGATCAAGAATTCTCTTACGCGCTAGCGCCTTCCTCTTTCTCCGCAACGGCTTTAACTGCAAGCGCGAAGTTGCGAACTGGAGCTTGAAGTACGCTGAGGAGCATAGAGAGGAGACCTTCGCGGGATGGAAGATCCGCAAGAGCTTTGATTTGGTCAACGCCGACTACACGGCCTTCAACCACGCCACCCTTAATTTCCAAAGCATCATTCTTCTTAGCGAAATCACTAAGAATTTTAGCTGGAGCTACGGCATCGTCCGTGCTGAATGCGATTGCTGTAGGACCTGTCAGAACTTCATCAAGTTCAGACAATTCTGCAGCTGCAGTTGCGCGGCGAACGAGCGAGTTCTTCAGTACTTGGAATTCGATCCCAGCTTCACGAAGCTGTTTACGAAGTTCAGTCACTTGAGCAACATTCAGACCGCGGTAGTCAGCAACAACAGTTGTTACGCTTTCGCGCAGTTTAGAAGTTACCACATCAACGGCATCTTGTTTTGCTTGAATCACTTTTGCATTTGCCAAACTGTACACCTCCTGATAGATTTTCTGAGCTGCCGGCCTTTATTCCGTACAAAAAACACCGGTGCTCTCCTGCAATAACGGGCCAGCCGTATATATGAGGAAGATTTTTTAATGATTCGAACCTAGGCTGTTAAGTTAACAGAAACCCGTCTGAAACCATTAAAAAAGCCTCCGTAGAATCACGAAGGCCTGATAAATCATCATTTACAGAATACTGCAAATTCCGAATTTCTATCACAACACCTCGGTAGGAAATTAAGCCTTGCGGCACCTACTGTCTACGGTAAGCATATTCAAATTTAGTTAAAGCGTAGTGCAACCACTTTACTATACCAGAGGGTCGTCTCAAGAGTCAACCCTGAAATTATTGCCAGAGGCAACATTTCTTATCTGTAAGCAGCAGTGTTTACACGGGCGCTTGGTCCCATCGTCGAAGAAATCGCGATATTCTTCAAGTATACGCCTTTAGCAGCCGCTGGTTTAGCGCGGTTCAATGCATCGATGAGAGTCTTAAGATTCTCATTCAGCTTGTCAGCATCAAAAGATACTTTGCCGATTGGTGCATGAATTTGACCTGCTTTATCAAGACGGTACTCAATTTTACCCGCTTTGATTTCTTGAACCGCTTTAGCTACGTCAAACGTAACTGTACCGGCTTTAGGGTTAGGCATCAAACCTTTACCCCCGAGAAGACGACCCAATTTACCAACTTCACTCATCATATCCGGAGTTGCTACGCAAACATCGAACTCGAACCAGCCTTGTTGGATTTTGTTGATTACGTCTTGATCGCCTACATAGTCAGCGCCAGCAGCTTCCGCTTCTTTTGCTTTCTCACCTTTAGCGAATACAAGAACGCGTTGAGTTTTACCAGTACCGTGCGGCAGTACAACAACGCCACGAACAGCCTGGTCTTGTTTACGAGGGTCTACACCCAAACGTACTGCAGCTTCAACAGTTTCGTCGAATTTCGCAGTAGCTGCCTTCTTAACCAGCTCAACGGCTTCAGCAGGCTCGTAAGTTGCTTCGCTGTCAATCAGCTTGGCAGCTTCAAGGTATTTCTTACCGTGTTTAGCCATTTAAATTTCCTCCTTTGTGGTATTAGCGGATATTCCTCCCACTTGTTAACCAGACAACCTGTCCAGTGCGTTCAGACGATTAGTCTTGAACAGTGATACCCATACTGCGGGCAGTACCTTCAACCATAAGCATTGCCGCTTCAACGGATGCTGCGTTAAGGTCAGGCATTTTTTGTTCTGCGATCTGACGTACAGTTGCACGAGTCACAGTTGCTACTTTCTTCTTGTTAGGTTCACCTGAACCCTTCTCGATCTTAGCAGCTACACGAAGCAATACTGCAGCCGGTGGAGTTTTGGTAATGAAAGTGAAAGAACGATCTTCAAATACCGAAATTTCAACCGGAATGATCAAACCAGCTTGATCGGCAGTACGAGCGTTGAATTCTTTACAGAATGCCATGATGTTGACACCCGCTTGACCCAGCGCTGGACCTACCGGAGGTGCTGGATTCGCTTTCCCCGCAGGAATTTGCAGTTTTACAACTTTAATGATCTTTTTAGCCATGTAAAACACCTCCTTGCACTAGTAGTGGTACCCGGGATTACCGAACATAATCCCTCCCACAGAAAACCAGAAGAAACCTATATCTTCTCCACTTGAGTATAGTCAAGCTCAAGCGGGGTTTCCCGTCCAAACATGTTGACGTGAACCTTGACCTTGCTCTTGTCGGTGAGAATTTCTTCTACAGATCCAACAAAATTAGCAAAAGGACCAACTTTAATACGCACAGACTCCTTGAGTTCAAACTCAATTACCGGCTTCGGTTCTTCCATTCCCATGTGGTTCAGAATCTGTTCCACTTCTTCAGGAAGCAAAGGCGTCGGTTTGGAACCGGAACCTGTCGAGCCGACGAAACCTGTAACTCCCGGTGTATTGCGGACAACATACCAAGAATCGTCAGTCTGGATCATTTCCACCAAGACATAACCAGGGTAAACCTTACGCATAACGGTTTTCTTCTTACCGTCTTTGTTTACAATTTCTTCTTCCATCGGAACAAGAACCCGGAATATCTTGTCTTCCATGCCCATAGACTCAACGCGTTTTTCCAAATTGGCTTTGACTTTATTCTCATACCCGGAGTAGGTATGAACAACATACCATCTTTTTTCCATATCAAGCCACCTGGGACCCTTCTTAAATAATCGCGTTGATCACAGCGGAGATGCCGATGTCAAGAACCCAAAAATAAATGGCGACAACTACGATTGTACCGAGCACAATCAGCGTGTAATTAGTCAGCTCTTTACGATTAGGCCAGCGAACCTTTTTAAGCTCAGCCCAGCTTTCAGAGAAAAAAGAAAACATCGACTTGAAACTACGTTTCATCCGCACCTACACCTCCAAAGACTATCTGGTTTCGCGATGAGGAATTTGCTCGTTGCAGAACTTGCAATACTTCTTCATCTCCATGCGGTCGGGGTGGTTACGCTTGTTTTTCGTTGTCGTGTAGTTTCTTTGTTTGCAGTTCGTACAAGCCAACGTGATAATTACCCGCATGATGTGCACCTCCCGAAGACATTCTTTCTTATCAGAAGTCTCTATATTGATCTCGGTAGTTAACCGAGCCGTTCAGAGAGACCAAGTCCGCATCTGCTCATCTTAACTTAAGGAAATAATAAGCAAATACTTAAATCTCCTTAATTCAAAAAAAGCAAGCGCGAAATTCGGCCTACCTAAAACACTTTATCACAAGGGTATAGCCATGTCAACGAAAGAATGGCCTTATTCTGGGCCGTGCGGGGACCCTTGTCGATGTATTCTTTTTCCACTGCCAAGCTGCTTCACATTTATGTTTAAGTATGGACCCATCATCCCTGCTCTAAACCTCTCCCACATGTAGGAATCCATAGCCTACCCTATTTACTGGAGAAACTAGAATCATTGATATAAAAAGAAAAAAAGACTCCTCTTGAGTCTCTTCTCTACCATCATTCTCTATAGTCCATCTCGTACTTCCAAATAGCGTTCAAGCTTACGCTTGACCCGTTGGAGCGCATTATCAATTGATTTCACATGCCGTCTTAAATCCACTGCAATTTCCTGATAAGATCTTCCGTCCAAATACAGCATCAGAACTTTGCGTTCCAGGTCGCTGAGAATCTCGGACATCTTGTCTTCCAGGCCCACGAACTCTTCTTGATTGATAATGAGTTCTTCGGGATCAGATACCTGTGAACCGCATATAACATCCAAAAGGGTACGGTCGGAGTCCTCATCATAAATGGGCTTGTCCAGCGAAACGTACGAATTCAGCGGAATATGCTTCTGACGGGTCGCCGTCTTAATTGCCGTGATGATCTGCCTGGTAATGCACAGCTCGGCAAATGCTTTAAAAGAAGCCAGCTTATCACCCTTAAAATCCCTGATCGACTTATACAGACCGATCATGCCTTCTTGAATGATATCTTCCCGGTCAGCTCCAATCAGAAAATAGGACCTCGCTTTGGCTCTGACGAAACTGCGATACTTGTTGATCAAGTACTCCAGTGCTTCGCTATCGCCTTCCCGGACTGCCTCAACAATGTCTTCATCGCTTTGAATCTCATAGTCAAATTTAATCATTACTTTGAGGTCGACACTCACCACAATCCCTCCGGCTGCAACGCACAGTGCCCCGTTACTTCAATCAAGTATACGATCAGTATATATGATGGCATGTAACAGCGTCAACCACATAAGTCCTAAAATTTGTAAAGTCGAACTTTGTCAAGAGCTTTTGGAAGCAAATCGCAAATGTGCCTTTTTACTCTCTGCGCCAGCGTTCAAACATCTTTCTCATCTCGGGAGTCAGCTTGCCACCGAGCGTATTTCGGCTTGAGCCAAGCCGATCCTCGGCAATTTTCGACTGAATCTCCCGCTCACTCTCTTCCACCTGGGTGAGTAATTCCCTGGCAGGAACACGCAGTGCGCCCTGCCCGAAGATCACATGCTGTTCTACTAGGTCACTGGTCGCAACATAGATTTGGCGCCTGCGGTGGCTGAGCTCGCGGACCAAACGCTCTATGCATTCATCCGCCGTTTCTTTCTCCCGGGTGAAATAAACCTGAACCTTGTTCTGGGCAAAAGATTTCCCAAGGCCCGGCACCCGGTATGCGTCAAACACCGCGATTACCATCCGGCCGCTGTAGGCCTGATAATCAGCTAACCGCTCCAGAAGCCTGTCCCTCGCTTCCTCAAGTCCCACCTTGGCGAGCTTGGTCAGCTCCGGCCAATCTCCAATCATATTGTAGCCATCCACAAGGAGAACATCCCGCATCTCCCCCATAACAGGGCTATCCTTGAAGCTTCCGTTTGCGGAGCGTTTCGTACATAATGACCCCCGCGGCAACGGAAGCATTCAGTGAATTAAGCCGGCCAACCATCGGCAGTTTTAGAAGGACATCACATTTCTCCCGGATCAGACGGCCCATTCCTTTGTTCTCGTTCCCGATGACAATGGCAACCGGGCCGGTGAATACTCCGTTATCATAGATTTCTTCACGTGCGCCTACGTCTGTTCCGACTACCCATACGCCCGCTTCCTTAAGCTGATCAATGGTCTGGGCAAGATTGGTCACGCGGGCTACCGGCACATACTCCACCGCACCAGCTGAGGTTTTGGATACCGTAGACGTCACGGATGCCGAGCGGCGCTTTGGAATAATCACCCCGTGAACCCCGGTGCATTCAGCCGTCCGCAGAATAGAACCCAGGTTGTGAGGGTCCTCGATTTCGTCAAGTATAACTAAAAAGGGGGCTTCCCCCTTCTCGGCCGCACTGGCCAGCAGGTCTTCCACTTCCGCATAAGCGTATGGGGCCACTTGGGCCACTACGCCCTGGTGCTGCAGATCAGGCACCAGCTGATCAATCTTCCGTTTGTCGACATGCTGAACGACGATCCCGTTCTTTTTCGCTTCTGCGATAATAGGCTGTGTGAGATGCTTCTGCGCACCTTCCGCTATCAAAATTTTGTTTATCGTACGGCCGGCGCGCAGTGCCTCAAGCAAGGAGTGCTTGCCGCCAATCCAATCTTCGTTGTTGTTAGTTTCCACCTGTGTATCCTCCAGAGTAGGATTTTCCGAGGGGGGCCTCGGACTCCCTTTAATTTTTTTTCACAACCCTCCCAAACCAGCCTTTCACAACCCTCCCAAACCCTCCCTTGCCTAAGGGAGGGCCCCAAGGGCTCCGCCCTCTGGACACCCGGAATTGGAATAACGAGTGTTGGGGCAGAGGCGGTGTTTAGCAGCTGGGTGGGAGGAGCGCTTGCCGTCCCTTGCGGGACCCGCTTGACTTGCGGCGGTGTTTGGTTGCCTGTTTCCGTTGGCGGGAGCGCAGGGTGTGGAGCTCCCGGGCGGGCAGCGTGCGGTTAGCCGCTTGTCGCCCCTTTGGGGCCCGCTCTACATGTGCGCTCCTGCCTGGGCTGTGGGTACTGCGTTTGCCGCATTTTTGGTGTTACTTTGTGCTTGAAGCGCTCTCCCTGCGGGATTCGCTTTGCGTTTGGCGCGAGGCACTGAGGCGGTGCTTTGATGCTTCACGGTGTGACTTTGTGCTATGAGCCGCTCTCCCTACGGGATTCGCTTTGCGTTTAGTGCAGGGCACTAGAGCGGTGCCTTGGTGCTTCTTGGTGTTACTTTGTGCTGCGAGCGCTCTCCCTATGGGATCCGCTTTGCGTTTAGTGCAGGGCACTAGAGCGGTGCCTTGGTGCTTCTTGGTGTTACTTCGTGCTGTGAGCCGCTCTCCCTGCGGGATTCGCTTAGGTTTGGCGCAGAGCACTGAGGCGGTGCTTTGATGCTTCTTGGTGTAACTTTGTGCTGCGAGCGCTCTCCCTATGGGATCCGCTTTGCGTTTAGTGCAGGGCACTAGAGCGGTGCCTTGGTGCTTCTTGGTGTTACTTCGTGCTGTGAGCCGCTCTCCCTGCGGGATGCGCTTTACGTTTGTGCAGAGCACTGAGGCGGTGCTTTGATGCTTCTTAGTGTTACTTCGTGCTGCGAGCCGCTCTCCCTGCGGGATGCGCTTGCGTTTGGCGCAAAGCACTGAGGCGGTGCTTTGGTGCTTCGTGGTGTTACTTCGTGCTGTAAGCCGCTCTCCCTGTGGGAATCGCTTACGTTCGCGCAGACGAGCTTGTCCGGTTAGGACTTTGGAGCGGAGACCATCTGGTCAAGGCCATGTGTAATCAGATATATCATTCGTTCTTGTTCATGATTGTAGTATAAATAACCGATCAGCGCCTCCAAAGCGGTGGCGTGACGGTAATCGATCACGTTTGCGTTCTTCGGGACGCTGCCGGACTTGGCGTTGCGGCCCTGGCGCACGACATCGTGCTCCATTTCGGTAAGCTGCGGCTCGATCAGAGAGAGCAGCGTGGCTTGGGCCTTGGCGGAGACGAACTTCGTCGACTGCTGGTGAAGGTGGTGCGGGCGCAGGTTCGGGCGCGAAATGACATACTGCCGGACCGCGACCTCAAAGATGGCGTCGCCCATATAGGCGAGCGCCAGCGGAGGGAGCAGCCGGGCCGGTTTGGATGACGGATACGGGAACCACAGCGGCGGCATAGAGCTGCCGCTGTTCATATCGTTCCCCGTCATTTGCGCCGCCACCGCATGCCCTGCGGGGTATCCTCAAGCACGATTCCCTGTGCGTCGAGCAGGTCCCGAATCTCATCGGCCCGGGCCCAGTTCTTGTTCTTGCGGGCCTCGGTTCGCTCGGCCACGAGACGCTCGATATCCTCCGAAGGAAGCTCGGTGCTCTCCTCGGTATAGATGCGCAGCACCCCGTTCATCTCATCGAACAGCGCTTTGGCAGCCAGAAGATCAGCGCTGCTGACTACTGGCTGCTTCAGCAGCGCATTCACTTCGTTCACCCATTCAAAGACAGCCGTAATTGCATCCGGCGTGTTGAAGTCGTCCTGCATTTTGTCGTGGAACAATTGACGAATCTCCACGAGTCTATCCTTCAGCTCCGGCGAAACCTCTCCGCCTGTTTCCCCCACCGCTTGAAGCCGGTGGTTAAGATTCCCTACCGCATTCGCAATCCGCTCCACGCTTTTCTCCGCCTGCTCCATCGTCTCCTCCGAGAAGTTCAGCGGGTTGCGGTAGTGGCTGGAAAGCATGAAGTAACGGATGGCTTCGCGCTTGTACATATTACGAAGGTCTTTGACTAGAACCCCATTGCCGAGTGATTTCGACATTTTTTCGCCACTGATGTTGATAAACCCGTTATGCATCCAGTATTTAGCCAGCGGCTTGCCGGTCACCGCTTCGGATTGGGCCACCTCACATTCATGGTGTGGGAACTGCAAATCCTGCCCACCCCCGTGAATATCCAGCGTATCGCCCAACAGATCACGGGCCATGGCCGAGCACTCGATATGCCAGCCCGGTCTGCCGTCTCCCCAAGGGCTGGACCAGTAGATCTCTCCAGGCTTTGCCGCTTTCCAGAGCACGAAGTCCTGCGGATTCTCCTTGCGCTCATCCACATTAATGCGGATGCCGTACTGAAGCTCATCCAGATTCTGATGAGACAGCTTACCGTAATCCTCAAATTTTCCAGTACGGTAGAAGACATCTCCGCCCGACTCATAGGCATAGCCTTTACGCTCCAGCTCTTTGATGAAGTCGATGATGATCGTCATGTTCTCGGTCACCCTAGGGTTGGAAGTTGCACGGGGGATGCCAAGTCCATCGAGGTCCTCATAATACGCTTTAATGAACGTTTCCGCGACCTCCGGAACCGTAGTCTTCATCTCTTCGGCTTTGCGGATCAACTTGTCGTCGACATCGGTAAAATTCACGACATAGTTTACGTCATATTTCTGATTCTCCAGATAACTCCGCACAACATCGAAGAAGATCATCGGCCGTGCATTCCCGATATGGATATACCCGTATACCGTTGGTCCGCAGACGTAAACTTTCGCTTTTCCCGGCTCCTGACTGACGAACTCCTCTTTCTTACGGGTTAGTGTGTTGTAGATGTGAAGTGTCATACTAACATCCTTTCATCGCTCTCATATATGCCCGGACGAGCCAGGCGTAATCTGTCTCTATTTAAAATAAACTAATCAAAGTTGCACCTCTCGGGCGTTGTGATGTCGAGTATTCTAACGACCACTATTGTCTTTAAATGCTTAAAATAAATATTCAGTCAGACGTTCCAAAAGACAAAGGTGGATTATCCGCTCTTTAGAATCACTCGCCCTCCTCACTAAGATCAGTAAATTCTACAGTTTCCAGTTTCGTTTTACATAGATCTGTTACCCTTTATCCCCCTGAACAAGGACCTTATCTTCCTCTTGCGCTTTAGCCCGTTCCTTCTTGAGCTCTCTAAGCTCTTCTTGAAGCTCTTCAATCTCACGCTGCAGCACCCGCATCGTATCAACGACCGGATCCGGAAGCTGATGGCTGAGGCGGTCCATCCGTTTGCCGCCCTGCTTGACGACTTTACCCGGGATGCCTACCACCGTACTGTTTGGAGGCACTTCCTTAAGCACAACCGAATTGGCCCCAATATTGCTCTGGTCCCCTACAGTAAAGGAACCCAGAATTTTAGCCCCTGAACCGATAACCACATTATTCCCAATAGTCGGGTGCCTCTTTCCTTTTTCCTTGCCGCTTCCTCCGAGGGTAACTCCCTGATAGATAACCACATCGTCCCCGATTTCGCAAGTTTCGCCAATGACAACCCCCATCCCGTGGTCGATGAACAGCCGGTTTCCAATGGTAGCTCCTGGATGAATCTCAATACCTGTAAAGAACCTGCTGACCTGGGAAATGATTCGGGCAACCGAGAACCATCTTCTGCGGTAAAAAGCATGTGCGAGCCGGTGACTCCAGATCGCGTGCAGGCCCGAATAAGTGAATACAACTTCGAACCATCCTCTTGCCGCAGGATCATTGTCAAGAACCGCCTCAATATCTGACCTCATCTTCTTAAACATAGGTTATGCCCCCTTCCCCGGTAAGTCTCTTATTACGGCAAAAAAACGTCCCCGCAGCCGAAGCTGCAGAGACGCCTTACACGCGGTCCCACTCTGCTTAAATCCCGCCCAAGCCGCATCTGCAGACATAAGCGCAATTTCTCTCAAGGTCCTTAACGCGGACGTTCCTCGGCGGAATCTACCCACGCCTAACGCGTGCTCAATTCCACAGCTCCCGGGTGCACTTCCGCCACATGCATTTGGATAACTCACAGCCAGGAAGCCTATTTGGGCCAACCCTGATTATCCTCTCTGAAAAACGCAACGTCAGCGTACTCTCCCGATCCATGCCTTTATGATTAAAGTTTCATAATATCAATAGCTTTCTTCTATATTAGCGAAAACAAATCGAACTGACAAGAAGGGATTTGCCTTCAGCTTAAGCCCCGCGAATCTGGGATTTAAGCCGGTCAATCACCCGGTCCTTGCCCAGCAGGTAAATCGTCTGGTTCAGGTCGCGGCCATGGGTCTGTCCAGTCAAAGCCACACGGATCGGCATGAATAGCTGCTTGCCTTTGTAGCCCGTTTCCTTCTGAACTTCCTTGATCAGCGCAGCCATGTTCGCCGCTGTAAATTCTGCGGTCGCTGTAACTTTGTCCAGGAAAGCCTGCAGCACTTCAGGAACCTGAGGCTCGGACAGGATGGCCGCAGCTTCCGCGTCAAGCTCAAGATGAGTGCGGAAGAACAGCTCGGACAGCTCTACAATATCCGAAGCAGAGGTCATCTGCTCCTGGTACAGCGCCACAAGCGCTTTGGCCCACTCATGCTGCTCCGGTGTAAGCTCAGCCGGAAGGCGGGAAGCCTTCTGAAGCTGGGGAATCGCCATTTCCGCAATCCGCTCCGGATCCGAATTTTTGATATAGGTATTGTTGATATGTGCCAGCTTATGCGTATCGAATACGGCCGGGCTCTTGGACAAACGCTGTGCGTCGAAGATAGAGATCAGCTGCTCTTGGGAGAAAATCTCTTCTTCCCCTTCCGGCGACCAGCCGAGCAGGGCGATGAAGTTGAACATCGCTTCAGGCAGATAGCCAAGCTGATCATACTGCTCGATGAACTGGATCACCGATTCATCCCGTTTGCTCAGCTTCTTATGATTCTCCCCAACGATCAGGGTCATATGCCCAAATTTAGGCGGCTCCCAGCCGAACGCTTCATAGATCATCAGCTGCCGCGGCGTATTGGAGATATGGTCCTCTCCGCGGAGCACGTGCGAAATCTTCATCAGGTGGTCATCAAGCACTACAGCGAAGTTATATGTCGGGATACCGTCCTTTTTGACAATAACAAAATCGCCGGATACATTCGACTCAAACGAAATCGGTCCTTTGACCATATCATCGAACTTATACGTCCGGTTGTCCGGAACGCGGAAGCGAATGCTGGCCACGCGGCCTTCCGCTTCGTACGCTTTCTGCTGCTCCTCGGTCAAATCCCGGTGCTTACCGGAGTAACGCGGCATCTCACCTCTGGCAATCTGTTCCTCGCGCTCCTTCTCCAGCTCTTCCTCCGTACAATAACAGCGGTAAGCCAGACCCTTGTCCAGCAGCTCCTGCCAATATTTCTTGTAAATATCAAGCCGCTCGGTCTGGCGGTACGGCCCATACTCGCCGCCCACATCCACACTCTCATCCCAGTTGATCCCAAGCCACTTCAAATATTTCAGCTGGCTTTCTTCCCCGCCTTCAATGTTCCGCTTCACATCCGTATCTTCAATACGAATGATGAATTTGCCGCCCAAGTTGCGTGCGAACAAATAATTGAACAATGCTGTTCTTGCATTCCCAATATGTAAATGACCTGTCGGACTCGGCGCATACCGTACACGAACCTCTGTCACTAAAATCCCCTCCGAAGTATTAAATTAAGGATATAAAACCATTACCCACTATGCCAAAATTCTCGTCCAGCCCGTATTCTCAAGATGATAGCACATCTTGAACAAGACCGACAACACACTGTGCCGCAATCCCTTCGCCTCTTCCGGTAAACCCAAGCTGTTCAGTGGTTGTTGCTTTAACATTCACTTGATCGGGCTCAGCCCCGAGCGCAGCGGCAATGACTGCAACCATCTGAGGAATATACGGTGCCATCTTTGGACGCTGTGCGATAATGGTCGCATCCAGATTCCCCAGCTTCCAGCCCTTCTTCACAGCCATCGCCCAGACTTCCTCAAGCAGCTTCAGACTGTCCGCATCCTTGAACTCGGGGTCCGTGTCCGGAAAATGTCTCCCGATGTCCCCTTCCCCAATTGCTCCCAGAATGGCATCGCTGATGGCATGCAGCAGCACATCCGCATCAGAGTGTCCAAGCAGCCCCTTCTCATAAGGGATGGTAACGCCACCTATAATACAAGGTCTGCCCTCTACCAATTGATGCACATCAAAGCCCTGCCCCACTCTAAACATTTACCTCTCCCCCGTCTCTTTCCTTCTGATAAATTCGGCATAATCCAAATCGTCCGGTGTGGTAATCTTGATGTTGCTGTAGCTTCCTTCCACCACCTTGACCGGTATGCCGATCCGCTCGGCAAGCATGGAGTCATCGGTGCCGAGAAAGCCCTCACTGGCTGCGTTCTGGTGAGCCTTAAGCAGGTCGGAATGCCGAAAAGCCTGCGGGGTCTGAATAGCCCACAAGCTGCGGCGGTCAGGGGTCGCGGTAACCCATGCCTGGTCGTTCACCTGTTTGACGGTATCCTTCACCGGCACCGCCAGGATCGCTGCCCCTTCCTTCTTCGCGGCTGTGTAACAAGCCGTCACCTGATCTCCAGTCACAAAGGGTCTTACCCCGTCATGAACCAATACCCATTCACAATGGGTTACAAGCAATCCTTTATACACCGAGTGCTGGCGTTCAGCCCCGCCCGGGATCACATTTACTGTATGCTCCAATCCGTACGTCTTCACCCATTCCTGGCACCTTGGCACATCCTGCTCACCTGTTACCAGGATGATCTCCTTAATAAAAGGAAGACGGTCAAACACTTCAAGCGTATGGATGATGATGGGCTTGTCCTGCAGGAGCAAATACTGTTTGCTCTCCACGGTTCCCATTCGGGTCCCTCTGCCGGCAGCCACCACGATGACCGCTGCGTCCTGATTGTTCACTACCACTGTCATCCCTGCCTCACCGTATCATAGTAAGCTGCCCGCTCTCTACAGCCTTTCCCATCATACCGTGTTTACTGGGCTTTTTCCAACAATTTTGGCTTCGCGAAGATCATTCGGCCCGCCGAGGTCTGCAGCACACTGGTCACCAGCACTTCAGTCACTGTGCCGATGTAATCCCGTCCACCCTCCACCACGATCATGGTTCCATCATCGAGGTAAGCCACACCTTGGCCATGCTCTTTGCCGTCCTTGATGACCTGAACCATAATCTCCTCGCCCGGAAGCACAACCGGCTTCACCGCATTGGCCAGATCGTTGATATTCAACACGGATACCCCCTGAAGCTCACAGACCTTATTCAGATTGAAGTCGTTGGTCACCACTTTGCCCTGCAGCACCTTAGCCAGCTTTACCAGCTTGCTGTCCACCTCGGAGATATCTTCAAAGTCCCCTTCGTAGATCAGAACTTTCACATCGAGTTCCTTCTGGATTTTGTTCAGGATGTCCAGCCCTCTGCGGCCCCGGTTCCGCTTAAGCAGATCAGAAGAATCGGCAATATGCTGAAGCTCTTCCAGTACGAACTCCGGGATCACAATGGTCCCCTCGATAAAACCGGTCTTGCAAATGTCCGCGATCCGTCCGTCGATAATCACACTGGTATCAAGGATCTTATGCTCTTGAGTCCAGCTTTCTTCTTCACGCTGATCCGAGCCCCATCTCCCGGATTTCCACAAAGAGGAGAGCTCATCTTTCTTCTCGATCCCTACCCGCAGGCCGATGTAACCGCACGCCCACGTAATTACAAGCTGCACTGCTTCCCTCAAGCTTCCAAGCCAAGTCAAACCGGGGTAGACCATTAACGAAAGAAGAAGTCCTGCAGTAAGACCTGCCGTACCCGCAGCCAATTTTCCCATAGGGATTTGAGTTAAAGCCTGAATACTTGCCCGAATACGCCCGGACAAATTCTCCGCAAATAATGAAAAGAGGAACATAAAGAGACAGGCGCCCACCACAGCGAAAAGAAGATGCTGACCCAGGGGGCCTATTTGATCCATGAAGGATTGAAATGAAGCCGGCATCACATCAACCAGTCCCTGGGATGTATAACCTGACCATGCTCCAATCAACCCGGCAAGAATCAGAAAGGTTCTCTTTACCATATGTTCCTTCACCTCCTTGAAATTTTGTACATCTGTTCTTTATCCAGTATGATCCATTTTTTGCAGAGGTAATCTAGCGGATTGAACTTTTTTTTCGAGTTGTCCGAAATGTCCTAATCTCTCTCAAAGCCCTTGGTTGTGGGATTTCTGCTTGATCCAGAGGGAAAAGGTGATCTATAATGTATTCAATTCATAATATAAGGTGGATGGAAAATATGAGCACACTTAGCTTACAGTCTTTTCAAGAACAAGTTTCCGAATTGCTGCTCCGTCACCGCAGTCTGCTCGATGTCCTGTCCAAAAATGGACAAAGCAATGCTTCCGTCATCCGTGCGGTAACTAAAGCCGTCACAGAGTGCGGATGCATTGAGCTTCATGCTACCAAGCAAACCTTTGAACCCGGTATCGATCTTGAACAGGCCAAGGAAGTGGCCGGCAAGCACGTAAAGGGAGAGCTTTGCGAGAACTGCAGGGAAGCGGTTAGTTCAGAACTGGGCCGCAACTTGTTTTATATGTCTGCCTTATGTAATCTGCTTGATATTAACATGGATGATGTCGTTCAAAGGGAATCCCAGAAATGCTCCACGCTTGGATTGTTCAATCTGTCTTAAGATATCCCGATAAAAAATGCAAAAAACACTGGCCCTGCTGGACCAGTGTTTTTGTTTGTTTATCAAACTGTAGGGTAACCTGTATCAATTAATGTTTGGAGCGGTAAGGCTCATCGGAAGAGTGCGAATGCGGACCCCTTTTGCCGAACAATCTTTCAATATTCTGCTTAAGCCCATACAGCGCATAGATCACAAGAGGCACAAAAATCAGTTTGGTCAATTGGTCCGGGAATCTTACGGCCACCACCACAGCAACCAGTACGACCCATGGTGCGAACCAAAGCGCTTTTCTGGGAAGTCCAATTTTCTTGAAATTCGGATATCTTACGGAGCTCACCATCAAATAAGAAAGCAGAAGCATCGCTATAATAAAATAAGGGGCTGTAATTTCTTTGTGAAATAACGACAACGTGGCAAGCACGCTACCGGCGGCCGGAATTGGAAGTCCAATGAAATATCCAGGAATTCCCGGCTTCACATTAAATCTCGCAAGGCGCAATGCACCGCACATTGGGAAAATAGCGGTCACGATCCAAGCCAGAGCGACCGGCATATCTTGAAAGGAAATAATGTACATCAGCAGAGCGGGTGCAATCCCGAAGGAAATGACATCCGAGAGAGAATCGAGTTCTTTTCCAAATTCGCTTTGACAGTTAAGCGCACGGGCTACACGTCCATCCAGACCATCCAGCAGCATGGCTACAATAACCATGATTGCCGCCAAACTGTACCTCCCGTTAAATGCCAACATAATCGCGACCATTCCGAGAAACAAGTTACCCAAGGTAAACATGTTCGGAATCGATTTAGTAATCATCTCTTCACCTCATATATATTATGCCTCAGGTTCATCCTTTGATTGTATGGGAATTAAATTTGTCTGTCAATAAATACTTGTTCCTGAAGGCGCTTTAGCCCCTCTTTAATTGCACGTGCCCGCACCTCGCCAATTCCATCCACTTCATCCAGCTCTTCAATGGAAGCCATCATAACTCCCGGCAGCTGTTCGAACCGCTCAACCAAATTGTGAACAATTACGTTAGGCAGCCGCGGAATTTTGTTCAGCACGCGGTAACCGCGCGGGGAGATCAGCTCTTCGGAAGAAGCCCAAGCCGCAGGATATCCGAGCAGCTTGGTAATGTGCACCACATCAAGCAATTCCTCATCGGAAGAACGTTTCAGACCTAAGATCAGATCACGGATATACTCCTCCTGGTCCTCACGGGCATAGTCCTTATACAAGAGCCAGGCTTCTTCTTCCATGTTGCTGACCAGCTCTTCCATCTGCATGCTAATCAGGCGGCCTTCCGTACCAAGCTCGTTGATGAATCTTTTGATTTCAAGCTTAATCCGGATCACCATTTCCACCCGTTGGATCACATTAATCACTTCCGGCAGAGTGACCAGCTCTTCGAACTCCGATGCTGTCAAGTTGGTCAAGGACTGATTGAGCACGGATCTATACTTCTCCAGCGTCTGAATTGCCTGATTCGCTTTGGTCAGAATCACGCCAATCTCTTTGAGCGCATAACGCAAACCACCTTGGTATAAGGTGATAATGTTACGGCGCTGCGAAATGGATACCACCAGCTTGCCGGTCTGCTTCGCTACCCGCTCCGCTGTACGGTGACGGATTCCCGTTTCGGCAGAAGAAATCGAGGAATCGGGAATCAGCTGCGTATTTGCATACAGAATCCGCTTCAAGTCCTCACTAAGAATAATGGCTCCATCCATCTTGGCGAGCTCATACAGGTAGTTCGGCGAGAAATCACAGTTGATGGAGAATCCCCCCTCCACCACCTCCATGACCTCTGGGCTGTATCCGACCACAATCAGGCCGCCCGTCTTCGCCCGCAGCACATTCTCCAGACCGTCCCTGAATGCCGTTCCCGGTGCGACGAGTCTGAGCAGATCGTTCATTTTCTCCAATTGGTTAGGTTCTTTCATCTTTAAGTGCCCCCTAATTTAACGCAACAGCTAACGCCTCTGCAACGGTGTTCACGCCGACAAGCTCAATACCTTTGGGGCTCTTCCATCCCTTAAGGCTTTTCTCTGGCAGAATGACCCGTTTGAATCCGAGCTTCTCCGCTTCTCTTACCCGCTGCTCCACACGGGACACCGCCCTTACCTCCCCGGTCAATCCAACCTCTCCGAAGATGACATCATCGGGCTTGGTCGGAATGTCCCGGAAGCTGGAAGCAATGCTCACCGCGATGGCCAGGTCGACAGCCGGCTCATCCAGCCGGACACCGCCCGCCACATTCACATAGGCATCCTGATTCTGCAGGAACATGCCCATTCTTTTCTCAAGAACGGCAATAATCAGATTCATCCGGTGATGATCCACTCCTGTCCCCATCCGCCTTGGTGAAGGAAAATGAGTCGAGGAGATCAACGCCTGAAGCTCCACCAGCATAGGACGCGTCCCTTCCATACTGGCGACTACAGTCGAACCGGCCACCCCAAGCGGACGCTCCGACAGGAACAATTCAGACGGATTCGTAACTTCCGTAAGACCTACTTCATTCATTTCGAAGATCCCGATTTCGTTGGTGGAACCAAAACGGTTCTTCACCGCTCTGAGCAGCCGGTAGGAATGATGCCGTTCACCTTCAAAATAAAGCACACAGTCCACCATATGCTCAAGCAGCCGTGGACCGGCAATAGCGCCCTCCTTGGTAACATGGCCGACAAGCACCGTGGCTATGCCCTGTCCCTTGGCGATTCTCATAAATCTTGCGGTACACTCACGGACCTGGGACACGCTTCCCGGCGCACTGGTCACTTCAGGTAAATATACAGTCTGAATCGAATCGATGACCAGAAAGTCAGGCGATACGCTCTCAATCGCTTCCTCAATGCTATCCATATTGCTCTCGCACAGCACAAAAAGCTCCTCCGACAGCGCACCAAGGCGTTCAGCGCGCAGCTTGGTCTGCCGTACGGATTCTTCTCCTGAAATATACAGTACACGAAGTCCTGCGCGGGCCATCTCATAAGACGTCTGAAGCAACAGTGTGGATTTGCCGATTCCCGGATCACCGCCAACCAGTACAAGTGAGCCCGGAACAACCCCTCCGCCAAGGACACGGTTTAACTCTCCGATTCCAGTCTGAACACGCGGCTCTTTACCGCTCTCTATATTGATGATGGGCTGGGCCTTTTCCTTAGTTTGAAAAAGCCCCGATGTCAGCCCTTGTGTCTTTACGACTTTCTCTGTTTCCTCAATCATGGTATTCCAGGCACTGCAGCCCGGGCACTTGCCATACCATTTCGGGGATTCGTAACCGCATTCCGTACAATAGAACTTGGTCTTAATTTTGGCCATGTACTTCTCCTAACCATCTGCAAAATATATTCCCGTAATTCAACCGGTATAACAATCAAAGTTTACCATTTATACTGTTTTATCGTAAAGTTCTAATGAAAATGTTATATCAAAAAACAAAGGGCTGCTTCATCTGAAGGTTAATCAGATGAAGTGCAGCCCCTTTTTGCCTGTATTTAGTTTAGTTTGGTGATAAAGTGCCTGTTCGATTCACCGTGAGAGCCCCGTTCTCTTCGTCGATCACCAGGGAATCTCCTTTTTTGATTGTGCCGGTCAGAAGCTCTTCAGACAAACGGTCTTCGATGTGCTTCTGAATCGCACGGCGGAGTGGACGCGCACCGTAAGCCGGATCAAAGCCTTCTTTGGCCAGGAATGCCTTGGCTTTGTCTGTGAGCAGGAAGTCCACATCATATTCACGCAGCCGTTTGCGAAGCTCCTCGGACATCAAGGTCACGATTTCGGAAATATGAACTTCTTCCAGGGAGTGGAAGACGATCGTTTCATCAATCCGGTTCAGGAACTCTGGACGGAAACTCTTCTTGAGCTCACCCATCACTTTATCCTTCATCGTCTCATAGTTGGCACCCGCATCGTTCACAGCAGTGAAACCAAGCGTTGTATTCTTCTTGATTACGTCTGCCCCTACGTTCGAAGTGAGAATAATCAGGGTGTTGCGGAAGTCTACAACACGGCCTTTAGAGTCGGTAAGACGACCGTCCTCAAGCACTTGAAGCAAAATGTTGAACACTTCAGGATGCGCCTTCTCAATCTCATCAAGCAGCACTACGGAATAAGGCTTGCGGCGAACCTTCTCAGTCAACTGGCCGCCTTCTTCATAACCTACATATCCTGGAGGGGCTCCAACCAGACGGGCTGTGGAGTGTTTCTCCATATACTCGGACATGTCAATCCGGATCACCGCGTTCTCATCACCGAACATAGCCTCAGCAAGAGCACGGGCTAGTTCCGTCTTACCTACCCCGGTAGGTCCGAGGAAAATGAAGGAGCCCATTGGCCGCTTCGGATCTTTAAGACCTGCACGGGCCCTGCGAATCGCACGGCTGACGGCCTTAACCGCCTCATCCTGCCCGATTACACGTTCATGAAGGATCTGCTCCATGTTAAGCAGACGCTCGGTTTCCTCTTCCTTCAGCTTGCTGACAGGGATACCCGTCCAGCTTGCCACGACCTGAGCAATGTCTTCCGGAGTAACCTCGGAATCCGTACGCCCCTGTTTCTCTTTCCATTGATTCTTCGTCACGTCCAACTCTTCGCGGATCTTCTGCTCCGTATCCCGGAGAGCGGCAGCCTTCTCGAATTCCTGGCTTTGAACAGCAGCGTCCTTCTCCTTGCGGATATCCTCCAGGCGGCTCTCCAGTTGTTTCAAATTAGGTGGTGCCGTATAAGAATTCAGTCTAACCTTAGATCCGGCTTCGTCGATAAGGTCAATCGCCTTATCTGGAAGGAAGCGGTCAGGAATATACCGGTCAGACAATTTTACTGCCTGCTCGATTGCCTCATCGGTAATTTTCACACGGTGATGCGCTTCATAACGGTCCCGGAGACCATGCAAAATCTGAATGGCTTCTTCAGGAGACGGTTGATCCACGGTAATAGGCTGGAAGCGCCGTTCCAGGGCGGCATCCTTTTCGATATACTTGCGGTATTCATCCAGGGTTGTTGCCCCGATGCACTGAAGCTCGCCACGGGCCAGAGCTGGCTTAAGAATATTGGAGGCATCGATCGCGCCTTCAGCACCCCCTGCACCGATCAGGGTATGCAGCTCATCAATGAACAGAATGATGTTACCCGCTTGGCGGATTTCATCCATAATTTTCTTCAAGCGGTCCTCAAATTCACCGCGGTATTTGGTCCCGGCTACAACCGAACCCATGTCGAGTGTCATAACTCTCTTCTCCCGGAGAATTTCCGGTATCTCATTGTTAATGATCTTCTGAGCCAATCCTTCGGCGATAGCTGTCTTACCAACACCCGGCTCACCGATAAGCACTGGGTTGTTCTTGGTCCGCCGGCTCAGAACCTGAATTACACGTTCAATTTCCTTGCTGCGGCCGATCACCGGATCAAGATTGCCTTCCTTGGCTGTCGCCGTCAGATCACGGGCCAAGCTGTCCAAGGTTGGTGTGTTCACATTTGCCGGAGTGCCATGGTGGCTTGATACAGCTTCACTGCTTCCAAGCAGCTGAAGCACCTGCTGACGGGCTTTGTTCAGACTAATCCCCAGGTTGTTCAGAACGCGTGCTGCCACGCCTTCCCCTTCACGGATTAGCCCAAGCAGAATGTGCTCGGTACCGACATAGGTATGTCCCAGCTTCCGCGCCTCATCCATGGACAGTTCGATAACCTTCTTGGCACGCGGTGTATATGCGATATTGGTTGGCTGCTCTTGTCCGCGGCCAATCAGAGTCTCTACTTCATCCTGAATCTTCTCAAGACCCAGACCCAGTCCGATTAACGCTTTAGCTGCAATCCCTTCGCCTTCCCGAATCAGACCCAGCAATATATGTTCGGTGCCGATATTATTATGCCCCAAACGAACTGCTTCCTCTTGAGCCAAAGCCAGCACTTTCTGTGCGCGTTCCGTAAATCTTCCAAACATCATATCCCTTACACCTCCATAATATGGTAAGAATCGCATGTCTAACTCATTGCATTTATTTACCCAATTTCTCGCGAATCAACTTGGCCCTGTACATATCCCGTTCTCCGCGGTCCATATGTTCATTGAACTTCTTTTGCAGAAAACCTGGCTGTGTCAGCACCGTAAGCTCATTCAGCTCGGAAGCCGACAAATGGTCAATCAAGCCCAGGTCAATGCCCAGTCTCACATCCGACAAGCGCTGTGCAGCTTCCTTGGAATCAATAATAGCGGCATTCGATAAGATACCGTAAGACCGCATGACCCTGTCAGTCATACGAAGCCTGGATTCCAGGAGAAGCTTCTGACGGGCCGTTTTCTCGTGCTCGATAATTTGCAGCACGACACCATGCAGGTTCTCAATAATTTCAGCTTCACTTTGTCCCAGTGTAATCTGATTTGAGATTTGAAACAAGTTACCCATAGCCTCACTGCCCTCACCGTAAATCCCCCGGACCGTCAGACCCACCTGGGTTACTGCCGACAGAATCCGGTTAATCTGCTGCGTCAGAACTAAGGCAGGCAGGTGCATCATGACTGAAGCTCTAAGACCTGTCCCTACATTTGTAGGACAACTGGTCAGATAACCTCTTTTGTCATCAAAGGCATAATCCACATGAGCTTCAAAAATATCATCTACAGCCGTCGCTCTCTCCCAAGCCTCATGGACATGAAAACCGGGATACAGGCACTGAATACGCAGATGGTCCTCCTCATTAATCATGATGCTAAGACTCTCGTCCTCACTAATGATGACCGCTCCATTTCGCGACTCCGTGGCAAGGTTAGGACTAATTAAATGCTTCTCCACAAGAATCTGACGGTCCAAATCTTCCATTTCATCAAGCAGGAGGAGATGCAGTCGACCATATTCACCTAACCGGTTGTCGCCAAGGACTTCTTTTAGCTGCTTCAGCACCTCTTCAGACTGCTGATTAGTGGCCAGCATTGGAAAAGCCAGATGTTGAAGGTTCCGCGCAATCCGTACCCGGCTGCTGATGACAATATCGGATTCATTTCCTCTATGTCTCATCCATTCACTGAGCGGCTGATCTGTAAACCGGAGATTTGGCATAACGCATTCCCCCTATTCTGATGAAATTTCCTTCTCAAGTTCCCGGATCTGATCCCGAAGCTTAGCCGCAGTCTCAAATTCCTCCTGCACAATCATCATCTGCAGCTGCTGCCGCAACTCGTCAATCTTACGCTTGGTCTGAATATGGCTGCCGATACGAACCGGCACTTTACCCATATGGGTGGTGTTACCGTGCACTCTCTTGAAGAGAGGGTCCAAGCGGTCGTTAAAATATTTATAACAAGAGCTGCATCCAAACCTTCCCACCTTACTGAATTGGGAATAGGTCATTCCGCATTCCTTACATTGAAGATTCTCTGTGTTCTTGCTGGTTACCTGCTTTCCGCTAGGACCAATATCCAGCAATCCGGATAACAAGCTGTGAATAGAAAAACCACCTGAAGTTCCCGGTATCATCTCGCCTTTTTCTCTGGCACAGGCTTCACAAATATGAAATTCCGTTTTTTCTCCGTTCACAATTTTGGTGAAATGAAGAGAAGCCGGACGTTTACCGCATTCCTGACAAAGCACAAGATGTCCCTCCTTTAACTGTGGCTTAAGATTTAACTAATAATGATATCAACATAGCTTTCATAATTCTTGCACGAATCTCATCCCGATAAGGAAGCTTGAGCGCAAGCACCTCTCTAGATACTACAGACCTCATCAGATTGGCTTCACGTTCAGTAATCACACGTGCTTCAACCAATTGATAGATTAATCCCTCAGCGGCTGCTTGACCCATCTCATTTCCAATCGTCTGATGCAGATGAGTATGCAATGAGGTCGGGCCAGGCAGCTCAATCCTGCGGATTCGGACATATCCGCCTCCGCCGCGCTTGCTTTCCACCAGGTACCCTTTCTCCAAAGTAAACCTTGTGCTGATCACGTAGTTGATTTGGGAAGGCACACAGGAGAATTTATCGGCTAAATCATTGCGCTGGATCTCAATGGTTCCCTCAGGACTTTCATGCAGAATACTCTTGAGATATTTTTCTATAATATCGGAGATATTTCGCATTCACTCATCCCTCCACTGCTGAAGCGTCTAGCCATTACGAAACGGCAAAAACGATCTCCTGATAAAGTCAACCTGCAGTCAAATCCAACAACTGAACTTTTAAGACATCGAATAATAAATCGGGTAAAAGAAATAATAACTATACATCGAATTGACTTTGACTTTCTTTGACCTTGAATTTATTATATCATATTTTCCTCATTTGCCAAGGCCCTTTTTATATTCAGTCTAAAATCCATTGGATCTATAAGCGCTCTCTAGGTCAGGTCTTAGCAAAATCCTGTTTATCCACCTCTAGTTATACTTTACCCATCCTACATCCTGTCCATTCGACCCTCCAATTAATTTACATAGCCATTAACCCACGCTTTGAAACCATTTAACTTGTAGCCATTCAGGGGTAATAAAATAAATCTATCGTTGGAGCTCGATTTATTTATGTAATAAAACCTAACATTTCTATTGTCGAATCGTATGATTTTCATATATACTTTCGTAAATAAGTTGCCTTCTTGTAAGATAACATTACATAGAATTAAGAAAGGAGCTGAAGTTATCGATTTCTTACTTAGACAAGCTGCTGCTTATTTACTGAATGTACAACCGACCATGATACTCACATAAGTGAAAGGGGATCAACTTCTATGAACTACAAAAAATTCTTCGCTGTATCACTATTAACAGGTACCTTATTTACTACAACACTTCTTACTGGATTAAATCCTTCTTCTGCTCAAGCCAACGAATTCGTAACTACAGGCAAGATAGTAGCTGTGAATTCTACATCTACAGTTCCTTCCGTCACTAAGGCGTTACCCAATATCAAAATTCTGGCCACCGGTGGAACTATAGCCGGATCATCTGCCTCAAACACCGATACAACGGGTTATAAGGCAGGAGCACTTGGTGTTGATACACTCATTAATGCAGTTCCAGAAATGAAGAGTATGGCTAATGTAAGTGGAGAACAAATTGCCAACGTTGGTAGTCCGGATATCACCAATGAAATTTTGTTAAAACTTGCAAAACGTGTCAACGAACTGCTTGCCCGCAATGATGTTGACGGCATCGTAATTACTCATGGAACGGACACCCTGGAAGAAACGGCCTACTTTCTGAATCTTGTTGTCAAAAGTGATAAGCCCGTTGTCGTAGTAGGGTCAATGCGACCTGCCACCGCGATGAGCGCCGATGGTCCTTTCAACCTGTATAATGCTGTAAAGGTTGCCGCCGACAAGCAGTCGGACGGAAAGGGTGTCCTCGTCATGCTTAATGACCGAATCGGTGCTGCCCGGTATATCACCAAGACCAACACCACTGCTGTAGATACATTCAAATCCTCGGAACAGGGCTATCTCGGCGCTGTAGTTGGCGATAAAGTATACTACTATAATGAACCTACCCGTAAACATACAACAAGCACCCCGTTCGACATTTCCAAGCTCGACAAGCTTCCTCAAGTTGATGTCCTATATGAATATGAGAATAACGGCAGATACTTATACGATGCTGCTGTGGCTGCTGGGGCCAAAGGGATTGTCGTTGCCGGTTCTGGTGACGGTTCGCTATCCAGCGCTTCTGAGGCCGGAGCCATTGATTCCGGGAAAAAGGGTGTGCTTATCGTCCGTTCAACGCGGGTAGGGAGTGGGACAGTCGCTCCTTCATCCGAAGACGCTAAGAGAAACTTTGTGTCCTCAGATTCACTAAATCCACAAAAGTCGCGTATCCTCCTTATGCTGGCCTTAACTCTAACCAATGATGTCAACAAAATCCAAACCTTCTTTAATGAATATTAATCGTACTAATATCCTTCCTCCATCTACAGAACAAATAAAAGAACCGTCAGAGATCTCTGACGGTTCTTTGCTGGCTTCCAATTAATCCCCTTCTTTTTCCTCGGGCACATCATATTTATTAATATGCGCAGTAATGGCTTCCACAGCCTCATTAACATCGGTTGTAGCAGGGACCGCCTTAACTTCATCCTCTGTCTTGTCCAAAAAATTCTGATGATCTGCACGGATCGCTTCAATTTTGTTACTCATCTGAAATCAACCTCCTAAATTTAAAATTGCTCTCTTATTGTTTCAGAATCAGCTGTATCTATACGTTAATTGAACTGCGTTGCAGATAAAAAATTTAACACATAAAAAAGCCTTATCGATTATTCGATAAGGCTTACTTTTCGCTTGGCGGCGTCCTACTCTCCCAGGACCCTGCGGCCCAAGTACCATCGGCGCTGGAGGGCTTAACGGTCGTGTTCGGGATGGGTACGCGTGGAACCCCTCCGCCATCGCCACCAAACGGATTGCTATTCAGGCTTGATCGCCTGAAAACTAGATACGAAACGAACTTGCGCATCCCCGTCATGCTCGGGGTATTTGTTTGGATAAGCCCTCGACCGATTAGTACTGGTCAGCTCCATGCATTGCTGCACTTCCA
>NZ_BOSF01000014.1:0-63110 GCF_018403205.1 Paenibacillus sp. J22TS3
CAAACTCTCCATTAAAGTGTTTGACTTGCTCATTTTGAAACTGACGAGAATTTTAATTCTCATTCGATCAAAGAACCAAAGTTCTTCAATCTTGTATCTCACTCGTTGTTCAGTTTTCAAAGATCAATTTCTCATTTCGTTCTCAGCACCGTTTCTCGCTGACAACTTTTATAGTATATCATGTCCGGCTCAACATTGCAACACTTATTTTTAAATTCTTATTCATGCTGCTTGGCTGCCTCATATCTTTCCGAAGCAGTATGTTGTTTTTCTTAACCGGAATTAGAATATACCATGCCAGCGAGAAATATACAACCCCTTTTTCAGAATACGGGGTTATGCAATAAATTCCTTTAGTCTACAGAATGGCCTTTTTTAACCTCACGCGGCCATAAGGTATAACTAAAGCTGATAAGAAAATCAATGCCCAATACAGTTCCCCATCCCATAATGAATTGTTCGAATACTTTTGTTTTCTCAGGTTCCCCCACCCACAAAATCAATAAAGCAAGTATAGCTGAACCAATAACCCACGCTAACAAATGCCTATACCAGCCTGCTCTCTCCCGCCTTGCATGTTCTGCTCCACCCTTCGGTTTCTTGGCGGGCTTACTTCCTCCAGCAAACTTGTAAGCAAACCGTTCATCCGCCCATTTGATCATTCTGTGCCCAAATGCCACTGTGCTTCCCAAATAGATCGCAGCAACCCCGTGATATGCAGTTGCCTCGGCACCCTGCTTGAGATCCACTGCTGTAGCGATAAGCAGTACAAGATCGACAAGAGGTGTACATAGAAGAAGCAGACCACCCAAAAATTTATTTTTGAGCAAATAACGCGTACAGAGTCCAGCCAATACAAACACCCAAAATGCAATTTCGCAGCCTACAATTAACCAGCCAATCAAGCTAACTCACCTCATTCATTTATTTAGTACAACTGTGCTACAAAGTTTATAACACACTGTATTAAATAAATCAACCATGGTATAATCAACTTATGCCTAAAATTGTAGATCACGAAAAACAGAAACAACTGCTCGCCGAGGCCACGTGGAGAATTATCTGTCGTCATGGCATACAGCAGGCATCCGTTCGTCATATCGCCAAAGAGGCCAACATGTCGGTTGGGTCACTGCGGCATTACTTTGCAAGCCAGTCTGACCTATTTGCCTATTCTATGCAGCTCGTTTCAGAGCGGGTCGAAAAACGAATACAATCGATTTCTTTTAACGGCCCTCCACTAGAGGATATGAAGAAGGTATTATACCAGCTGCTGCCTATAGATGAAGAATCCCGGTCAGAGATGGAGGTATGGATTGCTTTTACAAGCAAGGCACTGTCTGATCCTGCTCTTAAAGCTTTAAACAATGCTGTATATGAAAAAATGCGGTTTGGCATTCAGTCTATTGTTGAAGCTCTCATATCTCATAACCTGGCACAGCCGGATCTGGATCTTGAGCTTGAGACGGCACGTCTTCACGCCCTCATTGACGGACTTGCCATGCACGCGGTCATCAGCCCCGCTACTATGTCATCAGAGCGAATGCAGCTGCTGGTATCCCAACATCTTGATGCGCTTTGCAGCCAAACGGGACAAAAAAAGAACAGCTCCTGAGTTTAAGCTCAGAAGCTGTTCTTTTATTCATAATATCTATTCAAGATCAAAAATTTAGTATTATTCGGCTGAACGTGAACGCATATGAGGGAACAACAGGACGTCACGAATGGATGCGGAATCCGTAAGCAGCATAACCAGACGGTCTATACCGATCCCAAGTCCGCCGGTAGGCGGCATTCCGTATTCAAGCGCCCGGATGAAGTCGTCGTCCATCTCGTGAGCCTCATCGTTACCCTGCTCGCGCTCCTTAAGCTGATCCTCAAACCGCTGACGCTGGTCGATTGGATCATTAAGCTCAGTGAAGGCATTGGCATGCTCGCGCGCAACAATAAACAATTCGAAACGATCGGTAAAGCGCGGATCCTGCTCATTCTTCTTCGCAAGCGGAGAGATCTCAACCGGATGGCCTGTAATAAAGGTTGGCTGGATTAGGGTCTCTTCAACAAAATGCTCAAAGAACGCATTCAAGATATGTCCGAATGTCATATGCTTCTCCACAGGAACCTTATGCTCCTGGGCAAGACGGTGAGCTTCTTCATTGGTCATTTGTACACTAAAGTCTACACCTGTGACCTCTTTAACCGCATCAACCATAGATACCCGGCGCCACTGTGGACGAAGGTCCACCTCTTGGCCTTGATACTGAATCGTCTGTGTACCCAGCACTTCCTGGGCAATATGAGCAACCATATTCTCGGTAAGCGCCATGATGTCTTTGTAATCCGCATAAGCTTCATACAATTCAATCATGGTAAACTCCGGATTATGTCGTGTGGAAATCCCTTCATTACGATAGACACGTCCGATTTCATAGACCTTCTCAAGCCCGCCGACAATCAAACGTTTCAAGTGAAGCTCAATCGCAATCCGCATGTACAGCTCCATATCAAGCGCGTTGTGATGGGTGATGAACGGCCGGGCCGCAGCTCCCCCTGCGATGCTGTGAAGCGTAGGCGTTTCTACTTCGAGATAGCCCAGCGAATCCAGGTACCGGCGCATAGACTGAATAATGCGGGAACGCAGAATGAAAGTCTGTTGGACTTCAGGATTGATGATCAGATCGACATAACGCTGACGGTAACGAAGCTCAACGTCCTTCAAACCGTGATATTTGTCCGGTAGAGGATACAGTGATTTGCTGAGGACTTCCAGGTCCTTAACCTTGATTGTAGTCTCTCCGGTCTTGGTCTTGAACACCTCACCGCTGACTCCCACAATATCCCCCAGATCAAGCAGATCGAAGGCTTCATATTTTGCTTCAGGCACAGTGTCTTTACGGACGTAAATCTGAATCTTGCCGCTCAGGTCTTGGATGTGAGCAAAGCTTGCCTTACCCATGCCCCGCTTCGCCATAATGCGGCCGGCAATACGGACTTCCGGCGCCTGCTCTTCCAGTTCTTCCTTGGAGAAGCTGTCGTATTTTTTCAAAATATCCCCTGCGTTATGGGTACGCTCATACTTCTTCCCAAAAGGGTCAATCCCGAGCCCGCGCAGCTCGTCCAATTTGTCGCGGCGAATTTGCAGCAGCTCGCTGACTTCCACTTCCTGATTTGTGTTTTCCTCGCTCATTCGTCGTTCAACTCCCTTACTCACTTTGATACCGCACTTACGGCCAACTCCTACAAATACAGTGAAAGAAGCTTCCTTAAGGAAGCTCCTACCTCTTACTTCTTGATTTCTAAAATTTTATATTGAATGACGCCCGCTGGAACCGTTACGTCAACAACTGTCCCAATCTTCTTGCCAAGAATGGCTCTACCAACCGGACTTTCATTAGAAATCTTATTCTGAAGCGGATCGGACTCGGCTGTACCTACGATGGCATACTCCATCTTGTCGCCGAATTCCAAATCTTCAACGATAACTGTTGAACCAATGCTTACTGTATCCGTATCAATCTCATCATTGTTAATGATGCGGGCATTGCGAAGCATTTTCTCCAACGTTATAATACGGCCTTCGATAAAAGCCTGCTCATTCTTCGCGTCCTCGTACTCCGAGTTCTCGCTGATATCACCATATCCGATGGCTACCTTAATCCGCTCGGCCACTTCACGGCGTTTCACGGATTTGAGGTTCTCCAGTTCTTCTTCCAGTCGTTTCAGACCGTCTTGGGTAAGAATAACTTCTTTATCGCTCATCAACCGATTCTCCTGTCATGGAAATAATTTTCGCAAATTTCACGCATCATTTAGAGAATATCATATGCAATCTCACAGAGATGAGAACATCCCTATGCTGTGGAAGTTATCTCCTGAGGCGAATTTATACTGAGAAATTATAGGGTAAGCACTGCAAAATGTCAATGACATGCAGAGCAAGAAATGTAAACGTTTTAACAGCCCCGCTCTGTCAGATATTAACCTAAGGTTCCGACCTAACTACGCCGTCACGGCAACGTCAGCCGGCTCATTTTGAAGCCCCGCCACATAGTCCTCCAGAATACGGACCATTTCATCACGCTTCGTCTCTTCCATAATCATGTCCTTCACGCGCGCACCGTCTTCCATGCCTTTCAGATACCAGGCCAGGTGTTTGCGCATTTCTTTCACTGCGACATTCTCGCCTTTAAGCGCGACAAGACGGTCCATATGAAGAATCGCAATCCGAATCTTCTCTTCCGGTGTCGGCTCTGGAGCCAATACCCCGTTCTTCAAATACTCAATGGTCCGGTACAGCATCCATGGGTTACCCAGGGCGCCGCGTCCGATCATCACTCCATCACAGCCGGTCTCATCAAGCATCCGGCGCGCATCCTCAGGCGTGCTGACATCCCCATTACCAATAACCGGGATAGAAACGGCTTCCTTCGCCTGTTTGATATAGCTCCAATCGGCATGGCCGGTGTACAGCTGCTCACGGGTACGTCCGTGAACACTAATGGCTTTGCCCCCGGCAGCTTCAACCGCTTTGGCGTTATCCACTACAAAGATATGGTCGGAATCCCAGCCAATCCGCATTTTTACTGTAACCGGCTTGCTTACGGCATCCACTACAGCCGACACCATTTCATAGATTTTGTTCGGGTCAAGCAGCCAGCGCGCACCTGCATCACACTTGGTCACCTTAGGCACAGGACAGCCCATATTGATATCGATAATGTCCGCGTTGGTCTCCTGATCGACAACCTTGGCCGCTTCCACAAGGGATGACCGGTCCCCACCGAAAATCTGAAGGCTCAGCGGCTTCTCCCGCTCATCCACGAACAGCATCTCCCGGGTCCGCTTGTTCCCGTGAAGGATCGCCTTATCGCTAACCATCTCTGCACATACCAGACCGGTGCCGAACTCCTTCGCAATTAAGCGGAACGCCGGATTGCACACGCCCGCCATCGGAGCAAGAACGACCTGGTTCTTCATTTGTATATCGCCAATCTTAAGCATGTCGGTCTCACTCCTTTGTTATATTTGTATCAACATGCACCAGTTCATGTACCGAAATGCCAAGAACCTGTGCAATCGTCTCAATGACTTTGTCTTCCGCGCGGCGGTTCCCCCGCTCAATGGCTCCCAGCACCGCAAGGGAGATGCCGGATTGTTCGGCAAGCTGCTGCTGGGTGTAGCCTTTTAATTTGCGGAATGCCCGGATGCGCTGGGCCAGCTGCATTCTTTCCACAAGCGGACGCCTTCCTTTCCGCCCCCTGATGTCAATGCGTGTTGAACATACGGATACAGACCCGTAGTCTCGGTCGCTGGCACGATCTCCGCCAGCGGAACGAGCACAAAAGCCCGCTCGTGCATACGTGGATGTGGAAGTGTTAACCGGGGCGTATCTAGTGTTCTCCCTTCCATCCAGAGCAGGTCCAAATCCACTGTCCGCGGCCCCCAATGAATATGGCGCTCACGCCCGAGATCAAGCTCAATCTGAAGCATCACCGTCAGCAGCTGTTCCGGTTCAAGCGTGGTCTGAAGAGCCAGTGCCATATTAATAAAATTCGGTTGATCCACATAACCGACAGGATCTGTCTCATACAGAGACGAGCAGCGGAGGATCGTAATCTCTGGGTGCCGGTTCAGGCGATGGATAGCTTCAAGCAGCGTAGCCTCCCGGTCGCCCAAATTAGCCCCCAAAGCAATATAAGCCTCTGAGTTTTCAGAGGAGGAATGTGAATTCATCGCAAGTTCTCACTTTCTGGACCTTAACAGTTCCACCGTGACACCCTGGAAGTGAATATCAAAAGGGGGATGAGGTTTGGTTACCTTCACGGTTAGTTCATCTATAACAGTATAAGTGTCCAGTATCTCGGATGCAATACACTCGGCAAGGGCCTCAATCAATTTGAAGCTCCGGCCTTCCACTATTTTCTTAACCAGCTCATGCACCTCGGCGTAGTTGACTGTACGGGTCAAATCATCATTCACCCCAGCCTCTTGCAAGTCAAGCTTGAGCTCCAGATCGATATAGAAGCGCTGTCCCAGCTTGCGCTCTTCTTCAAATACACCATGATAACCGTAATATTCCATGCGGGTTAGTGTCATTTTATCCATAACTTTCATACACCTCTCTAATTCTGCTCAGTGGGATGATCCTTGCTGTACACCACCGCATCGCACATATCAATTGTTCTTTTTAGCTGGGCCACATCATGCACCCGTATAATCTGGCAGCCTTGAGCAATGCCCAATGCCGCGGTAGCTGCCGTCCCTTCAACCACATCATCCGCCGGAAGATCCAGCGTGGTACGGATGAACTTCTTGCGTGAAGTAGCCAACAGAACCGGATACCCAAGCTCGGTAAGCCGGTCAAGCGACCGCAGGATTCTTAAGTTCTCATCATGATCCTTAGCAAAACCCACTCCTGGGTCGAGGATAATGTTATCCCTGTGAACTCCGGCCCGAAGCGCAATATCAATACTATTCTTAAGATCAGCCACAACATCGTCCATAAAATGCTTGTAATTACGGTCTTTCCGGTTATGCATAAGTATAATCGGGCAGCCGAATTCTGCCGCAACTGCCGCCATATGCGGGTCTTCCTTGGCTCCCCATATATCGTTAATGATGTGCGCACCCGCCAGAAGTGCCTGCCTAGCAACTTCGGCTTTATACGTATCAACGGAAATCACAATCTGTGGTGCAGCTTCATGAATCGCCTTGATGACCGGCAGCACCCGTCTTAATTCTTCATCCAAACCTACAGGCTCATGTCCGGGTCGGGTAGATTCCCCGCCGATATCAATAATATCGGCTCCGTCCGAAGCCATCTGCAGGGCATGCTTCACAGCTGCTTCCGTGCTGATATACTGTCCCCCATCAGAGAACGAGTCAGGGGTGACGTTAAGAATCCCCATAATCAGGGTTCTCTCCCCCAAGCTCAGTGTGTTCTCCCCACAGCGGTAGCTGCGCTGATAAACCTGTGGTTTCACCCAAAATCCCTCACTTTCTCCCGGTACGCTTGCAACAACAGAGCAGTATGCTTACCACATTTCCCCGTGCCCACGTTGTGCCGGCGATCATCCAAATCATACAGAGCGGTTACAGGCACCAGTTCCTGTATGGAGTTTGTTATAAATACCTCGTCAGCCTGCAGCAGATCCTGCCATGTGTACAGGCCCTCTTCTACAGCAAGCCCTGAGACAGAAGCCAGCTTCAGAACGCACCTTCTTGTAATCCCAGGCAAAATTCCCGTCTTGATAGAAGGGGTATACAGAACATCCTTGCTGATAAAAAAAAGATTGCTCACAATCCCCTCGGCCAAATAGCCCTCGGCTGTCAACAAAAGCCCCTCTGCAGGTTCATCCCCTGGCTTTAACCTGGCGCTGAGCTCCCGCTTGGCCAATATATTATTCATATAATGCACCGACTTTAAACGCACATCGCCTTCAGGTGTGTTGCGCCGGGTAGCCAGCAGCCGGAGTGACCGGCCATCGGTATAAAGAGCAGCAGGAGCAGCGGGAAGGGGCTTAACATAAACGATCTCCTGAGGTGACAAGTAATCGCTCGACGGAAGGCCAAGTCCATCCTCTCCAGCCGTCACCGTATAGCGGATATATGCCTCGGTCAACCCGGAGGCGGCGAGCAGCTCTGAAAGGTGGCTCCGCAGCTTAAGCGGCTGCGGCTCATAGACGATGCCAAGTGTCCTGCAGCCCTGGTTTAGCCGGTCTAAATGCCAAGAGAGGAAGGCCGGGGTTCCGTTATACGTTCGGAAGGTCTCAAATAGCCCAAGTCCGTACATGAAGCCGTGATCCATTACAGAGATCACGGCTTCATCAGCAGGCACAACCTTCCCATTGACACCGATGTAATTCAAGCTTTCGCTCCTGCCTTGCGGCTGAGGAAGTTGCGCAGGATTTGGTGTCCATGATCGGTAATTATAGATTCAGGATGGAACTGCACCCCTTCAATCTCATACTCTTTGTGGCGCAGACCCATGATCTCCCCTTCCTCCGTCTCCGCAGTAATCTCCAGGCAGTCCGGAAGACTCTCCCGTTCAACAAGCAGCGAGTGATACCGCGTTGCAGTGAATGGGGATGGAAGGCCCTTGAACACTGAGGTGCCGTTATGAAGAATCGGGGATGTCTTGCCATGCATCAACCGTTCGGCTCGGATTACTCTACCTCCGAACGATTGGCCAATAGCCTGATGGCCCAGGCATACACCGAAGATAGGGATCACTCCCTTGAGCTTCTCAATAACCTCAAGGCTGATTCCCGCTTCATTCGGCGTGCACGGTCCCGGCGAGATCAGAATATGATCCGGTGCGAGCTGCTTAATGCCTTCAATATCGATCTCATCGTTACGGCGGACGGTAACTTCCTCGCCAAGCTCTCCGAGATATTGGACGAGGTTATACGTGAACGAATCATAATTATCAATAACCAAAATCATGTTAACATCTCCTGTTCCCGGTGCTTATGGGCCTCTTCTTCGCTAAGCTCCATCGCGAGCGCCACAGCCCCTGCTTTGTTCTGGCATTCCCTGTATTCACGGTATGGCTCGGAGTCAATCACAATTCCGGCTCCGGTCTGAATATATCCAATCTGATCTTTAACAACCAGAGTACGTATGATAATGTTTAACTCCATATTACCACGGTAGTCAATCCAGCCGATGGACCCGGTGTAAGGCCCGCGCGTAACCGGCTCCAGCTCTTCTATAATCTCCATGGTTCGTACCTTGGGCGCTCCGGTTATGGTGCCCCCGGGGAACTTGGCCGCAATGACATCGTAGAGCGTGCGCTCCGGTGCAAGCTGCCCCTTGACCTCAGAGACCAAGTGCATCACGTGGGAATAGTATTCCACAGCCAGCAGTTCGCTGACCTGCACCGTACCATAGGCAGCAACCCGGCCCAGATCGTTGCGCTCCAGATCCACCAGCATAATATGCTCCGCTCTTTCCTTCTCACTACCGCGAAGCTCTTCAGCCATCTGCAGGTCTTCCGCTTCGGTTCTGCCCCGGCGCCGGGTTCCCGCAATAGGCCGGGCACTCATCTCGCCTGCTTCGAGCTTTACCAGCAGCTCGGGCGAACCGGATACCAACCGGTATTCGGGAAAGCGAAGAAGCCCCATATACGGCGAAGGGTTCAAGTGGCGCAGCCATTCATAGACCTCCTCTGATGATGAGGTCAGCTTCCTCTCCTGTCTGAGTGACAGGTTAACCTGGAAGACATCGCCCGCAGCGATGTACTCCTTAATCCGAACTACGGCCTGCTCGAAATCTTTTTGCGCAAAAGAGGATCTTAGACCACTCACCGGCCAATGCCCTTCGCGCCGGGCTGTTTCAATCCGGGTTCTGCGGCGCTCGGCCATATCAGCCTGGACTCCCGCTTCTGCGGCACCGGCAATCTCACCCCACAAATGGCTCATCGCCGCCCCTCTCTGCCAAGCTTGCTCATACAAGGCGGCTAGGACAGCTGGCTCGGCCTTGGGCGTTGCTGTTCCGTTCAGTTCCAGTTCCCGCATATAATCAGATAACGCCTTATCTACCCCGGCATGAATGACCGCATAAACCGCCTGATCCTGCTGATCGATGATCCACAGTTCTTCCATCCGCATCCAGACGTAGTCGTCCAGCTTCAAATCATCCTCCGCCTTCTTAGGCAGCTCCTCGAGGGAACGGGCGACGTCATAACCGAGAAAGCCCACACAGCCCCCGCTAAACTTGGGCAGTTCCGGAACACCAGGAGCACGAAATGGACTCATCCATTTCCGGATCAATTCAAGCGGCGGCCCGCTCATAGAAACGCGCTTCCCGGAGCTAAGATCCTGAACCTCCGCCCTGTTCCCCTTGCCTCGGATCACCGAGACTGGTTCAAGCCCAAGGAACGTGTACCTTCCGTCCTTTCCACTCTCCAATACGAAGGAATAGGGGGAGGCATGCTCCCATGCCTTCATCCAAGAGGAGGGGAGCTTGCCGTTATCCGCAATCCGCACGGCAAAAGGCAGCAGATTATATCCGGCAGAAGCCCACTCCTGCCACTGCTCCATTGTTGTTAAAACGTTCATCCCTATCCCCCTTTGCCTAAGAAGCCTGTCTATTGTCTGCTAGTATACTAAAGGATCCGCCGGGATGAAAGCCCCAATCTTTGTTTTCTCCTGGTCATTTCGTCCAGTCTCCAGGCATCCGTCTTGCAACGCCATACTGCGCGCTGGCAGCCTCATGCGGTGCGAAAAATATACAAAGCAGCCCCTGTAACTCCGTCGCCGGAAATTACAGGGGCTTCTATCTTACATTCAGTTAAGCTATATAAATTGAACAAATGATTGTACGGATGGAGGCAGCCGTATGAAATGTTCTTCCGATCGCTGTTGTTCACGGATTTCTTGATCCAATAAATCCCAATACGGTAGAACTCCGTTCACAAAGGCGAACGCTACGTTTCTCCAGAATCATTTCACACTCTTGCCTGTGGGTAATCCTTAAGTTCAACTTATATAGTTAATTCTATAAACCATTCAAAAGTAAATTAACCTTCAAAGTTGTACAGCGGCGTACTCAAATAACGTTCGCCATTACTTGGAATGACCACCACTACACGCTTGCCTTTACCCAGCTCTTTAGCTACTTTTAGTGCCGCAAACACAGCAGCCCCTGAGGAAATACCTGAGAGAATACCCTCTTCTTTGGCGACTTTGCGCGCTTGATCGAATGCTTCTTCATTCTCAACATGGATGATCTCATCATAGATTTCACGGTTTAAAATTTCTGGAATGAAGTTGGCGCCCAGACCCTGAATTTTGTGAGGTCCTGGCTTGCCGCCCGCCAGAATTGGAGATGCCGCAGGCTCAACCGCTACAATCTTGATGTCAGGGAAACGGTTCTTCAACACTTCACCCGCACCGGAAATCGTTCCGCCTGTACCAATACCCGCCACAAAAGCGTCAAGCTTGCCGTCCAGCGATTCAATCGCTTCGACGATTTCTGGCCCTGTTGTCTCACGGTGAATCTTCACGTTAGCCTTATTCTTGAACTGGTCAGCAAGGAAGTAATCCGGATTAGCAGCAAGAATCTCTTCCGCTTTCTTGACGGCCCCGTTCATCCCCTCTGCCCCAGGTGTGAGGACAAGTTCAGCTCCATATGCACGGAGCAAATTACGGCGCTCAATACTCATCGTTTCAGGCATAACGATTACCGCCTTATATCCTTTGGCTGCCGCAACAAGCGCCAGACCGATACCTGTGTTGCCGCTGGTTGCTTCAATAATTGTGCCGCCCGGCTTAAGAAGTCCTTGCTTCTCAGCTTCTTCCACAATGCTGATGGCGATCCGGTCTTTCACGCTGGAGCCCGGGTTCTGATACTCAAGCTTGGCATAGATTTCCGCACTGTCTTCCGGTACGATACGCTGCAAACGAACCAGCGGTGTTCCACCAATCAGTTCTGTGACATTATTTACGACTTTAGCCATAATAAAACCCTCCCTTGGATAAGTGCAATCCTATCTCTATATGGATGGAACCAACCTTCATTCAATCCATCTAGCTCATGAAAAGAAATAAAAAAAGCATTTCTGTATATATCCTATGATGTAAGCTAACGATTCTATTTCGGTAAACTGACTTTAAGTGAATATCCGAGTAAATAAGTAGGTTTTCACCTGATATTATCTTATCAATATGCACCGGAGGTTGTCAATAATAGAACGAAAAAATACTTTGCCCTCCAGACCACAGTCCGAAAATGCAGAAATTTTCTGCAAGCAAAGTATTTTACGTCTTATTTGCTCTTGGCTTGCTCCAACAGCTCTTTCAACTCGGCTCGGGTAAATACATACGGTTCTCTGCAGAAGTCACAAACCACTTCCGTTGTTTCCTCTTCTTCGATCAATTGCTCCAGTTCGCTTTCACCAAGACTGATCAGCGTCTTCTCCACGCGCTCACGGGAGCAGGTGCAAGCAAACTTGATCTCCATTTCATCCAGAACGTGCACATCCGGAACAATCCGCTTCAGCATCTCCTCGAGACTGAGCCCTTGATCCAGCATGGAAGTTACCGATGGCAGTTGTCCAACCGCCTGCTCAATTGCGGAGATCTCCGCATCACTGAGACCTGGAAGCAGCTGAATAATAAATCCTCCAGCCACATTTACGGAAGAATCCGCATCTACCAATACACCGAGTCCCACGGCTGATGGGGTCTGCTCGGATACTGCAAAATAATAAGTGAAATCCTCACCGAGCTCCCCCGATACGATCGGTACACTGCCGCGGTATGGCTCTTTAAGGCCAAGATCTTTAATCACATGGATAAAGCCGCTTGTCCCTACCACTCCGGCCACATCCAGCTTACCCAGGCTGTTGCTTGGCAGATGGACATGCGGATTATGAACATATCCCCGCACTTCTCCTCCGGCATTTGCAACCGCCACAATCTGGCCGATGGGGCCATCACCCCTGACCTGAATGGTCAACTGCTCCTTGCCCTTCATCATAGAACCCATCATGGCCGCCGCGGTAAGCGTCCGTCCCATGGCGGCTGTTGCCGTTGGATAAGTATCATGTCTGCGGCGCAGCTCCTCTACGAGCTGGGTTGTCCTAACCGCAAAGGCACGAACTTTGCCGTCCATAGCTGTTCCTCTTATTAAACGATCTTTCTCTTCGCTCATATCAGGTTGCACCTCCTTGGTTTTTGTACGAATCTGCTGTCTGTCGCCAGTGCATCCTGTTTAGATGCTAATTCAATCTACCCTGCATTGCGTTCATAAATCAACCGCAGCCCTTCAAGAGTTAGCAGGGGATTTACCTCTTCAATACTGGTGGTCTCGCTGGCAATCAATTCTGCCAATCCGCCTGTCGCTACAACCTTAGGTTTCGCGTTCATTTCAGCACGGATACGTCCTACAATTCCATCCACTTGACCGGCATATCCAAAAATAATCCCAGCCTGCATAGCATGGATCGTATTGCGCCCAATCACCTTCTTCGGCTTCTCCAGCTCAATTCGCGGCAGCTTGGAAGCCCTCTGGTACAGCGCCTCCGTGGAAATTCCGATGCCCGGCACGATAGCGCCGCCCAGGTAGTTGCCCTGCCCATCTATGCAGTCAAACGTGGTCGCCGTCCCAAAATCAACCACAACCAGTGGTCCGCCATACAGCTCAACAGCGGCAACCGCATTGACAATCCGGTCGGCCCCAACCTCACGCGGGTTCTCATAGCGCAGATTGAGTCCAGTTTTAATCCCTGGCCCCACAATAAGCGGCGCCTTTTTCAAGTACATCTGGCACATTTGTTCAAGGACATGCATCAAAGGAGGAACCACTGATGAGATGATAACTCCTTCTATATCCCGTACATCAATATGGGACATTTGAAACAAATTATGAATCATGACTCCGTATTCGTCGCCCGTCGACTGCCGATTAGTTCCAAGACGGAAATGGTGCAGCAGCTGACGGTTCTTATAAATACCGAGCACAATATTTGTATTGCCTACGTCAACGACTAGGATCATGGCAGTTACCTTCCTTTCTTGGCATTCAGATCAAGACTGATGTCCATGCTTTCAAAGGAGTAGGTTAATCTGCCAACGGAAATGACATCCACTCCACTCTCAGCTATCCCCTGAAGCGTATCCAGCGATACATTGCCGGAAGCTTCCACAGTCACATGCGGTGATACTGACTTGATCCGCTGAACAGCTTGCTTCATCAGCTCCGGATGCATATTATCAAGCATGATAATATCCGCTCCACAAGCGAGTGCCTCTTCAACCTGATCCATATTTTCCGTCTCCACTTCAATGGTCATCGTGTGTGGGATATTAGCCCGGGCCCGGTTAACAGCCTGCGTAATTCCGCCCGCTCCCTTAATGTGATTATCCTTGATCATGACAGCATCATACAGACCGAAGCGGTGATTAGCCCCTCCGCCCATACGTACGGCGTACTTCTCAAGCATCCGGTGGCCTGGGGTCGTCTTACGGGTATCCACCAACCGGACCGCATGCCCTTCCAGGGCGTCAACATATGTACGCGTCCGGGTCGCAATGCCCGACAACCGCTGCAGCAAATTCAAAGCCAGACGCTCTCCTGTCAAAATACTGTGGGTGCTGCCCTCCACTTCGATCAGTACCGTCCCTTTGGCTACGGCCTCTCCGTCCTGTACACGGGCGGTGAAGACCAGCGTTGGATCAACCACCTCGAAGACGAGCTGTGCAACCGGAATCCCGGCGATCACGCCATCCGTTTTGGCATGAATAATTCCTTTGGATTCATGTCCAAAAGGGATCGTAACGGAAGTCGTTACATCCCCTGAACCCACATCTTCTTTTAACCAACCACGGATGGACTCTACTAGTCCCTCGTTATATCCATTAAAGATCATTGATCGCTTCCTCCAACATTCCTTGTTCACGGTGGTGAACAATTCGTTTAAGTCCGTAACAACCGTCTTGCCCTGGGTAGTCTTCCCGGTAATGCCCTCCCCGGCTTTCTTTACGATGGATAGCAGACTCTGTAATCACAAGTGCACAGATCAGCATGTTAGCCAGTTCCATCTCATGATTATACCGCAGCTTCGCCCCAAACAGGTCTGTCATCTTCCGAAGCTCAAGAAGACCAGCCTGAAGCAGCTCTCCGTTTCTTCGTACACCGGCATGCTTCACCATAATGTCCTGGAGCTCTCTACGCCGCTCATCCGGTTCAGATACAACTGGCTTTCGCGCTTCATAATGGGATATTCCCCCGATGGCCTTCTCCAGAGGAGGAAGCTCACGGATTCTTCCAACAATCCGCCGCCCAAATACAATGGCCTCGGTTAACGAATTGCTGGCAAGCCTATTGGCGCCATGGACCCCTGTAGAGGAGACCTCTCCGCAAGCAAACAATCTGGTGATGTTCGTCTCCCCATTCAGGTCCGTCTGAACTCCCCCCATCATGTAGTGGGCAGCCGGCGCAACTGGGAGCCAGTCCTTGGTCATATCCAGCCCATAAGACCGGCAGGTTTCATATATCGTTGGAAAGCGGTTCTTGACCGTATCCGGCTTTTCGTGGGTAATATCGAGGTACACGAATTCAGACCCGGCAGCTTCCATCTCACTCACGATGGCTCTGGCTACAATATCCCGGGGGGCAAGCTCCCGTTGAGGATGATATTTCTCCATGAACCGCTCGCCTTGGATATTCCGGAGAACTGCCCCTTCACCCCGGACAGCCTCCGAAATAAGGAATCTGGGAGCTCCCGGGAGACATAAGGCTGTAGGATGGAATTGAATAAATTCCATATCCCGGATTCTGGCTCCAGCTCTATAAGCCAAGGCCACGCCGTCTCCGGTCGCAACATCCGGATTCGTCGTATGACTGTAAAGCTGCCCGGCCCCTCCGCTGCACAGCAGAGTTGCCCCGGCCTGAAGAAAGGATCTCTGTCCATCAGGTCCCTGAATCAGGGCACCCAGACATTCCTCTCCCTCAACAATAAGGTCAATAACAAAGTGATCTTCCCACACCTCAATATTGTCCGTATCTTGGACCTTACGGGATAACGCACGTACGATCTCATATCCAGTAGCATCCCCATTCGCATGAAGAATACGCCGGTGGCTGTGTGCGCCTTCCTGGGTCAAGGCCAATTCTCCATTCTCATGGTCAAATTCGGCCCCCATCCGGATTAAATCGCGTATTCCATCGGGGCCTTCATGAACGAGCACTTCCACCGCTGGCTCCGAACAGAACCCAGCTCCGGCGAACAAGGTATCCTCACGGTGTGATGCCGGTGAGTCCTCTTCCGAGATCACCGCTGCAATTCCACCCTGGGCATATCTCGTATTGCTCTCCATTAGTCCCTTTTTCGTAATCACAACAACCTGGCGGTCCGCACTTGCCTTAATCGCCGTGAACAGTCCAGCGATTCCTGTTCCAATCACAAGTACATCGGTTTGTTGTGAAGGGAGCTCTCCCAGATCAAAATCCACTAAATATTTCGGTATCATGTCATTCACCTGTCTTAAGGGCAAGAGAGTAGCGCATGCTACTTAACTTGTAACATGCGCTCTAAGGATGCTCTGGCTTTGTCTGCAACAGCCGGTGGTACATAAATCTGCGGCTGCATCGTCTCCAGACATTTCACCAATTTCTTCAAATTATTCACTTTCATATTTGGGCATACCAAGAATTTCGTTGCGAAATAGAACTCTTTATCCGGACTGTCCAGTCTGAGCTGATACCCTGTGCCATCTTCCGTTCCCACAATAAATTGTTTGCAGTCAGACTGTTTGCAGTAGTCTAAAATCGCTGTAGTGCTTCCAACAAAGTCGCCCATCTCAACCACTTCGGGGCGGCATTCCGGATGAACCACAAACTGGGCTTCCGGATATTTCGCCTTCATCTCAACGACGTCCTTCACGGTAAGCATATCATGGGTGTTGCAATAACCTTCCCAGATAATCATCTTTTTGTCTGTGTGCTGCTGCACATAGTGCCCCAGGTTCTTGTCCGGCACCCAGATGATTTCATCGGCATCAACAGAGTTTATTACCTTGACTGCATTAGAAGAAGTACAGCAAATGTCAGTCTCTGCTTTAATCTCCGCAGACGAGTTAATATAAGTGACGACCTTGGCATTTGGATGCTGGGCCTTGACTTTTCTAAGACCGTCCACATTGACCATATCCGCCATCGGGCAGCCAGCGCGCTCGTCAGGAATTAGAACCGTCTTGTTCGGAGCCAGGATTTTAGCACTTTCCCCCATGAAATGAACGCCGCAGAACACAATAACCTCCGCATCCGTCTGTGCGGCTTTCTGTGCAAGCAAAAAAGAGTCTCCGCGGAAATCGGCGACCTCCTGAATCTCATCTCTCTGATAGTAATGAGCCAAAATAATGGCGTTTCTCTCTTTCTTCAATTGAACCAGCCGTTCGCGCAGCTCACGGTTCTGCTCCGCTTTGCGTTCCAAAGCTAATGCCTCCACCAGACATCCTCCCTTGTATCTACAGCAATACGAATTTTTAGAATCATAGTTATAAAGGTGAACCGATGCACGCATTTTGCTAATTTCAAGACTTATAACTATTGTCTGATCCCCTGTCAAAAACTTTGTGCATTGTTTAACAATTAATTTACACAACGTTAGTTCTGCTGTCAATCAGCCGCAATCGTCAAAAAAACCGGAAAACACTAAGTGTTTTCCGGTTTGCTTCCTAGAATGCTGTTTGTAGACAGATGTCAGCTTTACGGTAGTTGCAAATTATACAGTAGGGTTGCCACCCGTGTTCCCGTTGCCGTCTTCGTCCTTAGACTGCGGACTAGCAGGGGCATCGGGTGCATCTTTGACCGTTCCCTGTGGAGTATCGACAGGATGGTCTCCACGGATGTCGTTCGCTGAACTTCCCGGCACATCGTTAGGAATGTCCCCACCCGGTACTGGCGGCTGGGCCTCCTCATCTCTGGCCTGAATGCGAACATTGACATCACCGATCGTATCTACAATCGGAGAGCCCGATTCCGAGGAACCGCTGTCTTCCCCATCTGCATCCGGTGTAAGCTTGCCTGTCTCGATCAATTGCTTGATCTGATCCAGTTCAAGAGTTTCCACCTCAAGAAGGGTTTCGGCAATTAGATGAACCTCTTTGGAATATTTCATCAGGAGCTGTTTACAACGTTCATAACTTTCATTGATGAAACGCTGCATTTCCTGATCGATCTCATAAGCAATCGCATCACTGTAGTTCTGTTCATGCCCGATATCACGGCCCAGGAATACCTGGCCTTGAGAAGTCCCGAACTGCATAGGACCCAGCTTCTCACTCATACCGTACTCCACAATCATACTGCGCACGATACTGGTCGCCTGCTGGAAGTCGCTGTATGCCCCGGTTCCAATTTCACCAATGAACAGTTCTTCGGATACACGGCCGCCAAGGAGGCCTGTAACTTTATCAAGAAGCTCTTGCTTTGTTACCAGCATACGGTCTTCCTTCGGCATCATGATTACATATCCGCCGGCACGACCGCGTGGAATGATCGTTACCTTATGGACCATATCCGCGTGTTCGAGGAAATAACCGACGATCGTATGACCAGCTTCGTGGAAAGCCACAATCCGCTTCTCGCGTTCGCTGATCACCCGGCTGCGCTTCTCTGTTCCGACAATAACGCGGTCAATCGCTTCATCCACTTCACGCATGGAGATATCCTTGCGATTACGGCGGGCTGCAAGCAGTGCCGCTTCGTTCAGCAGGTTCTCCAGATCTGCACCGGTGAACCCGGTGGTACGTTTCGCAATAACATCCAGACGGACATCTTTGGTCAGTGGTTTGTTGCGTGCATGTACTTTAAGTACAGCTTCACGGCCCTTCACATCCGGACGGTCCACTGTAATCTGACGGTCGAAACGGCCCGGACGAAGGAGCGCCGGGTCAAGAATATCCGCACGGTTCGTTGCAGCCACGATAATAATGCCTTCGTTGCCACCGAAACCATCCATCTCTACGAGCAATTGGTTGAGCGTCTGCTCACGCTCGTCATGTCCGCCGCCGAGTCCGGCGCCGCGCTGACGTCCCACTGCATCAATCTCGTCAATAAAGATGATACATGGTGCATTCTTCTTCGCGTTCTCGAACAAATCACGTACACGGGATGCACCGACACCGACAAACATCTCCACGAAGTCAGAACCGGAGATGCTGAAGAACGGAACACCCGCTTCACCTGCTACCGCACGGGCAAGCAGGGTCTTACCTGTACCTGGAGGACCCACAAGGAGAACCCCTTTAGGAATGCGGGCACCCACAGCTGCGAATTTGCGCGGATCCTTGAGGAACTCAACCACTTCCACAAGCTCCTGCTTCTCTTCGTCGGCGCCAGCTACGTCTTCGAAAGTAACCTTCTTCTTCTCTTCATTATATAACCGGGCCCGGCTCTTGCCGAAGTTCATCACTTTGCCGCCGCCGCCCTGAGCCTGATTGAACAGGAAGAAGAACAGAATGAACATGATCGCCAGCGGAACAATGGAGGTTAGGAGCGTAAGCCATATGCTGTCACCCTCCATCTTCTTCCAGGAGAAGTGCACGTCGTTCTTCTGGCTGTAATTCTGTAGCTCATTGACTACATTCGTATCATATGGAACATAGGTCTGGAAGTTCTCCTTGTTATCAACCTTTGCTCTGTATTTACCGGTCACCAGATATGCGTAACCGTCGAATTGACCTGTCATTTCCTTGACATTGTTCGCCTGCAGCTGCTGGCGGAATTGGTCATATCTAGGGGTGTCGGCCGCTTCGCCCCCGCCGCTGAGGAACTGGACGATGCCCACCACGACTAAGAAAAGAATTAAATAAAAACCAGAATTCCGGATGAACCGATTCATCCCCTACCTCCTCTCAAAACACTTAAGTTATTTTACCATAGCCTGTCTGGCCATCTCAACAATGACACAAGGAGGCACTAGGCACTTGCGGAGTGCTGCATTAGCTGGTGTAAATCTCAGGCTTTAGAATCCCGATGTAAGGGAGGTTGCGGTACTTCTCGGCATAATCAAGTCCATATCCCACAACAAATTCGTCGGGAAGGACAAACCCGGTGTAATCCGCTTCCAGATTCACCGTCCGGCGTGCCGGCTTGTCAAACAAGGTGACTACCTTGGTGGACTTCGCATTGCGGCGCTGCAGTATGTCGATCAGATAACTCAGCGTTAATCCGCTGTCAATAATATCTTCAACGATAAGGACATCCCGTCCTTCCACTGAATTATCAAGATCCTTGATAATTTTCACCACGCCTGATGACTTCGTGGAAGCTCCGTAGCTTGAGACAGCCATGAAGTCAAGCTCCATAGGTACTGTTATCTCTTTAACCAAATCGGCCATAAAAATAAAGGCCCCTTTAAGAACACAAATTACAAGCGGGTTACGGCCTTCGTATTCCTTGCTCAGCAGCTTGCCGAGTTCCACTACCTTCTCTTCAATCTGTTCGCGGCTGATAAGTACTTCTTGAATATCGTTCTGCAAAGCGTGAACCTCCTAAGTTATACTATGAAAGCCTGACTATGGCGATAACCGGTTAACTTCCGCCCTCTAATGGCTCCATCTGCATATGCAGGATGGACGAGGTACTGCTCCCGACCGCCGCGTGGGCGGATCTCCGGACACCAGGCAGCCACAAAATCCGGCCTGAAGCATCCGTAACAATGGGGATCTTAGAGCGGACAGATGGAGGTATTTTCTGATCAATGAAAATATCTTTAACCTTTTTGCTTCCGTTTAATCCCATGACTTTCATGATATCTCCCGGCTTACGGGAACGTACGATCAGCGGATAGTTAATCTTATCCGCATCAAATAGTGCTTCTTCGCTTCCGGCCGTCTTCCAATCCGGCTGGGCAGACTGGAGATTCACCGGCCGTATGGTAATTCTTAACTCTCTTCCGGCTTCCGGTAACGGTAATCTTGCGGGAACTTCCTCCAAACGGTATGTATATTCCTGCTTAACCTGATCCGTAGTCTCCGGCAAAATAGATACTGTATTATATTCGCGTATACAACGCAGGCCTCCTCCCAAGTCGAGAGTCCAATTGGTCGGGTGCTCCTGCAATACGCCTTCACGAATGGCTTCAATCTTCACGAAATCCATGTCATCCGTGTTCAAAGGCAGATAATTTAATATTAGTTTAATCAACCTCCGTTGTAAAGCGACATGTAAGCGGGCAAATTCTTTCACAGGGAAGCAGCTCCCCCCTTGCACCTGGCTAACCATCGCTGCATAGGCTTCTTTCACCGCCTGCTGCATATAATCATCTTCCTCGCCGGCAACCTCAGCCAGGCGATTCAGCGATTCAGCCAACTGACCATTATATTGCCCCAAAAAAGGCAGCACATCCAACCGTACCGCATTTCGGGCATATTTATTGCTCAGATTACTGCTGTCGGTCACGTATTCCAAGCCGGAATTCCGGCATACCTGGATCAAGTCCGTCTTGTATATACGCAGTAGTGGCCGGATTAGTTCCACATTTTTTTCCCGCCGCTTCACCCGCATTCCGGCAAGCCCGCTCATTCCTGTACCCCGGAGCAGCCGCAGCATTACCGTCTCGGCCTGATCATCCCCATGATGGGCAAGGGCGATGGAGGAAGCATTATAATGTTGGGCTGTACGATGTAAAAATTCATATCTTTTCTCCCTGGCCGCCGTCTGGACACTTAATCCGGATTCCTCCATATAAGCAGGGACATCATAACTTCCAAGCTCAAAGGGAATACCGAGGTCCTTCGCGATCCCTCTTACAAATTCCGCCTCGGAATCCGACTCTTTGCCCCGAAATCCATGATTGACGTGAGCACATACCAGGTTAAGCTTAGCTTTGGAGTCTTTGGCAATATGATGTAGGGCATGCAAAAGAGCCACAGAATCCGGACCTCCGGATACTGCGACCACAATACAGTCACCAGGTGACCACAAGTCGTATTTGCTGGCCATCCGCCTCAGATAAGCCACAAGCTGATTCATGTTCATGTCTTCCATGCATTTCTCCCCTTAAATCACCCGCATAATCATAAGCTCGATGCGTGCACCCGTCCTCTTCAGGAACGACCGCCCGCACTGTGCCCCCGCTGAACTAGCGCAATGTTAGATAGATGGCACATACGAGCAGGAACAGGGAGATAGCAAACGCACCCTTGAGCCAGCCCGGCGTCCTGCGAACGGATTTGCGTGCCGGAGTGCGTGAGATCATTCTTTTCCATGTATCATAGGCCTCTTCTGTATTCTTAAAACTGCCGCTAATCGCCTTCTTAAGCCAGCCGGAATAAGATTTGAGCCGCGGCTCCTGCTCGATAATCTGAATCAGGTCCGCTGTACTGCGAGTCTGCGGCAGCTGCCGGGCCGCAGCCTTCAGCTTGGATTCCGCCATCATATGAATACACACAACAGCGAACGAAAACCAGTCATAAGCCGCATCCGCCGTCCTGCCCCCGGCATTCCAGAAGCCCCGGTCATACCATTCGGTGAACTGCTTCACACTGCGGCCATGCTGGCTGACGCCCCCGTAATCAATCAGCTCGACATCCCCATAGGTGGAGACCAGAACATTGTCCGGCTTCAGATCACCGAACACCCATCCGCCCTTATGCAGGATCGCCAGCTGCCCAAGCAGGTTAAGCCCGGCTACGTCCAGCCACTGGCTTCCCCGGCGGGTCAGAAATTTGCTCAGCGGCTCTCCCTTAACATACCGCATAACATAGAAAGGAATCTCCCTATCCGCATAGGAGAAGTCATCCACCTCCACCAGATAAGAAAGATCCCGTTCCTCTGCCGCATTCGGCTTCCCCTGCCGCTGCAGAGCCTTCAGCACATTGATCTCAGACTGAAGATCAAAGGTGTCATATCCCATCTTAAGTGCATACAGATTCCGGGTACCCGCCTGCTGGACCAGGTATACCACACCATTCGCCCCCTGGCCCAACCGGCGCTCTATCAAGTATCTGCTTCCGCGCCATTTCCCTGTAACAAGCGTCCCGGCCGGGATGCCAGCTTTATACGACGTAGTCACCGAGCATCCCTTCTCTTTCATCTCTTTCCTCCGGACCCGTTTGATTTCCATTTATTGTACCATACCGGAAGAAATCAATCACCTTGAGGATCGCCGGCCCGGTGGGAGTCGCCCCTCTGACAGGAAGCCGCTGGAACAAGCTCCGTAGACCGCTGAGATCCTCGGTCCAGACCTGATCCAGCACGGCCTCTTCGCCTCCGTGCCGCCCGGGGAAATGAAACACCGCAACCCGGCTTCGGCCTTCGCGCGCACCGAGACTGATCATAAGGTCCCTTATCGCTTCCTCTACGGCAGCAAGCTTGGGTTTCATACTGGCACTCGCATCAATAAGAAGGACAATATCGAGTGGTGTTGTTTCCGTAAGCTCGTCCATGACCTCAACCACCTCAGACCGTTTGTCCGGCGGGAGGTCCTCCACCGATGCTTTTCCCAAAATTTGTTTCAGTTCTCTATTAACCGCCTGCTGGATCGTCTGAACCACCGTCTTTCGGGTGACCATCTGCATCGTCTGGGCAAGCTGCTCAGTTCCTGATATCCGGCTCATTCCACCTCCTGCCTTAGCAATCTCCCGGATCTCCAGACTTCCCAGCTCGCCAATCGTTCCATAGTCTACTATCCCGATCACGTTCACGGTGATCCCTTCCTGCCGGGCCAGCGATGCGGTCATGACCGGGCTCTGCCCCACATTTGAACAGCCGTCTGTGATTAACAAAATTTGCTTCATATAATCCCGCCCTTTCCGGATTCCAGAATCTCTATTTCTAGTATCTCCAGTGGGCATAAGTTTCAAACCTGAGAGAGAGTTTTCAAGAATTCAGCTATATAAAATGAACTTATGAAAGTTACCCTATTCGGGGCGCTGCGATATGTCTCATGCAATCTAGCCATTTCCCGGGCAATCCACTTGTCCTTAGCTTGCCTTAGCTCACGGTCCGCGGCCGTTCCAGCCGATCGACCCCCGGAATCCGCAGTGTAGACCACTCCGGTCTGCGGTGATCCACCTTGGCAACAGCAACGGTCATATCATCATTAATCTGGTTGCCCTGGTAACGAATTACCGCTTCAAGCAGACAGTCTGCGATTGTCTGCGGATCATCGCTGTCCACTTCCTGAATCAGCCTTTTGATCCAAAGTTCCTTATTTACCGCATATCCCGGAGCATCATAAATGCCGTCAGTCATCATAATGAGAATATCACCGGGCAGCAGCTGCATCGTAACCAGATCCACTTCAATATCCTGGATAATACCAATCGGCAGATTACTTGCCGATACCGGGATCACCTCGTTCCCTCTGCGGATAAAGCTTGGGGAGGACCCGATCTTCATAAACGTGGTTCGGGCCGAATGCTCGTCGATCAGGGCCATATCTACAGTTGCATAGATTTCATCAGGAGATCTTAACATCAGCACGGAGTTCACGGATTTAATCGCCAAAGTCTCATCCATGCCGGACTGCAGCAGCTGCTCCAGTATGTTCAGCGCCGTGCTGCTCTCCAGCCTTGCCCGCTCCCCGTTGCCCATTCCATCGCTCAAAGCCACGGCATAAGTTCCGTTGCCGAGCTCGGCGGCACTGAAGCTGTCTCCAGACAGCATGTCCCCTCCTTTGGCAGTACCGGCTACACCCGTAGAAATTTCATAGGTTTTGGCTGAGCCAAAGGTGACATTCGCCAAGCCCTCGCGTCCTGCAGGAACCGATTCATTCATGACCGCGATGTGCTCATCCAGAATGTCTGACAGCAGCGGAGCGATGATTTTGCGGCACTCATCGTATCCACGGGTATAGGCATGAACGATTTCGATCTCCACATTACCGTGATCAAGGCAGATAATATCCACGCTGTGAATAGACAGACCCATGATCTCCAATGCCTCCCGGATTTGCTCCTCTTGGCGGTATAAAGTCTGGCTCTCCCGCTTGATCTCTTTAGCCAAATCCTCCATGACCTGGGATACTCCAGATAGCTGCTCTGCAACCAGCTGCCGACTGTCGTATATTTGCCGCTTCCAGTGCATATCATTCTGATAGAGCTCGTATTCCCGCTTCATAATATTAAGGACCAAATCCGTCTTCTTGCATACCTTGCCCCATCTGGCAGGCAGCTCTTCATGCTTCACCTCCGGATTCTCTTCTATAGAAGTCATCATTTCGGTCATATATTTATAGGTCTGATAGAAATTGCCGTCCCAGCAGTGATTCTTGCGGAAGCAGGTTCCGCAGGCCCCCTCGGTGACCGCATTCATAAAGTGGTCCATTTCCTCACCCCGCCGGGTAATTTCCCCGGCGCTGGATACCTGGCCGAAGCTGCGTGACAGCTGCTTGAACACGTGTGAGAATTGGGTCACCCGCTCAGCGGTAATATCCCGGATCCGCTTCGCATATTCATGCTGGGACTCGGTGTAATCCTTGGTCCCCGGCACATATTTGGCGATGAATCCGATAACAGTCTTCGGCGTCAGCATGAATAACACCACCGCCGCACAAGTCTCCCAGGTGGAGGCCATCACCTCCCCTGGACCGGTCAGGTAAATGGACAGAATAGATGAACCGAGGAGCATGCCGAGCCCTACGGACCATTTCCGCCCTTCACGCAGCATGCCGGCCAGCATCCCCGAGAACGCTAGCAGGCTCATCTGATAGATGGCCGACATGTCGGCGAGGCTTAGAATTAATCCGGTGATCACGCCTACCGAGGCACCTAGGGGCGCACCCCCCACTAGAGCAAATAGGAGAATCAAATATCTGGACAAGATATGCTCCAAGGACAAGCCGTTAATCTGCCAGCCTACCGCACCCGTCATGACGGAAGCAAGCAGGATGATCAGGCAGAGGATCTCCTCATTCCGAAGGCTGTAATTCTTCTTACGATATGTAAATATAGGAACCGCCTGCAGAAAGACAAGGGTGAGCACGAAGCTGAGCACCGAATCCAGAACGGTCATGGTTACGGTATACCAGGAAAGTGACGGACCAATAAGTGCCACGAACAGGTTAACGAAAAAGGCTGAGGTGAATACCATCAGAGGTGCATAAGATATTTCTGCCTTCTCGAAGGACTCAAGCCCCTTTTGCATCAGATAGACCATGATCATCTCCCACACAATGGCAAGGAAATGGTGATGCGGGGCGAACAGCACGCCAGCGACAACGGATGCGAATACCGGCAGCAGCAGATCACGCCGCATGAACGCAATCACTGCAAAGTAGGCAACCGCGAACGGGGAAAGTTCATTTAAGATCGTGGCCTTACCGAGCAGGAAGCCCATAAGGGTCAGCAGAAAAGCCCATTTGTTGGCTGCAACGAACCGGCTTGTCCTCATAGCCGCAGGGGTCTCCCTCCACTTCAGCCACCACTTCGTCCCATCCTGTTGTTGCTCCTTCGCCTTCTTCAGTCCCGGAAAAGCAATCACATTCCATTTCTCCATCATGGCACCACCTATTCTGGATTTTTGTATACAGATTGAACTAAAGAGATGAACGCCAGACCTGCCCGTAATCGTAAAGTCTTTTGCTTCGCCTGTCTTTAGCTCAACCTGTATAGTGAGGTATGTCCCATTATAGGAGGGCCTATGTGGAAAGTTTGTCAGAAAGCCGGGTATGCCTCAAAGAAATTTCCGACAAATTGAGAGGACTGCCGCCTGCCTGTCTGGCCCTTGCTCCCTCTTGCCTTTTCACCAACTGACCGTATCTATGTTCGCCCTTCCGCTGCCATAATTTCAAGGCTTGTTCGCCCCGCGTTCTTAGCTTTTTTACCCTGAGATTGACGGAAAACCAACGGATGTTGTCGTTAAAAAAATTCAGTAGGGAGAAGGCGACAAAAAAACCGTAAGCCGAAGCTTACGGTTTGTTGTATTCAAAAGTTGATGCTGTAATTACATACGTTTTGCGCCGCGTCCACCGCGTTTGCCTTCGGTGTTCTTCTTCAGCGACGAGATCCGTTCTTCACTATCTTTGAGGAAGCGTGACATTTTATCTTCAAAAGAAGTTTTGCCCACTGGAGGTTTGAAAGAGCGTCCTCCGCGATCCCGGTTGAAGCCGCCTCCGCCACCACCGCCAGGGCGATCTCCGTCTCTACCGCCGCCACTTGGACGATCCGGTCTAGGCGCACGTGGAGGTCTTGGTGCTTCCACAGGCTTATCTACCGTCTGCTTGATCGAAAGCCCGATCTTGCCGTCTTTATCAACGTTAATAACCTTAACGGTTACAACATCGTTGATCTTCAGATGATCGTTAACATCCTTGACGTAATTATCGGCGATTTCCGAGATGTGTACGAGACCGGTGACACCTCCTGATAGATCCACAAATGCTCCAAAGTGCGTGATGCCCGTCACCTTGCCTTCTAACTTGGTGCCCACTTCTATTGCCATAAAATAAAATGATCCTCCCTTAAAAATGTCACCAAGATCTCAAGCTCTTGGCTGCGGTGATTTGATTATACCGAATGACTCAAACAAGGTCAACAGACGTATATCCTATATGCGTTTATCTATTCTCGTCCTCGGTGGCCGGCACATGAACCGGCACTTCTCCCTGTTTGTAAAGCCCATACTTCTTCATAGCCATTTGGGTGATATACTCGGGATCCTTCAGACGTTCTATTTCAAATTCAAGTCTCTTGAGATCTTGCTCACTCTTGGCTTTGGAGTTCATCTTCTGGGAGAGTTCACGTGAGTTGGAACTGATCTGGCCAGCTTGTGAGAAAAAAGTATACGCCGCCCACCCCGTAAAAACAACGACAAATGCAAGCCAAAGTCTGAACCGCCTGCGGGCGCCTGAGATCTTGCCAGCTGTAGGTCTGCTATTCTTATTCGCGTTCCCGGATACTACACGCATCTTCTCCACCTCCAAAACCATTAATTCTTGGTAAACCACCGGTTCCAGAGCCCTATCGCCCTTGCTTTAAGCTTGGAGGCCACTTCAGGAATATGTAGGCGTCTTAAGAGAGGCATGAACATCCACCTTAGGATTCTCCATATCGGCAGGAGGGTGATTCTTCCCAGAAACAAAAGAACAACCCAGGCAAAACCGAATACAAGTTTGATGCCTTTCCACAGGATGCGGATAGGTGCCAAAATAAGCAACTGAAATAACCGCACCACAATAGCATAAATCCGTCTGGTTACCACCATTAACATTACCACAAAACGCTCGGTTATAACACTTAAGAATAAAAAATAAATCCAAATTCCTAGGAATAAACCTAAAAATACATAGAACCGGAGCTGACCTTGATTACTGAGATAGAGCATCCGGAATACAAACACCGAAGCGGCTGCCCAGTAAATCAGGTCGAGCGCATGAACACTCCACCTGGGAAAGCGCAGCTGGCCGGACACCACACGGTAACTGTCAAAGGCAACCCCCATGATTCCCCCGGAGACAAGCATCCACAAAAGGGTCACCCACTGCACATGCAGATTCATTTAAACAGCTTCCCGATAAAGCCTTTGGTTTTGGGCTGTGATCCGGGGTTTAAGTAGGACAGGGAATTCACCAGGCCTTCAATAGCCACCAGCCCCTGTTCCAAGTTCAGATTCTTGATATGCAGATTCTGCCCCTTGATGGTCAGATGTCCAAGCTCCGTCTGCAGCAGGAACTCCTCGCTGTCAAAGCTCTCCACGTTGTTCACGCCTGAAATCTCAAGCAGCTTGCGGTTATGCATGTGCACATCCTGCAGCTTACCTCTTCCTTGGTCGCTCATGGCATGTACCCCTCCCTTTACAGTATTCATCTTATGGAGGGAATACAAGCATTAGAACCAGTTCATCTGATCCATTGTCAAAAAACTAAAAAAGCTGCACCCGTGCAGATCATCTGCCGGGCGCAGCCTCCGGTGAGGAAGAAGGGCTTCAGGTCCAGTCCAATCCCTGGTCCTTGGCAATCGGCTCTTCCTTCACAAGCGTATATAGGCTTGATGCTTCTTCCTTACGGGTATTCTCGGCAAGCCGTTCCACCTTAACCGTCACCAGCTTTTGTCCAAATTGAACGGTGATCTCATCGCCCACTTTGACGGAACTGCTCGGTTTGGCTTCCCGGCCGTTAATCAGCACTCTGCCTTGTTCCGAGACGTCTTTTGCTACGGTGCGCCGTTTAATCAGCCTGGAGACCTTCAGGAATTTATCAAGTCGCATTATTTTACAGCTTCTTTAAGCTTGTTGCCTGCTTTGAATGCAGGAACATTGGATTCTGGAATTTCGATCGTTTTGCCGGTTTGCGGGTTGCGGCCAGTACGGCCGGAGCGCTTGCGGGTCTCAAATGTGCCAAAACCGATCAATTGAACTTTGTCTCCGCTGGAAAGAGCGTCGGTGATTTCGCCAAGAAATCCGTTAAGCACCACTTCTACATCTCTTTTAGTCAAACCGCTTTTGCTCGAAATGTTGTTGATCAGGTCTGTCTTGTTCATAAATTAAAGCCTCCCAATATTCAGAAAAATAGAGTATATTGCGGCGGTATACGGGGAGTCCCCGTACAACAAGGCTGAGTTAGCCAACAAGAGGGCCGCGAGTTGTCTTTAGGTTATTCTTGCTTAAAGGACAAAATCCTGCTTGAATCCGCGAAAATCTTTGTTTTCTCAAAAAAACCCTTGGAATAGCGGTGGTTTCTCCTATTTCTTCCTGTCTTTGCCTGCATGCTCCAAACCTTTGGCCTCATCCCACCAATGGTCCATCTCCTCAAGACTGCTGTCTTTAAAGGTCTTGCCCGCTTCCTTCAGCTTCTGCTCCACATACTGAAAGCGCCTGGTGAACTTGCGGTTGACCAGACTGAGCGCCTCTTCAGGGTCCGCCCCGATAAACCGGGCAGCGTTCACCACCGTGAACAGCACATCCCCAAGCTCAAGCATCTGATCCGATGGCTCATGGCCTTCCCTTACGGCCTGCTTCAATTCTGCCAGCTCCTCATCGATCTTACCAAACGCTCCTTCGACAGAATCCCAGTCAAAGCCAACCTTGGAAGCCTTCTTCTGCAGTTTGTAGGCCTTCATAAGAGCAGGCAGATCCCGGGGAACACCGCTAAGTGCGGACTGCTCCTCAGGCGCAATGCCCTTCTTCCGCTTCTCCTCCGCCTTCATGCCCTCCCAATTGTTCAGCGCCTGCTCGGCATCCTCTGCGGACATCTCACCAAATACATGCGGATGACGGAAGATCAGCTTCTCATTCAGGTTGCCGATGACATCATAGACCGTGAACATTCCCGTTTCTTCCTCCATTTGAGAATGCAGCATGATCTGCAGCAGCAGGTCGCCCAGCTCTTCCTGCATATGGTCCGGATCGTCCTCGTCAATCGTCTCAATCACTTCATAGGTCTCTTCAATCAGATTCTTGCGGATAGACTGATGTGTCTGCTCACGGTCCCAAGGACAGCCCTCCGGGCTCCGAAGAATGGCTACAATCTCATGCAGCCGCTCGAAGCTGCGCTGGCGGAGACTCTCGCTGTCATCTCTGGGGATATAGATCAGCGACAAATTTCCGTAGCCCTCTACACGGTCAAGCTCATGAAGAGGAACCTGAAGAATCTTCTCCTGGCCGTCCACACCAAGAGCATGTCCGACCGTAACCGGATAATCGTCCGGATAAATCTCCATCAGACTAAGCTTTACATCAGAAGCGGTAAACACATCATAAACCTGGCCTATCAAGGTATGTACACGCGGCTCGACCAAGGATGCGGACAACTCCGAAGCGTCCAGCAGCTGAAAGCCCTCGATCGGATCAAACCCCAGGCGGGCAAATGCTTCATCCAGAAAGCTCTCGCCTCCGGCAATCTCAAGGCCGATTCCCTCCTTGCCGCAGCGCTCACGCAGCAGCTTAACGGTCGACTCAGCCACCATGGGGTGCCCGGGAACCGCGTAGATCATCTCTGTGCCTCCCGGCAGCTCCTTGGCTGCATGAATCAACCGTTCCGCAATTTCCTCATATACCGATGGAAAATCATCCTTGGATTCATAGACCTCATCGAAGGACGTAAAGGTAACCCCAGTTTCCTCAAGCCAGCCGACCACCGGATGGTCCTTAGTGCGGACATACCTATGTCCCGCCTGCTGAAGCCTTCTCAAATGTCCCACAGTCAGTCTATCCGGATCACCCGATCCCAGACCCATAACTGTAATCGAAGCACTCATTCTTCTCACGCTCCCTTTAGACCCGACTTAAACGGATATATAAACTTCATTGTATACCTGATTGTCATTTACCATAACAACCGGTAGTTAAATAACGCGAACGGAATATGTTACTTCATGGGGCCGAACCCCTTCCCCAAGCAACCGACGCAGCGTAAAAAGATATCGATTATTTCTGAAGACTTGTATTGGAGATAGGTTCCTTATATAAAATGAATTTATGAACGTACCCTTTAGGGCGCTGCGATGTCGAGTGTTCTTACGACCGCTGTTGTCTTCGAAATGCTTGAACCAGATATCCAAGTAGGGGCATTTCGGAGACAAAGGCGGACGCTCCGCTTCTTCAGAATCACTCGGCCTCTTTGCTTATATTCAAATCCACAGCACCACCAAGCTGCCTGTCCCCATGTCCACCGGCCCTTGCAGATTGCCTGCCCTTCATTCCCGGGGCAGCAGGCGAAGGCGCTGAAGGAGCGAAGCCAGCTTCGGCCCCACTTTCGGCAGGGCGGCAATGTCACGCCCTGTCATCAGGCGCAGCCGCAGCACGCCGGCCGCGAAGATGGCCGCGCCCAGGAAGACGCCGAGCAGACTCTCGGCGGCCGCAGCAGCGCGTCCCGGCCCCAAGCCGGCTGCATCCGCGAGCAGGCGCAGCGCGAGCACCGGCAGCACCAGCGCAGCGATCAGCAGCGCTGGCTTGCCAAGCGCGTCTGCGGGGCGCAGCCGCAGCGCGGTGGCCTTGCGCAGCCGTGCGAGGCTGAGCGCGGCAGCGAGGCTGTAGGCCGCCACGCCAGCAGCGGCGGCCCCGGTGATGCCAAGCTGCGGCACCAGCAGCAGGTTGAGCACGGTCTTGAGCAGCGCAGCCCCTGTCAGATACAGGGCTGGAGCGCGGACCGAGCCAAGCCCCTGGAGCAGCGCGGCGGTGATGGTGACCATCGTGCTCGGTGCCGCCGTCAGGGCAATCCACTGCATCGCCGCCGTGCCGGACGTATCCTTGTAGAGCATGATGTTAATCGGCTCAGCCAAAGCGGCAAGCCCTGCCGAGGCGGCCAGGCCGATCAGCCAGAACCACCGCAGCGCAAGCCGGGTCTGGTGCCGGATCTGCTCCTGATCCCCCCGGTATTTAAGTTCGGCCAGTGCAGGGATGAACAGCACCGACAAGGAGGTCGCCAGCATCGTGACAAGCTGCACCAGAGGAATTCCCCGGTTGTAAACGCCCACCTGCACCATAGCCCCCGTCTCGTCCCATCCTCCCTGACGAAGCAAACGCGGAAGGGTGAACGTATCCACCAGACTGATCAGGGGCACAGCCAGAGCCGCTAGACAGATAGGTATCGCATAGGCAAGCAGCTGCCTCAGCAGCCTGCCATGACCCGCCCCCTGATCCAGCTGCGGGCCAACAGCAGGAACAGCGGTAGTTCCGCCCCCCGCTGGTCCGCTTATAACAGCAGCAGACCCTTCTCCCGCTGCGGTTCCGTTCTGCCCCGCCGCAGGGTCATCCTTCAGCCGCCGCTTGAGTCGATCCCGGTCAGGCTCAAGCAACCTGATACCTTGTTCGCTCCGGCGGTGCCTGCTCCAGAACAGGAGCATCACGAGCAGCCCTGCGCAGCCGCCTGCTGCCGAGCCAATCATCGCTCCCGATGCGACCGTGCTGTCAGGAGCGCCGGATGCGGTAAAGGTCAGCAGCAGCACAATCATCACCGCTACGCGGATAGCCTGCTCCACAACCTGAGATACGGCTGTGGGCAGCATATCCTGCAGCCCTTGGAAATAACCGCGAAGGGCCGCCGAGGCCGGCACGAAGAACAGTGCCGGCGCAGCGCTCCGCAGTGCGGGCACGAGCTGCTGGTTGCCGATGGCGCCCGCGAGCAGCGGCGCCCCCAGATACATCGCTAAGCCTCCGGCTAGGCCGAGGCTCAGCATGACCACCGCCGACAGCCTCAGAACCTCGGCTGAGCCAGCACGGTTGCCTGCAGCTTCGCGCTCGGCCACAAATTTGGAGACCGCGGTCGGAAATCCCACGGTCGCAAGGGTTAACAGCAATGTATAGAACGGGTACACCGTGTTGTAGATACCGAATACCCCGTCTCCCCCAATATTCTGCAGGGGAATCTTTTGTAGTGTGCCAAGCAGCTTGGTCAACAGCGCAGCGGCCGCAAGCAGTGCCGCTCCCTTAAGCAGCCTGCCGGCTGCGGAAGTCTCTTTCATGCATTTCCCCACTTTACCATGAACCAGGCCTTTTGTTACCTTCATTCATTTTCCTAATAACAGCTTTATCCATTATAATCTCATCTTGCCGTAAGGGGAAATGAACACGCAAAAAAACTCCCTCTGCCTTGGAACAAGACCCCTGATATTTAAAGAATGGGGTCTGATCCTTAACCCGCTTACTTTGCAAGCAGGTTAGGGCGTGGGGAGTTTTTTGCACTTTAAGCTTACTGCTCCATTTGCTTGCCAAGAAAACCGGCAGCGGTCTCGGCCATTTTGGACTCAAGTTGGGACATCTTAACCGATTCATCCTTATTTACCAAGGTAACTGAACCGATCGGGTCACCGCCCGCAATAATAGGTGCAATGACGAAAGTCGAAATCGTTTCCGCATGATCTTTAATAAGTTCATAGGTCCCGGTATTCGCTTCAATAATGATTTTACGGTTATCCATGCAGTTCTCCAGCAGATTGCTGACCTGCTTATCCAAATACTCTTTCTTGGAAGCCCCTGCTACAGCAATGATGGTGTCCCGATCCGAGATCAGGGTGATATGGCCTGTACTCTCATACAACGATTCGGCGTATTCCTTGGCAAAGTCGCCAAGCTCCCCAATCGGGGAATACTTCTTCAGGATAACCTCACCGTCACGATCAACAAAAATCTCGAGCGGATCTCCTTCCCGAATACGCAATGTGCGGCGGATCTCCTTAGGTATAACCACTCGGCCCAAATCATCAATACGACGTACAATTCCAGTAGCTTTCATTTCACATGTTGCCCCGCTTTCTAAAGAAGTTAATTGAACTACTGATGCATTTTTATAAATGGAGATGGGTTCAATCCATATTATTTGTTCTTGACCATAGTATTAGGCTGCTCCCATTTCCTTATACATTAACCTTATCGTTTCACTTTCGCACCATCATGGGGACAAAAAGCAGCGCGAGCTTCCGCGCTGCCTCTCATGCCAACCTGGCTTCTTTTATTTACCTGTGCCGGAGGTTCCTTCCCCAGTTCCAGTTCCACCTTGCTTAGACTTGTCGTCCGGAGTGGTTGTACCGCTCTTGGAGGAATCGGTCTTCGTGCCGGTTTTGGTCTCGACCTTGGGAAGATCGATCTTCTTGATGATCTTGTTCAGGCCGTTCTGCATGAACTCATCCAATTTGGACGCAGCTACATTGGATTTCAAGGAATCTTTCTGAGCCTGGGTCAGATCTGTGTAAGTTTTCTCGGTGCGGGCTTCCACACGCATGATGTGATAGCCATAGTCGGTCTCCACCGGATCACTCACTTTATTCAATGGCAAAGTCTGAGCTTTCTCCTTGAATTGTGGAACCCATTCGGATACTTCTTTGTCTTTATAAAGTCCACCATCAGCTTTTGAAGGTTCATCCTCAGTATACTGCTTGGCCATCTGGGCGAAGTCAGCACCCTTATCAATCTTGGCTTTAATTTCCTTGGCCAGCTTAAGCGCATCCTCTTTCTTGCGTTCCTTGCCCTTCGCATCGGTGAATCCGATCAGGATATGACGCACAGAAGCTACCGTGAAGTCACCCTTCTTGGCCTCAAATTCCTTTTTCACTTCGTCTTCGGTTACTTTAGACGTCTCGCTTTGAATCACAGTGAAGACTTTGACCATGTAGGCTTTGAAATCTGCTTCGGATACTTTCTTGCTGTCGAGCATTTTCTTGAACTGCTCGTTCCCCAACTGTTTCTTCATCTGGGCAAGCTGATCCGTCGCCTTCTTCTCACCTTCCTGCTTGGACTTGTCATCCGCTTTGCCGCTTAAATAAGCATAAGCAATCTCCTGCTTGATGAGGTAATCCCGGAACTCGTCCATTTGAGCAAGCTGTTCCATCTCTGGAGACATCAGCAGCATAATGCGCTGCTCCAAGTCAAATTCATTTGCTGTAATCTCACCGCCCTCATAGGTGGCAACAACTTTACTTGTATCTTTCTTCGTCTCACTGGTAGTTTTCGTATTGCCCGCCCCTGTCTCATCGGACTTCTTCGTGCACCCTGCCAGTATGGAAAAGGTTAGTACTGCTATTAAAGCTACCAGCAGTGTTTTCCATGATCGGCTGTTACTTCGCAGCATCTTGTAGTTCTCCCTTCGATTTGAATGCGCCTTTAAGGGATTCCATGATCTGCTCAAGCAGGTCCATCATCTCCTTGTCACTCAAACCTTTAATTTTAATCTGGATTTGAATTGCCGTTCCTTGGTTAAATTGTACACGTCTTCCGTACTGATTTCCAACCTCGGCTAATTTTGCAGGAATAACGGCCTTCTCCTGGCCCTCATAGAACTTGAGCAGAACCTCGTCCCCGCGCCTTGTAATCGACTCGATTCCATATTGCTTGGCATAAATTTTCAGCCGGGCTGCTGCCAGGAGATTCTCTACCGCCTCCGGCGGTTCCCCGAATCGGTCCAGCAGCTCGTCAGCCAGCTCTGATACCTCTTCCAGGGAAGAAACGGCTGCTGCTTTTTTATAGATTTCAATTTTTTGAATACTATCATAAATATATTCTGGTGGTAAATAGGCATCAATACTCAAATCAATCACCGTATTAAAATGCGTATCCTCCGGTGCTTCCTCTCCAAGCATCGTCACCTTGCGCTTCTGAATCTCCTCAGCCAGCATCTGCGAGTACAGGTCAAAGCCGACAGAAGCGATAAATCCGTGCTGCTCAGCCCCAAGCAGATTCCCCGCTCCACGGATGGATAAGTCACGCATAGCGATCTTGAAGCCTGATCCAAGCTCTGTGAACTCCTTGATCGATTGCAGCCGCTTCTCAGCCACCTCTGTCAACGACTTGTCACGCTGATAGGTGAAGTAGGCGTAAGCAATGCGGTTGGAGCGGCCTACGCGTCCGCGCAGCTGGTACAGCTGGGATAGACCCATCTTGTCCGCATCATGCACGATAAGGGTGTTTACATTCGGAATGTCCACGCCTGTCTCGATTATACTCGTACTCACCAGAACATCGTATTCCCCATCCAGGAAGTCAAGAATCGTCTTCTCCAGCTCCTGCTCGGACATTTGTCCATGGCCTATGCCAACCTTGGCACCCGGAACAAGCATGGAAATTTGCGCAGCCATCTCCTGTATGCCCTGAACCCGGTTGTACAGGTAGTAAACCTGTCCCCCGCGTGCCAATTCACGTTCAATCGCCTCGCGGACCAGTGCCTGGCTGTGTTCAACCACATAAGTCTGAACAGGGAACCGGTTCTCCGGCGGTGTCTCGATAACCGACAGATCCCGTACGCCCAGCATGGACATATGGAGTGTCCGCGGAATTGGAGTTGCCGTCAGGGTAAGAACATCGACATTGACCTTCAGCCGCTTCAGCTTCTCTTTATGGGTCACCCCAAAGCGCTGTTCTTCGTCCACAATAAGCAGACCCAGATCCTTGAACACGAGATCCTGGGATAACAGGCGGTGGGTTCCAATGACAATATCCACGGTTCCTTGGCGGATGCCTTTGGTCGTCTCATTCTGTTCTTTCCGGCTGCGGAACCGGCTGAGCACCTGAATGTTAATCGGGTAGCCTGAGAACCGCTCGCGGAAAGTCTCATAGTGCTGCTGAGCCAAAATGGTCGTCGGCACCAGCACAGCGACCTGCTTGCCTTCAATCGCACATTTGAATGCGGCCCGGATCGCCACCTCGGTCTTCCCGTAGCCCACATCGCCGCAGAGCAGACGGTCCATCGGACGATTCCGCTCCATGTCCTTCTTAATTTCTTCAATCGCCCGGATCTGGTCACGGGTCTCATCATATGGGAACATGGCTTCGAATTCCTGCTGTTCGGGTGTGTCCTTCTCGAAGCCGTAACCCGGGGAAGCCTGCCGATCCGCATACAGCTTAATCAGTTCGTCCGCAATATCCTGAACGGAGGAGCGGACCTTGTTTTTAACCCTCGTCCATTCGTTTCCGCCCAGCTTATAAACCTTCGGCTCTTTATCTTCTGAACCCACATATTTCTGGATCAGGTCAATCTGGTCAATTGGCACAGACAGCTTGTCGCCCCCGGCGTACAGAATGTGCATGTAGTCCTTATGGATACCGCCCACTTCCAGGGTGCCGATGCCAATATATTTGCCGATTCCGTGGTTCTGATGAACAACGTAATCCCCAATCTTCAGCTCGGTATAACTTTTGATGCGCTCCGCATTATCCATGCTGCGCCCAACCTTGCGCGCCTTACGCTGCTTCTGGGAGAACATCTCCCCTTCCGTAATAACCACAAGGTGGATAGCCGGGAGTTCGAATCCGGTCTGCAGGTTGCCTTGAAGAATGGTCGGTTCTTCAATGCTGTAGTCCTGCAGAACCCGGCGCATGCGCTCGATCCGCTCCTCATTGCTGGCCAGCATCAGTACCCGGGCCCCACTCTTCTTCCAGCGTTCCATCTCCGATTTGAGCACATTCATCTGCCCGTGGAAGTCCTGCATAGCCCGGCTGGTGAAATTCAGAATGTTCTGAGGCTGGATATGCGGCACCTGGCGGAGAAATAGGGATAAGAACAAGGTCTGGAACGGGCGTTCATAGATCACCTTATCGCTTTCAGTGGACAAGGGCAGAACCGGCAGACTCTTCCCGTTCTGTACCAAATGAAGGTTCCACTCCGCCTCGTCACGCTCAAGCTGCTTGCCTGTCTCCAGAAGACGGGACGGTTCGTCCATAATCAGGAGAGTATCCTTTGGCATATAGTCATACAAGGTTTGATTCTCCGGATAAATAAGAGAAATATATTTATAGATTTCTGAGAAATTTACATGCTCGCGCAGCAGCTCAATCTCACGGGATATTTCCTCCCGGAGCTTCGCCTTGGCCTGACGGTCCGTCATCTTCTCCAGCTGCTCTTCCAACTTGGCGTTCAATAGTTCTGCGGCCTTGTCCAGTCGGTCTGCGGACGCTATAAGCTCCTTACAGGGAGGGATGGACACACTCTTAACCTGATCGACAGAGCGCTGATCCACCGGATCAAAAGTGCGAATGGAGTCGATATCCTCATCAAACAGCTCAATCCGGTAGGCAAGCTTCGAGGTTAGCGGATAAATATCAATAATCCCCCCGCGAACACTCATCTCCCCCCGGTTCTCCACACGCTGGACACGCTCGTAACCGAGTTCTATCATCCGGGTCAGGAATTCATCCAGCTGAAGCGTGCCTCCCAGATCAATTTTAAGCTCGGCGTTAGCGAGCACCTCGGGAATCGGTACATATCTGCGAACCCCGGAAAAGGGTACGACAACAATCCCGCGGAAACCCTGCGAGCAGCTAAGCAGTACTTCTATTCTTTGAGCCAGCGTCTCGGGGCTGGATACCGCTGATTCAGCAGCCACGAGCTCATTTGCAGGATAGAGAAGAACCCGCTCAGGCGACAGTGCCTCCTGAAGATCCTCGGCAATCTTCTGCGCCGAGAACATATTGTGGGTCACCACCAGGAGTGGACGCTGAATCTGTTCATGCAGAGCTGCCAGCATTACCTGTCTGGAGGAACCCGACAAGCCGGAGATCAGCTGTTCCTTCATACCTGCGTTGACCCCGGAACTTAGTGATTCGAAATCAGGTTCTTTTGAAAATGCTTCAATAAGTGCTTGTAACAAGAGTTGCACCTCTCTTATGCTTACTGAACTTTGCCGCCTAAAGGCAGCAAAGCCCTAAAATAACCAGAAATAAGCCTCAGCATTCGTGCCAAGGCTCTACAATACGTCTTCGGTAGAACCACCGAAATTACTTTCCGCTTATTGAAGCGGACTTGAGAGAAGCGTTAACTCCGGATGATTCTCTAATGCTTGCCTGCAATAATCACAGGTAATTCTGACGGTCATTTCCCCATTAGAATCATAGGCTATTATATCTCTACGCTCATCAGGGGTCAAGAAATCGAAGCCCAGCCTCGATTCGGACACATGAGCAGAGTCGATTCGTCCCACAAACGTCCGGCAATGCCGGCATACATAGTTTACTGCCATAGTTATGCCTCCAGAAGGTGAATTATACCTTCAGTATGTCCCGGACCGCGCAAGTTTAGCCTCTTGTGCCGCCCTAGAGCCTATATTTACTTGTTAAACTTCGCCATGGTTTGTTCAAACGTGTGGGTCAGCGCAAATTCAATCGCATCCGCCGCTTCTTCGATGGACTGCTTAAGCAGCTCCGCCTCTTTCTTGGGAAAGGGGGAGAGCACGTAGTCCACAATGGGAAACCCTGGCTGCGGGCGGGATATCCCCATCCGAATCCGGTTGAACACCTGGGTTCCCGTATGCTGGATAATTGATTTAATCCCGTTATGCCCCCCCGCACTGCCTTGATAGCGAAGACGGTTGCGGCCGATCTCTGTGTCCAGATCGTCATAGACTACAATCAGGTCTTCCAAAGGCGCCTTGTAATAATCCATAAAAGCACGAACGGATTCTCCTGAGAGATTCATATAGGTCATGGGTTTGATCAGAGCAACCTTCGTTCCCTGAATATTCCCTTCTCCAATCAGCGCCTTGCACTTGCTGTTCTTAATGGATATTCCGTGCCTTGAGGCCAGAGCGTCCAACGCCATGAACCCTATGTTATGCCTGGTCTTTTCATAGTTTGAACCCGGGTTCCCGAGCCCCACAATCCATTTCATAACCTGTAAATCCCCTTTTCCTATATAAAATAAAAGATTTGAGCGGTTTGCTAAAAGTAATCGTTCTCATTTGGCTGATTTTTGATTAAAATAAATGTCATGAGTCACTATCACTAATATCCATATCCACTAACAGCCACTAACCATTTCATTGTTAGAAGGTGAGACACCCTTGCATGCTTTTGGCTCAGAACTTACTCAGGACTCCCACTTCCAAGACCATTTAGAGCATGCCATTCCGGTTCAGATCTACCGCCAGGGCATCCATGTGGATATAGGCTGGATCAAGGACTACGATAAACATGCCGTCTTGGTGGGTGACACGTTGTACAGGAGAAAGTCCTACATTTTCATTTCCCGGCCCGGTTACTAACTGGCCCACCGGGGATTCCCCCCGTATCCACCATGCATACGCCGATAGGGGTTACCTCTCCTGAATGGGAAAGGTAACCCCTCTGCATGATTACCGGTCAAGCTGCCGGCTCATTCCACACTATTCAAGTCTACACTTTACTCAATTTCAAACAACTTACTGATCGATAATTCCTCATGAACCCGGATAATCGCTTCCCCCATAAGCGGAGCTACAGATAGAACCTTAAGCTTGCTAGTTGGGTTAGGATGCGTAATCGGAATCGTATCCGTTACAATGACTTCCTTCAGCGGAGAGTTCTCCAGCCGTTCCATGGCCGGTCCAGAGAGAACCGGGTGGGTGCAGCAGGCATATACTTCCTTCACGCCGCCTTCCTTGAGGGCGTTGGCGCCAAGTACAATAGTTCCCGCCGTATCAATAATATCATCGACAAGAATAGCGGTCTTGCCTTCAATATTCCCGATAATATTCATGACCTCACTAACGTTCGGCTCAGGACGGCGTTTGTCGATGATTGCGAGTGGTGCATTCAAGAAGTCAGCCAGCTTGCGCGCTCTGACCACCCCGCCGTGGTCCGGAGACACAACGACCGGGTTCTCAATCTGTTTGGACCGGAAATACTGGGCCAGAATAGGTACGCCCAGCATATGATCAACCGGGATATCGAAGAAACCTTGAATCTGCATGGCATGAAGGTCCATCGTAATCACGCGGTGAGCGCCCGCTTTCTCAATCAGATTGGCTACCAGCTTGGCCGTAATCGGGTCACGGGAACGGGCTTTACGGTCCTGCCGGGCATATCCGTAGTAAGGGATAACCACGTTGATGCTCTTAGCGGAAGCCCGTTTAAGCGCATCAACCATAACCAGCAGCTCCATCAGGTTATCATTGACCGGTCCGCATGTGGATTGGACCACGTACACATGGGAGCCGCGGACACTTTCCGACAGCTTCACTTGAATTTCTCCGTCACTAAAGCTTGTTGTCTCCGAATCCCCCATCGGAATGCCGATGTAGTCCGCAATTTGGTGGGCAAGCTTAGGATTGGAGTTACAGGTGAAAATCTTTAGTTTGGAATCACAATAAGTCATAAAATTAAAACCCTCCGTGCTGAATTGATTGAACTAAAGAACATATTCATGACCAGACTTTAGTTCAATCCATACGGATTGAACTAAACGGACGCATTATTTGCTTAAGTAGAGCGAATGATCTTAGGGAGGCTCCTAAAGGTGGACTGCGCAGGAACCTCCCGCAGCGCCGTCTCCTGTTCATTCCGTATGAGTATGGTTAAGAGCCGCTTAATCCTGCTCTCTTTGCTTTTTCGCTTGGGCGCGGGCCCGGATTTTCTCCGCATAACCGGATTTATTCTCCTGCCGCTGCCTTGCAATCGCGAGGTCATTATCAGATACCGAATGGGTGATCGTGGAGCCTGCCACGACATAAGCGCCTTTACCCACCTTAACCGGTGCAATCAGGTTGACGTTACTACCGATGAAGGCATCATCCTCAATTTCGGTAATTGACTTATTATATCCATCATAATTGACCGTAATCGCGCCACAGCCGATATTTACATTCTTCCCGACTTTGGCATCACCAATGTAACTCAGGTGAGATACTTTAGAGCCGTCATCCAGTGAAGCGTTCTTGATTTCCACAAAATCGCCGACCTTGACCTTCTGGCCAAGTTTTGTTCCCGGACGCAAATAAGCGAAAGGCCCGACGGTTGTTCCATTGCCGGCTTCCGCCTGATGGAGTACGGAATGTTTAACAGTAACCCCATCCAGCAGACGGCTGTCTGTAATCTCTGTAGAAGGTCCTATTTCACATTGTTCTCCGATTATTGTATTTCCTGAAATCATAGTTCCCGGATAAATCACAGTGTCTGAACCAATAACCGCATCTGCCCCGATGTAAGTTGAACTTGGATCAATGATGGTAACTCCGTTCAGCATATGCTTCTTGATGATACGCTGACGCATATATCTTTCCGCTTCGGATAGGGCGACACGGTCATTAACACCGATCGATTCAGATATATCGTCGGTTACGAAAGCGCTAACAACCTCGCCTTCCCCGACCAGAATCCCAATAACATCCGTTAAATAATATTCCTGCTGCGCGTTCTGATTTGTTACCTTATCCAAGGCCGCAAACAATTTTGCATTATCAAAACAATAAGTGCCTGTGTTAATTTCCTTTACCGCATCCTGCTCTGGCGTACAGTCCTTTTGTTCCACGATCTGAGTTACGGCTCCATCTTCCCCGCGGATAATACGTCCATATCCCGTAGGGTTGTCCATTACTGCCGAAAGAATCGTAGCGGCTGCGCCTTTGCTTTGATGAAGCTTCATCAGCTCTTCCAATGTCTCTGAGGTCACAAGCGGTGTATCGCCACAGATGACGATAGTCACTCCCTCTTCATTACCCAGCAGATCTTTGGCCATCTTCACGGCATGGCCTGTACCCAGCTGCTGCTCCTGGAGTACATATTCAGCTGATGTTCCAAGATAAGACTGGACGGCTTCAGCACCATGACCTACGACCACGATACTGCGTTCACAATTGACTTTTTTCACGGTGTCAAGAACATGTCCGACCATCGGTTTGCCGCATACGGGGTGCAGCACTTTATAAAGTTTCGACTTCATGCGTTTTCCCTGTCCTGCAGCAAGAACAATTGCTAATCTTTTCAAGGCCCCGGCCTCCCTCTCTTGAACTCATTACTGAATATATCTTATTCTGCGCAAAAAGAAAAGAGAGCCAAGTACATGGCTCTCTTTTCTTGAACCCCAATAAGTTAAGACATAACTCCTATACAGATTGAAACTTAAGCCCCTTCAACGATAACTTCTTCCTCAACCGCTGCGCGATCGTACTCGGCCAGAACGGCAGCTTGGATCTTCTCGCGGGTACCGGAAGAAATCGGATGAGCGATGTCCCGGAATTCACCGTCAGGCGTACGCTTGCTTGGCATAGCAACAAACATTCCATTGTTTCCGTCGATGACGCGAATGTCATGAACAACAAACTCGTTGTCGATGGTAATGGATGCGATTGCCTTCATTCTGCCCTCTGAGCTTACACGGCGAAGTCTTACATCCGTAATTTGCATATGTGTTCACCACCTTTTTCCATCAGAGACTTGGTGTAATATTCCACATTGCAAACGGAAATCCTCTTTTTTTACGAACAAAAAGGCCTAAATTTAGGAATTTTTTTTATTTAAGAAGGTTTTCGACTGGATTCGTCTAAATCCGATAAGATTTGTAAGGTTATCCACAGGTCATAGGGCTTTCAACCTGCTGAAATAATTACCGGGCTGAACCACAATTTCCTTCTCCTTGGGGTCCACTGCGGCGAGTGTGGCCAAAGACACATAATCGTGCAGCAGACGCTGTTCGGATTCCACTTCACCTGACTCTACGAGCACACCAACTCCGGCGACTGTGGCGTTAAATTCAGCCAGCAGATCCACCATGCCCTGTATAGTGCCTCCCGCCTTCATGAAGTCATCAACTATGAGCACGCGGGAGTTCTCCTTAAGCGCTCGGCGTGACAAGGTCATCGTATGCAGGCTCTTATGAGAGCCAGAGACATAGTTAATGCTTACCGCTGAACCTTCAGTCACCTGATGATCCCGCCGGACGAGCACAACAGGCAGATTAAGCTGCGCTCCCGTGGCGTAGGCCAGCGGGATACCCTTGGTCTCCACCGTCATGATTACATCGATATTCTGATTCGCGAATACGGTTGCAAAAAGCTTGCCGGCTTCATTCATTAAATTCGGAAGTCCCAATAAATCTGACATATACAAGTATCCGCCTGGCAGTATCCGGCTCTGGTCGGACAGCATCGCACACAATTGATCAATAAATTCCCGCGCGTGCGCTTCCCCAACTTTAGGAATAAACTTCACCCCGCCAGCCGCACCGGCCAGGGTCAGCAGGTCGCCCATTCCTTCCTCTTCAAATACCTCCTTGATGATTGACAAATCCTCACTGATGGAGGATTTAGCAGCCCCATAACGTTCGGCAAAGGTGGTAAGTGGAATCAGGTGATGCGGGCGGAGCAGCAGATATTGGGTCATTTCCACCAATCTGGCGCTTCTTTTTAATTTTTTCACGAAAGACCCCTCGCTAAATAGACAAAGAACCCCGGGCAAGCATATGCCCTTTGGCTCTTTCTATATAAAATCCGAATATTTTAATGAAAATATACCACTTTTGTACGTGTTTGTCCAAGCGTAAATGTCTGGCGGTCTTCCTTATGTCAGCAGGCGCACCGCGTATACTTCTTTGCAGAACCCGCGCAGCCCGTTATAGATCCGGGCTACCTTCGATTCCTTCGACACGAGACCGAACACCGTTGGCCCGCTGCCGGACATAAGTACCCCGTCTGTACCCAGACGGAGCATCGTGTCTCTGAGCTGAGCCACCTCCGGATGCATCTGCAAAGTCACATCCTCGAGCACATTACCGAGCTCGCTGCAGACCGCAGAGAAGGACCCTCTCTCAATTGCGGTCTGCATCCGTTGTGCGGAAGGGTGGCGCACCACTTTGTCGCTGCGGAAGCGGCCGTACACCTCTGCGGTAGACACATTGATAGGCAGCTTCGCCAGAATGACCCAGCACTGCGGGGGATTCGGAAGCGGGGTGAGAATCTCTCCCCGCCCTGTTGCCAAGGCTGTGCCCCCTTTGACACAGAAGGGGACATCTGAGCCCAGCTCCGCTCCGAGCTCCTGCAGCTCCTCCAGGGGAATTCCAAGATTCCACAGCCGGTTAAGTCCCCGCAAAGTCGCTGCGGCGTCACTGCTGCCCCCGGCGAGACCGGCAGCCACAGGAATTTTCTTATCCAGGTGAATATACACGCCCTTGGATACCTGATACCGCTCTTTAATCAGCCTGGCTGCCTGAAAGGCCAGGTTCTTCTCATCCAGCGGGATATAGCCCACCTGGCTGGATATGATAATGGTATCACGCGGCAGCTCCTTCATTTCAAGCCGATCCGCCAAATCGACCATGGTCATGACCATTTCCACTTCATGATAGCCGTCTGGCCGTTTATGTAATACATCGAGCATTAAATTAATTTTGGCCGGTGCTTTTTCGTATATTTTCAAAGGCGTCACCTACTCTTAAGTTTCCATCTGTAAGCTGCATTCAACTGAATAACGCTTTTATTTTGTTTATTATAACAAAAAGTTCTAATGAAGTCTTATTTTGATACAGATACGTCAAAGGCCCCTCCATCACTGGAGGAGCCTTAAAGAAGTTTAGGAATTGCGGGATGCCGACTGCTCCGCGAGCTGAATGGCCCTTTTTATCATATTGCCCGCGTCCTTGGCCTTAATTCCGCCCCATCCTTCTTTTTGGACGGTATCATAAAAGCCCAGGTCTTTCGCAAGCTCCACCTTCAGATCTTCGGACATGACACTGCGTCTTCTGCGCGACATGAGAGACCCTCCTTTTGGATCGATAAGTAGGAACGCTGTTAGTATGCGCAGCGTCAAGAACCTCATGCACGGGAAGCACATCCATATTCCTTACAGACCCTGTAAATGAATAAAAGCAGCCAGACCGAGGTCAAGACTGCTGTTAAATGTTAAAGACTTAAGGTTCAAGGTTTAATATACGAAATCCTCATCTCGCTATCCGTGTTGTCATCACAGATCGTTACTTCAACGGATTCGGTCAGTATATCGGCATAACTGTAGGATACACGCTTGAAGGTCTGCTGCTCTTCATCAAGCTTGACAATAAAGACAGAGGGATAGGTCTCCTCTAGAACACCCGTGCGTTCAACGGTCTTACGGCGACCACCATTCGCACGCAGCAGAATCTTCTGTCCAACATGAGCTTCGAGATTGTTCTTAATTTCCGACAGCGCATTTTTCGCCATTACCTATGACCACCTCTTTCTTGTCCATTATAACGCTAACAAGACTCTTTGTCAAGTCAAAATAAATAATTATATCAGGGGTAAAAAAGCATTGTCAATGATTTTTTTCTGAGGCCTATAGATACTGATGATTTCTTCCTCTGGACATTGAAAGTGGTTCTGTAACCAAGGCCCCATTCCCCTTTGGTTTTAGGTTTACTGAGACTTAGTTTGCTCAGGATGATCATGGCGATACAACAAAAAAGGCCCCATACCAGGGACCTACAGATTGTCTAAGCAATATAAGCTTTTGTCGATCAATTGGCCGATGGGACCACATTCAGCTTGGAGAGATCCCGGAACCGGGGCAGGCCGATGCGGTAGCTCCCCCTTGTCTCGATTCCTCCTACACCTTGAATACCACTGATGGTATGGTTCAGCACATCGGTAATATGAATCGTGCTGCGGATCGGCGTGAATGAAGCCTTGGCGGCAATATACACCGGGTCCAGCGCATGGATTAAGATCCGGGCCGGCGAGCTTGCAAAGTTCGCCCCAGCCTGCAGCAGCGCCTCGAAGTGGGACTGGCAGGCCCCAGCCACAATCGTTAGCGCATCGAAGTCGCGCTCATACTGGCGGGCCACCTGAATCGCCTCAACAAAGTTGCGGGAGTTCTTGTAGCTGTTCAAGCTGTAGAGATCATGATGAATCATGCTCTTGAGCACGCCGTCATGTCCCGTTATCACCACAATATCCGGACGTACTCTTGGAAGCAGCTGCCGTAGGGCATCCGCCATAGCTGCCTCCTGAACGTAGTAACCATCCGCTGGCACCCTCAGCCTCTCATACAGGTCCAAGCTCTTTCTCAAGTAGGCTGGATCGCCATCCAAATGCAGCACCTTCCCCGGCACCTCAAAGTATGCGGGTCCCCCTACCGAGTACGAATGCAGCTCCTGCATCAGTTCGGCCTGGTTTCGTTCCTCAAGCACTTTTCTATCCTGCTGCAGCCGCTGCAGGGACTCCGTCGCTTTAATTCTCGCCCGCTTTGATTTCTCCGATTGAGCGGGGCGATCCACCTTTACCAGGTCCGCAATAGGGGCATCCGCGAGCAGGCGGAATTCAGTTCCTTTAATAACCGCGCTGCCACGTGTCAAAGATTCCACACGGAAGGTGACATCTCCCCCGTAAGATTTACGTACCACCAGGTCTCCCAAATTCGTCAAGTCCATCACCTCTAGACTCATCGTATGGGCGAACCTGGGCTTTGGTTCCTTCTGTCAGCCTTTACGGCGCATTCAATTTCTATTTCAGTCCTGCCTGCTTCAGAACATTGCTGAGGCGTGCGAATTCTTCAAGGCTTAACGTCTCAGCCCGCCGCGACGGCAGAATCTGGGCCTCCCCAAGCAGCCTCTCCAGCTCCTCACGGCCTTCACTTGCGAAGAAGCGCGTCTTCAGGTTATTGGAGATCGTTTTTCTCCGCTGGGCGAATGAAGCTTGTACCACGGTAAAAAAGAATGCCTCATCCTCCACCTTTACCGGAGCTTCCTGACGAACCTTCAGGCGGATAACCGCCGAGTCGACATTCGGCTGGGGAATAAATACCGTATGCGGAACGGTGCAGACCAGTTCAGGCTCACAGTAGTACTGGACCGCAATGCTCAGGCTCCCGTACTCCTTGCCCCCCGGTGAGGCGGCCATACGCTCTGCCACCTCCTTCTGAATCATAACCACAATATTCTCCAGAGGCAGGTGCTCTTCGAGCAGCTTCATAATAATAGGTGTCGTCACATAGTAAGGGAGATTAGCGACGACGCTGACACCGGTCTGATCAGCATACTCCCGCTCAATCACCTCACGGAGGTCCAACTTCAGCACATCCCCATGGATGACCCGTACATGACCGTATGGCTCAAGTACCTCTTCCAGGATAGGAATAAGGCGCTGATCGATCTCTACAGCTGTCACTTTGCCTGCCGTTTCAGCCAGCTTCTGGGTCAGTGCGCCTATTCCAGGACCGATCTCAAGGGCCCCCTTCGTTTCATCTAGTTCAGCCGCACCGACAATTTTGCCCAGAATATTCTGATCGATCAGAAAGTTCTGGCCCAGGCTTTTCTTGAAGGAGAAGCCGTGCCGCTGTATGATCTCCTTCGTTCTTTTGGGCGTCGATATATCTTCGATCCTGCTCATGGATTAATCTCCTTTGCTCTCTAATTGTTGAAGGGCTGCGGCGAACTCCTCACGGCTGATATGGAACACACGCAGACGTTTGAAGAACTGCTTGCCGTTGCAGTATCCGATGCCCAACTGCTCCCCCATAAAGCGGCGTCGCTCAGCCGCATGCGGATGGACGATTAAACCCGCTTCGATCAAATCCTCGAAGCTGATCAGAATCTCTTCGCCGCTGTATTCGCTCCGCACCCTGGATAGGGCCTCCCGAATATCCTGGGGCGAAGCATTCTCCACCCCGATATCACCCTTATGCGTTGCCGCCGCCTCCGTCAGGAAGGCATGCTTGCAGCCGGGAACCTTGGCGGCTACAATCTTGCGAATGCGTTCTCCCGCATGATCCGGGTCCGTTAGAATGATAACCCCCCGGCGCTCCTGGGCCAGCTTAATTTTACGAATCACAGCCGGGCCAATGGCGGAGCCGCCCGTTTCAATCGTATCCGCCTCCACCGCTCTTTTAATCGCCACGGTATCATCCCGTCCTTCAACCACAATGACCTCCTTAATCATGGACGCCATCCTTTCTTCGTGCGTGTCTGTATCTTAAAACAATCCCCTGCCCGATTACCATAAACAGGAACACTCCAGTATCTATAATCTCTGCACTGCCTTACCGATATAAAGATTAGATACGGCTAGCGGCCAGCGGTATAAGTTCTATTCATAACAAAAAGAAGAGGAATTCTCCTCTCCTTAGCATGCACATATTTACTATGTGTAATAGTATCTTATTCATGGATTAAAGTAAACGATGCCTAAGCCAGGCTAACTAGTTCAGTTCGGGCTTAACCGGTCCAATTACATAAACTGTGCGGCCTTTTTTCCGCCCGAAATTGTTAGCTGCTTTCAAACTGTCATAATACACATCAATCTTATTGCCTTTGATTGCGCCTCCTGTATCCTCCGCTTTACGGAAGCCGACACCCTCAATATACACCCACCAGCCCATTGGGATCACATCGGTGTCTACTGCGATCGTTCTACCTTCCTTAACCCGGGCTCCCGATGCAGTATTCGTACCGATCCCGCTCTCTTCCGCAGAGTAAGCGGTCAGGGATACATTCTTCAGCAACTTTTTATATTTGAACTGCACGCCGCCCTTTTTGACACTGTTATTCTGGCTGATGCTCACAGATTTAGATGAGCGGTCAATGCTAGCTGCAAGTACTTGAGTTTTAGGTTTGGTGCCTACCGCCAATACTTTTGCAGATGGCTGTCTTTCTACGGACTTACTAACCAACCGCTTCGTTACCAGCTTGCCATCCTGGTACACCTTCTCAATGTGATGCACCACAACGCCAGTTTGGCCTTTGCTCAGCAGTTTGGTTTTTCCCTTCTCTAGAGAGGGGTCCGACGTTTTGACGAAGGTATAAGGGATGCTCTCCGCTTTCTTCGTTGTACGTTTATCCACGCGCACGACCCGAATGTGCAGATCCGAGCTGACTGGAGTATCCAGGGATGGATATACTTTGTCATCACCCGATACTTTAACGCCTAAGTTCGTAATAGCGTCCTTAACCGTCTCTGACGTTGTCAGATGTTTGTTAGTGACTCCGTCCGCCGTAACCTTAACCGGAACTATACGGCCCAGAATGTACTGATCTCCCTCAGGGAGCATACCACCCAAGTCTGCCGTACCCTTATCCCCCGAATTTGGGTTCAATGCTTGCTGTTCCAGCCCTTGATCAGGCTTTGATACCGATGTGCCTGGAGATGGTGTCTTACCATCCGCAACCAAGTAAATGTTCTTGTCAGCCTGGCCATAGAACCAGGTAGTTACGCCGACAAGCAGTGCGATGGTAACAATCCCTGCCACAACAATTTGACGCTTGTTTTCTTTCTTCCACCGCAACGCGTAAGACATGCTGGATGATCGTGACTCATGGGTAGTTTCCTTAGATCCGAAAAAGCCCACTTCTTACGTCCTCCTTCATAGCCCCGCCGTCTAAGATCGACTTGTATAAAAATTGACGCGACTATACCGATTTTGACGAAATGCCCTACTGCACATTTCGCATCCCGCACCAGCCTGTTCAGCGCTACTCATATGTCATACCACTGTATGACGTTCCTGTCTCCTTTATTCAAAACAAAAAGAAGCCTAGAGAAAGAGTGTAAGAGGATCTCTTTCGTGGCTTCCGGCTGACTAAAGGAATGTAGGATGCACGAGTTGCCTCTCTCTTCATACGCTTACGAGGTTAGCTGTCGGGTTCGGGCGTAGAGAGCTGCCCTATCTCAGTTCATCCGCTCATGGCGCAATGACCTTGAATTCACCCCAAAGACCCGTTAAAGAAATCAAATACGGAACGTTCAGTCAACAATCCGTATTGGTTCCCCCGTTCTCCGGTTGCCCGAAGATTCAGCGAGACTGGTTCTTGGAATTGTAATTGATGTGTGAATGGAGCCAGTAATTCGTGGCTTTATACCCGGTTAGGTTTACATCCAATTCACATAGCTAGCAAATTCGTGGTGCTGCCAGACCAAATCAATTACTGAAAAGATTCTATCCTGTTTATATGCATGTTGTAAAGCAGGAATCAACTAGTTTTTTTAAAAAATTGGTTAATTTTTTGTAATAATCATCCTTTTTTAGATTAAAAACTATTAATCTTTCCCAAATACTCTTTATTTCATCGGTTTTACTCCCGATTTCACCTTATTCCAAATCGTTCCAGTGCATTTCGGGTGGTAATTTCCGCGATTTCCTCTACAGATACACCCTTTAGCTCTGCTGCCATTTCGGCAACAAGACGAACGTGTGCAGACTCATTTCTCTTCCCCCGATACGGGTGCGGAGTCAGATACGGGGAGTCCGTTTCAATCAACAGCCGGTCCATGGGAACCTGTTTTAATACTTCTTTGGGCTGCTTAGCGTTCTTAAACGTAATGGGCCCCCCAAAAGAAATGTGGAATCCCAAATCCAGACACATCTTGGCCGTCTCCCAGCTGCCTGAGAACGAATGCATTACCCCGCCAACCTCCTCAGCCTTCTCTTCCCGCAGAATCCGGACCACGTCTTCATGAGCATCCCGGTTATGAATAACAATCGGCATTTTCAAGCTTCGGGCAAGTCCAATCTGCTTGCGGAATACCTGATGCTGAATTTCCTTGGGTGAGGTGTCCCAGTAGTAGTCAAGGCCTATCTCACCGATGGCCACAACCTTCTTGTGCGCACATAATTCGGCAATCCACTCCAAATCCCCGTCCTGCATCGTAATCGCGTCTTGGGGATGCCAACCGACAGCAGCGTAGATGAAATCGTAGGTTTCGGCAAGCTTCATAGTGGATGGAATGGTCTCCCGGTTAAATCCGACATTAATCATCCGGCTGACCCCCTGCTCTACAGCACGGGCAATCACTTCCTCCCGATCCTCGTCAAATTGCGGTGCATCCAAATGGGTATGTGTGTCGAATAACACGGATATTTCCTCCTTCACATTAGAGCAAATTAAGTAGTGCAGCTATTTCCTCCGGCAGCTTGCGGGCGAGTCCACGCAGCTTTTCTTCCGGATAATACATGTGATATTTCCCGCGGTGTATTCCGCTGATAGAGCGGACAATGTCGGACACCTCTGAAATTTCCCGCAGCCGGTCCTGCCGGTCCAGAAGCAGAATTTGTTTCTTCTTGGAGTTATCCTCCGGCCGGAAGACATCATAAGGCAGATCCGTAGGGAAATCAATTTCCAGATCGTAATTAGGATCAAGTCCTAAATCGCGGAAAGAGCGCCGGATTTCATCAATAATTTCCATATCTAACATTTCAAGTTCTACATATTTATACAGTTTTCTGTCGATAAATCGTGTGCACAAATCTGCCAGCAGCGGATCGTGTTCACGTCGCCATTGAACAAAAGAAGTCTGTACTAAAGCCTCATCAAGCAGCAGGTATTCTTCAACGGTCAAATCCCGGTTGAACAGACCCGGAAGCGGGTCAGGCAGGAAGGAGAAGCGGAAGCCCTCCTGGTGAAGCTCCTTCGCCCTGCGGAAGATCTGCCGCAGAATAATCTCGGAACTTCGGGTTACCGGGTGGAAGTATACCTGCCAGTACATTTGATATCTGGACATCAAGTAATCTTCCACAGCATGCATGCCGGACTCCTTAACAACCACTCTACCCTGAAAGGGGCGGAGCATCCGCAGAATCCGGTCAATATCGATGGTTCCATAATTGACCCCGGTGAAATAGGCATCCCTCAGCAAATAATCCATCCGGTCGGCATCCAGCGGACTTGATACCAGATTGACCACAATGGCCTTATCATAGTCCTTCCTTATAACTGCCGCAACCTTCTCCGGAAAATCCTCGCCTTCCCGTTTCAATATGTTATTAACGTGGGTATTCCCGAGTATGATCCGGCATGTCCAATCTTCATGATTCATATGGAAGGCTTCCTCGATCGAATGGGAGAACGGTCCGTGTCCAAGATCATGCAGAAGGGCTGCACACAAAGCGACCAGCCGCTCCTCTTGCGGCCAATCCGAATAGGAGGAACGCTCGAACTGCGAAATGATTCGGCGTGTAATTTCATATACCCCTAAGGAGTGGGAGAACCTGCTATGCTCGGCCCCGTGAAAAGTAAGATAGGAAGTGCCTAACTGCCGGATTCTTCTAAGCCGTTGAAATTCCGGGGTATTAATTAGTGACCAGATTAGATCATCTTGAACATGAACATAATTATGTACCGGATCTTTAAATACCTTTTCCTCAGAAAGTAAAAAATTCATCATCCCCAACTCCTTCTCCAAACTTTTTTATAAAAAATTTTAAAAAAAATGAAATTTGTCGACAACTTTTGTCGAATAATGTCGTATATATAAACAAGCCGATTTCCAAAATGTCGAACGCTGCGTCAGTATTCCTTAACGGTGCTGTCCAAAGCCCTGTTTGGGTTCCGGTATAATACTCAAAGAAAAATATAGCATTATGCCTTTAAACATGTTGACTGTTTTGGCAATCGTTGGTATTATAAATATCATAAAACAGAGAACCGTGTCGAATTATGACATTTTTAAATTATAGCGAGAGGGGCAATCATCGGTTATGATGAAATCAACAGGTATTGTAAGAAAAGTAGACGAGCTAGGACGGGTGGTTATTCCCATTGAATTGCGCCGCACTCTAGGTATTGGCGAGAAAGATGCGCTCGAAATCTATGTGGACGGGGAACGCATCATGCTCAAGAAGTACGAACCTGCCTGCATTTTCTGCGGCAACGCTGAGAATGTCACTTACTTCAAAGGCAAAATTGTGTGTCATGAGTGTCTTTCTGAAATTCCTGCACCTGTGACAAACTAAAGAAAATAGGATATAATAGATTTACTTAAACTGTTAATTCTAACCTTTTTCATATCTCCTTGGCACCTTCTCCAGGCTTGAACCCGGCCTGAAGGAGGTCGTTTTTTTGTTGTACGCAGCTAAGCCTTCATGATGAAGGCTTATTTTTGTTTCTTTATAATAAGGCGTTGTAGATATCCCTCTTGGCTACTCCGCGATCAGCTGCTGTTTTTTTCATAGCCTCTTTCCGGCTCAGGCCTTCTTCCTGCTCGTAATGATTCACGTGTTCATCAATGGTCAGGGGCTGCCACCATAATCCGCCTCTCTCCTGAACTTCCCCGGGCTTAGCCCCTTCCACGGCGATACAGTATTCTCCCAGAGGGGGATGCTCTCCCAGCCAGCTCAGACACTCACTAATAAGCCCCCGGGTCACTTCCTCATACCGCTTGGTCAGTTCCCTGGCCATGGCGATGTTTCTATCTCCGCAAGTATCTAAAATATGCTGCAGTGTCTTGATAATCCGATGGGGAGACTCGTACAGCAGCACGGTTCCTTCAAAATCCCGCAGGCTTAAGAGCAATTGTTCCCTGATCTTCTTGTCCCGCGGCAAAAACCCGGCAAATTGGAACCGGTCCGTAGGAAGTCCCGAGACAATGAGAGCTGATAAAGCGGCATTGGCCCCAGGGATTGGAATCACCGGAATACCTTCAGTCACTGCCAGCTTCACCAGGTCCTGCCCAGGGTCTGAAATCGCTGGAAGACCCGCATCACTAACAAGTGCCAAATCATTTCCTTCTATTATAAGTCTGATCAATTCTGGTCCGCTTGCGGCTTTGTTATGCTCATGATAGCTGAGCAGGCGTTTGGGTGATATCTCAAAGTGGGATAACAGCTTACGGGTCTGTCTTGTATCCTCGGCTGCAATGATATCAGCCTCCTGCAGTGTACGAACCGCGCGGTAGGTTATGTCCTCCAAGTTGCCAATGGGCGTCGCCACCAGAAACAGCTTGCCTGTTAGCGAATCTTTTCCTTTCCCTTTCTCCGACTCAAAACTTTTCTGTACTTGTATGCTCATTTTGTTCCCTCATTTGATCCGTAATAGATGTTCATAATCTCCGGACAGTATTCTCCGTTCTCCTGATACACCACCAGTGGTGGGAGAATCCGCATATCCGGCTTTCCGTCCCGTATTCCCTCAATCAGAACCATATTGGCCTCCAGGTGCTGACGCGGGTGTACAAACCGCACCAGCTTAGGCTCAAGACGGTATTTCTTCATTAAAGTGATAATCTCACCGAGACGCTGCGGCTTATGTACCATAGAGAACTTCCCCCCATTGCGAAGCAGCCGCATGGAGGCCTGCATCAATTCCTCCAGGCTGCAGTGAATTTCATGCCGGGCTATAGCCTGGTGAATATTGAGTTTAATATCCCCCTTCTGAAGCGGCATATAAGGAGGATTCACCGTAATCGCATGATAGGCTCCAGGCCCCTCCTGATTCGGCAGGCCCCGCAGATCCCCATGTCTGATTTTAATCTGGCTCTCCAGTCCGTTCATCCTTACACTTCGGTCCGCCATATCCGCCAACCGCTCTTGAATTTCAATACCTTCAATCTGGGCCTCCGTCCTTGTCGAAAGAAGCAGGGGAACAACTCCATTGCCTGTACATAAGTCCAAAATTCGGCCATGTTTGGGAACTGCCGCAAATCGGGCCAACAGGACAGCGTCCATCGAGAAGCTGAATACCTCATCACTTTGAATAATATGAAGATCATGAGTGAGCAAGTCATCCACCCTCTCTTGATCATACACCGGTACTGTATACATAAGATTAATACGTCCAATCTATTCAAATTTGAAAAAAACCGTAGGAGTAGCTCCTACGGTTGTTATTTATTAAGAAACGACAAGCAGAAAAGGCAATCGCCTTCTGTACGCAGATGTCCATAATACACATTACAAATATGAAAGCCTTCGTGATATAGACGGGCCAGATTGTCGTAACCTTCACCGACAATATCGATGTCGATATGCTCGCCATGCTCGTGCAGCTCCGGATGACTCTCCGTCTGTACAGGCGGCTGCCCACCTGCCTCAGCTTCCCGCTTCAGCACTTTGCGCAGCTGCTCATTCTCCAGCGAATAACGCTGGTTCTCCTCGAGCAGCTTCTTCACTTCGAGCTTGAGGATTCCAAGTTCGCTGTGGAGGCTTTCCATTTTTGATTCCAAATCAAGCAGGTTTGTATAAATATCTTTTTTTTCCAAGTCCCCACCCCAAGAATCATCTCTATGGTTTACTTGACAACAACGTCATCCAATGGAAGTTCTTTAACCTTGCTGATTTCAAAGAGCTGTACATGCACGGTCCGTGAGCCGGCATTAATGCCAACCACTTTCCCCTCACCGAGGGATGTGATGACCAGCTTGCCTACAGAAGGCAGCTCCTCTTTGGTGCTTTCATAATTATCATGCTCAAATTTCAGGCAGCACATCAATCTGCCGCATAGACCCGAAATCTTCGTTGGATTCAAGGACAAGCTTTGATCCTTGGCCATCTTGATCGACACCGGCTCGAAATCCCCAAGCCAGGATGAACAGCAGAGCACTCGTCCGCATGGGCCAATTCCCCCAAGCATCTTAGCTTCATCTCTTACCCCAATCTGACGCAGTTCAATCCTTGTCCGGAAAATACTCGCCAGATCCTTCACCAATTCCCGGAAATCGACTCTTCCTTCCGCCGTGAAATAAAATATAATTTTATTACGGTCAAAAGTAAATTCCACATCAACCAGTTTCATTTTCAAGTCGTGGTCTTTGATTTTATTTAAACAAGTGGCGAATGCATTCTTCGCCGCAAGCTTATTCTCCTCAACAACTTTGGCATCAGCTCCGTCTGCGACGCGGATAACCTTCTTCAGCGGCAGAACCACGTCCGACTCATCCACCGTCTTCTTTCCGACGACAACCTTACCATACTCGATCCCCCGTGCCGTTTCGACAATGACGCAGTTCTCCTTCTCAACGGCGAGCTCCAGTGGATCGAAGTAATATATTTTGCCCGCTTTTTTGAAACGGACACCCACTACAGTGTACAAAAACTAACCCCCTCGTATAGCTTGTGCTAATCCGGCAGAATTACCCGCCCGGATATGGGTGAATCTTAAACCATCTCCGGCTTGATTTCATCCATACCACCAAATTCTAAACCTATACGGAGGAACCATGAATCTGTTCCATCCATATATGTGGGAGAAAGTTTGTCCTACTCTATGGACCGAACTAACCATGTTCATTCCATACTAGCCGCCACTTAAGCACCGGCTGAGTTCCTGTCCGACAAAGCGATGAGGAACTGCTCCAGACATAGCTGGCCATTCATATTGTACCGCAGCTTCTTCTTGCTGTCTGCGGCCAGCGCCATACAGGAGACCCATTCTTCGGCGCTGCGTGTTCTGGCATAATTGGAGATAAACTCCCACTCATCTATGAAAACGATACTATCGTGCTTATGATACATGGCATGAATCATATCTTTAAACCACAAATGAAACAGGTCGAATAGGATATCCAGGTGGTCACCAAGCCCCGCCTTCATTACGCCCTGCTGAGCTGTAATGAGAGCTGAGCCCGCTCTGCCCGTCGATTCCTTCCCCAATTGTACCACTACATTTCTGATTTCTGCAAACCAATTCTGCTGCAAAAGCTCCCTGCAAGCGCCTAATCCCGCCGCTAAATGTACAGCTGCCCGGACCAATGCTCCCGGATAATCCTCACCGGTCAAAATCTGCATCATCATTCCGGGACTAAGCGCCGTAAAAGGGACAAGCTGGGCCCTGGACTGAATGGTGGGAAGCAATGCCCGCCCATTATCCGACAACAGGATAGCCACAGCCGGCGAAGGCGGCTCCTCAAGAAATTTAAGCAGGCTGTTCGATGCCTGCACCGTCATCTTTTCAGCATCCTGAATGATATAGGCCTTCACATTGCCGCTCTCCGAACGATAAGAGAAAATCCGCTGCAGGTCGCGGATTTGGTCGATTTTTATAGAGTTTCCGTCAGGCTCAATCAGATGGAGGTCTGGATGATTGCCATGAAGCAACTTTCGGCATTCCAGGCACTCTCCGCAGGCGTCTTCGCCACCCTCAGTGCAGAAAAGGGCCTGCACAAACGACAAGGCCATCTCTTTCTGACCACTCCCTGCAGGACCACTGAACAGATAAGCATGTGAAATCTTATTTTGCCTAAGCGCATTTTGCAGCAGCTTCTTGGCCGCTTCCTGCCCGACAATTTCTTTGAAAGACATAATTCCTCTCTTCCTCTGCATTGGCCTTTAGCCCGTGAATAAGCCAAGGATAGGACGGCATGTCCTACCCAATTCGGCTCCTAAAAGGTCAGATTGATCAGCATCCCCCGAATTTCTCCGATCTTCTGCAGCAGATCAATCTTCCCTTGTTCACTTTCCAACAGCTCGTCAGCCATACTCAGCAGCGCTGAGTCAATCTCATCAATCAGATTGTACTTCTTGCCTCTTCCACGCCGATCCCATCCCTTAACTTCCTTCATCCGGACACCGCGGCGTACCGTGTCCTCCAGAAAACGCTTGACCAAGAGCCGATAGGCCTTAAGCTCGCGCACCGTCATGGAATGTGCTAGTCGGTCACCCTGGAGCTGAATCTCCTTAAATCTGCGGTTCAGCTCCTGCTGGGATGCCTGCTCCCCCTGCTGCTGCATCGCATCCGAGAAGCTCTTGGAAGCAACGGGTTTATTGGCACCGTCTGACAGTCCTCTTCCACTCGTAAGCGGTCTGTAACCCGGTTCTATTTTCAATCTATATCACTGCCATTCCTTAATATTAATACCAGCGGCTTTTCGTTATTTGCATCAGAAATGCTCGAAGCGGTCAACTGGCAGTACAAAGACGGTAGCTCCACCAACCTGAACCTCAACTGGCAAAGGCAGATAAGAATCTGTCGTTCCACTCATCGGCGTAACCGGTGTCACGAGCTGCTCACGAACCTTACAGCTGCTCCGAATTACTCCCAGCACTGTCTCGACCTGATTGTCGTCTACCCCGATCATAAACGTCGTGTTTCCGGCACGAAGAAAACCGCCCGTACTTGCCAGCTTGGTTGCCCGGAAATTTGATTTCACCAGTGCCCCTGACAGACGGTTGCTGTCCTTGTCTTGGATAATCGCAACAATCAGCTTCATTCTACAGTCCCCCTTAGATTCGTGGTATAGGTTGCTGGCCTTGCCAGTCCGCCTACGATGGTTTCTCAAGAAAATTTCTTTTCTTATAAAATATTATAACACTCTACAATTACCCGCGGAAACCCTTTAAAATCACGCTTAAATGCTCTTTGATCTCTTGGATAACCTCTTCCTTGTTCCTGTCCGCATTAATGGTTACAATTCGCTCAGGGAACATCTCCCGGATTAAGTGATACCCCTCTCTCACTTTATGATGGAAGGCGATCCCCTCCAGATCGAGCCGGTTAACCTCCCGTCCCTGATTGGCGGCAATTCTGGCCAGACCCTTCTCTGGCTCAATATCGAGATAGAAGGTTAGGTCGGGCTGCCTGCCTTCTGTAGCGAATGAATTTACCGATAAAATATGCTCAATGCCCAGTCCCCGTGCATGTCCCTGATAAGCAAGACTGCTGTCAACAAAACGGTCACACAGCACATGGATGCCCTGTGCTAATGCAGGAAGAACCTTCTCGGCTAGATGCTGTCTTCGCGCAGCGGCGTAGAGCAGAGCCTCTGTCCGGCTATCCATCGCTGTATTTTTGGGGTCCAGAATGATATGCCTGATCTTCTCGGCAATTTCGATGCCTCCAGGTTCACGCGTGACCATATAGGGTATACCAGAGCCAGCTAGGGATTGAGAAATTTCCTCAAGAACGGTCGTCTTGCCAGAGCCTTCTCCCCCTTCAAATGTAATAAATTTACCCCAGTTTGCGTTCATTGATAGTTACCAACTTTCTACTACATAACTTGAACTTGTGATTTACATATAAGGCAGCGTATGAAATGTTCCTTAAGGTTGCTGTTGGTCCCAGATTTCCTGATTTAAATTTATAAGATGGAGTTCCGGTACTAAAGGTGAACGCTTCGCTTCTCCTGAATTATTCATTACACAACTTGCCTATTAGTAGTTCTTAAGTTCAACTTATATACATTTTATTTATATACCCGGATGCTCCTCATGCTAGGGTCTTCGGTACCCTGGCATTTCGCCTGGGATTTATGCAAAATCTGAAGAAGCTCTACAGTTTGTTTTGTAATGAGCTCTCCCGGATACAAGATCGGTATGCCTGGCGGATAGGGAATAACCATTTCTGCCGCAATACGGCCTCCTGTGTATTCCACGGGTACTGCCTCAGTATCCTCACGGTTGATGGGTTTCATGTTAAAAGCAATGGCCTCGCTGATCCGATCGGTCGCTGGAATGTTCCACGTGGAAAGTCTACGTTCTGTTTCCTGCTCCGTACTCGCTTGTCCTCTGATCCTATTTGCGGCTAGGTCTGTATTTGTCATTCTTGACTCATAAGAGTGAGATGATGCCACACTTGGTACATTTGGATCGTAAAATTGCTCTTGTTCAAAATTATCCTGGCTAATCAGGCGAGCTTTATTCTTCTCTAGATGATTTTGCTCTCCTGACGGCATTACAGAACCTTTGGATGACAAATCAGGATTTACTACTTCTTGATCCAGAGTCTCAAGCACGCTTACAAGCCGGTCTACATCTTCCTCTGTAGTCCCCAGGCTTAAAGCAAGCACCACATAAGTGGGGTCACTCATCTCTGGAATACATCCTGCCTGTTCCAGCCTTTCCTGAAGCTCATACCCACTGTAAACGTGATAGTTATCCGATATTATGACTTTAAAAGGATCCTGCACTTGGTAAGCCCTCGGGTAAGCCATCTGAGAAGCTGCTTGAGAAGCCACCCCCTCGCCCTCGATGCCGGCTCCTGGATACTCCTCTACTTCTATATTATCTCCAGCGGGTTGCTCTACTTCTGTAATCTTTCCAGTGGGTTGCTCCGCTTCCGTAGTCTTTCCAGTGGGCTGCCCTGTTTCTAGAATCTTACCAGCGTACTGCTCTGCTTCTGTAGTCTTTCCAGTGGGCTGCCCTATTTCTAGGATCTTTCCGGTGTATTGCTCTGCTTCTGTAATCTTTCTAGCCTGCTGTTCTGCTGACTGAGTGTTCTTAGCCTTCTTCTCGTCTGATATTCTACATCCAGCATACTGCTCTCCTAACAACCTGCTTACAGCATGCTTTCCTTCTGATATACTCCCCCCATTATGCTGCTTTCCTAATATTTTACATTCAGCATGCTTCTCGTCTGCTGGCAGTTCGATCAGCTTAATCCTGTTCAGCTTACGTATATGCTCCCTCAATTTACCTGCTGCTCTGAGCCCTTCCGCAAACGCTGCAGGGCCCGCTTCTTCAAGATAGCTTCGGCTCAAATCGAGCGAAGCCATAATTGGATAAGATGGGCTGGAACTCTGCACCATAGCCAACCGCTGGCGCAGCAGCTCGCGATCAATTAGACTGCCCTGCACATGCAGCATTGCCCCCATGGTCAGCGCGGAGAGCATCTTATGGGTGGATTGCACGACCCCGTCTGCTCCGGCAGCCAGAGCGCTTCCGGGAAGTTCAGGGTGCAGCCCGAAATGGGCGCCGTGCGCCTCGTCCACCAGCAGCGGAATCCCGCTGCCGTGGCACAACTCGGCAAGCGCGGCCAGATCCCCGCCCATCCCGTAATAGTTCGGGTGCGTCACTAACAGCCCTTTTGCGTCCGGATAACGGCGCAGGGCTTCACGCACCGTATCTGCGGACGGGATGATGCTTAGGCCGCTGGCCGGATCGGCCTCCGGCGCTAGGAACACTGCGTTTGCGCCAGCCAGCATTAGTCCGTGAATGACGGATTTATGTACGTTGCGCTGCACGAGGAGCACGTCTCCCGGTGCACTGCATACCGTGAGAATAAGCCCCAGATTGCCGGCTGTGCTTCCGCCAACCAGGAAATACGAAGCCTCGGCTCCAAACAGGCGGGCTGCGCGTTCCTGTGCCTCGGCAATTACTCCCTCTGGATGATGAAGATCATCCAGTCCGGTAATTTCCGTGCCGTCAATCTGGGCAATCTGCCTGTAAAACCGGTCCCCTTCAGGCCGATTGCAAAGGACCCGTCCATCCTTATGGCCCGGCACGTGAAAAGAGGCGTTCCGCTTGTCCGCATACTCTTCGAGCGCAAACACAAGCGGAGCCTGTATATTATGATCATGGTTAGACATGTGATCTACAATCCTTCCAATCCATTTCTATCTATTGTACAGTATAATAATTAGGAGTCCCATACTTAATCTTCTGTAAGCCTTAACCCTTGAAGGGGCAGCTTGTGTACTGTTAGAGGATACAACAAAAAAGGACCCTCTTCTTGTCAAAGTGGGTCCTCTTATCCGGATTTATGCATTGTTTTGCAGCCAGATTTGCTTCATTTGATGAATGAAAAAATGATATTTATCGTCCTTCACGTCGGTGTGAACCATTTCCGACTCACAAGCGTCGCAGATAAACTCAGAGACAATCACTATGCCTTCCTGCTTAAGCTCGCCGCATATAATGCATTTTTCTACACTCTGAGCGTCCATTAAAGATCCCACCTTATCTTTTTTACTATCAGTATGGCACAGTTTCTATTATTCTAAACCTATTTCATAGCCCTTTCAATGGTTTCTATATATGTATGCAGCAGGCTCTCCGCAGGTGTTTGTACGGGGCAAACCTCAAATATTCTTTTTTACCATCCGATATATTAAGAAGACCTACATACTTATATGCATCTCTTATGATCAATTTTGTGAGGAGGGATCCGTTACTCCATGTCCGTTGAACCGAACAGTCAGGCGACCTTTTATCAATATAAGCTGCTCAAAAAAGTAATCTTTCCCCGCCCATTTGTTGTGACTTTTCTGCTGCTTCCGCTTTTTTGTGTGCTCACCACGATCATTGCAATACACTGGACCAGCGTATTTTCCTTTGTCCTAGCCTTTCCAGTCATTCTATGGTTCCAGCTGGCTATCTCAAGGGCTGTGCTCATTATTGTCATCCACTCTCATCGTAAACGCTGGGAGATAAGTTATAAGCTACCCTGGATCGGTTATGTGCCAGATCAGCATGTAAGCTATCGAACTTTTTTGAAAGTTCAACTACATACCACATGGATCGGATTATGTCTGATTGCTATACTGTTCCCCTGGTCCCCCTTGTCCTTCGCTGTAAATATGATATTCTGGCATGTCTGGATCATGCTGCCCCGCTATTATGGGTTTCTTCTGTTGTGGAGGCAGCCTAAGGGTGGGATGGTTAAACTGAACGAACAGGACATTTCTTACTACATGCCGTAAAATGTACAAAGGGCCGGATTCCCTATTTGAGGAACCCGGCTCTTTTATTAATGGTTATATCTCTTCTTAGGTCTCCTTCAGAGACTCCTTATACGCATCATCACATCATGTTCCAAATGGATAACTTCCAAACAGCTTACAGTTATCAACTGCCTCTAAATAATAAAAACCACCACCGGTTATCGGCAGTGGTTCTTCGCTTGGCGGCGTCCTACTCTCCCAGGACCCTGCGGTCCAAGTACCATCGGCGCTGGAGGGCTTAACGGTCGTGTTCGGGATGGGTACGCGTGGAACCCCTCCGCCATCGCCACCAAACGGATTGCTATTCAGGCTTGATCACCTGAAAACTAGATACGAAACGAACTTGCGCATCCCCGTCATGCTCGGGGTATTTGTTTGGATAAGCCCTCGACCGATTAGTACTGGTCAGCTCCATGCATTGCTGCACTTCCA
>NZ_BOSF01000015.1:0-5513 GCF_018403205.1 Paenibacillus sp. J22TS3
TGATTTCTTACCTATTAGTGGTTGAACAGCATCGGACTCAGATAGTAATCCACGCTCTTTTAAAATGTCAACAAGAGAATCTCTACCATGAACAAAATGTGACTCATATCTAAACCAGTCCTTGACGAACGTGCCAAGCATATTAAGCCACTTCTCCTCATCCAACGCGTCAGTTTTTGACAGAATCGTTAGTTGATGGCGAAAGGTCGCAAAGTAAGAGCTTCTCGAGCTGCGCAAGGATAGGTCGAATTTTCTCATTTTCCGCCAGCAGTCCACTTCGATTTAATTCGTAAACAAGCAGTAGTAATTCCTGCTTTATCAAGATAATTTTTCGACTCATCAGAAATATCCGAAAGTGTTAACTTCTGCGTCATGGAAGCGATAAAACTCTGCAGGTTGGATACGCCAATCATTTTTATCGAAGCGCGCATAAATTTGAGCAGATTTGTCGTCACAGGTTGCGCCGCCAAAACGTCGGCTACAGTAACTTTTCCCAGCCTCAATCTCATCTCTCTTTTTGCGTTCTGCTTCAATATCTGGTTGAACGGCGTCGCGTCGTAACCCAGCTTGGTAAGTTGGATTAAGCACTCCGTGGACAGATTTGTCATTGTGAGCATTTTCATCCCGAAGTTGCGGCTCATTCTGATTCTGAACAGCTTCTTGGGAAGTAGCGACAGCTTGGTTTTTAGTGAGTTGTTCCATTCTTTAGCTCCTAGACCTTTAGCAGCAAGGTCCATATCTGACTTTTTGTTAACGTATTTAGCCACATAGAAACCAACAGCCATATAACTGGTAGCTTTAAGCGGCTCACCTTTAGCATCAACAGGCCACAACCAACCAGAACGTGAAAAAGCGTCCTGCGTGTAGCGAACTGCGATGGGCATACTGTAACCATAAGGCCACGTATTTTGCAAGCTATTTAACTGGCGGCGATTGCGTACCCGACGACCAAAATTAGGGTCAACGCTACCTGTAGGAAGTGTCCGCATAAAGTGCACCGCATGGAAATGAAGACGGCCATTAGCTGTACCATACTCAGGCACACAAAAATACTGATAGCAGTCGGCGTGTGAATCATTAGCCTTGCGACCCTCGGCAGCAAGAACCATACGACCAATATCACGAAAATAGTCACGCAAAGCATTGGGATTATCATAAAACGCCTCTAATCGGTCGTCAGCCAACGTGAGAGTGTCAAAAACGATAAACCAACCATCAGCATGAGCCTGTCGCATTGCATTCATCAAACGCTGAATAGCAAAGCCTCTACGCGATTTCATAGTGGAGGCCTCCAGCAATCTTGAACACTCATCCTTAATACCTTTCTTTTTGGGGTAATTATACTCATCGCGAATATCCTTAAGAGGGCGTTCAGCAGCCAGCTTGCGGCAAAACTGCGTAACCGTCTTCTCGTTCTCTAAAAACCATTTTTCGTCCCCTTCGGGGCGGTGGTCTATAGTGTTATTAATATCAAGTTGGGGGAGCACATTGTAGCATTGTGCCAATTCATCCATTAACTTCTCAGTAACAGATACAAACTCATCACGAACGTCAGAAGCAGCCTTATGGCCGTCAACATACATATCACCATTATCGAACTCAACGCCCTGCATACGAAAAGACAGAATCTCTTCCAAGAGCTTGATGCGGTTATCCATCTGCTTATGGAAGCCAAGCATTGGGGATTGAGAAAGAGTAGAAATGCCACAAGCCTCAATAGCAGGTTTAAGAGCCTCGATACGCTCAAAGTCAAAATAATCAGCGTGACATTCAGAAGGGTAATAAGAACGAACCATAAAAAAGCCTCCAAGATTTGGAGGCATGAAAACATACAATTGGGAGGGTGTCAATCCTGACGGTTATTTCCTAGACAAATTAGAGCCAATACCATCAGCTTTACCGTCTTTCCAGAAATTGTTCCAAGTATCGGCAACAGCTTTATCAATACCATGAAAAATATCAACCACACCAGAAGCAGCATCAGTGACGACATTAGAAATATCCTTTGCAGTAGCGCCAATATGAGAAGAGCCATACCGCTGATTCTGCGTTTGCTGATGAACTAAGTCAACCTCAGCACTAACCTTGCGAGTCATTTCTTTGATTTGGTCATTGGTAAAATACTGACCAGCCGTTTGAGCTTGAGTAAGCATTTGGCGCATAATCTCGGAAACCTGCTGTTGCTTGGAAAGATTGGTGTTTTCCATAATAGACGCAACGCGAGCAGTAGACTCCTTCTGTTGATAAGCAAGCATCTCATTTTGTGCATATACCTGGTCTTTCGTATTCTGGCGTGAAGTCGCCGACTGAATGCCAGCAATCTCTTTTTGAGTCTCATTTTGCATCTCGGCAATCTCTTTCTGATTGTCCAGTTGCATTTTAGTAAGCTCTTTTTGATTCTCAAATCCGGCGTCAACCATACCAGCAGAGGAAGCATCAGCACCAGCACGCTCCCAAGCATTAAGCTCAGGAAATGCAGCAGCAAGATAATCACGAGTATCCTTTCCTTTATCAGCGGCAGACTTGCCACCAAGTCCAACCAAATCAAGCAACTTATCAGAAACGGCAGAAGTGCCAGCCTGCAACGTACCTTCAAGAAGTCCTTTACCAGCTTTAGCCATAGCACCAGAAACAAAACTAGGGACGGCCTCATCAGGGTTAGGAACATTAGAGCCTTGAATGGCAGATTTAATACCAGCATCACCCATGCCTACAGTATTGTTATCGGTAGCAAGCACATCACCTTGAATGCCACCGGAGGCGGCTTTTTGACCGCCTCCAAACAATTTAGACATGGCGCCACCAGCAAGAGCAGAAGCAATACCGCCAGCAATAGCACCAAACATAAATCACCTCACTTAAGTGGCTGGAGACAAATAATCTCTTTAATAACCTGATTCAGCGAAACCAATCCGCGGCATTTAGTAGCGGTAAAGTTAGACCAAACCATGAAACCAACATAAACATTATTGCCCGGCGTACGGGGAAGGACGTCAATAGTCACACAGTCCTTGACGGTATAATAACCACCATCATGGCGACCATCCAAAGGATAAACATCATAGGCAGTCGGGAGGGTAGTCGGAACCGAAGAAGACTCAAAGCGAACCAAACAGGCAAAAAATTTAGGGTCGGCATCAAAAGCAATATCAGCACCAACAGAAACAACCTGATTAGCGGCGTTGACAGATGTATCCATCTGAATGCAATGAAGAAAACCACCATTACCAGCATTAACCGTCAAACTATCAAAATATAACGTTGACGATGTAGCTTTAGGTGTCTGTAAAACAGGTGCCGAAGAAGCTGGAGTAACAGAAGTGAGAACCAGCTTATCAGAAAAAAAGTTTGAATTATGGCGAGAAATAAAAGTCTGAAACATGATTAAACTCCTAAGCAGAAAACCTACCGCGCTTCGCTTGGTCAACCCCTCAGCGGCAAAAATTAAAATTTTTACCGCTTCGGCGTTATAACCTCACACTCAATCTTTTATCACGAAGTCATGATTGAATCGCGAGTGGTCGGCAGATTGCGATAAACGGTCACATTAAATTTAACCTGACTATTCCACTGCAACAACTGAACGGACTGGAAACACTGGTCATAATCATGGTGGCGAATAAGTACGCGTTCTTGCAAATCACCAGAAGGCGGTTCCTGAATGAATGGGAAGCCTTCAAGAAGGTGATAAGCAGGAGAAACATACGAAGGCGCATAACGATACCACTGACCCTCAGCAATCTTAAACTTCTTAGACGAATCACCAGAACGGAAAACATCCTTCATAGAAATTTCACGCGGCGGCAAGTTGCCATACAAAACAGGGTCGCCAGCAATATCGGTATAAGTCAAAGCACCTTTAGCGTTAAGGTACTGAATCTCTTTAGTCGCAGTAGGCGGAAAACGAACAAGCGCAAGAGTAAACATAGTGCCATGCTCAGGAACAAAGAAACGCGGCACAGAATGTTTATAGGTCTGTTGAACACGACCAGAAAACTGGCCTAACGACGTTTGGTCAGTTCCATCAACATCATAGCCAGATGCCCAGAGATTAGAGCGCATGACAAGTAAAGGACGGTTGTCAGCGTCATAAGAGGTTTTACCTCCAAATGAAGAAATAACATCATGGTAACGCTGCATGAAGTAATCACGTTCTTGGTCAGTATGCAAATTAGCATAAGCAGCTTGCAGACCCATAATGTCAATAGATGTGGTAGAAGTCGTCATTTGGCGAGAAAGCTCAGTCTCAGGAGGAAGCGGAGCAGTCCAAATGTTTTTGAGATGGCAGCAACGGAAACCATAACGAGCATCATCTTGATTAAGCTCATTAGGGTTAGCCTCGGTACGGTCAGGCATCCACGGCGCTTTAAAATAGTTGTTATAGATATTCAAATAACCCTGAAACAAATGCTTAGGGATTTTATTGGTATCAGGGTTAATCGTGCCAAGAAAAGCGGCATGGTCAATATAACCAGTAGTGTTAACAGTCGGGAGAGGAGTGGCATTAACACCATCCTTCATGAACTTAATCCACTGTTCACCATAAACGTGACGATGAGGGACATAAAAAGTAAAAATGTCTACAGTAGAGTCAATAGCAAGGCCACGACGCAATGGAGAAAGACGGAGAGCGCCAACGGCGTCCATCTCGAAGGAGTCGCCAGCGATAACCGGAGTAGTTGAAATGGTAATAAGACGACCAATCTGACCAGCAAGGAAGCCAAGATGGGAAAGGTCATGCGGCATACGCTCGGCGCCAGTTTGAATATTAGACATAATTTATCCTCAAGTAAGGGGCCGAAGCCCCTGCAATTAAAATTGTTGACCACCTACATACCAAAGACGAGCGCCTTTACGCTTGCCTTTAGTACCTCGCAACGGCTGCGGACGACCAGGGCGAGCGCCAGAACGTTTTTTACCTTTAGACATTACATCACTCCTTCTGCACGTAATTTTTGACGCACGTTTTCTTCTGCGTCAGTAAGAACGTCAGTGTTTCCTGCGCGTACACGCAAGGTAAACGCGAACAATTCAGCGGCTTTAACCGGACGCTCGACGCCATTAATAATGTTTTCCGTAAATTCAGCGCCTTCCATGATGAGACAGGCCGTTTGAATGTTGACGGGATGAACATAATAAGCAATGACGGCAGCAATAAACTCAACAGGAGCAGGAAAGCGAGGGTATCCTACAAAGTCCAGCGTACCATAAACGCAAGCCTCAACGCAGCGACGAGCACGAGAGCGGTCAGTAGCAATCCAAACTTTGTTACTCGTCAGAAAATCGAAATCATCTTCGGTTAAATCCAAAACGGCAGAAGCCTGAATGAGCTTAATAGAGGCCAAAGCGGTCTGGAAACGTACGGATTGTTCAGTAACTTGACTCATGATTTCTTACCTATTAGTGGTTGAACAGCATCGGACTCAGATAGTAATCCACGCTCTTTTAAAATGTCAACAAGAGAATCTCTACCATGAACAAAATGTGACTCATATCTAAACCAGTCCTTGACG
>NZ_BOSF01000016.1:0-1264 GCF_018403205.1 Paenibacillus sp. J22TS3
GTAGCCGTATCGGAAGGTGCGGCTGGATCACCTCCTTTCTATGGAGAATCGCTTCCTGCAACGGAAGCATTCATTAGAAGCCAATGGCTTCAATAGCAACACCTCACTCGTTGTTCAGTTTTGAGAGTTCAACTCTCACATATTGCTTCCAAAACTTGCTTGGTGACAAGTGAGCAAGGAATTGATATGATATTCTTCCGGCCGCAAGGTTGGAATGCTCGTAAATTCCTAACGACACGATAACGTGGACGTTAAGAAATTTCCGATTTGATCCTTGAAAACTAGATAACGAAACGAAATTGCGTAAATTAGAATTCCTTTAAGCTGAACTTGTGCAAACAAGTGAAGTGAATCAAAGGTAGCGCGAAAGTGATTGATTTTCGGGATCCTTTGCGTTCTGTGCAACAGAGCCCAAAAATCAATCACTGAGCAATTGGTTAAGCTACTAAGAGCACACGGAGGATGCCTAGGCGCTAGGAGCCGAAGAAGGACGTGGCGAACAACGAAACTGCCTCGGGGAGCTGTAAGCAAGCTTTGATCCGGGGGTGTCCGAATGGGGAAACCCGGCTACTGTAATAGGTAGTCACTCATACCTGAATTCATAGGGTGTGAAGAGGCAGACCAGGGGAACTGAAACATCTAAGTACCCTGAGGAAGAGAAAACAATAGTGATTCCGTCAGTAGCGGCGAGCGAACGCGGAACAGCCTAAACCAGAGAGCTTGCTCTCTGGGGTTGTGGGACGTCTCACATGGAGTTACCAAGGATTAGGGTAGGCGAAGAGGTCTGGAAAGGCCCGCTAGAAGAGGTAAAAGCCCTGTACCCGAAAGTCTAATCCCTCCGAGACGGATCCCGAGTAGTGCGGGGCACGTGAAACCCCGTATGAATCCGGCAGGACCATCTGCCAAGGCTAAATACTCCCTAGCGACCGATAGTGAAGCAGTACCGTGAGGGAAAGGTGAAAAGCACCCCGGAAGGGGAGTGAAAGAGATCCTGAAACCGTGTGCTTACAAGAAGTCAGAGCCCAATTTAGGGGTGATGGCGTGCCTTTTGTAGAATGAACCGGCGAGTTACGTTCCCGTGCGAGGTTAAGGTGAAGAGCCGTAGCCGCAGCGAAAGCGAGTCTGAATAGGGCGACTTTTAGTACGTGGACGTAGACCCGAAACCGGGTGATCTACCCCTGTCCAGGGTGAAGGTGCGGTAACACGCACTGGAGGCCCGAACCCACGTATGTTGAAAAATGCGGGGATGAGGTGGGGGTAGCGG
>NZ_BOSF01000017.1:0-1219 GCF_018403205.1 Paenibacillus sp. J22TS3
TGGATCGTCTACACTTAGTTGGACAGAAAAAATAAGGGCTTGTAGAATAAACCTATCATGCTAAGGAGCGGATCTCTACAATGCCAAAACAACAACGACGAACCTTCACCTCTGAATTTAAAAAGAAAATGGTGCAACTCTATGAAAACGGAAAATCCAGAGCAGCTATTGTGGAGGAATACGGCCTCACAGCTTCAGCTTTAGATCGCTGGATCAAGCAAGTTCAGACGTCAGGTTCATTTAAGGAGAAAGACAATCGTTCTTCAGATGAAAACGAACTGCTGGCCTTGCGAAAAGAAAATCAACGTTTGAAGATGGAGGTAGATATTCTAAAGCAAGCGGCGCTGATCATGGGACGAAAGTAGCTATCATTCGGAATAACCTTGATAAATACTCGGTATCAGCAATGTGTGACGTCCTGCAAATCGCAAGAAGTACCTTTTACTATGAAGCGAAAGAACAACCGAAAGAAGACGAGATCACCGAAGCTATTGTGGATATCTTCCATAAAAACCGAAAAGCCTACGGTACACGGAAGATCAAAACCAAGCTCCAGGAACAAGGACTCATCGTGTCCAGACGCCGTATTGGCCGAATCATGCGTGAGCAGGGTCTGGTCTCCACCTATACCATTGCCCAGTTTAAGCCCCACAAGACGGCCTGTAATGAGGCGGCAACGACGAATGTGTTAAATCGTAAGTTTGATCAGGCTGACCCTAAGCGCTTCGTCGTTAGCGATTTGACGTATGTGAAGGTCGGACATCGCTGGCACTACGTTTGCGTCCTCATTGACCTATTCAATCGAGAGATCATTGGCTATAGTGCAGGTCCAAATAAGGACGCTGCTCTGGTTTCGCGCGCTTTTGCTACGGTAGAAGGCGACCTAAGCCAAATCCAGTGGTTTCATACGGACCGTGGAAGTGAGTTTAAAAACCAGAAGATGGATGAGCTACTGAAAGCCTTTGAGATCGGTCGGTCGTTAAGCACGAAAGGTTGCCCTTATGACAACGCTGTGGCGGAAGCTACCTACAAGATCATGAAAACGGAGTTCATTCATCAGTTGGAGTTCCAGAGCCTTGACCACCTGCAGTTGGAACTATACGACTACGTCAACTGGTTTAACAAGCATCGAATTCATGGATCTCTGGGATACATGACGCCTGTTCAGTATCGTCAAGCAGCCCTTAAAAAAGCTGTCTGATTTAATGTTGACAATTCA
>NZ_BOSF01000020.1:0-677 GCF_018403205.1 Paenibacillus sp. J22TS3
GATCCCCTGGGCCATACTAGTACTGGATGCATCTGCAGGATATCGCGGCCGCACGCCCATATAAACGATCGGATAAATAGCTGAATTTCCATGCCTTACGCGGTTGTCAGGACACAAGCACCATAAAGAAACAAGGGTTGGTCCGGAAGCCTTTAGCCAAGTTTAGCCACCCTGAAAGTATCTCTGGGAGGTGTGGAGGGAAAAACTGCTGTGATTTTAAACCTAAAAGTAACTTAACTCATAATAAGTTGGTAGTTAGACCACATGAAAAAATTGCTTTTGTTGGCCCAGTTCTGTTGATCTTTGAACCATGGTGGGAAAAGTGTAGTTTTAGTCAGTCTGAAGCTGCCATGTAACCAGTGCAAATGAGATAGTGAGTTACATAAACAATATACTTTGTGCTTTTTTTACTGCGCTGGTACATTTTAATGAAAGCAACTAAAAGGGAATCCCAAAATTGCATTTAGGGGGTCAGGCCAGGGCAATCTGTTGGGATATTTAATGACACACCTGGGGAGACTTTACAATAACTCTTTTTAAATCCATCTCCATTTAACTGGCTCTTAAAAGTTTGTACCATGATAATTTACTATCCAGGCAACAGCACAGACTAGACGAGCGCGAACCCCTTAACAGGCTAAGTGCGAGCGGATCCCCCGGGCCATACTAGTACTGGA
>NZ_BOSF01000021.1:0-622 GCF_018403205.1 Paenibacillus sp. J22TS3
TTCCCCATTCGGACACCCCCGGATCAAAGCTTGCTTACAGCTCCCCGAGGCAGTTTCGTTGTTCGCCACGTCCTTCTTCGGCTCCTAGCGCCTAGGCATCCTCCGTGTGCTCTTAGTAGCTTAACCAGTTGCTCCGGTTGGTTGACCAACCTTCGCGCTACCTTTGATTCACTTCACTTGTTTGCACAAGTTCAGCTTAAAGGAATTCTAATTTACGCAATTTCGTTTCGTTATCTAGTTTTCAAGGATCAAAATCGGAAATTTCAGCGCGACCACATTGCTGTGACGTTGGAAATTCACGACTGAAACTGATGCAATCTGTATGGTGGAGCCAAGCGGGATCGAACCGCTGACCTCCTGCTTGCAAGGCAGGCGCTCTCCCAGCTGAGCTATGGCCCCATATGTTATAAAGTTAAATGGTGGGCCTTAGTGGACTCGAACCACCGACCTCACCCTTATCAGGGGTGCGCTCTAACCAGCTGAGCTAAAGGCCCTTAATTTGTTAAATTGTAACCCATTAGGGTTGCGCTTGGCGACGTCCTACTCTCCCAGGACCCTGCGGTCCAAGTACCATTGGCGCTGGAGGGCTTAACGGTCGTGTTCGGGATGGGTACGCGTGGAA
>NZ_BOSF01000022.1:0-613 GCF_018403205.1 Paenibacillus sp. J22TS3
ACTTGGACCGCAGGGTCCTGGGAGAGTAGGACGCCGCCAAGCATACATATTCCCTGATAGCTCAGTTGGTAGAGCACTCGACTGTTAATCGAGTTGTCACAGGTTCGAGTCCTGTTCGGGGAGCCATGCTCTCATAGCTCAGTAGGTAGAGTGCATCCATGGTAAGGATGAGGTCACCGGTTCGATCCCGGTTGAGAGCTCCATTTATTTTACTTCATGTAATAAGTACATAAGTAAAGATAAGGCCCGTTGGTCAAGGGGTTAAGACACCTCCCTTTCACGGAGGTAACAGGGGTTCGAATCCCCTACGGGTCACCACTTTCATTAAATGTTCTGCATAGAACAGTTCCTTAGTGGAAGGCTTATACATATGGAGGCTTAGTTCAGCTGGGAGAGCATCTGCCTTACAAGCAGAGGGTCGGGGGTTCGATCCCCTCAGCCTCCACCATATTGTCATTACATGGACAACTTGTCCTTTAGAAGTAATGGGGATTAGCCAAGCGGTAAGGCAACGGACTTTGACTCCGTCACGCATAGGTTCGAATCCTATATCCCCAGCCATTATCACCCCAAAAAGTGAAGCGTATGCTTTGATGCAGATTCCGAATACTTT
>NZ_BOSF01000023.1:0-592 GCF_018403205.1 Paenibacillus sp. J22TS3
TTCCACGCGTACCCATCCCGAACACGACCGTTAAGCCCTCCAGCGCCAATGGTACTTGGACCGCAGGGTCCTGGGAGAGTAGGACGTCGCCAAGCGCAACCCTAATGGGTTACAATTTAACAAATTATGGGCCTTTAGCTCAGCTGGTTAGAGCGCACCCCTGATAAGGGTGAGGTCGGTGGTTCGAGTCCACTAAGGCCCACCATTTAACTTTATAGCATATGGGGCCATAGCTCAGCTGGGAGAGCGCCTGCCTTGCAAGCAGGAGGTCAGCGGTTCGATCCCGCTTGGCTCCACCATACAGATTGCATCAGTTTCACTCGTGAATTTCCAACGTCACAGCAATGTGGCCGCGCTGAAATTTCCGATTTTGATCCTTGAAAACTAGATAACGAAACGAAATTGCGTAAATTAGAATTCCTTTAAGCTGAACTTGTGCAAACAAGTGAAGTATCTAAGGTAGCGCGAAGGTTGGTCAACCAACCGGAGCAATTGGTTAAGCTACTAAGAGCACACGGAGGATGCCTAGGCGCTAGGAGCCGAAGAAGGACGTGGCGAACAACGAAACTGCCTCGGGGAGCTGTAAGCAAGC
>NZ_BOSF01000025.1:0-325 GCF_018403205.1 Paenibacillus sp. J22TS3
AATTGCTCCGGTTGGCTGACCAACCTTCGCGCTACCTTAGATACTTCACTTGTTTGCACAAGTTCAGCTTAAAGGAATTCTAATTTACGCAATTTCGTTTCGTTATCTAGTTTTCAAGGATCAAATCCAACCTTGCGGCCGGAAGAATATCATATCAATTCCTTGCTCACTTGTCACCAAGCAAGTTCTGGAAGCAACATGTGAGAGTTGAACTCTCAAAACTGAACAACGAGTGAGGTGTTGATATTGAAGCCATTGGCTTCTAATGAATGCTTCCGTTGCAGGAAGCGATTCTCCATAGAAAGGAGGTGATCCAGCCGCACCT
>NZ_BOSF01000026.1:0-298 GCF_018403205.1 Paenibacillus sp. J22TS3
GTAGCCGTATCGGAAGGTGCGGCTGGATCACCTCCTTTCTATGGAGAATTGCTTCCTGCAACGGAAGCATTCATTAGAAGCCAATGGCTTCAATAGCAACACCTCACTCGTTGTTCAGTTTTGAGAGAGCAAACCTCTTTCGACATGCGTTTGGTGATGATGGCGGAGGGGTTCCACGCGTACCCATCCCGAACACGACCGTTAAGCCCTCCAGCGCCAATGGTACTTGGACCGCAGGGTCCTGGGAGAGTAGGACGTCGCCAAGCGCAACCCTAATGGGTTACAATTTAACAAATTA
>NZ_BOSF01000027.1:0-274 GCF_018403205.1 Paenibacillus sp. J22TS3
CGAAAATTAAAATTCCATCCTTTCTCGTCAGATTCAAAATGAGCAAGTCAAACACTTTAATGGAGAGTTTGATCCTGGCTCAGGACGAACGCTGGCGGCGTGCCTAATACATGCAAGTCGAGCGGACTTGATGGAGAGCTTGCTCTTCTGATGGTTAGCGGCGGACGGGTGAGTAACACGTAGGTAACCTGCCTGTAAGACTGGGATAACTACCGGAAACGGTAGCTAATACCGGATACGCAAGATCCTCGCATGAGGGACTTGGGAAAGACGG
>NZ_BOSF01000028.1:0-272 GCF_018403205.1 Paenibacillus sp. J22TS3
GCTGGAGGGCTTAACGGTCGTGTTCGGGATGGGTACGCGTGGAACCCCTCCGCCATCGCCACCAAACATGATTTTTCGAAGCTTCCGCTTCTCGAAATCGCTGCGAGAAAATATCAGTCCTTGATAACGACCCCACATCTTCTCCTCAGGCTTGATCGCCTGAAAACTAGATACGAAACGAACTTGCGCATCCCCGTCATGCTCGGGGTATTTGTTTGGATAAGCCCTCGACCGATTAGTACTGGTCAGCTCCATGCATTGCTGCACTTCCA
>NZ_BOSF01000029.1:0-260 GCF_018403205.1 Paenibacillus sp. J22TS3
ATCGGTCGCTAGGGAGTATTTAGCCTTGGCAGATGGTCCTGCCGGATTCATACGGGGTTTCACGTGCCCCGCACTACTCGGGATCCGTCTCGGAGGGAACACATTTTCAAATACAGGGCTTTTACCTTCTTTGGCGGGCCTTTCCAGACCTCTTCATCTAACCTGTTCCTTGGTAACTCCATGTGAGACGTCCCACAACCCCAGAGAGCAAGCTCTCTGGTTTAGGCTGTTCCGCGTTCGCTCGCCGCTACTGACGGAAT
>NZ_BOSF01000030.1:0-257 GCF_018403205.1 Paenibacillus sp. J22TS3
TCGGTCGCTAGGGAGTATTTAGCCTTGGCAGATGGTCCTGCCGGATTCATACGGGGTTTCACGTGCCCCGCACTACTCGGGATCCGTCTCGGAGGGATTAGACTTTCGGGTACAGGGCTTTTACCTCGTTTCGCGGGCCTTTCCAGACCTCTTCGCCTACCCTAATCCTTGGTAACTCCATATGAGACGTCCCACAACCCCAGAGAGCAAGCTCTCTGGTTTAGGCTGTTCCGCGTTCGCTCGCCGCTACTGACGGA
>NZ_BOSF01000031.1:0-255 GCF_018403205.1 Paenibacillus sp. J22TS3
GGTGAAATTTTAATACCTGTGAAGATGCAGGTTACCCGCGACAAGACGGAAAGACCCCATGGAGCTTTACTGCAGCTTGATATTGGACTTTGATACGATTTGTACAGGATAGGTGGGAGCCTAGGAAGCCGGAGCGCCAGCTTCGGTGGAGGCACCGTTGGGATACCACCCTGATCGTATCGGAGTTCTAACCTAGTACCGTAACCCGGTACGGGGACCGTGTCAGGTGGGCAGTTTGACTGGGGCGGTCGCCTC
>NZ_BOSF01000032.1:0-255 GCF_018403205.1 Paenibacillus sp. J22TS3
GGTGAAATTTTAATACCTGTGAAGATGCAGGTTACCCGCGACAAGACGGAAAGACCCCATGGAGCTTTACTGCAGCTTGATATTGGACTTTGATACGATTTGTACAGGATAGGTGGGAGCCTAGGAAACCGGAGCGCCAGCTTCGGTGGAGGCACCGTTGGGATACCACCCTGATCGTATCGGAGTTCTAACCTAGTACCGTAACCCGGTACGGGGACCGTGTCAGGTGGGCAGTTTGACTGGGGCGGTCGCCTC
>NZ_BOSF01000033.1:0-255 GCF_018403205.1 Paenibacillus sp. J22TS3
GGGGGGGGGGGGGGGGGGGGGGGGGGGGGGGGGGGGGGGGGGGGGGGGGGGGGGGGGGGGGGGGGGGGGGGGGGGGGGGGGGGGGGGGGGGGGGGGGGGGGGGGGGGGGGGGGGGGGGGGGGGGGGGGGGGGGGGGGGGGGGGGGGGGGGGGGGGGGGGGGGGGGGGGGGGGGGGGGGGGGGGGGGGGGGGGGGGGGGGGGGGGGGGGGGGGGGGGGGGGGGGGGGGGGGGGGGGGGGGGGGGGGGGGGGGGGGG
>NZ_BOSF01000034.1:0-255 GCF_018403205.1 Paenibacillus sp. J22TS3
GGGAGTGAAAGAGATCCTGAAACCGTGTGCTTACAAGAAGTCAGAGCCCGATCTAGGGGTGATGGCGTGCCTTTTGTAGAATGAACCGGCGAGTTACGTTCCCGTGCGAGGTTAAGGTGAAGAGCCGCAGCCGCAGCGAAAGCGAGTCTGAATAGGGCGACTTTTAGTACGTGGACGTAGACCCGAAACCGGGTGATCTACCCCTGTCCAGGGTGAAGGTGCGGTAACACGCACTGGAGGCCCGAACCCACGTAT
>NZ_BOSF01000035.1:0-255 GCF_018403205.1 Paenibacillus sp. J22TS3
CCGGGGGTGTCCGAATGGGGAAACCCGGCTACTGTAATAGGTAGTCACTCATACCTGAATTCATAGGGTGTGAAGAGGCAGACCAGGGGAACTGAAACATCTAAGTACCCTGAGGAAGAGAAAACAACAGTGATTCCGTCAGTAGCGGCGAGCGAACGCGGAACAGCCTAAACCAGAGAGCTTGCTCTCTGGGGTTGTGGGACGTCTCACATGGAGTTACCAAGGATTAGGGTAGGCGAAGAGGTCTGGAAAGGC
>NZ_BOSF01000036.1:0-255 GCF_018403205.1 Paenibacillus sp. J22TS3
GCTTGCTTACAGCTCCCCGAGGCAGTTTCGTTGTTCGCCACGTCCTTCTTCGGCTCCTAGCGCCTAGGCATCCTCCGTGTGCTCTTAGTAGCTTAACCAATTGCTCGGGTTGGTTGACCAACCTTCGAGCTACCTTTGATTCACTTCACTTGTTTGCACAAGTTCAGCTTAAAGGAATTCTAATTTACGCAATTTCGTTTCGTTATCTAGTTTTCAAGGATCAAATCGGAAATTTCTTAACGTCCACGTTATCGT
>NZ_BOSF01000037.1:0-255 GCF_018403205.1 Paenibacillus sp. J22TS3
TCCGTCAGTAGCGGCGAGCGAACGCGGAACAGCCTAAACCAGAGAGCTTGCTCTCTGGGGTTGTGGGACGTCTCATATGGAGTTACCAAGGATTAGGGTAGGCGAAGAGGTCTGGAAAGGCCCGCGATAAGAGGTAAAAGCCCTGTACCCGAAAGTCTAATCCCTCCGAGACGGATCCCGAGTAGTGCGGGGCACGTGAAACCCCGTATGAATCCGGCAGGACCATCTGCCAAGGCTAAATACTCCCTAGCGACC
>NZ_BOSF01000038.1:0-255 GCF_018403205.1 Paenibacillus sp. J22TS3
CCTAACGACACGATAACGTGGACGTTAAGAAATTTCCGATTTGATCCTTGAAAACTAGATAACGAAACGAAATTGCGTAAATTAGAATTCCTTTAAGCTGAACTTGTGCAAACAAGTGAAGTGAATCGAAGGTAGCGCGAAAGTGATTGATTTTCGGGATCCTTTGCGTTCTGTGCAACAGAGCCCAAAAATCAATCACTGAGCAATTGGTTAAGCTACTAAGAGCACACGGAGGATGCCTAGGCGCTAGGAGCC
>NZ_BOSF01000039.1:0-255 GCF_018403205.1 Paenibacillus sp. J22TS3
TGCGCGCGCTTTACGCCCAATAATTCCGGACAACGCTTGCCCCCTACGTATTACCGCGGCTGCTGGCACGTAGTTAGCCGGGGCTTTCTTCTCAGGTACCGTCACTCCGGTAGCAGTTACTCTACCGAACGTTCTTCCCTGGCAACAGAGCTTTACGATCCGAAAACCTTCATCACTCACGCGGCGTTGCTCCGTCAGACTTTCGTCCATTGCGGAAGATTCCCTACTGCTGCCTCCCGTAGGAGTCTGGGCCGT
>NZ_BOSF01000040.1:0-255 GCF_018403205.1 Paenibacillus sp. J22TS3
CCGTCAGACTTTCGTCCATTGCGGAAGATTCCCTACTGCTGCCTCCCGTAGGAGTCTGGGCCGTGTCTCAGTCCCAGTGTGGCCGTTCACCCTCTCAGGTCGGCTACGCATCGTCGCCTTGGTGAGCTATTACCTCACCAACTAGCTAATGCGCCGCAGGCCCATCCATAAGTGACAGATTGCTCCGTCTTTCCCAAGTCCCTCATGCGAGGATCTTGCGTATCCGGTATTAGCTACCGTTTCCGGTAGTTATCC
>NZ_BOSF01000041.1:0-255 GCF_018403205.1 Paenibacillus sp. J22TS3
GAGGCAGCAGTAGGGAATCTTCCGCAATGGACGAAAGTCTGACGGAGCAACGCCGCGTGAGTGATGAAGGTTTTCGGATCGTAAAGCTCTGTTGCCAGGGAAGAACGTCCGGTAGAGTAACTGCTATTGGAGTGACGGTACCTGAGAAGAAAGCCCCGGCTAACTACGTGCCAGCAGCCGCGGTAATACGTAGGGGGCAAGCGTTGTCCGGAATTATTGGGCGTAAAGCGCGCGCAGGCGGCTACTTAAGTCTGG
>NZ_BOSF01000042.1:0-254 GCF_018403205.1 Paenibacillus sp. J22TS3
ACAGGTTGAAATTCCTGTACCACCGTAATCCGTTATGAGCGATGGGGTGACGCAGCAGGGTAGTGACGCGGACTGATGGATGTCCGTCCAAGCAGTGAGGCTGGTATGTAGGCAAATCCGCATACCGATAAGGCTGGGCTGTGATGGGGAGTGAAAATTACAGTAGCGAAGGTCATGATCTCACACTGCCAAGAAAAGCCTCTAGTCAGGAGAAGGTGCCCGTACCGCAAACCGACACAGGTAGGCGAGAAGAG
>NZ_BOSF01000043.1:0-254 GCF_018403205.1 Paenibacillus sp. J22TS3
GAGGCAGCAGTAGGGAATCTTCCGCAATGGACGAAAGTCTGACGGAGCAACGCCGCGTGAGTGATGAAGGTTTTCGGATCGTAAAGCTCTGTTGCCAGGGAAGAACGTCCGGTAGAGTAACTGCTATCGGAGTGACGGTACCTGAGAAGAAAGCCCCGGCTAACTACGTGCCAGCAGCCGCGGTAATACGTAGGGGGCAAGCGTTGTCCGGAATTATTGGGCGTAAAGCGCGCGCAGGCGGCTATTTAAGTCTG
>NZ_BOSF01000044.1:0-254 GCF_018403205.1 Paenibacillus sp. J22TS3
CGTCAGACTTTCGTCCATTGCGGAAGATTCCCTACTGCTGCCTCCCGTAGGAGTCTGGGCCGTGTCTCAGTCCCAGTGTGGCCGTTCACCCTCTCAGGTCGGCTACGCATCGTCGCCTTGGTGAGCCATTACCTCACCAACTAGCTAATGCGCCGCAGGCCCATCCATAAGTGACAGATTGCTCCGTCTTTCCCAAGTCCCTCATGCGAGGATCTTGCGTATCCGGTATTAGCTACCGTTTCCGGTAGTTATCC
>NZ_BOSF01000045.1:0-254 GCF_018403205.1 Paenibacillus sp. J22TS3
CTCTTCTCGCCTACCTGTGTCGGTTTGCGGTACGGGCACCTTCTCCTGACTAGAGGCTTTTCTTGGCAGTGTGAGATCATGACCTTCGCTACTGTAATTTTCACTCCCCATCACAGCCCAGCCTTATGGTATGCGGATTTGCCTACATACCAGCCTCACTGCTTGGACGGACATCCATCAGTCCGCGTCACTACCCTGCTGCGTCACCCCATCGCTCATAGCGGATTACGGTGGTACAGGAATTTCAACCTGTT
>NZ_BOSF01000046.1:0-244 GCF_018403205.1 Paenibacillus sp. J22TS3
AGGAGCACAGCTGGGTAGCTAAGTGCGGAAGGGATAAGCGCTGAAAGCATCTAAGCGTGAAGCCCCCCTCAAGATGAGATTTCCCAATATGTAAGACCCCTTGAAGACGACGAGGTAGATAGGCTGGAGGTGGAAGTGCAGCAATGCATGGAGCTGACCAGTACTAATCGGTCGAGGGCTTATCCAAACAAATACCCCGAGCATGACGGGGATGCGCAAGTTCGTTTCGTATCTAGTTTTCAGG
>NZ_BOSF01000047.1:0-244 GCF_018403205.1 Paenibacillus sp. J22TS3
GGAGTGACGGTACCTGAGAAGAAAGCCCCGGCTAACTACGTGCCAGCAGCCGCGGTAATACGTAGGGGGCAAGCGTTGTCCGGAATTATTGGGCGTAAAGCGCGCGCAGGCGGCTACTTAAGTCTGGTGTTTAATCCCGGAGCTCAACTTCGGGTCGCACTGGAAACTGGGTAGCTTGAGTGCAGAAGAGGAGAGTGGAATTCCACGTGTAGCGGTGAAATGCGTAGAGATGTGGAGGAACACC
>NZ_BOSF01000048.1:0-239 GCF_018403205.1 Paenibacillus sp. J22TS3
GATTTGATCCTTGAAAACTAGATAACGAAACGAAATTGCGTAAATTAGAATTCCTTTAAGCTGAACTTGTGCAAACAAGTGAAGTATCTAAGGTAGCGCGAAGGTTGGTCAGCCAACCGGAGCAATTGGTTAAGCTACTAAGAGCACACGGAGGATGCCTAGGCGCTAGGAGCCGAAGAAGGACGTGGCGAACAACGAAACTGCCTCGGGGAGCTGTAAGCAAGCTTTGATCCGGGGGT
>NZ_BOSF01000049.1:0-237 GCF_018403205.1 Paenibacillus sp. J22TS3
TGCGCGCGCTTTACGCCCAATAATTCCGGACAACGCTTGCCCCCTACGTATTACCGCGGCTGCTGGCACGTAGTTAGCCGGGGCTTTCTTCTCAGGTACCGTCACTCCGGTAGCAGTTACTCTACCGGACGTTCTTCCCTGGCAACAGAGCTTTACGATCCGAAAACCTTCATCACTCACGCGGCGTTGCTCCGTCAGACTTTCGTCCATTGCGGAAGATTCCCTACTGCTGCCTCC
>NZ_BOSF01000050.1:0-235 GCF_018403205.1 Paenibacillus sp. J22TS3
AGGGGTGATGGCGTGCCTTTTGTAGAATGAACCGGCGAGTTACGTTCCCGTGCGAGGTTAAGGTGAAGAGCCGTAGCCGCAGCGAAAGCGAGTCTGAATAGGGCGATCTTTAGTACGTGGACGTAGACCCGAAACCGGGTGATCTACCCCTGTCCAGGGTGAAGGTGCGGTAACACGCACTGGAGGCCCGAACCCACGTATGTTGAAAAATGCGGGGATGAGGTGGGGGTAGCGG
>NZ_BOSF01000051.1:0-228 GCF_018403205.1 Paenibacillus sp. J22TS3
CTTTCGGCGGATCAGATTCTCACTGATCTTTTCGTTACTCATACCGGCATTCTCACTTGTGTACTCTCCAGCGCTCCTTACGGTACACCTTCAACGTATACACAACGCTCCCCTACCCCTGATGCAAAGCATCAAGCCATAGCTTCGGTGGTGTGTTTAGCCCCGTTACATTTTCGGCGCAGAGTCACTCGACCAGTGAGCTATTACGCACTCTTTAAATGGTGGCTG
>NZ_BOSF01000052.1:0-228 GCF_018403205.1 Paenibacillus sp. J22TS3
CTTTCGGCGGATCAGATTCTCACTGATCTTTTCGTTACTCATACCGGCATTCTCACTTGTGTACTCTCCAGCGCTCCTTACGGTACACCTTCAACGTATACACAACGCTCCCCTACCCCTGATGCAAGCATCAAGCCATAGCTTCGGTGGTGTGTTTAGCCCCGTTACATTTTCGGCGCAGAGTCACTCGACCAGTGAGCTATTACGCACTCTTTAAATGGTGGCTGC
>NZ_BOSF01000053.1:0-228 GCF_018403205.1 Paenibacillus sp. J22TS3
CTTTCGGCGGATCAGATTCTCACTGATCTTTTCGTTACTCATACCGGCATTCTCACTTGTATGCAGTCCAGCGCTCCTTCCGGTACACCTTCAACCCACATACAACGCTCCCCTACCCCTGATGCAAAGCATCAAGCCATAGCTTCGGTGGTGTGTTTAGCCCCGTTACATTTTCGGCGCAGAGTCACTCGACCAGTGAGCTATTACGCACTCTTTAAATGGTGGCTG
>NZ_BOSF01000054.1:0-223 GCF_018403205.1 Paenibacillus sp. J22TS3
ACAAATACCCGAAGGACGCAGTTCCTAGAAGGGTGCGCAAGTTCGTTTCGTATCTAGTTTTCAGGTGATCAAGCCTGAGGAGAAGATGTGGGGCCTTTATCAAGGACTGATATTTTCTCGCAGCGATTTCGAGAAGCGGAAGCTTCGAAAAATCATGTTTGGTGGCGATGGCGGAGGGGTTCCACGCGTACCCATCCCGAACACGACCGTTAAGCCCTCCAGC
>NZ_BOSF01000055.1:0-221 GCF_018403205.1 Paenibacillus sp. J22TS3
TGATCCGCCGAAAGCCTAAGGGTTCCTGAGGAAGGTTCGTCCGCTCAGGGTAAGTCGGGACCTAAGGCGAGGCCGAAAGGCGTAGTCGAAGGACAACAGGTTGAAATTCCTGTACCACCGTAATCCGCTATGAGCGATGGGGTGACGCAGCAGGGTAGTGACGCGGACTGATGGATGTCCGTCCAAGCAGTGAGGCTGGTATGTAGGCAAATCCGCATACC
>NZ_BOSF01000056.1:0-212 GCF_018403205.1 Paenibacillus sp. J22TS3
CGCTGCGGCTACGGCTCTTCACCTTAACCTCGCACGGGAACGTAACTCGCCGGTTCATTCTACAAAAGGCACGCCATCACCCCTTAATTGGGCTCTGACTTCTTGTAAGCACACGGTTTCAGGATCTTTTTCACTCCCCTTCCGGGGTGCTTTTCACCTTTCCCTCACGGTACTGCTTCACTATCGGTCGCTAGGGAGTATTTAGCCTTGGC
>NZ_BOSF01000057.1:0-212 GCF_018403205.1 Paenibacillus sp. J22TS3
GCCAAGGCTAAATACTCCCTAGCGACCGATAGTGAAGCAGTACCGTGAGGGAAAGGTGAAAAGCACCCCGGAAGGGGAGTGAAAGAGATCCTGAAACCGTGTGCTTACAAGAAGTCAGAGCCCAATTAAGGGGTGATGGCGTGCCTTTTGTAGAATGAACCGGCGAGTTACGTTCCCGTGCGAGGTTAAGGTGAAGAGCCGTAGCCGCAGCG
>NZ_BOSF01000058.1:0-212 GCF_018403205.1 Paenibacillus sp. J22TS3
GCCAAGGCTAAATACTCCCTAGCGACCGATAGTGAAGCAGTACCGTGAGGGAAAGGTGAAAAGCACCCCGGAAGGGGAGTGAAAGAGATCCTGAAACCGTGTGCTTACAAGAAGTCAGAGCCCAATTTAGGGGTGATGGCGTGCCTTTTGTAGAATGAACCGGCGAGTTACGTTCCCGTGCGAGGTTAAGGTGAAGAGCCGTAGCCGCAGCG
>NZ_BOSF01000059.1:0-209 GCF_018403205.1 Paenibacillus sp. J22TS3
CACTCCAGGAAAATATCCAACCTTAGAAAACTCATCGCTGCGAGAAAATATCAGTCCTTGATAAAGGCCCCACATCTTCTCCTCAGGCTTGATCACCTGAAAACTAGATACGAAACGAACTTGCGCATCCCCGTCATGCTCGGGGTATTTGTTTGGATAAGCCCTCGACCGATTAGTACTGGTCAGCTCCATGCATTGCTGCACTTCCA
>NZ_BOSF01000060.1:0-205 GCF_018403205.1 Paenibacillus sp. J22TS3
ATCTGCCAAGGCTAAATACTCCCTAGCGACCGATAGTGAAGCAGTACCGTGAGGGAAAGGTGAAAAGCACCCCGGAAGGGGAGTGAAAGAGATCCTGAAACCGTGTGCTTACAAGAAGTCAGAGCCCGATCTAGGGGTGATGGCGTGCCTTTTGTAGAATGAACCGGCGAGTTACGTTCCCGTGCGAGGTTAAGGTGAAGAGCCG